>JBBRZO010000003.1:0-376230 GCA_038236615.1 Caulobacterales bacterium
ATTCGCCCGCACCAAGCCGCACTGCAACATCGGCACGATCGGTCACGTTGACCATGGGAAGACGACGCTGACGGCGGCGATCACCATGATCCTGGCCAAGTCGGGCGGGGCGACGGCGAAGAAGTATGAAGACATCGACGCTGCGCCGGAAGAGAAGGCCCGCGGCATCACCATCAACACCGCGCACGTGGAATATGAGACGGCCAACCGTCACTACGCCCACGTCGACTGCCCCGGGCACGCTGACTATGTGAAGAACATGATCACCGGCGCGGCGCAGATGGACGGCGCGATCCTGGTGGTTTCGGCCGCTGACGGCCCGATGCCGCAGACCCGCGAGCACATCCTGCTGGCCCGTCAGGTCGGCGTGCCGGCGCTGGTCGTCTACATGAACAAGGTGGACCTGGTCGACGACGAGGAACTGCTGGAACTGGTCGAAATGGAAGTGCGCGAGCTGCTCAGCTCGTACAACTTCCCGGGCGACGACATTCCGATCGTCAAGGGCTCGGCCAAGGTCGCCATCGACGGCGGCGACGCCAAGATCGGCGAAGACTCGATCCTCGAGCTGATGACCCAGGTCGACGCCTACATCCCGCAGCCGGAACGTCCGCTGGACATGCCCTTCCTGATGCCGGTGGAAGACGTGTTCTCGATCTCGGGCCGCGGCACCGTGGTCACCGGCCGCGTCGAAAAGGGCATCGTCAAGGTCGGCGAGGAAGTCGAGATCGTCGGCATCCGTCCCGTCCAGAAGACGGTCTGCACCGGCGTGGAAATGTTCCGCAAGCTGCTGGACCAAGGTCAAGCCGGCGACAACGTCGGCGTGCTGCTGCGCGGCACCAAGCGTGAAGACGTCGAGCGTGGCCAGGTGCTCTGCAAGCCGGGTTCGATCACCCCGCACACCGAGTTCACCGCCGAGGCCTACATCCTGACCAAGGAAGAAGGCGGCCGTCACACCCCGTTCTTCACCAACTACCGTCCGCAGTTCTACTTCCGCACGACGGATGTGACCGGCATCATCCACCTGAAGGAAGGTGTTGAGATGATCATGCCCGGCGACAACGCCGAGCTGAACGTCGAGCTGATCACCCCGATCGCCATGGACCAGGGCCTGCGCTTCGCCATCCGCGAAGGCGGCCGCACCGTCGGCGCCGGCGTCGTGGCCAAGATCATCAAGTAGGGCCCACAAGCCTCACTGATCTGCATCGAGCCCCGGAGGGAAACCTCCGGGGCTTTTTGCTGCGAGATGATCACATTGCCATGGCGCGGCTAAGCGCCGACTATCGGACCTGTGTCCACCCTCGAACGCGCCATCGAAATCGCCGCCCAGGCCCATGCAGGCCAGGTCGACAAGGGCGGCCAGCCCTACTTCCTGCATCCGCTCAGGGTCATGCTCGCAGTCCAGGGGCGGCTCGAGCGGATGGCGGCGGTGCTGCATGACACGGTCGAGGACACGGCGCTCGAACTCGCCGACCTGGTCCGCGAAGGCTTTCCGCGTGAGGTCGTCGAGGCCGTGGATGTGCTGACCAAGCGGGCTGGTGAGAGCCGGGCCGACGCCGCCCGGCGGGCCGCCGCCAATCCCCTGGCCAGGGCGGTCAAGCTGGCAGATGTCGCCGACAACATGGATCCCTCAAGGATACCGTATCCCACCGAAGCAGATGAGCGTCGGCTGGCGGAGTACAGAATCGTGCTGGGCATTCTGGCCGGCGGCTGACGAAGGGCCGCGGACTGGCTCGCCTCCGGCGTGCCTGTCCCCATCCAGATGGCTGAACCGCCCAGCTTCGCCGAAGGGGCCAGGCACGCCTGTGGCGAGCCAGTCCCCGCGCGCTCCATGACCATCCTGTAATGACCTCGAATTAAGCTGCCTTTCCGCCCCACCGCGCCTAGCGTCCCTTCAACGCAATCGCACTCAGGGGAGCAACACCGATGCGCGCACTCATGACACTCGGCGCAGTCGCCGCCGCCGTTCTCGCTGCCGGGGCTGCCCAGGCCGCGCCTTCCGTGGTCATCAAGGACGCCGTCGCCCGGGTGGTGGTGGTGCCGGAGGCCCGGTCCGACGTGCTGGTCGAAATGGTCACCAAGAACGCCGCCCTGCCGCTGACGGTCTCCACTCAGGGCGATACGACCACGGTCGCCGGCAATCTCAACTGGAGCCGCAACCTCAACTGCAACACCCTGAACGGCAAGACGACCGTGCACGTGAACGGTGTCGGCGCGGTGGAGTGGGACGAGATTCCGCAGATCATCATCCACACCCCGATGGACGTCAGCGTCAAAGCTGGTGGGGCCGTGTTCGGCAGTGTCGGCCGCGCCACCAGCCTGGAACTGGGCAACGCCGGTTGCGGTGACTGGACTGTGGCCAATGTCGACGGGCGTATGAAGCTGTCGGAGGCTGGCTCGGGTGATGTGAAGGCCGGCACGGCCGGCACTCTTGAGATCAGCATCGCCGGCTCGGGCGACGTCGAAACTCAAGGCATCAGCGGTAACGCCAGCGCCGCCATCGCCGGCTCGGGTGACGTGAAGATTGCCTGGGTCACCGGCAACCTGGCCGCAAAGATCGCCGGCTCCGGCGACGTGATCGTCAACGGCGGGACGGCTCAGGCCGTATCAGCCTCGATCGCCGGCTCGGGCGATGTGAAGTTCAATGGCGAGGCCGGCTCGGTTTCGGCCAAGATCGCCGGTTCGGGCGACGTACGGCTGCTAAAGGTCTCCGGGCCCATCGCCAAGTCGATCGTCGGCTCCGGCTCGGTCTATGTCGGCGACAAGGATATCTCCGACAAGGACAACGACAACTAGCCGTCGTCTCTCACATTATTTCTAGCGTTATGGCCGGGGCTCACCCCGGCCATTTTGCGTCGGGCCGGGGCGTGGGCTTGCGCCATACCAACTAGTCGGTATGGTGGCTCGTCATGGCGCAGAACGACTCCAAGGCCCGCCTCCTGGACGCGACGCTCCACTTGGTCCGCGCCAAAGGCTATGCCGCCACCCGCATCGAGGACGTCTGCGCCGAGGCGGGGCTGACCAAGGGCAGCTTCTTCCATCACTTCAAGAGCAAGGACGACCTGGCCAGGGCCGCCGCCGCCCATTGGGATGCGCATACGACCGGCTTCTTCGCCGAGGCGCCCTATCACGCGGGGGAGGGGCCGCTGGAGCGGCTGCTGGGCTATGTCGACTTCCGCAGGTCGATCCTGACCGGCGACCTGACCGAGTTCACCTGCTTTGGCGGCAATATCGTCCAGGAAGCCTGGCGCAGCCATCCGGAGATCAGCGGCCCTTTGGCCGACAATATTGTCACCCACGGCAAGACCCTGCAGGCCGATATCGAAGCGGCGATGGCCCAGTATGGCGTGAAGGGCGACTGGACCGCCGAAAGCCTGGCCTTGCATATCCAGGCCGTCGTGCAGGGCGGCTTCATCATGGCCAAGGCGACGGGCGGGGCGGCGGCCGCCGCGCAAAGCCTGGATCACCTGCGCCGCTATCTCGAACTGACTTTTTCAGGGACCAAGCCTTCTTAGGGGAATGACCATGCAGATCTACTGGATCAAGGCCCAGGCGCCGCGCCGCGTGCTGGCGCTCGTCAAGCATCTGGGGCTGGAGGCAGACTTCATTCAGATTGACCCGGTGACCGGCGGACTGAGGGCGCCGGACTATGCCGCGCTCAATCCCAATCTGAAGGCGCCAACCCTGGTCGATGGCGACATGGTGCTTTGGGAGTCGTCGGCGATCATGGCCCATCTCTGCATCAAAGCGGGGTCGGACATGTGGCCGGCTCATAAACCGGCCGAGCAGGTGGCGGTGCTTCAATGGCTCTCCTGGTGCGACCATCACTGGAGCTCAGCCGTCGGACCCTACTATTTCGAGCATGTGGTCAAGGCGACCTTCAAGATCGGGGAGGCGGACCGGTCGGCCCTGGTCGGCAAGGACAAGGAGCTGCGCAAACTGGCCAAGGTGTTGGACGGACATCTGGCGGGACGTGAGTTCGTCGCCTGCGGCCGGCTGACGATCGCCGACTTTCAACTTGCCTCGATGGCCAACTATTGGCTGGAGGCGGAGATGCCCTTCGACGGGTTCCCCAACCTGACGGCCTGGCTGGAGCGCCTCAAGCAGATCCCGGCCTGGGCCGATCCCTGGCCGGCGGCCTGATCAGGCCCCCTCGTCGTTCATGAGCAAGACTGTCATCCTGCGCCCATGAAGGCCAAATGGTTCATCCTGGCGCTGGGCGTCACCCTGTTCCTGCTGGCCTGGGGCGGGGTAGGGGTGGCGTGGGCGCTCAAGGCGGACCTGAAGGTCCACGCCCTGGCCCTGGTCATCGCCGGATTCGCGACCAAGGGGCTCTTGTGGTCCCTGGTCATCGCTTTGGGGCTCTCCGTCGCCGAGATGCGGGGAAGGATCGCCGGTTGGTTCCGAAAGACCTTCCGCAAGCCTTGACGCAAACGGAATCGCGACGTAGAAGCGCGCCTCTGTTGGACCGGCTGTATCCCTTGTGGATAGACGCGGGCCGCGGAACGACCCCGGAAAACGGTCCCATTTGACCTGATTTCGGAGCAAAGGCCCTCGTGGATATCCGCGCGGGCCGTTTCGTTTTTTGCGGACGTAGCGTGTCCGGGCGCCTCGTAGGGGTGGCCGGGTTGGTCTTTGAAATGGTTCGGATACACGCGGGCGCCGCCCCTTTGGCAGCCTTTTGGGAATAACGAGCGATATGGATCGTCAGAACATCCGCATTCGGCTCAAGGCCTTCGATCACCGCGTGTTGGACCATTCCACACGCGAGATCGTCAACACGGCCAAGAGAACGGGCGCCACCGTGCGGGGACCGATTCCCCTGCCCACGTTGATCGAAAAATTCACCGTCAACCGTTCGCCGCACGTCGACAAGAAGTCGCGCGAGCAGTTCGAAATCCGCACGCACAAGCGCGTGCTCGACATCGTCGACCCCACCCCGCAGACCGTGGACGCGCTCATGAAGCTCGACCTGTCCGCCGGCGTGGACGTCGAGATCAAGCTCTAAGGGGAACGCCATGCGTACCGGCGTAATCGCCAAAAAGCTGGGCATGACGCGCTTCTTCGATGAAGCGGGCCAACATGTCCCGGTTACCGTGCTCAGCCTCGAAGGCTGTCAGGTGACCGCCCAGCGCACCCAGGAGCGTGACGGCTACGTCGCCCTCCAGCTCGGTGCGGGTTTCAAGAAGCCCAAGAACACCTCGCAAGCCATGCGCGGTCACTTCGCCAAGGCTCAGGTCGAGCCCAAGCGGGTCCTGGCCGAGTTCCGGGTCGCCGAAGCTGACCTGGTCGACGTGGGCGCCGAATTCTCGGCCGACCATTTCGTCGCCGGCCAGAAGGTCGACATCCAGGGTCTGACCGTCGGTAAGGGTTTTGCCGGCGCTATGAAGCGCTGGAACTTCGGCGGCATGCGGGCCACCCACGGCGTCTCGGTCTCGCACCGTGCCCATGGTTCGACCGGTCAGCGCCAGGATCCGGGCAAGACCTTCGCCGGCAAGAAGATGGCCGGCCACCTCGGTCAAGAGACCGTCACCACCCTCAACATCACCGTCTGGAAAGTGGACGCCGAGCGCGGCCTGATCCTGGTGAAGGGCGCCGTCCCCGGCACCGAAGGCACGTTCGTCAAGATCCGCGACGCCATCAAGGGCTCGCTGCCTGCCGAAGCGCCCAAGCCCGCCGGCCTGAAGAAGGCCGCTGGTTCTGAGCCTGCCGCTCCCGAGCCCGAAGTTGACGCCGCCCCCGCGGTTGAAGCCACGACCGAAGGGGCCGAATAGATGAAACTCGACGCCATCAACCTGGACGGCTCCAAGGCCGGCTCCGTGACCCTCGATGACGCCGTCTTCGGCATCACCGACATTCGCGGCGACATCCTGCAGCGGATGATCACCTGGCAACTGGCCAAGCGCCGCGCCGGGACCCACAAGATCCAGGTCCGCAACGAAGTCTCGCGGACCGGCAAGAAGATGTACAAGCAAAAGGGCACCGGCGGCGCCCGTCACGGCTCGCGCCGGGCGGCTCAGTTCGTTGGCGGCGCCAAGGCCCACGGCCCTGTCGTCCGCAGCCACGCTTTCGACCTGCCCAAGAAGTTCCGCGCCCTGGCCCTGCGCCATGCGCTGTCTTCCAAGGCCAAGGACGGCAGCCTGGTGGTTCTGGACAACGTGACCCTGACCGAACCCAAGACGGCCGCCCTGCGCGCCACCCTGGGCAGCCTCGGCCTGGTCAACGCGCTGATCATCGCCGGTCCGGAAGTGGACGCCAACTTCAAGCTGGCGGCCCGCAACATTCCGAACCTGGACGTGCTGCCGAACGCCGGCCTGAACGTCTATGACGTGCTGCGCCGCAAGACGCTGGTCCTCACCAAGGCCGCCGTCGAAGCGATCGCCGAGCGCTTCTCCGAGAAGGAAGCCGCCTGATGCCCGCTACCTCACGCCACTACGACACCATCCTGTCGCCGGTGATCACCGAGAAGGCCACGGTTCTGTCTGAACAGAACAAGGTTGTCTTCCGCGTGGCTCAGGACGCCTCCAAGGATGAAATCGCCGCCGCCGTCGAAGAGCTGTTCAAGGTCAAGGTGACCAAGGTCAACACCCTGAACGTCAAGGGTAAGACCAAGCGCTTCCGCGGTCGCGTCGGACGCCGGTCCGACGTCAAGAAAGCCATCGTGACACTGGCCGAAGGCCAGTCGATCGACATCACCACGGGGCTCTGAGCGAATGGCTCTGAAAACATTCAATCCGACTTCGCCGGGCCGTCGTAGCCTGGTGCTGGTCGACCGCAGCGACCTCTACAAGGGCCGTCCGGAAAAGTCCCTGGTTCAGGGCCTGACCAAGTCTGGCGGCCGGTCCAGCAACGGCCGCGTCACCGTTCGCTTCCGCGGCGGCGGCGCCAAGCGCCTGTATCGCATCGTCGATTTCAAGCGTCGCAAGTTCGACGTTCCGGCCACCGTCGAGCGGCTGGAATACGATCCGAACCGCACCGCCTTCATCGCCCTCATCAAGTATGAAGACGGTGAGCTGGCCTACATCCTGGCCCCGCAGCGCCTCAAGGCCGGCGACCAGGTCCTGGCCAGCGCCAAGGTCGACGTGAAGCCCGGTAACGCTGCTCCCCTGAGCGGTCTGCCGATCGGCACGATCATCCACAACATCGAACTGAAGCCCCTCAAGGGCGGTCAGATCGCGCGGTCTGCGGGTGCCTACGCCCAGCTGGTCGGCCGAGACGCCGGCTATGCTCAGATCCGCCTCAACTCGGGCGAGCTGCGCATGGTGCAGGACAGCTGCATGGCCACCGTCGGCGCCGTCTCCAACCAGGACCACATGAACGAGTCCCTGGGCAAGGCCGGCCGCAGCCGTCACAAGGGCCGTCGTCCGCACGTCCGTGGCGTCGCCATGAACCCTGTCGATCACCCGCACGGCGGCGGCGAAGGCCGCACCTCGGGCGGCCGTCACCCGGTTTCGCCCTGGGGCAAGCCGACCAAGGGCTCCAAGACCCGCGTCAACAAGGCTACGGATAAGTACATCATCCGCAGTCGCCATAAAGCCAAGAAGGCCCGCTAGAGATGACCCGTTCCGTCTGGAAAGGTCCGTTCGTCGACGGCTACCTGCTGAAGAAGGCCGAAGGGCTGCAAGCCTCAGGCCGCAAGGACGTGATCAAGACCTGGTCGCGCCGCTCGACGATCATGCCGCAGTTCGTCGGTCTGACGTTCGGTGTGCACAACGGCCAGAAACATGTGCCTGTGACCGTGTCCGAGGACATGGTTGGCCACAAGCTGGGTGAGTTTTCGCCGACGCGAAACTTCCCCGGTCACGCGGCCGACAAGAAGGCCAAGAGGAAGTAGCCATGAGCAAGCCCAAGACCGAGCGGCGGCTGCCCGAGACCGAGGCCATGGCCAAGGTTCGCAGCCTCCGCACCAGCGCTTACAAGCTGAACCTGGTCGCCCAGTCGATCCGCGGCCTTCGGGTGCAGCGGGCGCTGAACGAGCTGGAATTCAGCCGCAAGCGCATTGCCAAGGATGTCCGCAAGGCTCTGCAATCGGCGATCTCCAACGCTGAGAACAACCACAACCTCGACATCGACGCTCTGGTCGTCGCCGAGGCCTTCGTGGGCAAGAACCTGATCATGAAGCGGTTTTCCGCCCGCGCCCGCGGCCGCTCGTCGCGTATCGAAAAGCCGTTCAGCGAGATCACCATCGTGGTCCGCGCTCTGGGTGAGGCCGCCTGATGGGTCAGAAAGTCAATCCGATCGGGCTCCGGCTCGGCATCAACCGCACCTGGGACAGCCGTTGGTTCGCCGACGGCAAGGAATACGGCAAGCTTCTGCACGAGGACATCAAGGTCCGTCGTGAACTGAAGAAACGCCTGTATCAGGCCGGCGTGTCGCGGATCATCATCGAGCGTCCGCACAAGAAGTGCCGCGTCACCATCTATGCCGCGCGCCCTGGCGTGATCATCGGCAAGAAGGGCGCCGACATCGACAAGCTCCGCAAGGACCTGTCGGCCCTGACCTCGGCCGAAGTTCACCTGAACATCGTCGAGATCCGCAAGCCGGAAACCGACGCCCAGCTGGTGGCCGAGAACATCGCCCAGCAGCTCGAGCGCCGGGTCGCCTTCCGCCGCGCCATGAAGCGCACCATGCAGTCGACCATGCGTCTGGGCGCCAAGGGCGTTCGGATCAACGTGTCCGGCCGTCTGGGCGGCGCTGAAATCGCCCGTATGGAATGGTATCGCGAAGGCCGTGTGCCGCTGCACACCCTGCGCGCCGACATCGACTACGGTTTCGCGGAAGCCAAGACCACCTACGGCATCATCGGCGTGAAGACCTGGATCTTCAAAGGCGAGGTGCTGGACCACGACCCGATGGCCCTGGACAAGCGCCTGGCCACCGAATCCGGCCCGGCCGGCGAAGGCGGCGGTCGTGAAGACCGTGGCCCGCGTCCGCCCCGTGGCCCGCGTCGCGACCGCGGCTCTGAAGGCTAGTTGTCATGCTGTCACCGAAGAAAACCAAGTACCGCAAGGCCTTCAAGGGCCGGATTCACGGGACCGCCAAGGGCGGCACCCTGCTGAACTTCGGCTCGCACGGCCTGAAGTCGACCGAACCGGAGCGGATCACCGCCCGCCAGATCGAAGCCTGCCGCCGCGCCATTACCCGCCACATGAAGCGGCAAGGCCGCGTGTGGATCCGGATCTTCCCGGACCTGCCCGTGACCGACAAGCCCGCCGAAGTGCGGATGGGTAAGGGCAAGGGCGCCGTTGAGTACTGGGCGGCCCGGGTTCACCCCGGCCGGATCATGTTCGAAATCGACGGCGTCGCCGACGATATCGCCCGTGAAGCCCTGAAGCTCGGCGCCGCCAAGCTGCCGATCAAAACCCGCATCGTCACCCGGCTCGACGCCTGTGTCGCGGAGCACGCCCAATGAAGATCGCCGACATCCGGGGCCTGACCCCCGACCAACTGTCCGACGCCCTGCTGAACCTGAAGAAGGAGCAGTTCAACCTGCGCTTCCAAGGCGCCACCGGCCAGGTCGAAAAGACCCACCGCGTGGACGAAATCCGCAAGGACATCGCTCGCATCAAGACCGTGCTGCGCGCGAAGAAAGCGGCCTAGGAGACTATTATGCCGAAACGAATTCTCGAAGGTGTGGTGGTTTCCGACAAGGGCGACAAGACCATTGTCGTCAAGGTCGACCGGACCATCATCCACCCGGTGCTCAAGAAGATTGTGCGCCGGTCCAAGAAGTACCACGCCCACGACGAGGCCAACGCTCACAAAGAAGGTGAGAAGGTCAAGATCGTCGAGTGCGCGCCGAAGTCCAAGCTGAAGACCTGGGAAGTTCTTCCCAAGTCCGCCAGCTGATCGTTTTCTGGAAGGTTTGAACCATGATCCAGATGCAAACTAACCTGGACGTCGCCGATAATTCGGGCGCCCGCCGGGTCATGTGCATCAAGGTGCTGGGCGGCGCCAAGCGCCGCTACGCCCACGTCGGGGACAAGATCGTTGTCTCCGTCAAAGAAGCCATTCCGCGCGGCCGCGTGAAGAAGGGCGATGTGCTGCAGGCCATCGTCGTTCGCACATCCTCGGCCATCAAGCGCAAGGACGGCTCGGTGATCCGCTTCGACAAGAACGCGGCCGTCATCGTCAACAAATCCGCCGAGCCGATCGGCACCCGGATCTTCGGACCGGTTCCGCGCGAACTTCGCGCCAAGAACCACATGAAGATCATCAGCCTGGCGCCGGAGGTGCTGTAATGGCGGCGAAGATCAAAAAAGGCGACCGCGTCGTTCTGCTGAGCGGCAAGGACAAGGGCAAGACGGGCAACATCACCCGCGTTTGGCCCAAGGATGAGCGCGTGCTCGTCGGCGGGATCAACATCGTCCAGCGCCACACCAAGCCTTCCCAGGGCGACCCCCAGGGCGGCATCAAGAACAAGGAAGCGCCGGTGCACGTCTCGAACGTGGCCATTGTCGACTCCAAGGGCAAACCTACTCGCGTCGGCTTCCGCATGGACGGCGACAAGAAGGTTCGTTTCGCCAAGTCGACCGGCGAGGTGATCTAAAATGACCGAACAAGCCTACGAACCCCGGATGAAGACCATTTATCGCGAGCGCATCCGCGCCACGATGAAGGAGCAGTTCGGCTATTCCAACGAGATGCAGGTTCCTAAGCTGGACAAGATCGTCCTGAACATGGGCATCGGCGAAGCAGTGGCCGACTCCAAGAAGGCCAACGCGGCGATGAAGGACCTGGCGGCGATCGCCGGCCAGAAGCCTCTGCCCACCAAGGCCCGCCTGTCGGTCGCGCAGTTCAAGATCCGCGAAGGCATGACCATCGGCGCCAAGGTGACGCTCCGCAAGGACCGCATGTACGAGTTCCTCGACCGCCTGATCACCATCGCTCTGCCGCGGGTGAAGGACTTCCGGGGCCTGAAGCCGACCAGCTTCGACGGCCGGGGCAACTACGCCATGGGTCTGAAGGAGCACCTCGTGTTCCCCGAGATCAACTATGACCAGATCGACCAGATCTGGGGCATGGACATCATTGTCTGCACCACTGCGAAGACCGACGACGAAGCGCGCGCGCTTCTGAAGGAATTCCAGTTCCCGTTCACCACGGCTTCGTAGGACGGGGGAGAAACACACACCATGGCCAAGAAAAGCGCCGTAAACCGCAACGAGATGGTGAAAGCCCTCGTCAAGAAGTTCGCCGCCAAGCGTGAGGCTCTGATGGCGATCGCCAACAACGAGAGCCTTCCGCTGGAAGAGCGTTTCGAAGCCCGCCTGAAGCTGGCGGCCCTTCCGCGCAACTCCGCGAAGAACCGAATCCGCAACCGCTGCGAAATCACGGGCCGTCCGCGCGCCTATTATCGCAAGCTGAAAATGAGCCGTATCGCCCTGCGCGAACTGGGCTCGGCCGGGCTGATCCCCGGCCTGGTCAAGTCGAGCTGGTAAGGGAAACACGATGGCTGTGAACGATCCCATCGGTGACATGCTCACCCGCATTCGCAACGCCGCCGAGCGCAAGCGCTCGAAGGTCCTGACGCCGGCTTCGAAGATGCGCGCTCGCGTGCTCGACGTGCTGGCCGACGAGGGCTACATCCGCGGCTACTCGCTGGTTCAGAAGCCGGGCGCTTTCCCGGAATTCGAAATCGAGCTGAAATACTTCGACGGCCAGCCGGTCATCGCGGAAATCGCTCGCGTCTCGAAGCCTGGCCGCCGGGTCTATTCTTCGATCAAGGATCTCAAGCCGATCAAGAACGGCCTGGGCATCTCGATCCTCTCGACGCCCAAGGGCGTCATGTCGGACAGCGCGGCGCGCACTGCCAATGTTGGCGGTGAAGTGCTCTGCCGGGTGTACTAAGATGTCGCGTATCGGAAAGAAGATCATCGCCGTTCCGGCCGCCGCCACCGTCACTATCGACGGCCAGACGGTCACCGTGAAGGGCCCCAAGGGTCAGCTGTCCTGGACCGTGATCGACCTGATCGCGGTCAAGCTGGAGAACGGCGAGATCTCGCTGTCGCCGGTGGATGACTCGACCCGCGCCAAGTCGATGTGGGGCCTGTCGCGCACGCTGATCGCCAACATGGTGCACGGCGTGACCGAAGGCTTCGAGCAGGTCCTGGAACTGGTCGGCGTGGGTTACCGCGCCGCTCTCAAGGGCTCTGACCTGTCGCTGCAACTCGGCTTCAGCCACGAGATCGACATTGTCCCGCCGGCTGGCGTGACCTTCGTCGTGCCCAAGCAGACCGAAATCCGCATCAGCGGCTCGGACAAGCAGGCCGTTGGCGAAATCGCCGCCAAGATCCGGCGCATCCGTCCTCCCGAGCCCTATAAGGGCAAGGGCGTGCGCTATGCCGGCGAGAAGGTTCGCCGCAAAGAAGGCAAGAAGAAGTAGTCATGGCCCTCACACCTCGCCAAGCCGCGGACCGCCGCGCGCAACGCAACCGGACCCGGCTCAAGAAGCTGTCGAACGGCCGTCCGCGTCTGTCGGTGTTCCGTTCGTCCAAGAACATCTACGCCCAGATCATCGACGACGCCCGGGGCGTCACCCTGGCCGCGGCCTCTTCGCTGGAAGGCGAAAAGGGCTCGGACAAGGACGCCGCCGCCCTGGTCGGCAAGCTGGTCGCCGAACGTGCTATCGAGAAGGGCGTCACCGACGTCGTCTTCGATCGCGGCGGTTACATCTATCACGGCCGGGTCAAGGCGCTGGCTGACGCCGCGCGTGAAGCCGGCTTGAGCTTCTAAGGAAAACCCATGGCACGCAGAGACGACAATCGAGGCGGTGGTCGGGGTCGCGATAACGCTGAAGAGCGTGACAGCGAAATCGTCGAGAAGCTGGTCCACATCAACCGCGTCGCCGCCACCGTGAAAGGTGGCCGCCGGTTCTCGTTCGCCGCCCTGATGGTGGTGGGCGATCAAAAGGGCCGCGTTGGCTTTGGTCACGGCAAGGCGCGTGAAGTGCCGGAAGCCATCCGCAAGGCGACCGAAGAAGCCAAGAAGTCGATGATCCGCGTTCCGCTGCGCGAATCCCGCACCCTGCACCACGACGGCAATGGCCGTTGGGGCGCTGGCAAGATCATGGTCCGCGCGGCGCCTCCGGGCACCGGCGTCATCGCCGGCGGTCCGATGCGCGCTGTGCTCGAAACCCTGGGCGTCCAGGACGTGGTCGGCAAGTCGACCGGGTCTTCGAACCCCTACAACATGGTTCGCGCCACGTTCGAAGCGCTGAAGGTCCAGGCTTCGCCTCGCCAGATCGCCGCCAAGCGCGGCAAGAAGGTCAGCGACATCCAGGGCAAGCGCCCGGCTGACGCTCAGACCCCCGAAAGCGTCGAGGGCTAAGATGGCTGAATCGAAGAAAACCCTGACGGTCCGCCAGACCGCTAGCCCGATCCGTCGTACGAAGGATCAGCGCGCGACCCTGGCCGGCCTGAAGCTCAACCGGGTTGGCCGCGTCGCCACCCTGGAAGACACCCCCTCGGTCCGTGGCATGATCGCCAAGGTCCACCACATGGTCGAGGTGATCGACTAACCTGGTCGCAAGACCGGACAACTTCGGGGAGGGGGCCTGGCGTTCGCGTCATGCCCCCTTCCTCATATTCCAGCCGAGTCGGGACTGAACCCCCGGCGCAGATCTCCAAAGGAGAGGCAAATGACCAAGCTAAACGAACTGTCGCCCGCCGAGGGCTCCGTCAAAGGCCGCATGCGCGTTGGCCGTGGCCCGGGTTCGGGCAAGGGCAAGACCGCCGGCCGCGGCGTCAAGGGTCAGAAGGCCCGCTCGGGCGTCGCCCTGGCCGGTTTCGAAGGCGGCCAGATGCCGCTGCACATGCGCATGCCCAAGCGCGGCTTCAACAACCCCTTCGCCAAGAAGCTGGTTGAAGTGAACTTCTGGCGCATCGAGCAGGCGGTCGCCGCCGGCAAGCTGGACGCCAAGAAGGCGATCGGCGTGGAAGAACTGCTGGCCTCCGGCGTGATCCGCCGCGCGCTCGACGGCGTCAAGCTGCTGGGCAAGGGCGAGCTGACCACCAAGCTCAACATCACCGTCTACGCCGCCTCGGCCTCCGCTCAGGCGGCCGTGGAGAAGGCCGGCGGCACGCTGACCGTGACCAAGAAGCCCAAGGTCGAAGCGGAAGCCAAGGCCTAAGAGGCTTTTCATCGCGCTCCGGTCATTTGGCCGGGCGCGTTCTCTGACATGGCGGGTGACAAGGGGCCTTAGCGCCCCTATCTCTCACCTTCCTTCAGTCGTGGGGATAGTTGATGGCTTCGGCCGCCGAGCAGCTCGCAGCAAATATGAACTTCGGCGCCTTTGCGAAGGCGACCGATCTTCACAAGCGTATCTGGTTCACCCTGATCGCCATGGTCGTCTACCGGCTGGGTTGCTACATTCCCATCCCCGGCATCGACGCCGTCGCCTTCGCCAAGCAGTTCGAGTCGCAACAGGCCGGGATCCTCGGCATGTTCAACATGTTCTCGGGCGGCGCGGTGCAGCGCATGGCCATCCTGTCGCTGAACGTGATGCCCTACATCTCGGCATCCATCATCGTGCAGCTGCTGGGCACGGTGTATCCGCCCTGGGAAAAGCTGAAGAAGGAAGGCGGCGAAGCCGGCCGCAAGCAGCTCAACCAGTACACCCGCTATCTGACGGTGGCGCTGGCCCTGTTCCAGTCCGGCGGCATCGCCTTTGGCCTGCAGAACAGCCAGGGCCTGGTCGCCAACCCCGGCCTGCCCTTCATGATCACCACCATGGCTACGCTGGTCGGGGGCACCATGTTCCTGATGTGGCTGGGCGAGCAGGTCACGGCCCGCGGCGTCGGCAACGGCGTCTCGCTGATCATCTTCGCGGGCATCGTCGCCCGCCTGCCGGTGGCGGTCTATCAGCTGTTCTCGCAAGCCCAGACGGGCAAGCTGAACGGTTTCACTCTGATCCTCATGCTGGTCGGCGCGATCGGCATCATCGCCTTTATCGTCTTCATGGAGCGCTCGCAGCGCCGCCTGGTCATCCAATACCCGAAGGGGCAGGGGGCCACCGGTCCGGTCGGCCGCGAACAGAGCTTCCTGCCGCTGAAGATCAACACCTCGGGCGTCATTCCGCCGATCTTCGCCTCCTCGCTGCTGTTCCTGCCGCAGACCATTCTGGGCTTCCTGGCCCGGGCCAACCTGCCCGACTGGGCCAGCGGCCTGCCGACGCTCGCCGGCCAGCTTGGCCACGGCAAGCCGGCCTATATCGTGCTGTACGGCCTGCTGATCGTGTTCTTCTGCTTCTTCTACACATCGGTGGTGTTCAATCCGCAGGACACGGCTGAGAACCTGCGCAAGTACGGCGGCTTCGTCCCGGGCATCCGGCCTGGCGCGCGAACGGCTGAGTACCTGGAATATGTCCTGACCCGCCTGACGGTGATCGGGGCGGCCTATATCACCGTGGTCTGCCTGCTGCCCGAGGCCCTGATGGCCAACGGCACGGTCAGCAGCTTCTATTTCGGCGGCACCTCGATCCTGATCGTGGTTTCGGTCACCATGGACACCGTATCCCAGATTCAGTCCCACCTGCTGGCGCACCAGTATGAGGGGCTGATCAAGAAGAACCGCCTGCGCGGCGGTCGTGGACGCGGACAGTCTTAGGGATACACCGACCTGGGCCTTCAGAGCCCAGGCGAGGGGAGGCGTGATGAACCTTATCCTTTTCGGCCCGCCGGGTTGCGGCAAGGGCACCCAGGCCAAGCGCCTGGTCGATGAGCGGGGCATGGTCCAGCTCTCGACCGGCGATATGCTGCGCGCCGCCATCGCCTCGGGCTCCGAGCTGGGTCAGCGGGTGTCGGGCATCATGCAGCGCGGCGACCTGGTCCCCGACGAAGTGGTCATCGCCCTGATCGAGGCGCGCCTGCCCGAGGCCGAGGCCGCCGGCGGCGCGGTGTTCGACGGCTTCCCCCGCACCGTGGCCCAGGCCGAGGCGCTGGATAAGATGCTGGCCGGGCGCGGCGCCAAGATCGACAAGGTCCTGCGCCTGCTGGTCGACGAAGAGGCGCTGCTCAAGCGCATTGCCGGCCGCTTCGCCGAGCAGGGCCGCCCCGACGACAACCCCGAATCGTTCAAGGTCCGCCTGGTCGCCTACAACACCCAGACCGCCCCGCTGCTCGACTACTACAAGGGCCAGGACAAGGTCACAGAGGTCGATGGCATGGGGTCCATGGACACCGTGGCCGCCGGGATCTCGGCGCGGCTCTAGGCTCAGGCCTTTCCCGTGCGGCCAAGCCTTCCCTTCGAGGGATGCGTATTGTCACGGGAACTTTGCAGACAATCCGTACGGACTCCGGCATCCTGCGCGGACGCTTATGCCTGTCCGGGACCGCCTCGCGGCCGCCGAACCCATTTTCGCTGCCGAAAAGTCTTTATCCGGCATTGACGAAAGCGACTCGAACCCTATAAACGACCGCTTCCGCGAAAGGCGCGACTCCGTGGGCCCCGGGTATTCCTGAGGGCGCAAGCAGGGGTGGCGTCGTTTGCGCGTGGCGCCGGATTGGCGTGTCAGGAGATTCTACGCGTGGCCCGTATCGCAGGCGTCAACATTCCGACCAACAAGCGCGTCGTCATCGCGCTGCAGTACATCCATGGGATTGGCCCGAAGAGCGCCAAGGAGATCGTCACCAAGGTGGGCCTCGATGAGTCCCGCCGGGTGAACGAACTGACGGACCAGGAAGTGCTGCACATCCGTGAGGCCATCGACAAGGATTTCACCGTCGAAGGTGACCTGCGTCGTGAAACCAGCACCAACATCAAGCGGCTGATGGACCTGGCCTGCTACCGCGGCCTGCGTCACCGCAAGGGCCTGCCGGTCCGCGGTCAGCGCACCCACACCAATGCCCGCACCCGCAAGGGTCCGGCCAAGCCGATCGCCGGCAAGAAGAAGTAAGAGAGCCCAGTCCGATGGCCAAGGAACCGGCGCGCGTCAAACGTCGCGAGCGCAAAAATATCACTTCGGGCGTGGCGCACGTGAACGCCTCGTTCAACAACACCATGATCACCATCACCGACGCCCAGGGGAACACGATTTCCTGGTCCAGCGCCGGCACCATGGGCTTCAAGGGTTCGCGCAAATCGACTCCCTATGCCGCCCAGATGGCCGCCGAAGACGCCGGCCGTAAGGCTGCCGAGCACGGTGTGAAGACCCTGGAAGTCAACGTTTCTGGCCCCGGTTCGGGCCGCGAGTCCGCTCTGCGCGCGCTGCAGTCGGTCGGCATGACCATCACTACGATCCGTGATGTGACGCCGATCCCGCACAACGGCTGCCGCCCGCCCAAGCGCCGTCGCGTCTAGTTTTATTATTCGAATTCCCCCTCCGCCGGCCGCGCGTATCGCGGCCGGCGTATCCGCGTTCCAAGGAACTTGCCCGTGATCGAAAGAAACTGGAACGAGCTGACCAAGCCGGAAAAGCCGCTGATCGAGACCGGTTCCGACGCGAGCCGCAAGGCCCGCATCGTTGCCGAGCCGCTCGAGCGCGGTTTCGGCGTCACGCTCGGTAACGCGCTCCGTCGCGTCCTGCTCTCCTCGCTGCAAGGCGCCGCCGTCACCGCCGTCCAGATCGACGGCGTGGTGCATGAGTTCTCCTCGATGGAAGGCGTGCGTGAAGACGTCGTCGACATCGTCCTGAACATCAAGCAGCTGGCCGTGCGCATGCATGCCGAAGGCCCCAAGCGCATGACTCTGCGCGCCACCGGCCCCGGCGCCGTCACCGCCTCGCAGATCGAAGTGCCTTCGGACATCGAGATCCTCAACGGCGACCACGTGCTCTGCACCCTGGACGAAGGCGCGACCGTGCGCATGGAGTTCACCGTGCAGACCGGCAAGGGCTATGTCCCGGCCGAGAAGAACCGTCCGGAAGATGCGCCCATCGGCCTGATCTCGGTCGACGCCCTCTATTCGCCGGTCAAGCGCGTCGCCTACCGCGTCGAGCCGACCCGTCAGGGCCAGAGCCTGGATTACGACAAGCTGGTCCTGGAAGTTGAAACCAACGGCGCTGTTGGCCCCGTGGACGCGGTGGCCTATGCCGCCCGCATCCTGCAGGACCAACTGCAGATCTTCATCACCTTCGAAGAGCCGAAGGCCAAGTCGGATGGCGAAGCCAAGCCCGACCTGCCCTTCAACCCGGCCCTGCTGAAGAAGGTGGACGAGCTGGAACTGTCGGTCCGTTCGGCCAACTGCCTGAAGAACGACAACATCGTCTACATCGGCGACCTGATCCAGAAGACCGAAGCCGAGATGCTCCGCACCCCGAACTTCGGCCGCAAGTCCTTGAACGAGATCAAGGAAGTGCTGGCCGGCATGGGCCTGCACCTGGGCATGGACGTGCCCAACTGGCCGCCGGAAAATATCGACGACCTGGCCAAGAAGTTCGAAGACCAGATCTAGTTCGACTACCGCGCTATCTCCCGGGCCATCCGCAAGGGTGGTTCGGGGTCCGCAGACGCCGCCCAGCGGCCGAGGACCCCGGCGCTTCGTTTAGACCCAGGCGGGAAACAGGCTGGGATAGGTGACAACACTGCGGGCTAGGGCCCAGGAGAGACCACAATGCGTCACGGCAAAGCACACCGTAAACTGGGCCGCACGAGCGCGCACCGCACGGCCATGTTCGCCAACATGTCGGCCAGCCTGATCAAGCACGAGCAGATTGTCACCACACTGCCCAAGGCCAAGGAACTGCGGCCGATCGTCGAGAAGCTGGTGACGCTCGCCAAGCGCGGTGGACTGCACGCCCGCCGTCAGGCCATCAGCCACGTGCGTGACGTCGAGCAGGTCGGCAAGCTCTTCGCCGTCCTCGGCCCGCGCTACAAGGAACGTCCGGGTGGCTACATCCGCGTCCTGAAGGCCGGCTACCGGCATGGCGACAACGCCCCGATGGCCGTGATCGAGTTCGTCGATCGCGACATCAAAGAAAAGGGCAAGGACTCGGGCCCGGTCTACGCCGGCGGCGACGAGGACTAGTCTCCGCGACATCCTGCAAAAAGGCCCTGGAGCGATCCGGGGCCTTTTCCATATCTGGACCTTAGAGCGCTGGCAGGCCGCAGGTGACATCGGCCCCCGGCGGCACTAGCTTGCCGCCATAAGTAGTCGGGGTGTGCGGGCGGCGATGAACGGCAAAAGTATCAAAGCCATGGCGCTTGCGCTGGCGGCCCTCTGCCTGGTGGGTTGCGGCAAGAGCGGCGCTCAGAACGCCGCCAATCGCTACCTTACCGATCAGGTCGTGCGCGGTGATATCCAGCGGGTCGTGCTGGGCGCCGGCGTCCTGCAGCCGCTCGAAGTGGTCAGCATCGGCGCCCAGGCGACCGGCCAGATCCAGTCCCTGAAGGTCCAGCTGGGCGATGTCGTCCACAAGGGCCAGTTGCTGGCGGTCATCGACCCTGCCATCCAGGCCAACACCCTGCAGAACGCCCAGGCGGCCTTGGCCGCCCAGCAGGGCCGACTCGGCGTTGACCGGGCGACCCTGGCCAAGGCCCAGCTCGACCTGGACCGCCAAAAGACATTGCTGGGCAAGGGCTTTACCGCCAAGTCCGCCTATGACCAGGCCAAGGCCCAGCTCGATATCGCCAAGGCCGGCGTCGCCGCCTCGACCGCCCTGGTCTCCCAGGCCCGCATAGCGGTCGATAAGGCCCGGGTCGATCTGGGCCGCACCAATGTCGTGGCGCCCATTGACGGGGTGGTGGCCGCCATCCTGGTGCGCGAGGGCCAGACGGTGAACGCGGTCCAGATGTCGCCGACGCTGCTGCGACTGGCCAAGATGGACGTGATGACCGTCAAGGCCCAGGTCTCCGAAGCCGATGTGATCAATGTGCATCCGGGCCAGAAGGTGTGGTTCACCATCCTGGGCGATGCGGACCGCCGCTACTATGGCGTCCTGCGCACCGTGGAGCCCGCGCCCGATAGCGCCGGCGACAACCTGACCGCCCCGCCTAACTCGGCCATCTACTACAATGCCCTGTTCGATGTGCCCAACCCCGACGGGCGGCTGCGGTCCTCAATGACCGCCCAGGTCAATATCGTGCTGGGCGAGGCCAAGGGCGTGCTGACCGGCCCGGCCGGGGCTCTGGGAGAGAAAGACGCGGACGGCCGTTACACCGTCAAGGTGCTGGCCTCCAGCGGTGTGGCGCTGCCTCGCAAGATCAGGGTCGGCCTTGTCGACAGTTCCAAATTCCAGGTGCTGGACGGCCTGGCGGCCGGCGAGAAGGTCGTCATCGGCGACGCCTGGAACGCGTCGGTCTCCGGTATCGCCAAGCCCGCCAAGGACAAGTGATGGCCCCCGAGTCGCCCGCCGGCTCGCTACCCGTCGGCCCGCCGCCCGCCGCCCAGGCGCTGCTGACGCTCAAGGGCGTCTGGCGCAGCTATGCCTCCGGTGAGTCGTCGATTGACGCCCTCAAGGACGTCAACCTGACCATCCAGGCCGGCGAGTTCGTGGCCATCATCGGCCAGTCGGGATCAGGCAAATCGACCCTGATGAACATCCTGGGCTGTCTGGACCGGCCCACCAAGGGAACCTATCGGGTCGGGGGACGCAATGTCCGTCGGATGCTGCCCGACGATCTGGCGGCGCTGCGGCGGGAGCATTTCGGCTTCATTTTCCAGCGCTACCACCTGCTGCCGGACCTGGATGCGCGGGGCAATGTCGAGGTCCCGGCGGTTTATGCCGGGCGCTCGGCGGGAGTGCGGCGCAAGCGTTCGACCGACCTGCTGGCGCGCCTGGGCCTGGCCGACCGCATGGGCCACCGCCCCAACCAGCTCTCGGGTGGACAGCAGCAACGGGTCAGCATCGCCCGGGCCCTGATGAACGGAGGCCAGGTGATCCTGGCCGATGAGCCGACCGGGGCGCTCGACACCAAGAGCGGCGTCGAGATGATGGCCATCCTCAAGGAGCTGAACGCCGAGGGCCACACCATCATCCTGGTGACCCACGATCCCAAGGTGGCCGATAACGCCCGCCGGATCATCGAGATCAGCGACGGCGAGATCGTCTCCGACAAGCCCAACGGCCCTCAGGTCGACCGGGTCGTGGCTGAACCCTCGGCCGTCGCGGCGCTGGGCAAGGAAAGCTGGACCGCGACGGCCGACCGGTTGGGCGATGCGCTGCGCATGGCCCTGCTGGCCATGAACGCCCACCGCCTACGCACCCTGCTGACCATGCTGGGCATCATTATCGGCATCGCCTCAGTGGTCTCGATCCTGTCGATTGTCGGCGGGGCGCAGAAGTCGATCCTCTCCAGCGTGGGCTCGCTGGGCTCGGATACCGTCAACATCTTCCCGGGCAGCGGGGCAGGGGACGAGCGGGCGACCCGCGTCGCCAGCCTGACGCCGCGCGATGTCACCCTTCTGGAGGCCCAGCCCTATGTCGACAGCGTCAGCCCGACCGTCGCTACGGGCAGGGTCATCCGCGCCGTCTCGGTCTCGGGCAACGGCACCGTGCTCGGCGTCTCGGATCAGTATTTCCGGGTGCAGAACGTCAAGATCGCCCGGGGGCAGGGCTTTACACCGGGCCAGGTCGCCGCAGCCGACCAGGTCGCGGTGATTGACGACAACACCGCCACAAAGCTGTTCGCCGACAAGGACCCGATCGGTCGTATCGTCCTTCTGGGCGATGTGCCTGTGCGGGTGATCGGGGTCACGGCCAAGCCCGAGGGCATGGCCGCCATCTTCCAGGGCGCCAACCTGCAGGTCGGGACGCCCTACACCACCCTGATGGCCCGGATGGTGCGCCAGCCGAACGTCGCCCAGATCACCGTGCGGCTGGCGGACGGTCAGTCGGCCACCGCGGTCGAGAAGGCCGTCGTCCAGCTTCTGAAGGCCCAGCACCACAAGCAGGACTTCTTCGTGATGTCGAGCGACACCCTGCGCCAGCAGCTGGGCCAGATCACTCTGATCTTCTCGGTGCTGTTTGGCTCAATCGGCGGCATCGCGCTGCTGGTCGGTGGCATCGGGGTGATGAACATCATGCTGGTGTCGGTCAGCGAGCGAACCCGCGAGATCGGCGTCCGTACCGCGGTTGGGGCGCGCCAGAGCGACATCATGAGCCAGTTCATGATCGAGGCGGTGCTGGTCTGCCTGATCGGCGGGGCCGCCGGGATAGGCCTGTCGATCGCTCTGGGCGCGGTCTTCTCGGTGTTCGTCAAGGACTTCGAGCTGGTCTATTCTCCGTTGTCGATCCTGACGGCGTTCGGCACCGCCACCATTATCGGCCTGGTCTTCGGATGGCTGCCGGCCCGCAATGCCGCCGCGCTTGACCCTGTCGACGCGCTGGCTCGTGAATAGTTTTCTGGGGAGGAAACCAAGATGCGTCGTTTCTCGATAACCGAGGCCGGGTTCTCCGGTTACCGGCTGCTGGCCTCCAGGCCCGGCCTTGCTCTGTGGTGGCTGGTCTTTTCGATCGTCGTGTCGATGGCCAGCATTGCGGCCTTGGTCTGGCTGGCCGGACCGCAGATGACCGCCCTGCGCCAGATCCAGGATGCGGGGCCGGGGGCCGCCGATCCGGCGACCATGATGGACATCAACCGGCAGATGCTGCGCTACACCCTGTTCGCCTATGTCTTCCCCTGGTTCGTCGGCGCGATCTCGATCGGAGCTGTTGTCCGGACCGTCTTGGGCAAGGGCGGCGCGGCGCTGGGCAATCTGAGGTTCGGCGCGGATGAGCTGCGGCTGCTGGTCACCACCCTGGTCACCGGCCTGCTGATCGGCCTTGTTCTTGTGGTGGCGCTGATCGCCACGGCGATCGCACTCGGAGTCAGCGCCGGCCCGGGCGCGCTGCGCGGCGGCTTTGCGGGCATCTCGCCCAGCGTCCTGATTACCCCCTTTATCATCGGCCTAGTCGGCGTGATCCTCGCCGTATTCCTGGTCATCAAGCTCAGCCTGGCTCCAGCCCAGACGGTGGCCGACAAGGGTATCCGCATCTTCTCGAGCTGGACCCTGACCAAGGGCCATTTCTGGGCGATCCTGCTCGCCTACGTCCTGGCCCTGATCCCGGTTATCGTCGGTTGGTGCGTCAACATCGCCCTGCTGGCGGCGCTGAACCCGCTACACACCAGCGGTGACCATTCGCCGATGCACTTCATGCGTTCACTGCAGCCGGACGTCTCCAGCATGAGTGCGGCCTTCCAGCCCGCCTATCTGGCGTCGTACCTCATCAGCGCCATCGTACGGACCCTGAGCATGGCGGCTCTGATCGCCCCGGCCGCGGTCATTCTCAAGGCCGTGCGCCAGGATGCGGCCGATACGTTCGGGGATGATGACGACGACGACTGAGTCCTATTCCCGCGTGAGGTCCTGGCGTTGAAACAGCGCCAGGGCCAGGCCGGCCAGTCCCAGCAACCAGACCAGGACGCAGAGGCCCGCCAGGCCGGCGCCTGTGGCCTGCTCGCCATTCGGTCCCAGGATTGAGCCGCGCAAGACGTCGACCGAAAGAGATGGCAGGGTCGCGAGCCACTTGAAGGCCGGCGCGATGCGGTCCTCGCCGTGGATTTGGCTGACCACGAAGGCCTGCACGCAGAACAGCCCGAACGGGACCATGATGGCGGCGATGTTGGAGCGGGTCAGCACCGTGACCAGCAGGGCCAGCTCGCCCAGAAGCATCAGGTCCAGCCAGGCCGTGGAGAGGGCCAGCCCCAGGCGCCCAAAGAAGGCCGCTGAGAAGTCCGGCGCAGCGACGCTGGAGCCGTCGATAGCGGAGCCGAGGACGGTCTGCAGCACGCCTGAGAGCGCCAGCAGGACCAGTCCGGCCAGGCAGGCCAGGCCGTAGACGGCGAGTTTGCCGGCCAGCAGCGTCAGGCGGCTGTTGCGTGGGGTGATCAGCCGCCAGGTCTCCCAGCGATAGTCGCCCGCAAACAGGGCGGCCGCGGCCAACAGCACGAACAGCTGGTCCGGCGGGGCGCTGGCGTAGTGAATGTTGCGAAACAGGCTCTCGGCCACCGAAGCCGCGCCCGGCATCTTCTGGTGCACCTGAGTCCGCACGAAGAAGGCGGCCGCCAGCGACAGCAGCAGCATGATGGCCGGGAAGAAACCGAACCCCCAGATCAGGGCCCCGCGCTGGCGCAGAAACCGGCCGCCCTCGGCCCGGAAAGCATCAGCCAGCATGGGTTCCTCCCGTGTGGAAGCGGAAGGCGGTTTCCAGTTCGCCGCCGACCCAGCGGGCCTCGGTAATGTCGACGCCGGCGGCGGCCAGGGCCCGGATCAGCGCCGGAGCCTCTTCCCGGGTGACGTCGGCCAGCACGGCCCCCTCGCCATCGGGCCGGCCTCGGGCGTCCAGGATCTCCAGCACCTTGGCGATCGGCGAGGCCTCCAGGCGCAGCTTGCGACTGGCGGCGGTCAGGGCGTCGACCGCCCCCTCGGCGGCCAGCCGGCCCTTGTCCAGGATGGCGACGCGGTCGCAGAGCCGCTGCACCTCGTCCAGCTGGTGGCTGGCCAGGATGATGGTCACCCCGTCCTTGTCGGCCAGTTCGCGGATCAGCTTGCGCATGTCCTGGATGCCGACCGGGTCCATGCCGCTGGTCGGCTCGTCCAGGATCACAGCCTGCGGCCCGGTCATCAGGGCGGCGGCCAGGCCCAGCCGCTGCTTCATGCCCACCGAATAGCCCTTCACCAAGCGATCAGCGGCCTCGGACAGCTCGACCCGGTCCAACCAGGCCTGGAAGTCGACCGTACGCGCGCCACTGGTCGCCGCCAGAAACTGCAGGGTCTGGCGGCCGGTCAGATAGGGCGGAAAGTGCGGGTTCTCGATCACTGAGCCGGTCCGCCGCAGGGCCGCGATATCACCCCGCTCAGCGCCCAGCAGCTTCACCGACCCGCTGGTTGGCGCCACCAGTCCCAGCACGATGCGAAAGAGGGTGCTCTTGCCCGCGCCGTTGGGGCCCAGCACGCCATAGATCCCACCCAGCGGGATGGAGAGGGTCAGGTCGCGCAGCGCCTCCACGGCGGACGGGCCGCCGCCGAACCGCTTACCTAGACCCTGGGCTTCGAGCGCTAAGCTCACCGTGAAGTCTCTCCGACTCGCCGGTCCCGCCGACACATGACCCGACTATGCCGATGGCCCTTGCGTGGGCAAGTGCGTCCAGGCTTGATGACCGCCGCTGAGGAGCGTCGCATGAAACGTCTTGTCCTGGCCTTGTGCCTGATCCTGGCCCTGCCGGGCGCCGCGATGGCGGGGGGCAAGGCCAAGGCGCCGCCGCCGGTCACCATTCTGATCTCGCTCGACGGCTTTCGGGCTGACTACATGACCCGCGGCATCAGCCCCAACCTGGCGGCCCTGGCGGCGGCCGGCGTGACCTCCCCGGCGGGGATGCGACCGTCGTTTCCCTCGCTGACCTTTCCTAACCACTACGCCCTGATCACCGGCCTGCGTCCCGACCGCAACGGCATCGTCGACAACGTCATGCGCGACGACGCCCGGCCCGGCATGACCTTTGGCATGGGCAAGGCCGAGATGGTCACCGACGCCTTCTGGTGGGACGAGGCCGAGCCCCTGTGGGTCACCGCCCAGAGGGCCGGCATGCTGACCGCCACCATGTTCTGGCCGGGTTCGGAAGCCGCAATCCGCGGCGTTCTACCGACCTACTACAAGCCCTACGACAAGGCCTTCCTGGCCCCCGATCGCGTCAAGCAGGTGCTGACCTGGCTGGACCTGCCGCCGGCCAAACGGCCGCGGCTGGTGACCCTCTATTTTGATCTGGTCGATACGGCGGGCCACCACGGCGGCCCTGACAGCCAGGACGTCAATGACGCCATCACCAGCACCGACGCAGCCATCGGCCAGCTGGTGGCTGGCCTGAAGGCGAGGGGGCTCTACGGCCGGACCAACCTGGTGATCGTCGCCGACCACGGCATGGCCCAGACCTCGCCTGACCGCCTGATCTACCTGGACGATGTCTTCGACGTGGCTCGGCTGGGCCAGGTGACCGGGGGTTCGATGTCCGAAATGAATCCGGCCGACGCGGAGGCCGAGACGGCCATCCTCGGCAAGCACGCCCATTTCGAATGCTGGAAGAAGGCCGACGTCCCCGAACGCTTCCATTTCGGCAAGAACCCGCGCGTCCCCGCCGTGGTCTGCCTGGCCGAGACCGGCTGGACCATCACCACCAAGGCCTATGCGACCAGCCGGCCCATGAAGACGGTAGGCGGCGCCCACGGCTACGACCCCTACGATATCCAGATGGCGGCTCTGTTCATCGCCGAGGGTCCGGCGATCCGCAAAGGCGCGACGATCCAGTCATTCGACAATGTCGACGTCTATCCGCTGGTGGCGAAGCTGGCTCGGGTGAGGCCGCTGCCGAGCGACGGGACCGTGCCGGCGGGGGTTCTGAGATAGGGCTTCCCTACCAGTGTTGACGAGATAGTTCTTCCATGCGTTAAATATTGTCGAATTCGGAAGGGGTTCGACATGACCGGCCAGGTGCTCTCTCCTTGTCTCTCTTATCGCGATCGCCGCGCGGCCCTCGACTGGCTCGAGGCGGCGTTCGGCTTCGAAACCAGCCTGCTGGTCACTGACGACAGCGGCGAGATCGGCCATGCCGAGATGACCTGGCAGGACGTGCGCATCTCGATCGCCAATGAGTGGTCCAGTCCCGACCTGCTTGGCCCGGCCAGTTTCCGCAGCCCGGCCAATCTGGGCGGCGTTTCCACCGGTTTCCTGCGCCTCTTTCTGGAGAGCGGCCTCGACGCCCATTGCGAGCGGGCCCGGGCGGCCGGCGCCGTCATCACCCAGGAACCGGCCGACCAGTTCTACGGCGACCGCACATACCGCTGCCTGGACCTGGACGGTCACGTCTGGACTTTCAGCCAGAAGATCGCCGACCTGACCATTGAGCAGATGGAAGCGGCCAGCGGCCTCAAGCTCAGCGCCGGCAAGACCGCCTGATGGCTGTCCCGTCTGAAGGGAAGGATTGGCGCCCCGCCCTAATCTCCGCCGTTTGCTATCGGGACCCCAAGGCGGCCCTGCGCTGGCTGGAGGGCGCCTTCGGCTTTGAGTTGTTCATGCTGATCGAGGACCAGGAGGGCAATCTGGCCCATTCCGAGATGCGCTTCGGCAATGCCGCGGTGATGATCGGCAATGAATGGTCCGACGACCACAAGAGCCCGGCCTCCATCGGCGGCAAGAACACCCAGACCGTCCACATCAGTATCGACACCGACCTGGACGCCCACTGCGCACACGCCCGCGCGGCGGGGGCCGAAATCCTGCGCGAGCCTGAGACTCAGTTCTATGGCGACCGCACCTACAGCTGCCGCGACCTGGAGGGCCACATCTGGACCGTCTCCCAGACCGTCGCGGCGGTCACGCGCGAGGATGCCGAGCAGGTGAGCGGGCTGAAGATCACGGGATGGGTGTGATGGCGGCCATCACATGTGGCGCGGTCGCCGCTCATCGGCCCGCATGAGCGCTGCCGCCCAACTTGATCGCACGCTTGATCGAACCTTGGCCGCCCTGGCCGACCCGCACCGCCGCCAGGTGATCGAACTGCTGCGCGAGCGGCCACGCCGGGCCGGCGAGCTGGCTGAGGCGGTGGGCCTGACCGCGCCTGCGATGAGCCGCCACCTGCGCCACCTACGCCAGACCGGCCTGGTCGAGGAAACCCACCCCGAATTCGACGCCCGTGTCCGCGTCTATGCCCTGAGGCCTGAGCCCATGGTCCATCTGTTGCGCTGGCTGGAAGAAACCGAGCGGATGTGGTCCGAGCAGCTGACCGCCTTCAAGGCGCATCTGGAGCGAGACTAGGTGGCTTCCCGCGTCCTCGTCGCCCTGCGGGTCAAGGCCAGCCCACAGCGCGCCTTCGAAGCCTTCACCGCCGAGATCGGCCAGTGGTGGCGACCCAACGCCATGTTCCGCTTCACGCCCCGCTCACCCGGCGTGCTGGGTTTCGAGTTCGACACGAAGGGCAGGGGGCTACGGCTGACTGAAACCCTGCCGAACGGCAAGATCTTCGAGGTTGGCCTGGTCCGTGTCTGGCAGCCAGGCGAGAAACTAGCGTTCGGCTGGCGGCAGGCGACTTTCGAACCTGACCAGATGACCGAGGTGGAGGTCACCTTCGAGGCGGTCGGCGAAGAGACCCGCGTCTCGGTCACCCACACCGGCTGGGACAGCGTGCCCAGCGAGCATGTGGCGCGGCATCATTTCCCCGACAGCGTCTTTCTGCACCGCCACGGCGAATGGTGGCGCGACCTGCTGGCCTCTTATCGGAGCACGGTGGGATGAGGCGATCCGACCTCTGGACCGGCCGGGCGTTCCGGCGCATTGAAACCGCGATTCACGCCGGGGGAGGCGCATGAGCGACGAACAGCATACCGAACTGGCGGCAGGCAAGCGCCGGCCCGCCCTGGGCTTTATCTTCATCACCGCCACCATGGACGTCATCGCCCTTGGGCTGATGATCCCGGTCCTGCCGAACCTGGTGAAGGCGCTGGCGGGCGGTTCGACGGCTGATGCGGCCTTCTGGACGGGTATCTTCGCCTCCACCTGGGGCCTGATGCAGTTCGTGGTCAGCCCGATCATGGGCATGATGAGCGACCGCTTCGGGCGCCGTCCCGTGATCCTCACATCCATTTTCGGCCTGGGGATCGACTTCCTATTCATGGCCTTCGCCCCGACCCTGATGTGGCTCTATGTCGGCCGGATCATCAACGGCGCGACCGCCGCCAGCTTCTCGACAGCCAACGCCTATGTCGCCGACGTCACCGCGCCGGAGAACCGGGCCAAGGCGTTCGGCATGATCGGCGCCTCGTTCGGCATCGGCTTTACCGTTGGGCCGGCCATCGGCGGTTGGCTGGGTCATATCGATCTTCGACTGCCGTTCTTCGTCTGCGCGGCGGTGGCCCTGACCAATTGGCTCTATGGCTTCTTCGTGCTGCCCGAATCCCTGCCGGTCGAGCGCCGCGCCAAGCGGTTCGACTGGAAGAAGGCCAACCCGGTCGGCTCGCTGAAGCTGCTGCGCTCGCACCCCGACCTGCTCGGCCTGGCCAGCATCGGCTTCCTCTTCCAACTGGCCCACAACGTGCTGCCCTCGATCTTCGTCCTCTATATGGGCGAGCGCTACGGCTGGAGCCTGGAGCAGGTCGGCCTTTCTCTGCTCGGCACAGGCATAGCCGGCATCATCGTGCAGATGCTGCTGATCGGACCGGTCGTGAAACGGATCGGCGAGCGCGGGGCGGTGTTGCTGGGCCTGACCTTCGGCATGCTGGGCTTCATCATCTACGCCACGGCGCCGACCGGCATGCTCTACCTCACCGGCATCCCGGTCTTCGCCCTGATGAGCTTTACCGGCCCCGGCATGCAGGGCCTGATGAGCCGCCGGGTCCAGCCGAGTGAGCAGGGCCAGCTGCAGGGAGCCAACGCCTCTATCCAGGGCATCACCGCTATCGTCGGCCCACAGCTCTTTACGCTGACCTACGCCTGGAACCTGAAGCACCCTGGTGTCCTGAACCTGCCCGGCTTCCCGATCCTGATCGCTGCTGGCCTGCTGGCTCTGGGCTTCCTGATCGCGCTCGGAATCGCCAAGCCGCCCAAGGCAGCGCCCAATCCGGTCGTAGCCTAGCCATCAGGTCGCCAGAATCCTCAGGCCTGTTGGAAGCCCAACACGCCTGACGGACACCCATGCGCGCTTTGAAAGTCCTGATCCCGGCCCTGGTTCTCCTGGCCGCCTGTTCCGATCCTTCGTCACGTGGCCACGCCCAGGACGCCGGCCTGGCCCAGCCCACCCGCGCCCCACCGGCCAACGCCGCCACCATGAAGATGTCCTTCGCCCCGGTGGTGAAGAAGGCCGCTCCGGCGGTGGTCAATGTCTCATCCAAGCGGGTGGTGCGGACCCAGGTCGATCCCTTCTGGCAGATGTTCGGCGGCGGTGTGCCGCGCGACCGGGTCGAGGGCAGCCTGGGCTCAGGCTCGATCGTCCGGGCTGACGGGGTGATCCTGACCAACCACCACAATATCGAGGGCGCCCAGCAGATCATGGTGCAGCTGGCCGACCGGCGGGAGTTCCCGGCTACGGTGCTACTTGATGACCCGCGCTCGGATCTGGCGGTGCTGAAGATCGACACCAAGGGTGAGAAGCTGCCGGTCATCGCCATCGATGACGCCGAACAGCCCCAGGTCGGCGACCTGGTCCTGGCCATCGGCAATCCGTTCGGGGTCGGCCAGACGGTGACCAACGGCATCGTCTCGGCCACCGCCCGCTCGAACGTCGGCATCACCGACTTCGGCTTCTTCCTGCAGACCGACGCGGCCATCAATCCGGGCAACAGCGGCGGGCCGCTGGTCGACATGGACGGAGACCTGATCGGGGTGAACACCGCCATCCTGTCGCGCTCTGGGACCTCGTCGGGCGTCGGCTTCGCCATTCCTGCCGCCATGGCCAAGCAGGTGGTCACGGCCGCGTTGGGCGGCAGCCGCTCGGTCACCCGTCCCTGGCTGGGCGCAAAGACGCAGACGGTCACCCCTGAGATCGCCGCCAGCATGGGGCAGCGCACCCCGCGCGGCGCCCTGGTCGCCGACGTCTGGCCGGGCAGCGCCGCTGATCGGGCCGGTCTCAAGCCTGGCGACATTATCCTCAAGGTCGGCGGCCAGGACGTGGTCGACGAGTCCGGCGTCACCTACTATTTCGCCGGCCGACGGATCGGCGAGGAGGAGCCACTGGTCATCCTGCGGGGTGGCCAGGAGCGCACCATCACTGTCCGGGCCGAGGCGGCGCCAGGCAATCCGACGGGCGACGCCCGGACCATCTCGGGCCGCAACCCGTTGGACGGCGCCAGCATCGCCAACCTGACCCCCGCCATGGCCGATATGGTCGGCCTGGACCCCTTCGCCGGTAAGGGCGTGGTGGTGACCAAGGTCGGCCAGGGCTTCGCCATGCAGGCCGGGTTCCAGCCGGGCGACTTCGTGCTGGCCATCAACGGCAAACCCGTCAGCACGGTCGGGGAGGTCTCGGCGATCCTGAACAGCGGCGCGGGCGGCTGGCGGGTGACCATCCTGCGCGGCGGCCAGCAGATCACGGCGGACTTCCGGACCTGACGCCAAACCTCTAGAAGCGGGGGATGAACGACCTCTTCCAGGCTGCGGGCCTGACCCCGCATGCGCCATCGCCGCTGGCCGACCGGCTGCGGCCGGCCAGCCTGGACGAGGTGGTGGGCCAGGATCACCTGCTGGGCGAGGGCGGGCCGATCCGGCGGATGGTCGATGGCGGCCGGCTGGGTTCGATGATCCTCTGGGGCCCGCCCGGCACCGGCAAGACCACCATCGCCCGGCTTCTGGCCAAGGCGGCCGGCTATGAGTTCCAGCAGCTGTCGGCGGTGTTCTCCGGCGTCGCCGATCTGAAGAAGGCCTTCGAACAGGCCAAGATGCGCCGCTCTGCAGGCCAGTCGACCCTGCTGTTCGTCGACGAGATTCACCGCTTCAACCGCGCCCAGCAGGACGGCTTCCTGCCCTTCGTCGAGGAGGGCGTGGTCACCCTGGTCGGCGCCACCACCGAGAACCCCAGCTTCGAGCTGAATGGGGCGCTGCTGTCGCGCAGCCAGGTCTTCGTGCTGCGCCGGCTGGACGAGGGGGCCCTCGAACAACTGCTGGCCAAGGCCGAGGCCTTCGAGAAGCGAGAGCTGCCGCTCGATCCTGCAGCCCGCGAGGCGATGATCGCCATGGCCGACGGCGACGGCCGCTATCTGCTGACCCTGGCCGACACCCTGTTCGGCATCGCGGTCCCGAAACCCATGACCCCGGCCGAGTTGGGCCAGGTGCTGCAGAAGCGCAGCCCCGCCTACGACAAGGACCGCGAGGAGCACTACAACCTCATCTCGGCCCTGCATAAGTCGATCCGCGGCAGCGACCCTGACGCGGCGCTATACTGGCTGGCCCGTATGCTGGAGGGCGGTGAAGACCCGCTGTTCATCGCCCGCCGGCTGGTGCGCGCGGCGATGGAGGACATCGGCCAGGCTGATCCCATGGCGCTGGTTCTAGCCAATGCCGCCAAGGATACGTACGATTTCCTGGGCAGCCCCGAGGGCGATCTGGCCCTGGCGCAAGTGACGGTGCATCTGGCGGCCGCCCCCAAGTCCAACGCGGTCTATGCGGCGTTCGGCGCGGCGCGGAAGGCGGCCAAGGAGACCGGCTCGCTGATGCCGCCCAAGCACATCCTCAACGCCCCGACCAAGCTGATGAAGGGCCTGGGCTACGGCAAGGGCTACAACTATGACCACGACGCCGAGGAGGGTTTTTCGGGCCAGAACTACTTCCCGGACGGCATGGAGCGCCGGACCTTCTATGCCCCCAAGGGCGAAGGCGTTGAGGCGCGGATCAAGGAGCGGCTGGACCGCTGGGCCGAAATCCGGGCGAAACGCGGGGAGGGGCGTTGAGCCCTCGTCCGCCCAAGAAGCTGCGGGCTATCGACACGCCCATCGCCTTGACGCCGGAGGAGATCGCCTTCGTCAAGGGCATGGTCATCCATGAGGACGACCAGGTCATCGCCCTCAACAAGCCGGCCGGTCTCTCCAGCCAGGGCGGGCGGATCGCCACCCATACGCTGGACGAGCTGCTCTGGGCCTTCGCCCGGTCAAGCGGCAACCGGCCGCGCCTGATCCATCGGCTGGACCGCGATACTTCCGGGGTCCTGCTGACCGGCCGCACCAAACCGGCGGCGGGGTTTCTGGGCAAGGCGCTGATGGGCAAACGCTTCCGCAAAACCTACCTGGCCATCGTCGCCCCCGGCGCGCCGGTCCCGCCTAAGGGCCTGATCGAGCTGCCCCTGAGGCGCGAGATGCAGGGGCGCGAGGCCTATATGAAGACCTGCGTGGCCGATCACGCGGACGCCGAACTGGCCCGCACCCGCTACCGCACGCTCGCGGCTAACGACGAGGCGGCCCTGGTCGAGCTCAGCCCCGAGACCGGTCGGATGCACCAACTTCGGGTCCATATGGCCAGCCTCGGCCGCCCCATCGCCGGCGACGTCCGCTACGGCGGGACCCTGACCCTCATGGGCCAGCCGGTTCCCCGGCTGATGCTGCATGCCGCCTCGCTGAGCTTCCCGCATCCGGACGGCCAGGAGATGCGCGTGGAAGCGCCGCCGCCGGCCGATTTCGAGAGCCTGCGGCGGACGCTGTTCGGCGCGGGCTAGGGGTCGCCCAGCCCGATATCTTTCATGATGTGCGGCGAGAGCCGCGTCTTGAGGGTGTTTCTGGCTTTCGCCAGACTATCCGGCGCTCGGCCGGCCAGACTATCCGGCGCTCGGCCGGCAAGTGCGCGCACCAGGCGCGTCAGCCATTTGATCATTCCAGCTTTCGAGAGAGAGGGTGAAACACAGGGTCTGTTTCATGGGTCACTCTCCTCTTGGCTGGCCGGCCCCCAGAACGTTTCTGCTGGGCGGACGGCGTTCTCTAGGCCTGAACCGGCGGGGCGTCGAGCGGAACCTGCGGCGCAGGCCGGCCATTCTACAGCGATGAAGACCTTCCTGATCAGCGCCGCCGCCCTTTCCCTGCTGGCCGCCTGCGCCACGCCCACCACCTACATGGCCGCACCAGGCCCGCGCGCCGTGGGCTTTTCCGACTACCGGATCGAGACCGGCCGCTACCGGGTGATTTTCCGGGGCGGTCCCGGCGCGCCGCCTGCCCAGGTGGCCAACTATGCGTTGCTGCGGGCCGCCGAGGTGTCGCTGCGGGATGGCTTCGACTGGTTCCGCATCGTCGATAAGTTCGACGACCGTAGCGATGGCGGCTCGGGACCGCGGGTCAGCCTCGGAACGGGCGGCGCCAGCTTCGGCGGCCGCAGCGCCCTGGGTGTGGGGATCGGGACCAGTTTCGACCTGTCAGGCGGCCCGGCCTATAGCCGTTCTCTTGAAGTCCAGGCCGGCAAGGGCGCCAAACCCGCCGACGGCTATGACGCCCGCGACATCGTCAAGGTGATCGGCCGAGGCGAGGCGCCGACCGGACGCTAGGCGGCAGGCCGCTCGGCCGTTCGAGCACTTCCGCGCACCGCCGCGTGCGTCAGGCCCGCAACCTCGGCTATGGCGAAGAAGTCGGCCGAGACCAGGCCATGCACGCCCAGCACCGCCGCCAGACCGCGGGCCTGGCGGCCGAATTCCAGGATCTGGCTGGCGAGGCGTGAGTCCGGGCCGGTCAGGTCGCTGGCGTCCAGGGTCACGCCCATCAGGCGCGCGTCGCGGAAGGCGGCGGCGAAGTCCTTGCCCGGCGTCACCCGGCCCATCACACCCCGACATATCGAGGTCAGCAGGCCGGCGATCTCGGTCAGCCGGCCTGGCGGAACACCGGCCCCCGCGTCGATCAGCTCGACGATGACACCGGCCTTTACGATAGCGGTGGCGGCGCCGGCGTGACTGATCAGAGCGCCCCGGCCCTTGCGGGCGGCCATGGTGCGAAAGGACTGCGGCAGGACCAAGGGCGGTTGGCCACGGCCCTCGGCCTTGGGCAGGTAGAGGGCCCCGTACGAGACCGTCGCCTCATCGATCAGGGCCATGTCCTGGTCAGGCAGGCGCGAGAAGGCGCGGGCCGGGATGATCCTACCGCTCGGCTCGTCGGTGACAATGGGCTCAATCCGCAGGCCGGCGGTGGCGTTGTGCTTGAGGCTGATCAGCGGCTCGATCGAGAAATCGACCCGTAGGGACAGGCCGCTGCCGGTGACGAACGACACCGGATTGCGCCGCCGCTCTTCGGCGAGGTCGATTCCGACAAACGTGTGGGCGGGCGGCGAGGCCGGCGGGGCCAGGGGCTGGGTGCGCATCACCGCCAGCAGGTCGGCGTCCAGGGTCGCGCAGGAAAGGCAGCCGTTTTCGAACGCCGTCACCGCCTTGACGTCAATATCGCAGGGTCGGGCCTCGCCCAGAAAATGGATCAGCACCTCTTCCAACACCCGCATGGCCAGCACCTGGGCCGTCACCGCGTCTCGGCTCGGCATGGCGACGACGAAATCAGTGGGGTTCAGGCGATGGCGGACATCCCCGTGACCGAGGTGCTCGTCCAGCTTGCGGTCCATATAGGCCCAGACATCCTCGGCCCGGCGGTCCCAGCGTTCACCTAGCCGAGCGCGGATGGCGGACACACTGATGACGTTGACGGCGCCCCTGGCCAGCATGTCCGGGCTGGCGAACCGCTCCAGCACGGCGTCGGCGCCCACAGCTTCAAGCCGGCGAGTGTCGGTCGTCGGATCGTAGGAGAAGGAACTCATGTACACGAGCCTCTGGGCGCGGCTTGAACAGGTGTCGGAAGATTGTCCCACCCAATATGGGTAGATGCGCTTAACGGGCGGTTGAGGCCGTTCAAGTTTGCCCGAGAGGCCAGATGGGACACTTTGCGTTGCGGCCCTCGGCGTCGCATAAGGGGCCGATGGAGAAGCTCTTATTTGTCGCCCTGGGCGGCGCGGTCGGCGCGACGGCCCGCTACGGGGTCGGCGTCATGACCCTGCGCTGGCTGGGCCCCGCCTGGCCGTGGGGGACCTTGACGGTGAACCTGATCGGCGGCCTGGCTATGGGCCTGCTGGTCGCGTCGCTGGCTCTGCGCGGCGGTGGCGACCAGGAGCGCTGGCGGCTCTTGCTGGGGGTCGGCGTGCTGGGCGGGTTCACGACGTTTTCGGCCTTTTCGCTGGATGTCGCCAACATGATCGAGCGCAAGGCCTGGCTGGACGCGGCCGGCTATGGCGCCGTTTCGGTGGCCGGTTCGGTGGCGGCTCTGTTCGTTGGGCTGATACTGGCGCGGAAGCTGGTCGGATGAAGGAAGTCCGCACCTTGCATGTTGCCCCGCTTGAGGATGGTGTGCGCCTGGACCGCTGGTTCAAGCGCCGCTGGCCGCACCTGAACCATATCCAGATTCAAAAGCTGGTCCGCTCAGGCCAGATCCGCGTCGATGGCGGTCGGGCCAAGGTCGACACCAAGCTGGCCGCCGGAGCCCAGATCCGCGTTCCCCCGTTGCCCGACGCCCCCGATCCGGACGAGCGCAAGCAGATCTCCCAGCGCGACATTGTCTTCGCCAAGTCGCTGGTCCTGTACGAGGACGAGGACGTTCTGGCCTTGAACAAGCCCTCAGGACTGGCCGTTCAGGGCGGCACCAAGACCGCTCACCATGTTGACCGCCTGCTGTCGGCCTGGGGCGAAGGGATGGACCGCCCGCGTCTGGTTCACCGGCTGGACCGCGACACCTCCGGTGTTCTCCTGCTCGGCAAGTCGCCCGCCGCCGCCGCCAAGCTTTCGGGGGCCTTCGCCCGCCGTAAGGCGCAGAAAACCTACTGGGCCCTGGTGGTCGGCAACCCGAAGCCCGTCGAAGGGGTCATCGAGCTGCACCTGGCCAAGAAGGGCGTCGGCGATCGCGAACTGGTCGTCCCGGCCGATCCCAAGGATCCCCGCGCCAGCCCGGCCGAGACCGAATATGTCACCCTGGCCCGAGCCGCCGGCCGGGCCGCCTGGATGGCCCTGCGCCCTCACACCGGCCGCACCCACCAGCTGCGAGCCCACATGCTGGCCATAGGCCACCCCATCCTCGGCGACCCGAAGTATGGCGACGAGAAGAGCGCGGCCCTGTCGGCGGGCCTGCAGCTACAACTGCACGCCCGCCGGGTCGTCCTGCCGCATCCCTCCGGCGGCGTCATCGTCGTCGAGGCCCCGCTCAGCAAAGAGATGAAGGCGGGCTTTGAACGTTTCGGCTTCGACGAGCATGAAGCCGACCCTGAACCCTTTGGCCGGCGGAGTGTGCGGCGATGAATTCTGGCCAGTCGCCAGTCCAGCGTATCTACGATCTGATCGATAAGGGCCGGCCCAAGGATGCCGTCGCCCTGGCCGGTCCCATGGCCACCCGCATGGACGCCAGCCACGCCCTTCGCGCGGCCTATGCCGCCGCGCTGAAGTCGGCCGGCCGGGCCAAGGACGCCTATGATGTGCAGCGCGGCTCCTCGCGGGCCTTTCCCAGCGACCGGGTCGCCTGGCACAATCTGGCCGCCGCCGCCGTCGATGTGGATCTGCCGCGCGACGCCAAGATCGCCGCCGAGAAGGCCTTCGCCCTGGGCCTGGACGCGCCGGAGACCTGGACCATTTACGGCCGGGTGCTGATCGCGCTGGGAGACACCGAGGGCGGCCAGCAGGCTTTGGAAAAGGCCGTGGCCCGCAACCCCGGCAACGCCATCTCCGCGGTGCTGCTGGCCAAGCTGATCTGGATGCGGACCGCCGACGCCGACGCCGCGGTCGCCCCGCTGCGCAAAGCCATGGTCAGCGGCGGTTCTGACCTTTCGCTGGTCATCGTCGAGGCCAAGATTCTGGAAGCCGCCGACCGCCAGGCCGAGGCGCTGGAGGTGCTGGAGACCTTCACCGAGCGCTATCCGGACCAGCCCATGCTGGCCCGCTCGACCGGCCAGGCCCGGCTGGAGCGCGGCGATCTCAAGGGCGCCGAAGTGATGATGCGCCGCGCCCTGGCGCTGGACCCCAGACAGACCACCGCCCATGTGGGCTTGGCATCGGTGCTGATGGCCCAGGGCCGCGCCCAGGAAGCCCTGGACGCCGCCGTCGCCGCCGCCGGGCTGGACCCGACCGACCAGTCGACCTGGGGCTGGGTGGCCACCGCCGCCCGGGCGCTGGGCCTGCCTCAGCATCGCGAGCTCTACGACTACGACGCCTTCGTCCGGCCCTACAAAATCCAGACGCCGGAAGGTTGGCCCAGCCTGGAGGCCTACCTCGCGGACCTGGACGCAGCCCTGACTCGCCTGCACACCATGCAGGCGGCGCCCTCGGACCAGACCCTGCGGGCCGGCATCCAGACCATCGACGACCTGGCCCAGTCACAGGATCCAGCGATCAAGGCCTTCTTTGCGGCCATCGACGGGCCAATCCGCACCTACATGACCGAGATGGGGCAGGGGAATGATCCGCTGCGCAGCCGCAATTCCGGCAAGTACCGGATCAGCGACATCTGGTCTGTGCTGCTGCGCGAGCAGGGCTTCCATGTCGACCACTTCCACCCGCGCGGCTGGATCTCGTCAGCCTTCTATGTGTCGCTGCCGCCCATGGCGGATGACGGCAAGCATGAGGGCTGGATCGAGTTCGGCCAGCCGCCCTTCCCAGTCCAGCCGCCGCAACCGCCGGAGCGCTTCGTGAGACCTGAACCAGGCACCCTGGTGCTGTTCCCCAGCTACATGTGGCATGGCACCGTGCCGTTCGAAGGCAGTGACCGGCGCCTGACTATCGCTTTTGACGCTGTGCCGGCATGAGCGGTTCGATCTTCGCCGCCGATCTGGCCATCCAGCAAGCCCGTAGCCTGGGCGCCAATCGCGATCTCGTCTCGGCTGAAGCCGTCATCCGCGCCGCTTTGATCGACAATGGCGAGTCGGCGCCGCTGCTGCTCGAACTGGCCAAGGTCGTCGCAATCGGTGAACGCGATACTGAGGCCGAGGCGGCCCTGCGGGGCGCCATCAAGGCTGACCCGGACTATGCGCCCGCCGCCTACTACCTGGTCCAGGGTCTGATCGCCATGAACCGGCTCGATGAGGCGGCGACCGTCCTGTCGCCCTTCGTGCAACGGCCCCGGCCCGAGGCCGCCGCTCTGTCGCTATACGGTCAGATCCTCAAGGGACTGGGTCGAACCGATGAGGCGATCACCGCGTTCCGTGACGCGGTCGACGCCGACCAGAAGGATCCCTCGCACCAACACAACCTGGCGGTCGCCCTCGAAGAGGCAGACCTCAATGTCGAAGCCACCCGTGCGGCGCGGGCGGCGCGGGCGCGGGGCCTGGACATACCCGAAACCTGGCTGGTCGAGGGCCGTTCGCTGGTGCGCCAGGACCGCTTTGGCGAGGCCGAGACCGCCTTCCGCGAAGCCCTGCGCCGCGCGCCGGACTACGCGCCGGCCTACCGGGAACTGGGCCAGCTGATCTGGATGCAGACGGCCGATGCGGCGGCTGCCACGCGCGACATCGACAAGGCCGTGCGCGAGCATCCCGGCAACCCGCTGCTCAAGGTCGTGCAGGCCAAGATCATGGAATACGCCGGCCAGCCCCAGGCGGCCTACGAGGCCTTGCGCGACATCGCCGCTGTTCGGGGGCCTCATCTCGAGGTCGAACTGGCGGCTTCGCAGATCGCGGCCGGACTGGATCCTGAAGCGGCCCTGCGCCATGCCATCCAGGCTGAGCGTCTCTCGCCCGGCCATGTGTTGGCGCTCAGCGTGCTGGCCGAGGCCAACCTGGCCGCCGGCCGTCCCGATGCGGCGCTGGTCGCCGCCGAGCGGCTCAAGCAGGTCGCGCCCTTCAACCAGCACGCCGTGGCCCTCGAAGCCACGGCCTGGCGGATGCTGGGCGATCCGCGCTACGCCGCGCTGGCCGACTATGCCAGCCTGGTGCGCGCGGCCAAGATCGAGACCCCGCCCGGCTGGTCCAGCCTGCAGGCCTATCTGGCCGACCTGACAGTGGCGCTGGACGGACTGCATCGGCTCAAGGCCCACCCGGTCGGACAATCGGTGCGCGGCGGCACCCAGACCCAGCAGAACCTTCGCACGTCGAAGGACCCGGTCATCGCCAGCTTTTTCCGGGTTATCGACGGTCCGATCCGCCAGGCCATGGCGGACCTGGGCAAGGGCGCCGATCCCGTCCGCTCGCGCAATACCGGCGACTATCGTCTGAGCGGCGCCTGGTCGGTGAACCTGGCCCCCGGCGGCCATCACGTCGACCACCTGCACCCGGCAGGTTGGCTATCCTCGGCCTGCTACATCGACCTGCCGCCGGCCATCCAGGGCGATGGCAAGGAAGGCTGGCTGCGCTTTGGTCAGCCGGGCGTGCCCACGGCGCCGACCCTGCAGCCGGAGCACTGGGTCAAACCTGAGCCGGGCCTGCTGGTGCTCTTCCCCAGCTATATGTGGCACGGCACCCAGCCGTTCGGGGGCGACCAACCCCGCCTGACGGTGGCGTTCGACGTCGTGCCGGTCTGAGGAGAAAGAAAAGCCCCAGACCCGCGCGGCGGACCTGGGGTAGGGAGGTTTTCTAGACCAGTCCCGCGACTGGGGCGGCTGAGGCGCTGTCGGGGAAGATGTCGGACTCCAGCGCCCGCCGATCGACGCCGATGTGGTCGGCCAGCACGCCCTTGAAGAGGCCGCGCATGTCCAGCGTCGGAGCCGTGTCGCGGTTCTCGAACAGGGCCTGCTGCTTCAAGGTCGGCCAGTCGCCGATGATGCCGCCCTTCTTCAGCGCCCCGCCCAGCACCAGGGCTGTAGAGCCGGTGCCGTGATCGGTGCCGCCGGTGCCGTTGACCCGGGCCGTGCGGCCGAACTCTGTGGCGCAGACGACCACCGTGTTGCTCCATTCCGCGCCCAGTCCGCTTGAGAGGCCGTCGAGCAAGGCGTCCAGGCCCGCCAGACGGGGAGCGAGGGCCGTGTTCTGGTTGGCGTGTGTATCGAAGCCGTCCAGCGAGACGGCGGCGATCTGTGGACCGCCAGGCTGGATCATGAAGCCGGCCAGGGTGGTTCCCAGCTTGCGTGAACTGGCGACGGCGGCCCGGCCAACGGCCGGCGCCATGGCGGGCTGATCGTCCATCTTGGCGCCGGCGGCCATGGCCTCGGTATCCAGGCCCTGGGCCAGGGCCTGGGACAGCATGGCGTCGCCGGCATAGAGGTCGGTCAGCAGAGCCGGCAGGCGCGGCAAGTCGTTGGCCTCTACGCCCGGCGACCAGGAGCCGGCCGGGGCCTTGCCGCGCAGGATCAGCGGGGCGGTGGCGCCGACCGACAGGCCCGCGACCTTGCGGCTGGGGTTCAGGCTGGCCAGGGTGCGGTTCAGGAACCCGGAATTGACGCCGTAGACCTTGGAAGCGCCGCTCTCCAGGACGTCCTGGGCTTCGAAGTGCGAACGCGCGCGGTCGGGGCTGGCGATCGCCGGGGCGAAGCGGGCCTGACCGGCCAGGGCCAGGCGGTAGACGCTGGGCAATACCGGATTGAGCGCGAAGGTTTCGTCCAGCTTTAGCGCCTTGTCGGCTGGTACGGCGATGGCGCCGCGCAGGCCGGCATAGTCGGGATCGCCGATCGGCGGGGTAACCGAAAGCCCGTCCATGGCGCCCCTGCAGATGACAACGACCAGTTTGCGCCGCGCCATCGTGTCGTCGGCGAGGGCGCTTGAGCCCAGAAAGCTGATCGAGGCGCCGGCGGCCAGCAGCAGGCGGCGAGAGATGACGGGATTGGTCATCGGCGTTGGAACTCCGGGGACATTAGCAGCAGGGCCAGAGCTTCGGGCCGGCTCTCGGCCCGGGCCACGGCCTTGGCAGTCTGGGGGGAGAGGCGCGCGCCCAGCGCCTCGGCGGCAATCTTGTTGGGGTCCCGATCCTGGGCGACCACGGCGGCGAAGCCTTCGGACCAGCTCATCCGCTTGATGACCGCGTCGGGCGCGCACCAGGTCGCCGCGTCATCGGCCCAGCCCTTGGGTGAGGGCGCCGCGAAGGGCTTTTGACCCATGCCGGTCATTATGGGGGCCAGATACTCGATCGAGGTCGGCTGGCCGCCGATGGCCCGCCAGCTGGAGATCAGGAACTCGTAGGGCGTCTTGAACTTGGCCGGCGCGGGATCCCACGACTCGTTAGCGGTAATCAGCGTGTTGGCCACAACGCCCAGGTCGCCGCGCGAGGCGGTCCAGGCGGCGACCAGCCGATCAGTGAGGGCGGCAGGCGGATCGTCGGCGACGAAATGCCGGGCGATCTTGCCGCAGACATGGCGGGCGGTGGCCGGGTTGGCGGCCAGATCGGCCATCACGGCGGCGGCCTGTTTGACGCCGTCCTGGGCGTACTGCTTGCCCATGATGGTGCGCACGCCCGGCTCGTGGGTGGCGGCGCGGAACACGAACTGGCCCTGGCGCTGCGGCTCGCGGGGCCCGCCGATGCTCCAGCCGGTCATGGCCCTGGCGAACTCGGTGACGTCGGCCTGGGTGTAGCCGCCGTCGACCCCGACGGTGTGCAGTTCCAGGATCTCGCGGGCCAGGTTCTCGTTGAGGCCCGCCTTGCGGTTCTGGCGCTGGGCGGCGAACTGAGCGCCGGGACTGTCCGGACCCACCGACTGGAACTGGTCCAGATAGGTCAGCATGGCCGGGTGGCTGCTGGTCGCCACCAGCAGGTCCTCGAACCGGCCGAAGACATGCGGGCGAATAGCTTCGTTCTCGTATGGCCCAACAACCACGGCGGTGATCAGCTTGGTGGCCGAGGCGGTGAAGTGGTTGGCCCAGAACAGCGCCCAGCGCTCGCGGAACCCGGCCGGGGTCGTGGCGCCCAGTTTCGCGCGGGCGATGAAGTCCTCGCCCACATCGTCGCGCAGCATGCGGGCCGCGCCCACGGCGGGGTCGCCTTGCGCCTTCGCCTCACGGCGTTCACGGCGATAGGCGACCAGCTCGCCCATGCGCTTGGCGCTGCCGGCGCCGTCATTGGGGATGAGGTCGGCGCCCTCCTTGCGGATCTGTCGCTTGAGCCAGCCCTGCGGGTCGTCCAGCATGCCGACCAGCTCGCCGGGACGAGCCCCCAGGCCGAACCGGGTCACCGCGATCGCCGCCATCATGTCCTTGGGAGGATAGGCCAATTTACGCGCCTCCTTGCGCTAAACCCGCGCTTCGGTCACTTGCACGGCGCTGATTGGACGTTCCGTCGTTGGAGACTTTCGTGGCCGACCCCGCCGACCTGCCGCGCCGCTTTTACAAGGCCGTGACCACCGCCCCGCTCGAGCACGGCCATGCTGTGCTGCTCGACGGCCGCACGCCCCGCAGTCCGGGCGGCGTACGCCTCATCCTGCCAACGCCGGCTCTCGCCGAGCTGATTGCTACCGAGTGGGACGCGCAGACCGAAGTGATCCGGCTAGCCGAGATGCCGGCCACACGCCTGGCCTACACCGCCCTGGAAAAGATCGCGCCCAACCGTCGCGAGGTCGCCGCCGAGGTCAGCCGCTACGCCAATTCCGATGTGCTCTGCTACTGGGCCGAGGCGCCGCGCGAACTGGTCCGCCTGCAGGGCGAGCGCTGGGCCCCGCTGCTGGCCTGGGCCCAGGACGAGCTGGGCCTGCGCTTCCAGAAGGCCCACGGCATTGTCCACCAGGCGCAGGCTGCCGAGACGGTGAAGGCCGTCGAGGCGCTGGCCAACGGGCTGGACGACGTCGCCCTGGCTGGCCTCGCCCATGCCACGCCGCTCTATGGCTCGGCCATCCTGGCATTGGCCCTGCAGCGCGGCCGGCTGGACGGGGAGGGCGCCTTCGACCTCTCGCGCCTCGACGAGAACTATCAGGAAGCCCAGTGGGGCGTCGACGAGGAAGCCGCCGCCCGCACCGCCAAGCTGCGCGCCGAGGCGGTGATGCTTGGGGCCTGGTTCTCGGCGCTCTGACTTAGTTCCTCGCCCGTTGGGCGAAGGGGACCACGAAGTGGTGGAGTGGGCTCTTCAGCCGGCACATAGGCGAAAGCACGCCCACTTCGACAAGGTGCAATCCTGAAACCCCGTGCGGACCACGGCCCACTCTGTCAGCTTCGCTGCCACCTCGCCCAACGGGCGAGGAACTTCGATGGGCCGCTTTGCCTTGAACCGCTCTGCCACCTGTCGCTGCGGCAGGGTTGTCACCGTGGGCGGAGGGCTTTAACCCCTGCTGGCAAGGCCAACGGGGTAAGCGACGTGCAGCACATCCTTGAAGAACTCGACCGGCGCCGCGATCAGGCCCGGGCCGGCGGCGGCGAGAAGCGGATCGCCAGCCAGCACGCCAAGGGCAAGCTGACCGCCCGCGAGCGGGTCGACCTGCTGCTGGACGAAGGGTCCTTCGAAGAGTTCGACATGTTCGTCGAGCACCGCAGCCACGACTTCGGCATGCAGGACCAGCGTATCCCGGGCGATGGTGTAGTCACCGGCTGGGGCACCATCAACGGTCGCGTCGTCTATGTTTTCTCCAAGGATTTCACGGTGTTCGGCGGCTCTCTTAGCGCCACCCACGCTCAGAAAATCGTCAAGGTTCAGCGCCAGGCGGCCAAGGTCGGCGCCCCGATCATCGGCCTGTTCGACGCCGGCGGCGCGCGCATCCAGGAGGGCGTGGACAGCCTGGCCGGCTATGCCGACATCTTCCTCGAGAACGTGCTCAGCTCGGGCGTGGTGCCGCAGATCAGCGTGATCATGGGCCCTTGCGCCGGCGGCGATGTCTATTCGCCAGCCATGACCGACTTCATCTTCATGGTGAAGGACACCAGCTACATGTACGTGACCGGCCCGGACGTGGTCAAAACGGTCACCAACGAGACGGTCACCCACGAGGACCTGGGCGGAGCCCGCGTCCACGCCGCCAAGTCCGGCGTCGCCGAAGGGGCGTTCGAGAACGACCTGGAGGCCCTGACCCAGGTCCGCCGGCTGATCGACTTCCTGCCGCTCTCCAACCGCGAGAAGCCGCCGCTCCGCGAAAGCTTCGACGAGGCCCTGCGCGAAGAGCCCTCGCTCGACACCCTGATCCCGGCCAACGCCAACAAGCCCTACGACATGAAGGAGTTGATCCTCAAGATTGTCGACGAGGCGGATTTCTTCGAAATCTCAAGCGAGTGGGCCAAGAACATCATCTGCGGCTTCGCCCGCATGGACGGCCAGCCAGTCGGTATCGTCGCCAACCAGCCGCAGGTCCTGGCCGGCGTTCTCGACATCGATTCCAGCCGCAAGGCCGCCCGCTTCGTGCGGTTCTGCGACGCCTTCAACATCCCGATCGTCACCCTGGTCGACGTGCCGGGCTTCATGCCGGGGACCAAGCAGGAGTACGGCGGCCTGATCAAACACGGCGCCAAGCTGCTGTTCGCCTACGCCGAGGCTACCGTGCCGAAGATCACCGTCATCACCCGCAAGGCCTATGGCGGCGCCTATGACGTGATGAGCTCCAAGCACCTGCGCGGCGACCTCAACTACGCCTGGCCGACCGCCGAGATCGCGGTGATGGGGGCCAAGGGGGCGGTGGAAATCATCTTCCGCGCCGACATCGGCGACCCCGACAAGATCAGCGCCCGCGAAGCCGAGTACAAGGAACGCTTCGCCAACCCCTTCGTGGCGGCGTCACGTGGCTATATCGACGACGTGATCATGCCGCACGGCACCCGCAAGCGGATCGTGCGCGGGCTGCAGTCGCTGAAGGGCAAGCAGCTGTCGAACCCCTGGAAAAAGCACGACAATATTCCGCTCTAGCGTGCCAATACCGCGACCGTCCGTCGCATACCGGACGGAGCAATCGTTTACGCTCTTTGGCTAGCCTGCGCCGGTTCGTTCCGCGTGAGGTTTCCCATGTCCGCTTCGCCGCCCCGGCTACGGCGTCTGGTCTATCGCAGCCGCCAGTCACCCCTGGCCGTCGCCGACCTGGAGTTCGAGGTCTGCAACATTGTGCGCAGCTCCATCCGCAATAATCGCCTGACCAACCTGTCGGGGCTGCTGGTGACCCTGCAGGGCTATTTCATCCAGGTGTTGGAGGGCACGCCCGAACACCTCGACGAGACCTATCGGCGGATCACGGCCGACTCTCGTCACACCGATCTGGAGATTCTCAGCTCCGAACCGGCGGCCCAGCGGCTGTTCCGGGACTGGGAGATGTGCGCGAGAGCGCTTTCGCCGTCGGACGCCGTCATCATCGACGGGCTGGACAGTCGCGAGCAATTCGACCCCTGCAGGCTGACCGGCCAGTCGGCGCTACGGTTGCTCGGCGCCGTGGCGCAGATTCAACGGCGAGCCTCTATGGCGATGGTCGGCTAACCCTTCAGAGCACTGATCCACGCTACCCCTGGAATGCTGGGGAAGAACAGGTAGGCGCTGCCCCGCGTCCGCACGAAGCTGTTCAGGGTGACGTTGGTGTTGGTGTCTGACGGCGAGGTCGGGGTGGAAGCGGTGAAGGCCGGAGTCTGCTGACCCGGGACAGGGCTGGCGGGGATGTTTGTGCCGATCAGCGGGTCGGCGAGGTCGGTGGTGGGACCAAAGCCGCTGGGGCTGTTCAGCCAGTTTTCCATCAGGAATTCGAACTGCTGCGAGAGCATGGCGCAGACGAAGAGGCCCATCAGGCCGCGTTCGCCGGTGTTGCGGTCCTTGGCGTCGTAGGGCAGCTGGTAGGCCATGGCCCTGCGCAGGATGCGGTGCAGGGCGGGATTGCCGTTGACGAAGTTGCTGTCGCGCGGGTTTCCCCGGCGGATGTGGGCGCCGAACGGACAGCCTTCGCCAAGGTCAGGCTGCGAATGGACGCCGCTCGGCCCGATCGGGTTGTAGTTGAAGTTGTTGATGCGCTCTGGCGGCAGGGCCGGGGGCAGGCGGTTGCCCTGGACCGGAAACACGGCGAGGGGGGTACCGTTCGGCCAGCGGCCGCAGAGCTTGGCCTTCAACGCAGCCTTCTGGACCGCCGGGTCGGTGACCCCGAATGCCTTGCCGAAGGTCGGGGCCAGGGCGGCGATCTGCGCCTCGTAGCCGTCGACGTCCTGCTCCAGCATGCGGAAAGCCGCGTAGGTCCCGTAGTTACCCAGGATGGAGGGAGAGGGGACCGTGGCGCTGGCATAGCCGCCGTTCTCGCTGGCCGTCCCGAGCAGGAAGCCGCCGGGATCGACCGGCGCCTGGCTGCCATCCGGCTCACGGGCGTAGGGGGTCCCGGCGATGGTCGGCTGGGCGATGCCATCCTGGTAGCCGAAATAGACGGCGCCGCCGTCCAGGCCCTGGCTGTCGAAGCTGGCCTTGAGGCCAAAGCCGGCCTTGAACAGCGCAGCCAGTTCATCGCCGCCGCGCTCGAGGGTCGCTTCATCGATGGCATAGAGGGCCAGCATGACATCGAAGTCGCGGTCGTCGATCCGCCACAGGCTGGGATCGCTCTGGCCGACATCGCCGACGCTGCCGGCGCTGGCGGCTGAGCCGGCGGCGAACGGATCGCCCTGGAAGCTGGCCAGGCTCTCCGTCGGCAGCTTCAGGGCGTTCAGGCCCTTCCAGGTGAAGCCGACGTTCAGGCAGGTCTGCGGCTTGACCGACCAGGCCGCCGCCGAAGTCAGGCGCGGTCCCATTCCCGACGGATCGGCGATGTCCGCCAGGAAGGCGCGCGCCGCGGCGAGGTTCGTCACCGTCAGGGCGAAGTAGCGGACGAACGACATCCGGTAGCCGCGCAGGACAAAGCCCTGGATCGCGCCCAGCGGCCAGGGGTTGGGCCCGACCAGGGCCGCCGGGGCGAGGGCGGTCATCAGGCTTGCTTCTTGGCCTTGGCGGCGGCTTTCGGCGGCGACGTCGGCATGTGGGCCTTGATCTGGTTCACGGTCCAGGGATAGGCGCTGAAGAAGCCCCCTTGCCCGTTCACGTAGGCCGTGCCGCCCTTCGTCATATCGTTTTCGAGGATGAACTTGGTGAAGGCCGGGATGTTCTTGGCGATCGGAATCAGGTCCTTCATGCCGACGATGCCGGCCGCCGCCTGGTCGAAGGCCTCGGGAAGGGCGTTGACGATGTCGGCGATATAGGCCTCGAACTTCTCGTCATAGATGGTCGACAACAGCAGCCGGGGTTTGTTGTCCCCCAGGTCGAGCGGCACGGCGTAGGCATAGTGCAGGACGTTGACCGGCTTCGGCGGCGCGAAGGCCTTTATCAGCGCCTTGGCCGTGTCGGTCTTGGGTGAGGCCTCGATGAGTTCGAGCACCAGCAGCAGTCCGTTGGCCATGTCGCATTCCCCCATATTGGCGGAGGAAGGATTGCAGCTTGCGAGCCGATAGACCAGACCGCGAACGGCGTTCCCTTAGGAACCGCCCGCCATGAAGTCATAGACATCAGCCGCCCGGGTCACGGCGATGGAAATCCGGTCGTCGCTGATCTGGATTTCGCCGCGGGCGACGGGGTGGTTGTTGGCCAGGATCCACACTTCGTCGGTGGTCTTGGCGTCGAGCGGAATCACCGCCCCGCGACCCATGCGCAGCAGTTGCTGCATGGGCAGGGTGGAGCGGCCGAGCACGACGGAAATCTCGACATTGACCGAATTGACCTGGCTCACGAAACGCGCACCCCTCGCGCCGAAGCGCCTGAGAGACCACATTGAGCCGACATGCTTGACCGCTCGTTAAATACCGTGGGCCCGACCCCTCAATTTGGCCGTGACGACGACCATGCCGCAGGCTGGGCGGTGTCCGTCGGGCCGGTGGATTATCCTAGCGCCGTGGCGGCCATGGAGGCCCGCGCCGCCGCCATCGCCGAGGGCCGGGCAGGGGAGCTGGTCTGGCTGCTGGAGCACCCGCCGCTCTACACCGCCGGGGTATCGGCCAAGGCCGGCGACCTGCTGGCCCCCGACCGCTTCCCGGTGTTCGAGACGGGGCGGGGTGGTCAGCACACCTATCACGGGCCCGGCCAGCGGGTGGCCTATGTGATGCTGGACCTGACGAAGCGCGGCCGCGATGTGCGGGCCTTCGTGGCCGCGCTCGAGGCCTGGGTGATCGAGGCGCTGGCGGCGTTCAATGTCGTGGGCGAGATCAAGCCGGGCCGGGTCGGGGTCTGGGTCGAACGCAAAGGGCCGGGCTGGGCGCGCGAGGACAAGATTGCCGCCATCGGGGTGAAGCTGCGCCGCTGGGTCAGCTTCCACGGCATCAGCCTGAACGTGGAACCGGATCTGGAGCATTTCTCCGGCATCGTGCCCTGCGGCATCACCGAGCACGGGGTGACCAGCCTGGTGGACCTCGGCCTGCCGGTCACGATGGACGAGGCCGACGCGGCCCTGCAGGCCGGCTTTGAGCGGGTGTTCGGACCGACGGCGCCGGCTGCTTCGCCCCTCTGACTACTTGCTCTTCTGGCAGGTCTTCCAGGCCAGGTAGAGGCTGCGCTCGGTCGAGCGGTTGACCGCCGAGTCATAGGTGAAGGCCGAATAGGGCACGGTGGTCGCCTCGTTGACCCAGACCGTGCCGTCCTTGAAGACGGTGAATTCGATATCTTCGCTCTCGCCGCCGCTGGCCTTGCCGCAGACTGATCCCTTGTCGTCGACCTTGAGGCTGGCGAAGTGGGTGTTGCCCGGCGACTTGAGGTGCTGCTTGAGGATGTCGATCCCGGGCTGAGCGGCAGGCGGGATGGCGCCGGCCTGAGCCGTGGTGGCGGCCAACGCGAGCGCGGCGGCAAGGATCAGGGCGGGGCGCATGTTTCTAGCTCCTCAAGACGCAAGTCAGGCCTGGGCGACGCGCCCGGGATTGGGGCCAAACCGATTTGCCCCCTGTTCGCCGGCCAGCAGGCCCAGTTCGACGATGGTCCAAACCAGAACCAGCAGGAAGACAAAATCGAAGGCGTTGGTCGGCGGCGCCCAGACTGCGGTCAAGGCGAGCAGAATGAGGGCTGCCAGCCAGCCGGACCGGCCGCGATCATGCAGCCGCTTGGAGAGCAGGCAGGCGCCAACATACAATAGCGCCGGGTAGATAAACCAACCGGTCAGCCAGTGAATGGTGTTGGGCACGCTGATTTCGTAGATGACGCCAAAGCCGATCAGCGCCAGCGCCGCCACGAAGAACGGCGTGCGTGACAGCCTTCCCGTCGAAGAGAAGAACAGTTCCGCCCAGTTGATCTGGCCCTGCATGGCCGCTCCGAATCCGCCTCGCGCCGCGCGGGCGTCGGGTGGGTTTTAGGCGAGGGCGGGGCTTTGCGAAAGCCCGGGCATGACGATCGGACGGGGCGGCAGGCTCGGGCCGCCCAGCAGGTTCATGACCAGCCAGATCTGCCCCAGGATCGGCGGAAAAGCGAACAGCAGCATCCAGCCGGACAGGTTGCGGTCGTGGCAGCGCTTGACCGTGGTGGCCAGGGCAATCCATCCGAGCGCGATGACGAACAGGGCGAAACAGCAGGCCACCAGGGTCATGATCGGCGGGGTGACGCCGGTCATGTGCTCATCGCCGGCCCCGCTGGCGATGATGAACAGGAAGGCCGAAAAATAGGCGGTGGTGAACAGGGTGAGCTGGGTCAGCACAAACCGCCGCCGTCCCACCCGTCCATCGAAGTCGAAGAGTTCGGTAAAGCCCATCGGACCCTGCCCCAGAAACAGCCTGAGGGGGTAACGCGAGACGCCCGTTTTAGATGCGGGGCTCCGGACTCAGCCGAACTCGACCAGCACCTCGTCGGCCGCGACGCTGTCGCCGCCCTTGGCGTTGACGGTCTTCACCACGCCCTCGCGTTCGGCGCGGATGATGTTCTGCATCTTCATCGCCTCGATGACGCAGACGGTCTCGCCCTCGCGCACGGTCTGGCCGACCTCGACATCCATGCTGACCACCAGGCCCGGCATCGGCGAGATGATGATCTTGGAGGTGTCGGCCTTGGGCTTGGGCGGCAGCTTGTGGTGCAGCTCGGCCGAGCGGGTGGTCAGGACCAGCACCTTGGCGGTCGAGGCGCGGTGGCGGATGGTGAAGCCCTCAGGGGCCGGCGCGACCTGGACGGTGAAGGCCACGCCGTCCAGCCGGCCGCGGAACTGCGGCTTGCCGGGCCGCCAGTCGATGTCGGTGAGGGACAGGGAGCGGTCTTCGTCGGTCAGGCCGATGACCAGGGTCTGGCCGGCGTCATGGGCGGTGATCCGCCGCTCGGCCGTGCCAACGAACACCACCCAGTCGTCGCGCAGCACACCGGCCGACCGTCGGGTCATGACGCGATGCATGGCCACGCCCGCGGCCGTCATGGCGTCGAACTGGAAGGCGGTGCGCGGCGTGCTCTCGAAGCCGTCGGGGAATTCGTCCTTGATGTAGTTGGTCGACAGGGCGCCCGAGCGGAACCGCTCCTGGTCCATCACCGCGGCCAGGAAGGGCACGTTGTGGCCCAGGCCTTCGATGTGGAAGTCCTCCAGCGCCCGCCCCATGCCGTCCACCGCGGCCAACCGGGTGGGCGCCCAGGTGCAGAGCTTGGCGATCATCGGATCGTAGAACATCGAGATCTCGTCGCCTTCGCGCACCCCGGTGTCGTTGCGGACCAGATATCCCTCATGCTGGCCCTCGGCCGGCGGCTCGTAGCGGACCAGACGGCCGATGGAGGGCAGGAACTTGCGGTAGGGGTCCTCGGCGTAGATGCGGCTTTCGATGGCCCAGCCGTTGATCTTCAGATCGGCCTGGCTGAAGGCCAGCTTCTCGCCCCAGGCCGAGCGGATCATCTGCTCGACGAGGTCCAGGCCGGTGATCAGCTCAGTCACCGGATGCTCGACCTGCAGGCGGGTGTTCATTTCCAGGAAAAAGAAGCTCTTGTCCTGGCCGGCCACGAACTCGACCGTGCCGGCGCTGTCGTAGTTCACCGCCTTGGCCAGGGCGACGGCCTGGGCGCCCATGGCCGCCCGGGTGGCTTCGTCGAGCAGCGGGGAGGGGGCCTCCTCGATGACCTTTTGGTTACGGCGCTGGATCGAGCATTCACGCTCGAACAGATAGACGACGTTGCCGTGCTTATCGCCCAGCACCTGGATCTCGATGTGGCGCGGGCTGACGATGAATTTCTCGATGAAGATACGGTCGTCGCCGAACGCGCCCTTGGCCTCGGCCTTGACGGCCGGGAAGCCCTCTTCGACGTCCTTCTGATCCCAGGCGACCCGGATTCCCTTGCCGCCGCCGCCGGCCGACGCCTTGATCATCACTGGATAGCCGATCTCCTCGGAGATCAGAATCGCGTGGGCGGTGTCGTCGATCTCGCCGATGTGGCCGGGGACGCAGGAGACGCCGGCCTTCTGGGCGAACTTCTTCGACTCGATCTTGTCGCCCATGGCCTCGATGGCCCAGGGGTTGGGGCCGATGAAGACGATGCCCTCGTCGGCGCAGCGCTGGGCGAAATCGGCGCGCTCGGAGAGGAAGCCGAAGCCGGGGTGAACCGCCTCCGCGCCCGTCTCCTTGCAGGCGGCGATGATCTTGTCGGCGACCAGATAGGATTGGTTGGCAGGGGGCGGGCCGATGAAGACGGTCTCGTCGGCCATCTCGACGGCCAGGCTGTCGGCGTCGGCTTCGGAGTAGACGACGACGGTCTTGATCCCCAGGCGGCGGCAGGTCTTGATGACCCGGACGGCGATCTCGCCGCGGTTGGCGATCAGAATCTTCGAAAACATCGTCTCTTCAGGCCCCTGGCAACGCGAAGGTCACGTCCGGTTAGACGCCCCCGGCAGGCTTTGCAAACGTCACGTGGCGTCACTTCCTTCCCTGAGCGCTACAGGCAACCTACATTGCAGGTTATGACCGACACCGCCCATTTCGACCTGACCCCGCCCAGCGAAGCCGAACGCGCCCGCCTGGAAGCCGCCCTGACCCCTGATGAGCGCGAAGTCCTGCTGCGCCACGGCACCGAGGCCCCGTTCTGCGGCGGCCTGCTGGGCGAGAAGCGGCCCGGCGTCTACTGCTGCCGTCTCTGCGGTCTGCCGTTGTTCCGCTCGCGCACCAAGTTCGAAAGCGGCACCGGCTGGCCCAGCTTCTACGAGCCCTACTCGGAGGCCAACGTCGTCGGCATCCGCGATGTCAGCCACGGCATGGTTCGCATCGAAACCCGCTGCGCCCGCTGCGACAGCCACCAGGGTCACGTCTTCCCCGACGGCCCGCCGCCCACGCGGCTGCGCTACTGCATCAACTCGGTGTCGCTGGCGTTCGTCGGCGAGGAAGAGCCGCTGCCCGATCCGTTGGGACGGGGGGACCACCTCTAAAAGCTATCCATATCCGCTCATCCCCGCGAAAGCGGGGACCCAGGCTTTTTCGTTTCGGCGGTTCAGCCATCCGGAAGACAGAAATTGGCAGCGGTTTCTCGCTCAATAACGCCTGGGTCCCCGCTTTCGCGGGGATGAGCGGAATTTGGGAGCGCCATGGTTTCCACTCAGCGCTTCCCATCGCCCATTCATTTTGCTACCCCCCGCGCCTCACCACGAGCGGTCGTGGCGGAATTGGTAGACGCGCAGCGTTGAGGTCGCTGTGGGGCAACCCGTGGAAGTTCGAGTCTTCTCGACCGCACCATCCTGCTTCGCCCTTCGGGCTTCGCAGGATTGATCTGGTGGAACGGCCCAGCGGCAGCCCTGCGAAGCGATGGCGAAGCAGGGTTGCGCTGCGTCAGGATGTATAGCTAAGAGGCTTCTCGCCCGGCGTGGCTCGACCGCGCCGATGAATCAGGGAACTTAGCGCCGCTAGACGCTCACACTTAGACAGGGAGGCCCCAATGACCCGGGAACCAGCCGACCTGACTGACGATATCCTGAAAACCCAGATGCCCGTCCTAGAGGTTGAAGACCTTGAGGACCTGGCGCTAGGCGACGATTACGCCCTCAATCCCGACTACGTGGAGATGGTGGTCGACGCCGCTGACCGGGGCGATTCGGATCGGCTGGGCGAGCTTGTGGGCGCGCTGCGTTCGGAAGACGTCGCCGACCTGATGGGCTTTCTAACGGCCGACTATCGCGAGCAGGTCATCCCGCATCTCGACCCAGAAGCCCTGGCCGAGGTGCTGTCCGAGCTGGACACCAACCTGCGCGAGGAAATCCTCGAGACCATGCACCCGGCGACCCTGGCCAAGGCGCTGGAAGAGCTGGACAGCGACGACGCCGCCGACCTGGTCGACGACCTGGAAGACGACAAGCGCGCCGCCGTGCTGGCCGCCATGGACGAGACCGACCGGGCCGCCATCGAGACCAGCCTGTCCTACGAGGACGAGACCGCCGGCCGTCTGATGCAGCGGGAAGTGCTGGCGGCGCCGCAGTTCTGGACCGTCGGCCAGGCCATCGACCATATCCGCACGGCCGGCGACGACATTCCCGAACTGTTCTTCGACATTTATGTCGTCGACCCCGGCTACAAGCCGGTCGGCGCGGTGCCGGTCAGCCATCTGCTGCGGGCCAAGCGCGAGAAGACTCTTGCCGAGATCATGGAAGAGGTCAGCGAAATCCCGGTCGATATGGACCAGGAAGAGGTCGCCTACATCTTCGACAAATACCACCTGATCAGCGCCCCGGTTGTCGATCCGGGCGGGCGGCTGGTCGGCCAGATCACCGTCGATGACATCGTCGGCGTTATCCAGGAAGAAGCTGACGAAGACGTCCTGGCCCTGGCCGGCGTGTCCGACGCCGGCCGCGACGCCGGCGTGTTCGGCATCGTCCGCTCGCGCCTGCCCTGGCTGGTGGTCAATCTGGCCACCGAGGCCCTGGCGGTCAGCGTCATCGGCGCCTTTCAGGCCGAGATCGCCAAGCTGGCCGTGCTGGCCGTGCTGATGCCCATCGTCTCGTCGCTGGGCGGCAACGCCGGGACCCAGACCCTGGCCGTGGCCGTTCGCGCCTTGGCCAACAACGAGCTGAACGCCGCCAACGCCATGCGCATCTTCATGCGGGAGATGCTGGTCGGCCTGCTGAACGGCGGGGCGATCGGCGCGGTGATGGCCGCCACCACCTGGGTGATCTTCAAGGACCCGCTTCTGTCGCTGGTCAGCGGCCTGGCTCTGCTGATCAGTCTGTTCGTCGCCGCGCTGGCCGGAATTCTGGCGCCGCTGACCCTGGACCGCATGGGCCGCGACCCGGCGGTGTCCAGCACGGTCTTCGTCACCTTCGTCACGGACTTCACAGGTTTCTTTTCGTTTTTGGGGCTCGCCGCCCTGATCTTGCTCTAACCGGCCCCTATCTTGCGGACCCGGAACTGAACGCTCCGGCGTCTGTTTCAAACTGGGTCAGGTAGGGCATGAAACCCCGTCATCAGGTCTCCCGCGCAGCGATCGAATTGATCAAGCGCTTCGAGGGTTATCGCCGCAAGGCGGCCCAGCTGGCCGATGGCCGCTGGACGATCGGCTATGGCCACACCCTGACGGCCCGCGAAGGCGCCGAGGTGTCGGAAAGCGACGCCGAAGCCCTGTTGCTCTACGACATGATCGCCGTCTCGCATGCGGTCAATGAATGGACCTATACCCCGCTCATCCAGAACCAGTTCGACGCCCTCTGCGCCTTCGCCTTCAACATCGGCGTGGAGAACTTCCGCCGCTCGTCCGCCCTTCGCCGGGTCAATGAAGGCGCGCTCCTGCAAGCGGCGTGCGCGATGGAGATGTGGCGCAAGGCCGACTTCGAGGGCGAGCGTATCGTCATCGACGCCCTGGTCCGCCGCCGCTCGGCTGAGAAGACCCTGTTCCTGACCCCGGCCGCCGGCTGGATCCCCGCGCCCTCGCCGGTGCTGCGGCCCAAGGTCGACTACGACGCGGTCAATGCCGTGCCGCGCCAGGCCCCGACGGCGGTCACCACCGACCTCACCGGCGACAAGGCTGTCGCAAAACGGGACGAAACAGTCACTGGGCCCGTCGCCCAACCGTCGGCGCCGTTCAGCCCCTCGCTGAGCGAAGCGGCGGTCGGCCGGGTCGAGGCCCAGCTGCAGACCCTGGTTCCCGAAGCACCGCCCGTTGCCGCGCCGGTGGCTGAAGCCCCGCGCATCTTCGTCGTGCCCGGCACTCCGTTGGACCCAGAGCCTGTCGTAGGCGCGCCGGTCGAGATCGCTCCGGCCGCGGCGGATGTCGCAGCCTTGGTCGGTGAGCCGATCGAGACGCCGGAAATGGCCCCGTTCGCGGGTCTGCCGGAACTGACCGATGAGGACGAGGTCTCTCCGCCCTCGCCGCCGCCGGCCAGCAGCCTGGACTTCCCGCCGATCCCGACCGAGGCTCAAGCCGCTCCGCCGGCCCCGCAGCCCGAGCCGCCGCGTTCCGCCCCGCCTCTGACCGTGGTCGGCAGCGCCGGCGCCTTCGCGCTCAGCCCGCCGCCGCACGACTTGGAGATCGCCGAACCAGAGCCTGAGCCGGAAGTCCGTCCGCTGCCCGTCGCGGCCAACGAATCCGAGCCCGGCCTGTTCGAGTCGCCGTTCCCTTCATTCCCGGGCACATCGTACGTCGATCCCAATTTTTCCAGTAATTTCGAGACCACGGGCGCGCCCTCGCAGCCGCTGATGAACGAGGACTATGTCCGCCGGCTGGTGCAGGAAGACGAGCGCGCCGCCCTGGCCCTGGACCTGGACCCTGAGTTCGAGAACGTCCAGGTCGAGCCGGTCCGCATCACGGGCCTGCCCTGGATGGGCGGCATGGCGGCCGGCATGCTGGGCGTCGGCGGCGGCCTGGTCTGGGCGCTGCAGACCCACGATCCGCTGATCGGCTATTCGGTCGCCGTGGTGGGCATCCTGGTTGGAGGCTTCAGCACCTGGCAACTGCTTCGGACGCTGGGGGTGTTGAACGACGCCGGCGACGAGGAGGGGGACTCTCAGGGTCAGGACTGATCCGGGAGCAGTAAGCGTAGCGTGCTGTAAGCGTAGAGTTACTGGGGGCGTAAGGACCGCCCGCTGATCGGCAGATCGGCGGGCGGTTTTTCTTTGCCGGCTCCCCATGGCGGCACGGATTTGCTAACCCTGCGCGCATGATCCCAAATTCCGGCCCTTCCATGGATTTCGGCCTCGGCGAGACCGCTGACGCCATCCGCGACACCACCGCCCGTTTCGCCGCCGACCGCATCGCGCCGCTGGCCGCCAAGATCGACGAGACCAACGAATTCCCGCGCCATCTGTGGCCCGAGATGGGCGATCTGGGCCTGCACGGCATCACCGTCCCGGAAGAGGACGGCGGCCTGGGCCTGGGCTATCTGGAGCATGTGGTGGCGATGGAGGAAATCTCCCGCGCCTCCGCCTCGGTGGGTCTCAGCTACGGCGCCCACTCCAACCTCTGCGTCAACCAGATCCGCCGCTGGGCCAATGCCGAGCAGAAGGCCCGCTACCTTCCCAAGCTGATCAGCGGCGCGCATGTCGGCTCGCTGGCGATGAGCGAGGCAGGCTCGGGCTCGGACGTCGTCTCAATGAAGCTGCGCGCCGACCGCAAGGGCGACCGCTTCGTGCTGAACGGGACCAAGTTCTGGATCACCAACGCACCGCACGCCGACACCCTGGTGGTCTACGCCAAGACCACCCCCGAGGCCGACAGCCGCGGCATCAGCGCCTTCCTGATCGAGAAGGGCATGAAGGGCTTCAGCGTCTCCAAGAAGTTGGACAAGATGGGTATGCGCGGCTCGGACACCGCCGAGCTGGTGTTCGAGGACTGCGAAGTCCCGGAAGAGAACATCATGGGCCCCGAGAACGGCGGGGTTGGGGTGCTGATGAGCGGCCTGGACTATGAGCGGGCCGTGCTCTCGGCCGGGCCGTTGGGCATCATGCAGGCCTGCCTGGACGCGGTGCTGCCTTACGTTCGCGACCGCAAGCAGTTCGGCAAGGCGATCGGCAGCTTCCAGCTGATGCAGGGCAAGGTGGCCGACATGTATGTCGCGCTGAACTCGGCCCGCGCCTACGTCTATGCGGTGGCGCGAGCCTGTGACGCCGGCAAGACCACGAGGTTCGACGCCGCCGGCGCCATCCTGATGGCCAGCGAGAATGCCGTGAAGGTCTCGCTCGAGGCCATCCAGGCCCTGGGCGGGGCCGGCTACACCAAGGAATGGCCCGTCGAGCGCTACCTGCGTGACGCCAAGCTCTACGACATCGGGGCAGGGACCAATGAAATCCGCCGCTTCCTGATCGGCCGGGAGCTGGTGGGAGGATGAAGATGAAGCACGCCGTCCTGGGTTTCGTCGCTCTGGCCGCCATGGCCATGAGTCCCCTGCCGCCAGGCCTGCCCTGTCCGTCGGGACCGGCGCCGGCCATGGCCTTCCCCTCGACCCGGGGCAAGCCGGTGGTGATTTCCCTGGAGCGCACCGCCTGCTTCGGCCGCTGCCCGATCTATCGCGTCGAAATCCGCGGCGACGGGCTGGTCTCCTATGAGGGCGTCCGCTTCGTCGCTGTCACCGGCAAGCGCTATCGCCGCATCTCGCCGGCGGCCGTTAGCCGGCTGGTCGCCCAGTTCCGGGCGGCCGACTTCTACAGCCTGCAGGACAGCTACCGCGCCAACGTCACCGACCTGCCCAGCAAAATCGTCACCATCAGTATCGGCGGGCGAACCAAGCGGGTCCTGGACTATGCCGGCCGCAATGTCGGGATGCCGGTGGCGGTGAACGACATCGAAGAGGCCATCGATCGGACGGCGGGGACCAGCGCCTGGGTCGGCGCCCGTTAGCGCGCCGGTAGCGGCGATCAGCGGCTAGAGCTTCGCGAATCTCGCCAACAGTCGGATTGGGACAAAGGCTCTGGCGGATGCCAAGATCGCTCGTCAATGGGCGGTTGTGGCGGATGGGCGGTCTGAAAATCTTGGCGATGCTGGCGGCGCTCGGCCTGGCGTCCTGCGCCCCGCCGCCGCCCGTCTACATTCATCCCGGCCAGGAGGAGGTCGAGCAGCATTTCGGCGAGCGGCTGGATGTGCGCAGCGACAGGCCGGGGCTCGATCAGCCGGATATCACGTTCGAAGTGGCCGTCGATCCGAGCGGGCAGGTCACCGAAGTCAGGTTTATCGGGCCGCCAAGTCCCTACGACGCGCGGGCCAGGGCCGCGCTGCTGAAGTATCGCTACAAGCCCTTCACCCGGAACGGCAGGCCGGTGGCGGCGCGCTTCGAGGATCGGCTCACCTTGCTGCAGGTCGAGGACCTGCCAAAGCAACATGTCGCGTTTCCGGCCTGGGACGGGGTCCCGGTCAAGATCGTTCTGGCCCGCACCAACTGCCTGGGGTCCTGTCCGGCCTATCAACTGACCATCAGCGGCGATGGTCTGGTGGCCTACAATGGCGTCACCTTCGTCGCCATTCCCGGGGACCACATGACCCGTCTGCCGCCTGCCGAGGTGCAGCGGCTCTTGGCGCTGTTCAAGGGCGCCGACTTCTACTCGCTGAAGGGCGAATACGCGGATTCCGCGCCCGACGGTCCAGCGACATTCGTAACCCTGACCATCGGGGGCCGTTCCAAGCGGGTCCGAGACTATGACGGCCACCGGATGGGGATGCCGCAGGCGGTCACAGATCTGGAGGAGGCCATCGACACCATCGCCGGGTCGGATCGGTGGGTGAAGGGCAACGGCGACACGCTGCCATCACTCTTGGCCGAAGGCTGGAAGCCCGACTCGGCGGAGGGCGGCGCCTTGCTGGCAGAAGCGACTGGGCAGGCCCCGGAGTCGCTGGTCCTGGCGATGATCGCCGCCGGCGCCAGGGTCGACGCTGTGCCGCCACCGTCGCACTGGGACTATCCCCGCAGCGCTCTGGAGGGCGCGGTGACGCGGGGCAGCTTCCCGATGTTTCGGGCGCTGGAGGCCAAGGGCGCGGCGCGGCGGCTGCCGCCGTCCGTCCTGAATGGCGCGCTGGTCATTGCGGCCGAGGGCGGCAATCCCGACATGGTCGCCGCGGTTCTGGCATTACGGCCACCGGTTGGTTTCGATCCCGGCAACAGGCGCTCGCCGTTGTGCGCGGCGGTCGGCTCCTATGGCCTGCCGACCCAGGATGGGGCGAGCAAGGTCGAACGGATCGTCAAGATGCTGATGGCGGCGGGCGCTGATCCAAACACCACCTCCAACGATCGCAGCGGCGGTGGCGCCCTGTTCTGCGCCGAAACCCCCGCCACGGCCCAGCTGATGCTACGCAGCGGCGCGCGACTGGAGGCCCGCGACCAGTGGGGTCAGACACCGCTGCTCGCGACCACGAGCGAGGACATCGCGCTAGCCCTGCTCGCCGCCGGGGCCGATCCCCGTGCGCGCACAGAGGCGGGCGGCACGATCCGCTCCAATGCCAATCTGTTTCAATGGCCCCGCGTCCTGGCCGAACTGAAGCGCCGGGGCGTTTAGCTGCCCCCAGATACGAAAAAGCCCCGGCGAACCGGGGCCCTCAGGCTTGTCGGTACGCCCTGGAAACCTTGCGGTCTCCAGGGCGCCCAGCAATGTCAGCGTTGATGCCGACGGCTCAGCTAAGGATATGATCCTCAGCGGAGCGCTCTAGCAACTCCGCGTGATGACATTGAGACACTAGATCACCTCCTTTCAGCTGTTGAAAACAGTAACGCCACTGAACATGGGGGCTGGTTAACGAGTCGCAAAGGCCTCTCGCGCAGGGCGCGACGGATTGCCTCAAAATCATCCATCTGGAACGCATTTGGCGAAGCAGTGTAGCGCTGGCGCCATGCCCAGCTGGGACCCCGCCGTCTACGAACGATACAAGGCCTACCGCGACCGGCCGGCGCTGGATCTGCTGGTGCGGCTGCCGACCGATCTGGCGCCGCGCGAAATCTGGGATCTGGGCTGCGGGACCGGGGAGCACGCCGCCTTGTTGGCGGGGCGGCATCCGGGCGCCCGGGTGCACGGCCTGGATTCCAGTCCGGCCATGCTGGATGAGGCGAGGGCCAGGAACGCCGACGTCGATTGGCGGCTGGGGGACATCGCAGCTTTCACGCCCGACGCGCCGGTCGACCTGATCTTCACCAACGCCGCCCTGCAGTGGCTGCCCGGTCATGAGGCGCTGCTTCCCCGGCTGGCAGGCCTGCTGGCGCCCGGCGGCGTGTTCGCCTGCCAGATCCCCATCGCCTTCGAGAGCCTGCATCACCAGGTCCTGCGCGACGTCGCGGAGGAGGGGGGCTGGGCTCATCTGACACGACCCGCGCGTGTCATCCAGCCGACGCCGTCCATGGCAGACTATCATTGCTGGCTGGCGGCAGCCTGTGATGAGATCGATATCTGGAGCACGACCTACCTTCACGCACTCGAAGGTCCCGACCCGGTCATCGACTGGATGGGCGGCACAGCGTTGCGGCCCTATCTAGACGCCCTCACCGACGAGCCGCTGCGCAAGGCCTTTCTGGATACGCTCAAGGCCCGGATGATCGCGGCCTTTCCGCCCGAACCGGACGGGACGACCCTGTTTCCGTTCGCACGGCTGTTCATGGTGGCTCGCGCCACGCGGGACTTTTAAGACAACCGGCAATTGCGCGCCGGAAAAACTGGCGTAGTCTCCCGTTCATGGGGACGTCGCAGATCGTAGCAATTCTGGGTTGGCTCATGGCCGCCTGGCTGGCGGGCCTGGCGCTCGTCCTCATCGTCAAGGGGTTGGGCTTCCTGCGCGGCCTGCGTGACATGGTCGCTTCGGACCTCAATGCCGCCGCCAACGGCCGGGTCAGCCCTGACCGGGTGCAAATGGCGGCCGTCTCCGCCTTCGCCGCCATCGTCTTCGTAGTCCGCGCCTACCACGCGGTCTGCGGCCCCGATCACCGCATGCCTGAGATTCCCGACGGCCTGCTCACCCTCGTGGCGGGCAGCCACGCCATCTACCTGTCCGGCCGTGTCGGACGGGCCCACACCATCCCACCGGAGGGCGAATAATGCCTGTTGAGATCTGGTCGGGGGCGGCCGTCGCCCTCTGCATCGTGCTGGTCGCCGTCATCGGCCTGTTCGCGGTGCTGATCCTTTGGAAGATCTGGCGTAACGAGATCAATATCGCCGGTCTGCTGGCCGACACCAACGACGGCAAGGCCAGCCTGTCGCGGTTTCAGTTCCTGGTCTTTACCTTCATCATCGGCGGGCTGTACCTGATCCTCAGCCTGGAGACCGGCAACCTGATCGACGTGCCCAACAACGCCCTGCTGCTGCTGGGCATCAGCGCCGGCAGCTACACCATCTCGCGCGGTATTTCGGCCACCACCGACAACACCAAGACCAAGGCCGGGGCGGAAGTCGCCAAGGCCCAGGCGGCGGCTCCGACCCCCGATCCGAACGCTGAGGGCGTCGGATCATGACCCCGCGCCGTCTCGCCCTGCTCGGGGCTAGCGGCGGTCTGGCCCTGACGCTGGGTTGGGCTGCGATAGCCCAGAGCCCGCCGCCGCCCGCGCCACAGCCTGCCAGTCCGCCGCCTGCCAGCCCGCCGCCCGTCGCCGGTCCGGTCAGCCAGGCCACCACGCCGGTCTCCAACGCCGGCGAAACCCAGACCTGTCCGCCGGCCTTCCTGGCGCCGTTCAAGGCCATGGGCGTGCCCTATCATCGGTCAGAGGACGCCAACGCCCAGCAGGCGCCGATGATCTGCCGCGCGACCTACGCCCTGTCGTTCAACACCGCGACGGGCAGTCCCGACTGGGTGATCGAGCGGCTGGCCAAGGCCCGGTTGGTGGGCTCGGCCCAGCGGGCCAACAACTTCCGCCCCGACCCGCTGCTGCCCGGCAGCCCGACGGCCCAGGACTATACCAAGACCGGCTACGACCGCGGCCACCAGGCCCCGGCCGGCGACGCCAAGTTCGCCCAGCCCGCCATGGACGACAGCTTCTTCATGTCGAACATGTCGCCCCAGGTCGGCATCGGCTTCAACCGAGGCCAGTGGAAGATCCTGGAGGAGACGGTCCGCGCCTGGATCATCTGCGGCGGGCATCAGGACGTGGTGGTGATGACCGGCCCGATCTACGGGGCCAGCACCAAGCGGGTCGGGCCCAAGGCGCTGCTGGTGCCCGAGGCCTATTACAAGATCGTCTATGATGTGAAGAGCGACCGGGTGGTGGGCTTCATTCTGCCCAACCAGCCGCTTAAGCGGCAGGACCTGGATGCCTACGCCGTGCCGGTCAGCGAGATCGAGGACCGCACCGGCCTGGACTTCTTCCGAGGCTTCACTCGGCGCCATCAGAATGTGCTGGAATCCAGCGCCGGCTCGGCCTGGGGTCACGACACCGCCTGCAGCGACGCCGATACGGACGACTAGAGCGCCCCTAGACGCTATTGCGCAGCTCGGTGACCGGTCGGGCCATCTTGGCCAGGGCCTCGTTGGCGGCGGCATTGCCGCCCGAGGCGGACGGATCGACCCTGTTTCCCTTCGAACGCCTGTTCCTGGCCGCGCGCGCCGTCAGCGCCTGAGGCCGAGGGCAGGCGCGTCGGCCGGACAGGCGCCAGGATTAGAGAATCCAGCCGCCGCTCGCGCCGTGAACGTCGCCGGTAAACTTCAGCTGATAGTCCGCTATCCCGTCGCCATCGACATCCAGTTTAAGCACGGTTGTGTTGTTGGGCGCGGTGTAGATCAGGGTCATCTCGCCGGCGTGCTTGGTGAAGCTCGACACAAGACTGAAGGCCTGATCGCCGGCCTTACCGATATCGGCGTCGATGGCCGAGAGATCCAGCCTGTCGTTCTGGGCGACGCTATAGTCGGTGACGAAGTCCGTCTCGATGACGGTCTTGGCCTTGCTCGAACCAACCGAGGCCGCCCCGATCACGAAGGTGTCGGCGCCCAGGCCACCGGTCAGGGTGTCGTTACCCGATCCACCGATCAGGGTGTCGGCGCCATCGCCGCCGTCGAGCGTATCGCCGCCCGCGCCGCCATCGAGACGGTTGGCGCCGCTGTTGCCGGTCAGGTTGTTGGCGAGGTCGTTGCCGGTTCCGTTGATATCGCTCGAACCCTGCAACTGCAGGGTTTCCAAATTGGCCCCCAGGGTCCAGCTGATCGAGGCCCGCACGACGTCGCTGCCCTCGCCCGGCAGCTCGGTGATCGTGTCGCCGGGATTGTCGACGATGTAGGTGTCGTTGCCGCTGCCGCCGATCAGGCTGTCGGCCCCCAGGCCGCCATCCAGGAAATCGTTGTCGGCCCCGCCGTTCAGGGTGTCGGCGCCCGCGCCGCCGCTGAGCGTATCGGCTCCGGCGCCGCCGTCCAGCAGGTCGGTCCCGTCGCCCCCATCCAGCTTGTCGGCGCCCGCGCCGCCGCTCAGGTGGTCATCACCCGCGCCGCCGGTCAGCTTATCGATGCCGTCGCCGCCATCGAGCACGTCGTTGCCGTCGCCGCCGTCCAGCGTGTCGTTGCCGGTCCCGCCGCTCAGCAGGTCGTCGCCCGCACCGCCATTCAGGATGTCGTTACCGTCGTTGCCGTTGATGGTGTCGTTGCCGTCGAGGCCGCTCAGGACGTCGTTGCCGCCCATGCCGGTCAGGGTGTCGTCGCCGGCCGTGCCGCTGTGATTGTCGTTGCCAGAGGTCCCGGTAAAGGTCTCGCCCTTCGGCTTGCCGGCCGGGCCGCCGTAGACGATGTAGGCCGATCCGCTATAGTTGTTGTCATGCGACGACCCGATCATCAGATCGTCATAGCCATCGCCGTTGACGTCCCCGGCGCCTGACAGGGTCAATCCGAAGTTGGCCGAGGCTCTGACGGCGTGGATCACCAGGCCCGTGGCGCTGGTGATCGTGCTGGGATCGAAACTCGCGCCCCAGCCGCCGTTGCGGCCATAGATGATGTAGACCTCGCCGGATTCAGGCTGATCGGCCTTAGGGCCGCCGTAGGTGTAAGGCGCGGACAAGGCGATATCGTCCATACCGTCGCCGTTGAAGTCGCCAATGCCGGTGACCGAGAAGCCCAGTTCACCGTAGGGCCGGAAGCCGGCGATCTTGAAGCCGTTGGCGCCGTCCAGCGTACCGAGATTGATATTGGGCGGAAAGCCTGAGGCGGATCCGAACACGACATAGGCCACGCCGGCATTATCGACGGTCTTGGTGTCATAAACGAAATCGGTGACGATCAGGTCATCGAACCCGTCGCCATTGATGTCGCCGACCCCGGCGGCCGCCTCGAGCAGGCTGAACTGTGACGGACCGTCTAGCCGGACACCATGGACCCCGTCCATCAGGGACGAGATGTCGGCATTCGGGAGGAAATTCCCGACCTGGCCGAAGACTACATAGATCGCGCCGTTCCCGCTTAGGCCGTTGGTCGAGGCCTTATAGGCCCCGATGGCCATGTCGGCGATGCCGTCGCCGTTGAAGTCACCGGCGGAGAAGACCGGCAGGCCGAACTGCGTCTCGGCCACAGGAGGACCGATCAGCCTGGAGCCGCGGGCCAGCGGCATCTCGTCGAGATAGACGTCGTCGGTCGATTTGGAGCCATAGATGATGTAGGCCGCGCCGATCTGGTAGCCGCCCGCGCCCGGGCTGTAGTCGGACTCGCGGAAGGCGCCGATCAGCAGATCGTCGAAGCCATCACCATTGACGTCGCCGACCATTGAGATGCTCTGCGCCGTGTAGCTGTAACTCTGAGCGCCATGAATGGTCAGCCCGGTCGCGGGGCTCAAACCGGCAGTCGTCGCCGTCGCCGTCCAAGGACCGGAGTGGCCAAACATCACATAGACGTTGCCCTGCCCGCTGCCGCCGCTTTCCCCAACCACGAGGTCGTCGATGCCGTCGCCATTGAAGTCACCGCGTTGCGCCACACTGATTCCCAATTGGGCAAACCCTCCGACACCCAGGAGCCGGAATCCGTTCTCACCATTCAGGCTGGCTGTGTCGAAATGCGCAGGAAGGCCGCCAGAGCGGCCGAACACCACAAAGACCGCGCCGCTCTCGTAGTTGTTCGCATTGGAAAAGGGTTGGGTGACGACGAAGTCGTCAAAGCCGTCGCCGTTGATATCGCCAATATTGGCGGAGGCGGCGCCTAGCCCCCCGCCATATTGCCCGCTGGAGTCGGTGATCTCAGTGGCCGAAGTTCCGATGATGTCGTCGATCGTGATGTAATCAGCCATGGCTCTGTATTGGCCTCTCCGCCGCGTTCTTCCGGGGGCGGGCGCGCACTAGGCGGCGCCCGTCGTATGCCGGGGGCGTATTGGAATTCAGAGCGCGGGCCTGAATCGCGCACCTCCCCCATGGCACGCCGAGCGACATTCCTGCACAAGATCGGCGGACTCAACAGGCAGGCGGCTCAGAATGGGCGCCAGGCCAGCTAAGGGCGGCGAAGTTCGGTCACTGGCCGGTTGAGCTTGGCCAGGGCCTCGCGGGTCGCCAGTTCGCCGGCGGCTAGGCCGGGGTCGAAGGCCTTCCAGTCGCGGATGTCGATGCCGTCGACGCTGGGCATGATCAAGAGGTCGGTGGCCTGGCGGGCGGCGGCCAGGTCGCGGGCGGTCGAGACGGTGGCGGCGCGCATCAGCAGGGCGACGATGGGCGGGCCCTTGCGCCATTCCCCCGACAGGATCCAGCTCAGCCAGTAGCGTGGCCTGTGCATTTCCTCGGCGTTGATGCTGCGGCCGCGCGAGACATCGACCCCGACTACCGGGCCCAGCTGTATCGAGCGCATGATGTCGGCAGGATAGTTCTTCAGCACCGCCCCGTCGACCAGGACGCTGCCTTCCTCGGTCATCGGGGGCATGACGCCGGGCAGGGCGATCGAGGCCCGCAGCGCCCGGCTCAGCTTGCCGCGCCGGTGAATCTGCACCGTGCCCGAGGTCAGGTTGGACGAGACACAGAAGAAGGGCAGCCAGAGGTCGGCGATCTCGGTCTCGCCGAAGTGCTCGGTCAGCCGCTCCTTGACCTTGACGCCGTGGGTCATGGCCAGGATCGGGAAGGCGATGTCGTCCAGCGGACTGGAGTCCACGAAGGCCTTGCGGATGCGCCAGTCGATCTCGGCGTCGTCCCAGCCCATGGCGACACTGGCCGCAACGATGGCCCCCATCGAGGCGCCGCCGACGAAGTCGATGGGCACGCCCGCGGCTCTGAGCGCCTTGACCGCGCCGATATGGGCGTAGGCCCGCGCGCCGCCGCCCGACAGCACCAGCCCGACCGAACGGCCGGTCAGCACCCGGGCGATGCGCTGGGTGTCGGCGGTATTGTCTTTGCGTACGTGAAAGAGCCGCGCCGCGCCGGTGGCGTCCAGCCAGGCTTCCGAGCCTGTCGGGCGGGGACAGTCGGACGGCTGGACCAGAATCAGGTCGACCAGCCGGTGCTGCTGCAGGGCGTCGGCGGCATGGGTCTCCAGCAGGGGCGGGGGCGGGCGGCCGCCTCGGCCGATGCGGAACAGCCGGTCGACCTGGCGCCCGACGATGCCCTTCCACAGGGTCTCGCCGGCCTCCGCGACATAGAGGACGTGGTCGTAGTCGGCCTCGAGGTTGGAGAACCATTCGGTTGGCGACTTGGCGGCCTCGGCCCCGATCACCTCGACGCTGGAGCCCAGCTCGGCGATGGAGCGGGCGATCTTCATGACCAGGGGCCGGATCGAACCGCCCCGGTCGGCCGCTACGAAGCCGAATACCTTGGGATCGCCCACCGAGCTCTGGGTCGCGGCCTGGCGGGTGCGCAGAATCATCAGCCGAGCCAGCTCGTTCATCACCTGCGGGTCGGCGTCGGCGGCGGCGAAGAAGTCCTCGCGGCTCAGAGCGAGCAGCTCGCTGTCGCGCAGGGCCACGACGTTGCCGCTGTGGGGGGTGCCGGCCACCATGGCCATCTCGCCGGCCGGCTCGCCAGGGCGGATGACCCCAAGGAAGCTGCGTTCGCCGCTCTCGTCGGGCCGAAAAACGCCCAGCCGCCCGGCGCTCAGGAAGTAAAGTTCGTCCGAGGCTTCGCCCGGATTGTAGAGGGTCGCGCCGCCGGGCAGCGAGAACCAGCGGGCGACGCCGCTCATCCGCTCGCGCGTGAACAGACGCCCTAAGGCCGTGTCGTCGTCGCTGTGCTGCCCCATTGCCACCGGGCGAGCCTATAGAGGCGGGCGAGTCGGGGCGAGGGGCGCGATTTGGGTAGGGTCTGCCCCCTCCCGTTGGGTGAACGGATAGGCTATCCCTCGCTCATGCCGCGCCTGAACTCCACGATCGATCCGGCCTCGGAAGCTTTCCGCGCCAATGCCGCCGTCAACACCGCCCTGGCCGACGACCTGCGCGCCAAGGTCGCCCAGGCCGCGCTGGGCGGTCCCGAATCCTCGCGCACCCGCCATGCCGGCCGTGGCAAGCTGCTGCCGCGCGAGCGGGTGGAGCGGCTGCTGGACCCCGGCTCGCCCTTCCTGGAGGTCGGCCAGCTGGCCGCCAACGGGCTTTATGGCGAAGACATCCCGGGCGCGGGCCTGATCACCGGCATCGGCCGCGTCTCGGGCCGCGAGGTGATGATCGTCTGCAACGACGCCACCGTGAAGGGCGGCACCTACTATCCGATGACGGTCAAGAAGCACCTGCGGGCCCAGGAGATCGCCCTGCAGAACCGCCTGCCGTGCGTCTATCTGGTCGACAGCGGCGGGGCCAACCTGCCGCACCAGGACGAGGTCTTCCCGGACCGCGATCACTTCGGCCGCATCTTCTACAACCAGGCCCGGATGAGCGCCGAGGGCATCGCCCAGATCGCCTGCGTGATGGGCAGCTGCACGGCCGGCGGCGCCTATGTCCCGGCGATGAGCGACGAGACGGTCATCGTCCGCAACCAGGGCACCATCTTCTTAGGGGGACCGCCGCTGGTGAAGGCCGCCACCGGCGAGATCATCTCGGCTGAGGAACTGGGCGGCGCCGACACCCATGGCCGCCGCTCGGGCGTGGTCGACCATGTCGCCAACAATGACGAGCACGCGCTGGATATCGTCCGCACGATCGTGGCCAACCTCAACACCGTCAAGTCGGTGGAGATGGACGTCCGCGAGCCCCGGCCGCCGGCCTTCGACCCCTCGGAAATCTACGGCATCGTCCCCCAGGATGTCCGGGCCCCCTACGACGTGCGCGAGGTCATCGCCCGCATCGTCGATGGCTCGGAGTTCGATGAGTTCAAGGCGCTCTACGGCACGACGCTCATCTGTGGCTTCGCCCGCATCTGGGGCTATCCGGTCGCCATCCTGGCCAACAATGGGGTGCTGTTCAGCGAGAGCGCCCTGAAGGCGGCGCACTTCATAGAATTGGCCTGCAAGCGCAAGATTCCACTGATCTTTCTGCAGAACATTTCCGGCTTCATGGTCGGCGGCAAGTATGAGGCCGGCGGCATCGCCAAGGACGGGGCCAAGATGGTCACCGCCGTCGCCAGCGCCAACGTCCCCAAGTTCACCGTGCTGATCGGCGGCAGCTTCGGGGCCGGCAACTATGGCATGTGCGGCCGGGCCTACAGCCCCCGTTTCCTGTTCACCTGGCCCAACAGCCGGATCAGCGTCATGGGCGGCGAGCAGGCGGCTTCCGTCCTCGCCACCGTCCACCGCGACGCCGACAAATGGACCCCCGAGCAGGAAGAAGCGTTCAAGACTCCGGTGCGCCAGAAATACGAAGACGAAGGCAATCCCTATCACGCCACCGCCCGCCTCTGGGACGACGGGGTCATCGACCCCGCCCAGACCCGCGACGTTCTGGGCCTGGCGATCAGCGCCAGCCTCAACGCCCCAATCCCCGACACGCCGTTTGGCGTGTTCCGCATGTGAGTACGTCATGACCAACCCCATCGCCGATCCCCTCGTCGAGGTCGCTGACACCGAGACCGAGAGCGAACTGGTGACCCTGTCGGCCACGGTCGACGGCGTCGCCACGGTGACCATCAACCGGGCCGCCAAGCGCAACGCCTTCAACGCCGAGGTGATCTCGGCGCTGAGCCAGGTATTCGAGAGCCTGCAGGGGGCTGACGGCGTACGGCTGGTGCTGCTGACTGGCGCAGGGCAGGCCTTCAGCGCCGGGGCCGACCTGGAATGGATGAAGGCCGCCGTCGAGTGGAGCGAGGCCGACAACCGCGAGGACGCCATGGCGCTGGCGGTGATGCTTAACCGCCTTTACGACCTGCCGGCCATGACGGTGGCGCTGGTCAACGGCGCGGCCATGGGCGGTGGGGCCGGGCTGGTCGCGGCCTGTGATTACGCCGTGGCGCTCGCGAGCGCGCAGTTCGCCTTCTCAGAAGTGAAGCTGGGCCTGACCCCGGCTACCATCAGCCCCTATGTCGTGGCCGCCATTGGCCCACGTCGGGCCCGGGCGCTGTTCGCCACCGGCAAGGTGTTCGACGCCGCTTATGCCGAGAAGATTGGTCTGGTCGATGAGGTCGTGGCCGACACCGCTGGCCTGAACGCCGCCGCAGAGCGCATCGCCGGCGAGATCAAGCTGGCCGCGCCGGGCGCCATCGCCGACGCCAAGCAGCTGGTCGCCGATGTCGCCCACAAGAAGATCGACCACGGCCTGATGGAAGAGACCGCCAAGCGCATCGCCAAGCGTCGCGTCTCGCCCGAGGGCCAGGAGGGCGTGCGCGCCTTCCTGGATCGCAAGAAGCCCGGCTGGGCGGAATAGCTTCAGAAGGGCGGGGGCCATGTCGAGCGAGGTGGAAGCGGCGGCGGCGGACGGGGTACTGGGTCTGTTTCGCCGCAGTACGAAGCACAGCCTGCCGCTGGGCTCGCCCTGTCCCAACTGCGCCACCGCGCTGCAGGGGCCCTGGTGCCATGCCTGCGGCCAGCGGGCCGAGGACTTTCACCGATCGGTGCTCCAGCTGGCGGCCGAGTCGCTCGAAGGCCTGTTCGAATTCGACGGCCGGTTCTGGCGAACCCTGCCAAAGCTGGTCCTGCATCCGGCAACCCTGACCAAGGCCTATCTTGAGGGCCACCGCGCCCCGCAGGTGCCGCCCTTTCGCATCTTCCTGATCGTGCTGGTGCTGGTGTTTGCCACCCACGGCATCGGGCGCAACGAGACCGTCAACTTCGTCCTGCCCGGCCAGGCCCAGACGGTCCAGGCCACCAACCTGGGCGACGGCTTCAAGATCGGCGTCGATAAGAGCGACCTTGACCTCAAGAAGAAGCGTACGGGCATCGACCGGTGGTTGGTTGATCGGCTGCAAGTGGTCCTCAAGGACCCCGGCGAGTTCAAGCGCGCCCTGGGCGAATGGGGCCATCGCCTGGCTGTCCTGTTCCTGCCAATGGCGGCCGGGATTCTGGGGCTCTTGTTCATCAACCGCCGCAAGATCTACCTGTTCGACCACCTGATCTTCTCGATGCACAGCCTGTCGTTCCAGGGTCTGCTGCTCACGGCGAGCTATCTGGTGACGCCGCTGGTCGGGATGTCGTCACGGATCCTGTGGCTGGCCGCGCCCGTTCACCTGTTCATCCACATGCGGGGGGTCTATGCCAGCGGCGTCTTCATGACCCTGCTGCGCATGGCCGTGCTGTTCGCCCTCTCGCTGATCGGCTTCATGCTGATCCTGTCGGCTCTGTTTTTCATCAGCCTCAGCACCCTTAAAGTTCACGGATGATCACCTCCCTCCTGATCGCCAACCGCGGCGAGATCGCCCGCCGGATCATCCGCACCGCCCGGCGGATGGGCGTGCGGACCATCGCCGTCTATTCCGAGGCCGACGCCAACACCCCGCACGTGGAGGAGGCTGACGAAGCGGTGCTGATCGGCCCCGCGCCGGCTCGCGAGAGCTATCTGGTCGCCGAGAAGATCCTGGCCGCCGCCAAGGCGACCGGGGCTGAAGCGATCCACCCCGGCTATGGTTTCCTGTCCGAGAACGCCGCTTTCGCCCGCGCCGTGAAGGCCGCCGGCCTGATCTGGGTTGGCCCGCCCGCCGACGCTATCGACGCCATGGGCCTGAAGGACGCCGCCAAGCGCCGCATGCAGGCGGCCGGGGTGCCGGTGACGCCTGGCTACATGGGCGAGGACCAGAGCCTGGAACGCCTGCAAGCTGAGGCCGACAAGACCGGCTATCCCGTGCTGATCAAGGCCGTGGCCGGCGGCGGCGGCAAGGGCATGCGCAAGGTCGAGGCAGCTGGCGACTTCGCCGCCGCCCTGGCCAGCTGCCAGCGCGAGGCCGCGTCGAGCTTCGGCGACGACAAGGTGCTGATCGAGAAATACGTCACCCGCCCGCGCCACATCGAGGTGCAGGTGTTCGGCGACAGCCACGGCAATGCCGTCCACCTGTTCGAGCGCGACTGCTCGCTGCAGCGCCGCCACCAGAAGGTCATCGAGGAAGCCCCGGCCCCGGGCATGGACGCCGCCACCCGCGCCGCCGTCTGCGACGCCGCCGTCAAGGCCGCCCGCGCCGTGAACTACGAAGGCGCCGGCACGGTGGAGTTCATCGCCGACGCCAGCGAGGGCCTGCGCGCCGACCGCATCTGGTTCATGGAAATGAACACCCGTCTGCAGGTCGAGCACCCCGTCACCGAAGCCATCACCGGCCAGGACCTGGTCGAATGGCAGCTGCGTGTGGCGTCGGGCGAGCCGCTGCCGCTGAGGCAGGAAGAGCTATCGATCAACGGCTGGGCGATGGAGGCGCGGCTGTATGCCGAGAACCCGGCGACGGGGTTCCTGCCCAGCACAGGGCGGATCGAACATCGGAGCATGCCGTTCGCCAAGTACATACGGATCGATAGCGCCATCCGCGACGGCAGCGTTGTGACGCCCTACTACGATCCGATGATCGCCAAGGTGATCGTGAATGGATCAACACGCGAGGAGGCGGCTGAACGCCTCGCAGCCGCTTGCAGCGATGTTGAAGTCTGGCCCGTGAAGACCAACGCGGCTTTTCTCGCGCGGTGTGCTTCCGATCCGGACTTTATTGCAGGGCGGATCGACACGGGTTTTATCGAGGCGCGCCTTGAACAACTTGTGGCTCGTTCACCCGCCTCGGATTTGGCCGTTGTAACGGCGGCGGCGAAATTTCTGAGCGCGGCCGAACGCGAGTTTGTGGAGGGTGCTGGAGAGGAAGGAAATCTGCACATCCCTTACGGCGGCGGTGTCCTGAGCGGCTTTCGTGTGAACGCGCCGGCCCAATACCCCATCACGGTCTACGAAGATGGCGTCCGTCACGACGTTGCGGTGCGGGGTATCGCATATCGCGAACTCTATCGCTCACCACTTGTGTATGGCGGGCGGGAATGGGTGGCGGAGTATGGTTCTCGGCATTCTCCCGACAACATTCAATTCGGCAAGGAAATGCTCGGCGCGTACGACGCGGGAGATGGTCAGATCGTGGTGTTCGAAGAGGGACAGACGCTCCTGTTCACGCGCGTTTCAGGTCATGGTTCCGGCGGCGGCGGCGCCTCCGATGGCGCGATCCGCTCGCCCATGCCCGGCAAGATCGTCTCGGTCTCGGTCAAGGCCGGCGACACGGTCACCAAGGGCCAGCCGCTGCTGGTGCTGGAGGCCATGAAGATGGAGCACGCCATGACCGCGCCGTTCGACGGGGTAGTCATCGAGCTCAACGCCACGGCCGGCGGCCAGGTCAGCGAGGGCGTGGTGCTGGCGAAGCTCGAGGCGGCTTCTTAAATCGGCCCCCATGGCTCTGCACATCATCAAGCTTTGCGTCGGCGTCGACACCCTGGACGAACTGCGGCAGTGGCGCGCCGAGCGTGAGGCCGCCGGCTATAAGCCCGTCGTACCGACCCGCCAGACGCCCAAGCGCGCCGCCGAGGTGATCGACGGCGGTTCGCTCTACTGGGTGATCAAGGGCCAGGTCATGGCCCGCCAGGCCATCCTGGACATCCGCACCCTGGACAGTGGTCCCCAGCCCTGCCGCATCGACCTGGACCCGGTCCTGGTCCCCACCTATCCGCACCCGCGACGCGCCTTCCAGGGCTGGCGCTACCTGGAACCCAAGGACGCCCCCGCCGACCTGCCGGACGGCGCGCTGGGCGAAATGCCTGAGGATCTGGCGCGTCAGCTGCGCGAACTTGGGGCCTGGTAGCGGCGGAGTTGATCCGCTGTAGCCGACTGTGCGTATCGGCCTTCCAACAAGGGAGGCACGCCAATGCGCGGATTTCTGATCTTCACCACCATCGTCTACGGCGTCTTCGGGCTGGGCCTGCTGGCCATTCCCGGACCGTTTCTCGCGCCTTACGGCATCGCCCTGGAGACCGGGGGCGAGCTGATGTGCCGGATCCTGGGCTCGGCGCTACTGGGCTTTGCCTGGGTGTTCTGGAGCGCGCGTGCGGCCGGCCGCGAGGGTGTGATGGCGGCTGTGCTGGTCGGCAGCTTTGTCTACAACGCCATCGATACGGTCACCCTGCTGATCGCCATGTACCGGGGCGAGCTGGGCCTGCTGGCCTGGGGACCCATCGGCCTGCATTTCGTGATGACCGTCGGGTTCGGCTGGTTCGCCCTGCCGAGCAGGCGTTCTTAGCCGAACGGTATTCAGCCCCCACGGGACGCCCGCTGAAGCGCCATCACGCCGGCCGCCAGGATATCGCCAGGCGGATCGACCGCGATATCCGGCATGAACAGCGAGCGCGGCCGGTCCTGCACATCAAAGACCGGCTCGGCTGAGTACTGCACGTCGATGCCGGTGAGATCGAGCCGCAGGTGGAAGACCCCGGCCCCCAGCCCCATCATCGGCGTGCCGACGACGGTCGCCCGGCCGATGCCGCGCATGCCCATCGGGAAGCCCTCGGCCATGCTGGCGCTCCAGCGGCTGGTCAGCACCACCACCGGCCCGGCATAGGTGAAGGGGCCGCGCGGATTGACGGTCTCGGTCCAGGCTTCGCTGAGATGGTCGCCCTCGCGACGGCGCATGCGGGCATAGGGCTGCGGCTTGGAGATGAAGCGACCCATGATCGGCTTAGCGACATTGGTATCGCCGCCGCCATTCTCCCGGACGTCGATGATCAGGCCGGGCGCATCCTTGAACCGCAGCAGCGCTGCGTCGAAGGCGTCGATGACCGCCTGGTCGGCGAAGCTGCGGATGACGATCAGGCCGTGGCCGCTGGGCAGCAGGCGGCTTTCGACATTGGGCGCCGGCGGCGTGGACTTCAGCGGCAGCAGCACCTCGCGGTCACGGCCTCCCGACCGGACCGTCAAGCGGCGCGGCTGGGCGATGCGCCCGGAGACGGCGAGGTTCAGCGCATAGGCTGCCGCCGCCGGATCGGGGCGCGTCAGGCAGCGGGGCGCCAGGGCCGCGGCGGCGGCGGCGACCGGTGCGCCATCAACGCCCAGGACGACGTCTCCCGGCCGCAATCCCGCATCCTCGGCGCTCGACCCGGCCCTGACGCAGGTGATCAGCCCCGCCTCGCGCTCCGGCTCCACCCACAGGTCGAAATAGGGCAGGCGCCCCGCCCCGTCAGGCGCGTCGTGAGCCCAGGTGTGGGCGTCGTAAAGCTCACGCAGCACCCGGCTTACCACCTCGAACATGGCATCGCCGGAGGTCGCCGCCTCTGCCTGGGGCCGATAGAAAGCCCGCACGGCGTTCCAGTCGGTGGTCTTGTCGCCGAAGTAGCAATAGCGCTCGCCCAGGGTCCGCCAGAGCTCGTCAAAGTCGCTGACATTGACCACCGAGTGCGGCGGCTCGGTGGCCCGTGCGGCCAGCGGCAGGGCCTGGGCGGCGGCAAACGCGAAGCCACTCATCAGAAGCGAACGGCGGGTAGGGGAAACGGGCATGCGATCGGACTCTCAAGAGGCGATCGACGGGGTAGCAACCGGCCGGCCCGCACGGCTTGAACGTTATTGCTGTGCGTAGCGGCCCGGCGAGATGCCGAGGATCCGCTGGAACTGGCGGGTCAGATGGCTCTGGTCGGCATAGCCCATATCGAGCGCCACCTGGGCGATCGGCTCTCCGGCCAGCAGCCGGCCGCGCGCCTCCATCACCCTGCGCTGATTGCGATAGGCCAGAGGGCTGAGACCGACCGCCTTCTTGAAGCTGCGCACCAGGTGGAAGACGCTGAGGCCCGTCAGGTCAGCCAAGGCGTCCAGGCCGAAGCCCTGCGCGTAACGGTCATCGATGAACGCTCGAGCCAGGGCGATGGCGGCGGGCGGTGCGGTGTCGCGCCTCCGGGGTCTTCCCGGATCGGCGAGGGATCGCACCAGTTCGGCCAGCGCGGTCTGCTGTTCGAGGGCGCCCGCGTCGTTGTCCGACAGCGCTGCGTGGGTCTGGTTCACCAGGCGAAACAGGGATGGCCGACGGGTGACCGGGGTCTCGAACGTCAGGGCAGGTTCGCCGTCCGGATCGAGGAAGGGGTGCACGGCCTGGATCGGCAGGTAGAGCACCCGGTAGCTGAGCGTCTCGGCGCCGAGGGTACTGTTAGCGTGCGGCTCGTCGGGGTGCAGGCGCAGGACGTCTCCGGCGCTTGCCACATGGGGCTGCCCGCGCACCACCAGGGTCTCGGCGCCCGTCACGATGGATCCGACCACATATTCGGCGTGGCTGTGCTCGGGGAAGCTCCGGTCCCGATAGCTGACCGTCACCAGCTCGACGCCGGGCAGGTGGCGAGGGCGGCTGAAGCGCGCCTCATCGCGGTCGGTCGTCAGGGTCATGCCGATTGAATAGCCTGGAAACTCCGGGCTCGCGAGACTGCGACGTCCCGTCTGTGGACAACCGGTGGCGCGAAGTTGACCCTAGGGCCCGGCGGGGTGTCTCGTCGTGTTGGTCGCTCAGTGAGTCGGCGGCGAGCGTGTTAGGCGAAAGTGTGTGCGGTTTCGCCGCCTGGGCACGCTCTCATGTTTAGGAAGAGACCCTTTCTCTTTGAGAAAGGGTCGGAGTTCGGCCAGGGAGCCATCGATGAACCAGCCGCGCGTGATCGTCGTCGGCAACGAAAAGGGCGGGGCCGGCAAGTCGACCATCGCCGTCCACCTGGCCACCGCCCTGCTGCACGGCAAGGCCAGCGTGGCGATTATCGATCTTGACCTGCGCCAGGCCTCGACCAGCCGCTTTTTCGCCAACCGCGCCGCCTGGATCGCCAACAATCGCGCCGACCTTCCTCAGCCGCTGATCCGCAACGCGGCCGAGGACGGGGTGGCCCTGGCCGTCGCCGACGCCGAGACCCAGATGGCCGCCTTCGCCAAGGCCTATGCCGCGGCCAAGGCGGACGCCGAGTTCGTGATCATCGATACTCCCGGGGGCGACACGGTGCTGTCACGCGCGGCCCACGCTCTGGCCGACCTGATCGTCACCCCGATGAACGACAGCTTTGTCGACTTTGACATGCTGGGTCACATCGATCCCGGCACCTTGGAGCTAAAGAAGCCCAGCCTCTACGCCGAGACCGTCTGGAACGCCCGCAAGGAGCGAGCCCTGGCCGGCCAGCGCCAGGCCCTGGACTGGATCGTGCTGCAGAACCGCCTGGGCGGCGTGGAGGCCCGCAACAAGCGGCGGGTCGACGAACGGCTGCTGACCCTGGCCAAGCGCATCGGCTTCCGGGTAGGCCCCGGCCTGCGCGACCGGGTCATCTATCGCGAGCTGTTCCCTTACGGCCTGACCATCGCCGACCTGTCGACCGGTGTGCGCCCGGCTCAGATGTCGCTGGCCCATGTGGCGGCCCGCCAGGAGCTGCGGGCGCTGATGCAGGCCACCGGTCTGGCCGCCTGGACGGGCGACGAACTGCTCGCCGCCGAGTAGCCATCGGTTGCGAGCGACCCCGAAGGGGCGCTAGGTCAGGCGCATGTATCTACTGCTTATCGTGGGCGCGGCCTTCGCCTTCTTCGTCTGGCTCGGCCGGCGCAACGGCAAGCCGCTGCTGCCGCACCGCGGCTGGCGCACGGCGGCCGGCGGCTTCGCCCTGCTTGGCCTGGCCGGTGGTGGCCTGCTGGCGGTGACGGGTCGCGTGATCCCCGGCGCCCTGGTGGCCGCGGCGGCGGCGGTTGTCGCCTTCGGCGCCCGCCAGAACCCGGTCCGCAAGCCGGTTCCTGAACCGTCGAGCCTCATCGAAGCTCGCGCCATCCTGGGCGTCGAACCCGGCGCCAGCCGTGAGGAAATCCTGACCGCTTACAACCGCCTGATTCGCAGAGCCCACCCTGATGTCGGCGGCACCTCCGGTCTGGCGGCGCAGCTCAACGCCGCGCGGGACGCGCTGCTGGGCTAGCCTGTCACCAATTCCAGCGCCTCGGCGGCGGCCATCCACTTGGCCTCGGCCTCATCCAGCGTCGCCTGGGCCTTCACGCGCTTCTGCCCGAGCTCCGCCGCCCCTTTGGGATCGCGGACATAGAGGTTGGGCTGGGCCAGCTTCTCGTCGATCTCGGCCAGGGCCTTGGTCGCGCGCGCCAGGACTTCCTCGGCCGCCTGCAGCTTGCGCTTCAGAGGACCGGCCATGGCGGCGGGGTCGCGATTGGTCGGCGCAGGTGGCGGAGAGGCCGGCTCAGCCTTGGCGGCAGGGGCGGCCTTGACCTGGGTCGGAGCGCGGGCGGCGACGCGGGCGCGGTCGAGGACGAGCTTGGCGTAGTCGTCCATGTCGCCGTTGAAGGGCTTCACACTGCCGTCGGCGGCCAGCCACAGGCGGTCGGCGACCAGCTCCATCAGGCCGCGGTCGTGGGTGATCAGGATCACCGCGCCTTCGTATTCGTTCAGCGCGTCGAGCAGGGCCCGGCGGCTGTCGATATCGAGGTGGTTGGTCGGTTCGTCGAGAATCAGCAGGTGCGGGGCGGCCATCGCCACCAGGTTCAACAGCAGCCGGGCGCGTTCGCCGCCGGAGAGGTTGGCGACTGTCGTCTCGGCCTTGTCGTAGTTCAGGCCGAACTGCGCCAGCTTCGAGCGGCGCTGCGACTCGCTCGACTCGGGCATCTCGCGGCGGATGATCTCCAGCGGGGTGTCGTTGGGGTCGAGCGCTTCGATCTGGTGCTGGTGGAACCAGCCGACCTTGATCCGTCGGTCGCGGTGCAGGTGGCCGGACTCGATGGCCAGGGCGCCGGCGATCATCTTGGCGAAGGTCGACTTGCCGGCGCCGTTGACGCCCAGCAGGCCGATGCGGTCGTCGATATCCAGCCGCAGGTTCAGGCCCTTGAGGATCGGCGGGCCGCCATAGCCGACGGTGGCGTTCTCCAACCTGACCAGCGGCGGGGCCAGCGGCCGGGGCGGGGAGGGGATGGTGAAGGGGGCAGTGCGGTCCTCGATGGTCATGGTCACCGGGGGCAGCTTGGCCAGCATCTTCAGGCGCGACTGGGCTTGGGTGGCCTTGGAGGCCTTGGCCCGGAAGCGGTCGACGAAGGCCTGCATGTGAGCGCGCTTGGCTTCGATCTTGCCGCGCATGGCCTCGGCCAGGCGGGCCTTTTCGGCGCGCTGGTTCTCGAAGCTGTCATAGCCGCCGGTGTAGAGGTCGAGCTTTCCCTCTCTCACATGCAGGATGTAACCCACGGAATTATTGAGCAGTTCCCGGTCGTGGCTGATGATGATGGCGGTGTGCGGATACTTCTTCAGCCGCGCCTCGAGCCACAGGGCGCCTTCCAGGTCGAGATAGTTGGTCGGCTCGTCCAGCAGCATCAGGTCGGCCTCGGCGAACAGCGCCGCCGCCAGGGCCACTCGCATCCGCCAACCGCCGGAAAACTCGGCCATCGGCCGGCTGAGGTCCTCATGACTGAAGCCCAGGCCGGCGAGAATTTCGGAGGCGCGGGCCGGGGCCGAGTCGGAGTCGATCTCGATCAGCCGGGTCCAGATGTCGCCCATGTCCTCCGGCTCGGCGGTCTCCAGCTTGAGCAGCAGCTCGTGCCGCTCGACATCAGCCTCGAGCACGGTGTCGAGAAGGCTGACCGGGGTGGCCGGGTGCTCCTGGGCCACCGAGGTGATCCGGGCCCGCCTGGGGATGCGGATCTCGCCGCCGCCGTTGTGCAGTTCGCCCAGGATCAGCTTGAACAGCGTCGACTTGCCGATGCCGTTGCGCCCGACCAGACCCACCTTGGCCCCCACGGGGAGGCTGACGCTGGCTTCATCGAAGAAGCGGCGGCCCCAGGAGTCAAAAGTGAGATTGTCGATCTGAAGCAATGTTGCACTGCGGGAGGTTGGCGAGGCGGGAGCGTGCGGCTATAAGCCCGCAACCTCGAAAACCCAACCACTTCTCACAAGGCTTAGTCCCAGCCCATGACCGAACGCACCTTCTCGATCCTGAAACCCGACGCCACCGAGCGGAACCTGACCGGCGCCGTGAACGCCGTCATCGAAAAGGCCGGCCTGCGCATCGTCGGCCAGCGCCGCATCCAGATGTCTCAGGCCCAGGCCGAAAAGTTCTATGAAGTCCACAAGGAGCGCCCGTTCTTCGGCGAGCTGGTCGAGTTCATGACCCGCGCTCCGGTCGTGGTGCAGGTGCTGGAAGGCGACAACGCCGTGGCCCGTTACCGCGAAGTCATGGGCGCCACCAACCCGGCCAACGCCGACGAAGGCACCATCCGCAAGCTGTTCGCCCAGTCGGTCGGCGAGAACACCGTCCACGGCTCGGACAGCGCCGAGAACGCCGCCATCGAGATCGCCCAGTTCTTCACGGCGGCCGACATCGTCGGCTAAGACCACTCGGCCGTAAGACTTTGCGAAGGCCCTCTCCTGCCTAGGAGGGGGCCTTTTGTAGTTCTAGCGCCTCCAGGGCGGCTTCCACCCCGTTGCCACAGCCACCACGTTTTGAACGAGTTCGGGCGCTGTCATGTCGTAACCCTTGGCACGGGGGCCGCTCCAGTTCACGCCTACCAGTGTTCCGTCCCTTTCAAGGTCAGCCATCCACTCCTCGGTGAATTCCTGCCAACTGATCGAATAGGGTTCGAAGCCGGCATAGGCGGGTACTGATGCTATGATCCGTTCGACGCGAGTTTTCGATGACCACAAAGGCATGGCTCGCTGCCCTGACGGGTTTTTTGGAGCCGGGATGCCGTCCTTGTCCGCAACGGTCCAGAACTCTTTGGACTTCGCCACGTCGCGGTAGAAGGCTGCTGCCTGTGACGCCGATTGAGACACTGCCAACATTCCTGCTTCGAGACGATGGGGACAACCTAGCGGCAGGCCCCAAGCCTTGTGAAGGCTGGCGGTGAGCCCCGCCGAATCGAATTGATTCACGACTTCCACTGAAGATGCGCTTCCGGGACGACGGGAGAACGCCATGCGGTTGCGAGTGGCCCTGGTAGGCATGTTGGCGCTCATAGCGACAGGCTGCGGCAAGGTCGGCCCCGCGCCGCCGCCGGTGCTGGTTGAAGCCTCGCAGGTCGAACCGCAGATCTACTGGGCTTCCGACCTCAACGGCCGGCGCGTTTCCATTGACGGCTATATCGGCTTCGACGACGGCCCAGGCGGCCAGGCCATCACCATCGGCCAGGTGCTGACGACGCGCCCCAACGGCCAGGGCGACGAGTTGATGCGGTTCGACCTGGAGACCGGAGCCGGGCCCAATCAGCTCAATATGGCCGTGCTGAGCCGGGAACGGTTCGTCCCCAACGCGCCGGAAACCATCACCTTCGACCTGGCCAGAACGACGTTCCAGGATTCGGCCGGCAAGCCTCATCCGCTGCGTGAGAAGGTCCGGGTCACCGGCAAGCTGGTTTATTTCGGCGTGAGTGGCGCCGGTCTGATCGCCGAAGACGACTCAGGCTCGCCCACCGGCAAGCGCTTCAAGCCGCGGCTGGTCGATCTGGTGTTGGAGACGCCGGCCGGTTAGCGGCTGACCAGCTCCGCCAGGCATTTCGGAAACAGCCTGTGCTCCTCGACGAGCACCCTGGCCGCCAGCGTCGCTTCGTCATCACCCGGCAGGATCGGCACGCGCGCCTGGCCCAGGATCGGACCTTCGTCCACGCCCGCGATCACCAGATGCACCGAGCAGCCGGCCTCGGTGTCGCCCGCCTCCAGGGCGCGGCGGTGGGTGTCCAGGCCCGGATACTTCGGCAGCAGGGCGGGATGGATGTTGATCATTCGACCAGCCCAGGCGTCGACCAGCCAGGGCGTCATGATCCGCATATACCCGCCCAGGGCGACGTATTCGCAGCCTGCCGCGCGCAGGGCCGCATCCACGAGTCGTTCGTGGGCCTCGCGGTCCTTGCCGTGAGGCTTGTGGTCGATGACGACCGTTGCGATCCCAGCGGCCTTGGCTCTGTTCAACCCGGCGGCGTCGGCCTTGTTGGAAACCGCCAGGGCGATCTCGAAGGGGCAGTCGGGCGCCTGGGCGGCGTCGATCAGGGACTGCATCGTCGTGCCGCGCCCCGAAAACAGGACGCCTACCTTGGCCCGGCTCATGCGGCGGCGAGCTCGCCGCAGACGAAGGCGTCTTCGCCCGCTTCCAGCAGCTCGGCCAGCACGACCGGCGCATGGCGGGGGCTGACGATCAGCATGAAACCGATGCCGCAGTTGAAGGTGCGGCGCAGTTCGTGATCGTCCATGCCGCCGGTCTTCTGCAGCCATTCAAACACCGGGGGCAGGGGCCAGGCGTTCCAGTCGATGTTGGGGACCAGGCCCTCGGCCACCGCGCGGGGCGGGTTCTCGATCAGGCCGCCGCCGGTGATGTGGGCGCCGCCCTTGATGCGGCCGGCCTTGATCTGCGGCAGGACCGACTTGATGTAGAGCCGGGTGGGGGCCATCAGCGCCGCGCCCAGCGTGCCTTCGCAGAAGGGCGAGGGGGCGTCCCAGGCCAAGCCCGAGCGCTCGACGACCCGACGAACCAGGCTGTAACCGTTGGAATGCGGACCGCTGGAGCCGATGCCGATCAGCACGTCGCCGGCCCGCTGTTCGTCCAGCTTGGGCAGCACGCCGTCGCGGTTGACGGCGCCGACCGCGAAGCCGGCCAGGTCGTAGTCCTCGCCCTCGTACATGCCCGGCATCTCGGCCGTCTCACCCCCGACCAGGGCGCAGCCGGAGAGGCGGCAACCCTCGGCGATGCCGGCCACCACGCGGGTGGCGATGGCGACGTCCAGCTTGCCGGTGGCGTAGTAATCCAGGAACAGCAGCGGCTCGGCGCCTTGGGCCAGCAGGTCGTTGACGCACATGGCCACCAGGTCGATGCCGACCGTGTCGTGCAGCCCGGTGTCGATGGCAATGCGCAGCTTGGTGCCCACCCCGTCGGTGGTCGAGACCAGCAGCGGGTCGTCGTAACCGGCGGCCTTGAGGTCGAAGAGGGCCCCGAATCCGCCCAGCCCGGCCTCGGCGCCAGGGCGCCGGGTGGCCTTGGCCAGCGGCTTGATGGCTTCCACCAGGGCGGCGCCCGCGTCGATATCGACGCCGGCCTCGGCATAGGTCAGGCCGTTCTTGCGGTCTTGCATTGGGCCTCTCTGGGGGCGTCCAAGATGGTTTTTTCGGTCACGGTGGGGCGACAATTGCCGCAGATGGGCGGTTGGCCCTTGCAGACTCAACCCCGCGCAAGGCTATAGCTAGCCGATGCAGCCCATTACAACCACCGCCGCGCTGGCGGATTTCTGCAAACAATTGAACGGCCAGCCCTTCGTCGTCGTGGACACCGAGTTCATGCGCGAGACCACGTACTGGCCCAAGCTCTGTTTGATCCAGGTCGCCGCCCCCGGATGCGAGGCGTGTATCGACCCGCTCGCCGAGGACATGGACCTCTCGCCCCTGCTGGACATCCTGCGCGACGAGAGCGTGCAGAAGGTGTTCCACGCCGCGCGTCAGGACGTCGAAATCTTCAACAACCTGGGCGCCATGCCCCGGCCGTTGTTCGACACCCAGATCGCCAGCATGGCCGCCGGGTTCGGCGAGCAGATCGCCTATGACGCCCTGGTCCGCCAGATGCTGAAGATCGACCTGGACAAGTCGCACCGCTTCACCGACTGGGCCCGCCGGCCGCTGTCGGACGCCCAGCTGACCTATGCCATCGCCGACGTCACCCATCTGCGCACACTGTATCCGATGCTGCGCGACCGGCTGGAAAAGGCCGGACGCCTGGCCTGGGTCGAGGAGGAGATGGCGGCCCTGACCGATCCGGCCCTCTACGACGTCGATCCGGAGAACGCCTGGAAGCGGCTCAAGCCCCGCAAGCACGCGGCCAAATATCTGGCGGTGTTCAAGGCCGTCGCCGCCTGGCGCGAGCGTACCGCCCAGCTGCGCGACCAGCCGCGTGGCCGCATCCTCAAGGATGACGCCATGGACGAACTGGCCAGCCAGGCGCCGACCGATGCGGGCGCGCTGGACCGGCTGCGCGGGGTGCCCAAGGGCTTCTCAGGGAGCAAGTTCGGCCCCGACCTGCTGGCCGCCATCCGCGAGGCCCTGAAGAACCCCGAGGCCTACGCCCCCACCGTCGAGCGCGAACGCCCGACCCACAACCCGGCCGCCGGGGCGGTGGTCGAGCTCTTGAAGGTGCTGCTCAAGGCCCGTTCGGAGGACGCCGGCGTCGCTTCCAAGCTGATCGCCACCGTCTCGGACCTGGAAAAGATCGCCAACGACGACAACGCCGATGTCGGCGCCCTGACCGGCTGGCGCAAGGACGCCTTCGGCGCGGATGCGCTGAAGCTAAAGCGTGGCGAACTGGCCCTGGTGCTGGACGGGACGCGGGTGCGGGTGGTTGAGGTGCGGCGGGCGCCCAAGGCCGGCTAGCCTCAAAGAGGCGGAAGGGCGTTCAGGGAAACTCAGCGACTGCGTTCAAACGCGCCCAACTGCGGCTGAATGAACCGGCTGGCCTGGCTTTCGGCATCGCCATCAGCCACCGCGTCTCCGCCGCATCCGCCTCGCGCCAGCAGGCGGAGACAGCGCTTTTCAAGTCGACTGCCTTGGCCATCCGGGACACGAACGAGGCCTCGAGCGCGTCTCGCTCCGTCGCCATGACCGCCAGCGCCGCCGGATAGTCGCCCAGCGCCTTCCGGTGCAGCCGTTCGTGTCGCCACCAGCGGCTGTCGTCCGCCTGATCGGTCGGGGCGGGGCCTTGGTCCGGCAGCCCGGTCTCGAACATCACGGGCTTGAACAGGCTGAGGCACGGCGCCGAGGAGCCGGTCACCCAGTGGATCGTTCGTCCCGGTGTCAGGTCGCTGACCATGGAGCCAACGCTCTGGCTGCGGCGGGGTCCCTCGGCGGCGTGCATGCAGATAGTGCGGCCGACCGTATCCGCCGGACGCCAGTCTGGACCCACGTCGCCATGGTCGCGCAGGATGGCCATCATCTCCAGCGGGCTCATCCAGCCCCGGCGGGCGTCCAACAAGGCTTGGCCCCGGGCGCAGCGGCCTCGGCCGTGGCTGATGGCGTCGCGCTGCGCGTCCAGCAGCCGGTCAGCGATCCGCAGACGGCCGTTTTCCAGCCAGCCGCGCGTGCGGGCCTCCTCGACCAGGGCCGGGCTGATCTGGTCGTAGTCGTCCTGGATCGACAGGGCGTTCGACAGCGAGCGCAGCGGTGGGGCGGTCTGGATGGCCCACCACTTGCCGATGGTCTCGAGCACCAGGGCCTCGGTCCGGTCGGCGATGATGAAGCTGTTGTGGTAGTAGAACCGCCCCAGATGGCCGCAGTCGCCGCCCTGGCCGTGAGTTTCCAGCAGCTCGACGATGACCTCGGCGGCCTCCCGCGCCGTCGCCCCACGCTCCAGGCCCAGCCGCACCAGGTCCATCCCGATCAGCGCCCGCCGGCGGTTGGCGGGCACGATGGAGTGCACCGCCTCGTTGCCGATGACGACGCCATGCTCGTTGGCGCCCATCTCCGCGCCCCACATCCAGAAGGGCCGGCTGATCAGGACCGCATAAGTTTGCCGCGCTTGCGGGATCGCGATGTAGGTCGCCTTGAGCACCGCCCCCGCCGGATGCTCGGCGGCAGGATGCAATTCCAGTCCCTGCGCCTCATTGCGCTCGCGGTCGCTGTTCTTGCCGAACACCACAGCCCCGGTCGCGGTGGCCGGGGGCAGGGCGACCAGGGTGTCGCACATGTCGCTACAGGCGCCGGGGAATGACCACGGGCAGGGTCTCGTAGCCTTTGACGAAGCTCGACAGCACCCGCTTGGGCGCGCCGGTCACCTGAATGTCGGGGAAGCGCTTGAGGATTTCCTCCCAGATGATCTTCAGCTGAAGTTCGGCCAGCCGATTGCCCACGCAGCGGTGGATGCCGAAGCCGAACGAAAGGTGCTGGCGCACGCGCGGCCGCTCGATCCAGTAGTCGTTGGGGCGGTCGATGACCTCTTCGTCGCGGTTGCCCGAGACGTACCACATGACGACCTTGTCGCCCTTTTTGATCTGCTTGCCGCCCAGCTCGATGTCGCGGGTGGCGTTGCGGCGCATGTGGGCCAGCGGAGTCTGCCAGCGGATGGTCTCGGAAACCATGCTGGGGATCAGGCCGGGATCGGCCTTGAGCTTGTCGTACTGGTCCCGGTTCTCGTTCAGGGCCAGGATCGAGCCGGTGATGGTGTTGCGGGTGGTGTCGTTGCCGCCGACGATCAGCAGCAGCAGGTTCCCCAGATACTCCATGCGGTCCATGTTCCGCGTCGACTCGCCGTGGGCCAGCATCGAGATCAGATCGTTGCGTGGCGGTGCGTTCACCCGCTCATTCCACAGGTTCATGAAGTAGGCGGCGCATTCCATCAGCTCGGCGCGCCTAGCCTCTTCGCTCTCGATGATGCCGCTTTGCGGGTTGGCCGTGGTGACATCCGACCAGCGGGTCAGTTTGCGGCGCTCCTCCCAGGGGAAGTCGAACAGGGTGGCCAGCATCTGGGTGGTCAGCTCGACCGAGACCTTGTCGACCCAGTCGAACTCCTCGCCGATCGGCAGGCTGTCCAGGATTTTGCCCGCCCGCTCGCGGATGATCGGCTCCATGGCCTGCAGGTTGAACGGCGCGACGATCGGGCTGACCGTCTTGCGCTGCACGTCGTGCTTGGGCGGGTCCATGGCGATGAACATCGGCAACCGGAAGTCTTCCTTCGGGTCGGCGATGGTGATCGAGGGCTGGGACGAGAAGGCCTCGTGGTTGGTGTCTACGGCCATGATGTCGTTGTACTTGGTCACCGACCAGTAGGGCCCGAATTGGTGCTCGGTCTGCAGGTGGACCGGGTTTTCCTTCCGCAGCCGCTCGAAGTAGGGCCACATGGTGTTGTCGCGGAACAGGTAGGGATCGGCCGGATTGATCTGGTCCAGCGGCATCGACCAGGCCTTCTCTCGCGCCTCGTCCAGATGCACCGCGCCGTCGCTCATGACCTATCTCCATCCCGGGAAGCCGCGCCGGCTGAGCCGGTCTCGATTGCAGACGAACATCCTCCAAAATGACGGTGGCGTCACGCTCGAATGGGGGGCTTGGCGCCTGGATTTTCCGGCGCGACACTCTGGGCCAAGCAAGAAGACGACGAGGAGGAAGCCATGGCCTATGCGACCGGTCGCCTGGTGCACGACGCCGACAGCCATCTGATGGAGCTGCCGGACTGCCTGGACCCGTTCTTCGACAGGCGGCTGCTGCAGCGCTTCCATGATCTGCCCTACTATCAGAAGAAGCTGGGCCAGGCCGGCTGGGCCGAGCAGGCCCGGCAGAAGCAGCGTGACGACACCTTCCGGGCCGGCGACGCCGACAACATCCTGCTGCGCAAGAACTACGAGGCGCTGGGCGCCTTCACCCCGTCCGACCGGCCCAAGGCGCTGGACCTGCTGGGATTCGCCAGCCAGCTGGTCTTCACCACCTTCTGCCTGAGCAATTTCGGCCTCGACCAGGGCGATGACCTGGAACTGGCCTACGCCGCCGCCGAGGCTCACAACCGCATGATGGTCGACTTCTGCGCCGTCGACCGCCGCTTCCTGGCCACCGCCTACATCCCGCTGGAGGACTTCGACCGGTCCATCGAGACGGCCAGGAACGCAATCGCCATTGGCGCCAAGGGCCTGATGATTCCCTCGCGCCACCCGCAGCATCACTCGGCCAGCCACATCCGTTTCGATCCGATCTGGGCCATGGCCCAGGAGGCGGGCCTGCCGATCCTGTTCCACGTCGGCGGCGAGGAGAAGCTGCACGCCCCCTATTTCGAGAACGGCCTGCCGCGGGTGAAGGACTTCCACGGCGGCGAGGAGAACTTCACCTCGGTCAGCTTCATGGCCATCCCCGGCAGCGTGCAGCAAACCCTGGCGGCGCTGATCTTCGACGGCGTGCTGGACCGCTTCCCGCGCCTGAAGTTCGGGGCCATCGAACTGGGCGCCTCCTGGCTGCCCAGCTGGATGCGGTTCATGGACAGCGGCGCGGCGGCCTTCATCCGCAATGAGGATCGCCTGCAAAAGCTCTCGGCCAGGCCCAGCGAGATCGTCCGCCGCCAGGTCCGTGTCACCCCCTATCCTCACGAGGACACCGGCTGGATTATCGCCAACAGCGGCCCAGAATGCTGCCTGTTCTCCAGCGACTTCCCGCACGTGGAGGGCGGCCGCAACCCGCTCAAGCGCTTCGACGACAGCCTGGCCGGCACGCCGCCGGCCTCGGTGGCGGCCTTCTACGCCGACAACTTCCTCGACCTGATGGGCGAGGGGCTGGCGGAAGACCTTCGGCGGCCGGCAGTGGAGGCGGCGGCCTAAGGCAGACCGCCGCCGTCGTTTCCTAATCGTAGAGGTTGAAGGCCTTCGAGACGAAGACAGCAGCCGTCACGTTGTCGGACTCGTCCGTCCAGCCGAGCCGAATACCGCCGCTAAGGCCGCCCTTGTCGTCGCTAACCAGATAGAGCGGTACGTCGACGCCGAACGTCTCCGCCTCAACATCGTAGGTGGCCGTGACCGCGAAGCCAAACCGGGCCGTGGGTTTGACGCGCGCCTCGAAGCTGAGGAGTTCGGAACGTGTCGCCTTCGGCGCCCCCACCGAGCCGTTGACGCAGATCACCGGGCCGGGGCCGGCCGGACAAGCCACCACCTTTTTGGCTGCCTCATAGCCGTCCTGATGCTCGTAGCTGAACGTGAACAGGGCGGGCATGCGCCCAGGCTGGAAGGCGAAGAAGGCCCCCGCCGACCAGCTCGTCTCGTCCGAGGACCTGGGGGCGAGGGTCGTGGGCTCGAAATAGTCGAAGGACTCATAGCCGGCCCGAACGTTGAAGCCTCCCATCAGCACGGTGCTGTTCTCGTCAAATTCGAGGTTGCGTTGCTGTCGCTTGAGATCGCGCAACGCCTTGATCGACGGGGCGATGTCCTGGTCAAGAAAGCCCCGCCCGCGGCGCTCCTTGATGATGCCGATCAGGTTGTCGATGTGCGCCCCGTCGCAATCGCCTCCCGTGAAATCGACCTCCTTGAGGCCAGCCATCGGGTAAAAGTCGGCGACCTTGTCGCAGACCTGCTTGCGATCGGCGTCAGTCGGTTTCAGCTGCCCCGTCATGCTGGTCGAGGTGTACTTTAGCTCGAGGGATGAGGAATTGGCCAAACGGTCCAGGGTCGCCAGATCGGTGGGCTCGTCGCCCTTGCTGAGGGGCGCGCTCGCAGTAAGGCTTAGCGATCGGATTGCATTGGCGCTTGGCGGCAGCAGGAAGGACGCCTTGATACTGGCGTCCGAACTGCCCTGGCCGGCGGTTAATTCAACCCCGCTGCTGGTGGACACAGGGCTGTCGAGTGTGCCCGGACCGGCTTTGTCCAGCACACGGGTGGCGTTGTCCCGCTCGGCGTGGGCTTGTGAGGACAGTGCTACGGCAAGTCCGATCGCGAGCGGAAGAATGGCGTTTCGCATGATTGTAGTCCCTACGGCACGGTGAAGGTTTTGGTGGCGCCGGCGCTGAATTCGTCCTCGGGGATCGGCCGCTTATCCACCTTGCCGAGGTCCGCCCCGTCGCAGGTGATTTCGACGGTGATGGTGTCGCCCGGGTTGCCGGCGAAGTGCCAATGCAGGGTGTGTTTCCCCGAAGGCAGCTCCCAGTCCACGGACTTGTCGCCGGCCGGTAGGTCGTCGAATTCGACGGCGAGCCAGAAGTTATCGTCACAGGTGGTTTCGAAGTGCACGCTCGGCATAGCTTCCCCGCAGATGGAACGGCCCGTCCGTGATCGGACCCACACATCTCCCACCGCCTGGCCGAAAGCATCCGTGACGGCCGTCACGCCAGGCGAACTTCCCTGCGGCTAGACGGCGATCCACTGATGGGGCAAATCCTCTCCATGAGCCGCCAGCGCCCCTACCGCCCCGGCGACCTCGACGCCCTCTACGCGATCAGTCTCGCCACCGGCGACAGTGGCCAGGACGCCGGTCCGCTCCATACCGACCCCCGGCTGATTGGCCACATCTACTCGGCTCCCTACGCCATCCTCAGCCCCGAAACGGCCCTTGTGGCCGAGGATGCCGAGGGCGTCGGCGGCTACATCGTCGGGGTGACCGACACCCGAGCCTTCGAGGCGCGCCTAGAGCAGGACTGGTGGCCGGATCTACGGCGGCGCTATGCCGATCCGACCGGGCAGTCCGAGGGCTGGACGGCGGACCAGAAGCGGGCCTGGTTGATCCATCATCCGTTCGCCACGCCAGATTATGTCGTCGCCGATTTCCCGGGCCACCTGCACATGAACCTGCTGCCGCGCCTGCAGGGTCGGGGCGTGGGGACGGCCTTGCTTGACCGCTGGCTGGCCGAGGTCCGGCCGTCGGGCGGACTGCATGTCGGGGTCAGTCGGGATAATTTAGGCGGGCTGGCCTTCTGGCGCGCCCGCGGGTTCTCCCCCATCGTCAAGCCGACCGGCGCGCGGGCGGGCGGCGCCCACTGGCTGGGACGCGGGCCGGACTAGCCGTGGCGGCGGGGCGCCGGGGACGCTGATCCAGCGGAGATAGGCCAGGAGCCTTTGTTCCAGCTGAGCGGGGGTTTCGGCCGGTTCACGCGACATGGCGTCAGGTTGGCGGATTTCGGACCCGTCGCCCGTGACAGCCATCACGGCCGTTGCCGCTCCGATCTCGCCGGCCCACTCTCGCCTCATGCCGCTGCAGAACCGTGTCGATCCGTTCAGCGCCCTGATCGCCGTCCCCGGCCGAGGGACCCTGACCGGCAATCGCGGTTGCCTGCATGACGAAGCCCGGCGCATCCGGCCGGGCCGGACCTGGCGCTCGCGGCGGTGGATTTCCTGCCGGCTGGACTGGAAGGGCTGGCGGCGGGTGGTGATGGCGCCGAACCGCTGGACCGAACTATTTTTCTTGGATGAGGCCACGGCTCTGGCCGCCGGCCATCGGCCCTGCGCCTATTGCCGGCGCGAGGCGTTCGAGCGGTTCCGCGCGGCCGTGGTCGCCGGCAACCCCGGCTCGCTTTCCGCCAAGCCCGGCGTCGATGAAATCGACCGGTTGCTGCATGCCGACCGCCTGACCGCGGACAATGTCCAACGCCGTTACGCCGCAAGGGCCGCCGATCTGCCGGATGGCGCGATGTTCGAACAGGACGGCCGGGCCTGGCTGATGGAGGGCAGGGCGGCCCGGCCCTGGTCGCCGGACGGATATGGAACCGCCATTGAATCGCCGCGAGACGTCGTGGCGGTGCTGACGCCTCGGAGCCTCGTCGGCGCGCTCGCGGCGGGTTATGCTCGCGATGGTTAGAGGGCGGGGAGTCGAATGTTCGAGGGGTCTGTGCGGCGAATGGCGGTTCTGGCGGGCGCCCTGATCCTGGCCGCCTGCTCGGCCGGCGCGCCGCCCAAACCGCTCCCCAAGCCCGCGCCGGAGCCCACTCAGGCCACGCCGTCGGCGGAGGCGCTGGGTCCGGCCCGCGTCGCCGATTCCGATTGCGCCCAACCGCCGGAGAATGGCGAGATCTTGGAGGGCGCGGTGCTGGAGGAGGGGCTGAACTACTACCAGGTCATGAACCTGACCGACGCGCCGGCGGTGGTGAAGATCCGTACCGGGGTCGATGGGCCGCTGGTTGTCGCCTTCTATGTGGCCCCGCATCAGACGGCGTCGGTCGGACCACTGGCGGACGGGACCTATCGCCAGACCCAGGCGATGGGCGGCGCTTTCGCGGCCGATTGCAGCCGCCTCGACTATCCCAGCGGCTATGGCCAGTACGACAAGTCCGACGTCTTCGCCGAGAAGCTTGAAGACGGTAAGCCGGTCGGCCGCACCCAGACCTACACGCTGGAAGAAAGAGACGTCGACGGCGGCGACGGGCCCCAGGCGCTGACAGCGGAGAAATTCAACGCGCCTTGAGGCGTCAAGCCGGTAGCGTCGGCCTGCGGCCCGCGCTAAATCCGATACATGCCCGACCGTGACCGCAACGTCATCGATCTGAACGCCCGCCGCGCCAAGGAGGCCGAGCGCCGCCGCGCCGATGAGGCTACGCGCAAGGACAGCCAGCGCGCCGCCGCCGCCCGTCGTCGGCTGGCGGAGTACGGCCCCGTCGCCAGCCACGCGGGCGCCCTGATCGGCCGGATCATCGCCTGGGTGGTCATTGGAATCGGCGTCGGCTCGGTGGTGCTGATCGTCGTGGCGCGCTTCGCCCGATAGCCCGCCCCTCGCGCTGCTTGACCAACCCATATCTGCGTAGTTATACAACAATCAATAGCTGATAGGTTATTGGTGGGCTGCGCAAGGGAGGTCTCCGTGAACTGGAATCTATGGCTTCGGCAGGTCCATCGCTGGCTGTCGATCGTCTTCACCCTGGCGGTGGTCATCAATCTTGCCGCCCTGTTCTCGGGCCGGCAGGAAGTCTGGGTAGGCCTCCTGGCGCTGTTTCCGCTGATCCTCCTTCTGTTGACGGGGCTGTACATCTTCATTCTGCCCTATGCTGCGAGGTGGCGCGGTGGGCGGAGGACACAGGCATGATCAGGCACAACGATCCCGAAACAACCGGCGACGAGACGCCCTCGCAGCTGATCGACGCCCGGATCAAATCGCTGGCCGACTGGCGCGGCGAGACGCTCGCCAAGATCCGAGCCCTGATCCGGGAGTCCGACCCCGAGGTGGTCGAGGAATGGAAATGGCGCGGGGTTCCGGTGTGGTCGCACGCCGGCATCATTACCACGGGTGAGACCTACAAGGCGGTGGTCAAGCTGACTTTCGCCAAGGGGGCATCACTGGACGACCCGGCCGGGCTGTTCAATTCCAGCCTTGAGGGCAATACCCGCCGAGCCATCGATATCCACCACGGCGAGACTATCAACGCCGAGGCGTTCAAGGCTTTGATCCAGGCTGCCGTGGCCCTGAACGCGGCCAAGAAGCAGACCAAGTCGAAAGATTGACCCCCGGGCCTGGAAGCTGGTCTCATCGCCTGATCCAACGGGGGACGCATATGACCCAGCCGATCTCGGCCGATCCGCAGCTGACCAACCACGACCTGGCGCCGACCGATCCGGCCCAGCGCACCTGGACCTGGCAGTCCTTCGCGGCCCTGTGGGTGGGAATGGTGGTCTGCGTGCCCACCTACACCCTGGCCGGGGGGCTGGTCAGCACGGGGCTGTCGGCCTGGCAGGCGGTAGGACTGGTGTTCCTGGGCAACCTCATCGTGCTGGTCCCGATGCTGATCGTGGGTCATGCCGGCGCGCGGTTCGGACTGCCGTTCCCGGTGCTGCTGCGCTCGGCGTTCGGGCCCAGGGGCGCGCAGCTGCCGGCCCTGGCACGGGCGCTGGTGGCCTGCGGCTGGTTCGGGATTAACACCTGGCTGGGCGGCTCGGCCATCTACGCGGCCCTGAACATCCTGACCCATGACGCCTTGACGGGACCAGCTCTGCCGCTGCTGGCCATCAACGGCGCGCAGCTAGCCTGCTTCCTGGCCTTCTGGGCCCTGCACATCTGGTTCATCGTCAAAGGGACCGAGTCGATCCGCTGGTTGGAGACCTGGTCGGCGCCTTTCCTGCTGGTCATGGGCCTGGCGCTGCTGTCGTGGGCCTGCCGCAAGGCCGACGGGCTTGGCCCCATGCTCTCGGCGCCGGCCACCCTGCACGGCTCGCAGCTGTGGGGCGCCCTGGCCGGCGGATTGACAGCCATGGTCGGGTTCTGGGCGACCATGGCGCTGAACATCTGTGACTTCACCCGCTTCGCGCGCAGCCAGCGCGACCAGATCATTGGCCAGGTCGTGGGCCTGCCGGTCCCGATGGCCCTTTTCGCCTTCATTGGGGTGGCCGTGACCTCGGCGACCGTCGCGCTCTACGGCAAGCCGATCTGGAATCCCATCGAACTGGCCCAGCAGATGGGCGGCTATGGCGTCGTGCTGGCCCTGTTCGTGCTGCTGGTCGCCACCATCACCACCAACCTGGCGGCCAATGTCGTCTCGCCGGCCTATGACTTCTCCAACCTGGCGCCGTCGAAGATTTCGTTCTTGCAGGGCGGGCTGATCACGGCGGGCCTGGGGGTCGCCATCTTCCCCTGGCGACTGATGGAGAGCGCCGGGACCTACCTGTTTGCCTGGCTGGGCGGCTACGGCGCGCTGCTGGGGCCGATCGCCGGCATCCTGGTCTGCGACTATCTGTGGGTGCGGCGAGGGCGGTACGACATCGCGGATCTGTTCCGTTTCCACGGCCGCTATCGTGGAGCTCAAGGCTGGAACCTGGCCGGGGTCGTGGCGCTGATTGTCGGCGTGGCCCCCAACCTGCCGGGCTTCCTACACACGGTTGGGTTGGCTCAGGTCCCGGCGTTCTTCGACACCATCTTCCAGTGGGCCTGGTTCATCGGCTTCGGCCTGGCCGCCCTGATTTACGGCGCCCTCATGCATCCCCTGCGGCAAACCACCCCGGCCCCTTGAACGACGACGCCTCCCGCGTCAGGCTGCCTATAGTGATGACAGTCGGTCGGGGGACGGACTTGATGAAGCGTATTGTGGCGTTGGCGCTCGTGGGCGCCTTGGTTTGCGGCCCGGCCTTTGCGGGCAAGGGCGATATGGGGCCCTCGGCGCGGTCCTGGGAGATCGCCCGCACCCTGATCCAGCTCAGCGACGGCGAATACGAGCCCGGCATTCGAGAGGCCGCCGGCGAGGCCTATGACCAGTCCTTCGCCAGGGCCAACAACCCGGCCGCCCGGCAGGCCTTCCTGGACCTGGCCATCCAGGCCATGGCGCAGGTCAAGGGCAGGATGTTGGACGACAGTGTCGACGGCCTCGCGCGCGGGCTGACACAGCAGGAACTGGAACAGTACCTGGCCTTCCAGCAGGACCCGCTGGTTACCCGCCTGCGCGACCATCAGGCCGAGCTCAAGACCGCCTACGCCCGCTCCGAGTCCGAGGGTCGCAGCTACCTGGCCACCATCCTGGACCAGGGCGAGCAGGATCGGCTCAACGAGATGCTGATGGACCCGGCATACCTTGCCCTGCAGGCCAAGGTTCGCAAGCTTTCCCAGACTCTGGGCGGTCCTTATGGGGAACAGCAGGCGGCGACCTTTGCCACTCTACTCAAGCAGGAATGCCGGACGCATCCCGACTATCCATGGTGCGCCGAGGCCGGCGCAACGGCCAGTACGGGCCGCTAGGCCTTTTCGGCCTTCGCCCGCTCGATCCCTTCGAGCACCATCTTGTGGGCCTCGGCCGCGTCGCCCCAACCCTTGACCTTCACCCACTTGCCGGGCTCCAGGTCCTTGTAGTGGCTGAAGAAGTGCATGACCTGGTCCAGGGTGATCTGCGGCAGGTCGTTCAGGTCGTGGATGCCCTCATAGCGCGCCGTCAGATGGGCCGACGGCACCGCGATCAGCTTCTCGTCAATCCCGGCCTGGTCTTCCATCAGCAGCACGCCGACGATCCGGCAACTCATTACCGCTCCGGGCACAATGGCGCGGGTGTTCATGCAGATCACATCGACCGGGTCGCCATCGCCCGACAGGGTGTGGGGGATGAACCCATAATTCCCCGGGTAGCGCATCGGGGTGTAGAGGAAGCGGTCGACCATCAGGACGCCGGCTTCCTTGTGCAGTTCGTACTTGATCGGCTCACCGCCCAGCGGCACCTCGATGACGACGTTGACGTCCACGGGTGGATTGAGGCCGATCGGAATGGCGTCGAGGTTCATCAGGCGGGATCGGCGGCCAGGCGTTTGTCCAGATAGCCGCCGACCTGGCTTTCCACGATCGGCAGTTGATCGGTCCAGAAGTGGCCGGCGCCGGGGATCAGTTCATAGTCGATGATGATCCCCTTCTGAGTGCGCAGCTTGGACACCACCCGCTCGACCTCGGTCGGCGGCACCACGGTGTCGGCGTCGCCATGCAGGATCAGTCCGGAGGCGGGGCAGGGGGCCAGGAAGCTGAAATCGTACATGTTGGTCGGCGGCGAAACCGAGATGAAGCCGTCGGTCTCGGGCCGGCGCATGAGCAGCTGCATGCCCACCCAGGCTCCGAAATCGAAGCCGGCGACCCAGGTCTGGCTGGCGGCGGGGTTGTTGGTCTGCAGCCAGTCGAGGGCAGTGGCCGCGTCGGCGAGTTCGCCGATGCCGCTGTCGAACTCGCCCTGCGAGCGCCCAACGCCGCGGAAATTGAACCGCAGCACCGCGAATCCGCGCTTCATGAACAGGTGATAGAGCTGCACGGCCACAGGATTGTTCATGTGGCCCCCGGCGCGGGGGTGGGGGTGCAGGATCAAGGCGATGGGCGCGGTTTCGCGCTTGCCCGGAGAGTATCGACCCTCGATCCGGCCGGACGCGCCGGTCAGAACCACTTCAGGCATGCCATCTTCCCGTCATTGGCGCCGGGTTGAATACTTGACCACAGCGCTAGGTTTTCCTACATCCGCCTCACAGCGAGCGAGGGGCTTTAAACCCCTTGCGTGGCGCGGCTTAACACAGGCCGCGCGCCCGATGCCAAGGATTATCGCCATGCGCCTGTCGACCAAGGGACGTTACGCCGTCATGGCCATGACCGACCTTGCCGGTCGTCAGGACGCGGAAGGTGAGGGCCGGGCCATCGCGTTGGCTGATATCGCGGCCCGCCAGGAGATCTCGCTGTCCTATCTGGAGCAGCTGTTTGCCCGCCTGCGTCGTCGTGGCCTGGTCAAAAGCCACCGCGGTCCCGGCGGCGGCTATCGCCTGGCCGCGACAGCTGAAATGACCCGCATCGCCGACATCGTCATGGCCGTCGACGAGCCGCTGCGCGCCACCCGCTGCAATGTGGTCGGCAAGGGCTGCATGTCCAAGGGCGAGCGCTGCCTGACCCACGACCTGTGGGAAGAAATGGGCCGGCAGATCCACGGCTACCTGGAATCCGTATCGCTGGCCGACGTGCTGGCCGGTCGGCTGCGGCCGTCGTCGGTCTCGGAGGCCGCGTGAGCGTCTATCTCGACCATAACGCCACCGCCCCCATGCGCCCCGAGGCGCTGGAAGCGATGACCGCGCGGCTGGCCGTGACCGGCAATCCCAGTTCCGTGCACGCCACCGGCCGGGCCGCCCGCTCGGCGGTCGAGACCGCGCGGGCGCAGGTCGCGGGCTTGGTGGGCGTGGTTCCGGGCTCTGTCACCTTCGTCAGTGGTGGCACCGAGGCCAACGCGCTGGCCATCGAGAGCGCCGTGCGGGCCGGGGTCTCGCGGATCATTGTTGGGGCAACCGAGCATGACGCCGTGGTCGAGACTGCCAAGATGACCGGCCTGCCCGTCGAGACCTGGCCGGTGGACGCCTCGGGCGTTGCTGATCTCGCCTGGCTGGACGCGGCCCTGGCCCGCGAGGGCCGGCCGCTGGTCTGCCTGATGTTGGCCAACAACGAGACCGGCGTCATTCAGCCGGTGGCCGAGGCCGCCGAAAAGGTCCGCGCCGCCGACGGCTGGCTGCATGTCGACGCCGTTCAGGCGGCGGGAAAGATCCTCATCGATTTCAGCGCTCTGGGCGCGGATACTCTCGCGCTTTCCGCCCACAAGCTTGGCGGCCCGCAGGGCGTCGGCGCCCTGGTCGCCGGCACGCGCGCCACCCTCAGCCGTCGCCAGCATGGCGGGGGGCAGGAGCGCGGCCGCCGGGCCGGGACGGAGAACGTCGCCGGCATCGTCGCCTTCGGTGTGGCCGCTGCCGCCGACCCCTCGCACGACCAGTCCGGTTATCGCGATGACCTGGCCGCCCGCATGACCGCCGCCGGCGCCGTGGTGCTGGGTGCGGAGGCCGCGCGTCTGCCCCAGACCCTATGCGTGGCCTTCGAGGGCTGGCCCTCGGAGCTGCAGGTCATGACCCTGGATCTGGCCGGGGTGATGGTCAGCGCCGGCTCGGCCTGCTCGTCGGGCAAGGTCAAGGCCAGCCGGGTGGTCGAGGCGATGGGACGTCCCGATCTCGCCCCCTACGCAATCCGCATCAGCGGTGGCTGGGATTCGACCGAGGAACACTGGCGACGCTGCGGCGACGCCTGGAGTAAAGCGTTGGAACGCCACCTGGCGCGCCGTCAGACGAGAGAGGTCGCCTGATGGCCGCCGTGAGCAAGACCGTCGAGCAGGTCGGCGAACTCGAATCCTACAAGCACGGCTTCGTCTCGGACATCGAGCAGGAGTTCGCGCCCAAGGGTCTGTCGGCCGACACCGTCCGCTTCATCTCGGCCAAGAAGGGCGAGCCGGACTGGATGCTGCAATGGCGGCTGGAGGCCTTTGAGCGCTGGCTGGCTCTGGAGCAGCCCGACTGGGCCAAAGTCGAGTTCCCGCCGATCGACTACCAGAACAGCTACTACTACGCCGCCCCCTCGACCAAGGAGGGGCCCAAGAGCCTGGACGAGGTCGATCCCGAACTGCTGGCCGTCTATGCCAAACTCGGAATTCCGCTGAAGGAACAAGAGGTTCTGGCCGGTGTCGAAGGCGCCCCGCGCTATGCGGTGGACGCGGTGTTCGACAGCGTCTCCGTCGTGACCACCTTCAAGAAGGAGCTGGCGGCGGTCGGGGTGATCTTCTGCTCGATGAGCGAGGCGATCCGCGAGCATCCCGAGCTGGTGCGCAAATACCTGGGCAGCGTCGTACCGGTCAGCGACAACTTCTTCGCCTGCCTCAACAGCGCGGTCTTCAGCGACGGCAGCTTCGTCTATATCCCGCCGGGCGTGCGCTGCCCGATGGAGCTCAGCACCTATTTCCGCATCAACGCCGCCGAGAGCGGCCAGTTCGAGCGCACGCTGATCATCGCCGACAAGGGCGCCTACTGTTCGTACCTCGAGGGCTGCACCGCCCCGATGCGCGACGAGAACCAGCTGCACGCCGCCGTGGTCGAGCTGGTCATCATGGACGACGCCGAGATCAAATATTCCACCGTCCAGAACTGGTACCCGGGCGATCCGGTCACCGGCAAGGGCGGCATCTACAACTTCGTCACCAAGCGGGCCGACTGCCGCGGCGACCGCGCCAAGGTCAGCTGGACCCAGGTCGAGACCGGCAGCGCCATCACCTGGAAATATCCCTCCTGCGTGCTGCGCGGCGAGAGCAGCGTCGGCGAATTCTACTCCATCGCCATCACCAACGGCCGCCAGCAGGCCGATACGGGCACCAAGATGATCCATCTGGGGGCCAACACCCGCTCGCGGATCATCTCCAAGGGCATCAGCGCCGGCCGCTCGTCCAACACCTATCGCGGCCTGGTCTCGGCCCACCCCAAGGCCAAGGGGGCCCGCAACTTCACCCAGTGCGACAGCCTGCTGATCGGCAAGGACTGCGGCGCCCACACCGTGCCCTACATCGAAGCCCGCAACGGCTCGGCCAAGTTCGAGCACGAGGCGACCACCACCCGGCTGTCGGAAGACCAGCTGTTCTACGTCATGCAGCGTGGCCTCTCCCAGGAGGAGGCGGTGCAGCTGCTGGTCAACGGCTTCGTCAAGGAGGTCCTGCAGGAACTCCCGATGGAGTTCGCCGTCGAGGCGCAGAAGCTGGTGGCGATCAGTCTAGAGGGGAGCGTCGGCTAACCCCGATTAAAGAATGAAACCAATGCTTTCTATCAAAAACCTGCACGCCAATGTCGGCGGCAAAGAGATCATCAAGGGCCTGACGCTCGACGTCCCGGCCGGCGAGGTGCACGCCATCATGGGGCCGAACGGGGCGGGCAAGTCGACCCTGTCTTACGTGCTGACCGGCCGCGAGGGCTATGTGGTCACCAGCGGCTCGGCGACCCTGGACGGCGAGGACCTGCTGGCCCTGGCGGCCAATGAGCGGGCGGCCAGGGGCGTGTTCCTGTCGTTCCAGTATCCCCTGGAAATTCCGGGGGTTCCGGCCCTGACCTTCATCCGCACAGCCCTCAACGCCCAGCGCAAGGCGCGGGGCGAGGCCGAGATTGCCGCGCCGGCCTTCCTCAAGCTGGCCCGCGAGAAGGCGGCGTCGCTGAAGATCGACTTCGACATGCTCAAGCGGGCCCTGAACGTCGGCTTCTCGGGCGGCGAGAAGAAGCGGATGGAAATCCTGCAGATGGCCATGCTGGAGCCGCGTTTCCTGATACTCGACGAGACCGACAGCGGCCTGGACATCGACGCCCTGAAGATCGTGTCGGAGGGCGTCAACGCCCTGCGGTCGCCGGATCGCGGCATGCTGGTCATCACCCATTATCAGCGCCTGCTCGACCACATCCGTCCTGACCGAGTGCATGTTCTCGCGGCCGGCCGCATCGTGGCGTCCGGCGGCCCGGAACTGGCGCTCGAACTGGAGCGCGAGGGCTACGACAAGTACGCGCCAGCCGCGCTTAAAGGGGCCGCATGAGCCTCGCCACCGCTATCAAGTCGGGTGATCCCACGCTGCTCCCGTCGCGTCGTGACGAGGACTGGCGCTGGACCGACCTGCGCGGCCTGATCCGCCAGATCCCGGCGGCCGCCGAAGCCGGCGACGTGCTGGCCGGCGGGCCGTTTGCCGCTGTCGAAGCCAGCGACTATCTGGTCTCCAACGGCCATATGGAGGGCTGGACCGCCATTGTCGCCGGCGCGCCGGGGGAGGTTTCCCGTCTCCGGGTCGTGGCCACCCAGGCCGCCAGCAATCCCTCGGTCATCAGCGTCACCGTCCGCGCCGGCGCCAGTCTGCTGTTGCTGGAAACCTATGAGGCTCTGGCCGACGGCGCGCTGACCAGCGTCGAACTGAACATCCAGATCGAGGACGGCGGTCGGCTGGAGCGGGTCGTGCTCGCCGCCGATGGCGCCGACAGCGTCACCGTCTCGATCGCTGAGGTTCGCCTCGGCGCTGGGGCCATCTTCGAGCAGACCGTGCTGACCGGCGGCGCGCGTCGCCAGCGGCTGGAAACCCGGGTCGAGCATCCGGGGCAGGGCGCCTCTGTGCGCATGGATGGCGTCTACCTGCTCGCCGACAAGCGTCATGCCGACATCACCACCACGGTCAGCCACCAGGGCGTCGACGGGACGACGTCTCAGCTCGTCAAAGGCGTGGTCGACGACCAGGCCCGCGGCGTCTTCCAGGGCCGCATCGTTGTGGCCCACGGCGCCGACCGCACCGACGCGCGGATGGGCCATCACGCCCTGATCCTGTCGGACAAGGCCGAGGTCGACGCCAAGCCCGAGCTGCTGATCAACGCCGACGACGTGGCCTGCGCCCATGGCAATACGGTCGGGGCGCTGGACGAGGAAGCCATTTTCTACGCCCGCCAGCGCGGCATTCCGGAAGCCGAGGCCCGCGCCATGCTGACCCTGGCCTTCGTCGAGGAAGTCATCGACCGCATCGGCCATGAAGGCGCCCGCGAGATCGCCCGGGCTTGGGCGCACCGCCAGTTGGGGGCCGCCGATGGCTTTTGACGCTGAAGCCATCCGGGCGGAATTCCCGATCCTGTCGCGGCAGGTGAACGGCTATCCGCTGGTCTATCTGGACAACGCCGCCTCGGCCCAGAAGCCGAACGCGGTGATCGACGCCCTCACCGGCGCCATGCGCGGCAGCTACGCCAACGTCCATCGCGGCCTGCACACGCTGGCCAACGAAACGACAGAAGCCTATGAAAAGACGCGGGAAAGCGTCGCTCGCTTCATCAATGCGCCGCGCCCCCAGGACATCGTCTTCACTAAGGGCGGCACCGAGGCGATCAACCTGGTCGCCGCCTCGTTCGGACTGTCGCTGAAGGCCGGCGACGAGATCATCGTCAGCCAGATGGAGCACCACTCCAACATCGTCCCTTGGCACCTGCTGCGCGAGCGCAAGGGCGTGGTGCTGCGCTTCGCCCCCGTCACCGAGAGCGGCGAGCTGGACCTGGCCGGGTTCAAGGCGCTGCTGAACGAGCGCACCCGGATGGTGGCCATCACCCACATGTCCAACGTGCTGGGAACCATCAACCCGATCAACGAGATAATCGCGGCAGCTCATGCAGCCGGCGCGGCGGTGCTGATCGACGGCTGCCAGGGCGTGGTGCACACGAAGGTCGATGTCCAGGCCCTGGATTGCGACTTCTACGTCTTTACCGGCCACAAGCTCTACGGCCCGACCGGCGTTGGCATTCTCTATGGCAAGACCGAGCGACTGGCCGCCATGCCCCCCTACCAGGGCGGCGGCGAGATGATCGGCCAGGTTAGCGAGAGCGTCATCACCTACGCCGACCCGCCCCACCGCTTCGAGGCCGGCACCCCGCCGATCCTGGAAGTCATTGGTCTGGGCGCCGCCATCGAATGGGTCGAGGCGCTCGATATGGACGCCGTGCGCCTCCACGAGCACGCCCTTTATGACCGGGTCATCGAGCGCCTCGACGGCGCCAACTGGCTGCGGGTGCTGGGCCAGGCGCCGGGGAAGGGGCCGATCCTCTCGTTCACCGTCGAAGGCGCCCACGCCCACGACATCGCCCAGATCCTCGACCGGTACGGCGTCGCCGTGCGGGCCGGGACCCACTGCGCCGAGCCCCTGATGGCCCGTTTCGGGGTCACGTCGAGCGCTCGGGCTTCCTTCGCCCTATATAACACCCTGGCCGAGGCCGACGCGTTCGTGGACGCGCTGACCAAAGCCCACAAGTTCTTCAGTTGAGGCCCATGGACGACGCAGCTCCCATCGCCGAGCCCGAAACGCCCGTTCCCCTGACCCAGGCGGAGCTGGACGTACTGACCGACCAACTGGTCGAGAAGCTCAAGACCGTGTTCGATCCGGAGATCCCGGTCGACATCTATGAGCTGGGCCTGATCTACAAGGTCGATGTCTCGGACACCAAGGACGTGGCCATCGACATGACCCTGACCGCCCCGGGCTGCCCAGTGGCCGGCGAGATGCCGGGCTGGGTCGAGGATGCGGTCATGGAGCTGGAAGGCATCCGCTCCTGCACCGTCGACCTGGTGTTCGATCCGCCGTGGGATCCCTCGCGGATGTCCGACGAGGCCAAGCTGCAATTGAACATGTTCTGATCATGGAAATCACCCCGAGCATCATTGGGCGCACCCGCCGTCCCCGCCCCAAGGTCGTCACCCTCAGCGACGCCGCCGCCGAGCGCGTGCGCGAAATCATGGACCGGGCGGAGAAGCCCTATGCCGGTCTGAAGGTGGGCGTGAAGAATGGCGGCTGCGCGGGCCAGGAATACACCCTCGACTACGCCGAGGCCGCCGGACCGCTGGATGAGGTGGTCGAGGACAAGGGCGTGACCATCCTGGTCGATCCCAAGGCGATCCTGTTCCTGATCGGCACTGAGATCGACTACGAGACGACCAGGCTGTCGTCCAAGTTTGTGTTCCGCAATCCCAACCAGACCGATGCGTGTGGGTGTGGGGAAAGCGTGACGATCGTGCCGGCCACGGGCGACTGACCCACCTGGGACTGGCTCGCCGAAGGCGTGCCTGTCCCCATCCAGCGGAGCTGAACCGCCAGCTTCAACCAGGGGACAGGCACGGCTTTCAGCCGAGTCAGTCCCCGGCCTAAGCCGCCGCCGCTTCCTTCGCCGCCATCTTCTTCAGCTCGTCCGGCGTCGGGACAAGCACCGACGGCTTCACCGCCTCGCCCGTCGCCATGGCGATCAGTTCCTGGCTGCGGCCCTCGACCACGGCGGTCAGCTTCTTGAGGAAGGCGTTCTTGTCGTCGCCGACCTCCATGGCCGGCAGGAACTCGATGGTCGCCACGCCCGGCGTCTTCTTGAACTCGGTCTGCCGCCAGAAGCAGCCCAGGTTGGTCGCCACCGGCACCACCGGCAGGCCGAAGTCGCGGGCCATGAAATAGACGCCCGAGCGGTAGCGGAAATGCTCGCCCGGCTTGGCCAGGTTGCCCTCCGGATAGATCAGGATGCGCCGGCCCTCGCGCGCCACCTGGGCGGCGGTCTCGACCAGGGCCTTGCGGGCTTCCGGCCCGCCGCAGTTGTCGACGATGATCGCCCCGAACTTGCGCAGGACCGCCCCCATAAGCGGAAAGCGCTCCATATGGTCGCCGGTCACGAAGCTGAGGTTGTCGACATTGGCGAACATCACGAAGCCGTCGCCCCAGCTGTGGTGCTTGGCGGCGATGATGAAGGGGCCATCGGGCAGGTTCTCCTGGCCCCTGAGGTCGATCTTGATGCCGGCCAGCGCCCGCATCCCCCACACCATCCGGCGAGTGTAGAGCTTGATCGCCGCGGTCATCGGTCCACGGCCTGGGGCCAGCGCCAGCAGGGCGGCCGACAGGGTGTAGAAGATCGAGGCGACCCAGTAGTAGGCGGAGAAGACAAAGCTGCGCATGGCGTCCTTCAGCGGGCGAAGAGCACGGCTTCGATAGCCGCGGTGAAGAGGGGACAGTGGGCCGAGAGCGGGTCGTCGCCGATCCGGCCATAGGCCTTGTTCTGGGCGGTCTGGCTGATCACGCCGATACACATGGCCGCCAGCACGCGCGGATCGGCCGGCGGAATCTCGACGGCGATCATGGCCTGCTTGATGATCTTCTCCACCGTGGTGACCGGATCGCGGCCATCTTCCTGGTAGAGCGGAACGAAACGGTGAACCTGGGTCAGATGGTAGGAGAACAGCAGCCAGTCCTCGTCGGCCACTTCGCAGTAGGCGCGGGCGATAGCGGCGGCCTTGGCGCGGATGCCGACGGCCTCGGCCGAGGCCTCCTCGATCAGGGTCGAGAGGCGGCGGTGCACGCCCATGAACAGGCCGATGGCCAGCTCGTCCTTGGATCGGAAGTGACGGTACATGGCCCCTTCCGACACGCCGGCTTGGGCGGCGATCAGCTTGGTTGTGGCGGCGTCGACCCCGTGGCTGACGAAGACCTCGAGGGCGGCCCGTTCGATCAGGGGTTTGGCGTTGGTGACGCGGGTCGTTCCAGTCATGATGGCTGGATAGACCAGGGATTTGGATTATGCAAGTGAACACTCACTCACGAAATCGGCATGGCGGTTAGCGAGGCGATCAAGGCCCAGGCGCGCGAACTGTTCGGCGAGATGGGAGACATCACGCTGAAGCTGATGTTCGGCGGGGCCGGCATCTATCTGGACGGGGTGATGTTCGGGCTGATCGCCGACGAGACCGTCCACCTCAAGGTCGACGACGACAACGAGGCGGCCTTCGCCGCGGCCGGGTCGGGACCGTTCATCTTTCGGATGAAGGATGGGAGCGTCGCCCCGCTGCGCTACTGGCGACTGCCGGAAGAGGCCGCCGACGACCCGGAAGAGGCGGTGCGCTGGGGCCGGCTGGGCCTGGACGCGGCGTTGCGAGCCAAGCGACCGAAGAAGGCCAGCCGGGCGGATATCGGGCCGGGGCCCTGGGACGGATAGCCGTTCCTAAATTCCTCGCCCGTTGGGCGAGGGGGACCACGAAGTGGTGGAGTGGGCTCTGTCAGCTCGCACATCGGCGAAAGCACGCCCACTTCGACAGCGTTCAGTCCTGAGCCCCTGTGCGCTCCACGGCCCACTCCGTCGGCTTCGCCGCCACCTCGCCCAACGGGCGAGGAATGACGGTGTCCAACCTTAGCGCCCCTTGAAGGCCGCGACGCGCTTCTGCAGGAAGGCGGTGACGCCCTCGACGAAGTCGTCGGTCTTGCCGGCGATCTTCTGGGTCTTGCGCTCGGCGTGCAGCTGGGCGCCCCAGCCGTTGTCCAGGCTGTCCCACATCAGGCGGCGGATATGGCCCAGCGAGGCGGGGCCATTGGCCAGTTCCAGGGCGATGGCCTTGGCGGCCGTCAGCAGCTCGGCGTCGGGAACAACGCGGTTGACCAGGCCCCATTCCAGCGCCTTGGCGGCGCCGATCTTCTCGCCCAGCAGGGCCATTTCCATCGCCCGGGCCCGCCCGATGGCGCGCGGCAGCAGGTAGGTCGAGCCGCCGTCCGGCACCAGGCCGATGCGGCGGAAGGCCTGCAGGAAGTAGGCGCTCTCGGCGGCGATGATCATGTCGCCCAGCAGGGCGATGGAGCAGCCGACGCCGGCGGCCGCGCCGTTGACGGCGGTGACCACGGGAACGGGCATGTCGCGGATCAGGCTGACCAGCGGATTGTAGGTGGTTTCCAGGGCCCGGCCGGCGTCCGGCTTGCCATCGACGTCCGACTGGCGACCGGTCGCCCCGCCGCCCGACAGATTGGCGCCCGAGCAGAAGCCGCGGCCCTCGCCGGTGATGATCACCGCGCGGGCGGACAGGATGCCTGACGCGATGCTCTGCAGCGCGTGGGTCATCTCTTCCGCCAGGTCCAGGCCGGCGGCGTTCATGGTGGCCGGATCGTTCAGCGTGACGATGGCGACGCCGTCGGCGACCTCAAGCTTGATCTTGGTGTAGTCCATGGAAGTTCCTCCGGCGTTCGGCTCGCCCCGGACTGTCCTTACGGACAGTCCGCAGGCTGAATCATGGAGCGCAATTCGCTCGCCGAACCGGTTTCCACTTCGACGATTGCGCTCTGTGACGAGCGTAGAGCGCGAATAACCCCAGGGAACGCCAGAGGAATTTTGGCCCTTAGGCCGCCGCCACAATCTTTTCGCCGTTGGTGACGCGGTTCCGGCCGGTGCGCTTTGAGGTGTAGAGGGCCGAGTCGGCTCGCTCCATGGCGGCCATGGCCGGCTCGCCCACCTTGCGCTGGGCCAGGCCCGCCGAGATGGTGACGGTGCCGAGGTCCTCGTTGGTCGAGCGGCGCTTGAGGGTGCGCGAGGCGACCTCATGGCGGATCTCTTCCAGGCAGGCTTCGACGACAGCGGCGTCCTCCGGCGGGAAGATCATCGCGAATTCCTCGCCGCCGTAGCGGGCGGCGAATCTGGGCGTCGCGCCCACGCGGCCGATGACACTGGCGACATAGCGGATCACCTGGTCGCCGGTCTGGTGGCCCCAGGTGTCGTTGAAGCCCTTGAAGTGGTCGATATCCAGCACGGCCAGCGAGATGATGGCGCCGGCCGCGTCGGCGTCGGCGCAGGCGCGGTCCAGTTCGTCGTCGAAAGCCTTGCGGTTGGCCAGGTTGGTCAGGCCGTCGGTGGTGGCGTCGCGGCGGACCTGCTCCAGGTGCTCGCGCAGACGGTTCACCTCGGTGGTGGAATCATCGAGCCGCTTTTCCAGCGACTTGTTCTCGCGCTGCACGCGGCGGGTGGCGGCGGACAGTTCCTCGACCACGGACTTGAACGATTCGGCGTCGGTCGCGCCGGAGAGGCCCTTGGTGGCGCCGGCCAGGGTCTGGCCGTAGGACTGGTTGGACTTCTGGGCTTCACGGATGGCGGTGGAGACTGAAGACAGTTCCTTGGACAGTTGGTCCCCGGCGTCGCGGATCTGGTCGTTCAGTCGGGTCTTGGCCAGGAAAGCGGCGGCCAGTTCTTCGCTGACCGTCTCGGTCAGGGCCTCGCCGGCCGACAGCAGGCGGCCTAGTTCCCGGGCCAGCGGCCCGTCAGGATCGGCGACATAGTGGGTCCACAGCTCGAAGTTCAGGGCCGTCGGCCAGACCTGATGGCGCTCCATCAACTCCATGGCAGCCCGGGCCACTTTGTACGCTTCGGGTCCGCGCAGCTTTGTTTCTACATCGCCAGACATCAATCAATTCCCCGGGGCCAGGCGACGCAAGTTCTACGCGCCCAGCATTTGGACCCTCAAGTTAGGCGGGGAACTCAAAACGCAGGGTTAAGATAACGAGGTTCGCTTGCCCTTCCGCTGGGACAGTCGGCTAGTTATCGCGGATAATATTGTCGCACCGGCCGAACAGGGCCGGGCAGGGAGAGCCAAGACGCCATGACCGCCACGCCCGAGACGATGCCAGAGTCTATGCACGCCCTGCTGGCCCGCCAGAAAGCCGCCCACCTGCGCGATGGCCCGCTGAGCGCCGAGACCCGCATCGAGTGGCTGGACCGTTGTATCGGCCTGCTGGTCGATCATGCGGATGAGATCGCCGCGGCGCTGAACAGCGACTTCGGCAATCGGTCCAAGGACGCGACCATGCTGACGGACATCTCCGGCTCGATCGGGCCGCTGAAGTTCGCCAAGGAGAACCTGCGCAAATGGATGAAGCCTGAGAAGCGCAAGACCAGCCCGGCGATCCTGGGCCTGTTCGGCGCCAAGGCCGAGATCCAGTACCAGCCCAAGGGGGTGGTCGGCGTCATTAGCCCCTGGAACTTCCCGATCAACCTGACCTTCGCCCCGCTGGCCGGGGTGATCGCGGCGGGCAACCGGGCGATGATCAAGCCCTCGGAATTCACCCCGGCGACGTCCGAACTGATGAAGACGATGTTCGCCAAGGCCTTCTCGGAAGAGGAGATCGCCGTGGTCACCGGCGGACCGGAAGTCGGGCAGGCCTTCTCGAGCCTGGCCTTCGACCACCTGATCTTCACCGGCGCCACCTCGGTGGCGCGGCACGTCATGCGAGCGGCGGCTGAGAACCTGGTGCCGGTCACCCTGGAGCTGGGCGGCAAGAGCCCGGTCATTCTCTCTCGTAGCGCCGACATCGCCACGGCAGCGGCCCGGGTGATGAACGGCAAGACCCTCAACGCCGGCCAGATCTGCCTGGCCCCCGACTATGTATACGCGCCGGAGGAGAAGCTGGGCGAGTTCGTCGAGGCGGCCAAGGCTTCGGTGGCCAAGATGTTCCCGACCCTGAAAGACAACCCCGATTATACCGCCGTGGTCGCCCAGCGGCACTATGACCGGATCATGGGCTATCTGGATGACGCCCGCGCCAAGGGCGCTGAGATCGTCGAGATCAATCCGGCCAATGAGGACCTGTCACAACAGGAGCATCGCAAGATCGCCCCGACCCTGGTGCTCAACCCGACCGACGACATGAAGATCATGCAGGAAGAGATCTTCGGCCCGGTCATGCCGGTGAAGACCTATCGCCAGGTCAGCGAGGCGGTGGACTACATCAACGCCCATGACCGGCCGCTGGGCCTCTACTGGTTCGGCGAGGACCAGGGCGAGAAGGACATGGTGCTGAACCGCACCACCAGCGGTGGGGTGACGGTCAACGACGTCATCTTCCACGTCGCCCAGGAGGAGCTGCCGTTCGGCGGGGTGGGGCCGTCGGGCATGGGCAGCTATCACGGCTATGACGGCTTCCGCGAGTTCAGCCACCGCAAGTCGATCTACAGCCAGCTGAAGAAGGATATCGGTCCGCTGCTGGCCATGCGGCCGCCGTATGGAGCCGGGTTCCGCAAGACGATGGCGGGGCAGATCAAGCGCTGATTTTGCGTTCGGGGGTCGTCAGCCCATATTCATCTTCGACGGCGCAGTGTCAGCCGTCACTTTGGAGACGACCATGAACCGCTTCGCGCCTCTTGGGGTGCTGGTTTTCGCGACCCTCGCCGGCTCGGCCACCGCCGCCGGCGCGCCGGACTGGCATGCCCAGGCCCGCTGTATCGCCGCCTACGAGGCCGCCGCCAACGGTCTGGAGGACCAGGGCGGGCAGACCGCCATGGTCAAGCGCTATGACGGTAATCGCGAGAGGGCGTCGTTGGCCCTGGCCACACGGACGGATCTGCCCTCGTCGGGAGCCGCCGATGTGGAGAAGAAGGCCGAAGCCGTACGCCTGCGTGCTCTGTCGGTGGATGACGCCGTCAGCGCAGCCAAGTCATGTGACAAGGTGCTGGGGTACTAGGCTCCCCGCGTCCCCAGCGAAAGCTGGGGTCACCGGGATAATTACTCTTCCGTCGACTTCGAAATCGGCGCCGCTCGCGTCAGGAACGCCGGCGTATCCGAGCCGAAGCCGACGACCTTACGGCCGTCGTCGTCGTCGCGGTCGCGGCGGTGATCGCGGTCACGACCGCCCCGGTCGCCACGGCCTTCGTCGCGGGACGGCCGGTCGCGGCTGCGCTCGGGACGCTCGGTGCGAACCGGTTCAGCGCGAACTGGCTCAGAGCGAACTGGCTCAGAGCGGGCGGGCTCAGAACGGGCAGGCTCGGCGGCGCGGGGTGCGGCTTCGGCGGCGGGAGTGGCTTCCTCACGGCGCGGGCGACGTTCGCGGCCACGGGAGGAACGTTCCTCACGCGGCGCGCGCTCTTCGCGCGGTGCACGGTCTTCACGGGCCACCGGTTCGGCGGCGGCGATCGGCGCGACCGGGGCCGGCTCGCGGCGCGCCGGGCGCTCGACCGGCTCGTCAGGCGTGCTGATCGCGTCCATGCCGACCGTCGAGGTCTCGGTGGCCGGACGACCACGGCTGCGGTCGCGATCCTTGTCGCGGCCCCGCTCACGTGAAGCCTTGTTGGCCACCTTGTGCCGCTCGTCGGTCTTGGCGCTGGCCCAGTCGAGGTCGAGCGTCAGGATTTCCGGCTGTTCGCCGATCAGCTTGAGGACCTTGTCGAGGTTCCGGTCATCAGCCGGGGTGACGATCATGAAGGCCTGGCCGGACTTGCCGGCCCGGCCGGTGCGCCCGATGCGGTGGACATAGTCGTCCGCATGGTGGGGCACATCGTAGTTGAAGACGTGGCTGACGTCGGGAATGTCCAGGCCGCGGGCGGCGACATCGGAGGCGCACAGCAGGCGAAGCTCGCCCTTGCGGAAGGCTTCCAGCGTGCGCATCCGGGTGGTCTGGTCCAGGTCGCCGTGGATCGGCGCGGCGTCCAGGCCATGCACCTTCAGCGACTTGGCGACGATATCGACCTCGGCCTTGCGGTTGCAGAACACGATGCCGTTCTTGACGTCGTCGCGCTCGATCAGGGCCCGAAGCGCCAGGCGCTTGGCCTTGGGATCGGTCGAGGGGATCTTGACCAGGATCTGCTTGATCGTCGCGGCGGTGGTGGCCGGGCGGGCCGCCTCGATGCGGATCGGATCCTTGAGGAACTGCTTGGTCAGCCGGGTGATCTCGGGAGGCATGGTGGCCGAGAAGAACAGGGTCTGGCGCTTGGGCGGGGTCAGCTTGAAGATGCGCTCGATGTCGGGAATGAAGCCCATGTCGAGCATACGGTCAGCTTCGTCGACCACCAGCATCTGCACGCCGGTCAGCAGCAGCTTGCCGCGCTCGAAGTGGTCGAGCAGGCGGCCGGGCGTGGCGATCAGCACGTCAACGCCGCGGTCCAGCTTGGCTTCCTGGTCGCCGAACGACACGCCGCCGATCAGCAGGGCCCAGCTGAGGCGCTGGCCCTTGGCGTATTTCTCGAAGCTGGCGGACACCTGGTCGGCCAGTTCGCGGGTCGGAGCGATGACCAGGGCTCGGGGCATGCGGGCCCGCGAGCGGCCCGAGGCCAGGCGATCGATCATCGGCAGGGTGAAGGCGGCGGTCTTGCCGGTGCCGGTCTGGGCAATGCCCAGGACGTCGCGGCCGGCCAGGGCGACCGGGATGGCCTGCTCTTGGATGGGAGTAGCGGTGGTGTAGCCGGTGTCGGCGACCGCTTGGAGAGTGAGGGGGGATAGCCCCAGGTCGGAGAATTCAGTCATCGATTGGGTAATTTACCGTCGCGCCGTCTTGGGGAGACGCGCGATTCCAAAGCGCGGACGAACATCGTCCGGCGCGCGCGAACATAGGGATAGGCGCTTGCAAGTCAACGTATGGCCCTGATTATGGGGTATGAGAAACTCTCTGCGTCAAAAGTGAGCGACCATGTTCCAAGCCACTGCCGTTCGATTGAGCCTGACTGCCGCGCTGACTCTCTCGGCCGTGACCCTGACCAGCGCCCCGGCGCTGGCCGCGACGACGTCGGATCTGGAGCCCGCCTTTAAGGGCACCGTGGTCACGACCTACGCAAGCGGTCGGGTCGCCAAGCTGTGGTTGAACCGCGATGGCAGCTATGACGGCGTCCGCACCAATGGCGACCGCACCAAGGGACGCTGGGCGATCAAGGGCGACAATCTGTGCCTGACCCAGCAGCAACCCTTCTATGTGCCACTGTCCTTCTGCACGCCCGTGCCGAAGGGCGGCATCGGCACCACCTGGACGGCCAAGAGCTTTAAGGGCGAACCGGTGCGCAACACCCTGGTTGCCGGCCGCTAACAACCACCCAGTTAATAGTTAACGGCGGCGCGGTCCTGTGCTTACGTGCAGGCTTCGCCTGTCGGGCGAACTGACAACCAACAAATCGGGTGGAAACAATCATGCGTCTCTTAGCGAAAGTGGCGGCTTGCGCGCTGGCTCTGGCCACGCTGGCCGGTCCCGCGATGGCGGCCGACGCCATGGCCTCGGCCTATGGCAACACCGTCAACATCACCTATCCCGACGGCACGGCGGTGAAGCTGTTCGTCAACGAGGACGGCACCTACACCATCGACAGCCCGGCCGGCCAAAGCTCGGGCACCTGGGCGATCAAGGGCAGCCAGACCTGCTTCACCCAGATCGATCCGGCCCCGGCGGCGGGCATGAGCCCGTCCTGCAACCCGACGGTCAACAAGAACGTCGGCGACAGCTGGACCGGCAAGGGCCAGGGCGGCGCCGACGTGACGATCTCGATCACTGCCGGCCGCTGATTTTAGTCTGAATTGCCGGGGAAGGGGCGGCTCGCGAGGGCCGCCCTTTTCACGTTCAGATGTCGACGTCCGCCGCGGCGAACTCGGCATTCTCCTGGATAAACCGGAAGCGCAGCTCGGGCTTGCGGCCCATCAGGGTCTCGACCAGCGCCTCGACCGCCTCTTCCGAGCGGGGCAGGGTGACCCGGGCCAGGGTGCGCTTGGCCGGGTCCATGGTGGTTTCCTTCAGCTGCGCCGGCATCATCTCGCCCAGGCCCTTGAAGCGGCTGATCTCGGGCTTCTTGCCCTTGAACTCGCTGGCCAGCAGCTCGTCCTTGTGGGCGTCGTCGCGGGCGTAGACGCTCTTATTCCCATGGCTCAGTCGATAGAGCGGGGGGAGGGCCAGATACAGCCGTCCGGCCCGGACCATCTGCGGCATGGTGCGGTAGAAGAAGGTGATCAACAGGCTGGCGATGTGGGCGCCGTCGACATCGGCGTCGGTCATGATGACGATGCGCTCGTAGCGCAGGTCCTCTTCCTTGAACTTGGCCCCGCCCTGGACGCCCAGAGCCAGCATCAGGTCGGTGAGCTCCTTGTTGGCGCCCATCTTCTCGCCGGTCGCGGAGGCCACGTTCAGGATCTTGCCGCGCAGGGGCAGGATGGCCTGGGTCTTGCGGTCACGCGCCTGCTTGGCCGAGCCGCCGGCGCTGTCACCCTCGACCAGGAACAGTTCGGCGCCATCGATGGCTCCGCCGGAACAGTCGGCCAGCTTGCCGGGGAGGCGCAGCTTGCGGGTCGCCGAGGCGCGGGCGACCTCGCGGTCCTTGCGGCGCTTGAGGCGGTCCTCGGCACGCTCGATGACGAAGTCGAGCAGGGCCCGTGCGACCTTGGGGCTGGCGGTCAGCCAGTGGTCGAAGGGATCGCGCAGGGCGGTCTCGACCAGCCTCTGGGCGTCGCTGGAGGAGAGGCGCTCCTTGGTCTGGCCCTGGAATTCGGGATTGCGGATGAAGACACTGATCAGGGCGCCGGCGTTGGCGATCACGTCGTCGGCGGTGATCAGCCCGGCCTTCTTCTCGTTTACCAGTTCGCCATAGGCCTTCAGGCCCCGGGTCAGGGCCGCCCGCAGGCCGCTCTCATGGGTGCCGCCCTCGGGGGTCGGCACGGTATTGCAGTAGGACTGCAGGAAGCCGTCGGCCTCGCCGAAGCCTTGCGGCGTCCAGCTGATCGCCCATTCCACGGCGCCGGCCTCGCCGGTGCGCTCGATGCGGCCGGAGAAGGCTTCGGGGGTGACGGTGGCTATGCCCTTGGTCCGCTCGGCCAGGAAGTCGGCCAGACCGTTGGGGAAGTGGAAGGTGGCCTCGGCCGGGGTCTGATCCTGGATGCGGGACGGATCGCACTTCCAGCGGATCTCGACGCCCCGGAACAGATAGGCCTTGGAGCGGGCCATGCGGTAGAGCCGCGCCGGGCGGAAGGCCGCGCCCTCGCCGAAGATCACCGGGTCGGGCAGGAAGCTGACCGCCGTCCCCTTCTTGCGGGAAGGGCCTAGCTGCTCAAGTTTGCCGACCGGTTTGCCGCGCGAGAACACCTGGCGGTGCTCGAAGCCGTCGCGCCAGACCGTGACCTGTGTCCGCTCGGAGAGGGCGTTGACGACGCTGACCCCCACGCCATGCAGGCCGCCGGAGGTCTCGTAGGCCTTGCCGGAGAACTTGCCGCCTGAGTGCAGCATGGTCATGATAACTTCGAGCGCCGACATCCCAGGGTACTTGGGGTGCATGTCGACCGGCATGCCCCGGCCGTTGTCAGTGACCGTCAGCGTCCCGTCGTCGGCAAGGCTGACCTCGATCAGCTTGGCGTGGCCGGCGACCGCCTCGTCCATGCTGTTGTCGAGCACCTCGGCGAACAGGTGGTGCAGGGCCCGCTCGTCAGTGCCGCCAATATACATCCCCGGCCGCTTGCGCACCGGCTCCAGCCCCTCCAGCACCTCGATGGCGCTGGCCGTGTAGTCGCCACCGGCGGCTGGGGGCGTCTTGGCCGCGGCTGGACGCGGCTCATGGCTCTCGGCCAGGGGCGAAGCCGGAGGGGGATTCAAAGCGTCGTCGCCAAACAGATCGAAGCTGGCGGGGGCGGGTTTGGACATAAAGGGAACTCTAGTCGATTCTCAGCCCAACCGTATGGCGCGCGGCGCCGCAGGAGAGCAAGCGGCCTGTTACGGCGAAGCCTCGACGGTGAGCGCGGTGGCTTCGATCTCCTCACCCGGCGTCGATGGCGCCGCCGGAGCCATCATCCGGTTCAGGACGCCACCCAACAACAGCATGAACACCAGTCCTGCTCCGGCAACGGCGGCGTGCAACAGCCAGAAGTTCGCTGGACCCAGGGTTTCGTAGAAGCGACCCAGCCAGCCGACCGTGAAGTTGCTGATCGATGAGCCCAGATAGTAGACGCCGATCATGGTGGTGTTGACCGCCACCGGGGCGTTCTTCGAGTAGGTCGACATGACCACGGTGTCGACGAACGGGATCATCAAGTCCTGCAGGACGAAAAAGATCACCGGAAACACCAGCGCGACCTTGGCCGGGGCAGCCAGGAACGTGCCGCCGGCCAGGATCAGGAAGCCGACGGTCCCCATGACCAGGCCCTCGGAAATCTTGCGGCTGTCGTTGCCCTCGCGACCTCGTTTTGCCTGCCAGGCCCAGAGGCGGATGGCGACGAACACCGCCACGATTGTCAGGATGCCGTCCAGGGTGGCGAACCAGGTCACCGGCGCCTCGAACCCGCCGATCACCCGATTGACGTGGGTGTCGGCCCAGATGGTGAAGATATTCCAGGACTGCTGATAGGCGCTGAACACCAGGATGTAGGGGATCATCAGCGCCAGCAGGGCGACGATCCGCTGCCCATCGCCGGCCTGGAGCCTGGGGGCGGCGACGGCCTCGCCCTTTTGCTGGATAGAGTCGGGCGGTAGGTGGCGTTGACCGATCAGATAGGTGGCCAGCGAGATCAGCATGCCGATCCCCGCCGCGCCGAACCCCCAGTGAAAGCCGACCTTCTCGCCCAGCGTCCCGCAGATCAGCGGCGCGGTGAAGGCCCCGACATTGAGGCCGATCAGGTAGATGCCGAAGGCGCGGGTGCGGCGGGTATCCTCGGTGGCGTAGAGCCGGCCGACCTGGGCGGCCATGTTGCCCTTGATGAAGCCCGCCCCGACAACCAGGCAGGCCAGGGCGACCAGGAAGAAGTGTTCGGAGGTCATCAGCAGGTGGCCGGCGGCCATCAGCAGGGTGCCGATCACGACGGTGGCCCGCTGACCCAGCCAGCGGTCGCCGACCAATCCGCCAACGATCGGCGTGGCGTAGACCAGGGCGGTGTAGAGACCGAAAATCTGGGACGCCAGCGCCAGCGTGCTGAGGGGGCCGAATACGCCCTCGAGCGCCGCACGGAAGACCGGAAAGCCCAGGACATGCTCGACATGGCCCGGCAGAAGAAGCTGCTTGACCATGTAGAGCGAGAGCAGGCCCTGCATGCCGTAGTAGCTGAACCGTTCCCACAGCTCGGTGGCCGTGAGAACGGTCAGCCCTTTTGGATGACCCCAGAGTTCGCCAGTTCCCCCCGCGTTTGCCACCCTAGTTGCGATACTGCACCGGATAGCCGTTGTCCGGCTGATCGTAGCGGTCGCGCAGTTCCTGGCTGCGGCTGGTCATCGGCTGCTGGGCGCCGCCGATGAAGACGGCGGTCGGCCAGGACTGGGTGTCCAGCGGATCGCCGCTCCAGATCACCACGTCCGCCTCCTTGCCGACGTCCAGCGAACCGACCTTGTCGGCCATGCCCCAGGCCTTAGCCGGGTTGAGGGTCACCGCCGCCAGGGCCTGTTGCCAGGTCAGGCCGTAAGGGACGCTCATGCCGGCGTTGAAGCGGGCCTGGCGCAGGTTGTTGAAGTCCCGACTTCCGGCGATGACCACCAGCACGCCGGCCGACTGAAGTCGGGCGGCGTTGTCCAGGCGCGAGCCCAGGGTCTCGAACTGGTCGGGCAGGTCGGCCTCGGTGTCGATGATCACCGCCACGCCGGCGGCGGCCAGTTCCGGGGCGACCATCCAGCCCTCCTCGGCGCCTTCGATGATGATCTTGATCTTCTCGTCAGTGGCCAGCTTGAGGGCCTGGCGGATGTCGGAGGCGCGGTGGACACGGATCAGCAGCGGGACCTTGCCCTGCGTCACCGGTACCAGGGCCTCCAGGTCGACCCGGGAAAGCCCGAACTCGCGGGTGCCGCCCCGGTCGTAGGCGGCGCGGTTGCGGTTGAAGTCGCGGGCGTCCTGCAGGGCGGCGCGGACCAGCACCAACGAGGCGCCGCGCGAGCCGCCGGCGTTCTGCGCGCCGGCCTGGCCCAGGTCCAGCACCACGGCGACGCGGGCCTTGACCAGGGGATCGTTGTCGCCGGCGTCCAGCTTGACGATGGCCGCCTGGCCGCCGAACAGGCGCGGGTCGCCCTTGCCGCCGCCGCCGCCGCCGGTCAGATCGGCGGCGGTGTAGCCTTCGTCCGCCTCGCCATCGCCGCCGCCGCTGAGCAACGGGGTGACCACCACGCGGGTGACGCCGCCCTGGCGGGCCAGGGGGATCAGGGCCGAGGCCGGGTTAATGCCATAACTGATGTCGAAGCCGGCGCTGAGCTGAGTTCCGGACCCGTCGTCGCGGGTTTCCTTCAAGAGGTCGACCTCGGTCACTGTCAGGTTGGTCGAGGGCGAGATCAGGCCGGGCGTCACCACCCCGCCCTTGGCGTCGACAATGCGGGCGCCCTCGGGAACCTTGACGTCGGCGCCGACCGCGGCGATGCGGCCGTCCTTGATCACCAGCGTGCCGGACGGGATCGAGCCCGCCTTGCCCACGGTCTCAATCCGGGCGTTGACGATGGCGACTGTTTCGGCGGCGGCCGGGCCGGCGATCAGCAAGGCCGCGGCGGCTGCGAAGAGAGCGTTTCTCATGGGATGAAGGCCCCTTCGCTGGGCTGGCCGACTTCGAAATCGGACTTGGGCTGGAAGCGCTTGTCGTGCCGGTCGAAGGCCAGGCCCCCGTCGATATAGACCTGGTCGGCCACGGCGTAGATGCTGAACGGATCGGCGCTCCAGATCACCACGTCGGCCCGCTTGCCGACCGTCAGGCTGCCGGTCTGGTCGGCGATGCCCATGGCCTTGGCCGGGTTCAGGGTGATCCAGGCGATGGCGTCGCTGTCCTTGATGTCGATGCCGATCCTGCGCCCGGCGGCCATGGCGATGCCGGCCTCCTGGTTCAGGTGCTGGGTGATGATCGGATCGTCCGAGTGGATGACCACGCAGGCCCCCGCTTTCCAGGTCAGGGCGGCGTTGGCCTCGATGCCGTCATAGGACTCCATCTTGAAGCCCGCCCAGTCGGCCCAGGTGGCGATGCAGATGTCGTTTTCCTTGAGCAGGCCCGCGATCTTGTACGCCTCCGAGGCATGGTGGAACATCGAGATGTGGAAGCCGAACTCTTTCGAGATGTCGATCATGGTCGCCATCTCGTCCGCCCGGTAGCAGTGGTTCTGGATCAGGATCTTGCCGCGCAGCACGTCGGCCAGGGTGTCCATCCCCAGGTCCCGCTTGGGTGCGTCGGCCTTCTCGCCCCTGGAGACCTTGGCGCGGTAGTCGTCCCATTTGCGGCGGTACTCGGCCGCGTCGATCCAGGCCTTCCGATAGCCGTAGACGTTGCCCATCGCCGTGGAAGGACCGCGGCCCTTGCTGCCATAGACCCGCTTGGGGTTCTCACCGCAGGCCATCTTCAGGCCATAGGGGGCATTGGGGAACTTCATCCCCTGCATGGTGATCGAGGGCACGTTGCGCAGGGTGACCGACCGGCCGCCGATCAGGTTGCCTGAGCCAGGGAGGATCTGCAGGGTGGTGACGCCGCCGGCCCGGGCGCGGTCGAAGCCGGGGTCGGCCGGCCAGACGCTGTTCTCAGCCCAGACATAAGGCGTGGTCGGGTCGGTCAGCTCATTGCCGTCCGAGCGTGAGCTGACCGAGGGCGAGGGATAGACGCCCAGGTGGCTGTGGGCGTCGATAACGCCTGGTGTCACCCACCGGCCCTTGGCGTCGATAGTGAAGATGCCGGCGGGGAGGGGGGTGTCGGGCCCGCCGACCGCGGCGACCTTGCCGTCGACCATGATGACGACGCCGTTGTCGATCTGCTTGCCGTCGCCGGTCAGCACCGTGCCGCCGACAATCGCCGTCGCCCGCGAGGGCAGGGGCTTGTAGGTCGAGGGGAAGCCCGGCGAGGCGTCAGGGTCCAGCCCCGTCGGCAGCGGCTTGTTGTCGGCCGGCTTGCTGGCGGGAGTCGCGTCCGCCGTCTTGGTCGGCGTGGCGGTCGTCGCACAGCCTATCAGCAGGCTGACGGTCAACCCGGCGGCCAGCGCCGCCAAAAGTCTGGATTTCATGGCCCCATCCCAACTCGAACAGGGGCGCAACCTGACGCGGCGGCGCGGCGGGATCAAGGGCCGACTTGACAGTCGGCGGGGTGGCGGAACCGGGCGCCGGGGCGCATGGTTACTGCCTGAAGGCATTCAGGAGGCGACGATGGGAAACTGGCTCCGAGCTCTGGCGATGACTGCGGTGACCATGGTGTTGCTGGGCGCTTGCGAGACCGATGGCGGAGCCAAGCCGCCGACCGGACGCGAGCCGCGGGCCGAGGGCCAAATGTGCGGCGGCATTGCCGGCTTCCAGTGCCAGGCTGGCCTCACCTGCCAGGTCGCGCCGGGCCAGTGCCGCATCGCTGATGTGGCGGGCGTCTGCCGGCCGAAGACCACCATCTGTCCGATGATCTACAAGCCGGTCTGCGGCTGTGACGGCAAGACCTACGGCAACGCCTGCCAGGCCAATGCCGCAGGGGCAAGCATCGCTGGCGATGGAGCCTGCTCAGCCCCCGCGCCTTAGCCTCCGAGGGCGTGGGCGACCTGATAGGTGATGAAGGCGGCCAGATAGGCCAGCGTCACCATGTAGCCGAACATGACGGCCGGCCATTTCCAGCTGTTGGTCTCGCGCTTGACCACGCCCAGGGTCGCCGCGCACTGCGGCGCGAAGACGTACCAGGCCAGGAAGGCCAGGGCTGAGGCCAGGCTCCAGTGGTGGGCCAGGGTCGAGCCCAGAAGGCCGGTGTCTTCGCCGCCGACCGCATAGACGGTGCCCAGGGCCGCGACGGCGACCTCGCGGGCGGCCATGCCAGGGATCAGCGCCACGGTCATCTGCCAGGAGAAGCCGATGGGCGCGAAGATGGGCTGGATGAAATGGCCGATCATGCCGGCGAAGCTGTAGTCGATGGCGGGTCCGGTCGCGCCGGCGGGCGGGTAGGGGAAGGTCGACAGGAACCAGACCACCACCATCATCGGCAGGATGATCCGTCCGGCCCGGTTCAGGAAGATGTTGGCCCGCTGCCACAGGTTGCGGGCGATGTTGGCCGGGTCGGGCATCTTGTAGGCCGGCAGCTCCATCAGGAACGGCTCGACCAGGCCGCGCCAGAAAAAGGTGCGGATGACGAAGGCCACGGTCAGCGCCGATACGATGCCGACCGCGTACAGCCCGAACAGCACCAGGCCCGGCAGGTTGAACAGGCCCCAGACCTTCACGTTGGGAATGAAGGCGCCGATGATCAGTCCATAGACCGGGATGCGGGCCGAGCAGGTCATCAGGGGCGCGACCAGGATGGTGGTCAGCCGGTCGCGTTTGTTGTCGATCACCCGCGTCGACATGATGCCGGGGATGGCGCAGGCGACGCTGGAGAGCAGCGGGATGAAGGCCCGGCCGTGCAGGCCCGCCCCGCCCATGATCCGGTCCAGCAGGAAGGCCGCCCGCGCCATGTAGCCGGTGTCTTCCAGCAGGATGATGAAGAAGAACAGGATCAGGATCTGCGGCAGGAAGACCAGCACGCTGCCGACCCCGGAGATGACGCCGCTGGTCAGCAGATCGGTCAGCAGCCCTGGCGGCAGCACATGGCGGATAGTGGTGGCCAGCCAGTCGAAGACGGCGCCGATGCCGTCGGCCAGCGGGGTGACCAGGGTGAAGACCGCCTGGAACACCACGAACATGATAGCGGTCAGGAAGACCAGACCCCAGACCGGATGCAGCAGCACGCCGTCGATCTTCGCCGTCCAGGTGTCGGGCCGCTCGGCCGGCAGGACATAGGCCTTCATCAGCCGCTGCGCTTCGCGGTGGGCGCCGCGGATCTCGCCGGCGTCGGGCTCATGCCAAGCCTGCGGGCCGGCCAGGGCGCCGGAGCGGGCCAACTCATCGACCTGAGCGACCAGTTCGGTGATGCCGCGCTTGCGGGTGGCGACGGTGGTGACGATGGGGGCGCCGATCTCGCGCGACAGGCCCTCGATGTCGATGCGCAGGCCCTGGCGCTGGGCGATGTCGAACATGTTGAGCGCCAGCACCAGCGGCCGGCCGACCTGTTTCAGCTCCAGGATCAGCCGCAGCACCAGCCGCAGGTTCGTGGCGTCGGCCACGCAGACCACGACGTCGGGCGGGGTCTCGCCAGCCAGTTTTCCCAGCACCGCGTCGCGGGTGACCGCTTCGTCGGGGCTGCGGGCGCGCAAGGAGTAGGTGCCGGGCAGGTCGAGGACCGACAGGGTGCGGCCGTCGGGCGTGATGACCTGGCCCTCCTTCCGCTCTACGGTGACGCCGGCATAGTTGGCCACCTTCTGGCGGCTGCCGGTCAGCGCATTGAACAGGGCCGTCTTGCCCGAATTGGGATTGCCGACCAGCGCGACGCGCGTGGCGGCTGCAGCGGCGGTGCTCATTCGGCGGCGAGGGCCTGAACGGCGTCGTTGTCGAGGGCGATCAGCACGCCGCGCGCGTCACCCCGGCGCAGGGCCACCCGCATGTCGTCCAGCCGCACGGCGATCGGGTCACGCCCGACGATGCCCTCATGGATCAGCTCGATCCGCGCGCCCTCGACGAAGCCGAATTCCAGCAGGCGGCGGTGCAGTTCCTCGGACGCCAGGCCGGCGCTGGTCTCAGGGCTGACCCCGATGATGACACCCCGCTGGCCACGCTCGGCGTCGCTCAGCCGTACGGTGACGGTCTGCTCGGCCAGGATCGGGGTGTCCAGCATGCGCATAAGGGGTACTCGCGGGAACAGTTATTGCGAGTGATTATCATTAAGCGCATTCGCCGCCAAGCGCTTTGATCGGCGTCAAATCTCGAACCCTGAAACGAAAAGGGCCGCGGATTGCTCCGCGGCCCTTCCGTGCTCTCAGCGCTCGCCGCTTAGCAGGAGTAGTACATGTCGAATTCGACAGGGTGCGGGTGCAGGGTCAGGCGCATGACCTCTTCCATCTTCAGCTCGATGTAGCTGTCGATGAAGTCGTCATCCATGACGCCGCCCTTCTTGAGGAAGGCGCGGTCCTTGTCGAGGTTCTCCAGGGCTTCACGCAGGCTGCCGCAGACTTCCGGAACCTTCTTCTGCTCGCGGGGCGGCAGGTCGTAGAGGTTCTTGTCCATGGCGGGGCCCGGATCGATCTTGTTCTCGATGCCGTCCAGGCCGGCCATCAGCAGGGCCACGAAGGTCAGGTAGGGGTTGCCCATCGGGTCGGGGAAGCGGGCTTCCAGACGCTTGGCCTTGGGGCTGTCGACGTGCGGGATGCGGATCGAGGCCGAGCGGTTGCGGGCCGAATAGGCCAGCTTCACCGGGGCTTCGTAGCCGGGCACCAGGCGCTTGTAGCTGTTGGTGGTCGAGTTCGAGAAGGCGTTGATGGCCTTGGCGTGCTTGATGATTCCGCCGATGTACCAGAGGCACTCCTGCGACAGGCCGGCGTAGAGGTCGCCGGCGAACATCGGCTTGCCGTCCTTCCAGATCGACTGGTGCACGTGCATGCCCGAGCCGTTGTCGCCGAACATAGGCTTGGCCATGAAGGTGGCCGATTTGCCGTAGGCGGCGGCGACGTTGTGGATCACGTACTTATAGAGCTGCAGCCGGTCGGCCATGGTGATCAGGTCCGAGAACTTCAGACCCAGTTCGTGCTGGGCCGGCGCCACCTCGTGGTGGTGCTTCTCGGGCTGCATGCCCAGCTCGCCCATGACCGCCAGCATCTCGCCGCGCAGGTCCTGGCCGCTGTCGACCGGGTTGACCGGGAAGTAGCCGCCCTTGGGGCCCGGGCGGTGGCCCATGTTGCCTTCGGCGTAGCTGGTGCCGGTGTTGGCCGGCAGTTCGATCGAGTCGAAGCTGTAGCCGGTGTTGTTCGGAGCCGTGGACCACTTCACATCGTCGAAGATGAAGAACTCGGCTTCCGGGCCGAAATACACCGTGTCGCCGATGCCGGCCGACTTGATGTAGGCCAGGGCCGTCTTGGCGATCGAGCGCGGGTCGCGATTGTAGGGCGTGCCGTCGTCGGGGTTCACCACGTCGCAGGTCAGGCACAGCGTGGTCTGCTGGTAGAAGGGGTCGATATAGGCCGTGGCCAAGTCCGGCCGCAGCTTCATGTCGGACTCGTTGATGGCCTTCCAGCCCGAGATCGACGAGCCGTCGAACATGGTGCCGTCTTCCAGGAAGTCGGTGTCGACCAGGTCGATGTCGAAGGTGACGTGCTGCAGCTTGCCGCGAATGTCGGTGAAGCGGACGTCGACGTATTTGACGTCCTTCTCCTTGATCATCGCCAGAATGTCTTTGGAAGTCGCCATGAACCTATCCCCTAGGTGTTTGAAGTCGCGATTTTAGATGGCCGCCGCGCCGTTTTCACCGGTGCGGATACGGATGACGTCGATGATTTCGGACACGAAGATCTTGCCGTCGCCGATGCGCCCCGTGCGGGCCGCGCCCTGGATGGCTTCCAGCGCCCGGTCCAGTTGATCGTCCGCGATGACGACCTCGACCTTGATCTTGGGCAAAAAGTCCACGACGTACTCGGCGCCGCGATAGAGCTCGGTGTGGCCTTTCTGGCGGCCGTATCCCTTGGCCTCAAGCACGGTCATGCCCTGGACGCCCAGCTCCTGCAGGGCCTCCTTCACTTCGTCCAGCTTGAACGGTTTGATGATCGCTTCGATCTTCTTCATGGGCCGTCTGTTTCCACGGGGCGAAGCCCGCTCGTCGGATGGCTAGCAGCACGCGCCGCCGGGGCCGCCAAGCGAAGTCTCCAAAGGATTGATGGGCTTTTCGCCGGGCAGGATGGGCTGCCTAAATTTAAGGCGCAAGAGCGCGGAAAGTGGGCATTTGCGTAAACGGGCCGCTGGGACCCAGACTGGGTTGCCGAAACTCGCCCGACAGCCGCGTCGGACCTGCCGGCGCTCGCTGGAGGGGGCGGTTTGGGGCGAAATTGGGTTCGATCACGCGGGGGCGGAGCGCCCGGGCGCCGCGAATTTCATCCGGTCTGCTGAAGATTGCGGCGAAACGCGCCCACAAAGGTTAACGCCGGTTCCCCCCAATCGCGGATTGAAAACCGGACCATTCCCGGCGAAAGCCTTGGGGAAGCACCAGGAGAGACCCATGGCCCGCGTCTACATGATCCGTCACGGCAAGCCCTCGGCCACCTGGGGCGAGCACGACGACGATCCGGGCCTCGACGAGACCGGCCAGGCCCAGGCCCGCGCCGCTGCCCAAACCTTGCTCGCGCTTCCAGACGGCGAGCGGCCGACCAAGGTCGTCAGCTCGCCCCTGCGCCGGTGCCGCGAGACCGCCCAGCCCTTCGCAGATGCGCTGGGCGTGCAACTGATCATCGATCCGATGGTCGGCGAGATCCCGACCCCCAAGGCCGTGGCTCACGCCGACCGCGGCGCCTGGCTGCGCAACGCCTTCGCCGGCCGCTGGGGCGAGATCGTCGGCGACCTGAACTATGAGGACTGGCGGCGCGGCGTGGCTCAGGCCGTGGCCGGCTATCCGAACACCGCCGTCTTCAGCCATTACGTCGCCATCAACGCCGCCGTCTCCACCGCCGAGGGCGGCGACCTGGTCATGGGCTTCCGGCCGGACCACTGCTCGATGAGCGTCTTCGAGGCGGGCCCCGAACTGGTGCTTGTGGAGCGCGGCCCGGAAGCGGCCACCTCAGTTCTATGAAGGCGGGCCTGTGAGCAACATCCTCACCGTCGCCGAGATGGGCGCGGCCGACGCGGCTACCATCGCCTCGGGGACAGCCGGGACGGTGCTGATGGAGCGGGCCGGACTGGCCGTGGCCGAGGCCATCCGGGAACGCTATCGCCGCTGCCGGGTGGCGGTGCTGTGCGGGCCGGGCAACAACGGCGGCGATGGCTATGTGGTGGCCCGTCGGCTCAAGCGCTGGGGCTGGCCGGTCTGGGTCGAGGCGTCAGCCCCGCCCGCCACCTCCGACGCCAAGGCCGCCGCCGCCCGCTGGCGGGGCGAGACCGTGCCGCTGGGCGCCCAACGCCAGACCGACCTGGTCGTCGATGCTCTCTATGGCGCCGGCCTCAGCCGCCCGCTGGATGGCGAGGCCGCGCGGCTGGCCCGAACCGTGCCCCGCGCGCAGGTGATCGCTATCGACGTTCCCAGTGGTTTGTCGGGCGACACGGGCCTGCCGTTGAAGGAAACAGCCTTCCACGCCGCTCTGACGGTCACCTTCCACCGCCGCAAGCCGGCTCATGTCCTGCAGCCGGGCCGCGCCTACTGCGGCGAAGTGGTGGTGGCCGACATCGGCCTGGGCGACACGCCTTCCAAACTGCACGAAAACACCCCCGACCTCTGGGCTCACCGCTTCCCCTGGCCCGGCGTCGAGGCTCACAAGCATGCGCGCGGTCGGATGATCGTGGTCAGCGGCGAGGCCGCGTCGACCGGCGCGGCGCGGCTGGCGGCTCGGGGCGGCCTTAGGGTTGGGGCAGGGCTGGTGACTATCCTGTCGCCACCTAACGCTGTCGCCGAACACGCCGCCCGGCTGGATGCGGTGATGCTCAAGGCCTTCGACGGTGAGGCGGCGCTCGCCGAGGCCGCCGAAGCCGCCGCCGCCGCCGTGATCGGCCCGGCTGCCGGCGTCACCGCCGCCACGCGCGCCAACCTGCTGGCGCTGGCCCAGACTGGCGCGGCCCTGGTCATCGACGCCGATGCGCTGACTGTCTTCAAGGAGCGTCCCGACGATCTCTTTGCCGCCCTGGACCGCGACGACGTCCTCACCCCGCATCCCGGCGAGTTCGAGCGCATCTTCCCCGGCCTAATTAAGAAGAGCCCGGACCGCATCACGGCGGCCCGCGCCGCCGCCAAGCGGGCAGGGGCCATTGTCCTGCTCAAGGGCCCCGACACCGTCATTGCCGCCCCCGATGGCCGCGCCGCGGTCAACCTCAACGGCTCCCCCTGGCTGGCCACCGCCGGCAGCGGCGACGTCCTGGCCGGGCTGATCGGGGGTCTGCTGGCCCAGGGCATGGACAGTTTCGAAGCCGCCTGCGCCGGGGCCTGGATCCACGCCGAAAGCGGCGCGGCGTTCGGGCCAGGATTGATCGCCGAAGACCTGCCGGGCCTTGTCCCGGCGGTGCTGAAGGGGCTCTACGCGGCGCGTCTTCCTGCCCTGAGTGCATCCTTTCCCGCCGGTGACGCGTTCTCACTGTCCGGCGAACCTCGCCGTCAAACAGCCCGCATTCTGCCAAGCGCTCCCGTCGGACCCCGCATTCGACGCCGAGGCGCCGCGTGCTGCGATGAAGGGGACCTCGATGGAAACCAGCCAACAGTGTCGTGACCGCGCCGAAGCGCTACGCATCACCGCCGAGGCCGTTCGTGACGACCAGGCCCGCGAATCCTATGAAGCCATCATCCGCACCTGGCTGGAACTCGCGGACCGGATCGACGCCCGGATCGAGTCTGGCCGGCTACCGCTCGTCAGCCTCGCGCGTGAACCGGTAGTGGTCGCGAATTGGGGCGTTGGAGAATTCCCCCTAGCTGAACGCAGCCGCCATGGCTTCGGCCGTCGCCGGGGGGACGTCATGTTCGCTGCAGCGGCGACCGCTCGTGAACCGCTCGCTCAGACGGCGTTCGGCCGGATGGTTGCGCAAGCCGCGGATGACGCTCGATGGCATGGCCTGCCAACGCGCTGGGTTGGGGCTGGGTTCTAAAAGGCGGGGTCCCAGAAGGCTGTTGAACCGCCGACGGCTCGGGAGGATGAGCTTAGCCTGGCCCGTAAAACGGCGGTCATGCCCGGTCAATCAAGGCGACCCTGCTGGCTACGGCGGCGGTGTCGGCACACGGCTCAAGCATTTGGATAAGGCGGGTCGAGTGGCGAATCCGGGGTGGGCTTCATTGCAAAAGCAACCAGTCCAAATGCAGTCAGACATCGCTAGCGAGAAAAACCCCCACGACGAAGCGTGACGAACGTCACGGGCGCGTTGTCGGCCCTGCCCTAGGGTGCTTCCCGATCGAAGTGTTCCACCGGAAGGGGACTCCCATGGCCATAGCAGCGTCGTCGCAGCCCAATAAGCAGGACAAAACACCTTCGCCCCGGGGGCTTTGCAGTCAACCGGTTCCTAAGCCGATCATTCTGCCGCCGGAATTGGCCGGGCCCCGGCTGAGCGCGATAATGATCGGGGCCAAGAAATGGGCCAATGGTACAGTCCTGCACTATCATTTTCTCGAACGCGCCGACGCGCCCTCGTGGCGTTGGGTCGAGGCGCAGAAGGCCATCGTGCGCTGGGCCACTCAGCAATGGATCGGCCTGAATAGCGGGTTGTCCTTCAAAGAGGTCAGCGACCCCACCGAGGCGGAAATTCTCATCGGGTGTCTGGTTGGCGACGGGTCCTGGTCGCTCGTCGGCACCGACAATCTTGACCTCAACTATCGTGATCTTGGCCGGACAATGAATTTCGGCTGGGATCTGACGACGACGTGGGGAAAGGCAACGGCAATCCACGAGCTTGGACATGCGATCGGACTGTCGCACGAGCACCAGAACTACCAGGCCGGGATCGTGTGGAACGAGGACAAGGTTTACGAGTATTTCTCTGGTCCACCTAATAATTGGAGCCCGGCGAAAATCCGTCACAACATCCTGGACAAGCTTTCCCCTTCGGAAAGTGAAGGGTCCAAGTGGGATCCTCTGTCCATCATGGAGTATCCATTTCAGCCGGGTCTTATTCGCCTACCCAAGCCCTATGATACGAACGGTATTCCTGAGAACACGGTCATTTCTTCCGGCGACGCCGCTTGGGTCAGGACATGGTATCCGCCGCTCACAGCCGCGCAGCCTATTGCCGCCATGCAACTTCAGGCGTTGAACGCGGCTGCGGGACAACAGCGCGACTTCTCATTCCAGCCCGACGCGACACGTGAATATGTCGTCGGAATTGTTGGCCGCGCCGACTGCCGAGTGGTGGTTTTCGAGATGCGAGATGGCACACCCCGTCACTTGGCTTCTGGCGACGACTCGGGTTCAGACGAGAATATCCGCCTCAAGGTCAAGCTAGTGAAGGGCCGGGACTATATCATCCGAACCCGGGTGAACTTCACAGCCGACCCGGCGGGCGCGGGGCTGCTGATCTATTAGTCCACCCTTTACGCTCGCCCCCCCATCCCCTAAGTCCCGCCTCAAGTGCGGGCGTGGCGGAACTGGTAGACGCACCAGATTTAGGTTCTGGCAAGCGTGTAAAAAATATATTGTATTTCAATGTGTTATTAGTCGGGGAAATTGAGGTGTGTCCAAAACTGTGTCCAAGAACGGTGTCTAGCGAGGCATTTTCCTGGGCTAGATAGGGGGCGGAAAGGGGCCCATCGCCATGCTGAAACCCCTAGATGAAGTTCTGCAGCCTGATCCGCGTTTCGAGCGGTTGATGGTCGGCACCCCCACCGGCGGTATTCGCAGGATGGAATTGGCCGATCATCACGCCTCGGTGGCGACCATCGAGTTACCGGCCAACGCTCCGGCCGATCTGGTGTCGATGTTCGATCGGGCTCGGCACGTCTTCCTCTATGCGTGGTTCGACTACGAACTCACGCCGCTGGCAGCCTTGCAGGCATTGACCACGCTTGAGCGGGCGCTGAAGCAATTCTACGGAGCGGGCAAGTCCGGCTTGCGGCAACTCGCTGAACGGGCGGTCAGTGACGGGCGCTTCCCCGCTGTGCTTGGCGCTGCGCCTCTGCCTCTGGTTCTGGCTGAATTCCGAAATCACTGGGCGCATGGCAGCGACCACTTCGGGACGCCCAACATGGCGCTCGATGTGCTGGAATTGTGCGCCGAACTGATTGGAAAGCTCTGCCCGCCGACGCCATAGCCGCGCCAAGCGGGCGATAGGCGTTGCTACCAGGAGCATCCTTAGTCCGTCGGGCAGCCCGGGCAGACGGTCACTTCCGAAACGCATGTTGCCTTGTTGCGGTAGGGGTCTTTGAGCACCTTCGGGTGATAGTGGCTCACGACATATTCCGCCGGGAGATCGTGGAGGAAGGAGATCGTGAAATCGATTTCCGGGTGGAAGTCGGGGTTGTTGACTGTCCGGCGCGTCCATTCCTGGAGCAATGTGTCGGCGAGTTCCCGGCGGGTGCTTTCGCCGACAAGGTCGAGCGGCACGTCGAGTTCCAGGATGGTTGGAACGCCGCGACTCCTGAGGGTGCGATGCCCGGCGAAACCCAGCAGCACCTGCAACCACTCGGCTCCGTAGAGCGCATACTGGCCGATTTCATCGAGCTGGGGGCGGTCATCGACGCAGACATAGACGCGTCCCTCATCCCGCAATCGGTGTTTGTTCTCCGCGATCATCCGCTCGATATGCGGCCTGGCCCAGGCGAGGTCATTAGCCTCTGCAACAATGCGGCGGGCCTCGTCCTCAAGCACGACAGGATCGTTGATCCGCAGGCCTTCCCGATGGAATAGCCCGGCATCGGCGACCCGGCAGCCATGGAACACCCGCAGCGTTGCCGAACTGAGCGCCTCGCCGAGGGCCTGGCGCGTGTAGTCCAATCCTCTGGAGAGGCGCGGGACGAGGATGTCATCAAGCCAGTCGGGGTCATCCCAACAGATGTCCCGTTCGCCCATGGTTTGGAGCGCTTCCAGGGCACCGCGCTTTAACCTCGAAGCGATCCAGGCGGAAAGCGGAGTGTGCCAGGTGGCGGGCTCTTTCCAGCGAAGAGGGCGGCCGATCCATACGTCTTGAGGCTGAGTTTCGTGGAGGGTCATACCGGAAGGCTAAACGCGGCTCCCTTGTTTGGCACGGTGTTTCCGATGGCCTGTGCATGGAATTGGGAAGCCGCCGCCGTGACGGCGGCGGCTCTTCGCCGATCTCAATATTCCGAGGCCAGCATGAGGGTGAGCACCCGGCAGGTGAGATTGGGGTCAGCCGGATTCTCGGAGCCTGCGCCCATGTCGCGGTCGTAGTAGTCGATTTTCCAGAAGAGCCGCTGCCCAGCCAGGTCGAAGGAACCGAAGTCGTGCTCCCCGTGGGGATCGTTGTCCTGCGTGAAGCGGTCAAACCCGCGCACCGCCCGGATCGCCTGGGCGACAAATTCCGGGCCCTCTGCGGAAACCCCTCGGGTAAGAACCCACTGACCCCTGGCGGGGGCAGCGATGCGGAACTCATCGTTGAGATCGCGGATGCGGTTGCGGGTGGCGGTGGAAGTGGTGGTCATGGCGCTGCTCCTTCAATCCGCCGCGGGACTATCCCGCGGCTTCATGGGAGCCCCCTGAAGCGGGCCATTGAGCTGTCGGTCACACCCCGCGCGAAGCGCGCCCGAAGGGGCAAGCTGCACAAGCCGAAGGCGCGGAAGCGCAGCGGGTTGACCGGCGGCGGGCCCGCTTCACGCTGCGTCCATAGAAGTCGAACGGTTCTGCGTCGGATTGAGCGAGGGCGCGATGCCCCTAAGCGGGCTGGAGCGTGTTCGTAATGATGGCGAGGGATTCATCGCAGGCCTGCGCCAGCGCCCGGTAGTGATCGCGCAACGTGCCGTGCTCCTGCAGAATGGATTGGCGTAGCAACTTGGCGCTCTCGCCCCCGGCGTGACCTTTTGCCTTACTGCGTAACTGATGGAGGCTCTTCAACGGCGCGACGATCCTGCCTGCATGCTCCTCCTCGAAACCTGCGCCCACGAGACAAAGTTGAAGCAGGCCAAGCGACCGCATCTGGTCTTGCGGCTGCTCTCCGAGTTCGATGCATTTTGCTCGAAGCACCTTCTCCTCGAAACCTTCGACCAGGAGCTGGTCGAGGTTCAGGAGTTCCTCCGCCCACTCGTCGGGCGAGGCGGTTGCGGGATAGTGAACCCTGTCCGGCAGATCCTTTCCACGCAGCGTCCACCACGGCGCGTGGGTTTCCTCCAGCGTGCGGAGTTTGGCTTTGAGGCTGAGAAGTGGATCGTAGCTCTCATCCCAGGTGCCGTAGAGATCGGTCTTCAGTGCCCGCTCGGAGACGCCCCCCTTCGGGGCCTCGTTGTATTGTTTCCAGTGTAGCTGCTCCTCGAAGGGGAGCTTATTGAGGTAGCCGAGATAGGTGTGAACCTGGCCCTCTTCGTTGACGTCGTAGGTCTTGAGATACCACGCGCCGCGACAGCCGATGGAGCGGTGATCCAGTTTGTATTTCTCGCGATCCGATTTGTATTTCAGGAGCACTTCCGGCTTGAAGAATGCCGGGGTGATCTCCCAGGGCTTGTCGGATTTGGTGAAATAATTGGCCAGGGCATTGGGCGCACAGGATAGCTCACGCACCTGATCGTGTTTGCGGTCGTAGGCAATGTAGGTCGCGTACTGCTTGTCTTCGTCACGATCCCAGAAGGCCCGCCCGACCTCGTCCGGTGTCGTGGTCGTGGGGATGATCTGAGCCCCCCGGCCATAGCTGGCGGTGCCATCCAGCGAGCCGTAGCGGTACGCGATGTTTTCGCCATGGGTTCGGCGATCCGAATCCTCGGAGCCCCACATGCTAAACCGCTGGGGCAGGATGCAGGTGAAGTCGAACAGCCTGACCAGCGTTGCGCCAGTGAGCGCGGCATACTGATCCAGCACCTGTCGGGAACCCAACACTACACGGCCCTGCCGGGCCTTTGTGCCCGGCTCCTGGAGCGTTACGACGCGGAAGGCGTCTTCGATGTCTCCAAGCCTATCGAGCCTGCACCAGGCATCTCGCTCTGGCATGTAATGCAGCCCAAAAACGTGGGTGAGGGGCTGAAGAATTTCGACGTAGCTGGCGCGCGACGGCACACCTTCGAACCCGCGCAGGAAGACGATCTGCTCGCCCTTGCGCAGTGATTTGGAGGCTTCCGACTCCAAGGGTGAACTGATCCAGGTCTTGTTGGCCGAGTAGGTTCGCGACCAGGAACCAGATGGGTCGGCATGCCAGCATGAGAGGTCGTCGAAGTCGGGCGGCGAGACTGCCGCCGTCGGCGCCAGCACCGAATGGACGTACATGTGACCGGCGCTGAGAAACAGCACGACGCTGTCGCTGCGCGCGTTCTCCTCCAGGAAATCCAGTGACGCACCCAGCCCGAGCCAGGCCGCGATTTCCTCTGGTGTCTCCGGCAATGCCAGGAGCGCCTGTAGCTGTTTGAGAACCTTGTGCTGGTCGTGCATGCCGCAATCTCCGCCGGGTGGCGTAGAACAGACCGGAAACATCGGCAAGCAAATCGTGTGTAGCGGTGGCCGGTGGGCCTTGGGCTTAGCCGAATCTTGACGAGCGGGTCACGAGATCGCTGAAGCTTTTTGCCAAGCCTGCCTCGACCATGTTTTCGCCGTACCAGGGGTGCGGGAGGCTAACGGTTGTGATGTTGGGAAAGACCCAGGCCACGCGCGGAGAACGATCGAGGTGTTTGATCCGAAGGGAGACGCAGAAGGGCCCGCGGAGCCCTTGTTCCGCCATCCACTCCTGAAGGCCCCGAATATAGACATTTAGATCGGCCGCGAATTCGGGAATGAAAACACGCTGCCCGTCGCCTCGGATCGGAAAGACGATATGGGCGTGAATAAACCAGTCATGGCCGACAAACAGCCGTTCGATATTCCCGTCGCTGAAGCTGGGCTCCAGAATTTCATGCCCTCTCTCGCAGGGGGCTAGAAAACCTCCTCTCTTCTCGCTGAAGAGCGGTGCAGCCTTCATCACACCATTGCTTCGCCGATAGGGCGGATGGCTCCTGCGATAGAACTCTTGCGGGAGAACGCTGACGGTGAGGACAGCACCCGTCGTTGCGACATCAGTACGATTTGCCAGGAGCTGCTCTTCGCGCTCCTCAAATTGGGCGAGATCGCGTTCGTATGCTTCCGGCTTCACGAACAGAGCCGCAATCTCGTCGCGGCCCAACGCCCGGTTTCTCGCGCCCGTGCGGATCTGGAATGCCCCATTCAGCCTGTTTTGATAGGGCCGCATGACGTGCTCGGGAATCTGCACGTCCAGGAGAAAGCCGCCGTCCACGGCCATGGGCACGACATTGAGGTGCAGAGGCCGTGGATCGATGTTGTCCTGGATACTTTGGAGCAGCCGCAACGCGATCTTGTCGGGATCTCCGGTAAGCGGGCGGTAGCGCGAAAAAGCTCCGCCCCGCTCCTCGATGCCCATGACGATGCGGGCTTCGCCGCGATTGAGGAAGGCAACGACGTCATCGACAAGGTTGCTGGTCGCGTCCCGGGCATCGAGATTGAGCTGGGACTTGAAGTCCAGCGTCACCCCTTCGACGAGGTCGCCAGCTTCAATCTGTTGGAGCGGTAGAGGCTCGATCATGCTGCCGAAGCCTTGGGGTATTCGCCGATATTGTCCATGATCCGGTGAGCGTAACCTAGCGGCCAGTGGGGCAGTAGCTCTTCGACAGAGCCCCGTTCTGGATGCGCCGCCGCCGACCTGTTAGATCAACTCCACCTGCACTTTGCGACCGACCATGGCCGCTGCGCGTTGCAGCGTCTCCAGGGTGACATTGCCGTCGTTGGGGTCGAGCACGCGATCGACTTGCGTGCGGCTGGTGTGCATCATCGTCGCCAGCTTCCGCTTGCTGAGATTTTGCTCCTTCATCGCCTGCCCGAGCTGCCAGGCGATGACTTCCTTCACGGCGCGCGCCTGAAATTCCTCCAGCACGCCTTCCTCGCGCAGGAGGTCGTCGATCCCCGATCCGAAATGCTTATTAGCCATTTTCAACCTCCTTCATGCGCTTGCGCGCGATTTTCATATCCTCGTCAGGTGTGGCCCGTGTCTTCTTGATGAAGCCGTGCAGCGCCACCAGCACCTCATCATAGAAGCAGATCAGCACCCGCGCCGTTGTCTTACTCGGCAGGTTGGTGCGTACCTCCCAGAGTCCATCACCAAGTGCGCGACAGAGTGGCATACCTACCGGCCAGCGATACTGAACGCGCTGGAGATCCATCCCGATCTCCAAACGGTCGTCGCGCTCCAACTCCTTCAACCAATCCCGTACCGGCTCATTGCCAGCGGCGGTTCGGTAGAAGACGAGTTGGATTTTCGGAGGGTGTTTCTCGTCGTCGCTCACTATGCACCATCTTTAGAGCCATTGCACCATAAATAGTGCCATTTTGTCAAGCCAATTCGACACTGCTCCCAGGGTTGTTAGCGGGTGCGCTGAACGCCCTGATCTGGGTGCGGGATGGTTTCCGCTCGGCCGCCCGACGTCGTGACGTAACGATGAACCGACCACAATGGAGGTTCACATGACCAACGAGATCGCCGAGCTTGATCGCCGGATGGCGGACACCGAAGCTGAAATTGCCCGGCTCGAACAGCAAGGGGACGGCCAGCTTTCGCCGTTCCTGCTGACATTTCGTTACCGGGAATTGGCCGACCTGGAGGCCATGCGGGATCAGTTGGAGCACCCGAGCTGATCCGCTCCTGAGGGGCGTTCGGAACGCTTTCGCGCGCCTCTACCCCTGTTGCCGCCATGCACCAATAAAGGGAACATCAACGCTCAAGCACAACCAATACGAGAAAAACCCCTGAGTGCACATCGCTTGCGATGTATAAGTGCACACCTAGCGAATTCGCTCTTGGGTTTCTCTGTTTTGGGGGGTGTCTTGGGGAGTCTAGCGTGGCGATTTACCACCTCCGTTTGAAGGTGATTTCCCGCGCCCTCGGCAGGCCCGCGCGGCCTGGCGGGGCGACCCGCCGCTCGGTGATTGCGGCGGCGTCCTATCGCTCCGGCGAGAGGCTATATGATTCTTCCCAGGGTAAGTGGTTTGCGTTCGACAAGCCCGATGTCGTGCATACCGAGATCATGGCACGGGCGGGCGCGGCACCTTGGGTGTTCGACCGGCAAACGCTGTGGAACCAGGTCGAGCGGGCCGAGAAGCGGCAGGATGCCCAACTCGCCCGCGAGATCGAGATAACCCTTCCGCGCGAACTGAGCCTGGAGCAACAGATCCAGCTGGTTCGCGCCTTCGTCGGCGAACGGTTCGTCGCCAAAGGCATGGTGGCGGATATCGCCATCCATCGGCCGGAGGGCTCCGACGGCCAGGCGCAGCCGCATGCGCATGTGATGCTCACGCTGCGCCGCCTCGACCCGAATTCCGTCACCGGGTTCGACGTGAAGAAAGAGCGCGACTGGAACGAGCGCGAGGATATTGCGCGCGGAGCCGCCGAGGCCCGCAAGCGCTACAACGACACCGGCCTGCCGGAAGACAAGGAAGCGCTCGACGCCGCCGAGGCGTTGCGCAACGTGAATGTCTGGCGGGCGGCCTGGGCCGCCGATGCCAACCGCGCGCTGGAGGCCGTAGGCTCAGCGGCGCGGATCGATCATCGGACACTGGAGGCCCAGGGCATCTTCCGCCTGCCGCAGATCAATCTCGGCCTGGCCCGCCATGTCGAGGCGGCCTACGCCTACCTGAAAGATCGCGTCACCCAATGGGTGGCGATCAAGCGCCGCGCCTCGCTCTATGCCGAGCTGGAGCATTACAAGCGGCGCGACCCGGTGAAGCTGGCGGACTTCGTCCTGCGCCTGTCCGACATGGCGGAGGACTTCGCCGCCCAACTTCGCAAGCCACCGCAGGAAATTCCGGAGGTGCCCATTGACCGGTGATTACGATGACATCTTCGGCCCCGGCGCCATTCGCACGAAGTTCGTCGAGCGGGTGGCGCGACCGGAGGCGGCCGACGAGCCCGGGCCGCAAGAGGCCTCTGTCGGCTCGGGGCCCTACAAGCCCTATGGCTTCCTACCGACGGGCAATGTCGGCGAGTGCTGCGACGTGCAGCGCTGGCCGCCCAATTCCGAGGTGCCGGAAGGCATCGAGTTTCAGTACCGTTTCCTGATGCAGATTGGCTATGTCGGCGAGGAAGAGCTGCGGCTGTTCCTGCCCGACTGCATCGTGGTGATCGAGGGCCGTCACCTACGCGACCTGCGCAAGAAGCTGGCCCGGCGACAGGTGACTTTCATTCAGCAATACTCGGCGCGGGTCTGGCCCGACGCGCCGCCCGCGAGTGAGCCGGTCATCGAGCGGGTCGAGGTGATGAGGCCAGAAGCGCTGGCCACTCGGCGCGATCTCTAGTCGGAGAGCGATGGTGCTGACACTAAGTTGGAAGATTGTGCGAAATCGGCGCGTCCTGCGAATTCTCAGGATCATAGTCGCGATCATCGGGGTCATATCTGGCGTCTTGGGCATCTATGACTTCGGCGCGACGCGGGGGTGGTGGACTCTCGGCGATACCGTCAGCACAGCCATCAAAGTGATCACCGGCACAATCTATTATTCGCTAGCTTTTGTGATGCCTGGTGCCCTGGTGGGCGGGGCGATCCTCGCACTCGTAAGCGCCTATCGACGGAGCAAATTGCTATTGAAATTTAGCTTCCAGGTCGTTGGCCTGCTTTCCCTGCTCGGCTTTATAGCGGGGTTCTTTCCGCCGCTTGTCAGCTTGCTGTTTAAGCGTGATCATACTGTTGACGGAGCGGTAGTCCTTGAGCTGGCACAGGCCTCCTTACTTGTTGGCCTTATAGGCGGGCTGATATTTGGCTATATGTTTCTAAGTATAGATTTTAGCGATATAGAGTGACGGTAAAGATTGTAACATAGTATTCACAATATAATGCCGCCGTTATGCTAAAATTCCCGAAATGGAAGACGGAAAAATACAGGATTTGGGCAACCGCTCGGCTGGGGTTGAAGACGCGTTTGCGTGGTCTATTCCGGGCGCCATTCTCGGTGGGCTAGGTGGTCTTAACATCCCAATGGACCCACGCGTGCGCGAGAAATATTGGCCAACACTTGTGGTTCTGGGAATTGCATTAGGCTCGGTGACAACAGGATTGAGCCACTACTGTCTGCGCAAGTGGTCGCAGCAGAAACAGCGGGAGGAAAATCCTAGTACTATAAGTCAACAAATGAATCGGGCGAATTGATTCGAATTTTGTCGCCAAGTTTAACGCCTACGCGGCCGGACTTCTTTGGGCCTTCTCTTGAGCTGAGATCATACCACGCTTCTCGAACAAGCGCTGTTCCGGACGGCGAAACTGAAACTAATCTATAATACTCCAGTAGGTCGGAGCAACTGCGGTATTTCTCATCGCTATCTTTGAATTTTTCGGCGTCCCAAAAATGCCAGGCAAATCTCGCTGCGGCAATTCCAGCGCCAAACCAGTCTTGAAGCAGTCCACGGCCCGCGCCTTCAACCGCGTTCCAGCCTGGACGATTTGCGCGCCTTAATACGGCGATGCCTTCCACGTAAGTTCTGATTAATTCGTCAGCCTGATCCTTGACTACTATGAGTTTTGGAAGCCTATTAATTTCGCCTCTCATAAATTGAAGAAATCCCATCTCTCCCGATAACTTGTGTTGCTCAAATGCGGCGCTCCACAAACCGCCGCAATGCTTGCCGAGGTGGACTATTTCCGCTTCGCGGGTGAACACGACCATAGCGCCCACTCCTGGCCCATACACCGAGGTTCTGACTTTGCCGAGCAGCACTATGTGCGAGGGAACAGTTTCAGGCAATAAACAGGCAGCGAGGCGTAAGCCTGCTGTCTCGCCGGAGAGTTCCGCGAAATCGGCAGGCTCACCGAAACCATCGCGCGCTCCGCGCGCCTCTTAGGCCGAGACCGGCTCACCAGCCGGTAGATCATCCCAACGACCATCACTGCCGTTCCTAACCAGAAGAGCAGGCGGCCGAGGGCGACGCCGGGCGTGTCGTCGAGGGTGACGACGAAGTAAAGGCCGAGGCACCAGAGGGCCATGCCAGCGGCGAAGCGCAGGCCCGGGACGCGGCCGAGAGCGAACCCAGCCGATGGCTGGCCGCTCATGGCATCCCACTCGCGCTTCCACAGCCGGTATTTCTCGACCTGGTCGAACGCCTTACCCGCGTAGACGGCGACCGCGATTGCACCGAGGGCGACAAGCCAGGACGCGCCGCCGGTCAGCGCCTGATAGCCCAGCCATAGCGCTGCCAAGCCTAGGGCGAGCGCGCTGACCGGATTGCCGAATAGGTAGGTCAGCAAGCTCGGCCGCGTCATTGCCGGAAGCTCACATGCAGGTAGTTGCGACCACTGTCGCGAAAGCGCATCCCGGCCTGAAACCAAACACCGGTCACGGTGCTGTCGTTGGCAGGCCCGCCGGTGCGCAGATGCCGCGCGAAATCCGCCGGTTCGATTTCGTAGTCCATCGTCTCGCTGTAGCCGCTGGAGACGCTCTCGCCGGTGTTGATGCCGCGATTGCGGCCCCAGCTTTCGCTGCCGCCGAAGCTGGAACCTGAGTTGGACGAGGAAGAGCTATTGCCCTTGTGGTCGACCGAACTGCCCGAACCGGAATTGAAGCCCCAGTTGCTGCCGCCACCGGCATTCATGCCGGTGGAGCGGCCGAAGCTGTCGCTTTCGTTGTAGGTGCCGCGCCTGGTCAGCGACCGGCCGACGGTGTCAGCCGCCCAGCGGTTCGTCTCAGGGTCGGCATTGTTGTGGAAAATCTTGGTGACGAAGTTCGCCAAGAGCATGTCGGCGCGGTGCTTCGCCTGCTCCCCGCCCATCTTGGCGTAGTAGGTCGGCAGCGACTGCGTGAGAAACACCGTGCAGGCGCGCGACGAGCGACAGGTCGACTGAAAGTCGGTGTCGTAGGAATTCACAAAATACTGCGCCTCGTCGGCCCAGAGGAACACCGGGCGGTCGCGGTGTTTCGGCTCCAGGCCGTTGCGGGCCAGGACGGCGCGCTGCCACATGTACTTGAAGAGCTGCTGGCCGATGATGCCATCCTCGTTCCAGGTCAGCGCCGACATATCCATGATGATGATCGCGCCATGGAAGGTCAGCTCGGGGACGATGGTGGTGTCGGTGCAGAAGGCGCGGTGCAGCCGCCCGCGATTGAAGCGGTCGAGGATGGTCGAAAGGGAGATCGCGATATTGCCGCGCGTCTTCGGATCGAGCTGGGCGAACTCATCGCGCCAGTAGCCAGCGGTCTTCTCGAAATCGGTCGGATCGAGTGGGGCGAGCGGATTTCGCCGCGCGCCTGCCAGCGCGCGGAACATGAAGGAGCTCTCCTGCCAGGCGGGATCGCGCAGCTGATCCTGGCTGTTGGGGGCTGAGGCGACGAAGCGGATGATCTCGGGAATCCGCACGGTGCCGGTGGCCGCCTGCAGAATGGGAATGGTGTTGCGCAGCAACTGGCGAGTGGCGTCTTCCCAAAACGGTTCGCTCTGCCGTCCGGAGTTGGAGAGGCGCGAGGCCTCGAGGATGCGCATCAGGCACTCGACGACGCTGCCGGTGCCGTCGGCGCCCTGGCGCGCCAATTCGTAGGCGATGAAATTGAAGCAGGCATCGCTGCGTTCGCCGAAGAGGATCACGGAATTGGCGCGACCGTTGGCCTTGGCGTAGTCGCACCAACGCTCGACCTCGTCGGGCTTAGCGCAAAGCACCAGGCCGCCCATCCCGGCGCGCAAATACGCGCTGGCCAGCGCCCGGCCGGAGCCGCTGGTCTTGCCGCTACCGATGCCGCCGAACACGTGCACGCCCTGGCAGGCGTCACGCAGGGTGAACCTATCGACGGCCGATAGCTGAAGCAGCGGCGTGTCGAGGTTGGCGACGTAGTTCATGAGAGATCGAGGGCGCGGTCGGCCTCGGTCGTCCCACCTCGGCCGAACATGCCCGCGAGATCCTGGTGCTGACGACCGCCCTCCAACCCCAGGCGGCACATATCGGCCAGGGTGCGATCCACGCGCTGGCGGATCGCAGGATGCGCCGCGGCTAACGCCTGGAGTTCATCATCGGTGAACTTGGCGTCGATCTCGCGCAGCGCCTGGCTGATGCTCATCTTGATGCGAGTGACGCGATCGGGCTCGGTTTCGCCTTCCAGCACGATCAACTGATCATCAACAGCGCCCAGGCGGGTGATCAGCTCGTGGCGATCATTCTCGCGGCGGGAGGCTGAAGCCTCCAGGGCCGCCGCATCGCCAAGCTGGTCGAGTGCCTTCTGGTGATCCTGCTGGCGTTGGCGCTCGGCGTGGGCGTTCACATACGCCTCGTGCGCAACCAGCTGGCCGACCCGCCATCTGGCGACCATATGCGCGACCAAGAAGGCGAGGGGTGCGGTAATCACCGCGCCGAACATGCCGCCGGCGAACTGGTTTTCGGCCGCGCTTCTGCAGGCCGAACCGGCACCGGCGACGACATCCATCGCCTTGCCGAAAAAACCTGGATCGCAGGGCTGGGCCAGGGCCGCTTGCTTGGCGGCCTCAAGCTTCGCCCACCAATAGGCGATCCAGGCGACGGCCAACGCCAGACCGACGAAGCCGCGAATTTGGCCGATCCGTTCTTTCCTGGTTTGCTCATCCATGGCCTTCGACCCGCATGTCGGTGAGGGCAAGGGTGGTGGAATATTCCGGGCTCAGACGGAGGGCCTCGCCGCCGAGCCTGAGCACGACCTGCGTCATCTGCGTGTAGATGCGCCGGGCGTCGGCGCGGATACGGCGAAGCTCAATGTCGATCTCGCTGATACGCTTTCGCAGATCGGCACGCTGCAAGGGGTCGGTCGCCATGAGTTCGGCGTCGCCATAGCGGCTCTGCTGCTCCATGAAATGGCGGGCCTGTTCGACATAGAGGCCGAGCACTTCGGAGAAGCCGCTGCGCACCGCGTCAACGCGCTTCTCGACCAGTGCGCCGATCAGGCCTTTGAGCACGCCAGCCTTGGCTTCGAACAATGCCGCCTGGGCTTCTAGCTCCTGGCGGTTGGTCTCCACGCCAGCCTTCACGCCCGCGACCTGCGCCGCCACGGACAGCGTGTGCATGACCATCTGAGTGTGAGCCGGAGTAATCATCCAACCGCCCCGCCGCCATTGGTTGCGTATGTTGTGGCCGCAACGAAAGCGGGTCTAGGCAATTCGCCTAAGAGACGACGCGCCGCCAGAGTCGCTCAGCGAAGGCGCGTTCTTCAGGGCCGACCGCTTCCTGATAGATGGCGGTGGTTTTGGAATGGGCGTGGCCCATCCAGCGCTGGGTCAGCGCACCTGGCACATTCTCGGTGGCATTGGCGATCCCGAAGCCGTGGCGGAGCCCCTTGGCGGTAGCCTGGGGGCCACGGATCGCCGCCACCGCCATCACGCGTTTGATGCGTCGCCAGGCGGTCTGCCGACACCAACGCCACAGGCGCTCGTCCGCCGCCTTGCCCTGGGACATCGAGGCCAGCGCCGTGAGAAGCGCGGGCGGGATGGGCACCGCGCGATAGACGAGCTTGCGCCGCTTCAGCGTGCGGAAGACGACACACTGCATTTCCGCGTCGATCCGCTCTGAGGTGACGCCCAACGCCTCGCTAAGTCGGCAGCCAGTGAAAGCGATGAGCTTGCACAGCGTCCTGGTCGTGAGATCGGCGTCTTCGGCCGCCGCGAGGAACCGGCGCCATTCGCCGCCGGTGACGTATTTGCGCCGCCCGTTCGGATCGAAGAGTTGACCGCTATCGGTCACGGTCACGACCGCTCCGCCCCCGGCCGCTGCGCAACACTATGAGCAATACGGTTGCAAGTTGCGCGACGCAGTAGGCCGCGAAAATCCACGAGGAAATGAGATTGAGATTGTCAGTGCTCAAGGTTGGTATTCATGCGCAAGAATTTCATAAACCCATGATTCAATTGAGTGTATTATGCAACCGTATTGCTCATAGTGTTACGTTTTCCCTGCCATTTTACTCAACGGCGGGGCATCGCCCATGCAGGCGCATCAACGAATTCGGGCAGGGCTGATCGCGGCGTTTTTTCTAGTAGCTGCCTCGTCGCCGATGATCGGCCGCGCCGAAGTCACGGCCGCCACGCCCGGTGTGCGTGAGGCTTATGAGGCGACCCTTCGGTGTTTCACCGCCAACATCATGGCCAGCTTGGAACGAAGAGATGCTGGTGACACTGCCGGGAAGGCCAAATACGAGGCGAACGCCAAGCGGTCGTTTGACGGGGCGCTGAAGCTCGGCCGCATCCTCGGCTACAGCAATCGGCAGATGAACCACGACTTCGATGTCGCCGAGACGGCGGACGTAACCAGCATGTTCAAAGACCGCGCCTATTTCCTGCGCGTGGTGGGTGACTGCAAAGGCTTGGGCCTGATGTAGCTACACCGTGCGCACGGTAGACCGCGCCTTCGCCTCGGCGACACCATGACCCTGGTTGGAGTCATCGCCAGCGACGATACCAGCCGCGAGAAGTACGCGGGCCGCATCGCTAGATGCTGGAGGAGTTGCTGGGACGCTGTCCAGCGGATCGGCAGAAGCCGATGACTTTGCCGGAACAACGGATTGGGCAATCGGTTGCCCGAGTTGTGCTGCCAGCTCGTCGCGAACTTTGGCCGCTCGATCTCGCCCTTCGCGGAAGCCTGGAGCCTTGTCTGCACCGTGCGCGCCTGCATCGTCCATCTGGGCGATCATGGCGTTGGCGGCATTCAACTCGCCCTGCGGCGTGCCGAGTGCTTGCTGCTGCTTGATGTAGCGTTCCCACTCCGCCTCACGCTGGCGGTATGCCTCTTCGTCCTCGGGCGAGGAGAAGCGCAAATACGGCTCGAAGATCTTCCGGCCGTAGAAGTCGCGCGCCAAATCGCTCACCTCGCGATGCGCCGTTGCGGCGGCGATATGCAATGCGGTCTCGCCGGAAGCGGCGGCCGTGGCGACGCTGGCGATTTGCTGGCCGACGGTCTGCGAAGCGACGACCGCCGCCATCACCTCGGCGCGCATCGAGAGAAGATTGGCGCTACCGGCTTGGCTGATCCGTCGCTGCAGGTTCTGCAGCGCGAGAAGCTGGCCCTGGCTCTGTTCAACCAGGCCGCCATCGCGCCCAGCCATCGCCGCATGGCGAAGCGCGGTCAGATGGCCGTCGATGTCTGCCTGTGCTTGGGCAATCTGAATGGAGAGTTCGGCGCGGAGGCTAGCCTCCGGATCATCTGGCTTCGCCAGTTGATCGTTCGGACGGTCTGTATCTGTAATTTGGCGCGCTATAGAATACTCACAGGGTCGAAGTATATACACGCCATAGTAGTATTGTAATGTTAAGGATCAGTTAATTTGTGATCATTGGCCAATCTTCTCGGACTTGTAACAATACATCTTGTAGAATGTTATTTATAAGTATTGGGAGTATATATGACGGAGAAGATTTATTTTACACCGTTCTGGGGGTATTTTCTGACCACCTTTAGCCTGGGCGTCGCCCGCGATGACCATGGCAATAAGTGGGATGGGGAAGACGTAATCTGCAAATCCGGCAAAAAAATTGTTCTGAACCAAGATCAATGGGAAGCGATTCAGGGCCCGGTTTTTAAGAGTGTAGTCCGCGATCATAAGATCGACGGCATAACCCCGCTTCTTGACGGGCTGCAAAGCCCCCTCCAGAACCTGTGTCTGCAAACCAGCGCCCGCAAGCGCTAGGTCAGCTAGTATTTGCCCGCCGTCAAAGCGGCATGGCAGTCTCTCAGCCCGGAAGGGCTGATGAACAATTCGTCCGATGGCATAGCGACACCAGGGGAGGAGAGCGCCAAGTTTATCCGGCGTCTCTGTACCATACTGCTGTCGATAGCTGGTTTGATGACAATCTGTGGTCACGCCGCGACGTCAATAAGAATCTTCCAAGCGCTCGTTCATATCTACAGGCTACCAACGCGCCGTTTCTACACAATAATTCACTGGCCTGAAGCCCTTCACTTACCTCACTACAAGGTCATTCGCGATATTACGACAATCCTCATTGTTTCTCTGGTCATGGGAGCCTTTACGTTCAACAAATATCGCGTGGTATTTGAGAAAGTGAAATTGATGGTTCCTGACTGGAACGGAGCTGTAGGGAACGGTCATGTGCCAATTCCGGCGACCGATACAGACAACGAGAATCAAATATTGGGAATATTGGGTGCAGCGGTTATCGGCGGATTAGTTGGCGGCCCTATCGGAGCGGTTATTGCAGGCCTTGCCGCTAGTGCCGCTCCTCCAAGTCCAGCGCGGGAGCGTGAAGGCGCGATCACTGTGAACCGAAATATTAAGACGACCCCCAAAGAACGTGAGCTGATGTCGGATATTGCGCGCAACAAAGTGGGTATTATTATCGCCAATAGGATGGCGACGGTCTTCATTGTGGGAATTTCAATGATGATCTTGGATCGTGTTGCGCCAGCTGTCCTGCCGTATCTTGACCGTCTTGATGAATATGTATTGCGTCTGATTAAAGGGCTGACAGCCCTGCAACTTCCATAGGCGTCCTGCTCCATGGGACTGAATGACCGCGGTCAGGGGACGGCATCCTTCACGTGTGGAAGCGGGCGGTTCTAAATAGTGCCGCTGCCTATGGCTCCCGATAAGCCGGTGGTCGCCATGAGACTTACAGAAATTCCGTCTTCGATATCCCCGGGTTCACCAGCCGAACCGCAAGTCCAATTCTGAGAATGTCGGCTCCGTCAATCGTCAGCCCTCCCAGGACGTTGCCCACCATCATTGGCGTCCCGTCGCTGGTGATCCCCCCAATGCGCCCGACGACCTGGCCGGGTGGTAATTTGGCTACCTCGGCGCTCCCATTCAGTTCCATTAGACCGGGTCGTCGTTCACGCACTGAGGGCTTCTGGTCGAAGGAGAACACCGGCATTCCGTTGGGGCTGAGTGTGACGTCCGACTTGTCGGCGCGCGTGTCGTCGGCGGTGATGAAGATACCCAGTCCTTCCAAGGGGCCTTCCAGGAACATCTTGAACCCCTGGTAGGTGAATGCACCCCCGCCGCGCTGGAGGGAGAGCCACGCGCGGACGATCTCAGTCCAAAGCGAGACGAGAACGGGATAGGCGTCCGCGACGGCCAAGTAGCTGATCCGCTCATGGGGGATTAGCGATTTGCCGGTTTTGGCGTGGAAGAGCTGCACCCTCACGGCGTAGAGCCGATCCACGATATCCTGGACAGGATAGGCCGCCCCGGCTGTTGCGATCTTCTGCAGGTCGACCTTCGCTCCGGCTTCCTTCACGGTTCGCAGCAGCCACGCCTTTTCACCTTCGCTCTTCTGTTTGGGGAAGAGCTGATCGAGCAGGGCTTCCAAACCGAGGAACATGTTGCGGTAGGCGTCGTAGAGATCGTGGCCCCCTTGCGAGAGCCGATGAAACCGAAAGGCGGGCGACCATTGCAACACAGGTCGCTTCGGTTGGGGTTCGACGGTGCCATCCGCACGGATGACCGTCGCTTGCATCGACATCTCCATGGCGAGGTCGGAGACGCAGTAACACAGCACGACCTTGCGGCCGGTTTCCGTGAAGAAGGCCACGTAATCGTCGAGGGGCCGCAGGGTTGCGAGATGGTTCAGATCCTCGACAGAGGAGAGGTCCAGACCTCGGTGCGCCATATCGATGGCCGCGTCCAAAAGCGCCTCGGGGGAAAGCGCGTTTCTGCTGCGCGCGATCACCCAATCGAGGCCTTGTCGAACCTCGACTTCCCAGCCTTCGGCGCTGAAGACATGAACTCGCGATTTGCGCGAAGGCGTCGCCAAGGAAAACGCCGCTGCGGATTCCGCCTTAGCGCCGTCACTCATTCCGCTGAGGGATATTCCGCTGACTGCAACCATAACTCACTTAGTCCGCTAAGATGGCCAGCCACAAGGGGCGGCTTAGGCCGCCCCTTGGTTGCTCTACCGGCTCCAGATCAGCCGGTGACCGCCGTCCGTCAGTTCGACCAGGCGACAGTAGATCGGCTGGGCGAAGCTTGGGTCATCGAGCTTGACGGCGAGATAGGGCCGCTCGTCCTGGCTGATCTTGGCCCAGGCTGCGCCGACTTCGACGCCACCGGCGTAGATGCGGAAGTTGGGGGCGTTCTCGCTGGGCTTGGTGATGGGTTGGAAGGTCGCTTTCGATTTCAGCGCCAGGGTGATGATGGTGCCCGTGAAGTTGTCGCCGTCGCGGGTGAAAGAGCCGATTGTAGCCATGGAAGCCTCCGTGTGTTTGGAAGCCGCACGATGCGGCCTCGCATGCGCTCCGGAAGGGGTCGACGCATGGCGGGATCAGTCCGCAGGACGTGCGGGAATTTTGCAGCGTAGCGGCCGCGAGGAATGGCCAGCGGCCAGGGGAAAATTCTTGTTGAACCCGACAGGCAAGGCCCCAGGTTGCGCGTCAATGCGAAGACGTCTCGGGCGTCCAAACCTCACCGGCTGGCCCGGCGATCTAGGCAATGAAACGCGATGTCAGAATCCACTCTGGGCGGCGCCCATGACGAGCGGCTGAAGGAGTTTTGCCGACCACGCCAATCATCCAAGGCGGCTCACTTCCGCGCCTGAAGGCTTGTGCAGTTCCGCCCCGCGTGGCGGTGCATCAAGATGCAGCCTGTTCCTGACCGGCCAGGTGCTCGGCCTTGCCTCTTCATCCGTCGCGCATGGGGCGCGCGGCCAACAGAGGAGGATCTATGACATGCACGGATTTCAACACCCTGATCGGCGCGCTGGCGGCGATGTTCGCAGCCCTCGCGAAGCTCGTGTGGGCGATCAGGCGACCGCCCTAGGCTGGCGGTCTTGATTGCGCTGCGCCGAGAATGCAGATGCGCGTTTCATTGGATTCTGTATACTCAGGAGCCATGCAAGCAATCGGTCTTATTCCGCGTCAGCGATTGAAATGGATACCGCCTCATCTGCGGTTCAGCCATGAACTCTGCTATTTTCTACATGACGAGTGCGCCCGCGTATTGGTCGAAGCGGAGACTGGAAAGGTTGATCATGTGCGCATCGATTTTCCGAGCAAGGTCTCCGTCAAGCAGTTCGAAAAGATCGCCAAACAGACCGACGTCATCGATGCCTTGCGCGCCACCGGCTATCCCGATGAAGCCCGCCGGGTGATCATCAACCGGATCACCATGGCCATGGTGTCCGACTGCATGCATCACCTGTTCGAGGCGTTGCGATGCATGGAAAAACGAAAATCGATTGTGGCGCTGAACGTGCTGCGGAAGCCCTTGCGAGACAGCCTCCTGTATCTCGCTTGGATCCTCGGTGATGAGGACGATTTCTACGCCAAATTCAGCACTGGTGATCCAACCTATCTTTCACCGCGCCGAACGGGAAATTTTCGAAAGGAGATTTTCACTGCGGCTATTGCCAAGACCGATGTGGGAGATGTGATCGACGCCGACCGGCTCATCGAGCTCATCTACGACAGGAAATGCGCCTACGGTTTTGAGGGCTATTTCCAGCATGCGGTTCATCTAATCACGATTGAAAATATCGAGTTGAAAACCTCGCCCGAGAATTTCAACTTCATCTTTCGGAACGCTGCAGACGACGACGTCTACGAGGTCGTCTATCAGTGGCTTCCCTATGTGCTGTTGTTCCTGTCGCATGTCGTTATGAAGCTGTTCGATCGCATGCAGACCTTGGACAAGGGAGCCGAGACGGCCTTTGTCGTCCGCTCAAAGGCTGGCTATCTGCTTTCGCTTTCAGGCGAGTTGAGCCAGTTTGTGGCCGATCATGTTGGGGGTGCATTCGAAGGCACCTGCGACGATTGCGGTACGCCCATGAAGGTTTCGCACTTCAATGCCGCTAAGATCGTTCTATGCCAACAATATCGGTGTCCTGGCTGTCGCCGCGTGAGCCCATTTCCCTTCGCCTGGGCGTTCTAGCTCCGACGAAGTTCGCCGATCAGCGCTTGAAGCGATCCGGCAGGGAGGTGAGAGGCAAGGGCATCGTCAGTCCGTCTCCCGCCCTTTCAGCGCGCCGCCGCTCTTCGCGATGCATCGCAAGCGTCAGATAGATAATGCCAGCGCGCGCCAGCTTGATGAGGCGGAGGGTCTTCGCTTCAAATTCGTCCCTTGAGATCGAATAGGCCAAACCTTCGGGGCACGTATGCCCGGGCAACATCAACTCGTGCACCTTTAGGAACTTGTGCTCTAGGTGATTGCGGATGGTGTGTAGCGCTTGCGCGTCCGGTTCGGTGAGATCGCGAAATCCATCTTCGAAAAAGTCTTTGCTGAGCCAGTAGAGACCGCGCAGAGGCCAGTTTTCCGATTGATCGAACTGCGGATGCAGTTGGCCGGTCTTGTCCGTCCAAATGCGCCTGAAATCGATCTGGGTGAGCTTCACGCCCAGGCCGAAATAGGCATTCAGGAAATAGGCGATCTTGTCGAAGATGGAGTAGGCGCTGCGAAACGCGAGGCGCACCTTCTCGACGGCCAATCCGTATGCCGGATAGTCGAGGGTATTGGACAGATTAGTGTAGCGGTCGGAATGATGCGGGCCATCGCCACGGGTGCCCTCATAGTAAAGCCAGCGGCTGGAGACGAACTCCTGTTTGATCTGATTGAAGAGGCCGATCACCGCCGGTGGATCGTTCGAGGTTGAGACGAAACCCGGTAGCACTAGTTCGTCGGCCTCGGTCATCGCGCGCACACCAAAATCGTTTAGCGGGTTGAGGATGAGCCGGTGGGCCAAGCACCATTCCCGATATTCCCGCGCCGCCTTTGATCGATGCGAAAGCGGGCGCTCCCGCTCAAGGTTGCGGGCGATCCGCTCCACGTCGGCAGCGTATTCGATTTCCATCCGAAGTGAAGAGAACCCTGCTCGCGCCTCGTGATAGCCGAGGTGAGGAAATCGCTGTGCCGATTGATCGGCCGCTACCAAATGCTGGTGAGCGACGTAGAGCATGATCGCCTGGGCCCGGCGGTCGTAGTAGTTTTTCGCATAGTAGAGTTCCGCGTGGCCACGGCTGCCCTGCGCCATCCAGAAATTTGGATTGATGGCGAGGGCGCGATCCCAATATTCGAGCGCTTCGACGGATCGCCCTAGACCGCTGAGTTGGCTGCCGAGGTTCGTCAGAACTTCGCATTGCCGCTGCGGAATCAACTGCTGGAAGCCCGCACTGTTGAGCGCGCTCCGGAGCAGCAGAACCTGCTCACCTTGCTCCGGTTGCTGCCAAGCCAGCTCGTCGGCCAGTCCCGTTGGTCGGCGGCGTTGACGATTATGCCAAGCGTTAGCGCGGAAATAGTCGAGGAGCGCGCGATCTGCTTCGGAGATATCTCGCAGCGCAAGCTCGTCGCCCCAAGCGAGCGCTTTCGCGGTGCCGTCCTCGCCCTCGGGCGTATCCGAGAGATCGACAAGATGGCCGATAACAAGGAGCGCAGCTTCGTTGTCGAGGTCTGACAGATCGGTGCGCGCCATCAGTCCTTCGTAGGTCGGCAGGGAAGGAGGAGCGTCAGGCATTGCAAGCGCTTTCTATGAGTTCAGATTAACGACGGCCGATCCCCGTTCGGGTCTCTTTGGCCGCCGTGCCGGTTCGTTCGAACCTGCACTTCGCGCGGCGGCGAGACGGCCAGTCCTGGCCTTGAACACCCCGCCTAAAAGGAGAGTGGTGCGGCTAGAGGGACTCGAACCCCCACGGTTGCCCGGCGGCACCTAAAGCCGCTGCGTCTACCAATTCCGCCATAGCCGCGGCTCCCTCGGTCTATAGCGGGGCAGGGCGTAACGGCAAGCAAATCATTACACTAAGGATTTGGCCCATCGCCTTCTGTGGAAAGGGATTTCCTAGCCTGCTGCTGGCGTTTGATAGCTTTCTTGACGGCCTGCGGCCGTTGAACATTGATTGAGGTGGTGTCCAAGCGGTTCTTGATGTGAGCTGCGTAGAATTCCTCGATCATCTGCACGCTGGTGCGGCAGTTGTTCGCGATCTGATAGACGTCTGCGCCCTCCATAAGGCGCATCGAAATATAGGTGTGTCGTAGGCTGTATGCCGTGCGCACCCGCCCGTCACGATCATGTTTCAAGCCTTCTTCGCGAAGGATCGCGTTGAAGAGATCACGGTTAAATTTGCGGAAGACACGGTCGGTAGGTTCCAATCGTCGAGGCCCGCCGCTGGCCTTCTTTCGCCGATCTAATTCATCTTCGCGGCGATCCCGAAGGCGGCGGAACGGCTGAACGGCGCCCGGCATGGTCTTGCAGTAGCCGACGCCTGTTTTCCCGCGCACGTCGATAACGAGGATGGTCTGGCCGGTGGCGTAGTCATCCTCGATCACCACATCGCGGAACTCCAGCCGCTTCGCCTCATCGGGCCGAAGGCCGCTATTGGCCATGAAGAGCACGTAGTCGTGCAATTCCTCGTAGTGCGGTTTCCAGCCCCGGCGCGGGCAGTCTGCCACGCGCTGGCGCGTTGCCTTGTAGAGTTGTTCGTATTCTTCTGGGGAGAACCAGGCGCGGCGCTCACGCCGTCCCTTGCTGCCATACGGCAAGGTGAGGTCAGGAACGAAACTGATCCAGCCAAGGCCCGCCGCGTGTTTTAGCACTTGGCGGACATGTACGATTTCCTGTTCCAGGGTGCTGCGCGAAGGCGGCTTGCCGGTTACCGCCTTCTGCTCCTCCGGCGTCTTGGCTCTCGCGAGGGCCTTCGCCTTCGACCGCGCAACACCGGTTTCTGTTCGCTTCACGAGATAGGACAGCAGGAGCCCACGGTTGATTTCAGGCAACGGTGAGGCCCCGAAAAAGGGGAGGAGGTGAACCTTCATCCGCAATTCCATATTGCTGATGTAGGCCGGACTGCGGGAATGAACGGCCAGCACCCGAGCTTGGCTCAGGTAATGCTCGGCCGCTTCCGCGAACGTCCGTTCTTTTTTGATGATCTCGCCGTGGCGCAATTTGCCACGCAAATCGAGATACCATTCCTCGGCCACGTCCTTGGCTCGGTCGAGGTCTTCCTCATTGGTCGATTGGCGAAATCGTTCACCGCCGACTCGGGCGGCGCACTGCCAAACTCGACCCTCGCCACGGCGGTAAATCTGCACGCGGCCATCAAACATCAAATGTGTCGTCATACGCGCCTCCATGCTCACGAGAGCTTGGTTGGTTTCTCAACTTTAACGGCGCACCACATGTGTCCACGATGTGTCCAGGCTTTGCAAGCGTCGGGCGAATGCGAAGTCATTGTTTTCATGGATATTTTGTGTGCTTGTGACTTCCTAGCACTACATTTAGGTTCTGGCATCGCAAGATGTGGAGGTTCGAGTCCTCTCGCCCGCACCATCCTGCTTCGCTCCTGCGGAGCTTCGCAGGACGGGTCCTGCAGGTGGGGGCGAAGCAGGATGCCCTGCGAAGCCTTGGCGGAGCAGGGCCGTCTCCCACAGCCAAATTTCCCCTCACGGAAAGTGGGACTTGGCCCTCCGGAGTCTGCGTGACATAAGGGCGCTCGCTTTGCGCCGCCCCTCTCGGGCGGCGTCTCCCGTTTCACACGAAGGCGGATTGCGGCCGGGCCCTTGTCCCCGCTTCCGGAACTTGAAGAATGTCGATGCAGATCGTTGAAAAGTCTGGCGAAGGCCTCAGCCGCGTTTATGGCGTCACTGTCCCCGCGGGGGATCTGGCCGACCGGCTGGAGAAGCGGATCGCCGAGATTCTCCCGACCCTGAACCTCAAGGGATTCCGTCCCGGCAAGGTGCCGGTCGCCCATGTGAAGAAGCTCTATGGCAAGTCGCTGATGAGCGAAGTCATCGAGCAGACGCTCAACGAAACCACCCAGAAGGTGCTGGACGACAACCAGCTGCGCCCCGCCGGCCAGCCCGATCTGACCCCGTCTTCCGACATGGAAGCGGTGCTGAACGGCAATACTGACCTGGCCTATGAGCTGGCCGTCGAGGTCATGCCCGACTTCGAGCCGCTCGACGCCTCGACGCTGAAACTGAAGCGTCCCGTCTACGCCCCGACCGACAAGGAAGTCGACGAGGCCCTGGCCGATCTGGCCAAGCAGGCCCGCACCTACGCCCCGCGCACCGGCAAGACGGTCAAGGCGAAGGACGGCGATCAGGTGATGATCGACTTCCTGGGCTCGGTCGACGGCGTGCCGTTCGATGGCGGCAAGGGCGAAGGCTTCGAGCTGGTCCTGGGTTCGGGCCAGTTCATCCCGGGCTTCGAAGAGCAGCTGGTCGGCGCCAAGCCTGACAGCGATGTCACCGTGCAGGTGACCTTCCCCGAGCCCTACCAGTCGGCCGAACTGGCCGGCAAGGCGGCCGAATTCGCCGTCCACGTCCATGAAGTCCGGGCCCCGGTCGACGCCGAGCCGGACGACGCCCTGGCCGAGCGGGTCGGCATGAAGGACCTGGAAGCCCTGAAGGACGCCCTGCGCTCCAACCTGGAAGGTCGCTATGCCAACGCCTCGCGCTTCAAGCTGAAGCGCGCCCTGCTGGACGAGCTGGACACCCGGCACGACTTCCCCCTGCCGCCGCGCATGGTCGATTCTGAGTTCGACGGCATCTGGCAGCAGGTCCAGCAGGACAAGACCGCCGGCAGCCTGCCGGAAGAAGACGCCGCCAAGTCCGATGATGATCTGAAGAGCGAGTACCGCAAGATCGCTGAGCGCCGGGTTCGCCTGGGTCTGGTGCTGGCCGAGATCGGCCGCCGCGCCAACGTCCAGGTCACCGACCAGGAGCTGACCGAAGCCATGCGCCGCGAGGCCATGCAGTACGGCGCCCAGGCCCAGCAGGTGTTCGACCTCTACCGCCAGAACCCGCAGGCCCAGGCCAGCCTCCGCGCCCCGCTCTATGAGGACAAGGTGGTTGAGCTGATCTTCAGCCAGGCCAAGATCGACGACAAGAAGGTCTCCAAGAAGGAGATCGAGGCGGAAGACGATCTGCCCGAAGGCTACTGAGACGAGGGCTGCTAGGCCTTCTGAGTTTTCGGCTTACGAGACGCGCGGCCGCCCTTTGGGGCGGCCGTTTGCGTTTTGCCCGCCCGCTTTTTGGCCTGCGGCTTCGTCCGGGGCTTGGGCGGCGGCTTCCGGTTGACGGCGCCGAACGCCCTGATGATCTGGGCCAGCTCGGGCTCGGCGACCAGGCCGGCGGCCTCGTCAGCGGCGAACCAGCGGCGTTCTCGCTGGCCCTGCTCGGGCCACTTATCGAGGGTCTTGTCGACTTTAAGTGGGAAAACGTCGACGGCGCAGTGGCGCAGGGCCCCACTCTTGAGCGCCTTGTCGTAGTGATAGACGCCCAGGGCGGTCTCGGCCGTCTTGCCACGCACCCCGGCCTCCTCAAAGGCCTCCTGGGCGGCGGCCTCGTGCGCGGCCTTGTTCTTCATCGGCCAACCCTTGGGGGCGACCCAGCGGCGGGTCTCGCGCGAGGTGACCAGCAGCACCTCGACCGCGCCCTTGCGGCGGCGCCAGGGCAGGGCGGCGAGCTGGCTGGCGGGATCCTCAGGGGCCTCGTCCGGCGTCGGCGCGCGTGCATCATCATTGGCCGGGTTCAGCCAACCGAACAGACGGGCGAGGAGACCGGACCGTGACATGCTGCGAAGGCGAACTCCGTGGGAAAAGAATCAGTCAGTCCAACAGGATAGCACCCGTCAGAGGAACAGGTGGCCGATCCACCAGAATGCCGCACCCATGGCGGCGGCGGCGGGCAAGGTGATAATCCAGGCCCAGACGATGCCTCGCGCCACGCCCCAGCGCACTGCGCCGGCCCGCTTGGCCGCCCCGACCCCGACGATGGCGCCGGTAATGGTGTGGGTGGTCGAGACCGGGATGCCCAGGGCCGTAAAGCCGAACAGGGTGATCGCCCCGCCGGTCTCGGCGCAAAATCCCTGCATGGGCGTGAGGCGGGTGATCTTGGAGCCCATGGTGTGGACGATCCGCCAGCCCCCCATCAGCGTGCCAAGCGCCATGGCAGCCTGACAGCTCAGCACTACCCACAGCGGAACATGGAAGGCGCCGGTCATCTTGTGGTTTGCGTAGAGCAGGACCGCGATGATCCCCATGGTCTTCTGGGCGTCGTTGCCGCCGTGACCCAGGCTGTAGGCCGCCGCCGAGACCAGCTGCAGGCGGCGGAAAACGCTGTCAGCGACGTTGGGCCGGGCCTTCACAAACAGCCAGGAGACGATGAGCATCAGCAGCAGGGCCAGGAAGAAGCCGATGGCCGGCGACAGCACGATGGCCGACAGGGTCTTGTCCAGCCCGCCCCACTTCACCGCCTGCAGCCCGCCCTTGGCGACCCCGGAGCCAACCAGCCCGCCGATCAGGGCGTGTGAACTGGAGGAGGGAATGCCACCCAGCCAGGTGATCACGTTCCAGGCAATCGCCCCCATCAGGGCCCCGAAGATCACCGCGTTGTCGACCAGGTCCGGCGGCAAGATGCCCTTGCCCACCGTGTTCGCGACCTTGAGGCCGAAGAACATGAAGGCGATGAAGTTGAAGAAGGCGGCCCAGAAAACGGCATAGCGGGCAGACAGCACTCGGGTCGAAACCACGGTGGCGATGGAGTTGGCGGCGTCGTGCAGGCCGTTGAGGAAATCGAACGCCAAGGCGACGACGATCAGTCCCACAAGGGTGAACATGGCGAGGTCCATGTTCAGAGATGCTCGATCAGAATGCCGCTGATCTCGTGGGCGACATCCTCGAAGCGGTCCATGACCTTTTCCAAATGATCCAGGATCTCGGCGCCGACGATGTAGGCCATCGGATCGCCCGCCTTACCCTTCTGGTAGATCGACTTGAGGCCCGCGTCGTAGGCTAGGTCGGCTTGGTCCTCGAGCTGGGTGATCTCTTCGGCGAGCATATTCAGCTTGGCGGCGTTGGCCCGCATCTTGGGCAGCAGGCCAACCATTTCCTGGGTCTTGGCGGCCGCCTGGATGATCTGGTCGCCCATGGCCCGCATCTCGGGCTCGAAGGCGCGAACCTCGAACAGCAGCGTGGCCTTAGCGGTCTTGTGCATCTGGTCGATGGCGTCGTCGAGCGACCCGAACAGGGCCTTCACGTCGCCCCGGTCGAAGGGCGTGATGAAGGTGCGTCGCACCGCCAGCAGGCCTTCGCGCGCCACCTCGTCCGCCGCCTGTTCATGCTGTGCGACGCGGGCGGCGCAGGCAGGCACGGCGTCGCCGCCCTCCAGAAGCTCGCGTAGGGCCGCCGCGCCGGCCACCAGAGTCTCGGCGTGACGGACGTAGAGCTGGAAGAAAATGTCTTCCTTGGGCATCAGGGCCTGGAACAGTCGCAGCATGTCGGAATCCAGATGTGAGTCGTCCGTACCCGGAATAACTCATCTGAAACTCGCTGGGGACTCGCTAAACGCTGGTGTGGAACAGCGCCCCGATGCCGGCCGTGGCGGCCATGGCCAGAGCGCCCCAGAAGGTGACCCGCACCGCGGCCTTCAGGACACCGGCGCCGCCGGCCCGGGCCCCAACCCCGCCCAGCAGAGCCAGGAACAGCAGCGAACCGCCGGTCACGATGGCGCTGAGCAGGCCGATAGGGGAGAGCAGGGCGGCGATCATCGGCAGGGCGGCGCCCACCCCGAAGCTGGCGGCCGAGGCCAGGGCGGCCTGGATCGGCCGCGCGGTGGTGAATTCGGAAATACCCAGCTCGTCGCGGGCGTGGGCCTTGAGGGCGTCCTTGGCCATGAGTTGGGTGGCGACCTGACCGGCCAGATCGGGGTCGAGGCCGCGCTGGACATAGATGCCCGTCAGTTCGGCATGTTCCGCCTCGACGTCATTGGCCAGTTCGCCGCGCTCGCGGGCCAGGTCGGCCCGTTCGGTGTCGGACTGCGAGCTGACCGAGACATATTCTCCGGCCGCCATCGACATGGCGCCGGCTACCAGACCTGCGAGACCGGCCACAATTACTGCCCGGTGGTTGCCGCCAGCCGCCGCCACCCCGACGATCAGGCTGGCCGTCGAGACGATGCCGTCGTTGGCGCCGAGCACGGCGGCCCGCAGCCAGCCGATCCGCGCGATCAGGTGCCGCTCGTTATGCTGCTTAAGTCTGGACATGCGGGGCACCTTCCGTTCGCCGCCGTATGGGGCGCTCAAAACCAGGACAGGTCCATGATCTGCCTCAAGGGAGCAGTTCGGTCAGTCCGTCCCAGTCCGGATCGTCGTAGGACTGCATCTCGATCGGAAATTCCGGCAGGGCGTCCAGCGCCTGGTTGAACACTTCCAGGAATCGGTCGGCATCGCTGGCGTAGTACCGCCACTCCTTGACGCCGTGGCCCAACAGGCTGGCCGCCTCTACGCCGACGCCGCTCTCGCTCAGCGCGGCGGACACGGCCTCCTGGAACTGACGCATCTGCTTGTCGGTCTTGTCGTCGGGCAGGCCGGCAGCGCCGTCATGCTCGTAGGGCCAGGCGGCAACGATCAGCACCGGAAACTGCTGGCGGTCCGCCTCGGCCGGCGGCTCGCGGCGGGCGCGGATGAATACCGCGTCGCCATCGGGCCCGTCCTGCAGGTTCAGCCATGAGTCATTGTCGGCGGGCGAGCTGGTCATGGCCGCCTCATAGTGCGGCGAGGGGCCGCTAGGAAGGCGTTTTCCTTGGACAGGCCCGGGGGCCAGCGGGTAGGGGGCGGCCTGACAAACAATTGGCGAGGCGTTTGGTGGTCGAACAGCATGCGAGCGGAGGCGGCGGGCGGGTGGCCTGGCTGGACTATGCGCGCATGGCGTCGGCTCTGGCGGTTGTGGGCTTCCACTACTTCTGGAACGGTCCCTACCATCACATTGTCCCGGTCTCGTTCGGCCTGCTGGGCCGGATCGCCGCGCACGGCTACCTGGGTGTCGACTTCTTTTTCATCATCAGCGGCTTTGTCATCCTGCAGTCGGCCAGCGGCGCCAGCCCCGACCGGTTCGTGGTCGGCCGGCTGACCCGACTCTATCCGGCCTTCCTGCTCTGCATGCTGGTGACCTTTTTCTTCCGCGGCATGGATCTTGGCCAGCTCCCGGCCCAACTGACCATGCTGCCGCGCTATTTCAACGTTGAGCCCGCCGACGGGGTCTACTGGACGCTGGGCGTGGAGATGAAGTTCTACGCGGTGGTGCTGGTCGTCCTGTTGTTGGGCTGGATGAAGCAGGCGCAATGGCTGCTGCTGGGGGCGGTGCTGATCCTCGCCTGCTGGGTTAACAGCTGGCACAATCCCAGCCACTATCTGGAATTCGCGGCCGGCTGCGCCCTGGCCCTGATCTATCGCGAGGGTTTCCGACCCATTACCAGCCTGACCCTGGCCATCGCCGCACCGCTGGTCGTCTACCTGGCGGCCAAGGCGGGGCCTACCTACACCTCGCACCTGGCCATCGCTCTGGTGATGACCGCCATCTTCGCCCTCTTCCTGGTCATGCGCCGCGTGCGCTTCGCGCCGGCCTCGTCGGCGGGTGTCGGGGCGCTGACCTATCCGCTCTATCTGTTGCACGGCCAGCTGGGCTACGCGGCGATGCGGGCGTTCTGCACCGAGGACAACAAGTTTTGGATGACGCCGCTCATCATAGTGGCGGCGCTGATCGCGGCCTGGGGCGTCTCAAGGTATGAGGCCTGGTCGCGGCCCTGGTGGAAGCGGCGGTTCGACCAGTCGGTCGGCGCGGCGATGCGCTGGCTGGGCCTACGGCTTGGGCGACTTCGCCCGGCCGCTGCGCCTGGAACCGCCTGAGCGAGGTTCAGGGCGAAACGCGCCGGAGTCGATCTGGCGCAGGAAATCCCTCAAGATCCGGGGATCGACCCCGGCGTCGCCGACTGGACCGATGACGGGTTCCGAAGGGAACGCCGGCGTCGAAATCGGGCCGGCCTCGACCGCCGCCTGAGAGGGCCCGTCAACAGCAGCGGCGGGCTTGGGCGCCGGAGCGGCGAACCATGTGCCATCCAGCGACTTGCGGCGCTTACCGCACTGCAGACAGGTGTCGTAGCCCTCCATCCGCCGGCTGGGCACGTAATTGTGGAAGCGGCGGATAGCACAGCCCAACGCCGCCAGCGGCCGCACGACCATCACATCCTGCCCAGCGCTGCCGTCCCCGGCTCTGCCATGCCCAGCGATGGTCTCAGTTGCGAGCGGTTCGGCGAGCCAGGCCGTGTCGATGGCCCTACGGCGATGACCGCAATGGGCGCAGGTGTCGTAGCCATCCAGCTTGCGGCTGGCCTGATAGGCATGGCCGCCCCTCAGCGCACAGCCCATCATGGCCAGTGGCCGCCCGCCGCTGATCTTCTCAGTGCGTTGCCCGGTAGATGACGTTTCGCCCCTCGTCATGCCTTGAGGAAAAGAGCCGTCTGAGCCCGGCTGTCAATCGTGAGTGAGAGAACAGCGACATTTTGGCCGGATTTGTCGCAGCTTCGCACGGATGGCAGTAGGTGAATCAGGGATACAGCGCGCGCCGCACTATCATCAGGAGCCACGAATGGCCTTCACCAGCAACAGGGGCGTTCGCATCCACTGGCAGGCGCGAGGCGTGGGCGCGCCGCTGCTTCTGGTGATGGGCCACCGCTTCAGTTCGGCCCTCTGGTACCCGGTGCTGGACGCCCTGGCCGCCAGGCACAGGGTCATCTGGTTCGACAATCGGGGTGCGGGCGAGACCGACACCGTGAAGGGTTTCGCCCTTTCCGACATGACCGACGACGCCCTGGCCGTCATGGACGCGGCCGGGATCGAGAAGGCCCACGTGTTTGGCGTGTCGATGGGCGGCGTCATCGCGCTGGACATGGCCGTCCGCGCGCCGCAGCGGATGATCTCACTGATCGTCGGCTGCTCCGGCATCCTGTCGGCCGAGAAGCCCCGCATGCCGAAGCTCCTGCTGGCGCTCTACTACCTGCCGCCCTTCCTCCTGAAGCGGCTGACGCCCAGCCGTGGCGGCGACAAGGGCTATGGCAGCGCAGCGACGCCCGAAGCGATCGCCACCGACCTGGCCATGCTGGCGAAGGACCCGTTCACGGTGAAGGGCGTCGTCGCCCAGGCCGTTGCCGTCGCCGAGCACGTCCAGACCGCCGAAGCCGTGGCGGGCGTGACGCTGCCGGCGCTGGTTCTGCACGGCGGGGACGACTCGCTAGTGCCGATCAAGTGGGGCGAGGAGTTGGCGGCGACCTTGCCGAATTGCACATTTGTCAGGCTCGATGGCGCTGGGCACAACTTCCTGGTCGCGGCGCGCGAAAAGACCTTGCAGGCGCTGAACGCCTTTATCGATCGGGTCGACCAGTCTGGTGGAAAACGCGCTGATTTCTGAGGAGAAATGGCGCGAATGACGGGACTCGAACCCGCGACCTCCGGCGTGACAGGCCGGCGCTCTAACCAACTGAGCTACATCCGCAATAACGCGAGGGGCGTCTGATAGGGGGAGCCCCCGACTCTGTCAACGCCCTTACTTGGCCAAAGTGGGAGCCGGAGCGGAATAGTGCGTTGGCGCGCCTGGCCCGGTCGGAATCTGCAGGGCTGACCATGTCCCGGTGAGGGCGAGCGCGATGACCAGGAAGGCGGCGCTGTAGGGCAGCATGGTCGAGATCAGGCCGCCGACCCCAAAGCTGGGCCGCCAGCGCTGACAGAAGCCAAGCACCAGGGCGAAGTAGGGCATCAGGGGCGAGGCGAAGTTCACGGTCGAATCGCCCATGCGGTAGGCGGCGGTGCTCATCTCGGGCGAAATGCCGACCAGCATCAGCATCGGCACAATGATGGGCGCCAGGGCCGCCCACTTGGCGCTGGCCGAGCCGATGAACATGTCCAGCACGGCGGTCAGCAGCACCACCCCCATCAGGAAGATGGGAATCGGCAGGCCGCTGGCCTTCAGCAGGTCAGCCCCATCGATGGCGATGATCACCCCCAGGTTCGACAGCGTGAACATCAGGATGAAGTTGGCGGCGGCGAAGGCCAGCACGATGTAGGGCGACATCGCCGCCATCGACTCGGAGGCCAGGCGCACGACGTCGCGGTCGCTGCGGATCGCGCCCGTGGCGACGCCGTAGGCGCAGCCGGTGGCCAGGAACAGGAAAAAGAAGCCCGCGACCAGCGAGCGGAAGAACGGCGTCCAGCGCGCCGCCCCGACCGCTTCGGGGTCGAGCAGCGGGCTGGGCGGGATCAGCACCAGCCCGGCCCAGATGAGCATCACCGCCAGGGCGGCCAACCCGGCCCAGCGCAGGCCCTTGCGCTCGATGTCCGAGAGCGGGGCATCATGCGGGACATCGCCATCGATCGGCGTCCAAGGGCCCAGTTTGGGCTCGATCACCTTCTCGGTGACCCACCAGCCGATTGGGACGAAGAGCGCCGCGGCCGTGGCGGTGAAATACCAGTTGCCGGCCAGGTTGGCGGTCCAATGCGCGTCGATCAATCGGGCGGCGGGCTCGCTGAGACCCAGGATCAGGGCGTCGAACTGGCCGGGCAGGGGATTGCCCGCGAAGGCTCCCACCGTGCCGGCGAAGGCGGCGGCGATGCCGGCGATGGGATGGCGCCCGCAGGCGGCGAAGGCCACGCCCGCCAGCGGCAGCAGCACCACGAAGCCGCTGTCGGCGGCGTGATTGGAGAGCAGGCCAATGAGGATGATGATCGGACAGATCAGCCGGCGCGGGGCGACCCGGACCAGGCTGCGGATCGCCGCGCTCATCAGCCCGGCCCGCTCCGCCAGGCCCGCGCCCATCATCACCAGCAGCACCAGGCCCAGCGGCGCAAAGCCGGTGAGGGTCTTGGGCATCTCGACCAGGATGCTGCGGATCGAGTCGGGGGCCAGCAGACTCTTGGCCTCCAGCACCTTGTGGGTGACCGGATTGAGGGCCGAGACCCCGGCATAGTCGCAGGCCACGCTGGCGAGGATCAGGGCGGCGATCATCCAGGCGAAGATGAACACCGGGTCGGGCAGGCGGTCGCCCAGGCGCTCGACCCAGTCGAGAAATTTGAGGGCGCGCGGCGCTGTCGGTTCGGTCAAAGGCTGGCCCCCGGAATCGCTGGAAATCGCCGCATCCGGCGCCCACGGCCAGCCTGAAGCGCCAACCAGTGTTCGGCAAGCTGTGACAGCGTTTGAACCCCCCGGCGCCTTGGGCTACAACCCGCCGCGACTCCGCAGGCCGGGACACCCATGGACGCTTTTCTTCTGCACTATCTGCCCATCGTCATCTTCCTCGGCATAGCGCTCGCCCTGGGGATCGGCTTCATCGTCCTGGCGGCGGTCTTCGCGCCCAGCGCGCCGGACACCGAGAAGCTTTCGTCCTACGAATGCGGCTTCAACGCCTTCGACGACGCCCGCATGAAGTTCGACGTGCGCTTCTACCTGGTCTCGATCCTGTTCATCATCTTCGACCTGGAAGTGGCCTTCCTCTTCCCCTGGGCGGTGACGCTGATGAAGCTGCCGCCGGCCGTGGGCCAGTTCGCCTTCTGCTCGATGTTGGTCTTCCTGGGCGTCCTGACCGTCGGCTTTATCTACGAGTGGAAAAAGGGAGCCCTGGAATGGGAGTAATCGTTCCGGCCGGCTCCGCCGCCCGTTCCACGGTCGAAGGCTACGACCCTCAGAAGCACGACCCCTATTTCGACGGCGTCAATCAGCAGCTGGCCGACAAGGGCTTTGTCACCGCCGCCGCCGATGACCTGATTACCTGGGCCCGCACCGGTTCGCTGATGTGGATGACCTTCGGCCTGGCCTGTTGCGCGGTCGAGATGATGCAGGCTTCGATGCCGCGCTACGACCTGGAGCGCTACGGCTTCGCGCCCCGCGCCAGCCCGCGCCAGAGCGACGTGATGATCGTCGCCGGCACCCTGACCAACAAGATGGCTCCGGCGCTGCGCAAGGTCTACGACCAGATGCCCGAGCCCCGCTACGTCATCAGCATGGGCAGCTGCGCTAACGGCGGCGGCTACTACTATTACAGCTACAGCGTCGTGCGCGGCTGCGACCGGATCGTGCCGGTGGACATCTATGTCCCGGGCTGCCCGCCGACCGCCGAGGCCCTGGTCTACGGCGTGCTGCAGCTGCAGAAGAAGATCCGCCGCACGGGGACGATCGAGCGATGAGCGACCTCGAGACGAACCCTTTGGAGGCTTTGGGCCAATCCATCGTCGCGAACTCGACAGGCGCGATCACCGCCTTTTCCATCGCCTTTGGCGAATTGACTTTGACCGGCCCGGCCCACCGGGTGGTAGAGGCCCTGACCCAGCTGCGCGATCACCCGGACTGCAAGTTCCAGGAACTGATCGACCTCTGCGGCGTCGACTATCCCGACCGGCCGCTGCGGTTCGACGTGGTCTATCACCTGCTGTCGATCACCAAGAATCACCGGGTGCGCCTGAAGGTGCAGACCGACGAGGACACTGCCGTCCCGTCGATCACGCCGGTCTTCCCGGTTGCCGACTGGTTCGAGCGCGAAGCCTTTGACATGTACGGCATCTTCTTCTCCGGTCACCCGGACCTGCGCCGCATCCTGACCGACTACGGTTTCCACGGTCATCCGCTGCGCAAGGACTTCCCGATGACCGGCTATGTCGAGGTCCGCTACGACGACGCGCTGCGCCGCGTGGTCTATGAGCCGGTGAAGATCGCCGAGTTCCGGCAGTTCGATTTCCTCTCGCCTTGGGAGGGCGCGCAGTACGCCCTGCCGGGCGATGAGAAGGCTAAAGAGGGCGGCCAATGACCGGCTCCAACGCGCCCGCCGAGGCGACCGACTTCTTCCACGAAGAGCCGTCGGCTCCGGCCATCCCCGAGACCCCGGTCCGCAAGTTCAACATCAACTTCGGACCCCAGCACCCGGCCGCGCACGGCGTGCTGCGCCTGGTGCTTGAGCTGGACGGCGAAGTGGTCGAGCGGGTCGACCCGCACATCGGCCTGCTGCACCGCGGCACCGAGAAGCTGATGGAGGCCCGCACCTACCTCCAGAACGTGCCCTATTTCGACCGCCTCGATTACGTGGCGCCGATGAACCAGGAGCATGCCTTCTGCCTGGCCATCGAGAAGCTGCTGGGCGTCGATGTGCCGATCCGCGGCAGCCTGATCCGGGTGATGTATTCCGAGATCGGCCGCATCCTCAGTCACCTGCTCAACGTCACGACCCAGGCCATGGACGTCGGCGCCTTGACCCCGCCGCTGTGGGGCTTCGAAGAGCGCGAGAAGCTGATGGTCTTCTACGAGCGCGCCTGTGGCGCTCGCCTGCACAGCAACTACTTCCGGCCCGGCGGCGTCCACCAGGATCTGACCCCGAGCCTGATCGACGATATCGACACTTGGGCCCAAGCGTTCCCGAAGATCTGCGATGACATCGAGACGCTGATCACCGGCAACCGCATCTTCAAGCAGCGCAACGTCGACATCGGCGTGGTCAAGAAGGACGAGGCCCTGGCCTGGGGCTTCACCGGCGTGATGGTGCGCGGTTCGGGCATCGCCTGGGACCTGCGCCGCAACCAGCCCTACGAGTGCTACGACGACTTCGATTTCCAGATCCCGCTGGGCATCAACGGTGACTGCTACGACCGCTACCTCTGCCGCATGCAGGAGATGCGCGAGTCGACCAAGATCATCCGCCAGTGCTGTGCGCGCCTGAAGGGTACGCCCGGCCCGGTGATGACCGAGGACAATAAGATCACCCCGCCGCGTCGGGGCGAGATGAAGCGGTCGATGGAAGCCCTGATCCACCACTTCAAGCTCTACACCGAGGGCTTCCGCACCCCGGAAGGCGAGGTCTATTCGTGCGTGGAAGCGCCCAAGGGCGAGTTCGGCGTCTATCTGGTCAGTGACGGCAGCAACAAGCCGTACCGCTGCAAGATCCGCGCGCCGGGCTTCCCGCACCTGGCGGCTATGGACTGGATGAACCGCGGCCACATGCTGGCCGACGTTTCCGCCATCCTGGGCAGCCTGGACATCGTGTTCGGGGAAATCGACCGGTGACGGCGGCGGAGGTCGCCCAGGCTCAACTGGACGCCTACAACGCCCAGGACCTGGACGCTCACTGCGCCTTTTTCACCGACGATATTGTGGTCGCCACGCCGGAAGGCGAGATCCTGCGCGAAGGCATGGAGGCCTATCGCGCCTTCTATGGCCAGCTTTTCGCTGACTACCCGAACAATCGAGCTGAGGCGCTCTACCGAATGGTCATCGGCAATACGGTCATCGACCACGAACGGGTCGACCGCGGGGCAGGGGATGGACCTTTCGAGGTGGCGGCGATCTACACTTTGCGCGACAGCAAGATCGCCCGGGCGGTATTCGTCAGGTGAGCAGGCCCGTAGCCGGGGCGCTCATCTGTTTTGCGGTCTGGATTGCGATCAGCCTGATGACATGGCGCGGCTCGCCGACGTTTCGCACCCTCTACCCGCAGTTTCAAAGCGGTCCGTTCTGGGGCGTTCTCAGCTATGCCTCCCTGTTTCTCACTCAGCCGGCCGCTGGACTGTCCAAAGCGCTGCTGGGAGAGCGGTTCGGCGAGGAATCGATCGTCGTCTACGGCGTTCCCTTCGTAGTGCTGATGAGTCTGTTCTTCCTCATTCACGTCATCGTGCCCCATACCCGGCGGGCCTCGCTTGCCTTCGATCAGCACCTGATGGGCAAGCCCGTGACGGGGCGGCTGTTTCCCGAAAAGGCCTAATCCTGATGGAACCGCTGGCCGCAGCCGCCGTGCTGTTCTGCGTCACGCCGCACGAGACCTGATCCTCAGGCGGCGGATTAAATTCGCCGGCCGGGCCGCCGCCCTCGCAAAACTGTCACGCAAGTAGGCGACCTGTGGGGTTCTGAACGCCACAGCCTTTGAGGAGCCCCCATGGGACCCCTGCTCGCCGCCGCCGCCATCACCTTCTGCACGCCCGGAGCCAGCGCCTCTGCGCCGGAGGTGGTCGACCGATTCATCAGCGCCTTCAACAGCCAAGACGCCGGCGCCCTGGCCGGGACCCTGACTAAAAACGCCATCATCGTGCGCTGGCCCGATCGGGTGGAGCCCTCCAGCCTGATCGAGAATTACCGCGACAACCTCTTCAAGCTCTCCAACCCGTACAAGATGTCGGTGGTCCAGCGGCTGACCGGCGATGACCTGGTCGCCGAGACGGAATCGGTCGTGCGGGGCACGTCCCGCGAGGACATGCTGGTGGTCTACCGGGTCGACAAGGGCTGCATCATCAGCGTCACCATCTCCCGGACAATGAGCGCCAACTAGCTTTCCCCTCGGATATGGGTGCGGTGGCCATTGTCGGATGGTGGCCAGCCGCGCTACATCGGCGCCAAATCACGCCGACCCGTCCGGAAGAGTCTGAATGTCCGTCCGCCGCCTCGCCAAAGACCAGCCCGCGTCCTTCGCCTTCACGGCCGAGACGCAGAAGGCCGCCCAGTGGTGGCTGGCCAAGTATCCCGAGGCGCGTCGCCAGTCGGCGGTGATTCCGCTGCTCTGGCTGGTGCAGAAGCAGGAAGGCTGGGTCAGCGAGCCGTCGATCCGCTTCGTGGCCGAGTACCTGTCCATGCCGGTCATCCGGGTGCTGGAGGTGGCGACCTTCTACGTGATGTTCCAGCTGGAGCCGGTCGGCAAGGTGGCCTTGGTGCAGCTGTGCGGCACCACGCCCTGCATGCTGCGCGGCGCCAACGACCTGAAGACCGTGCTGGAAAAGAAGGTCGGCCCCCGCAACACCGTAAGCGCCGACGGCAAGTTCAGCTGGGAAGAGGTCGAGTGCCTGGGGGCCTGCTGCAACGCCCCGATGGCCGCCATCAACGACTACTACTACGAGGACCTGACCCCCGAAATCCTGGGCCAGATCCTGGATGACTTCGGAGCCGGCAAGTCGCCCCAGCCGGGCAGCTATGAAGGCCGCAAGTCCTCCGAACCCAAGGACGCTATCCAGACCCTGCTCGACCCCAAGCTCTATGACGGTTCGCTGGCCAAGCCGATCAAGTCGCTGCCCAACGCTCCGCCCAAGCCCGGCAAGGCCAAGAAGGAGCCCGTCGCCTGATGGACGACGCCCTTCTCAAGCGCCGGATGATCTTCACGCTGGCCGTCACGGTGGTCTGCGCGATCCTGGCCATGGCTTCGATCCTCTGCGCGGTGTCGCTGCGGATCGGCTGGCTGAACTATGCCTTCTGGATATTCCTGATCACCGGCTTTGGCGTGCAGATCTACATGATCTACCGCTTCTGGCAGGCGGGGAAGAAGCCATGACCTTGGAAGCCAAAGCCCTCGAGGAACGCCGCACGGCCGCCAAGGCGATGTACATGACCGAGCAGACGTCCGGCGGCCTAGCCTTCATGGTGGGGATCGCTCTGCTCCTGGCGCACCAGTTTGGCGCGCCGCCTTTCACCTATCCGCTGGCCTGGGCGGCCACCACCCTGGGCTGGGCTCTGATGGGCTATGCCTTTGTCCGACGCGCACTCTTCGTGCGGGCCGAACCTACTGATCCGAAAGCTTGAGACGCATGGTCGGCATCCTGGAAGACAAGGACCGGATTTTCCTGAACCTCTACGGCCTCCAAGACTGGGGTCTGGAAGGGGCGAAGAAACGCGGCTGCTGGAACGCCACCAAGGACATGCTGGCGGCGGGCCCTGAGTGGATCATCACCAACGTCAAGAACTCCGGCCTGCGCGGCCGCGGCGGGGCGGGCTTCGGCACCGGTCTGAAGTGGTCGTTCATGCCCAAGGAGGTCAAGGACGGCCGGCCCCACTACCTGGTGGTCAACGCCGACGAGTCCGAGCCCGGCACCTGCAAGGACCGCGAGATCATGCGCCATGATCCGCACCTGCTGATCGAGGGCTGCCTGATCGCCAGCTTCGCGATGCAGGCCCATGCCTGCTACATCTATATCCGCGGCGAATACGTGCGTGAGCGCGAGGTGCTGGAAGCCGCCATCAAGCAGGCCTACGAGGCCAAGCTGATCGGCAAGAACAACGTCCACGGCTGGGACTTCGACCTGTTCGTCCACCACGGCGGCGGCGCCTATATCTGCGGTGAGGAAACCGCCCTGCTGGAAAGCCTGGAAGGCAAGAAGGGCCAGCCGCGCCTCAAGCCGCCGTTCCCGGCCGGGGCGGGGCTCTATGGCTGCCCGACCACCGTCAACAACGTCGAATCGATCGCCGTCGTCGGCACGATCCTGCGCCGGGGCGCCGAGTGGTTTGCTGGGTTCGGGCGGCCGAACAACACCGGCACCAAGCTATTCTGCGTCTCGGGCCACGTGAACAAGCCCTGCAACGTCGAAGAGGCGATGAGCATCCCCTTCAGGCAGCTGATCGAGGATCACTGCGGCGGCATTCGGGGCGGCTGGGGGAATCTCAAGGCCGTCATCCCGGGCGGCAGCTCGGTGCGGATGATCCCGGCCCATGAAGCTGAAGACGTGCTGATGGACTTCGACGCCCTCTCGGCGCTGAAGTCGGGCCTGGGCACCGCCGCGGTCATCGTCATGGACAAGGACACCGACCTGATCAAGGCGATCGCCCGGCTGGCCTATTTCTACAAGCATGAGAGCTGCGGCCAGTGCACGCCCTGCCGCGAAGGCACCGGTTGGATGTGGCGGGTCATGGAACGCATGGTCACCGGCGAGGCCGACCCGAAGGAAATCGACACCCTTCTGGACGTCGCCAGCCAGGTCGAAGGCCACACGATCTGCGCCCTGGGCGACGCGGCCGCCTGGCCGATCCAGGGCCTGTTCCGCCACTTCCGCCACGAGGTCGAGGACCGCATCGCGCTCTATCGAGCCAATAAGCCGCACGTGCAGGGCGCCCGGCTGGTGGCGGCGGAGTAGGGCGCTGACCGAGGACCAACCGGACCTCGAAATCGCCGCGCCGGCGGAAGAGCGGGGTTGGCTGCGCTCCACCGCCTGGTGGTCGATCGTCGGCGGTGTCGCCACGGTGATCACCGCCGTCACGGCCGTCGTCGCGGTCTATCTGGGCATCGACCAGCTCAACACCGCCCGGCAGCTGCAGGCGATGGATAGCGCCTACAACAGCTGGAACAACCTCAACCAGGCGACCCTGGCCAACCCCGAACTGGCCTGTCCCAATACCGAGGAAGCCTTCCAGCGGCTGATGACCACCAAGGATCCCAAGTCGCCGGTCGGCGGGACCTACAGTGACCGCTACACCGCCTACGGCTACATGCTGATCACCACCTCCGAGCAGATCCTGCAGATGGCGCCCGGCGACAAGCGCTGGGAGTTCCTGATCGCCGAACGGATGAAGTGCAACGCCCCGGCCCTGCGCTACATCCAGAAGGAAGGCACCTACGAGAAACGCTACAGCTGCCGGCTGCGGCGGGTCATCGCCACCGCCCTGGATCAGCCGCCGGTCGCCTGCGTGGGTAAGGGTGACTGATATGGCTGCGCATTTCCCATTCCGCCCTGTTGACGTCGGCCAGGAAGCGATAGAGACAGCGCACCAACGCGCGTTCCGCCCCGGCGGGCGCGTCCTTGAGATCAGGTAGTCCAGCCACCATGCCCACAGCCAAGGTCAACGGCGTAGAGGTCGAGTTCGAGCCCGGGATGACGGTCCTGCAGGTGGCGGAACTGGCCGGGGAGGAAATCCCCCGCTTCTGCTACCACGAGCGCCTCAGCATCGCCGGCAACTGCCGCATGTGCCTGGTCGAGGTGAAGCCCGGCCCGCCCAAGCCGCAGGCCAGCTGCGCCCTGCCGGCCGCCGACAAGCAGGAGATCTTCACCAACACCCCGATGGTCAAGAAGGCCCGGGAAGGGGTGATGGAGTTCCTGCTGATCAACCACCCGCTGGATTGCCCGATCTGCGACCAGGGCGGCGAGTGCGACCTGCAGGACCAGGCCATGGGCTATGGCCGCGACGACAGCCGCTATTCCGAGAACAAGCGGGCCGTCGAAGAAAAGCACATGGGTCCGCTCATCAAGACGGTGATGACCCGCTGCATCCAGTGCACCCGCTGCGTGCGCTTCATCACCGAGGTCGCCGGCGTGCCGGAGATCGGCCTGATCAGCCGCGGCGAAGATGTCGAGATCACCACCTATCTGGGCGCGGCCGTCACCAGCGAGCTGTCGGGCAACGTCAACGATCTCTGCCCGGTCGGCGCCCTCACGCACCGGCCCTGGGCCTTCAACTACCGGCCCTGGGAACTGAAGAAGACCCAGTCGGTCGACGTCATGGACGCGCTGGGCAGCGCCATCCGCGTGGACAGCCGCGGCGCTCAGGTGCTGCGCGTGCTGCCGCGCATCAATGACGACATCAACGAGGAATGGCTGAGCGACAAGAGCCGCTACGCCGTCGACGGCCTCTCCCGCCAGCGTCTTGATCGCCCGATGGTCAAGGTCGGCGGCAAGCTGAAGCCCGCGACCTGGGGCGAGGCCTTCGCCGCCGTCGCGTCCAAGATCAAGGCGACCAGCGCCGACCGCATCGGTGTCATCGCCGGTGACCTGCAGGACGCCGAATCCATGAAGGCGGCGCTGGACCTATTCGGCGGCCTGGGCGTGAGCAGCCTGGACTGCCGCCAAGATGGCTCGGGCCTCGGGGCCGGGGCCCGCGAAAGCTGGCTGTTCAACTCCACCATCGCCGGCATCGAGCAGGCCGACGTGCTGCTGCTGGTCGGGACCAACCCGCGCCTGGAAGCCCCGGTGCTCAATGCCCGCCTGCGCAAGCAGTGGCTGGCCGGCAAGCTGACCATCGGCGTCATCGGCGAGCAGGCCGACCTGACCTATGCCTACGAATATCTCGGCGCCGGCGCGGCCAGCCTGAATGGCCTGGCCAAATCCAAGAGCGACTTCGCCAAGGCCTTCAAGGCCGCCGCCAACCCGGCCGTCATTGTCGGCGCCAACGCCTCGGCCGGCGCGCTGAAGGCCGCCGCCGCCGTCGCCAAGACCTACGGCGTCGTGCGCGAGGGCTGGAACGGCTGGAACGTCCTGCACAGCGCCGCCGCCCGCGTCGGCGGCCTGGACCTGGGCTTCGTTCCCAAGGCTGGCGGCAAGACCGCCACTGAGCTGACCGCCAAGGGCGGCGCGGACGTCCTGTTCCTGCTGGCCGCCGACGAGCTGGACCTCAGCAAGACCGACGCCTTCGTCGTTTATCTGGGCACCCACGGCGATGCTGGAGCCCACAAGGCCGACGTCATCCTGCCGGGCGCCGCCTACACCGAGAAGAACGGCCTCTACGTCAACACCGAAGGCCGGGTGCAGATGGCCGAACGCGCCGTGTTCCCCAAGGGCGAGGCCCGCGAGGACTGGGCCATCCTGCGGGCCCTGTCCGAGCATCTGGGCGCCAAGCTGCCCTATGACAGCCTGGACCAGCTGCGCGCCAAGCTGTTCACCGACCATCCGACTTTCGGCCAGATCGACCACGCCCCGGGCTCCATCCCGGCCGGACTGGACCTGGCGGCCGTCGGGGCAGGGGAGGCGGGCGACGCCCCGCTGACCAGCGCCATCAAGGCCTTCCACCTGACCAACCCCATCGCGCGCGCCAGCGTGACCATGGCCGAATGCGCGGCCCTGGCTTCCGGCGCCGCCAGACACGCGGCGGAGTAGCGGATGCTGGCTCAATCCCCCTGGCTCTGGTTCGGGCTGGCCGTCGGCCAGATCGCCCTGGTGCTGATCTGGGTGCTGCTGTCGCTCGCCTTCCTGCTGTGGGGCGACCGCAAGATCTGGGCGGGTGTCCAGATGCGCAAGGGCCCCAACGTCGTGGGCCCCTTCGGCCTGTTCCAGTCCTTCGCCGACTTCCTGAAGTTCGTGCTGAAGGAAATCGTCATCCCGGCCGGCGCTGACAAGTTCGTCTTCTTGCTGGCCCCGGTGATCAGCTTCGTCCTGGCCTTCGGGGCCTGGGCGGTGATCCCGCTGGCGCCGGGCTGGGTGGTGTCCGACATCAATGTCGGCATCCTTTACCTGTTCGCCATCTCCTCGCTGGGCGTCTACGGCATCATCATGGGAGGCTGGGCCTCCAACTCGAAGTATCCCTTCCTCGGCAGCCTGCGCTCGGCCGCCCAGATGGTCTCCTATGAGGTTTCCATCGGCTTCGTGATCATCACCGTCATCCTGCTTTCCGGCACCATGCACCTTTCGCAGCTGGTCGATCAGCAGAAGGGCATGTTCTGGAACTGGTACGTGTTCGGCGGCGGGCTGAAGAACCTGCCGCTGGCCCTGGTCATGATCCCAATGAGCGTGGTGTTCTTTATCTCGGCGCTTGCCGAGACCAACCGGCCGCCCTTCGACCTGCCCGAGGCTGAGTCCGAGTTGGTGGCCGGCTACCAGGTGGAATACAGCTCCACCCCGTACCTGCTGTTCATGATCGGCGAATATTCCAACATCGTGCTGATGTGCGCGATGATCGCGATCCTGTTCTTCGGCGGCTGGAACCCCGGCTTCCCGCTTCCCGCGTTTATGCAGTCCTGGCCTTCGACTGGACTCAGCCTGTTCCTGTTCCTAGTCTTCTTCGCCAAGATCATTTTCTTCTTCTTCCTGTTCGCCATGGCCAAGGCCATCGTGCCCCGCTACCGCTACGACCAGCTCATGCGGCTCGGCTGGAAGGTCTTCCTGCCGATCTCTGGGATCGCCGTGGTGATCGTGGCCGGCTACCGGGTGTTTTCGCCGCTTCTGATGGGACAAGGCTGATGCTGAAAGTCCTGCCGCTCACCCTGCTGCTGTTTCTGGGCGCCTGCGCCACCGACAGCGCCGCGCCGACGTCCGGAGCCAGCGACGAGAGCTACACCCTGGGCAACGGCCTGATGAGCTATGACGGCTTCCGGCGCGCCACGGACCTGTGCAAGTCCCGTGGCGGCGAGGTCCGGCCCAAGGACGAAGGCGGCGATATGGCGCAGATGGGCAACTACATCTGCTTCGTTCCGAAGAAGACCCCAGGGACGCCTAAGTGATGACCAATCGATTGACCCAGGCCATCAAGGGCGCGGCCCTCATGGATTTCGGCGGGGCCTTCTGGCTGGCCATGAAATACATGCTGGCCCCCAAGAAGACGGTCATCTACCCCAACGAACGCGGCCCGCAGTCGCCGCGCTTCCGGGGCGAGCACGCCCTGCGCCGCTACCCCAACGGCGAGGAGCGCTGCATCGCCTGCAAGCTGTGCGAAGCCATCTGCCCGGCCCAGGCCATCTATATCGAGGCCGAGCCTCGCGAGGACGGCAGCCGCCGCACGACTCGCTACGACATCGACATGGTCAAATGCATCTATTGCGGCCTGTGCCAGGAGGCCTGCCCGGTGGACGCCATCGTCGAAGGGCCGAACACAGAGTTCGCCACCGAGACCCGCGAAGAGCTCTATTACGACAAGGAACGCCTGCTCGATAACGGCGACCGCTGGGAGCGGCAGATCGCCCGCAACCTCGAAATGGACGCCGAGTACCGATAGTCTCCCCGACCCTTTGCAAACCCCATGACCGGCGTCTAGAAGACCCCCGCCGGTCTGGGCCCTGGCGGTGAAGAATCGCACGGGGCCCTTCGACCACCGAACGGAGCCCAAGACCCCAGATGCCGCTTCAGGCGATCGCATTCTACCTGATGGTGTTGACGACCATCGTGGCGGGCCTTGGCGTGGTTTCGGCCCGCAATCCGGTCCACTCGGTGCTGTTCCTGATCACCGCCTTCTTCTCCGCTGCCGGGCTCTTCGTCCTGATGGGCGCCGAGTTCCTGGCCATGCTGCTTGTCGTTGTCTACGTCGGCGCCGTGGCGGTGCTGTTCCTGTTCGTCGTCATGATGCTGGACATTGACTTCACGGCGCTCAAGCAGGGCTTCGCCCGCTACATGCCGATCGGCCTGGTGGTCGCCGGCGTCCTGGTGCTGGAGATGGTCTTCGTGGTCAGCAGCGTGGTGACCGGCGGCAAGGTCGGCCCGAACGCCATTCCCCAGGCCTCGCTGCCGGGCACGCCGAACGTCGAGACCATCGGCAAGGTGCTCTACACAGACTACGCCTACTTCTTCCAGGCTGCGGGGCTGGTGCTGCTGGTCGCCATGATCGGGGCCATCGTCCTGACCCTGCGCCACAAGCCCGGCGTCAAGCGCCAGAACATCGGCGCTCAGGTCGCTCGCGGCCCCAAGACCGGAATGACCATCGTTGGCATCGAGTCCGGCGCCTCGGTCGACGAGGAGAGCCTCAGCAAATGATCAGCCTGACCCATTATCTGGTCGTCGCGGCGATCCTGTTCACCATCGGGGTGTTCGGCATCTTCGTGAACCGCAAGAACGTCATCGTCATCCTGATGTCGATCGAGCTGATCCTGCTGGCGGTGAACATCAACCTGGTCGCCTTCTCGGTCTATCTGCATGACGTAGTGGGCCAGATCTTCGCGATGTTCGTGCTGACCGTCGCCGCGGCCGAGGCCGCCGTCGGCCTGGCCATCCTGGTGACCTTCTTCCGTAACCGCGGCGACATCGCCGTGGACGACGCCAACGTGATGAAGGGCTGACGCGAGACCAATGACGCCGCAGCTTCTCGTCACTCTGCTGGTTTTCGCGCCCCTGCTCGGGGCAGCGATCGCCGGCCTGTTCGGCCGCCGGATCGGCGACATTCCCAGCCAGGTGGTGACCACCGGGCTGCTGCTGGCCGCCGCCGCCGGCTCGTGGGTCACCTTCTATGGCGTGATCTGGGGCGACTGGCCCGGCCACTTCATCGTGCAGATCGCGCCCTTCATCGATGTCGGGAACTTCCATTCCAACTGGTCGATCCGCATCGACACGCTGTCGGCGGTGATGCTGGTGGTGGTGACCACGGTCTCCAGCCTCGTACACGTCTACAGCTGGGGCTACATGGCCGAGGACGACAGCCGTCCGCGCTTCTTCGCCTACCTGTCGCTGTTCACCTTCGCCATGCTGGCCCTGGTGACGGCGTCGGACTTCATGCAGCTGTTCTTCGGCTGGGAAGGGGTAGGCTTGGCGTCCTATCTGCTGATCGGCTTCTGGTACAAGAAGCCCACGGCCAACGCCGCGGCCATCAAGGCCTTCGTGGTCAACCGGGTCGGCGACTTCGGTTTCGCCCTGGGCATCATGACCTGCTTCTGGGTGTTCGGCTCGGTGCAGTTCGCCGACATCTTCCCGCAGGTCGCATCAAAGGCCGCCACCAGTTGGGTGTTCGCCGGTCACAGCTTCCACACCATCGACCTGGCCTGCGCCCTGCTGTTCGTCGGCGCCATGGGCAAGTCGGCGCAGTTCTTCCTGCACACCTGGCTGCCGGACGCCATGGAAGGCCCGACCCCGGTCTCGGCCCTGATCCACGCGGCGACCATGGTCACCGCCGGCGTCTACATGGTCTGCCTGCTGTCGCCGATGTTCGAGTACGCGCCGGTCGCCAAACAGATCGTCACACTGGTCGGCGCGATCACCGCGCTGTTCGCCGCGACGGTCGGCCTGGCTCAGAACGACATCAAGCGGGTCATCGCCTACTCGACCTGCTCGCAGCTGGGCTACATGTTCTTCGCTGCGGGCGTTGGCGCCTATCAGGGCGCGATGTTCCACCTGTTCACCCACGCCTTCTTCAAGGCGCTGCTGTTCCTGGGCGCCGGCTCGGTGATCAACGGCATGCACCACGAGCAGGACATGCGGAAAATGGGCGGGCTGTGGAAATACCTGCCCGTCACCTACGCTGTGATGATGATCGGCACCCTGGCCATCACCGGTGTCGGCATCCCGGGCGTGGAGCTTGGTTTCGCCGGCTTCTACTCCAAGGACACCATCATCGAGGCTGCCTATGCCGCCGGCCACGGAACCGGCAACGGCATCGCCTATTTCGCCTTCGTGGTGGGTGTCCTGGCCGCCGGCCTGACCGCCTTCTATAGCTGGCGCTTGGTGTTCATGACCTTCCACGGCCACGCCAAGTGGGGCCCGCACGCCGCCCACGCGGCGACAGACGCGCACGACAGCCACGCCCAGGTCGAGTCCCACAGCGAGCCGCTGCCGGACGAGGCGCATGCTCATGACGACCATGGGCACGGGCATGGCCATGACCACACGCCGCATGAGAGCCCGCTGACCATGCTGGTCCCGATCTGCCTGCTGGCCGTTGGCGCCATCGGGGCGGGCTATCTGTTTGTCGAGAATTTCGTCGGGGCCGAGCAGGTCGCGTTCTGGCGCGGCGCCATCTTCAACGGGGCGACCAACCACATCCTGCACATTGCCCACACCGAGACGCCCGAATGGGTCAAGTTGGCCCCGCTGGTCGTCTCCGTTCTGGGTCTAGTGGCCGCCTGGTACGTCTATATCCTGCGCGAAGGCATGGGCGCGCGGATCGCCGCCGAGAAGGGGCCGGTTTGGTCCTTCCTCTACAACAAGTGGTATTTCGACGAGATCTACGAGGCGACCATCGTGCGCCTGACCCGCTTCCTGGGCGACCTGTTCTGGAAGGGCGGGGACCAGAAGCTGATCGACGGCCTGGGCCCCAACGGCGTCTCCTGGCTGTCCTATGCCATCGGGCGCGGGACCGGCCGTCTGCAGACCGGCTATGTCTATCACTACGCCTTCGTGATGCTGCTGGGCATCGCCGGCCTGCTGGGCTGGTTCCTGTTCATGTGGTCGCGGTGAGAGTGCGATGACCGGTATCCTCTCCGCCATTACCTTTGTGCCGCTGGTCGGCGTCGCTGCCATCCTGCTGCTGCGCGCCCTGGGCCAGACCGGCGAGCGCGCCGACAACGCCGCCCGCTGGATCGCCCTGGCCGCCACCCTGGCCAGTTTCGCCCTGTCGGTCCTGCTGGTCATCCAGTTCGACCCCGCCAACACCGGCTTCCAGTTCCTGGAGGACGTGCCGTGGTTCGCCGGGCTTCACTACCGCATGGGCGTCGACGGCATCTCGGTGCTGTTCGTACCGCTGACTACCTTCCTGATGCCGCTCTGTATCGCCGCCTCGTGGAAGTCGATCGACAAGCGGGTCGGCGAATACATGATCGCCTTCCTGGTGCTCGAGACCCTGGTCATCGGGGTGTTCTGCGCCCTGGACATCATCCTGTTCTATACGTTCTTCGAGTTCGGCCTGGTGCCGATGTTCCTGATCATCGGCATCTGGGGCGGCAAGAACCGGGTCTACGCGGCCTTCAAGTTCTTCCTCTACACGCTGCTGGGCAGCGTGCTGATGCTGGCGGCGATCCTCTACATGGTCAGCATCGCCGGGACGAGTTCGATCCCCGACCTGATGCTCTACAGGTTCGCGCCCGCCACCCAGACCTGGCTGTGGCTGGCCTTCTTCGCCAGCTTCGCGGTCAAGATGCCGATGTGGCCGGTTCACACCTGGCTGCCCGACGCCCACGTCGAGGCGCCGACCGCCGGTTCGGTGATCCTGGCCGGCATCCTGTTGAAGATGGGCGGGTACGGCTTCCTGCGCTTCTCGCTGCCGATGTTCCCGCACGCCAGCCTGCAGTTCACGCCGCTGATCTTCGCGCTTTCGGTGATTGCCATCATCTACACCTCGCTGGTGGCGTTCCGGCAGACCGACATCAAGAAGCTGATCGCCTATTCCTCGGTCGCCCATATGGGCTTCGTGACCATGGGCATCTTCAGCGGCAACGCTCAGGGCGAGCAGGGCGCCATCTACCAGATGATCAGCCACGGGGTGATCTCCGGCGCGCTCTTCCTCTGCGTCGGCGTCGTCTACGACCGCATGCACACCCGCGAGATCAAGTTCTACGGCGGGCTGGTCAGCCGCATGCCGATCTATGCGGCGGTCTTCATGCTGTTCACCATGGGCAATGTCGGCCTGCCCGGGACCTCCGGCTTCGTCGGCGAGATCCTGACCATGACCGGGACCTACCAGGCCTCGACCTGGACGGCCCTGCTGGCCGCGACCGGGGTGATCCTCTCGGCCGTCTATGCGCTCAGCCTCTACCGCCGTGTCGTGTTCGGTGAGATGACCAATCCGGCCCTGGCGGCCATCACCGACATGGACTGGCGCGAGATCGCCATCTTCGTTCCGCTGATCGCCTCGACCCTGTTCCTGGGCGTCCATCCCGACATCATTTTCAACATCACCGGCGCCTCCGTAGACGCGCTGGTCGGCGCCTGGCGCGCCGCCGTAGCCGGGTAGGGTGATGCCGCTCTCCGATCTCCAACTCGCCGCACCCGAACTGATCCTGGCCATCTCGGCCCTGGTCCTGCTGCTCTGGGGCGCCTTCGCGGGCAAGGCCAGCACGGCCCACACGGTCGCCAGCATGGCCGCCCTGCTGGCTGCCGCCGTGGCCGCCGTCTTCGCGCCGCACGGCAAGGTGTTCTCGGGCGGCTTCGTCTCTGATGACGCGGCGACCTTTGCCAAGGTGGCCATCTTCGTCGCCAGCGCCGTCTCCATCCCTCTGGCCAGCGGCTGGTTCGCCCGGAAGGGCGATCAGCGGTTCGAGTACACGGTGCTGGTCATCCTGGCCGCCCTGGGCATGAGCATGATGGTCTCGGCCGGCGACCTGATCGCTCTCTATGTCGGGGTCGAACTGCAGTCCCTGGCCCTCTACGTCCTGGCCGCCTTCCGCCGCGATGACGCCAAGGCGTCGGAAGCGGGCCTGAAGTATTTCGTGCTGGGCGCCCTGTCCTCGGGCCTGCTGCTGTACGGCGCCTCGCTGATCTACGGCTTCGCCGGCTCGACCCATTTCGATGTCATCGCCGCTTCGGTCGGCAACGGCGTGGGCAAGTCTGGCGTGCTGTTCGGCATGGTCTTCCTGATGTGCGGCCTGGCCTTCAAGGTCTCGGCCGCGCCCTTCCACATGTGGACGCCGGACGTCTACGAAGGCGCCCCGACCCCGGTGGTCGGCTTCTTCGCCGCAGCGCCCAAGCTGGCCGCCATGGTGCTGTTTGCCCGGGCCCTGGCCGACGGTTTCTCCGGCGCCCTGGACCAGTGGCGCCAGGTGCTGATCATCATCGCCCTGTTGTCGGTCTTCGTTGGCGCCTTCGCGGGCCTGGCCCAGACAAACCTCAAGCGCCTGTGGGCCTACAGCTCGATCGCCAATGTCGGCTATGCGCTGATCGGCCTGGCCGCCGGGACCGAGACCGGCATCCAGTCGATGCTGATGTTCATGATCCTCTACATGGTCGACGTGACCGGCTTCTTCGCCTGCCTGACCGCGCTCAGCCGCGACGGCAAGCCGATGGAGACGATCGACGACATGGCGGGCCTGTTCAAGGAGCGCCCCGGCATCGCCCTGGCCATGACCGCCTTCTCACTGTCGGCCCTGGGCCTGCCGCCGTTCAGCGGCTTCTTCGCCAAGTTCTATGTGTTCAAGGCCGCGGTGGCCGCGCCGAACATGGCCTGGGTGGCCGTGGCCGGCCTGGTCGGCAGCGTGGTGGCCGCCTTCTATTACCTGCGCCTGATCAAGGTCATGTGGTTCGACACCGCCCCAGGCGCGGTCGAGGCGCCGCCGACCGAGGCCCGCGCCATCGCCATCGGGGCGGCGATCTTCTCCATGCCGCTCGTGTGGCTGGCCCTGCACTGGCTCGACATCTGGGCGGGCGCCGCCGCCGCGGCCTTCGGCCATAGCTGAGGTGGGAATTCCGCCGATCGAGGCGCTGGACGAGATCGACTCGACCAACGCCGAGGCCAGACGCAGAGCCGAGGCCGGCCAGACCGGTCCGGTCTGGATCACCGCCCTTCGCCAGACGGCCGGCCGGGGGCGCCGGGGCCGCAGCTGGGAAACCCCGGTCGGCAACCTGGCCGCAACCCTGCTGTTCGTCACCGACAAGCCGCCCGCCGAGGCGGCCCAGGTCAGTTTCGTCGCCGCCCTGGCCGTCGCCGACCTCGCCAGCGCCTACGTGCCGGCCAGCCTGGTCAGTCTCAAATGGCCCAACGACCCGATGATCGCCGGGGTAAAGACCAGCGGCGTGCTGATCGAGTCCGGTCAGCATCCGATGGGCGGGCTATGGGTTGCGGTCGGCGTCGGGGTGAACCTCGCCCATCCGCCGGTGGTGTCCGAGAAACCCGCCACGGCGCTGGCCCTGCACATGACCGCCCCGCCGCCCAAGCCTCTGGAAGCGCTCAACGTCCTGGCCGAGGCCTTCGAGCGCTGGCGCCGCCTGTGGGACAGCGCCGGCTTCGCCGCCATCGCCGATGCCTGGACGGCGCGCGCCCACGGCCTGGGCGAGCCCTGCTTGGCGCGGCTGGGGACCGAAACCCTCAATGGCGTGGCCGAAGGCCTGGACAGCGACGGCGCCTTGCGTCTTCGTCTCGCCGACGGATCCCTGCGGCGGGTTACCGCCGGCGACGTCTTCTTTGGAGAAGCCTGATGCTGCTGGCCATCGAGCAGGGCAACACCAACACGCTGTTCGCCATTCATGACGGCAAGGAGTGGATCGCTCAGTGGCGCGCCGCCACCGACAGCCGCCGCACCGCCGACGAATACGCCGTCTGGCTGCTGCAGCTCCTGGAGATGCGCGGCCTGGCCCTGGCCAAGCTGACCGGCTGCATCATTTCCAGCGTCGTGCCGCAGTCGCTGTTCAACCTGCGCAACCTGTCGCGCCGCTACCTGCACGTCGAGCCGCTGGTGATCGGCGAGAATGCCGAGCTGGGCGTTGACGTCCGCATCGAAAAACCGTCAGAGGCCGGCGCCGACCGCCTGGTCAACGCCATCGGCGCCCATGTGGTCTATCCGGGCGACCTGATCGTCATCGACAGCGGCACCGCCACCACCTTCGACATCGTCGCGGCCGACGGCGGCTTCGAAGGCGGAGTGATCGCGCCCGGCATCAACCTCTCCATGCAGGCCCTGCACGACGCCGCCGCCAAGCTGCCGCGCATCGCCATCCAGCGGCCCGAGCGCAACCGCGTGGTCGGCACCGATACGGTCACCGCCATGCAGTCGGGGGTCTTCTGGGGCTATATCGCCCTGATCGAGGGCCTGATCGCTCGCATCAAGGCGGAACGGGGAACGCCCCTCACCGTTGTCGCCACCGGCGGCGTCGTCTCGCTGTTCGAGGGCGCCACCGAGGCCATCGACTTCTTCGATCCCGATCTCACCATCCGAGGACTTCTCGAAATTCACCGTCGCAATCGCCATATCGCTGGCCAATGACCCGTAAAACCGAAGACCAGCTCGTCTTCCTGCCGCTAGGTGGGTCGAACGAAATCGGCATGAACTTCAACCTGTATGGCTTTGGTCCCGCCGACGACCGCAAATGGATTGTCGTCGACCTGGGGGTGACGTTCGGCGACCAGACGACGCCCGGGGTGGACATCATCCTGCCCGATCCGGAATTCGCCGTCGGCATCGCCGACGATATCCTGGGCATCGTGCTGACCCACGCCCACGAAGACCATATCGGCGCGGTGGCCTGGCTGTGGCCCCAGCTCAAGGCGCCGGTCTATGCGACGCCCTTCACCGCCTATCTGCTGCGCGAGAAGCTGCGCGACGCCAAGCTGCTGGACGAGGTGAAGATCACCGAGGTGCCGCTGTCGGGCCGCTTCAGCCTGGGGCCCTTCGACCTCGAACTGATCACCCTGACCCACTCCATCCCTGAGCCCAACGGCCTGGCCATCCGCACCCCGCTGGGCACCGTGCTGCACACCGGCGACTGGAAGATCGACCCCGATCCCATGCTGGGTGACGTCACCGACATCGACGCCATCCGCAAGCTGGGCGACGAGGGCGTGCTGGCCATGGTCTGCGACAGCACCAACGTCTTTGTCGACGGCTCGGCGGGCTCGGAATCCGACGTCCGCAAGGCGATGACCGCGCTGATCAAGCCGCTCAAGGGCAAGGTCGCCGTCGCCTGCTTCGCCTCCAACGTCGCCCGCATGGACACCGTCATCCGCGCCGCCGAGGCGGCCGGGCGCCGAGTCTGCCTGGTCGGCCGCTCGATGTTCCGCATGGCCGGCGCCGCCCATTCGGTGGGGCTGATGAGCGACATCAAACCCTTCCTGAGCGACGGCGAAGCCAGGCACATGCCGGCCGACGGCGTGCTCTATCTGTGCACCGGCAGCCAGGGGGAGGGCAGGGCGGCGCTGTCTCGCATCGCCGAGGGCAACCACCCGCACGTCAAGCTGGGCTCTGGCGACCACTGCATCTTCTCCTCGCGGGTCATCCCCGGCAACGAGGTGCCGATCCGCAACCTGCAGAACAAGCTCGCCGACCGCGGCGTGCGCCTCTACACCGAGCGCGACCATCCCGGCATCCACGTCTCCGGCCACCCGTGCCGCGATGAACTCAAGCAGATGTACCAGTGGGCCCGGCCGCAGATCGCCGTCCCCACCCACGGCGAGCGCCGTCACCTGCTGGAACACGCCGCCTTCGCCAAGGACCTGCAGGTCAGTCAGACCGTCTCGCCCCGCAACGGCGACATGGTCCTGCTGGCCCCCGGCCGCGCCCAGATCATCGACGAGGTCCCGTCGGGCCGCCTCTACATCGACGGCGGCGTCATGACCCCCGAGAACGGCGAGGCCCTCAAGGAGCGCCGCCACGCCGCCTTCAACGGGGTGCTGATGGTCTCGGTTGTGCTGGACGGCAAGCACCGCATCGTCTCAGGTCCTCAGGTCAAGGCCATCGGCCTGCCGGGCGACGCGGACTACAGCCTGGAAGAGGCCCTGTACGACCTGGCCGAAGACGCCGAGCAGGCCCTGCGTCGTCTACCGGCTGAGGAGCGTGGCTTGGACGAGACCATCGAGAAAGAGCTGAGCCGGGCCGTGAAGAAGGGCGCCTACCGCATCTGGGAGCGGCGTCCGGTGGTCGAGACGACGGTGCTGCGGATCTAGCTCGCGGGTTTTGCCGCCGGCTTCACCAGCAGCGGGAAGAGGTTGAACCCGGTCTTGTTGAAGATCGCCCAGCCGATCACCGTGAAGACGGTGTTCTCGATCTGCTGCGCCAGGGCCAGGGTCATGTACTGGGCGAAGTTCAGGGTCTGGGTGAAGGCGGCCTTCTGCAGGTCCAGGATCTGGCTCGCCGTGGCCTGGGTGATGCGGCCCTCGGCCAGGGCCAGCTGGGTCTGGATCGCCGCCTCGGACAGCGATTTGACATAGCCCTCCACCAGGCCGGAGTTGGTGTTCCACCAGGCGGTGGCGTCGCCCGATACCTGGCTGGTGATTTCCTGGAACAGCGCCTGGGCGTCGGCCGGGTTGAATTTGGTCAGGTCCGTGGCGGCCATCGGGCGCTCCCTACTTCAGCGCCTGGACGGCCCGGGCCGCCTGGTCGCAACTTGCCATCATCGGGGCGCTGATCCCCGCGCCGGGCGCCAGGCCCGCGGCCTTGTGGATCGCCGCCACCGCCGTCACCTGGCCCTGGCAGCCCTTGATCAGCCCGACCAGCAGGGTGCGGGCCTTCTCGGCCGGCGCCTTGGCCTGGACGGGTAGGGTGTCGGCTCGCAGCGCCGCCACCTGCAGCGGCCCCAGGATGTTGGAATACTCACTCGTCGCGGCGGCGTAGGTGGCCGGGTCGACATAGCTCCCCAGTTCGATCTCGGCCGACAGCTTGGCGACGCCGCTGTAGGCGGTGGTCATCTGGGCATCGAGCGTGGTGTCATAGGCCGGCGCGAAGGTCTGGCAGCCGGCGAGTAGCAGGACAGCGGCGATGACGGCGGGCAGTCTCATGGCGCGACTCCGGCTGGACCGCCCAACTAGACGATGATGCGGCCTTCCCGTCAAACGGGAACAGCGGCGATTTGCCTTCCGCGACGGCGGCCTGAAATGCTACGGACCACCCACAAGTCGGAGCCTACTTTCATGATCGGCAAGCTCAACCACGTCGGCGTCGCCACGCCCTCCATCGACGAGTCGGTGGCCATGTACCGCGACCTGCTGGGCGCCACCTCAGCGACCGACAAATGGGCCATGCCGGAGCAAGGCGTCTGGGTCTGCTTCGTCAACCTGCCCAACGCCCAGATCGAGCTCATTGAGCCCTACGGCGACAAGTCTCCGATCACGGCCTTCCTGGAAAAGAACCCCAAGGGCGGCCAGCACCACATCTGTTTCGAGGTCGAGGACATCATCCAGGCCCGCGACGCCATGAAGGCCAAGGGCGCCACCGTGCTGGGCGAGCCCCGCATCGGCGCCCACGGCACCCCGGTGATCTTCGTCCACCCCAAGAACATGGGCGGCGTCCTGGTCGAGCTCATGGAAACCCCCAAAGGAGACCATCACTGATGGGACCCGTCACCGGCATCGCCATCTACCTGACCATCTGGTGGACCGCGCTCTTCTGCATCCTGCCGCTCGGCGTGCGCAGCCATCATGAGATGGACATCGATCCGGGCGACGGCGGCGATCCCGGCGCGCCGGTGAACCCGAACCTGAAGCGCAAGTTCATCACCACCACCTGGGTGTCGGCGATCATCTTCGCCCTGCTCTGGGCGACGATCCAGTTTCACTGGGTGACGCTGCCGCAGCTGCCCTCGACCTACTGAAGGCACGTTGCCAAGCCTACCCCCCGGAGGCTAAGTCAGCCCCCAGTTTGAACGGGGATTTCCATGCGCCTGTCGCGCTTCTTCCTGCCGGTGCTGAAGGATGCCCCGGCCGACGCCCAGATCGTCTCGCACCAACTGATGTTGCGGGCCGGCATGATCCGCCAGGAGGCGGCCGGCATCTATGCCTGGCTGCCGCTGGGCTTCCGGGTGCTCAAGAAGATCGAGCAGATCGTCCGTGAGGAAATGGACCGGGCCGGCGCGGTCGAGCTCCTGATGCCGACCCTGCAGCTGGCCGACCTGTGGCGGGAGTCCGGGCGGTATGACGCCTATGGCCCCGAGATGCTGCGCATCAAGGACCGCAACGAGCGCGAGCTGCTCTACGGCCCCACCAACGAGGACATGATCACCGAGATCTTCCGGTCCTACGTCAAGAGCTACAAGGCGCTGCCGCTCAATCTCTACCACATCCAGTGGAAGTTCCGGGACGAGCGCCGCCCGCGCTTCGGGGTCATGCGCGGCCGCGAATTCCTGATGAAGGACGCCTACAGCTTCGACATCGACGAGGAAGCCGCCAAGCGGTCCTACAACCAGATGTTCGTCGCCTACCTGCGCACCTTCAAGCGCATGGGCCTGACCGCCATCCCGATGCGAGCCGAGACCGGTCCGATCGGCGGCGACCACAGCCACGAGTTCATCATCCTGGCCGATACCGGCGAGTCGGCGGTGTTCTGCGACAGTCGCGTGCTGGACCTGCCTGTGCCGGGCGAAGACATCGACTACACTGCCGACCTGACCCCGATCATTAACGCCTGGACCGAGCGGTACGCCGCCACCGAGGACGTCCACGACGCCGAGCGCTTCGAGCGCGAGACGCCGGCCGAATTCCGCCGCGAGGCCCGCGGCATCGAGGTCGGCCAGACCTTCTATTTCGGCGAGAAGTACAGCCGGCCGATGAAGGCCAGCGTCACCGGCCCGGACGGCAAGGAACACTTCATCCACGGCGGTTCGTACGGCGTGGGCGTCTCGCGCCTGCTGGGCGCGGTGATCGAGGCCAGCCATGACGCCGGCGGCATCATCTGGCCGGATTCCATCGCTCCGTTCGGCGCGGGCGTGCTGTCGCTGCGGCCGGGCGACGCGGCCGTGGATGCGGCCTGCAACACCGCCTACGAGGCGCTGGTCAAGGCCGGCAAGGAACCGCTGTTCGACGACACCGACGAGCGTCCGGGCGGCAAGTTCGCCACCGCCGACCTGATCGGCCTGCCCTGGCAGATCATCGTCGGGCCCAAGGGCCTGGCGAACGGCACCGTGGAACTCAAGCGCCGGGCCACCGGCGAACGCCAGGACATCTCTCTGGAATCCGCCATCGCCAAGGTGGCCGGGTGAGCCAACCAGGCGGCGCAGCAGGACCGTTCAGCCAGTGGGAGCGGGCTATCGCGGGCCGCTATCTGCGGGCCAAGCGGCAGGATGCGGGCCTGGCGGTCGTGGCGATCATCTCGTTCCTGACCATCATGCTGTCGGTGACCGTGCTGGTCGTCGTGATGAGCGTGATGAACGGCTTCCGCGCCGAGCTGCTGGACAAGATGCTGGGTTTCAACGGCCACGCCTTCGTCACCAGCGACCTGATGAACGGTCCGGCCCGTCCCGCCATGGTCGCCGGCCTGCGCAAGGTCCCGGGCGTGCTGCAGGCCACGCCGATGATCGAGGCCCAGGCGATGATCATCGGCCGGGGCCAGATCACCGGCGCGGTGATCCGGGGCGTCAGCCGTGACGACGTCAAGCGCACGCCCCTGGTCGGCGGCACCATCAAGCCCGGCGGCAGCCTGGAAGGCTTCGACGTCGGCGAGGACGGCGGCGACATCATCCTGATCGGCGACCGCCTGGCTGACAACCTGCAGGTCGGGGTCGGGGATTCCGTGCAGCTGGTCTCGCCCAGCGGCGACGCCACCGCCTTCGGCTCCACGCCCCAGGCCAAGGACTACACGGTCGGCGGCATCTTCAGCGTCGGAATGAGCCAGTACGACGAGCTCTACATCTACATGCCGCTGCGCCAGGCCCAGCTGTTCTTTGGCCGCGACAACTCGGTGGACGCCATCGAGATCAAGCTCAAGGACCCCGACAATGTCCGCACCGCCACGGCCGCCCTGCGCGACGCCGCCGGGCCCGGCGGGCGGGTGCAGGACTGGACCCAGCGCAACGAGTCCTTCTTCAACGCCCTGCAGGTCGAGCACGTAGTGATGCGCTTCATCCTGCTGGCCATCGTCTGCATCGCCAGCCTCAGCATCATCGCGGGCCTAATCATGCTGGTGAAGAACAAGCAGCGCGACATCGCCATTCTGCGGACCATGGGCGCCAGCCGGGGCGCCATCATGCGGATCTTCTTCATGTCGGGGGCGTCGCTGGGCGTGGCCGGCACCGCCGTCGGCGTGGGGCTGGCCAGCCTGTTCTGCGTCTTTATCCAGCCGATTCAGAAGCTGGTCGAGCGGATCTCCGGCACCCAGGTGTTCGACGCCAACGTCTATTTCCTGACCCACCTGCCGGCCAAGGTCGATTGGGGCGAGACCGCGGGGGTGGCAGGCATCGCCATCCTGGCCAGCTTCATCACCACCCTGTTGCCGTCGTGGCTGGCGTCGCGGATAGAGCCGGTCGAGGCGCTGCGCAATGAGTAGCCCGGTTCTTCGACTAACTAAGCTGGAGCGGACCTACGTTACCGACTCCGGCAAGCTGCCGGTGCTGCGTGGCGTCGACCTGGAACTGGCGCCCGGCGAGATCGTCGGCCTGATCGGCCCCTCCGGTTCGGGCAAGTCCTCGCTGCTGCATTCGGCCGGGCTGCTCGAGCGGCCCGACGGCGGCACGGTCGAGATCGGCGGTCTGAACTGCTCGGAGATGAAGGACGGCGCCCGCACGCGCGTACGGCTTAGTCAGGTCGGCTTCGTCTACCAGTTCCACCACCTGCTGCCCGAATTCAGCGCCCTGCAGAACGTCGGCATGCCGGCCATGATCGCCGGCCGCGGCGAGGCCTGGGCGGCCGAACGAGCCACCGAGCTTCTGACGCAGCTGGGGCTGGGCGCGCGTCTGCATCATCAGCCCGGCCAGCTTTCCGGCGGCGAACAGCAGCGGGTGGCCATCGCCCGTGCTCTGACCAACCAGCCGCGCCTGCTGCTGGCCGATGAGCCAACTGGTAATCTGGACCCCGACACTGCTAACGTCGTCTTCCAGGCCCTGCACGATCTGGCCCGCAACCAGGGGGTCGCCGCCCTCATCGCCACCCATAATCTGGAGTTGGCCCGCTTCATGGACCGCGTCTTCACATTGAAGGACGGTCATCTGGAACGTTGGGACGGCTAAGACGCTGTTTGCCCAACTCTGTTATTCATCAATTAGGCCGTCCCCGGCCTGATTGCCGCCCTGCTTTGGCCCAGGCTCTGGGGCATCAAGGGACTTCAAGTAGGGGACGGGAGCGTTCGTATATGACCCGCCATCTGGATATCGCCGGCAAGTCCGGTGTTCTTTACCGCTATCGGCCGCTGTCCGAGGACATGCCGGTGACCCTGGCCGGCGCCAACTATCTGGTGCTGGAAGGGCAGGGCGAGGCCGCGACCATCGCCCGCGTCGGCGAAAGCGACTGCCTCTATCGCGATGTTGATGAACTTCGTGAGTTGGCCGGACGTCGCCGTGGCCGGGTGTCGTTCTTCGTCCGCCTCAATGTTAGCGGCGAAGCCCGTCGGCAGGAGCAGGCGGACATTCTGGCGGCCCAGGAACGCGCCGAGGCCGAGACCCCTGTCGAACGTCCCGTGCGGCCCGCCTCCAGACGCAAGCCGGAGCGGCCTCAGGCGAACACGCCGCCCGAGGCCTGACGAAGATCCGAAATTAGGAGCCCGGCGCCTTATTGAGCTCCGGGTGGGTGCTGCCCAACAGGTCGCGACCTTGAGCGGCCTGCTCGTCGCGCTGGGCCTTGGTCGTGCACACCTTCTTGGAGAACCGGGTCCCGGTCACTTCCTTCATCTTGCAGATGACGCCTTCATCCGCCTTGGGCGGCGTGGCGGCGGGGGCGCCGGTCGGGGCGATGGCGGGTGTGTCGCCGGTCGATGGCGCGGCGGCCGCGGTCTGGTCGGCGAAAGCGGGCAGGGCGAGCGCTACGGCGCAGGCGGCAGTGACGAGGAGGAGACGCACGATGAAAATCCTCTGGGCGTGATCGCACTATGATCTCTCATTGAACCACGGAACGACCTCGCCGGAAAGTTAACGTGCTGCAATGCGGCGGCGGGTCGCGGTGTCAGTGAGGTCAGGCTTGACGATGAGAACAAAAGGGGAATAAGAACAAAGACGGAACTCGACATCGGATTTGGGGAGGCTCGAATGGCCCGTATCGCTCGTGAAACTCTGGCGCTTGCATCTGTCGCCGGCTTCGTCTGGATGATGTGTTCGTTCGCAACCCTGGTGGCGTGAGTCGTGATGACCTAAGGGTCCTGACTTGAGCCGCCGCATCCGGAGAGGAATGGCATGACCGACGCCGCGTCCGGATTTATCCATCTGCGGGTGCGATCGGCCTATTCCCTGCTGGAAGGGGCCATCAAGGCCGAGAAGGTCGGAACCCTGGCGGCGGGACAGGGCATGCCTGCCGTGGCGGTTACCGACCGCGCCAACCTGTTCGGAGCCCTGGAATTCTCCGTCACCGCCAAGGACGCCGGCGTCCAGCCGATCATTGGCTGCGCTCTGCCTGTCACCGGGATTGGCGAGGGGCCGCCTGAGCGCTGGGCGCGTTTGCCGACCGTCGTGCTGTTGGCCCAGAACGAGGCCGGCTATCTCAACCTCTCGCGGCTGTCGTCGCAGGCCTATCTGGAGATCGACCAGGTCTCCGAGCCCTCGGTGCCATGGTCGAAGGTCGTTGAGCAGTCCGAGGGGCTGATCCTGCTGTCGGGGGGCCCGGATGGTCCGATCGACCCGCTTTTCGCCGCCGGCAAGACCAGGGAGGGCGCTGCCGCCCTGGCAGAGATGCAGCGGGTGTTCGGCGATCGGTTTTATGTCGAACTCCAGCGCCACGAGCAGGCGTCAGAGGCGGTGGCTGAGCCGGGTCTGGTGGCCTGGGCCTATGACAACGACGTCCCGCTGGTGGCCACCAACGACGTCTACTTCGGTCCCGCCGATCTGGCCGAAGCCCATGACGCGCTGATCTGTATCTCTGACGGCGCCTATCTGGGCCAGGATGAGCGGCGGCGAGTGACCCCCAGTCATTGGTTCAAGCCGGCCGCCGACATGCGCCGGCTATTCGCCGACCTGCCCGAGGCCTGCGACAACACCATCGAGATCGCCCGTCGTTGCGCCTTCATGGTCAAGAAGCGCGATCCAATCCTGCCGCGCTTCCCGACGGTCGGCGGCCGCACCGAAAACGAGGAATTGGCCCACCAGGCCCGTGAAGGCCTCAAGGCCCGGCTGGCGGATGTCGTGATGGCGGCGCCGGAGGAGGATTACTGGGCGCGCCTGGACTTCGAGATCAACGTCATCATCCAAATGGGATTTCCCGGCTACTTCCTGATCGTGTCGGACTTCATCAAGTGGTCCAAGGCGCACGGCATTCCGGTGGGCCCGGGTCGCGGTTCCGGCGCCGGTTCGCTGGTCGCCTGGTCGCTGACCATCACCGACCTCGATCCTTTGCGGTTCGGGCTGCTGTTCGAGCGCTTCCTCAATCCCGAGCGGGTCTCCATGCCCGACTTCGATATCGACTTCTGCCAGGAGCGCCGGGAAGAGGTCATCTCCTACGTCCAGGACAAGTACGGCGAGGATCGGGTCGCCCAGATCATAACCTTCGGAACCCTGCAGGCGCGGGCTGTCATGCGCGACGTCGGCCGGGTGATGCAGCTGCCGCTGGGCATGGTCGATCGTCTGGCCAAGATGATCCCCAACAACCCGGCCAGCCCCGTCACCCTGGCCCAGGCCATCAAGCTGGAGCCGCGCCTGCAGCAGGCTCGCGACGACGACCCGTCCGTGGCCCAGTGTCTGGACGTGGCGATCAAGCTGGAGGGCCTCTACCGCAACGCCTCTACTCACGCGGCGGGCGTGGTGATCTCCGACCGCCCGCTGACCGAGCTGACCCCACTCTACAAGGATCCGCGGTCGGACCTGCCGGCGACCCAGTTCAACATGAAGTGGGTCGAAAGCGCCGGTCTGGTGAAGTTCGACTTCCTGGGCCTCAAGACCCTGACCGTGCTGGACCGCGCCCTCAAGCATATGGCCAAGCGCGGTGCGGCGGTCGAACTCAACAAGCTGCCGCTCGACGACACCGCCACCTATGATCTGATGGCCTCGGGCCAGACGGTGGGGGTGTTCCAGCTGGAAAGCCAGGGCATGCGCGACACCCTGCGCAAGCTGCGGCCTGGTTCAGTCGAGGAAGTGACGGCGCTGATCTCGCTCTATCGGCCAGGCCCGATGGAGAACATCGACTCCTTTGTCGACTGTAAGTTCGGCCGCAAACCTGTCGACACGCTGCATCCGCTGCTCGAGCCGGTGCTGAAGGAGACCTTCGGCATCGTCGTCTACCAGGAACAGGTGATGCAGATCGCCCAGATCCTGGCCGGCTACAGCCTGGGCGAAGCCGACCTGCTGCGCCGGGCCATGGGCAAGAAGAAGCCCGAGGAAATGGCCCAGCAGAAGGCCCGTTTCGTCTCCGGGGCCACTGAGCGCGGGGTGGATGCGGGCCAGGCCAAGTCGATCTTCGACCTGGTCGAGAAGTTCGCCGGCTATGGCTTCAACAAGAGCCACGCGGCTGCCTACGCGATGATCAGCTACCAGACCGGCTGGCTGAAGGCCAACGCGCCGGTCGAGTTCCTGGCGGCTTCGATGAGCCTGGACCTTTCCAACACCGACAAGCTGGCGGTGTTCTATCAGGACGCCCGCCGTTTCAAGATTCCGGTGCGGGCCCCGGACGTGAACCGCTCGGGCGCTGATTTCGAGGTCGAGGACGGCGAGGTGCTCTACGCCCTGGGGGCCGTGCGCAACGTTGGTTTCGCGGCCATGCAGCACCTCGTGGCGGTGCGGAACGAGGGGGGACCGTTCCGCGACCTCTTCGACTTCGTCGAGCGAGTGGACCCCAAGCAGGTCAACAGGCGGGCCCTTGAGAGCCTGGCCCGGGCCGGCGCCTTCGACACCATCCACCCTAACCGCGCCCAGATCGTCGAGGCGGCCGACATGCTGACCTCGCACGGCCAGATGCTGGCGGCTGACCGCGCCTCGGCCCAGGTCAGCCTCTTCGGCGGCGAGCAGTCGGACGCCTCGCGCCCGCGCCTGCCGCGCACCGAAAACTGGGACCAGATCCGCCGGCTGGACGAGGAGCTGGCCGCCGTCGGCTTCTACCTGACCGGTCACCCGCTCGAAGACATGGTCGAGGTGCTGCGCCGCCGCCGCACCACCATGCTGGCCGACGCGCTGGTTCAGGCCGAGGCCGGTTCGGAAGTCTTCAAGATGGCCGGCATGGTCCGCCGCCGCCAGGAACGCGCCCAGGCCAGCGGCGAACGCTTCGCCTTCGTTTCACTGTCGGATCCGACCGGTGAGTATGAAGTGCTGTTTCCGCCCGAAGCCCTGCGCAAGTGCCGTGACATCCTCGAACCCGGCAAGGCCGTGGTCATCAAGGTCCGCGCCAAGTCCAGGGATGGAGAGGTCCGCTTCTTCGGCGACGATGCAGAAACCGTCGACAGTGCGGTGGAGTCGGTCGCCGCCTCGCTTCGGGTCCACGTTTCGCCCCGCTCCACTGAGATCGAAGGCCTCAAGAAGCGCCTGTCCTCGGCGGTATCGCAACGCGGCGGCGAGATCGTGCTGGTCGCGGGCCTTGGCGGTGGCCGAGAGGTCGAGCTCAAGCTGCCGGGCTATTACAACCTCGACGCCTCGCTGCGCGGCGCGCTGAAGACGGCGCCGGGCGTCGCCTACCTGGAAGACGTCTAGGCGAAAATTCGGGTCGCTACTTCCGACCGAGTTTGCCGACCGCCTTGTCGCCGGCCGCGGCCAGGGCCCGGGCGGCCTCGTCACGGTCGCGGGTCGACATCAGGCTCCAGCCGGACGGCCGCAGGATTTCCAGAGGAGAGAAGCGGGCCTTGTAGGTCATCTTCTCGCTGCCGGGCACCCAGTAGCCCAGATAGACATAGGCCAGGGCGTTGATCCCCGCCTGGACGACATGATCCAGGATGATGAAGCTGCCCAGGCTGCGGCGGGTCAGAGCCGGGTCGTAGAAGCTGTAGACCAGCGACAGGCCATCGCTCATCACATCGACCAGCACGCAGGCGACCAAATCGCCCGGGCCGCGGTCCTGCGAGGGCGCGCGGTACTCGATGACATGGGTGCGGACTGCCGTGTCCTCGACCATGGCCACATAGTCGGGCCAGGTCATCTCGGCCATGCCGCCGTCGGCGTGGCGGGTCAGCAGGTAGCGACGCAGCAGGTCGAACTGCTCCAGCGTCGCCTCGGCCTCGACAAGATGACGGCGCAGGTCGCTGTTGCGGCTCAGCGCCTTGCGCTCCGAGCGGCTGAAGACGTAGTCGGCGACCGGCAGCCGCGCCGAGATGCAGGAGGCGCAGGTCTCGCAGGCCGGGCGGTAGGCGATGTTCTGCGAGCGGCGGAAGCCCGACTGGGTCAGTGAGTCGTTGATCAGCGCCCCGTCGGCCGGCGGCAGGTGCGCGAAAACCTTCCGCTCTTCCCGGCCGGGCAGATAGGGGCAGGGGGACGGCGCTGTCAGGAAGAAGCGCATCTGCCGCGTTGGGAAATGCTGCGTCACCTGATGGGGTCCCTAGTCTCTCCGCCTGTGCTGGCAAGGATTAGCGCCGATAGAGAGCGTTGGCGCAAGGGGGATGGGACCCTCGGCCACAGCTAGTTCCCCGGAGGCAACACCGGCGCTTCCCGCAGGAGAACGATGGCGATGCGGCGGTTTCCCGCCAGGGTGGGATCATCGGGATAGAGCGGATCGGAATTGGCCTTGCCAGAGACCTGATAGATGCGATCGGCGTCGACCCCGGCCCCCTGCAGGATCTGGCGGGCCAGGTCGGCGCGGTCGGAGCTGAGCTTCCAGTCACCCTCGGACTTCTGGCCGACGCCGGTGGCGCTGGTATGGCCCGAGATGCTGATGCGGTTGGGCAGGACATTGATCACCCGGGCCACGGCGCGGAGCAGGATGCGGGCGCGGTCGTTGGGGGCTGTCGAGCCTTCCTTGAACATCGAGCGGCCGTCCTGGTCGACCAACTGGATGCGCAGACCTTCCGGGGTCTGGTCGATGATCAGTTGCTTCGAGAGCTCGGCCAGCTCCGGCATGTCCTGCAGCGCCTGGCGCAGCGACTGGGCGGCCGAGGCGAAGGCGGCGTCGTCGCGCGCCTTCAGTTCCTTGCGCAGCGCCTCGGTGTCGGGGCTCGCGGTGTCCGTCGAGCCGGGCTTGGTGTCGCTCTGGCCGGAGGTGGCGACGTCCGGCGGGGCTTGCGGGGCCAGGGCCTGGACGACGTCGGCCGAGCCGGAGCCCTTGGCGCCGTCGTCACCGAGCGCGGTGCCGGACAGGATATCGCCCGCGCCGCTGGTGGTCTGCGAGACGCTAGCCGGGGCGAAATAGTCGGCGATGCCGCGCTTCTGCTCGGGGCTGGTGGTGTTGATCAGCCACATCAGCAGGAAGAAGGCCATCATCGCCGTCACGAAGTCGGCGTAGGCGACCTTCCAGGCGCCGCCGTGGTGCCCACCGCCGGAGACCTTCTTGATCCGCTTGATGATGATCGGCGAATCGCTGCCGAGCGCCATGTTGAACCCCACTTAACCCTATTGCCCCGCAAGTTGGCCGCAGGGCGTTAAGATGGGGTTAGGTAGGCGACGGATTCGGAGAGACCGGCATGCGGGTGGCGTTCATTGGACTTGGGGTGATGGGTTTCCCGATGGCGGGTCATTTGGCCGCCGCGGGCCATGAGGTCTCGGTGTTCAACCGCTCGCCGGAAAAGACCCGGAGATGGGTGGAGACTTACAAGGGCCGTGGCGCCGCCACCGCCGCCGAGGCCGCCAAGGACTGCGAACTGGTCGCACTCTGCGTCGGCAATGACGACGACGTGCGCGGCGTGGTGGGTGAGATCCGCGAGGTCCTGGCGCTCGGGGGCATCATTGTCGACCACACCACCACCTCGGCCAAGGTCGCCCGCGAGATGGCGGAGCTGATGGCCGCCGGCGGCCGCTTCTTCGTCGACGCCCCGGTCTCCGGCGGCCAGGCAGGGGCCGAGAAGGGCCAGCTCAGCGTCATGGCCGGCGGCGACCAGGCCGCCTTCGACCGCGCCGAGCCGGTGCTGCGTTCATACGCCAAGGCGGTGATGCGCATCGGCGGCCCCGGCAGCGGCCAGCTGGCCAAGATGGTCAACCAGATCTGCATCGCCGGCGTCGTACAGGGCCTGGCCGAGGCGGTGCACTTCACTAAGCAGGCCGGCATCGATCCGGCCCTGGTCTATGAAGCGATCAGCAAGGGCGCCGCCCAGAGCTGGCAGATGGATAACCGCTGGGCCACGATGGTGGAGGGGAAGTTCGACTTCGGCTTCGCGGTGGACTGGATGCGCAAGGACCTGGGCCTGGTGCTGGACGAAGCGGCGGCCAATGGGTCGAAGCTGGAGATGACCCGGCTGGTCGACGGCTACTATGAAGAGGTGCAGGCGATGGGCGGCCGACGGTGGGATACCTCGTCGCTGGCGGCTCGGTTGAAATGATCTTGGCCGCAATTGCCACTGCCGCGATCCTGCAGGGGGCTGATGTCGTTTGGATTCCCCCGCCGCCGGACAGGGTGGACGCGATCACCGAAGGCGCGCCTGAAAACCGCATCGCGTCCTCTGGCCGGTTTGACATTCGGTGTCGGATCGACACCGCCAGCCGCCTCACCGCTTGCAAGGTGCTCAGCAAAAAGGTTGTGGGCGCCGATCTGAGCTCAATGGCGCTAAAGATGGCCTCCATCATGGCGGTTCAACGACTGACGAGGTCGGGCGAGGCAGTCGCGGGACGGTTAGTCGAGTTCCCTATCGTCTTCGAACCGCCCGAGGGCGATTAAGCGAGGCTGTCATGCATTTCCTCAAATCAACCCTGCTGGTCCTGACGGGCCTCGCCCTGGCAGTACTGGCCCAGCCGGCGACGGCAGCCCCGGTGGTCACCGAAGGCGACTACACCGTCGCCAACTTCAAGTTCGTCGACGGTGAGACCCTGCCGCAGCTCAAGCTGCACTACCGCACCTTGGGAACGCCCAGGCGCGACGCCAAGGGCCATGTAACGAACGCGGTGATGGTCCTGCACGGCACCGGCGGGTCGGGCGCGCAGTTCCTGCGGCCGCAGTTCGCCGATGTGCTGTTCAAGCCGGGCGGCCTGCTGGATCCGGCGAAATACTACATCATCCTGCCCGACGGCATCGGGCATGGGGATTCCTCCAAGCCCAGCGACGGCCTGCGGGCGAAATTTCCCGCCTACGATTACGACGACATGGTCGAGGCCCAGCGCCTGCTGCTGGTCGATGGGCTGAAGGTCGATCACCTGCGGCTGATCATGGGGACCTCGATGGGCTGCATGCACGCCTTCGTCTGGGGCGAGGCCCATCCCGATTTCGCCGACGCGCTCATGCCGCTCGCCTGCCTGCCGACCCAGATCGCCGGCCGCAACCGGCTGTGGCGCAAGATGGTCATCGATGCGATCAAGGCCGATCCGGCCTGGATGGGCGGCGACTACCAGGCCGAGCCGCTGCAGGGGCTGCGAACGGCTCAGGACCTGTTGATGATCGCCGGCGCCGCGCCCCTGCCCATGCAGATCGCCCAGCCGACCCGCGACGCCGCCGACGCCTATCTGGATCAGGCCTTCCCCAAGGCCCTCGCCGGCCTGGACGCCAACGACCTGCTCTACCAGGTGGCCGCCTCCCGCAATTATGACCCCTCGGCGGGTCTGGAGAAGATCACCGCCCCGGTTATGTGGGTGAACTCGGCCGACGACTTCATCAACCCGCCGGAGCTTGGCCTGGCCGAAGGCTTCGCCAAGCGGCTGAAGACCGGGAACTTCGTGCTGATCCCGGCGGGGCCGGACACCCACGGCCACGGCACCCACACCTGGGCGGCGATCTGGCAAGATAGATTGGCAGAATTGCTCTTGAACTCAGGCGGTTAGGCCGACTTCTCAAACTGATCCTTCATCGCCTGCAAGCCCGCCGCCATCGATGGCGCGAAGGCCTCGGCCATGGCGGCCGGTAGGACATCGGCGGTCCAGACGGCGCGACAGCCCTGCGCTTCGGGAAAGACCTGCAGCGCGCCGTTGTGGTGGCGGACATTGGGGCTCTCGATGGTCCAGACCAGGCGGCGGTTGGCGTCGTCGACCTCGACGATGACCTCCTTGAGTGTCATGCCGCTGGCGAAGGTCACCATGCGATAGGGCGTGCCGTCGGCCTCCTTGGCGACTTCGACCGCGATGACGAAACCAGGGACCAGGCGGGTGTGCAGGGCGCCATAGTCGCGGGCGGCGTCCCACACCGTCTCGGCCGGGACGTTAATGTGGATTTCCTTGTGGATACTGGGCATTGGATGTCTCTCCTGATGTAGGGAGAGTATGGCTTGGTCCTGCCCGGCTGGCTGGCCGGATTCGGACGCTATCGCCGCTCGACGACGTGCAAACGCCTGGCCTGCTTGATCGCTACCATCTGCATCCACCCCGGCCGGCTGCGGGTCAGGGGGCAGACCGTGAAGTCCCCATAGATATCGCGGTCCAGGAAGATGGGGCCAAGCGCCTGCAGTGAAGCGGGCAGTTCGCCGATATCCTCCAGGGGGTCGTCGTTGTCGTTGTCGACCCCGAGAAGCCGCGTCGTGCCTACGGGCCAGATGCGCAGGGTCGGCGTCCCGTTGCCGCCACGCAGCCGGCCGTGAACCGTGAAGCATGGGCCGACGAATTTCGGCGTCGCCGCAGCGGCGTCCGACCCGGCCGCCAGGAGCAGAAAGCCCGCTGCCAGCAGGGCCGCGCGCATCAGGCTCCCAGCATCCGCGCCGCCTTGGGCGCGAAATAGGTAATGACACCCGCGCAGCCGGCTCGCTTGAAGGCCCCCAGGCTCTCCAGGATGGCGCGGTCGCCGTCGATCCAGCCGTTCTGGGCGGCGGCGACGATCATCGCGTACTCGCCGCTGACCTGGAAGGCGAAGGTCGGCATGGCGAAGGCCTCGACGATGCGGCGGACGATGTCGAGGTAAGGGAGGCCCGGCTTGACCATGACCATGTCGGCGCCCTCGGCGATGTCCAGGGCCACCTCGCGCAGGGCCTCGTCGCTGTTGGCCGGATCCTGCTGGTAGGTCTTCTTGTCGCCCGGGTTGTCGATGTCGCCCGAGCCCAGCTTCCCCGAGCCGATAGCGTCGCGATAGGGGCCATAGAAGGCGGACGCGTATTTGGCGGCGTAGGACATGATCAGGGTGTCGCAGTGCCCTTCAGCCTCGAGCGCGGCGCGGATGACGCCGATGCGGCCGTCCATCATGTCGGAGGGCGCCAGGATATCGCAGCCGGCCCGGGCTTGGACCAGGGCCTGCTCGACCAGCCGCTCGATGGTGGCGTCGTTGACGATGCGGCCCTTCTCCAGGACGCCGTCATGGCCATGGGTCGTGAAGGGATCGAGCGCCACGTCGCACATGATGCCGACCTCGGGGGCGGCGTCCTTCATGGCCTTGACCGCGCGACTGATCACCCCGTCCGGATCGGCGGCCAGGGAGCCTGAGGAATCCTTCCGGGCCATGTCGATGTGCGGGAAGATGGCGATGGCGGGGATGCCCAGGTCGCGCGCCTCGACCGCCGCCTTGGCTGCCTCGGCCACTGACAGCCGCTCGACGCCGGGCATGGAAGCGACGGGGATGCGGCCTTCGCCCTCATGCACCACCATCGACCAGATCAGGTCGGCCGGGGTCAGAACGCTCTCGCGCACCAGTCGGCGGGTCCAGTCGGCCTGGCGCAGGCGGCGCAGGCGGGTGGCGGGGTAGGGGGCGAGCGGGGCGCGGGTCATGAAGGCGGTTTGATCCAAGGGCGGGCGCGAAGCAAGCGTCAGGTCAGCCGCCTGTGGCGGGAGGCGCCGGCAGCCATTCCTCTAGCATGGGGCTTACGTCGGCGCCGGGTGGCTTGCCGGCGGCGAGTGATGCCGCGACGTAGGAGGCTTCCTTGAGAGCGCTTAACGGAATTTGAGGAAATGCCAGCCTCATGCACTGACAGAAGCGGATATGGGTGAAGTGTTTGCCAAGCAGACTGACGGCCAGTCCTACAGCCGATGTTGGATCGAGCTCGCCACCCGTATGTTTCAGCACTCCCACGACGAAATCGGTCACGTGCAGGTCGTATTCATCCTTCTCGGGAGGGGCGGTGCGCATGCCAGCATCCTAGCCCGGCCCTTCGGAGCCGCGAAAGTCGGCAGCCATTCGTTGACAGCGCGCGCCGGCGGCGTCAGGTCAGTCGTTCCCCGATCCAAGGCTCTACGCGCATGAACTTCTCCCTGACCGACGATCAACGCGCCATCCAGGAGATGGCCCTGGCCTTCGCCCGGGACGAAATGGCCCCGCACTCGGCCCGCTGGGACGAGGAGAAGTTCTTCCCGGTCGACGTCCTGCGCCAGGCGGCGGGCCTGGGATTCGCCGGGGTCTATGTGCAGGATGATGTCGGCGGTTCGGGCCTGACGCGCCTCGACGCCTCGCTGATCTTCGAGGCCCTCAGCTACGGCGACGTGCCGACGGCGGCCTATCTGACCATCCACAACATGGCGTCCTGGATGATCGACCGCTTCGCCGGCGACGATCTGCGCCAGCGCTACCTGCCGCGCCTGACCACCATGGAGCTGATCGCCAGCTACTGCCTGACTGAGCCGGGCTCGGGCTCGGACGCGGCGGCCATGCGCACGACCGCCAAGCTGGACGGCGACCACTACGTCCTGAACGGCTCCAAGGCCTTCATCTCCGGCGCCGGGGTCTCGGACGTCTATGTGGTCATGGCTCGTTCGGGCGGCGAGGGGGCCAAGGGCGTCTCCGCCTTCGTGGTCGAGAAGGGCTGGGAGGGCCTGAGCTTCGGGGCCAACGAGCGCAAAATGGGCTGGAACTCGCAGCCGACTGCCCAGGTCAATTTCGACAATGTCCGGGTGCCGGTCGCCAACCGCATCGGCCAGGAAGGCGAGGGCTTCCGCTTCGCCATGATGGGGCTGGACGGCGGGCGATTGAACATCGCCTCCTGCTCGCTGGGCGGGGCGGCTTTCGCGCTCGACACCGCCAAGGCCTACATGGAAACCCGCAATCAGTTCGGCCGGCCGCTGAAGGACTTCCAGGCCCTGCAGTTCAAGATCGCCGACATGGCGACGGAGCTGGAGGCCGCCCGGCTGATGGTCCGCAACGCCGCCGCCGCCCTCGACAACCGCGACCCGCAAGCCACCAAGCTCTGCGCCATGGCCAAGCGCTTCGCCACCGACGCCTGCTTCACCGTCGCCAACGACGCCCTGCAGCTGCACGGCGGCTACGGCTTTCTGCAGGACTATCCGCTGGAGCGCATCGTCCGCGACCTGCGCGTCCACCAGATCCTCGAGGGGACCAACGAGATCATGCGGGTGATCATCGGGCGGGAGCTGTTCCGGCAATGACCGACGAGCCTGAAGTCCTCACTCGCGTCGACTCCGGTGTCGGCCGCATCACCCTCAACCGCCCGGCGGCGTTGCACGCCCTGACGACCAACATGTGCCGGCTGATCACCGCCGCCCTGCTGGACTGGCGCGAGGGCGAGGCCGTCCATAGCGTTCTGATCGACCATGCCGGCGAGCGCGGCTTCTGCGCCGGCGGCGACATTCGCATGCTGGCTGACAGCGGGGCCAAGGACGGCGCCGAAGCGCGGGCCTTCTTCTTCACCGAATACCGTCTGAATGAGCTGCTCTTCAGCTTTCCCAAGCCGGTCTGCGCGGTGATGGACGGGGTGACCATGGGCGGGGGCGTCGGCCTCTCCATGCCCTCCAGCGTGCGGATCGCTACCGAGCGGACCACCTTCGCCATGCCCGAGACCGGCATCGGCCTGTTCCCCGACGTTGGCGGCGGCTGGTTCCTGCCGAGGCTCCCCGGGAAGACAGGCCTTTGGCTGGCCCTGACTGGGGCGCGGATCAAGGCGGCGGACTGCGTGCGCCTGGGGATCGCCACCCACTTCATGCCTTTCGAGCTAGTGGCCGGATTCAAGCAGGTCCTGGCCGGCCATCCGGGCAGCGTCGTCGGCGCCCTGGCCCATTTCGTCGAAGACACGGGTCCCGCGCCCATCGAGGCGCACCTGGCCGATATCGACCGGCTGTTCGGCGGCGACAGCGTTGAGGCCATTTTCGCGGCCCTGGAGGCCGACGGCGGCGACTCCGACAACGGCAATTGGGCGGCCGCACAACTCGCCACGCTCAAGACAAAATCGCCGCAGACCCTGAAGGTCGCCTTCCGCCAGCTGCAGTTGGGCGGGCGTATGGGCCAGTTCGCCGACAACATGGCGATGGAGTACCGCATCGGCGCGCGGGTGGTTCAGCGTCACGATTTCCTGGAGGGCGTCCGGGCGGTAATTGTCGCCAAGGACAACGCCCCCCGCTGGAACCCGGCCGATCTGGCCGGCGTCACGGACGGCCTGCTGGACGAGATTTTCGCGCCCCTTCCGACGAATGAGGAATGGACGCCGCTGACTTGACCCTCGGGAGGCGCTAGATCGCCCCCAAGACCAGTGTGTGGGAGGATTTCATGCGTATCGGACTAGCTGCGGCCCTGGCCGTCTCGGTGGCGCTCGCCGCCTGCGCCACGGTTCCGCCGCCGCCCCCTCCGCCGCAAGCCAGCATCGTCGTGCCGTCCTATGTCGTGGCGGCCCTGGGCGATCCGGGTCGGCCCAAGGCTGACCGCGACCGCGACGCGGCCCGCAAGCCAGGCGAGGTCATCGCCTGGGCCGGCATCAAGCCCGGCATGAAGGTCGCCGACCTGATCCCCGGCGGCGGCTATTTCACCCGCATCTTCTCCAAGGTCGTGGGGCCCAAGGGTCATGTCTACGCCTACGTCCCGGACGAGCTTACCAAGCTGGCCAAGCGTCCGCCGGCGGTGAAGGCCATCGCCGACGACGCGGCCTACAAGAACGTGACGCTGATCCTGCGGCTGCTGGGCCAGTTCGGGGCGCCCGAGAAGCTGGACGTGGTCTGGACCGCCCAGAACTATCACGACATGCATGACAGCTTCATGGGTCCGGCCGACCTTAAGGTCGTCAACCGGGCCATCTACAATTCGCTCAAGCCAGGCGGTGTCTTCATCGTCATCGATCACAGCGCCGAACCCGGTTCGGGCCTGCGCGACACCGAGACCCTGCACCGCATCGACGCCGACACGGTGAAGAAGGAAGTGCTGGCGGCGGGATTCATCTTCGAGGGTGAAACCAAAGTCCTGCGCAATCCGAAAGACGACAGGAGCCTCAAGGTCTTCGATCCGAAGGTCCGGGGCGAGACCGACCAGTTCGTCTACAAATTCCGCAAACCCAGGAGCGCGCGTTAAATGAAGACCCGTTTCGCCGTCGCGGCGCTCGCCGCGCTGAGCCTCGCCGTTGTCGCCGCGCCGACCATAGTGGTTTCCAAGCCAGGATTCCTGGCCGCCGCCGTCGCCTCACCGGTCCGTCCTGATACAGACAAGGCCCGGGACGCCGCCCGCAGGCCGGTCGAGCTGTTGACCTTCGCAGGCGTCAAGCCCGGCATGAAGATCGGCGACTTCATCATTGGCGGGGGCTATTTCACCCGCCTGTTCTCGGCGGCGGTCGGGCCCAAGGGCCATGTCTACGCCTATACCCCGGCCGAGTTCATCAAGTTCAACGGCGACTACCAGAAGTCGCTGGATGACGTCGCCAAACTGTCCAATGTCAGCACGCTGAACGGCAGCCTGGGCGCCATCGGCTTCCCCGCCGGCCTGGACATGGTCTGGACGTCCCAGAACTACCACGACATGCACCTGGGCTACATGAAGCCCGAGCAGATCGCCGCCGTCGACAAGGCGATCTTCGACAGCCTCAAGCCCGGCGGCGTGTTCATCGTCATCGACCACTACGCGCCGGACGGCACGGGCGACACGCTCTCCAACAAGCTGCATCGCATCGACATTGAGACGGTGAAGAGCGAACTGAAGGCGACCGGCTTCATGCTGGAAGCCCAGAGCGATATCCTGCGCAACAAGGATGACCCGCGCACGGCCAGCGTCTTCGACCCCTCGATCAAGGGTAAGACGGACCAGTTCGTGCTGAAGTTCCGCAAGCCCAGGAAAGCCAAATAATGTCGCGCATCGCCTTCATCGGCCTGGGAAACATGGGCGGCGGCATGGCCGCCAACCAGGTCAAGGCCGGCCAGACCGTGCTGGCCTTCGACCTCTCCGCCGCCGCCATCGACAAGGCCGTGGCGGGCGGTTGCCAGCCGTCGGCCTCGGCCGCCGCGGCGGTGGCCCAGGCCGATGTGGTGATCACCATGCTGCCGGCCGGCCAGCATGTGCGGGCGGTCTACGAGAACGACATCCTGCCCAATGTCGCTCTAGGCGCTTTGCTGATCGACTGCTCGACCATCGACGTCGACAGCGCCCGGGCGGTAGGCAAGATGGCGGCCGACAAGGGCTTCCGCTTCGCCGACGCCCCGGTCTCGGGGGGCATCATGGCGGCCGACGCCGGCACCCTGGCCTTCATGGTCGGTTGCGACGAGGCCGACTTCCCGGCGGTGGAGGCGGTGTTGAAGCCCATGGCCCGCGCCGTCGTCCATGCCGGGGCGGGCGGGGCAGGGCAGGCGGCCAAGATCTGCAACAACATGCTGCTGGGCGTCTCGATGCTCGGGACCTGCGAGGCCTTCGCGCTCGCCGAGAAGCTGGGGCTGGCGCCGGAACGGTTCTTCGAGATCGCCTCCCAGTCCTCGGGCCAATGCTGGTCGCTGACCACCTACTGCCCCTGGCCCGGCCCCGTGCCGACCGCGCCTTCGAATCGAAATTATGAGGGCGGCTTCCTCACGGCTCTGATGCTCAAGGACCTGAAACTCGCGCAGGAAGCGGCGGCCAAGGCCGGAGCAACCACGCCGATGGGGGCTCAAGCCGAAGCGCTCTACGCCATGTTCGACGGGCTGGGATTCGGCGGCAAGGATTTCTCGGCCATACTACAACTTATGCGCGGAAAGATTGACGCGCTCGGCTAGAAGTCCGAACCTGTGAGTGTGGCCATGCTGTCGCAGGCGGGGTTTGACGCTACGGATACGTAGATTCACGAACTCGCCCGGCGTATGAACGCTCGTTAAGTGGACAGCGGTCAGTTGCGATGCGATGTCCGCTGCCTGACAAAGAGGAGCCGGTAGCCGTCCCTGATTATCCGTTTTTGGGGGCAGGACCGGGATAGAGCGTCGATGGATTACAAGGCCGCCTTCAAGAACGCCGTGGATCAGGTCCGCCAGGAGGGCCGCTACCGAGTGTTCGCCGACCTAAAGCGCCACCGCGGCGAATTCCCGCGCGCCACCTGGACGCTGGACGACGGTTCGGAACGCGATGTCATCGTCTGGTGCTCGAACGACTATCTTGGCCAGGGCCAAAACCCCGTTGTTCTGGACGCCATGCACGCGGCCATCGACGCCAACGGCTCTGGCTCGGGCGGCACCCGCAACATCTCCGGCACCACCCACCATCACGTCCAGCTCGAGCTGGAACTGGCCGACCTGCACCGCAAGGAAGCGGCCCTGCTGTTCACCTCCGGCTATGTGGCCAACGAGGCGGCGCTCTCGACCCTGCAGAAGATTCTGCCCGGCCTGATCACCTATTCCGACAGCCTCAACCACGCCTCGATGATCTCGGGCATCCGCAACGGCGGCGGCGTGCGGCACATCTTCCGCCACAACGACCTGGAACACCTCGAGGAACTGCTGGCCGCCGCGCCGATCGACGCGCCCAAGCTGGTGGCCTTCGAGAGCGTCTATTCCATGGACGGCGACATCGCCGACCTGGCCGCGACGGCCGCACTGGCCAAGAAGTACAACGCCATCACCTATCTGGACGAAGTCCATGCGGTCGGCATGTATGGCGAGCGCGGCGCGGGTGTCGCCGAGCGCGATGGCGTCCTGGCCGAAATCGATATCATCGAAGGCACGCTGGGCAAGGCGTTTGGCGTCATGGGCGGCTACATCGCCGGGGACGCCGACATGGTCGACGCGATCCGCTCCTATGCCTCGGGCTTCATCTTCACCACCTCGCTGCCGCCGGCCCTTTCGGCCGGAGCCGTAGCGTCGGTGCGCTACCTCAAGGAACACAACGAACTGCGCGACGTCCATCAGGAGCGCGCCGCGACCCTGAAGGCTATGATGAAGGACGCCGGCCTGCCGGTTATGCCTTCGGTCAGCCACATCGTGCCGGTGCTGGTCGGCGATCCGGTCCACTGCAAGATGGTCTCGGACATGCTGCTGAGCGACCATGGCATCTATGTGCAGCCGATCAACTACCCCACCGTGCCGCGCGGCACCGAGCGCCTGCGCTTTACGCCGACCCCCTTCCACACTGACGAGATGATGCGCGATCTGGTGTCGTCGCTCGAGAGGCTGTGGGCCCACTGCAACATCGCCCGTTTAGGCGGCGTCGCCGCCTAAACATTTAAACGTAAGAACTGGTGGGCGGTCTCGCCGCCTAGCTAGCGCGAGCCGTCCGCCGCCGAACACCTTTTCCGAGCCCGATCTTCTTGGCGAATTCCGAGCGCCGCTCCGCATAGGCCGGGGCGACCATCGGGTATTCCGGCGGCAGGCCCCAGCGGCGGCGATAGTCCTCCGGGCTCATATTGTAATGCGAGCGCAGGTAGCGCTTCAGCATCTTCAGCTTCACCCCATCCTCCAGGCAGACGATGTGATCGTGCTGCACCGACCGGCCGATCGGTACGGCCGGCTTGGGTCGTTCCGCAACCACCGGAGTCCCAACGCCCAGGCCCGCCAGGGTGTTGTGGACCGAGCGGATCAAATCCGGAAGGGTCGTGGCCTGGATCTGATTCTGGCCGACATAGGCTGCAACGATCTCGGCGCTGGCGGTCAGCAGCTGGTCGGCTGTTGGGGCCTCGGTGTCCCGGACATCGGTCATGGCAGTCCTTTTTGAACGCTTACAGGCAGGCCGGCGCCGCGCCGGACACCCGCCTGTTGATCCCCAACGCATGCCCGTTGAGTCGGGTTCCGATTGATCGCGCCGCCACTGGCGCTAAAGAGGGCGCCACAGCGCCCAGACGAGGAGTCGCCCATGAACGCCCCTACCTCTTTCCAGAGCGCCTTTTTCGGCCAGGACCTGGCGACGTCGGATCCCGACATCGCCAAGGCCATCGCCGGCGAGCTGCAGCGCCAGCAGGAGCAGATCGAGCTGATCGCCTCCGAGAACATCGTCTCCAGGGCGGTGCTGGAGGCGCAGGGCTCGGTGCTGACCAACAAGTATGCTGAGGGCTATCCCGGCAAGCGCTACTACGGTGGTTGCGAGGTGATCGACATCGTCGAGCAGCTGGCCATCGACCGGGCCAAGGAATTGTTCGGGGCGGCCTACGCCAACGTTCAACCGCACAGCGGGGCCCAGGCCAACCAGGGTGTGTTCATGGCCCTGCTGAAGCCGGGTGACACCTTCCTGGGCATGGACCTGGCCGCCGGCGGACACCTGACCCACGGCTCGCCCGCCAATCAGTCGGGAAAGTGGTTCCGCCCGGTCTCCTATTCGGTCGGCAAGGAAGACCACCTCATCGACTATGAGAATGTCGAGGAAGTCGCCCAGCGCGAGCGGCCCAAGCTGATCATCGCCGGCGGCAGCGCCTATGGCCGCACCATCGACTTCGCCCGCTTCCGCCAGATCGCCGACAGCATCGGCGCCTATCTGATGGTCGACATGGCCCACTATGCCGGCCTGGTCGCGGGCGGGGTCTATCCCAACCCGGTGCCGCACGCCCACGTGGTGACCACTACTACGCACAAGACCCTACGCGGCCCGCGCGGCGGCATGATCCTCTCCAACGATGTGGACCTGGGCAAGAAGTTCAACTCGGCGATCTTCCCCGGCCTGCAGGGCGGACCGCTTGAGCACGTCATCGCCGCCAAGGCCGTGGCCTTCAAGGAGGCGCTGCAGCCGGAGTTCAAGGACTACGCCCGCCGCGTGGTCGAGAACGCCAAGGCCATGGCCGCCGGCCTGCAGGAGGCCGGGCTGGCCATCGTCTCGGGCGGCACCGACAGCCATGTCATGCTCGTCGACCTGCGTCCCAAGAATGTCACCGGCACGGCCGCCGAGGCCGCCCTGGAGCGGGCCCACATCACCACCAACAAGAACGGCATCCCGTTCGACCCGCTGCCCCCGACCAAGACTTCGGGCATCCGGGTCGGCAGCCCGGCCGGCACCACGCGCGGCTTTGGGGCGTCGGACTTCCATCAGATCGGCCTGTGGATCGGCGAAGTCCTGGACGGCCTTTCGGCCAACCCGGACGGCGATCCGGCGGTAGAAGCGCGGGTGCGGGAAGCGGCGGTTGCGTTGACGCGGCGCTTCCCCATCTACAATAGGTAGCTGCTAGCCCGTCGGGAGGGGCCACATCATGCGTTGCCCTTTCTGCGGCCATGCCGAAAGCCAGGTCAAGGACAGCCGCCCGTCGGAAGACGGCGCGGCCATCCGCCGCCGCCGGCTCTGCCCCGAATGCGGCGGGCGGTTCACCACCTTCGAGCGGGTACAACTGCGTGAACTGACCATCCTAAAGCGGTCCGGGCGGCGCAATCCGTTCGAACGCGAAAAGCTCGTCCGCTCGATCTCGGTCGCCATCCGCAAGCGGCCCATCGACCCCGAGCGGGTCGACCGCATGGTCAACGGCATCGTCCGCCAGCTGGAAAGCATGGGTGAGACGGAACTTCCCAGCACCGTGGTCGGCGAGATGGTGATGAAGGCGCTGAAGTCACTCGATGACGTCGCCTATGTCCGCTACGCCTCGGTCTACCGCGACTTCCGACACACCGACGACTTCGCCCAGTTCCTCAGCGACGAGGGCCTTCGCGAAGAGGCGGAGGACTGAGTTTGAGCGTCACGCTCAAACTGGCCACCTCGCTCGACGGACGCATCGCCACCGCCTCCGGGGAAAGCCGTTGGATCACCGGTCCGGCGGCGCGTGAGGAAGTTCATCGCCTGCGGGCCATCCATATGGCGGTGCTGGTGGGCGTGGATACGGTGATCGCCGACGATCCTGAGCTGACCGTGCGCCTGCCGGGCTATGTCGGGCCGCAGCCGACCAGGGTTGTGCTGGACAGTCGCCTGCGCATCCCGCCGGACTGCAAGCTGGTCGAGACCGCCGAACGGACGCCGACCATCGTGGTTTCCACAAGAAGTTCAAACGAGCGTTTGACTGACGCTGGGGTCACCGTGTTGCAAGTCGAGGCAAGCGATGGCCGGGTCGATCTGGCCTCGGCGCTCAAGGCCCTGGAGGGCGTGGGTGTTCGGGCGCTGATGATCGAAGGCGGCGGGCAGGTGGCGGCCAGTTTCCTGCGGGCCAGGCTGGTCGACACGATCGAGTGGTTTCGCGCGCCCATCATTCTGGGTGACGAGGGCCGCCCGGCGGTCGGGGATTTCGTGCTGGAGCGGCTGGCGCACGCGCCGCGGTTCCGGCGTCTCAGTGTCCAGGAGGTCGGCGACGACCTCTGGGAGCGTTACGGGAGTGCCTGATGTTCACCGGCATCGTCACCGACGTGGGCCGTGTCCGCTCGGTCCGCCAGACCAACCGCGACCGCCGCTATGAGGTCGAGACGGCCTACGACACCGCGACCATCGATCTGGGCGCCTCGATCAGCCATGCCGGCTGCTGCCTGACCGTGGTCGAGAAGGGCCCGGGCTGGTTCGCCGTTGAGGTGTCCGAAGAGACCCTCTCCAAGACCACCCTGGGCGACTGGGGGGAGGGAACACGGGTCAATCTCGAGCGCGCCGCCAGGCTCGGTGACGAGATGGGCGGCCATGTGGTCTCGGGCCATGTCGATGGCGTCGGCGAGGTCCTGAGCATCGAGCCGGAGGGCGGTTCGCACCGCTACCGCATCCGCGCGCCCCGGCCGCTGCACCGCTACATCGCCGCCAAGGGCTCCATCGCCGTCGAGGGCGTCTCCCTGACCGTCAACGAGGTCGAGGACGATATCTTTGGCCTCAACATCATTCCCCACACCTGGGACGTGACCAGCCTGGGCGCCCTCAAGCCCGGCAGCCGCGTCAATCTCGAGATCGATATGCTGGCGCGCTACCTCGCGCGCTGGCAGGAGACCGCCTCATGAGTACCGACACCCCCATCTCCCCGATCGAAGACATCATCGAGGACGCCCGCAACGGTCGGCCCTACATCCTGGTCGACGCCGAGGACCGCGAGAACGAGGGCGATGTTATCATCCCCGCCCAGTTCGCCACGCCCGACCAGATCAACTTCATGGCCCGCCACGCGCGCGGCCTGATCTGTCTGTCGATCACGGCCGAGCGGGCGCGGCAGCTGCGCCTGCCGCCGATGGCCTCGGAGAACCGCGAGGGCATGGGCACGGCCTTCACCGTCTCCATCGAGGCCGCCGAGGGCGTTACCACCGGCATCTCAGCCCATGACCGGTCCCACACGATCGCCGTCGCTATCGACCCTAGCAAGGGCCCCGACGATATCGTCTCTCCCGGCCACGTCTTCCCGCTGGTCGCCAAGGATGGCGGTACGCTGGTCCGCGCCGGGCACACCGAGGCGGCGGTCGACATCTCGCGCATGGCGGGGCTGATCCCGGCTGGGGTGATCTGCGAGATCATGAAGGACGACGGGTCCATGGCGCGGCTGCCGGACCTGGTGTCGTTCGCTCAACTCCATGGCCTGAAGATCGGCACCATCGCCGACCTGATCGCTTATCGCCGCCGCAACGAGCGCCAGGTCGAGCGGGTGCTGGATACGCCGTTCGAGAGCGTCTACGGCGGCGACTTCCGGATGATCATCTACCGCAACCTGATCGACCGCTGCGAGCACATCGCCCTGGTCAAGGGCCGCATCGAGGCGGCCAAGCCGACCCTGGTCCGCATGCACCAGGTCGACTTCGCCGGCGACCTGCTGGGCTTCGTCGGGGCGCGGCGGGACTATGTGCCGAGCGCCCTAAAGGCCATTGGCGCCCATGACGGTCCGGGCGTGGCAGTGTTCATCCGCGACCCCAACCCGACCTGGCTGTCGGAACGCTACGGCGGCGAAATGGAAGCGGGCGCGCAGTTCCGCCAGCACGCCATCCGCGACTATGGCGTCGGCGCGCAGATCCTGCTGGACCTGGGGGTCCGCGACATGACCCTTCTGACCTCCAGCGCCTTCAAGCCGGCGGCCCTGGAAGGTTATGGCTTGAAGATCGTCGGCCGAGCGCCCATTGCAGGCGCCGAATAGGTTTTGAGAACGATTATGCAGGAAGATCCCGTGCGCATTCTGATCGTCGAGGGGCGGTTCTATTCCGACCTGTCGGACGAACTGCTGAACGGCGCCGTGCAGGCCATTCAGGCGTTCGGCGCCGAGCATGACGTAATCAGCGTCCCGGGCGCGCTGGAGATTCCGGCGGTGATTTCGTTGGCCTCCGAGGGCGGCAACCGGCCGGCCGGCGTGCGCTATGACGGCTATGTGGCGCTGGGCGTGGTCATTCGTGGCGAGACCCATCATTTCGAGATCGTCTCCAATGAGTCGGCGCGTGGCCTGATGGACCTGGCCATCGGCAAGCGGCTGGCCATCGGCAACGGCATCCTGACCGTCGAGGACGAGGATCAGGCCTGGGCCCGCGCCCGCATCTCCGAGGGCGACAAGGGCGGCGGCGCAGCGCGCGCGGCGCTCGAGATGGTCGCGATCAAGCGCCAGCTGCTGGGCCAGACACGATGAGTCGGCAGAAGCGTTCGGTGGCCCGCCTCGCCGCCGTCCAGGCGCTCTATCAGATGGAAGTCAGCGGCGTCGGCGCTGACGCCGTCGTTCGCGAATTTGCCGAGCATCGTTTCGACCGCGGCCTGGATGGCGAGGGCAGCGAGACCCTGGCCGCCGCCGACGAAGCCTTCTTCGGCGAGCTGGTGCGCGGCGTGGTCGCCGAACAGGGCGTCATCGACAAGGCCATCGTCCATCGCCTGGCCGAGGGCTGGCGGCTGGAGCGGCTGGACGCCACGCTGCGGGCCATTCTGCGCTCGGGCGCCTATGAGCTGATGCGCCGGCCGGACGTGCCGGTGGAAGTCGCCATCGACGAATATGTCGAGATCGCCAAGTCCTTCTTCGAGGGCCCCGAAGCCGGCTTCGTCAACGGCGCCCTGGATGGAATCGCGCGGGATGAGCGAGCCGGTTGACGAGTTCGACTGGATCGCGCGCCTGCTGCGTCCGTTGACGCGGGGCGCGCCCGAGGCGTTCGACCTACTGGACGACGCCGCCCTGCTTCCCGAATGTGAGCAGCCGACCCAGACGGTCATCACCAGCGATTGCCTCGTGGAAGGCGTCCACTTCCTCAGCTCCGACCGGCCCGACATGGTGGCGCGCAAGCTGCTGCGGGTGAATCTATCGGACCTCGCGGCCAAGGGCGCCGTGCCGTTCGGCTATCTGATGACTGTCGCCTGGCCCGCTGACGCAGATTGGCGCCGCCGCCAGATGTTCGCCAAGGGCCTGGCCACCGATCAGGCGGCTTTCGGGATCAGCCTGCTGGGCGGCGACACCGTCTCGACCCCCGGCGCCTGGACCCTGAGCGCCACCATGATGGGCTGGGTTGATCCCGGCGGCATGGTTCGGCGCGGCGGCGGCAAACCGGGAGATCTGCTGGTTGTCAGTGGGACGATCGGCGATGGCTGGCTGGGCCTGCAGGCGGCTCGGGGTGATCTCATGGAGTCGGACGGTTATCTGGCCCGCCGCTATCAACTCCCAGAGCCACGCCTCGCCTGGCGGGCGGCCCTGCAGCAGGCCAGCGCCGCCGCAGATGTCTCCGACGGCCTGCTGGCCGACGCCGGCCACATCGCCACGGCCAGCGGCTGTGGACTGGAGATCGACCTGGAGCGGCTGCCGCTGTCGCCGCAAGCAGCCTACTGGCTGGAGCAGCAGGATGACGAGGCCGTCGCGCGGATCGCCCTGGCCACCGGCGGCGATGATTACGAGATTATCTGCGCGGTCGCGCCCGAGCGGCTCGAAGCGTTCCGGGCCTTGGCCGGGGCCGTCCCCGCCACCGTCATCGGCCGATTGACCGCCGACGGACAGATTACCCGTTTCCAGGGGGAGACCGTTACCCCCGACCGACTGGGCTGGAGCCACTGATGCAACTACTGCTGACCGAGGCCGCGCTGAAGCGGGTAGGGGATCGCCTCAAGGCCCTCGCGCCGGATCTCGAAATCGTCACCCTGGCGCCGGACGGGGCGCTGAGCCGACCCGAGGCGGAGATCGACCCCGAACTCTATTGGCTCAGCCTCGACGCCTTTGGGGCGGGACTGGGCCACTTCTTCAAGCACATCAGCCAGGGCTCGAAGGGGCAGTGGGTACAGACCTTCAATGCCGGGCTGGACAATCCGGTGTTCCGCATCCTGTTCGAGAAGGGCCTGCGGGTCTCAAAGAGCAGCGCCCAGGCTGCGCCGATCGCCGAGTATGTCGTCGCCCACGGCATCAGCCTGTTGCACCCCATCGCCGCCCAGCAGGCCGCCCAGGACGAACAGGTCTGGCGGCGCGTGCCGTTTACTGAAATCGGCTCCAGTCACTGGCTGCTGGTCGGCTTTGGCAATATCGGCCACGAGATCGCCAAGCGGGTGAGGGGCTTTGGCGCCACGATCACCGCCGTCCGCCGGTCCGGTGCGTCAGACCCCCTGGTTGACCGCATGGCGACACAGGCCGATCTTCCCACCCTGTTGCCGGATGCCGACGTCGTGGTGCTGGCATGCGCCCTGACCGACGAGACACGAGACATTGCGGACGCCGCCTTCTTCTCGGCCATGAAGCCGGGCGCCATCCTGATCAACATTGGCCGCGGCGAGCTGGTTGACGAAGACGCCCTGCGCTCCGGGCTGGACGCCGGCAAGCCTGGTTTCGCGGTGCTGGACGTCTTCCGCACCGAGCCGCTGCCAACAGGCAGTTGGCCATGGACTCACCCCAAGGTCCGGGTCACGGCCCACGCCTCCAACGCCGGCAACGGCACGCTGCGGCGAGGCGACGAGCTGTTCCTTGAGAACCTGCGGCGGTTTCTCGCCGGCGAGGCCCTGCTCAACGAGGCCAGCAAGTCCGAGGTCGGTCTCTGACGGCAAGAGGGCGGTAACCTTGTCGGCCTAGACCTTTGAGTCATGCGCAGACGTGACCTCCTGGCCGCCGCCCCGATCCTGGCTCCCCTCGCACTGGGCGTGGGCGCCGGCGCGGCTCAGGCCGAGGGGGCCAGCAAGACGGTCGGGCAATATGTCGACATCTCGCCGGTCGCCCTGCCCATCGGTGTCGATGGCCGGCTGCTCAACTATGTCTTCGCCACGGTGCGGGTGAACCTGTCCTCGGGCGCTGACGCCAACAAGCTTCGCGAAAAGGAACCCTACTTCCGCGACGCCCTGGTCCGCGCCGGCCACCGTACGCCCTTCACCCTGGCGAACGACTACAACCGCCTGGACCAGGCCAAGCTTAAGGCCACGCTGATGCGCGAGGCGGCCGCCCTGGTCGGAGCCTCGAATCTCGCCTCCATTGAGGTGATTTCTGAAACGCCGCGGCGGCGGATCAGCAACCCTACGCGCTAGCCTTCGGTCCTGAATGGGCCGGCCTTGCCCGGGCGGCATTGCGCCATTCTGCCTGCCTTGGAGCGGCGCCATTGCGCCGACGCGGCGTATTTGGCAAAGACGGTCTTCTTTTCCGCTCGGAGTGGCGTGCTTTGGCGCGCCGGAGCATCGAGACTGGGCAACAAGATAAGCGGCTGGGGATGAGTCTTTGGCCGCTCATGCGCAAGAACAAGAGGGGCGCTTAGCCGATGAACATCAATTTTCTCTGGCTCGCAATCGTAGCCGGCCTGTTGGCCGTGCTCTACGGCGGGCTGCAAACCGCCGCGCTGCTGCGTAAGTCGCCCGGCAATGCAAAGATGCAGGAAATCGCCGCCGCCATTCAGGAAGGCGCTCAGGCCTATCTGAAGCGCCAGTACACGGCCATCGCCGCCGTCGGCGTGGTCATCCTGATCGCGGTCGGCGTCCTGATCGGCGTCCACGCCGCCATCGGCTTCCTGATCGGCGCGGTGCTTTCCGGCGCGGCCGGTTTCGCCGGCATGCTCATCTCGGTTCGCGCCAACGTCCGCACCGCCCAGGCCGCTTCGGAAAGCCTGGCCAAGGGTCTGAACCTGGCCTTCACCTCCGGCGCCATCACCGGCATGCTGGTCGCCGGCTTCGCCCTGATCGGCGTGGCGGGCTACTACGCGGTGCTGACCGGGCCGCTCGGCCTTGAGAACACCAGCCGCGAAGTCATCGACTCGATGGTCGCCCTGGGCTTCGGCGCCTCGCTGATCTCGATCTTCGCCCGTCTGGGCGGCGGCATCTTCACCAAGGGCGCCGACGTCGGCGGCGACATGGTGGGCAAGGTTGAAGCCGGTATCCCGGAAGACGATCCCCGCAACGCGGCCACCATCGCCGATAACGTCGGCGACAACGTCGGCGACTGCGCCGGCATGGCCGCCGACCTGTTCGAGACCTATGCGGTGACCACGGTCGCCACCATGGTCCTGGCCGCCATCTTCTTCAAAGGCCAGGACCTGGTCGGAAACATGATGCTGCTGCCGCTGGCCATCTGCGGCGTCTGCATCGTCACCTCGATCATCGGCACCTTCGCCGTGCGTCTGGGCAAGAACAACAACATCATGGGCGCCCTCTATCAGGGCCTGATCGTCACCGGCGTGCTGTCCATCGGCGCGGTCTGGTGGGTCACCAAGACCCTGGTTCCGGAAGCGGTCACCACCAATGCCGGCGTCACCTTCGACGGCATGACGCTGTTCTGGTGCGGCATGGTCGGCCTGGCCGTCACCGCCGCCATCGTGGTCATCACCGAATACTACACCGGCACGGGCTTCCGTCCGGTGAAGTCGGTGGCCAAGGCTTCGGTCTCCGGTCACGGCACCAACGTCATCCAGGGCCTGGCCATGTCCCTGGAATCCACCGCCCTGCCGGCCCTGACCATCATCGTCGGCATCATCGTCACCTATAACCTGGCGGGTCTGTTCGGCATCGCCGTCGCCACCGCCACCATGCTGTCCCTGGCCGGCTTCATCGTCGCCCTGGACGCCTTTGGCCCCGTCACCGACAACGCCGGCGGCATCGCCGAAATGGCCGGCCTTCCTCCGGAAGTCCGCGTTTCCACCGACGCCCTGGACGCCGTTGGCAACACCACCAAGGCCGTCACCAAGGGCTATGCGATCGGTTCGGCCGGTCTGGGCGCCCTGGTGCTGTTCGCCGCCTATACCGAAGACCTAAAGTTCTTCTCGGCCAACGCCGAGCCGGGCTCGTTCTTCGACGGCATGGGCCAGGTCACCTTCGACCTGTCCAACCCCTACGTCGTGGTCGGCCTGCTGTTCGGGGGGCTGCTGCCCTTCCTGTTCGGCGGCATGTCGATGACCGCCGTGGGCCGGGCCGCCGAGTCGGTGGTCGAGGAAGTCCGCCGCCAGTTCCGCGAGAACCCCGGCATCATGACCTATGAGGTCAAGCCGGAATACGGCAAGGCCGTGGACATCCTGACCAAGGCCGCCATCCGCGAGATGATCGTCCCCTCGCTGCTGCCGGTCGTCTCGCCGATCGCCCTGTTCTTCGTGATCAAGGCCATCGCCGGCAAGGTCGAGGCCTTCTCCTGCCTCGGCGCCATGCTGATGGGCGTGATCGTCACGGGCCTGTTCGTCGCCATCTCGATGACCTCGGGCGGCGGCGCCTGGGACAACGCCAAGAAGCTGATCGAAGAAGGTCACTACGGCGGCAAGGGCTCTGAAGCCCACAAGGCCGCCGTCACCGGCGACACCGTCGGCGACCCCTACAAGGACACGTCCGGCCCGGCCGTGAACCCGATGATCAAGATCACCAACATCGTCGCTCTGCTGCTGCTGGCCGTCCTGGCCAAGGGCGTCATCGGCTAAGACTTCCCAAGGCTGGGTGGCGACACCCAGCCGACCGGAAGGTTTGACTGATCAGACAAGAAGAAGCCCCGGAGAGCGATCTCCGGGGCTTCTTTCGTTCTGGGGAATCAGCGGAGCGGCAGGGCCGCCTCTGACTGTCCTTAGTTCCGCCGGTCGCCCGGACGCTGGCCGGGGACGCCCTCGTCGTCGCTGTTGGGCAGCAGGCCGCCTTGGCCGACGTTGCCGAGCAGCTGCTCGAGGATGGTCATCTCGCGCCCGCGGGTCGGGGTTTCACGATCATTGTAGGCGATGATCTTGCCGTCCTTGAGGGTGTACTTGTTCACCGACACGACCGCCTCGCTGTCCTTGTCGAAGGACACCGCATAGATCTCCCGGCGGGCGACGCGGGGGGAATAGAAGGCCACCTGGTCGGTGATCTGGCTCATGTAGAACCAGATGTTGGGATCGAAGGTCGAGGTCGCCGAGGGCGAGCCCAGTTTGCTCAGCACCGAGGATTTGGAATCTTCCGCGATCTTGATGTCGGCGGGACTGGCCTCGACGGCCTGGAAGCCCGAATAGGTGGTGATCGGCATGCAGGCGCCGGTCGCCATCAGGCTGGCGGCGGCGGCGGCGAAGGCGAGCTTGCGGAACATGACGTCTCCGGACAGGGGGCGCGAGAAGCGCAGGCTTTGACCTAGCGCCCTCGGGAGCTTAGTTCAACGCCCCAGGCTTTAAGCGCCACCCACGGCGAAATCGAGGCGAATTGTATGATACTCGACCGGTTGCTCAAGCCCCGGCCCGCAAAGGTGGCCGGCGCGGCCCTTTATCAGGCCGCCGTGAGTCAGGCGCGCGAGCCCAAACTCTATGCCGCCGGCCGCGCGCCCGACACCCGGGAAGGCCGCTTCGAGCTCTATACCCTGCATGTGATTTTGCTGATTGAACGCCTTAAGGGCCAGGGCGAGGCGGCGGCCGAGACCAGCCAGGCCCTGTTCGACGCCTATCTGCGCGGGCTGGACGACGCCTTCCGCGAACTGGGGGTTGGCGATCTTGCCGTCCCCAAGCGCATGAAGACGCTGGGCGAAGCCTTCTATGGCCGAGGCCGCTCGTACGAGCAGGCCTTCGACGCGCTTCCCGACCAGACAACCCTGACCGCGCTGGTTAGCCGCACCCTGCTGGCAGGTGTCGAGACGCCGCAAACAGCGGTTCTGGCCGAATACGTCCTGGCGGCGCGCGGGGCGCTGGCGGCTCAGCCGCTCGAGGACATCCTCGCGGGCCGGGTCAGCTGGGCGCCAGCGCCATGAGTTGGACGCACGAAATTCGCCTGGGCGAGACTCAGCGTGGACTGCAGAAGGTCCGGCTGGAGGCCGACGCGGCCGCCCGCAAGGCCGTGGCGCGGCAGCTGAACCTGGTTTCCATCGAATCGCTGAGCGCCGACCTCACGCTCAAGCCCTGGTTGGACGGCGCGGAGCTGAGCGGAAGCTTCACCGCCGAGGTCACACAGACTTGCAGCGTCACCGCCGAGGCGTTTGGCGAGGCCGTGGCCGGCGAAATCTTCGTGCACATGGTCCTCGCCGGCAGCCCCAACGCCCCCACCGAGTCGGCCGGAGAGGAGATCGAGGTCGACCTGGAAGGCGACGATCCGCCTGACGTGCTTGAGAGCGACCGCATCGATCTGGCGGCCTATGTCGTTGAACATCTGTCGCTGGAGCTTGACCCGTTCCCGCGCAAGCCAGGCGCGGTGTTCGAACCGCCCCCGGAAGAATCCCCGGCGTCGCCCTTCGCCATCCTCCGGAAGTTGAAGGCTGATGATTCCAACTAGAAGGCGCTTTTGGAGGCCAGACTTGCATCCGGCGCATCCGGCGGTATCGTCCGCCCGCGCGGCCGAGCCCGGCCGTCCGCTACGGAGCAGCGTAGGCCGTCTTGCCTGAAATCCTTACCCTTTCGATCGACGCTATGGGCGGCGATCACGGCCCATCCGTAACGGTAGCGGGGGCCGCCCTGGCGGCGCGCCAATATGGATCTGACGTCCGATACCTGCTGCATGGCGACCGGGCTCAGATCGAAGCGGAACTCGGCAAGCATGCCGAACTGCGGCCCCTCTGTCAGGTGCGCCACACCGACAAGTTCATCGCCATGGATGAAAAGCCCGCCCAGGCCATGCGCCGGGGCAAGGGCTCCAGCCTGTGGAACGCCGCTGAGTCGGTAAAGTCGGGCGAGGCTGGGGCCTGTGTCTCGGCCGGCAACACCGGGGCCCTGATGGCCATCGCCATGCTGGTGCTGCGCATGGCCCCCGGCATCCATCGTCCCGCCATCGTCGCCGGCTGGCCGACCGCCAAGGGAATCACCGCCGTCCTCGACGTCGGGGCCAATGTCGAATGCGACGCTGAGCAGCTGGTCGAGTTCGCGATCATGGGCGCGGCCTTCCACCACGCGGTCTACAAGTCCGCCCGACCCACGGTCGGCGTCCTCAATGTCGGCTCGGAAGACCAGAAGGGTCATGACGAGGTGCGCGGGGCCCATGCGCTGCTTCGCGCCACCAAGTTGGACCTCGACTATTTCGGCTTCGTCGAAGGCACCGACATCGCCAAGGGGACGGTCGATGTCATCGTCACCGATGGCTTCACCGGCAATATTGCCCTGAAGACGGCTGAGGGGCTGGCGCGGTACTTCGCCAACGAACTTCGCGCTGCTTTCACCGCCAATCCGATGACCATGCTGGGGGCCTTGCTGACCGCCGGATCGCTTGCCTCCATGCGCAAGAAACTCGATCCCGGCAGCGCCAATGGCGGGCCGTTGCTGGGTCTGAACGGCATCGTGGTCAAAAGCCACGGCAGCGCCGACGCCCGCAGCTATGCCAGCGCCATCCGGGTCGCGGTCGACCTGGCGCGCAGCGACTTCACGGCCGAGATCGACCGCAACATCAAGCGGCTAAGCGCCGCGACGCCCGAGATCGCCCAATCGGCGGCTTCTGGCGAAAGTGGGGAGTAGGCCCAGTGCTGCGTAGCGTAGTGACCGGCGTCGGGGCCTTTCTGCCCGAAACCGTGGTGACCAACGCCGATCTGGCCAAGATCGTCGACACCAGCGACGAATGGATCGTCGAGCGGACCGGCATCAAGCGTCGGCACCGCGCGGCTGAGGACCAGGCGGTCTCGGATCTCGCCGTCGAGGCGGCAAAGAAGGCGCTGGCCGCCGCCGGCAAAACCCCGGCCGATGTCGACCTGATCATTGTCGCCACGACCACCGGCGACCTGACCTTCCCGGCCACGGCGGCCATCGTGCAGCGCAAGCTGGGCTGTCCGATCGGCATCGCCTTCGACATCCAGGCAGTCTGCTCGGGCTTCGTCTACGCCATGACCGTCGCGGACGGCTTCGTGGCGCGCGGGCATTCCAAGTGCTGCCTGGTCATCGGCGCCGAGACCATGACCCGGCTGATGGACTGGACCGACCGGGGCACCTGCGTGCTGTTCGGCGACGGCGCCGGCGCTGTGGTGCTGGAACCAGGTGAAGGGCAGGGGACCATCGAGGATCGCGGCCTGCTGGGCTTTGCCCTGCGCTGTGACGGGACCAAGCAGGACCTGCTCTATGTCGATGGCGGGCCTTCCACGACGGGTACTGTTGGAAAGTTGCGCATGCAGGGCAACCAGGTGTTCCGCCATGCGGTGGTCAACATCTCGGAAGCCGTGGTGTCGGCGGCCAAGGCGGCGGGAGTCGCCGTTTCCGACGTCGACTGGTTCATCCCGCACCAGGCCAACCAGCGCATCCTGGCGGGTGTCGCCAACCGCCTGGGCATCGACGAGAAGAAGGTGATCCAGACCGTTGGCGAGCATGCCAACACCTCGGCCGCCTCCATCCCGCTGGCCTGGGCCGAAGGCGTCAGCGATGGGCGGATCAAGAAGGGCGACCTGCTGCTGCTTGAGGCGATGGGGGGCGGGCTGACCTGGGGAGCCTGCGTCGTTCGGCTATAGGCGGCTTTAGGCCAAGATTCCGATCCTGCCCCGAACCCTTTGACTTGACGCGACAATCGGGCCATGCAGGCTTAACGGACCAAGCTGGGGGAACAGCATGAAGGGCGCGACCCTGACCCGGGCGGACCTTACCGAGGCCGTCCACGAAGAAGTCGGACTGACGCGGCAGGATTGCGCCGGCCTGGTCGAGCGCACGCTCGACCTGGTGGCCGAGGCGCTGGAAGACGGCGCGACCGTCAAACTGTCCGGCTTCGGTGTCTTCCAGGTCCGCGCCAAGCGCGCCCGCATGGGCCGCAACCCCAAGACCGGTGAGCCGGCCGAGATCGAGCCGCGCCGGGTGATCGGCTTCCGGGCCTCCCAGGTCATGAAGGCGCGTATCGACCGCGCCCTGGGCGACTAGCAGAGGTCCCCCGGTGGCGAAGGGCCCCAATGCCTTCCGCACCATTTCGGAAGCGGCTGAAGAACTGGGAGTGCCTCAGCACGTCCTGCGTTTCTGGGAGACCCGATTCTCTTTCATCCGTCCGATGAAGCGGGCCGGCGGCCGGCGATTCTACCGGCCGCAGGACATCGCCGTGCTGCGTGGGGTTCGCGCCCTGCTGCATGACGAGGGCTACACGATCAAGGGCGTGCAGAAGCTCCACAAGGAGCAGGGCATCCGCCGCCTGGCCGCCGCAGGGACGGGCGTAGCGCCATCCGCCGACGAGCAGGAATGGCCCGAAATCGAGACCGCTACCGAGACGGGGATGGACGAGGCCGCCCGCGGGCGGCTGAGCGACACCCTGTCGGAACTCGAAGCCATCAAGGCGCGGCTGGACGGCCTTTTGCGCGGTCGTTAGCCGGCGTCGTTTTCGCCATTGCCGGGCTCAGGGACCGCCCCTATAAGGGCGCTCCCCCACAGGGGCCGTCCGCGGTCCCTTGCGAGAAATGTCGGAGCGTGGCGCAGCCTGGTAGCGCACTTGACTGGGGGTCAAGGGGTCGCAGGTTCGAATCCTGTCGCTCCGACCATTCTCGCCTATCTCCACTTCCCCTTGTCCATCCAGGTCAGCAGGGGAATCAGCGGGATGCCCCAGCCGACCCCGATGACGATGAAATACAGGCCCTTCAGCCAGCCCCAGCGGGGCAGGTAGTCGACCAGCGTCACCGCCAGCGCGACGTACAGCGCCAGGAAGACCAGCATCGCCAGTCCGCCGATCAGTTTGCGCAGGCGAGGGCCCATGGGCGCGTCTCCGTTTATCGAAGCGGTGCTTCGACCAGGACGCGCCCCAAGGCAAGCAGGTTAAGCGCCCGAGACCTAAGTCCTGCGGCGGAAGAGGCCCAGGATGAACAGCAGGATGATCGCGCCGATGATGGAGACCAGCAGGTCCGCCCAAAGGGCCGGCAGGGGAACGGTAATCTTCAATGCCGTGAACAGGTAGTGCCCGATCAGGCTGCCGACAACGCCGATCACCAGGTTGATGATCAGGCCGTGGTGGCGGTTCATCACCATGCTGGCGACCCAGCCGACGAATATGCCGATCAGAATGAAGATGAGGATTTGCATCATGGCTTCAGCTCCCTAACCCGTGGCGTTTGAATTCCCTGCCTCTGGAGTTGGTTCCGTCAGCGTCTGACCAGGGTCAGCACCGAGAGCAGCGCCACTGCACCGACGATGGCAGCGCCAAGCATCACCAGCAAGCCGGTGACCGGCAGGGACAGCCAGTCGGTCAGCATTATCCCCAGGATGGCCCCAGCCACGCCAACGGCCAGATTGAGAAACAGTCCCTGGCGAGCGCCCAGCAGCCAACGGGCCAGCGTCCCGGCGATCAGGCCGATCAGGACCACCCCGAACAGGCTGGGAAGCGGCATTGCGCTGGACCTTGGCTATGTGTGTATCTACATCCCGAGCGCCCAACTTAGGCCGCCAAGGGACGGCTTGTCGCGTCAATGACCTCGTTTCTTCGTTCTGACCGCTCGAACGCAGTGGCCCTGTGGCTGTTCGGTGTCGCCCTGCTGGTGATGGCCATGGTCGTCGTTGGCGGCGCGACCCGCCTGACCGGCTCGGGCCTCTCCATCACCGAGTGGCGCCCGATCAGCGGCGCCCTGCCGCCGATGTCCGAGCATGACTGGCAGGTGGAGTTCGCGCGCTATCGCCAGATCCCGCAGTTCGCCCTGGTTAACCCGACCATGACGCTCGCCGCCTTCAAGGGCATCTACTGGTGGGAATGGACCCACCGCCTGTTGGGTCGGTTGGTGGGCGTGGCCTTCGCCGTGCCCTTCGCCTACTTCCTCATTCGCCGGATGGTCCCACGCCGTCTGGTCCTGCCTTGCGTAGGCCTGTTCGCCATGGGAGGCCTGCAGGGTCTGGTCGGCTGGTGGATGGTGGCCAGCGGGCTGACCCATCGCACCTACGTGGCGCCCGAGCGGCTGGCGACCCATCTGGGGCTGGCCTTCATCCTGTTCATTCTGCTGGTCTGGACGGGCTTGGAAGCTCTGAGCGGCCAGGCGCGGCAGAGCCAGCCCAGCCGCTGGCGAATCTGGTCGCTGGTCTTCCTGGGCGGCGTGCTGCTGCAATGCCTGCTGGGCGCGCTGGTGGCCGGCAACCATGCCGGTCAGGTCTATAACGACTGGCCCCTGATGAACGGCGCGCTCTGGCCGGCAGACTACGGAGCCGGGAAAGGCGTCTGGGGCGCCATCGCCCACAACGCCGCCTCGGTGCAGCTGCACCACCGGATCGGGGCCTACCTGCTGGTGGCTGCGGGAATTGCCCTCGCCTGGCGCGCCTCTAAGGCGCGGTATCTGGCCCAGGAGGCGCGCACCCTGGCCTTGGCGGTCGGCGGGGCGGTGACCGTTCAGATGCTGCTTGGCATCGCCACCCTGATGGCGGTTGCGCCTCTGTGGCTGGCCATGCCGCACCAGATCATGGCCCTGGTGGTTCTGGCCCTGGCCACCGGATTTGCCTGGCGGGTTCGGCGGGTCTGAATGGCGCGGCAAGCGATCATGGGGGCGGTTCTCCGCGATCAGCATGTCGGCTGAAGCCTGGCTGGCCGCGCGCGAAAAGGTGCTGGGCGACCCGGCCTTGCAGGTCGAGCTCTGGAGTCTGGACGAGGACGGCCTTCGCCGCCGTCTGGTCGCGCTAGGCGCGCCGTCGGAGGGGATCTGGCCCTGGGACCCCGGCCCCGCAGAAGTCGGTCCCGGCGCGCCCGCTCTGCCTCAGCCGCCGCCCGGGCCGGGCTGGACGCTGGCCTATCTCGACAGCCGCTTCTGGCCGCCGCTGGCCGCCTGGTGCCAGACTGGCGGCGAGAACCCCAAGGCGCCCTTCCACAACATGGACGCCTACGCCTGGTCCCGCCGTCCCCTGAACCGCTTCCTGGATGTGCGCACGCCGATGTCCGCGCTGCCGGACTACGACGGGCCCGAGCCGGCCGGCATCATCTTCCATATGTCGCGCTGCGGCTCGACCCTGACCTCGCGCATGCTCGGCGCCTTGCCGGGCGTGCTGGCCCTGTCGGAGCCGCGTGCGATCGCTGATGTGCTTCGCTACAACCGCTTTGATCGCGGCAGAGACCCCGCCGAGCAGGCCCGCCGCCTCCGGGCTGTGACCGGCGTGCTGGCCGGGGATGCGCGGACCTTTGTGATCAAGACCGACGCCCTTTCCGTCCTCGACCTGGCGACCTTCCGCCTGGCCTTTCCGCGGACGCCCTGGGTGTTTCTCTATCGCGACCCGGTCGATGTGCTGCTGTCGCTGCAGCGCGATCCCGCACCGGAGATGGCGCAGGGTCAAAGGGACCTCGGGGCTCGCGGCGTCGGTCTGACAGCCGATGAATATTGCGCCCAGGCTCTGGGCCAGATCTGTACCGTGGCGGCGGACGGGCTGGCGGCGGACGGGCGCGATAACTGCCGGGCCGTGGCGTATGAAGCGCTGCCCCACGCGGTCACGGCGGTGATCGCGCCGCTGTTTGGCCTGACCCCCGATGCCGCGGCAATGACTGCTGTCACCGGCTTCGACGCCCGCCGCGGCGATCAGGCCTTCGTCGATGACCGCGACGCCCGGCGTGCTGGCGCGAGTGGGGAGATACGGAAACTAGCGGCCCAATGGGTTCAACCGGCGCTGGATCGCCTGCGCTCCGGGGTGTGAGGTATCATAATACCGCAAGCCAAAAGTCCTTGCAGAATAGGCGTTTGCGGCTGGTTTGCGTGTTGACAATGGAGCGGTGCGCCAGTATCAGCCGCCCCTCACGCCGATGGCCCTCAAGCCGTCGCTCTAACCGGATCTGTTTCCCATGATGAAGACCACGGCTTCTTTGAAGCCCGCCGAGGTCGAGAAGGCCTGGATCGTCATCGACGCCGAAAACGTCGTTGTCGGCCGTCTCGCCACGTTCGTCGCCATGCGCCTGCGCGGCAAGCATCGCGCTGACTACACCCCGCACGTCGATTGCGGCGACCATGTCGTCATCGTCAACGCCGACAAGGTGAAGTTCACCGGCCGCAAGCTCGAGCAGAAGATCTATTACCGCCACACCGGCCACCCGGGCGGCATCAAGCAGATCACCGCTGGCAAGCAACTGACCGGGCGTTTCCCGGAACGGGTGCTGGAAAAGGCCGTCGAGCGCATGCTGCCCAAGGAAAGCCCCTTGGCCCGCAAGCAGATGACCCACCTGAAGATCTATGCCGGCGCCGAGCATCCGCACGCCGCCCAGAACCCCGAAACCATCGCGTTCGCTGAAAAGAACGCCAAGAACACCCGGAGCGTCTGAGCATGGCCGAAGGTCTCGAGGCTCTGCAGAGCCTGTCCTCCAATCCTGAAGTCGCCCCCGCCGAGCGCAAGGTCGACGCCCTGGGCCGCGCCTATGCCACCGGCAAGCGCAAGAACGCCATCGCCCGCGTCTGGATCAAGCCGGGCAAGGGTCAGATCACCATCAACGGCCGCGACCAGGAAGTCTATTTCGCTCGCCCCGTGCTGCGCATGATGATCGCCCAGCCGCTGGAAATCGCCGACCGCCTCGGCCAGTTCGACGTCGTCGTCTCGGTGCAGGGTTCGGGCCTTTCGGGCCAGGCCGGCGCGGTGCGTCACGGCATCTCCAAGGCCCTGACCTATTTTGAGCCAGGCCTGCGTCCGGTGCTGAAGCCGCACGGTTTCCTGACCCGCGACAGCCGCGTCGTTGAGCGTAAGAAGTACGGCAAGGCCAAGGCCCGCCGTAGCTTCCAGTTCTCGAAGCGCTAGTCGCGAGAGCAGGTTCTCGCGTTACAAAGGGCGCTTCGGGAAACCGAAGCGCCCTTTTTCTTTGGCTGCCAATTACGGTTGGGAGGGTTTGGGCATGGCCCATAAGGTGTTCATCGACGGCGAGGCTGGCACGACGGGTCTGCAGATCCGCGAGCGTCTGGCCGATCGCGCCGATATCGAGCTGCTGCAGATCGATCCGGCCCATCGCAAGGACGCGGCCGTGCGCGCGCCGCTGATGAATGCCGCCGACGCGGTGATTCTCTGCCTGCCAGACGCCGCCGCCATCGAGGCCGTCGCGCTGGTGACCAACCCCAAGACCCGGATCATCGACGCCTCCACCGCGCATCGCACGGCGGAAGGCTGGACCTATGGCTTCCCGGAACTCGACGCCGGACAGCGGGCCGCCATCGCCAACGCCACCCGGGTCACCAATCCCGGCTGCTATCCGACCGGCGCGATCGCCCTGATCCGGCCACTGGTCAGCGCCGGCCTGTTGTCCGAGGACTATCCGATCGCGGTCAGCGCCATCTCCGGCTACAGCGGCGGCGGCAATCCGATGATCGCCGAGTTCGAGGACAAGGCGTCGCCCGACTACACAGAGGTTCCCTACAGACTCTACGGCCTGGGCCTTGCACACAAGCACGTGCCCGAGATGCAGGCCTATTCAGGCCTCCTGAACCGCCCGCTGTTCATGCCGGCCGTCGGCCGCTACCGGCAGGGAATGCTGGTCGAGGTTCCGCTGCAGATGAGCCTGCTGCCGGCGACCTCGCTCGACGAACTGCATGCGGTCCTGGCCGCCCACTACGAACACGAACCCTTTGTCGAAGTCGCCGGCCTTGCCGAGTGCCGCGACCTGAAGACCCTGGGCCCGGAAGACCTCAACAACACCAACCGCATGCGCCTCTTCGTGTTCGGCTCGGACAACTCCGGCCAGGCCCGGCTGGTCGCCCAGCTCGACAACCTGGGCAAGGGCGCGTCGGGCGCGGCGGTGCAGAACCTCAACCTGATGCTGGGGCTGAACGAGCAGGCGGGGCTGTAGTGGTCGTCCGTCGCGCCGGTCCGGCCGACACTTCGGCCCTTCGCCGGATGATGGCAACCAGCAACGGCTATGAGGCGCCGGCAGCCCGGGCGATGATCGTTGGCTATTCCGGCCGCTGGACCGTGCCAGACGGTTCGCACGAGATTTGGCTGCTGGAGTCGGACGGGCAGGCGGCGGGCTTCTATCAGCTGATCCCACGGGAGGGTGACCAGGAGCTCGACCTCTTCTTCACGGCAGACGCCTTTCAGGGCCAGGGCGTGGGACGGCGGTTGTTCGATCACATGGCGGTCCAAGCCCGCTCGCTCGGCGCCGGCCAGGTGGTCATCGGTTCCAACCCCTCGGCGTCTGACTTTTACCGCAGGATGGGCGCCGTTGATGTCGGGATCGACCCGCCCGGCGAGGAGATCACCTGGGAGCGGCCGATCCTGGCGCTGCGGCTGTGAACGGGTCGGCCGGCAGGGCGGCCAAATAGGATTCAAAGCCCTCGACCCAGGCAATCTGGTCGGCGGTGTCTGGACACTGCAGGCCCCGCGCCTGACTGATGCGGGCGAACGCCTTGCCGGTCGTGAAGCCATGGCGCACCAGCAGGCAGGCGGCCAGCAGGCCCGAGCGGCCGATGCTGGCCCGGCAATGGATGCCGACCGTTCCGCCGTCCTCAAGCACCTTAGCCAACCGGTTGACCAACGCCAGGGTCGCCGTCTGGGACTGCGGCAGCCCGCGGTCGGCGATCGGGTAGTCGATAAAGTCCAGGCCGGCGGACCTGCAGAGCTCCGCCTCGCTGCTCAGTCCCAGGGCATGCGCCTCGTCCGGCTCCAGGAGCGACACGATCATCCCAAAGCCGTCCAGCGTCCAGGCTTCGATGGCGGCGGCCGGCTCTTGGGCTGGCGGGCGGCGGACAAGCGCCAGGCGGCCTGAACCGCCGTGATTGACTGTGAAAATCGACAAACAGCAGACCCTAGGACCGCACCTTCACAAAGCTCCCCGGCGCATCTTCGATTGCCTTTAGCGGCCCTTTGGTCGGGTCACGGGCCGGGACCATTCCACCTGACCGCTCGGCCAGCCAGGCGGCCCAGTGCGGCCACCAGGAGCCGGGGTGCTCGACCGAACCGGCCTGCCATGCCTCGATGGTGGCGGGGAGGGCAGGGTTGGTCCAGTGCTGGTACTTCTTGGCGTCGGGGTGGTTGATCACCCCGGCGATGTGGCCCGAGCCGGCCATGGTGAAGGTGGTCGGGCCGCCGAACAGCCTGGCGCCGCGGAAGACGCTGCGCAGCGGGGCGATGTGGTCGTCGCGGCTGGACTGGACGTAGATCGGCGTCTTGACCTTGCCCAGGTCCAGCGTCTCGCCGTCGAGGACCAGCTTGCCCAGGCCCAGCTCGTTGTCCTTGTAGAAGTGGCGCAAATAGAAGAGGTGCAGCGACTTGGGCATCCGGGTCTGGTCGCTGTTCCAGAACAGCAGGTCGAACGGTTTGGGCTCCTTGCCCATCAGATAGTTGTTCACGAAGAACGACCAGATCAGATCGTTGCCGCGCAGCATGTTGAAGGTGTCGGCCATTGACTTGCTGGGCAGGAAGCCGCCAGCGTTATCCATCTGCTTTTCGATGTCGGTCAGCCAGGCGTCGTCGACGAACAGCTTCAGGTCGCCCGCCTCGGTGAAGTCCTGCTGGGCGGCGAAGAAGGTCGCCGAATTGATCCGCTTGTCGCCCTTGGCCGCCATGTGGGCCAGAGCGCAGGACAGCAGGGTGCCGCCGATGCAGTAGCCGACGGCGTTTACCCGGTCAGTACCGGCCTGCTTCATCGCCTGGGCCGAGGCGTCGTAAATGCCTTCCTTCAGGTAGTCCTCGAAGGTCTTGGCGGCCAGGGCTTCGGTCGGGTTGACCCAGGAGGTGACGAAGACGGTGAAGCCCTGGCTGGTCAGCCAGCGGACCATCGAGTTATCGGGGCGCAGGTCGATGATGTAGAACTTGTTGATCCAGGGCGTGAAGATCAGCAGCGGGATCTCGTGCACCTCATCGGTGGTCGGATCGAACTGCAGCAGCTGCAGGATGTCGTTCTGGTAGACCACCTTGCCCGGCGCGGTGGCGACGTTCTCCCCGACCTTGAACTTCTCCATGTCGGTCTGGCTGATCGCCAGCTGGCCGCCGCCCCGCTGCAGGTCGGCGGCGAAGTTCTCCATGCCCTGGAGCAGCGACTCGCCCTTGGATTCCATCGCCTGCTTCAGGGCGACCGGGTTCGACATCAGGAAGTTCGACGGTGATATGGCGTCGGTCAGCATGCGGGTGAAGAACTCGACCCGGCGCTTTTCGATAGGATCGACGCCTTCGACGTCGGCCACCAGGTCATTGAGCCAGTTGGAGGTCAGCAGGTACGACTGCTTCATCACATCGAACATGGGGTTGGCGCCCCAGTCCGGATCGTTGAACCGCTTGTCGCCCTTGGACGGCTCGACCACCGGCTTGGTTTCCTCGCCGGCCATGCGCCGGGCGGTGGACTGCCAGAGGTCCAGGTAGCGCGAGAACAGGTCCGCCTGGGCCCGCATGACCCGGTCGGGCTGGGCGGCCAGGCCGCTCATTACCTGGGTCAGGGCCGGGGCGACGTGGAAGGGGTCGGAATTTAGCGCGGCCGGGCTCTCGGCCTGGCGGAGGGCCGCTTCGGCGATGGCGCCCTGGGCGGTGAAGGCGGCGCGCGCCAGGTTGGTCGACAGCTTTTCGAGATTGGCCCGCTGCTCGCTGCTGAGGAAGGCGGCGGGATCCGGCATCGACGGCTGGGCCGCCTTGGGCTGCGGCGGCGGCGGAGCGGGGGCCGGCTGCGGCTTGGCGCTGACTTTTGGGTCGGCGCTGGCCTTTGGCTTAGCAGCGGATTTGGCGGAGGACTTGGCTGGGGTCTTCTTGGCTTTTGCCGTCTTCCCGGACTTGGCGTCGGCCATGTCAGCTTCCTCTTCGCTCGGCGGCAGTTGTGCGCGCTCTTTTGTTCGCCGCAATCATCGCATAAGACCAGGGTTGAAATGAACGGCGAAACGCGAACTTTCCGACTCGTCTCCCGCATGGCCCTGGTGGCCGGCGCCGGATGGCTGCTGTGCGCCTGCGCCGGCCTGCCGACCGTGGACGAAAAGTTGGCCGTACCGCCGATCGACCAGAAGTCGCCGGCCGCCGCCGCCGTTGCTGATATTCTGGGCGCGCCCGGCGAGTATCCGACGTTCGCCGGCATTCCCGAGACGCCGACTGATCTCAAGACGGCCGACCAGTACAAGGCCGATGTGATCGGCCAGGAAGAGACCGCCGCGGCGCTGGCCGCCGCTGTCGCGCCGTCGACCTGGACCCTTTCGGAAACCGACGCCTTCGCCGCTCAGGCCATGGCCGACGCCAAGGTCGGTACGGTCAGCGCACCGACCGATGCGGAAATGGCCAGCTCGGAAGCCTATGCCCGAGCTCTTCGCGCCAAGGCTAGCCCGCCCCCGCGGCCGAAGTAGCGGCGTCAGTCGGGGGCATAATCTTCCAGCAACCCGCTTGGCCGGGCCTCTTCGTGAGGCTATCCATGCGCGACATCCGCTCCAGGCGCGCCACGGATGGCGCAAAGAGCCCTACATGACCCCCGAGTTCCACCGCATCCGGCGCCTGCCGCCCTACGTTTTCGAAGAGGTCAACAAGATCAAGGCGCGGCTGCGCGCCCAGGGGACCGACATCATCGACTTCGGCATGGGCAACCCCGACATGCCGACACCCAAGCATATCGTCGATAAGCTGATCGAAACGGCCCGCGATCCAAAGTCGGGGCGCTACTCGGCTTCCAAGGGCATCATCGGCCTGCGCCGGGCCATGGCGGGCTATTATGACCGCCGCTTTGGCGTGAAGCTCGATCCGGACCGCGAAGTCATCGCTACGCTCGGCTCCAAGGAAGGCTTTGCCAACCTGGCCCAGGCCCTGACAGCGCCGGGCGATGTCATCATCTGCCCCAACCCCGCCTATCCGATCCACGCCTTCGGTTTCATAATGGCCGGCGGCGTAATCCGTCACGTGCCGGCCCTGTCGCCCGAGGAATACCTGGCCGGGGTGGACCGGGCCGTCCGGCATTCGGCTCCACCGCCTAGCGTGCTGATCCTGAGCTATCCGTCGAACCCGACGGCGCAGTGGGTGGACCTCGACTTCTACAAGGAGGCCATTCGCCTCGCGAAGAAGCACGATCTGCTGGTCATCTCCGACATCGCCTATTCCGAGATCTATTTCGACGACAACCCGCCGCCCTCGGTCCTGCAGGTCGAGGGCGCCAAGGACATCGCCGTCGAGGTCAATTCGCTCTCCAAGACCTACGCCATGGCCGGCTGGCGCTGCGGCATGGTGGTCGGCAACGAGCGGATCTGCGCGGCCCTGGCCCGGGTGAAGTCCTATCTCGACTACGGAGCCTTCCTGCCCATCCAGGTCGCGGCCTCGGCGGCGCTGAACGGCCCGCAGGACTGTGTCGACGAGATCCGGGCTATCTATAAATCGCGCAGGGACACCCTGGTGTCGTCCATGAAGCGGGCAGGGTGGGATATTCCCAGCCCGCCGGCCTCGATGTTCGCCTGGGCGCCCATCCCCGAGCCCTATCGGGAAGCCGGCTCGATGCTGTTCTCGCGGCTGCTGGTCGAAGAGGCCGGGGTGGCGGTGGCGCCGGGCCTGGGCTTTGGCGAATACGGCGAGGGTTACGTGCGCATCGGACTGGTCGAGAACGAGCACCGCATCCGGCAGGCGGCCCGCAACGTCAAACGCTTCCTCACCAATGCGGACGAGATTCTCGGCCGCGCTCACAACAAGCTAGGGGCCTGACATGACCCAGAAGACCTGGCGCCTGGGCGTCGCGGGCCTGGGCACCGTCGGCTCGGGGCTGCTGCAGTTCCTCAGCGAATGCCCCGACTTCGCCCCGGCCGGCGGCAAGGCCATGGTCACGGGCGTCTCGGCCCGCTCGCGCTCGCGGCCGCGCCCGGTCGAAATCGGTGGCTACGCCTGGTTCGATGACGCCGTGCAACTGGCGCTTAGCCCAGAGACCGATGTCTTCGTCGAGCTGGTCGGCGGGTCGGACGGCCCGGCCAAGGCCGCGGTCGAGGCGGCGCTCAAGGCCGGCAAGCCGGTGGTCACCGCCAACAAGGCCCTGATCGCCGAGCATGGCGCCGAGCTGGCCGCCCTGGCCGAGTCGGCCGGCGTCCCGCTGCTATTCGAGGCCGCCGTCATGGGCGGCACCCCGGCGGTGAAGATGCTGCGCGAGGCCATGGTCGGCGACGAGGTGGCCAGCGTCGCGGGCATCCTCAACGGCACCTGCAACTACATCCTTTCGGAGATGGAGGCCTCGGGCCGCTCGTTCGCCGATGTGCTCGGCGACGCCCAGCGCATGGGCTATGCCGAGGCCGATCCGACCATGGACGTCGGCGGTTTCGACGCGGCCCACAAGGTGTCGATCCTGGCCGCCCTGGCCTTCGGCTGCGCCCCGACCTTCGCCGCCGCTGAGATCGAGGGGATCAGCCAGATCGAGCTGCTTGATATCAAGCTGGCCAAGGACCTGGGCTATCGCATCCGCCTGATCGCCTCGGCAGACCGGTCGGACGAAGGTGTCGCCGTCCGCGTGCATCCGTCTCTGGTGCCTTTGGGCCATCCGCTGGCCGAGACGCGGGGCGCGCTGAACGCTCTCTTCATCGAAGGCCGCCGCATTGGTCGGATCTTTATCCAGGGCCCCGGCGCGGGCTCCGGACCCACCGCCGCCGCCGTGGCCGCCGACATTGCCGACGTCATGACGGGCGCGACCCGCCCGGTCTTCCAGGCGCCGGCCGCCAAGCTTCGCCCCTTCATCGCCGTCGCTCCGACGCGGCGGGTCGGCAAGGCCTATCTGCGCCTGCTGGTCCGCGACCAGGCCGGGGTCATCGCGGCGGTTTCCGAGACGCTGGCCGAGTGCGGTGTCTCCATCGACAGCTTCCTGCAGAAGCCCGTCGAGGACGCCGGCGGGGTGCCGATCGTGCTGACCACCCACGCCACGGCGGAATCGGTGCTGACCGATGCGATAAATCGCATCGAAAAACTGCCGGCCGTGCTAGAGCGTCCACGCCTGTTGCGCATCGCGCGCATCTGAGAATCCTTGAAGAATAGATGGGGACGGTCCCCACTCGCGGGACCGGGAGACGCCTTACATGAGTTCAGTCGTTCTTGACCGCGGCCTGGTGCTGGACGCCGTCCGGGTCACCGAAGCCGCCGCCATCGCCTCGTGGACCATGGTTGGCCGTGGCGACGAGAAGGCGGCCGACCAGGCCGCTGTCGATGCGATGCGCAATGCGCTCAACGACCTCGACATCGAAGGCGTGATCGTCATCGGCGAGGGCGAGCGGGACGAAGCCCCGATGCTCTATATCGGCGAGAAGGTCGGCAAGGGCGGCCCGCGCGTCGACATCGCGCTGGACCCGCTGGAAGGTACGACGCTCACCGCCAAAGCGATGGCCAACGCCCTGGCGGTGATGGCCTGGGCCCCGGCCGGGACCCTGCTCAACGCCCCCGACACCTATATGGACAAGATCGCCTGCGGGCCCGGCTTCAAGGACGGGATCATCGATCTCGACAAGTCGCCGGCCGAGAACGCCAAGGCCCTGGCCGACGCCAAGGGCGTACCGGTCAGCGAGATCACCGTCTGCGTCCTGGACCGTCCGCGCCATGCCGAGATCATCGCCAGCCTGCGCGAGGCCGGCGCCCGCGTCTATCTGATCACCGACGGCGACGTGGCGGGCGTGATGAACACCGCCGATCCGGCGACCGGTGTCGACCTCTATGTCGGCCAGGGCGGCGCCCCCGAGGGCGTGCTGGCCTGCGCGGCGCTGAAATGCGTCGGCGGCCAGTTCCAGGGCCGTCTGGTCTTCCGCAACGCTGATGAGCGAGCCCGCGCGGCGCGCTGGGGCATCACCGACCTCGACAAGAAGTACGACCTCTCGGAGATCGTCCGGGGCGACGCCATCTTCGCCGCCACGGGCGTCACCAAGGGCGCTCTGCTGGACGGCGTGCGCTACGAGGGCGGCTTCGTCCACACCCACTCGCTGGTGATGAACTCCTCGACCCGCACGGTGCGCGAAGTGCGGATGAAGCGGCCGGTCTGATGCTTGAAATCCAGCCCTTCCCCCGCTGGCGGGGGAAGTGGCCTGAGATGCGTAGCATCGAAGGTCGATGGGGGCGCTTTCGGCAAGCCCTCGTGTTCGGCCAACGCCGCAAGAACCCCCAACGAGCCTCCAGCTTCGCTGTCGGCCCACTTCCCCCGCCAGCGGGGGAAGGGCTTTAGGTCATGGCAGATGAGGCCTTCCTGGGGGTTAGCCGTTCGCTGTCCGGCCGTATCTGGCGCCAGCGCCCGGCCGACGACACCACGACGCGTTACCACCAGACCCGCCACGGCCTCTCCGAGCCTCTGGCCCGGGCCGTGGCCAGCCGTGGCGTGACCATCGAACAGGTCGCCGACTATCTGACTCCGACCCTCAAGGCCCAGTTCCCCGATCCGTCCAGCTTCGCCGACATGGACAAGGCCGCCACCGTGCTGGTCGACGCCCTGGAGTCCGGCCGCCCGATGACGGTCTTCGCCGACTATGACGTCGATGGCGCCTCTAGCGCCGCCCAGATCGTTCGCTGGTTCCGCGCCATGGGCCAGGAGATCCCTGTCTATGTCCCCGATCGGGTCACCGAGGGCTATGGGCCCAGTCCCGCCGCCTTCCGGCATATCCGCGAATCGGGCGCGGAGCTGGTGGTCACCGTCGACTGTGGCGCGGCGGCGCATGACGCTCTGCACGAAGCGGCGAAGATTGGCCTGGATGTCGTGGTCATCGACCACCACCTGATGCGCGGCGAGTCGCCGCCGGCCGCCGCCCTGGTCAATCCCAACCGGCCGGACGACACCTCGGGGCAGGGGCATCTGGCCGCCGCTGGCGTGACCTTCGTATTGCTGGCCGCCCTCAATCGCGAGGCGCGGCGGCGGGGCCTGTTCACGGACCGGCCGGAGCCGGACCTGCGCCAGTGGCTCGACCTGGCCGCCATGGGGGCCATCTGCGACGTCACCTCGCTACACGGCTTCAACCGCGCCCTGGCCAGCCAGGGTCTGAAGGTGATGAGCCACTGGAAGAATCCCGGCCTCAAGGCGCTGATGGATGTCGCGGGCGCCTCTGGGCCGGCCGGTGTCTTCCATGTCGGCTGGGTGCTGGGGCCCCGGATCAATGCGGCGGGCCGGATCGGGCGATCGGACCTGGGCGCGCGTCTGCTTTCGACCGACGATCCGGACGAGGCCGCCGACCTGGCCCAGCAGCTCGACAGCCTCAATGCCTCACGCAAGGAGGTGGAGCGACAGGTGATCGATGAGGCCGTGGTGGCCATCGAACGCGACAGCAATTTCGACCCCGACGCCGCCGCCATCGTCGTGGCCGGTGATGGCTGGCATCCGGGGGTGGTCGGCATCGTCGCCGGCCGGCTGCGCGAGCGCTACCGCAAGCCGGTGGTGGTGATCGGGATCGATCGGGCGGCCGATATCGGCAAGGGCTCGGGTCGCTCTCAGCCGGGCGTCAATCTGGGCGCCGCGGTGCAGGCGGCGTTCGATGAAGGCCTGCTGCTGGCCGGTGGCGGACATGCCATGGCCGCGGGCCTTACCGTTCGGCCATCGGGTGTGCCGGAGTTGCGCGACTTCCTGAACCAGCGGCTGGCCGGCGAGATGGACGAGGCAGCCGCCCTGGATGCTGTCGAGATCGACGCCCTGATCGGCACGGGCGCCGACCGTGGGCTTTGGCAGGACTTCCAGCGCCTGGCCCCGTTTGGTCCCGGCAATCCCGAGCCAATGTTTGCCATCGCCGGGGCCCGGATCGAACGCGCGACGCCTTTGAAGGGGGGCCATATCCGCTGCACCCTGATCGACAATTCCGGCCAGCGCCTCAAGGCCATCGCCTGGCGCGCGGAAGAGACGGATCTTGGCCGGCGGCTGCTCGCAAGCCCATCTTCCATGCATCTGGTCGGCCGGCTGAAACCCGATGACTGGCAGGGCCGCGAGGGGGTGCAATTCGAGATCGATGACGGCGCCGATCCGCGCATGGTCAGCTAAGTCGAAAGCCTCGAAAAACCGCGCCGCCAAGGCTTGCACGCCAAAAGCAACGCGGCTATAGACCCGGCTCCCTGCCGTGCGCCCTTCGTCTATCGGTTAGGACCCCAGATTTTCAATCTGGTAAGAGGGGTTCGACTCCCCTAGGGCGTACCAATCCATCTGCGACGCATTGTCGCAGTTTGCGGGGATTATCCCTCATCTAGGCGAATTCTCGGGTTGACGGCTCTCCTCCTGCGAGAACAGTGATATACTGAACGAACCGCTCATAGGGACTTTAGGGCGGCGCTGAGGGGCGGAATGTCTGGTTACGATTTTGAGGAGGCCGGGTCTCACGACGAGAGCGTGCGGATCAATGGCCGGGTTAAGTGGTTTGACGCGGGCAAGGGCTACGGCTTCATCGTGCCCGATGATCCGGGTCAGACGGGGCTCAAGGACGTGCTGTTGCACGTGACCTCGCTTAGAAACGCCGGCCGTGAGTCAGCGCCTGAAGGCTCAAGCATCACCTGCGACGTCGTCCGCCGGCCCAAGGGCTGGCAGGTGGCTGAGGTGGTCGAGTTCGATGAGAGCACGGCTATGGCCCCAATCGAGCGACCGCAGAGACGGTTCGACGGTGGCGGCGCCAGCGATGGCTTCCGCCGGGACCGCCGCGACAGTGGCGGCTTTGGCGCGCCCCGCGACAGCTTCCGCGACGCGCCACGCCGGCCGCAGCCGGCCCTGCAGGCCGAGGGGCCGCTCGAGCGCTGCACCGTGAAATGGTTCAATCGCACCAAGGGCTACGGTTTCGTGGTGCGCGATGGCGAACCAGGCGATATTTTCGTCCACATCGAGACTCTGCGCCGCAGTGGTTTGGATGACCTGCAGCCCGGCGAGACGGTGATGGTTCGTTTCGGTCAGGGTCCCAAGGGTCTGGTAGTGGCCGAGATTTCCGCGTCCTGACGCGCAAGTCCTAGTACTGGAGTGACGTATGTTTTCGCGCTGGAGCCTTTTGGCGGCCGTAGCGGCGCTGTTGGCCGCCTGCGCGGGACCCGCCAGCTCCCAAACGCCGCCGGTTCCCGATAACTGCGACGGCTTCGTGGTTCCGGCCAACCCGCCGCTGCAGGACCTGACCATCGACACCGCCAAGGGGCCGGTGACCCTGAAGATCGAGCTGGCGAACACCGAGCCGCTTCGCGAACTGGGCCTGATGTGCCGGCCGTCCATCGCCAATGACCGCGGCATGCTGTTCGATTTCAACCCGCCCCGGTCCGTGACCTTCTGGATGCGCAACACCCTGATCTCGCTGGACATGGTGTTCATTGCCCCCGACGGTCGGATCATCTCCATTGCCCACAACGTCACCCCAATGTCCGATGACATTACCCCTTCGAACGGCGTGATCCGTGGCGTGCTGGAGTTGGGCGCGGGCCGAGCCGCGGCGATGGGTCTCGCCCCTGGCGATCGGGTTCACGCTGGGATTTTTCCCAAGTGAAAGACACTTTAGTGGGAGAGGGGGAGGCGGTTCCCCCGCCCCCTGAAGGCTTCGAATCCTCGGCGCGCGGCCCCTACACCACCCACAACGGCCCGTTTTTCCACAGGATCAACGAGGACGGCAGTTTCGAGCACGCCTTCTTCGGGCTCAAGCGCCACTGCAACGGCATGGGCATCGTGCATGGCGGCATGCTGGCCACCTTCATGGACGGCCTGTTGGCCAGGGCCGTGCACCGCGCTACGGGCGGCGCTTCGGTGACCATCCACCTGTCACTGGACTATCTGTCGATGGCGCGGGCCGGTGAATGGGTGTTCGGCGACGCCCACGTCACCCGCAAGACCAAGGACATGGTCTTCGTCGAGGGCCGTATCCGGGTCGGCGAGAAGCAGGTGATGCGAGCCTCGGGCATCTTCAAGACGATGCATCGCAAGATCGACCTCTAGTATCCTGGGCCCTAGCAATGGGGGCCAGAGCGTGGCAAACACCCGCGCCTGACAATCCGGATCAACGGGGTGTGGCGCAGCCTGGTAGCGCATCTGCTTTGGGAGCAGAGGGTCGGAGGTTCGAATCCTCTCGCCCCGACCATCCGGACTTTTCTCACCTTGAGAGCTGCTCGCTCGGGTGGCTGCCCTTCAAGAGGGTTTCGCAATGAGTCGCTCGCGAGAACGAGCCGCAGAAGCAATGGATCGCTATCCAGCTCGATTGTCAGCAGGAGTCGCTGCTTCCTTCTTCTTAGGGGGGACCGTCGCAAGCCATGGCCTATTCAGCGCTGAGATGGCTTCATGGGTGCAGGCGATCGGTTCGATCGCTGCGAATTGGGTTGCCATTTCCCTGGGCAGGCAACAATCGCAATCCACAATGGAGGCGTTAAAGCTCCAATTGGCTGACCAACAGCGACGAGATGATGGGGTGATTTTCGCCCTGCGAGAATCCGCTGTTGTGCTGCTTGTAAATACCATGGGTAGAATAGTGATGGCGCTCAACACTATGAAGCGCCATCCACCTAAAACACCTAAAGACATGGGCGCGATTTTCGCGAGCTGTAATGGCGTCGAAACCATGCTCGCTAGCTTCCCAATTCACCTTGTTGGAGATGCGCAAGCTATATCTTGGTTTATCGAAGCACGAAGTGGCTTGCAGGTTGCGTTAGAGCATCTGCGCATTGCCTCTCAGTCTAACCTTAGCGATCAAAATTTTGGATCGTCACTGAAGTCCGTGACCAATAGTATGATTTTTACAGTAAATGGAACTAGAATGAGAATTGACCTATATATCGAGAAATTTGGACTGACCGTTCCCAATTTGCCGAAGTTGGATGAGTGATTGTGGCTTCACATTCAGCGGTTGCTGAGGCTTCTTAAGGAGGCCTCAGAAACGGATGAGCGAAGTATCTCCTTGCTGCGTGCGACTGGACCGCTCCCGGTAGCCAAGCTATTCACGCCCGCAAGACTCGCCGCCCGGAAGTGAACGCCATGCTGGCCCGCATCTATCGCCCCGCCAAGACCGCCATGCAGTCCGGCAAGGCCAAGACTAACGACTGGCTTCTGGAATTCGAACCGGCCTCGGCCAGACGGAACGACCCGCTGACCGGCTGGACCCAGTCGACCGACATGAACGGTCAGGTCCGCCTGAACTTCGAGACCCGCGAGGAAGCCGTCGCCTACGCCCAGAAGCACGGCATCGCCTTCCAGGTCTTCGAGACCAAGGAGCCCAAGCGGATCCTCAAAGCCTATGCCGACAACTTCGCCACAGGCCGTCGCATCCCCTGGACCCACTAGGGCCTCCCAGGGGCCCCTCTGGACCCCGTAGCTCAACCGGATAGAGCATCCGCCTTCTAAGCGGACGGTTGCAGGTTCAAGTCCTGCCGGGGTCGCCAGGCGCTCAGCTCGCGCTGGCGGCCGTGAACTGCAGTTCGACCACCAGGAATTCCGCCGGGGCCAGCAGGGCCAGCTCAAGGATGACATTGACCACGCCGTTCGCGACATCGGCGGCGGTATTGTTGGTCGCGTCGCAGACGACTTTGTAGGCCGAACCGCTGGACGAGCCGAAAAGGGCGCCGGCCTGCCAGAGCGTGTTGAGGAAGCCGTCGACCTCGGCCGTGATGCCGGCCCACAGCTTCTGGTCATCGGGTTCGAAGACGACCCAGTTCAGGCTCTCTTTCAGGCTCTGTTCGATATAGGTCACGGTCCTGCGCACCTGGATGTAGCGGTAAGGGTCGATGCTTCCCGTCACCCCACTCAGGGTGTGGGCGCCCCAAAGCACCTGGCCGTAGTTGACGATCGAGCGCACCGCGTTGATGCCGCCGCTGGCCAGGGTCTGATTTTGAGAATCGTTGAGCTTGGCCGCCAGGTCGAGGACGCCGTTGAGGCCAGTCTGAATGCCGGCGGGGGCAGCCCAAACACCCTTTGCCAGGTCAGTCGCCACCCAAACGCCGGCCACCGCACCGACCGGCGAGACGGTGATCGGAGCGGCCGTCAGCGGGTCGGGGACAATCAGGTTGGGAAAATAGACGGCTGCGGACTGACGGCTGCTCAGGGACAGGGGCCCAAGGTCATCCGCCGAAACCGAGGTCAGATTGTCTGCTTCGAATGCCGTCTGCCAGGCCGCCAGCGGTCCCAGGACCGCCATGGCGCCCAGCGCCGCACACCGGGTCGCCGCCGCCTCGGTGACCGAAGCCGGGATGTCCTCGCCCAGCACGTCTGGTGTCAGGGCCAGGATGTTGAAGGCGGGTTCCTCGCCCAGCCCGTTGACCGCTGCCAGCCACGCCGCCTCGGTGAGCGGGGTCGCGGGGGCGCCAATTGAAAAGACGATGGCCTCGAACCCGCCATTGTCGAAAAAGTCCCGCACCGCCAGGCTGAGCGGCAGGCCGGCCGAGACCGGGCCCAGTTGGCTGATGTAGCTGGCCAGGTCCGTGACCGTGATCGCGGAACCGGCGGCGCCGGCCTGGGTGCGGCCGATGAAGGCGACGACCGATGTGGGCGCTCCAGAGACGGACTTTGGGTCTGACAACGGCTGCACATACACGCCGGGGTATTCTCTCATGGGCTGTCTCCGATTTGAGGAACAGGCTAGAGTTGTCGTCGCAATATACAAGGACCAGAGACTGGACGCGCGCCGGACGACGTTGAACACTGCGCGTCATGACCCTCGCTCCGCTGCCGCCCCAGCCCGCTGCCGTTCCCTGGCCCACCCAAGACTGGCCACGGGGAGAGTTGCCGCCCGGCGTCGACCTCACCCGCCTGTTGGACCAGGCCTTCGGACCGGACGCCGCCGCCCATCTGGGCGAGACGCAGGCCCTGGTCATTGTCCAGGGCGGCAAGCTGATCCTGGAGCGCTATGGCGCGGGACGCGGGCCTGACGACACCTGCCACAGCTGGTCCAAGGCCAAGAGCATCACCCAGGCCCTGGTCGGCATGCTGGTCGGCGACGGCCTGATCGACATCCACGCGCCGGCCGATGTGCCCGAATGGCGGGGCGCCGGTGATCCGCGGGGGGCCATCACCCTGGATCAGCTGCTGCGCATGTCGAGCGGCCTGAAGTTTACCGAGGTCTACCTGCCCGACCAGGGCTCGGACGTCATCGAGATGCTGTTCGGCAAGGGCCAGGCCGATGTCGCCGGCTTCGCGGCCGCCTTCCCGCTGGCGCATGAGCCGAACAGCTTCTGGTCCTATTCCAGCGGGACCAGCAACATCGTCAGCCGCTGCGCCGCCCGGGCCCTGGGCAAGCGCGGGGCCGACTTCGAGGCCTTCATGCGCGAGCGGCTGTTCGGACCGCTGGGCATGACCAGTCCGCTCCCTAAGTTCGACGAGGCCGGGACCTTCATCGGCTCATCCTTCTGTTTCGCCACACCGCGCGACTTCGCTCGCTTTGGCCTGCTCTACCTGCGTGATGGTGTGTGGGAGGGCTGGCGGCTGCTGCCCGAGGGCTGGGTCGACTACGCCCGCACCGCCACGCCGCAAGACCCGGACGGCCTGGAGGACCCCTACGGCGCCCACTGGTGGCTGGGCATAGCGGGCCCGGGCTCGTTCTCAGCCAACGGCTACGAAGGACAGTTCACGGTGGCGATACCCGACCTCGACATGGTCATCGTCCGCAATGGGGCCACGCCCATGGATCTGAAGCAGAACCTGCCGGTGTGGATCCGCGCCCTGGCGGACGCCTTCCGCTGGCCCAGACTTCTAGCTTAGCGGCGAACCGAATAGCCGGCCCAGCGCGCCTTCAAGGTCGGCCAGCCGGTAGGGCTTGTGCAGCACCGGGAAGTCCACGACCTCATAGGCCAGGGCCTCGCTGTAGCCGGTGGAAAGCAGGATGGGCAGGTCGGGCTGACGTTGCCGCAGCCGTTTGGCCAGCTGCACGCCGGAGATACCGCCGGGCATGACAATGTCGCTGAGCACGGCGGCGAAATGGCCTTCCTCATAGAGGTCGAGCGCCACGTCCGGACCATTGGCGATGCGAGTGTCGTAGCCCAGGGCGTCGAGCAGGGCGGCGGCGACTTCGGCCACCAGCTCGTTGTCGTCGACAACCAGGATCAGCGGGCGCGCCAATCCCTCCACGGGATGGACCGTGGAACTCTCGGAACATTGGTACGCGCCAGGCATCTGTCCGCTAACGTCCTGCCGGTCTGTCGGTTGCGCGACGCATCCGAAATAATTCAGCAGTTGGCGGCAAAAGCGTTCAGGCCCGCGCGCAGATCCTCGATGAGGTCTGCGGGAGCCTCCAGCCCGATATGCAAACGCAATAGCGGGCCTTTCAGCGCCGGAGCGAACTGGCGGATGCCCATCTGATGGTCGCTGCCGATCGCCAGGCTCTCGAACCCGCCCCAGGAAAAGCCCAGGCCGAACAGCTCCAGGGCGTCGAGGAAGACGTCGACCGCCGCCTTGGGCGCGGGGGTCAGGGTCAAGCCGAACAGGCCGCAGGCGCCGCTGTAATCGCGGGCCCACAGGTCATGGCCGCGCGCGCCGGGCAGGGCAGGGTGCAGCACCTCGCTCACTGCTGGTTGGGCCGCCAGCCAGTGAGCAATCTCCAGCCCCGACCGGCCATGTTGCTCCAACCGTACCGCCAGGGTGCGCAGGCCCCTGAGGGTCTCGTAGGCCGCCTCAGCGGTGACCGACCAGCCCATTTGGTGGATACCGTCCTTCAACAGGGCGGCGACCTTCGGGTCGGCGGCGGTTGCCGAGCCCATGAAGAGGTCGGAATGGCCGCAGACATACTTGGTCAGGGCCTGGACCGAGATGTCGATCCCGTGGGCCAGCGGCTTGAACAGCAGCCCGGCGCCCCAGGTGTTATCCATCAGGGTCAGGATGCCCTTGGCCCGCGCCGCCCTGGCGATGGCCGGCGCGTCCTGCATGTCGAAGGTCAGCGAGCCCGGCGACTCCAGCACGATCAACCGGGTGTTCGGTTTGGCCATGGCGAGCAGGGCGTCGGCGCCCAGCAGCGGGTCATAGAAGTCGACCTCGACCCCAAAACGGGCCAGCGTCCGCTCACAAAACTGCCGGGTGGGCCGATAGACGCTGTCGGCAGCCAGCAGATGGTCGCCGGCCTTCAGCACCGCCAGCATGGCCCCAGTCAGGGCCGCCAGGCCCGACGGATAAAGCTGAGTCCCGACGCCGCCCTCCAGTTCGGCCAGGGCGTCCATCAGCGCGAACTGCGCCTCCAGTCCGGCCCGGCCGTAGCCCAGGGCCTCGCCGTACAGGGCCTGGGCGTTGGGTAGCAGGACGGTCGAGCCGCGCTGGATCGGCGGACCGACCGTGCGGGCCAGGGGACCTGGCCGCCGCCGCGAATGGATAAGGCGGGTTTTCTCGTCCATGCGGTGATTCAGGCGGGCCCGGTCACCACCGGAGTGTCGTCCCGTCCGCCCCATTCGGCCCAGGAGCCGTCATAGACCGCCGCCCGCGGCTGGCCGAGCCGCGCCAGGGCCAGGGCGACGATCGCCGCCGTCACGCCGGAGCCGCAGCTGGTAATAATCGGGCGGTTGAGGTCGACGCCAGAGTTTTGAAATATTTCGGTTAGTTGCGCGGAAATTTTGAGAGTGCCATCCGGGGCCAGCAGGCTGCCGGCCGGCACACTGCGGGCCCCAGGCATATGGCCGCCGCGCAGACCCGGCCGCGGTTCGGGCGTCTCGCCGGTGAAGCGCCCGGCCGGGCGGGCGTCGACCAGCTGTTCGCGGCCGCTCTCCAGAGCGCGACGCACCTGGCCGATGTCGCGGACCAGATCATTGGAATAGCGGACGGTGAAGTGGCGTTCCTGATGGCGCCGCGCGCCGGCGTCGGTCGGGCGGCCCTCGGCGATCCATTTGGGCAGGCCGCCGTCAAGCACCACCACGTCCAGATGCCCCATGGCCCGGAACATCCACCAGACCCGGGCGGCCGAGAACAGGCCCTGGCTGTCATAGACCACGATCCGCGAGCCATCGCCGATGCCCATGGCCTTCATCCGCGAGGCGAACTTGGCCGGGGAGGGCAGCATGTGGGGCAGCGGGCTGGCGGTGTCGGAAATCTCATCGATGTCGAAGAACAACGCGCCCGGGATATGGACCAGGGCGTATTCCGCCTTGGGGTCGCGCGGCGTGCCAGGCAGGAACAGACTGGCGTCGATGATCTTGACGTCCGGGGCGCCCAGCCGCTCGTTCAGCCAGGCGGTCGAAACCATCGGATCGTCAGTCATCGCGCGTCCTTAGAGCCAGCCACCCTTATAACCAGGACGGAACCGGCAGATTGTGCTCCCGCAGGAAGGCGGGATTGTAGAGCTTGCTTTGATAGCGTGAACCATAATCGCAGAGAATCGTCACGATCGTATGGCCTGGCCCCAATTCGCGGGCCAGCTTGATCGCTCCGGCGACATTGATGCCGCTGGAGCCGCCCAGGCACAGCCCTTCATGCAGGGTCAGGTCGAAGATGGTCTCGACCATTTCGGCGTCGCTGATCCGCCAGCTGTGATCGACGTTCAATCCCTGGATGTTGGCGGTGATGCGGGCCTGTCCGATGCCCTCGCTGACCGAGGTTCCTTCCGACTTCAGTTCGCCGTGCACGAACCAGTTCCACATCGAGGCGCCGTATGGGTCGGCCAGGCCGATCTTCACGCCGGGCTTCCTGGCCCGCATCGCTGCCGCCACGCCTGCCAGGGTGCCGCCCGAACCGATAGCGCAGATGAAGCCGTCGACCTTGCCGTCGGTCTGGGCCCAGATCTCCGGCCCGGTGGTAGTCTCGTGGGCCCGGCGGTTGGCGACATTGTCAAACTGGTTGGCCCAGACCGCGCCGTTCGGCTCCCTGGCGTTCAATTCGTCGGCCAGCCGCCCGGAGACACGGACATAGTTGTCGGGGTTGGAATAGGGGACCGCGTCAACCTCAACCAGATCAGCGCCGGCCAGGCGAATGGCGTCCTTCTTCTCCTGGCTCTGAGTGCGCGGAATGACGATCGTAGTCTTGTAGCCCAGCGCCGAACCGACCATCGCCAGGCCGATGCCGGTATTGCCCGCTGTGCCCTCCACGATCCGGCCGCCGGGCTTGAGGACGCCCCGCGCCTCGGCGTCGCGGATGATGCCCAGCGCCGCCCGGTCCTTGACGGACTGGCCGGGGTTCATGAACTCGGCCTTGCCGAGAATCTCGCACCCCGTGGCCGCGCTGGCGGCCTTCAGACGGATCAGCGGCGTGTTGCCGATGGCCTCGATGACACTGTTGCGGACGTCCATGCGGCCCTCGGCGCGGTTGCGTAAGGTCCTCTAGATCGTGCGCGAGGCTTCCGGCGCAAGCACAGAATTTCTATCAGGTGCGCGACAGAGCCAGCTGAATTACGTCGGTCCGCGCCGTGCGGAAGCCTGCCTCGCAGTAGCCAAGATAGAAGCGCCACAGCCGGTGGAATCGCTCGTCGAATCCCAGCTTGCGGATATCCCCCCAGGCCGCCTCGAAGCGATGGCCCCATTCGGCCAGGGTGTCGGCATAGTTCTGGCCAAACCGCGCCACCTCCTGCCAGGCCAGACCTGCCCGCTCGACCTCCTGCCGCAGCCGGCGCTCGCTGGGCAGCATGCCGCCCGGGAAGATGTATTTCTGGATGAAGTCGGCCCGCTTGCGATAGGCGGCGAACAGCTCGTCCTGGATGGTGATGATCTGCAGTCCGGCTCGGCCGCCGGGGGCCAGCACCTGACGCACCTTGTCGAAATAGGTCGGCCAATACTTCTCACCGACCGCCTCGAACATCTCGATCGAGGCGACCCGGTCGTACTGACCCTCGACGTCGCGATAGTCGACCAGGCGGATATCGGCCTTTTCGGCCAGCCCCTGCTCAAATAGCCGTTTCTTCGCGTAATCATACTGTTCCCGTGAAATGGTAATGCCGGTCACCTGGGCGCCGACCTCCTTGGCGGCGTATTCGGCGAAGCCGCCCCAGCCGCAGCCGATCTCGAGAACCTTCTGGCCGGGCTGCAGGGCCATCATCCGGGCCAGCGCCTCGTACTTGTGGGTCTGGGCCTGGTCGAGCGGCTGGTTCGGCGTCTCGTACCGTGCGGCGCTGTAGGTCATCGTCTGGTCCAGCCAACGGCTGTAGAAGGCGTTGCCCAGATCATAGTGGGCATGGATGTTCTTCTTCGAGCCTTCGCGGCTGTTGCGGCGCAGAAAATGGGTGATGAAATTGTAGGCCTTCATCATCGGATTTCCGTCAACAAGCGCCTGTAAGCGGTCGAAATTGATCGAGAAACACCCCAGAAGCTCAGCCAGATCCGGCGTGTCCCATTCACCGGCCATGAAACCCTCGGCAAAGCCGATATCGCCACCGGCAAAGGCGCGCCCGATGAAGCGGTAATCATGGACGATCAGTCTGCCGTTGGGCCCGGGCTCGCGGCCGCTGCAGGCGACCTCCGAGCCGTCGGGCAGAACCCAGGTGAGGGATCCATAAAGCCAGTTATCGTGACAAAGCCGTACGGCGGCCCGGAAGGTCGCGGGCGCCGAAGCGAGTGGCGCATCCCACTGAGTCTGCTGAGATTGTGTGACGGTCATCTCCGTCCTCCACGCGCGCTCAGACGTCTGTGCGTTAAACATGCGTATGTTCCGTAGACCGGACAAGGGCCTGTCCAAGGCTGGCGCCCACGTCGGGTCCTGGCGGCCGCGCCCCGAAAGGCGCGCCCTTGATGAGGAGGCGCAGGGCCTCCCAGTGAATGGCCGCCACGACCTTGAGGGTCATCAGCGGCATGGAGAAAAACAGCTTCAACAGAGCGGCGTTGGTCAGATCGACCCGTCGGGCGGACTGGCTGGCGTTGAAATCAGGCCGGCCGTTTACGGCCTTGACGATGGTCAGTTCGAAAGTGTCGCCGGGCTGGGTGACCTGGAAGCGGTATTCGCCCTCGACCCGGTAGAAGGGCGAGACGTAGAGCCGCTTGGCGGCAGCCTGCCGCTGGCGGCCGCCTTCCACCGCCGGGACGACATAGGCGTGGGTCTGCCCGAAGGTGTTGTTGACCTCGTAGATCACCGCTTCCAGTCGGCCCTCGGCGTTGTCGACGAAGAACAGCGATATGGGGTTGAAGACGAAGCCCAGGATGCGCGGAAAGCACAGCAGCCGGATCCGCGCGACGCTGGCCTTGACGCCGGCCTCGGCCAGCCGCGCCTCGACCCAGGTCCGCAGGGGCGCGCCGCTGCGATCGCCGTGATCCTTAGGCGTGAACGAGAACAGGCCGAACCGTCCAAGGCGCATCAGGCTTGGAAGCCCGCGCCCGGGGGCGTCGATATCCAGCAGCACCTGGAAGATGCCGTAGCTGAACCGGTGAGGCCGGGGCTCGAACCGGTGATGGCTTGTGCTGCCGATGTAGAGGGCTGGGCTCATCCCGCGGCCGCCAACTGGGGACGCGTGAGCAACGGCGCCTGAACGTCCCCGACGCGATGGTCGACGAAACGCCAGGGAACCTCGCCGCCCAGCGCCAGGGCCGCCTTGACCCCAGAGGTCAGGCCGTCCTCGTGGAAGCCGTAGCCCAGCCAAGCGCCGGCGTGGAACACCCCGCCGCGACCCTGAATACGGTGGAACTGCCGCTGGGCGGCCAGGGCGGCGGTGTCGAACTGCGGGTGGTCATAGTCGAAACTGGCGAAGGTCAGGGCCGGGTCCGGCTCGGGGCCATTGAGGCTGACGAACAGCGGCCGGGCCGGGGCCAGGCCCTGCAGCTGGTTCATCCAGTAGGTGACATAGGCGGGCGAGCCGGCGTCGGTGACGTAATTCCAACTGCCCCAGGCCGCCCGGCGGCTGGGCATCAAAGCCGGATCGCGGTGCAGGACGGCGCGGTTGGCGCTGTAGCGGATGGCGCCCAGGAAGGCCCGCTCTTCGCCGTCAAGGGCCTGCAACATCCGCAGGGTCTGGTCCGGATGCGAGGCGAAGATCACACGGTCGAAAAGATCGGCCTGGCCGGCGCGGTCGCGGACCTCGATCTTGCCGCTGCGCAGTCGGGTGACGGAGGCCACGCCGGCGCCGACCCTGGCCCGGTCGCCCAGCACATCGCCGATCCGCTTCACGTAGCGGCGGCTGCCGCCGATCACCGTCCGCCACTTGGGCTGGTTGAACGACAACAGGCCGTGGTTGGAGAAGAAACGCAGAAAGCTCTCAGCGGGGAAGTCGCCGATGCGGCTTTCGGAGGTCGACCAGATGGCAGCCCCCATGGGCAGCAGGTATCGGTCGCGGAACTGGTCGGTGAAGCCGCGCACCTTCAGATAGCCGGCCAGGGTCAGGTCCTGGAAGTCGGCCTTCAGCAGATCAGCCTGCGCGCCGGCGTTGAAGCGGCCGATGTCGCTGAGCATGCGCAGGAAGGTTGGATTGAACAGGTTGCGCTTCTGGGCGAACACCCCGCTCGGAAAGTTGGACGACCATTCCAGCCCGCCGCCGGCGCAGGCGAAGCTCATGTCTGTCTCGCGGGTCGCCACGCCCAGGCTGTCGAACAGCCCGACCAGGTTGGGGTAATTCTCGTAATTGTAGACGATGAAGCCGGTGTCGACGTCGACGGGGACGCCGTCATAATCGACCGTAACGGTGTTGGCGTGGCCGCCCAGCCGGCTGTCCTTTTCGTAGAGGACGACCTGATGCCGGTCCTTCAGCGCGTAGGCCGCGCCCAGACCCGCAATGCCCGCTCCGATGACGGCGATCTTCATGGCGGATCCTTTCAGGCGGCCCTGAGGGCGGCATAGGCGGCCAGGGCGCGCTCGCGTGCGGCGGCATGGTCGAGGATGGGACGGGGATAGGTCTTGCCCAGCGTGACGCCGGCGGCGGCGAGTTGCTCGGGCTTGGCCGTCCAGGGCGTGTGAAGCACAGCGTCGGGAAGCCGCGCGAGTTCCGGGACCCAGCGACGGACATAGGCGCCAAGCGGATCGAACCGCTCGCCCTGGCTGCTGGGATTGAACACGCGAAAATAGGGTGAGGCGTCGGCGCCCGAACCGGCCACCCACTGCCAGTTGGCCGCGTTCTGGGCGATATCGGCGTCGACCAGGGTGTCCCAGAACCAGGCCTCGCCGACCCGCCAGTCGATCATCAGGTCCTTGATCAGGAACGAGGCGGCGACCATCCGCACCCGGTTGTGCATGAAGCCGGTGGACCACAGCTCGCGCATGCCCGCATCGACCAGCGGATAGCCCGTCAGCCCCCGCTGCCAGGCTTGCAGACCCTCGGGGTCATCGCGCCAGACCATGGCGTCGAACTCCGGACGGAAGTTCCGGCTGGCCAGGTCGGGATTGTGGAACAGCAGGTGATGATTGAACTCGCGCCAGCCCAGCTCGGCCAGGAATTTGTCGGCCGCGCCGTCCAGGCCATGGCCGGTCGCCGTCCTGGCCTGCACGGCCCGCCAGACCTGGCGTGGTCCCAGCTCGCCGAAATGCAGGTGAGGGGAGAGGCGCGAGACACCCGCTACGCCCGGCAGGTCACGGGCGGTGGGGTAGGCCGGCAGCGCTTCGTCCAGGAACCGGTCCAACCCAGCCTGGGCTCCAGCCTCGCCGGGCGTCCAGGCCGCGAATCCCGATGACCAATCCGGGCTGTGCGGATGCAGACCCCAGGCCTCAAGCCTGTCCGAGCGCGCCTTGCAGGCTTGCAGCCGGGGCGGGAGGGGCTGGGCCGGATGAACCTCGACCTGGCCTCGCGCGGTGCGCCAGTAGGGCGTGAAGACCTTGTAGAAGTCGCCCGCGCCGGTCTTGATCGTCCATGGTTCGTTGAGCAGGGCGGCATTGAAACTCTCGGCCTTGAGGCCCCGGCTTGAGAGCGCGGTCTTGATCGCCTTGTCACGCGCGATAGACCCGGCGTCGTAGAGGCGGTTCCAGAACACTCCTGTCGCGCCGGTCTCGGCGATCACATCGTCCAGCACGGACTGGGCCGCGCCACGCCGCAGGACCAGCGAAGCGCCGACCCTCTCCAGGGCCCCACCAAGAGCTTGCAGGGACTTGTCGAGCCACCACAATGCGGCGCCGCCCATCGGACGCACGCCAGGGGTCTCATCCAAAACATAGAGCGGGACAATCGGTTGGCCGCTGTCGATCGCCGCGGCCAGGGCCGGATTGTCGGTCAGCCGCAGATCCTGGCGAAACCAGACGATAATCGGGCCGGCAGGGGTGTCGGGCGTGCTCACGAAATTCCTTACGCCGCCAGGGCTGGACTGGATCAGTTCAAGCTTCCCCCAGCGTGAATCTTGTTCCCGCCCCGCAAACCGCTAGAACCTCCGCATGGACCTTAGCCAACTCCAGTCGCTCCTGACCGCCGTCGCCGGGGTGCGCGTGGCCTGCGTCGGTGACGTGATGGTTGACCGCTTCGTCTATGGCGAGGTCACCCGCACTTCGCCGGAAGCGCCGATTCCCGTCCTGGCCCGCGGCCGTGAGCAGGCCATGCTGGGGGCCGCCGGCAACGTGGCGCGCAACGTTGCCGCTCTCGGTGGGCTGGCAGCCTTGGCTGGACTGATCGGCGATGACGCCGTGGCCAACGAGGCGCTGAGCATGGTGGGCGCCGAAACGGGCATGGAAGGCCACCTGATCGCCGAGCGCGGCCGCCCCACGACTGTGAAGACCCGCTATGTCGCCTCGGGCCAGCAGCTGCTGCGGGTCGACTCCGAGGACATCCGGGCCCCTTCAAAAGAAGCCGAGGCCAAGCTGATCGCCTCGGTGCGCTACGCCGCCGAGGGGGCAGGGGCCATCCTGTTGTCGGACTATGGCAAGGGCTGTGTCACCCAGGGCGTGGTCGAGGCCTGCCTGGAAGCGGCCAGGGTCAACAAGGCGGCGCTGATCGTCGATTCCAAGGCTCGCAGCTTCGCCCGCTACGGCGCCGCCGACATCGTCAAGCCCAACGCCAAGGAACTGGCGGCCGCCACCGAACTGCCGACCGAGACCGATGCAGAGATCGAGGCGGCCCTGTCCCGCGCCCTGGACCTCTCCCGCTGCAAGGCGGTGCTGGTCACCCGGGCGGCCAAGGGCATGAGCCTGGCCGTACGGGGCCAGCCCGTCCGACACTTCCCTGGCGCGGCCCGCGAGGTGTTCGACGTCTCAGGGGCCGGTGACACCGCCCTGGCGGCGCTGGGCCTGGCTCTGGCAGCCGGCGTAGACACCGACCAGGCCATCGCGTTCGCCCTGCTGGCCAGTGGTGTGGTGGTCGGTAAGGTCGGCACCGCCACTGCCTCGCCTCAGGATCTGGTCGAGGCGGAACTCGCCGCCCACCTGACGCCCGCCGAGCGTAAGATCGCCGCCACCCCCGGCCAGATGGCCGAGATTGTCGCCGACTGGCGAGCCAGGGGCTTGAAGATCGGCTTCACCAACGGCTGTTTCGATATCCTGCACCGGGGTCACGTTACCTATCTGGCCCAGGCGCGGGCATGGTGCGACCGGCTGATCGTCGGACTGAACACCGACGAGTCGGTGCGCCGGCTGAAGGGCGAGGGGCGGCCGATCAACGATCTCGATTCCCGCGCCCTGGTGCTGGCCGGCATGGCGAATGTCGACCTGGTGGTTCCCTTCGCCGAAAAGACCCCGATATCGCTGATCGAGGCCGCTAGGCCCGACGTCCTGATCAAGGGCGCCGACTACAGTATCGAGGGCGTGGTCGGGCACGAGCTGGTCCATGGCTGGGGTGGCGAAGTTCGCCTGGCGCCCCTGGTCGAGGGCTATTCGACCACCGCCGCCATCGCCCGGTTCCAGGAGCAGTCATGACCCGCCGCATTATCTTCGTCACCGGCGGGGCCGGCTTCATCGGCTCGAACATCGTGGCCAAGATGGCCGAGGATCAGAACCTCGACCTGGTGGTCTGCGACTGGCTGCATGACGCGGAACTGGGCAAGTGGCGCAACATCGCCAAGCACCCGATCGGCGACTTCGTGCCGCCGGAAGAGATGTTCGACTGGCTGGAAAAGCGCTGGCGCGACATCGAGCTGGTCGTCCACATGGGCGCCATCTCCTCGACCACGGAACCGGACGCCGACAAGATCGTCCAGACCAATTTCTGCCTGTCGCGGGACCTGTTCCGCTGGTGTGCGGACCGCCAGCGCCGCTTCATCTACGCCAGTTCGGCGGCGACCTATGGCGACGGCGAACTGGGCTTCGACGACGACAACAGCCTGGACCACCTGACCAGGCTGCGGCCGCTGAACACCTACGGCTGGTCCAAGGCGATGTTCGACATCTTCGCCGTTCGCCAGGCCGCCCGCGACTACGCCCCGCCCCAATGGGCGGGCTTGAAGTTCTTCAACGTCTACGGCCCCAATGAGCACCACAAGGCCAGCATGAAGTCGGTGGCCGCCCAGATCTGGCCCAAGGTCCGAACGGGACACGCGGTGCAGCTCTTCAAGTCGCACAATCCCGACTACGAGGACGGCGGCCAGCTGCGCGACTTCGTCTATGTCCGCGACGTCGCCGACGTGGTGCAGTGGCTGCACCAGAACGAGGCCGTCAACGGCATCTTCAACCTGGGCTCGGGCAAGGCCCGCAGCTTCCGCGAGATGGCCGAGACTCTGTTCAAGTCGGCCGGCCGCGGTCCGCTGATCGACTACATGGACATGCCCCCGTCCATTCGGGACAAGTACCAGTACTTCACCGAAGCCAAGATGGACCGCCTGCGCGAGGCCGGCTACCCGGGCCAGTTCACGACGCTGGAAGACGGCATCGACGACTACGTTAAGGGCTACCTGGCGACGCCGGATCCGTATCGCTAGTCGGGCATCAGGCCGGCCCGGGTCATCATGTAGACGAAGACCTGCTCGGCCCCGGCCCGGGTCGTGACGCCCAGCTGGGCGGACATCCGGTTGGCGATATCGGCCTGGAATTGACGATCGGCGGGCGAGTTGGCGTCCACGGTCTTTTTCAGTCGCTGCCGCTCGCGCCAGGGCAGGTTATCGAAGACGTAGGCCAGCTGGTTCTCGATGATTCCCTGGGTGTTGAGGAAGGCCACGGCGCCGCGCTGCGGGATGTAAAGGCTCATGGCCTGGGAGGCCGCCTTGCGCTCGCCATCCGGCACGGCGCACTGATGGGCGGCAGTCTCGGTTGCGCCGGGAGGAAGGGGCGCTGCGTCGGGGCCCTTGGTCGCCCAATGATCGCGGATGCGGGAGCGCCAGTCCGCCGGCATGGCGTTCCAGAGGCAGACGACGTCGAAGCCAGGGGCCGGCGCCTGGGGCCAGTCTTTGCGGGCGAAGGCCCAGGCTTCGTCCAGATTCGCGTAAGCTGCTGCGTCTGGTTTGGGCGTGTCGGCGCAGGCGGAATCGATCTCCGCGGCGATGATCGGCGAATGTGTCCGGGCGCGGGGCAGGGCGCTGATCTCGCTCACCAGGGTGAGGATGCCGTAGCGGTTCCAACGCGCCTCGGCGGTCACCCACATCAGGCCGGCGGTGCAGTCATAGGTCATCTTGCGCATCACGACGGGATCATTGCTCTGATAGCTGTAGCGCAGGGCGCGGTTACCCATCATCAACAGGGTGACCCCCTCGACCCGGGAGCCGGCGCGTTTAAGCGCCTTGCGGTCGATGAACAGCAGGCCCTGCCCATCGGCCGGCACGGCCTCCAGACTGGCGGTATCAAGACGGCTGAAGGCGTGCATCCCGCCCGCCCAGCCCGGCTCGACCGGATCCGGCTTGGCGGGCGAGGGCGAGGGCGTATGCGGCGGGTCCATCAGTTTCTTGGCGCGAGCCGTGGCCGCCTTGACCGAACGGATGGATTTGTCGCCGGTGACGGTCTCGCCGCTACAGATTCGGTCGACCACCGCGGTCAGCCGGTCGTTGGGCGACAGGAATTCCTGGTCCGGCGGCGACATGCCGGGCGGCAACTTGAGGTCGGCGGGCACGGCGTCCATGTCGGGCCGCGCGATGGTGCGCCAGCCGCAAGACACCCGCAGGTGTTCGACCTTAGTGTCGAGCGACACCTTGAGCTTCCTGGTCTGGATGTCACTGAGGTCCAGCTTCATCGACTCGCCCGGCTTGAGCGAGAACGAGTAGGAGTAGCTGACGGAAACCGTATCGAACTCGAGGATGTCGCCGGTCCGACGCAGGCTGTCCGTGTCCAGGAACTCGACATAACCGGTGTTGTTGCCGTCCAGGACCATCAGGTTGCGGGCAGCCTTGTCCGCCGCCTGGGCTGACCCCGCGATCAATGACACCATGACCGACGCCACGGCCAGCCCACAGCGGGCGCCGGCGCGCTGTCGCCATCTCCTCGACATGCGGTACATCCCCCTTGAGCGCGAAGAGCCATGCGACTGCAGCGCGTGGTGGCGATAATGCCCGCGCCCTCGCCGGGTCGGCAAGTCTGTTCAGGGCTTGGCCCGGAACAGACCCGTGCTAGCCTCTGCGCGGGACGGGAGGGATGTGATGACGCGGGTGGTATTTGCCCTGGCGGCGCTGCTGTTGGCCTGTGCGCCGGCGCAGTCGGCGACCGGTCCAACCCTGATGCAGGCCAGGGCCGCCCATCCGACCACCGTCGTCGGCCAGGCGGGCGCCGATCCGGTCGTCAAGCCGCCCGCCAAGCTGTTCAAGCTGGTCAGCTTCCCCTCGCATGCCGGCAACCTCGCCGCCTATGTCACGCCCTCGCCCGGCGACGGCCGGGGCCATGCCGCCATCATCTGGATCACCGGCGGCGACGCCAATTCCATCGGCGATGTCTGGTCGCCGGCCCCCACCAGCAATGACCAGACCGCGGCCGCCTTCCGGCAGGCCGGCATCGTGATGATGTATCCCTCCCTGCGCGGCGGCAACCAGAACCCCGGCCGGCGCGAGGGCGGCTATGGCGAGGTCGACGACATCCTGGCCGCGGCGGCTTGGCTGGCGACCCAGGACTATGTCGATCCGGCGCGAATCTACCTGGGCGGCCACAGCACCGGCGGAACCCTGGCCCTGCTGACGGCCGAATGCAGCGACCGCTTCCGGGCGGTGTTCGCCTTCGGGCCGGTCGCCGACTTCGATCGGGACTACGGAAGCTATCTGGGCGTGGATATCAGCAACCCGGAGGAACTGGCTCTGCGCTCGCCGGGGCGCTGGCTGGCCGGGATCATCAGCCCGACTTTCGTCTTCGAGGGCGCAAACCTGCCAGGCAACCGCTCGGAACTTGAAAAGCTCCGGGCAGCCTCAGCCAACCCGCTGGCCCATTTCTATCTGATCCCCGGCGCCGACCACTTCGCGACCCTGGCGCCGGCCACAGCCCTGATCGCCCGGAAGATCAACGCCGACGTCGCCCAGCGCAGCAACATCCAGTTCGAGCAGGCCGAGCTGGACTATCTGATGCCCAGATAGGGGAAGCGCATCGGCGGGCGTTGGCGGCGGCCGTCAGGGTATAATTTCGGGCGCCGGAACGAACCCATACTTCTGCACGGCGGCCGCGCCCTTGTCGGGCGCTACCCGTGTGGCGATCTTGGCGCCAGGCCTGCCGCATACCGCGCCGCCTCCGGCCTGGTAGCAATAGTAATAGGTCTGGCCACCTTCCCAGTAGGTTGCGGCCGTTTGCTCATTGTTCGGGCCCACCATGGCCGGCCAGCTCTGCCCCAACACATGATCTCCCGCTGTCGTCAGGAAGCAGGTGTACTGTCGTGGCATCAGCGACGCGACGATGGTGTTGTCCACGTCAAAAGTCAGCGCGTAGAAGGGCAGGCCCATGCCGGCGACCCGATAGATGCACACCAGGGGCTTGTCCGGTGTGGGTTTGGGGGGATCGAGGGGGGAGGGAGCGGCGAAGGCCGTCCCCGCCGCCATCGTCACGGCCAATGCGGCAGCCGCAGTGAAAATCTTCCGCATGACCGTGCCCCCCAAAGTCCTCAGACCCGCTCGATGATGATCGCAGGGGCCATGCCGCCGCCGGCGCACATGGTGATCAGGCCGCGCTTGAGGTTACGGCGCTCAAGTTCGTCCAGCATGGTGCCGATCAGGATGGCGCCGGTCGCGCCGATCGGGTGGCCCAGGGCCATGGCGCCGCCGTTCACGTTGACCTTGCTGCGGTCCAGCTTGAGGTCTCGGATGAACTTCTCGGTGACGACGGCGAAGGCCTCGTTGATTTCCCACAGATCGATGTCGTCGACCGTCAGGCCGGCCTTTTCCAACACCTTGCGAGCAGCGGGGACCGGGGCGTTGAGCATCAGGGTCGGGCTATCGCCCATGTTGGCCATGGCCACGACGCGGCCACGAGCCTTCAGACCGTGTTCCTTGGCGTATTTCGGCGAGGCCAGCAGGATAGCGGCCGAGCCGTCGACGACGCCCGAAGAGTTGCCGGCGTGGTGGACGAACTTGATGTCGAGGTCCGGGTACTTCTGCTTGATCAGGCTGCGGAAGGTGACGCCGGTGTCGTCCAGCGGCACGTCGGCCAGAGCTTCGAAGCTGGGCTTCAGCGAAGCCAGGCCTTCAGCGGTGGTCTGCGGCCGGGGGAATTCCTCGTGGTCGAGGGCCAGGGTGCCGTCTTCGAAGTAGACCGGGACCAGGCTCTTGTCGAAGCGGTGCTCGGCGATGGCGACGGCGGCGCGCTTCTGGCTTTCGAGGGCCAGAGCGTCGAGGTCTTCGCGGGTGATGCCTTCCAGGGTGGCGATGGCGTCGGCGCAGATGCCCTGGTGGGTCTGGGGATGGTTGGCCCGCAGGCGCAGGTTGCCGTTGTCCATGATCGGCGCGCCGTCTTCCGGCGTGCGGCGGTTGGGCATCGACATCATCTCGGTGCCGCCGGCGATGACCAGATCTTCCATGCCCGACATGATCGAGGCGGCCGCCAGGTTCACCGTGGTGATGCCCGAGCCGCAGAAGCGGTCCAGGGTCACGCCGCTGGCCTTGACGTTATAGCCGGCGTCCAGGGCGGACATGCGGCCCAGGTCGCCCGACTGCTGGCCGCGCTGGCTGGAGGTGCCCCAGATGATGTCGTCGACATCGGCGGTGTTGAGGTTGTTGCGCTCGGCCAGGGCGCGAAGCACCGTGGCGCCCAGCTGCTGGGGGTGGATCTCGGCCAGGGCGCCTTTGCCCCGCTTGCCGATCCCGCGGGGGGTGCGGACGGCGTCGATGATCAGAGCGTCAGTCATGGCGTGAGCCTCGTTTTTTCTGCGATGGGCTGGGTTATGCGCGGGCGCCGTTAGGGCAGTCCAGCCCGGCGTTTCGCCACCGTGGTCAGCCTAGACGGGGGCCATCTCTTCGGTGTCGACCGTCGCCTGCATGGCCGGTGAATAGCGCTGGCCGCTGACGGTCCGGGCGTTGACCAGGGTCTCCAGTCGATCGACGACTTCGGACGCTAGCACGACATCCGCGGCGCCGGCGTTCTGCGACATATGCTTGGGTCGGGTGGTGCCCGGGATGGGGATGATGATCGGGTCCTTCTGCAGCAGCCAGGCCAGGCAGAGCTGGGCCGGCGTGCAGTTCGCCTCCGTCGCCAGTTCGGTGAAGGCGTCCAGCAGTTTCAGATTGGCCTCGAAGGCCTCGCCGATGAAGCGGGGCATGCCGGCGCGGAAGTCGCCCGGCTCCAGCCGGGCCAGGTCGCGCAGACCTCCGGCCAGGAAGCCGCGCCCGACCGGCGAGAAGGCGACGAAGGCCACGCCCAGTTCGCGGCAGGCGTCCAGCACCGCGACCTCCGGATTGCGGGTCCAGGGCGAGTATTCAGTCTGCAGGGCGGCGATTGGGTGGACCGCATTGGCCTTGCGCAGGGTGGCGGCCGAGACTTCCGAGAGCCCGATCGAGCGGATCTTGCCCGCCTTCACCAGATCGGCCAGGGCGCCGACGCTGTCCTCGATCGGCACGCGCTTGTCCCAGCGGTGAAGATAATAGAGGTCGATCACATCGACCCCCAGCCTGGCCAGACTCTCATCGCAGGTCTTCTTCAGCCGCTCAGGCGCGCCGTTGAGATCGCGGGTTTCGCCGTCCGTCAGGCCGCATTTCGACGCCAGCACGAACTCGTCCCGCCGATTGCCCAGCACCTCGCCGACCAGCCGCTCATTGTGGCCCAGGCCATAGACCGCCGCCGTGTCGAAGAAGGTGTATCCACGGTCCAGCGCGCCTTTGAGAACCCGCTCAGCCTGCTCGCGCGGCGGCGGCGGACCATAGGCGTGGCTAAGACTCATGCAGCCCAGGCCAATCTCGGAAACCTCGAACGGGCCGATGCGGCGGGTTTTCATGGCGAGTCTCCGAATGCGGGACAGTGTGTCGGCGATCAATCCTGCGAAGCCCGCAGGGCGAAGCAGGATGGCGGACAGAGTGGGATTCGAACCCACGGTGGGCTCACACCCACGGCGGTTTTCAAGACCGCTGCCTTAAACCACTCGGCCATCTGTCCGGGACGGGCCTTCTAGCAGGGGAAAACGGCGGGCTCCATCATGAACCTTGCCCATCCTGGCGATTGAGAAGCCGCACCTGCCTGACAACGCCGGATCGCACGGATCAGCGATCAGCCCGGCAATGCAGTCGATTACACCGATCCGCCGCTCGGTCAGGGCCGGCAGCGCCCCGCCGCCGGTCGTGGAAATGGGTTAGTGTAGACTGAAAAATATTGTGCCAAAACAACATGTTGCGCGACCTCCTCCAACCCGCCTTTTTGACCAACCGTGAATAAGGCGGGCTAGGCGCCTTTATCCGTCAATGCTAGTCGATAGAACGCGACGCTTGGGTCCCTTTCGGGGTGAGACCAGCCCTTGTCCCGCAAGGGGTGCGGGGGTTGCCGACCGTCAGAATCTCACCACCAGTCGATTAGATCGGGGGATTTGATGCCATCAATCGGCGAACGGCTTGAAGCGGCGAATTGGCGACCGTCCGGCTTCGACTACCTGAGGCTGGGATTGGCCGTCATCATCGCGCTTCAACATGCAGAATCCATTGCGGAAGGTGATCGCCTGGATCTTTGGCGAACGCCCGCACAGCCTGTGTTGCTGGCGCTGCTGCCCATGTTCTTCGCGCTGAGCGGCTTTCTGGTCACCGGCAGCCTCCTGCGTTCCCAGACGATTGGGAAATTTCTCGGTTTGAGAATTATCAGAATATTTCCGGCGCTTACCGTAGAAGTACTTCTTTCGGCCATCATAATAGGCCCAATAGTTACGACATATACCCCGCCAAAGTACTTTTCTGACCCGGAGTTTTATGTATATTTTCTAAATGTTGTCGGAGATATACATTTCTATCTTCCGGGTGTATTCAAGGGTAACCACTATTCATACGTCAACCAGCAGTTATGGACAATACCGTTCGAGCTTTACTGCTATTTGGCAATTGCGGCGATTGCTCTGATTGGAGCGCGTCGTTGGCGCGTCATCGCCCCACTCAGCACTGCGGTCTTCATGTTGGGATACCTGCTGCTGCATGGACTACGGCATGATTGGTCGTTCGGATTCACCGACCTGTATAGCGTCCCCGGGATATTCCTTGTTTTCAGCTTTCTGATCGGCGTGTGCTTCTATCTGTACAAAGAAAAAATACCATGGAGCACGCCATTATTCGTCACTTGCGTATTATTGGCCATAGCATGCGCCCTTACAAAGCAATACAGCTATGCGATTTGGACTTACGCCTACCCATTGATTACTTGTTATATTACCGTGTATTTAGGCGCCACTAATATTAAGAAGATATTCTTGATCAAAACAGCAGATTATTCTTATGGAATATATTTGTATCACTATGTAATATTTCAAGCATTGTATCAGATATTGCCGATTACCCACCATTGGTATTGGATGATGTTGTTCAGCTTTCCTCTCGTTGTTGCCTTCTCGGCGATGTCTTGGCATTTGGTCGAAAAACCTGCGCTGGACCTTCGGAAGAAGCTCGATGAATTGGAGACGTTCTTTCTATCCCTCCTTAATCGGCGGGTGAAATCGAAGTCCTGATTGTAGCGCGATCAAGCCCCTTTGCGGCAGCCCACCCGAAATCCAGCCACGGGGCGACGAAGCGGTTCGGGGTAAGCGTGGCGCGTGCGATCCACTGGCGGGCGCTGATGCGCAGGCACTGAAGCGGCGGCGAAGATCCGAAGGGAGCTCAGCGCTGGAAGCTGTGGCCGGGACGCTTCAAACTGTTGCTGAGAACGCTCGCGACAGGATCCATCAAGCGCCCTGCAGTCGCCCGACGGCGTCCTTGATCCCGTCCAGGGCGTCCAGCTCGCAGACCATCACCCCGTCTGGCCCGGCGATGATGGCCAGGTTGCGCACACCCAACGCTACGACCTTCACGCCGCCCTCGGCCCGCACCAGGCAATTCTCGGCCCCGGACAGAACGACCGGGCCCTCGACGCTATTGCCGGCTGCGTCACGGGCCGAGACGGCCAGAACGGCATCCCAGGCGCCCAGGTCCGACCAGGCGAAATCTGCCGGTACAACGGCGGCGAGCCCGGTATGCTCCATCACGGCGTAGTCGATCGAGATCTTCGGCGCGGTGAAGAAGGCGTCTCCCAACCGCAGCGCGCCGCCGTCGGGGACGGCGCCATCCACCGCCGCGCGAGCGGCGCTGTTGATGGCCGGCGCATGGGCTTCCAGCTCGGCGATCAGCACGTCGGCCCGAACAATGAACATGCCGCCGTTCCACAGGCAGCCGGACTCGATCAGGCTGCGGGCCCGCGCTTCGCTGGGCTTTTCGGCGAAGGCGCTAATACGCCGGACGCCGTCGGCGATGGGAGCGCCCGGCACGATATAGCCGTAGGCGGTCGAAGGACCCGTAGGCCGGATGCCGAGGGTCACGATGGAGCCCCGCTCGGCTGCGGCTGCCGCCACGGCCACAGTCGTGGCGTAGGCGCTGGGATCTGGGATGTGGTGGTCCGCGGCCAGGAACAGGGCCACCGCGCCGGGATCCCGGGCCTGGATATAGTGGGCGGCCGCGGCCATGGCGGGCGCAGAGTCGCGACCGGTCGGCTCGAGGATCAGCACCCCTTTGATTCCCGCCGCGGCGAATTCAGCCTGGATAGCCTCGGCGTGCTGGGGCCCGGCCACGACGATAGGGGCGGCGGCGCCTTCGACGGCGGCCAATCTTGCCAGGGTCTGGGCGAACGTCGACTGCCCGTTTACCAGTGGGATGAAGGGTTTGGAGCGTTTGGCGTTGGAAAGCGGCCATAGCCGTATTCCCGAGCCGCCGCACAGAATGACCGGGTAAAGGGTCACCTCAGACCCCCTCGGCGGTCAGCACCTTGTCGAAATAAGCGATGGCCTTGCCCAAGCCGGCCCGCAGGTCGGTGGTCGGCGCCCAACCCAGGTGCTGCTTGGCCAGGCTGATGTCCGGCTGGCGCTGGCGCGGATCGTCGACAGGGAGAGGACGATGCTCGATGGGCGACTTGCTGCCGGTCAGTTCGATAACCAGCTCGGCCAGCTGGCGCATGGTGAACTCGCCCGGATTGCCCAGATTGACCGGCCCGGTCACTTCCGGCGGCGTGTTCATCAGGGCGATCAGCCCGCCGACCAGGTCGTCAACATAGCAGAACGAGCGCGTCTGTTCGCCATCGCCGAACAGGGTGATGGGCTGACCCTTCAGGGCCTGGACGATGAAGTTGCTGACCACCCGCCCGTCGTTGGGATGCATGCGCGGGCCATAGGTGTTGAAGATCCGCGCTACCTTGATCTGCAGGCGGTGCTGGCGCCAGTAGTCGAAGAACAGCGTCTCTGCGCAGCGCTTGCCCTCGTCATAGCAGGAGCGCGGCCCGATCGGATTGACGTTGCCCCAATAGCCCTCGACCTGCGGGTGGATGGCCGGGTCGCCGTAAACCTCGGACGTCGAAGCCTGCAGGATGCGGGCGCCCAGCCGCTTGGCCAGGCCCAGCATGTTGATGGCGCCGTGGACGCTGGTCTTGGTCGTCTGGACCGGGTCGTGCTGGTAGTGCACCGGGCTGGCCGGGCAGGCCAGGTTGTAGATCTGGTCGACCTCGACATAGAGCGGGAAGGTCACGTCGTGACGCATCAGCTCGAAGTTCGGATTGGTCAGCAGGTGGCGGACATTGGCCCGCGAGCCGGTGAAGAAGTTGTCGACGCAGAGCACGTCGGCGCCGCTCTCCAGCAGCCGCTCACACAGGTGCGAGCCGATAAAGCCCGCGCCGCCGGTGACCAATATGCGTGGCCCGCTCATCGCCCCACCGTCCCTCTAGAATCGCCAAATCAGGCGGCGTTACGCGCGACCTGTCGCTCGATCCATTCGTAGGTGCGTTCGAGACCGGCCACCAGGGGCTGACTGGGCCGCCAGCCGAGGCGCTCCTCGATCATCTTGTTGTCCGAGTTGCGACCGCGCACGCCCAGGGGGCCCGGGATGTGGTTCAACTTGATGGTCTTGCCGGCGATGTCGGCGACCAGGCCAGCCAGCTGATTGATGGTCACCATCTCGTCCGAACCGATATTGACCGGCCCCTCGAAGCCCGAGCGCAACAGGCGGGTCGAACCCTCGAGGCACTCGTCGACAAAGAGGAAGGAGCGGGTCTGCAGGCCGTCGCCCCAAATGTCGATCGTGCCGCCGGTGTTGGCTTGGGCGATCTTGCGACACATGGCGGCCGGGGCCTTTTCCTTGCCGCCGTCCCAGGTGCCTTCCGGACCGAAGATGTTGTGATAGCGGGCGACCCTAAATTCCGTACCGTGGTTTCGATTGTAGGCGAGGAACAGGCGCTCGGAGAACAGCTTCTCCCAACCGTACTCGCTGTCCGGCGCGGCCGGATAGGCCGAGTTCTCGGCGCAGTTGGGGTTGTCCGGGTCTTCCTGGTTATAGGCCGGGTACATGCAGGCCGACGAGGAATAGAACAGTCGCTTGATAGTCCGCCGTTGGCAGGCGTCGGCGACATTCAGGTTGATGGTCGCCGAGTTGTGCATGATGTCGGCGTCATGCTCGCCGGTGAAAATGTAGCCGGCCCCGCCCATGTCGGCGGCCAACTGGTAGACCTCGTCGAAGCGGCGGTCGATCACCGCCCGCACCACCGACTGCTCGCGCAGGTCGGCCATGACGAAGTCATCGGCTTCGGTCTCGGCGTATTCCGGCAGCTTCAGGTCCACGCCGCGGACCCAGAACCCCTCACGCTTCAAACGTTTTACGAGATGACTGCCGATAAAGCCGCCCGCGCCCAGCACCAAGGCTGTTTTCATATCCGCTTACCCCAGGACGACATCCACTGCGCGCCAGCCTGCCGTCGCGGCCGCGCCGAGGCAACAGACTGCGCCTCGTTGGCGACTGGCTCCGGCAGGACCAGCGCCGGCGCCTCGGCGACCCAGGTGCGCCCTTGCACGGCGTCGGCGATTTCTTCCATAGCGTTCAGACAAGCGACGACATCACCCGGATCGACATGCCTATAGGGTTTGGGCCGCTGCGACGCCAAGAGATGGACGTCCGACTGCACCGGCCCGACATAGAGGATGGGCTGATCCAACGCCACGCAGGCGTAGATTTTTGAGGGCAGGACATAGCCCCAGAACGGCGTGCGCAGCAGAACCAGATGAGCGTCAGCGGCCCGTAGGACGCCTGGCAGGTCCTCGATAGGCACCGGGCCGGACACATGCAGCGGCAGGTTCCTGGCCGCGCAGGCTTCCTGCAGCGGGCCCAGCCGCGCGCCGGTGCCGTTCACCCAGAGTCTCACCCGGTCGGAGCCGTGCTTCACGTGGTGGTCATAGGCGCTGACCAGCGTGTCGATGTCGTGGGCCAGGCCCATGTTGCCGGAATAGAGCAGCAGGACCTTGTCGGCCGGGAAGGGGCGTTCGGCCGGGGAGCCGCTGTCCCAGTCCTCGATCGGTGAGGCGTCGCGCACCACCTGGATGGCTTCCCGTTTCACCCCGGTTTCCAGCAGCCGCCGTTTCTGGTCCTCACCTAACGCCTCAATGCGGGTGGCGAAGCGGCGCAGGAAATGGAAGACGCCGCCGACGAACTGGAACCGCCGCATGAAGCCGGCGGCGAACACCGTCTCGGGATAGAAGTCAGTGATCCGATAGATGAGCGTCCGCCGCCAGAACAAGAGGTTCAGGACGATCATCACATAGGACAGAAACGGCGGCGAGCCGGTTACGACGATCTCAGTCCCGGCGCCCTTCGGCGAACGGCTGATCGCCCGATTGGCAGCCCAGGCCAACTTGATGTTCTTGCGCAGAGCCCATGTAGCCCTGGTGAACAGAAAGCTACCCTTTTGCAGGGGCGCAGCCTTGATACGCACCAGCGTCAGCGAGCCCGGCTCCTGCGCGACGTCAGTGACACTGGGCGCCTCGCCAAGGCCAATCAGAGTTACCTGGCCGCCTTCCGACGCCAGCTTATGGGCTCGCTGGGCCATATATTGGCCGACGGCGCCGAACGAGGGAGGCAGCCAGTCACAGACGATGACGGTGTTCACGTCAGGCCCTCCGCCGCGCCGCACAGGACGCAGCGTCCGCAAGCGTTCCGCTCACGTCTGAATTCGCGACCGAACAACGCCGACTAAACACTCGAGCTCCTTAGTCTCCGACCGACTTCCCGCCGGTCTGACATGATCCGAGATACTCATCTCGGATGAATCGCCGGCGCACTCACAGCAAACCCAAAGTTCGATACGGGCTCCGCAGCAGCGCTTTTCACTACGCGAACGCCCCATAGCTTGCCTAGCCCAAATTGGGGGGGGCGGTTGTCGCGACGGCAGGCGAGGTACTTTCGACGTCTATCAACGCAAAGCATCAGCAATCATAAGCTGTGCATGAGTCACGAAAACCTCGGGAGGAAGGCTATATTGTTCTATCCTTACGTGTATTCCTGACTCTTGGGCCGTCAGAAGGTCGTATCGGGCGGGTGGACGACCGATCGCTCAAATATTGGGCAACGTCAGCCCTGCCGGGACCCGGAGGGATGGCGCTGCATGGCAACGCGGCATCGACACTTTCGATCCGTCAGGCCGCTTTGCGCGCCGCAATGAGCAAGAACCGGTTGATGGGCAAATAGCGCCGCCAGCCCCGGCCGCCGGGCTCGGTAAAGCCCTTGATCTTCTCAACCCGATTGCCGGCCTTGCTCATCAGCCCCCGCCACCGCCCGGCGGTGCGCCAACGCTCACGGAAGGGCGAGTCCCAGCTGTAGATCCAGCGGCCCCGTAACTCATGCCAAGGCTTGAGCAGCCCGCGCAGCGATACGGGATTGCGATCAAAGACGACCAGGATGCCGCCGGGTCGGAGCACCCGCCCGATTTCGGCGAGCGCCCCATCGATGTCGCCGACATGTTGCAGGGCGATGCAGGCGTACACCGCATCGACGCTCGCGTCGGCCAGGGGGATATGCTTGGCGGTGCCGACAACGATATTGCGGTCCGGCCGCTTGGGGTCGATCGGATCAACGCCCACCAGCCGCCATTTGGGATGGCGGGCTGCAAACCAGTCCAGGCAACGCCCCGCGCCGCATCCCAGGTCCAGCACATCCGGCGCCTCGCCCTGGCCGGCGATCAAGGGCTCGATCTGCTCCAGGGTCTCAACGTCGAAGGGGCTCAGGTGATCTTCCACATTGGTCCAGCCGACCTTGGCGGCGTTCATCCCGTGGGCGGTCATGACGAACCGCTCTTCCTGCAGGCCGGTGTCTAATCCCATGCGTGTCCAGCGCAGCAGCGCATCGGCAAAGAATTTCAGGTTCCAGTTGGGGAAGGCCAGTTTGAGGTAGTCTCCCCAGAAAGGCACCGAGCCGGGCAGGGAGCCGCCAAGCACCGGGTCGTCCTTAATCTGCTTGGATTTCAGATAGAACAGGGTGTTTGAGGCGCAGGTCAGATACCCCTCATCTCCCGTTAATTCATAGAGGCGGAGCGCCACACCGGCCCATTGGCTGAGGCCCGTGATGCACTTCTCACCGGTGACTGGCTTCAGGTCGGCGTCGTAGTAGCTGAACAGAATGATCTCGCGATTGAGATTGACCTGCTTCAACGCCTCCGCGCCGCGCAGGGTCACCTCCAGCCACCGTTGATCCCCGGTGACTTCGTAGGCCTGCAGGAAACCTTCAAGGACATAGATGATGGTGTGCAGGAGATAGGGCTTGCCGACCACCAGCTCGGAATGCCTGAACAGGCCGCTTGGCAGCTGTTGCTCGGCCGTCCAGCTCAGGAACGCCTCTCCGGCGCTCACGTAGCGGGGCTCGCCAATCAGCTTGCCGAAATCCATCAGCGCCGCGGCGCTGCGGGTGAAGAAGGTTGCCGATCGCCCTGGCGATTCCTCCGCCTTCAGCCACGAGCCGTCGGGCTCGCGAAGCGCCGTGAGCCAGTCGCAGGCTCGCCGGGCCGACTGCTCGTAGCGCGCCTCACCCGTCTCCTGGAAAAGCCTGTGCAGGCCCATCAACACCTGGCCGGTGTCGAAGGCGGCCGACGCCGTCCGGGTGATGTCGGGAAAGCTGCCGTCCGGCCGTTGGTGCTTCAACAGCCACGGACCCTGGGCGAGGGCGTTCTCACGAACATCGGGCCGCTGCAGCGCATCGGCCAGATCGAACACCGTCGGGACCAGATAGCCCGTCGTCTCGACATAGCCCTGCTGCCATCCCTGGATGAGCGTGAAGGCAATGGAGTAGCCGCCATCCGGCGAACAGCGATTGTAGCGCAGGATGGCGTCCGCCGCCCAGGACAGGTGCTGGCGATCGCTTGTCGTGGATTGATCCACCATGCCCTTGAAGGCCGAGGCGATCTGGCGGGACCGGCGGGCCAGGGGGCCAAGATTGCGCAGCTTCATTGGCCGTCGCGCCCCGCGTCGCGCCGCACCAGGGTGAATTCCAGGCCTTCGAAGACCCCATTAAAGGGCGGATACTCGTCCACGAAACTGTCCTCGCGATCAGTCGATCTGTAAGTCATGCGGTCACGTCCGGCGGCGGCATGCGGTTGGTTCCCATGGCGCCCCCCAAACTACGGGCGGCTTCGAACGCCAGGATGGCGGTCATCGCCTCATAGGTACCCAGCATGAAGGCGTAGGCCAGGCCAGCCCGGCCATCCAGGAAGCCGCGCCGGACGATATAGATGTAGAAGAACCGCGCGAACGGCCGCCAGAACAACGGCATCCGTCCGGCCAAAGCCTTGACCGCCCGCCGACGGCTGGTGGCGTCTCCGCCGAACAGCGCCGTCTTCAGGGCGTCCGGCTGAGGGGGATGGGCGGTCATCTCGGCGGCCTCGTCGGCGGCGTAGCGGACGTGCTTGTCCAGCCAGCGCTTCAGGCCGTGGGCGAAACTGTAATGCAGCAGGGCTTCGGGAAAATCACCGACCCGCTCGGGCGGCAGGGCCTCGCGCTGGCCGTGCCCGACCTGCACGAACCGCAGCCGCTTCGCATGGCCCAGACGCACCTGGTAGGCTGGCCACATGCCGGCGTGGCGCAGCCACTGGCCAAACAGCATGGTCTTGAATGGCACCCGCCAGGCGTCCAGCGCCTCGGTGGGCTGCAAGGCGTCCAGGGTGGCCAGGAAGGCGGGGGTTACGACCTCGTCAGCGTCCAGATGCAGAATCCAGTCGTGCTTGAAGGCGCCTTCGTCGAGGCCGAAATTGCGCTGGCCGGCGAAGTTGTCGAACGGCCGGTGCAGGACGCGGCAGCCGTGAGCCTTGGCGATGGCGACGCTGTCGTCGGTGCTGCCGGAATCGATGACCAGGATGTCGTCGCACCAGGTCAGGGCCGCCAGGCACGAGGGCAGGTTGGCCGCCTCGTTATGGGCCAGGATCAGGATCGAGACCTTCATTCGCTAACCGGGGCTTTGCGCACGCCGACCTGCCGGGCCGGGTTGCCGGCCACGATTGCGGATGGCGCGACATCTCGGATCACCACCGCCCGCGCCCCGGCGATGGCGTAGTCCCCGACAGTAACCTCTGGGCCGATAAAGGCGTCAGCGCAGATCCATGCGGCTTCACCGACCGCGATGGTCGCCTTGATCAGCGGCATGTCGGCCTTTCGGTAGTCGTGGGTGCCGGCGCACAGGTGCGCGCCCTGGCTGATGGTCGCCGATTTGCCGATGCGAATGAGGCCCAGGTTGTAGAGCCGCACGTCATCGCCTACGGCCGCGTATTCAGCGATCTCAAGATTCCAGGGGACGGTGATCCTGACGCTGGGGTGCAGGTGGACCCCCTCAGCAATCCTGGCCCCGAACAGCCGCAGCAGCATGCGCCGCCAACCCCAGCAGACGCGCGGGCTGAAGCGGAACAGAGTCTGGCCCAGGGTCTCCCACAGGGCCCGGCCGGCCAGTTCGCCGGCGCTCCATTTGCGCGCGGCGCGGTTGGCGGCGATGTCCATCCCGCTCACAACGACACCGTCGCTGGCGGCGTTCCGCCCCGGATCGCCCATTGATAGGCCGTCAGCATCTCGCGACCGATCTTCGCCCAGCCGAAATCGCGCAGCATCCAGTCCCGTCCCCGCTCGCCCATCTCGGCCAGGGCCAGCGGCGATCGGCTCATGGCCTGGTTCAGGGCGGCTGTCATGGCTTCCTCGCCGTGGTCGATCCACCAACCGCAGCCCCCTGACTCCAGACCGGCCCAGGGTGCGCCCTTGGTCGAGATGACCGGGGTTCCGGCGGCCAGGGCCTCGGCGACGGTCATGGCGAAATTCTCATTCAGCGTAGAAAGCACGAACAGGTCAGCCTCGCGATAGGCGGCCAGCTTGTCGCCCCCAAAAACGGGCTCTTCCACGGTGACGTTGTTCAGCCTCAGTTGGGCGACCAGCGCCTTGAGTTCGCCGGCATGGCCACCTTCATCCGGCCCGATAATGCGCAGCCGCCAGCCCTCGGCCGTCTCGCCCAACCGCGCCCAGGCGCCGATCAGGCCGGGCAGGCCCTTCTTGGGATGGATGCGCCCCAGCGACAGCACTGTACGCACCGGGCCGGGTGCGGGGCGCTCGAGCGGCGGAACGTCAATGCCGTTGGCGATGATGGCCACGGGATTGATCAGGCCAAAGGCGCGGATGTCGTTCAGTTCCTGCTCGCTGGTGGCGTGCAGCAGACCGGCGCTCCGCACGGCCCGGCCCTGCGAGGCCAGCCACATCAGTCGTTTCTTGCCTCTGGAAAAGGCCAGGGCCGCGTCGCCAAGCATGCCTCTGGGCGACAGCACGAAGAGCTTGCCGTGCGCTTTAGCGGCGTCGGCGGGGTAGATGTTAGGGGCCAGCCAGAGGCCATGGGTATGCAGGACATCCGCCCCGATTCCCCATAGCTCAGCCCGCAGTGCATTGGAGGCGCGCAGGCTGGAGAGCACGGGATAGCGACTGTAGCTCTGCGGAAAACAACGATGCCCGACGCCGTCGATGGGTGTCGGCGGACCATCCCCGACCGTGAACATCTCCACGCTGGCTCCCGCGGCGGCCAGGGCCGAAGCCAGCCGCGGAGCCGAATAGGACGGCCCGGCCGCCTCGTCGGCGATCGAGGCGACGATCTGGACGACGCTGAGGGGCTTCATTCGGCGGCGGTGACCGCCGGGGCGGAGCGCAGGCCGGCCAGGCGCTTGCCCACCGCATAGGCCAGCAGGTGCGAGGGCCGTTCGACCGCCAGGTAGAAGACATAGGCTCCGGCCAGCAGCAGCCCAAAGCGGATCGTCCAGCCGAGGACCAGACCCAGGCCTTCCAGATAGAGCGGGGCCAGCAGGATGAAGGTCAGCTTATGCGTTACATAGAGCGAATAGCTCCACTTTCCGGCCCATTCGAGCCAGCCGACCGGCTCGCGGGTAAGGTAGCGGTTCAACTCGGCGGCCAACCAGACCATCACAAGGATGGCGAAGATGTTCAGCGACCAGGGATAGCCGATTGGGGTGTGGTAGCGCAGGACGCTGCAGGCGATCATCGCCGCCCAGACCACGCCGCGCAGCGGCCAGACCCAGCGCTCGGCGCCCTTGGTGCGACCGCGGATCACCAGGTCGGCCAGCCAGCAGCCCAGCAGCCAACAGGGCAGGGCGAGCAGCCAGTTGCCGCGCAGCCCGAACACCGGATAGGCGCCGGCCATCGGATCAGTGGACGCCACCAGCACCGAGCCGACATAGGCCAGGCCGATGAGCGGCAGCCAGGATCCCATGCGCCGGCGCACGAGCAGCAACAAGGGATAGAGGCCGTAGTAGATGATCTCGGCTGCTACGCTCCACAGGATTGACTGGTCGAACAGCGACATTGCCAGATGCAGCATTTTCGCGCCCGCCAACGCCGCCAGCGCCGGGATCAGGATGCGGACATAGCGGCGGGCATAGTACTCGCCCAGGTTCCGAATGGTGTTGGTCCGGGCGTGGGCATAGTGGATGCAAAAGCCCGAAATGACGAAGAAGGCAATCACCGCCGCGGCGGATGAGGTCAGGCTGCCCAGCAAACCGTCCAGCAGCCGGCCCGCCAGAGTATGCGTATCAATGCCTGCCCGTAGAGGCGGCTGGCCGGTATGGGCGACGACCACGATGGCGGCGCAGATGAAACGGATACTGTCGAGCCCCCGAATACGCGCCGCGCGCGCCGGTTCCTCTACCCCCGCGATGATCCGAGCCTGCTCCACGGCTGCCTTCTAGCGCGGCTCGCCGGCATCGACCACCATGCGATGCTTGCCGGCGACCGATGTTGGCAGGGATTGCACCCGTTCCACCACGATGTCGGCCAGGCCCGGCGCGATCAGGCCCAGCCGCCGCCGAAGGCCGGCCAGCGCTTCTTCGCTGACGGGGGCGACGGCCTCGTAGCGAATCGAGGGCCAGGCGCCCGGACCGTGCCGGACAATCTGATAAGCCAGAACGCCCGGCGTATCGCGCACCACATGTGTGAAGGCCTCGGAATGGATGGGCGAGCCATCCGGCAGCGGCACGGCGTCGTTGCAGCGTCCGCCGATACCGGTCAGCCATGTCAGACCTGGCCCGGCCTCATCGCTGGCCGCCAGGTCGCCGACGGCATATCGCAGCAACGGAAGGGCGCGGGGAAACAGGCTGGTGACAATCAGCTCTCCGGCCGGGCCAAGCTCCAGCCGGTGATGGGCCCAGAACACCTGGTAGCCTTCGCCGGTCAGGCCCTGATAGGCCATCGGGCCGGTTTCGACCGCGCCATACTCCATGGCGACCGGACAACCCAGCACCGTCGAAACCGTCTCGCGGCTGTCATCGCGGGGAAATCCCTCGGCCGTGGCGATCACCGCTTTCAGCTTGAGGCGCGCGAAGTCGGCGGCCCGATCCTGGTTGGCGCGGGCGAAACGGTCCAGGGCAGAGGCATAGCCGATGACATAACGGGCCCGGCTGGACAGCAAAGTGTCGCCGGCCCGTCGCAGATCCTGCGGCGACAACTGGTAGGCGCTCCAGCGGGTGTAGCCCAGAGCGGCGTCTGAGATCTGCCGGCGCAGGGCGTTCACCTTGCCCCGCCACCCGACCCCGAAAAGGTGGCTGTGACCCCAGATCAGGAACAGTGGGTCGGCGGGCGCGATACCCAGACGTTCACGTCCAAGCCAGATATCGAGGCCGGCGGCGCGGGTCTCGGAGTCAAAAACCGGAAACCGCAGAGGCTGCGCGGTCGATCCGCCCGTGGAGCGCCACTGCGCCTTGGGAAATGGCCCCTCCGCCCCATCCAGCACGGCCCGAAGGTCATTCTTATCCATAACCGGCACGCGGGCCTGGAAATCTGACCAGTCCGCGAACTGTTCCGGCAAGTGGTGGTGTTCGCGAAGCGCCCGGGCCCATGGCGACAGGGCGAGGCTTTTGCGCCAGGCGATATTGAGGTTGGCGAGTTGGATATTTTGAAAACCGGTGGCGCTCTGATCATACAGGCGTCTATGGCCGGCAAGGGCGTCAGCCAGCTTAATTTGCCGCCAGGCGCTGATAAGGGTCATGTTAATCCGACAGTGAACATATCGACGGACTTTGGCTAGCCGCGCGTTTCACCCGAAGGGTCAGGTTTTGGGTGTTGTCTGTTGATTGGGCATTGGGTTCTTGGCGTACGGCAGCACCGTTGCCGCGTTTTCGACCGGGAGTGGCAAGGGTCGATTTTTCCCCACGTCAAAGCGATCTGTCAGAGCCAGAGTGAGTGGATCGACTTCTTGGTGTTATGCCTTTCAACTGCCGGGCACGCTCCAGAAATATTGACTTGGCGTGTACCCTGTAGACGGCTAGTTTTTCTAACTCCCTGGAATGCTCGGGGATTCCACGGAGGCGATACGACAGATTTCGGCGTCAAGCCGGCTGTCGGCAGATTTCGACGAGCAGGGGAATGCGTACTCCGCAGCGTCGCGGGCGGCCTAAGCCGTCTGTTTAACGGAGTTGGGGTGTCTTTTGCTGCTGCCTAATGTGTTCCTAGCTGGTTGCCAGAAGAGCGGCAGCACCTCGCTGGCTGAATACATTTCGGCGCATCCCGACTGTCTGCTGTCGACGCCCAAGGAAAACGCCTTCTTTTCCCGCGCGACAAACCTGCAGAACCTGGCCGGCTACCAGGGCGCTTTCTCCGGAAGTTCAGTAAGCCGCGCCAAGATTGTCGTGGACGCGACGACCGAGAACATGGCCAACCCCAGAGCCGCCCGTTTCATCACCGGGGCGCTGGGCTCGGGGGTCAAGGCGATCTTCATGCTTCGCGCACCGGCGGCGCGCACCTATTCGGGGTTCCTGCATCTCTACAAGCGTGGCCATGAGCGCCGCGATCCGAGCGCGGTGTTGCTTGGCTTGGGAGAAGACACGGAGATCGCCGAGGGACTTGAGCTTGAGCGCCTTGCCCGCGCTCTGGTCGAGCGGCGGATCACGCCCGAGACCTACAAGCGCAAGTACGACGACTACCTCTGGAACTTCCGCTACGTCACCAACACCTACTATCGTCGGCAGATCGCCCGATACGATGCGGCGTTCGGATCTGAAAACGTCCTGGTCCTGGCGATGGAAGATGCCATCCGTGCGCCTGACAAGCTTCGGCAGTCGCTGAGCAGTTTTCTGGACCTGGACCCGTCCGGCTTCCCGGAAAAAATGCCCCACGAGAACATTACCCGCCTGCCGGAACAACCGACCTTGCGCAGCCGGCTTGCCCGGGTCGTCAAGGGCCGTCCCAACGCCGTCGACGTCATCCCTGTATCGGTGAAGGCTGACCCCAGGATCACGGACGCCCTGACAGGGCTCTTCCGCCCTGAAACGCGATACTGGTCCGAGCGTCTGGGCGTCGATCTCGCAGCGCTAGGCTGGTAACGCCAGAAGCGGGCGCAATGCCGCGATCACCCGGTCCTGATGGGCCTGACTGGTGAATTCGTTCTGCAATCGGTTCCAGCCGGCAACACCTAGGGTCTCAGCCCTGGCGGGATTTTCCAGCAGGCCGGATATCGCGGCGGTCAGTTCCGCCCTGTCGATGGGTTGGCTGACCAGTACGCCTGTCGCGCCATCGACCACAACATCGGCGCCGCCGTCGTCGTGACAGGCCAGACAGGGCCGCGCCCAATTCATGGCCTCAAGATAGGCCAGCCCAAAGCCCTCTTGGCGGCTGGGCATGATGAAGGCGTACGAGCGGCAATAGAGGCGTTCCAACAAATCGTCATCGACACGCCCAGCCAGGAAGATGGCGCCTGACGCCGACGATGCTGCGGCGATCTCGGTGAGAAATGGCAGGTCCGACCCGCCCCCGGCGAAGACAAGCTGTGCGGCGGGAAAGCGCTGAAGCAGGGCCGGCATGACCTCCATGAGCTCTCGATGGCCCTTTTCCCGCTCTCCTGCGTCGGTGCGCCCGACCAGCAAGAGCACCTGTCCGCCCAGTGATCGCTCGACCCCATCGGCCGCGACCAAAGCCAGGGCTTCACCCCCAGGCGGGGTCGGAACGGGCCGGGCCAGATACTGCGGCGGCAGTCCGAGCGGGCAGGTTGCGCCGCCGGCAAATTCGAACCGCCTTTTCATTCGACCCAGGGTGAAGGCCGAATTGGCCAGGACCCGGTCCGCGGCTTTGAACGCCGCTATGCTGGCCGGCCGCACCCGGATCGAGGCCTCCGAGCCGTGAGCGCAGATAGCCACCGCAGGTCGAAACGGACGAGGCAGCGCCAGCAGAGGAACCGCCAACCGGACGTGATCGAATACCACCAGCGAGGCGCGGGCAGCGCCGGTCAGAACAGCCAGCGAGAAGGCGCCACGCGCGCCACCGTAGGCGCGGTGACCTGGGGCTTGGCGGCGAGGCTCGTTCAGCACCAGGGTCTGGACGGGAAGGCCCCGCTCAGCGCCCAACCGCGTTAGCGCGAGGAGCACATTGCGATTGGCTGAGGCGATGCCCCCAATGGTCTCTTCGATACCGGTGGCGCAGAACAGGATCGGCCCTCGCCGATGTTTGACCACGCTGAGCCTGCCTTCAGAACGTCGGGGCGTCGACGCCGCCCTGGGTAAAGGGCGGCGGCGCGATCAGGGGCGAGCCGCCCGAGAAGGCGTAAGTCGCAAGCGGACTGCTTCGTTGGCTCGGCCGCAGCAGGATCAGCTTTTGCAGATAGCCGCCGGTTACGTAGATCACGGCGCTGGCCACCAGGGTCCGCTGTAGAAGACCGGAGAACAGCTTGATGAAGTTGCCGTCCAGAGACATGAAATATCCGGTCAATAGGCCGATCGTCAAAGCCAGGAACACTTCTCGGGACGGGCTGACCTTGGCCAGCAGCGCGATGGCGGCGCCGCCACTGAATCCCCAGAAGATGCTGAACATGATGACGCCCAACACCCCGAAGTCGATGAAGAATTCCGCCATATAGCCCAGACCGATCGATGCGCCCGATTCATCGCCGGCCGCGGCGATCCCTGCGTATTTTCGGACAAGCCAGCTGTCCCCACCCAGGTCGTGCTTGTTGGGGAACAGGATGCGTGGCTGGGTGGCGTTTGCGATAGCCAGAGAGAAGATCTTGCCGTTCTCATGCGGGACGACGCGCGGCACCCGATCGATCACATAGGAAAAATAAAGTGTGCCGCTCGACATCCGGGCAGCCATGGCTTCGGCCGACTTGCCCAGGTCCAGGTCGGGAACCACCCGGCCGACCACGGTAAAGAACAGCTCCATCCGCTCGATCGGCGAGGCCGTAACAGCAGTCTCCTGCCAGATCTCGTCACGCCACTGCTGCTTGACCCCGCCTGACCAGATAAGTCCGAAGAAGCCGACCAGGATGACCCCGGCGATGCCAAAGACCAGGATCCTGCGGTTTTCCTTGGCTTGGCGTTTGGAACGGACCCAAGGGCGCCATTGCGCCAGAGCCGCCACGATGACGACCAGCAGCAACTCCTTGAAGTCAGAAAACCCGGTCAGCAGGCCGGGCAGCAACACCCAGGCGGTCGCCGCCCAAACGTACCCGTAGCCTTTGCCACGTTCGAAGACCGTCACCAGCAGGATGAAATAGGGCACGAAGCGCAGGGACAGAACGTTCTCGATGATCTGCGCAGCGCCGAACCAGATTTCCCGGGGAAGAATATCCTCAATATAGTAGATGCCGAAAAGCACAAAGGTAAGGATAGCAACCTTGCGAAGGTCGTAATCCGCGGAGCGCGCCAGCGTCTTGGTGAATATAGTGGTCTTGAAGAGTGTCAGGGCCAATCTTAATCCGATGACGACTGAGGTCAGTCCCAGCATGGCCAGCAACAGGGTCTGGGGTAGGGAGGTGGGATATCCGCCCCCAGGAAATGTTCCGGTGTTTAACCAGACGAAATAGCCGGACGCCGCGTTCATCCATTGGAAGGTGAGGCAGGCGGGCAGGATTGGCAGCATATCCGCCCGCCAGATCGCGCCCACCAAGGTGAAGATTGTCGTCACGCAAATCGCCAGAACCCAGTCCTGCGTCACCAAAGTCACAAGGCCGCAGGCAACGCCGACGAGCATCAACGGCATTTGCAGTGGGTATAGATTCAGTTTGGCTGGTTTCTTTCCCGACTTGGACCGGAAGAAGTTTGCGCCTTGCGGTCGGACTACGGCTTCGGTCATCGCGGCGCCCTCACCGGCTTTCGACAGACGGTCTGACGGTTCGAAAGGCATCGGTCACCCGCCCAGGCATCCGGCGCCCGCCATTGATAGGCGCTCATGGCCTCGTACCTGTCGAACACCGCCGTACTCTGGCTCATCTTCATCCGTCCGCGCGAAGCGTCGCTACGGTATCTAGCAAGCTACCGACGCCTGTCGAGTAACTTCCCTGAACTGACTTGTCAGCCAAGGCCTGGGCCGGGAGGTTTCTGGCGTCTCGCAAGGCTTTCAGCATCAGCCCGGCCAATTCGTTTGTGTCGGGTCTGGTCAGAGTCCAACCCGTGACGCCGTCTTCGATCAGTTCCGGCGCGCAACCGGCCTCGGTCGAAACAATCGCCGGACGGCCGCAGGCGAATGACTCATTGACCACCAGTCCCCAGGTCTCCTCGCCGTTTGACGGCAGAACCAGGCAGTCGGCGGCGGCGTAGGCGGTGGGTATGGCGCTCTGGTTGACGAAACCCAGGAAGCTGACGGGCAGCTCATGCTGGCTGGCGAAGGCTTCCAGCTCGCCCCGCAAAGGTCCGTCGCCGACCAGCCATACCTTCAGCCGCCGGGCGGCGTCCGTGTCTTGCGTTCTAACGCGTCGGAGGGCCTCGAGCATAAGGGCGGGACGTTTGCGGGCCAGCAGTTTGCCGGCGAATAGCAGGACCACGTCCTCGTCAGCCGCGCCGTGCTGGGCCCGTAAGGCCTGGGTCTGACCAGCGGTCCGCGCCGCCTGAGCGCTGGCGGCAAATCGATCCACATCGATCATGTGATGCAAACGATGGATACGATGATCCGGCACGCCGAAATGGCGCAGATAGGTGTCGGACCGCACCCCGGGGGTCAGATAATGGGCGGCCCAGGGCAGGATAGCCGAGTAGATCGGCCGCTTGATCGCCCGCTTCAGCCATGAGGCCTGCATGCCAAGCTGAGAATCGAGACGGATCAAACAAGGGACCCCGGCTCTGTGACAGGCCCAACCGGCCTGGATGAAGCTCTTCTTGTTCCAACCGAACATGACGAAGGCGTCGAAGCCGCCCGTGCGAATGATGTCGACGATCTCGGGAGTGTCACAGCCGTCGAAAGTGGCGAGGCCCGGCCGGCGCGAGACGTTGTTCAGCCAGCGCCAGTCGTAGCCATCGAGCAGCGGCACATCCCATTCGAACGCCGTGCCGAACCCAGCCTTGCCCTGGCCTTCTGCCGTCTGCTGGTAGGCGTAGAAGACCTTCAGATCGCTGGCCTGGGCCAGGGCCCGGAACCAGGGACTGTAATACTGCACCGGATGAGTGAGGAGCACGCCGATGCGTTTCATGGCGTCGGCTTCCAGCGGCTCGTGTCGATCAGGTCGAGCGCCTGCAGTTGGGCGATGTCAGGGGCCAGCCGATCATACAGCCGCACACGATCCGCAGTGTCGAGGCGCGGATACCCTGACTTGAAGAACAGGGCTTCGGAGGCCTGGCGCAGTTTGAGCCCGCGCTTAAGCCCTTCCATGGCCTTCACGCCGAAGGCTTGCTTGGCCCACTGGTAGGGTCCCTGGGTGACGCCGACATAGAGGCGGGAATAGAGAAGGCTCGCCAGCCCGCCGCGCGGCTGCACGCCGACGCGGCTTTCGGCGGCTGAAGCCGATTCTACGGCGCCAGAAAAATCGTACGGCTCGATCTCCAGGAAGTTGCAAAGGCGGTCGAGGCTGGACGCCAGCCGCTCGCCGGCCAGGTCAGCGTGGTCTAGGACGAGCAGCTGCTTGCGGGGAAATTTAGCTAGCCAACGCTCCAGATGCTTGCCGTAGAGCGCCGGCTCCAGCAGCCGGTCGTCGAAGCGCTCAAGGGCCTCGAACAGGTCAGGGGCCGGGTCGAGCGGGGTAGGATGGTGGAAATTCTGCCGGCGCAGGTGCCAATAGTGCGACTGCAGCTGGTCGATTGGATTGCGCAACACGGCCAGGATGCGGGCGTCGGGCGCCAGCTGGGCAGCCGCGGTCGGCGCCTGGAGCGAATGCAGGTAGCGCACCGAGAAGTCGCAGCGGATGGCCCGGTCCTCGCCCTCGGCGAAATAGGCTCCATATTCGTCCAGTCGCTCGGCCAGATTGCCGTAGTGAAGCGCGTTCAGCTCCTTCTGCGGCGGCATGAAGATATCAGGATGAGCGCCGAGCAGCCCGGCAAGCCAGGTCGTGCCTGCCTTAGCCGCGCCAATGCCCAACAGGTTGGGCCGGCGGGTCGGGGGCAGGGAAAGGCCCTCCAGACCGGTGCTCACCGGCCCGGTCTCTGGACGCTGCGATAGATGGCCGTCCAGCGCTCTGCGAATTCGCCCACGCCAAAGCCGGCCAGAGACGCCTTTGCCGCCTTGCCCTGCCGCTTGGCCATGGCCGGATCAGCCAGATAGGTTTCCAGCGCGCCGGCCAGGGCTTGCGCCGTACGGGTCTCGCAGATGAAGCCGTCAACGCCATGCTCGACGACCTCGGGCAGGCCGCCACTCCGGAAGACGATCGTCGGCGCTCCGGCGCTCTTGGCCTCCATCACCACATTGGCCAGCGGCTCGTCGGTCACGGTGGGCACGGCCACCACGTCGGCATGGGCCAACAGGCCGGGCACATCCTCCAGATATCCCACGAAATGCACGCGCCCTGCCAGGTTCGGCTTGGCCAGGGTCGCGTCGCGAAAGCCTCGGGCCCAGGCGTCAAACGCCCAGTCGGCGATCCGGCCGGCCATGAACAGCCGAGCTTTGGGATAGCGTTCAGCCACCATCTCGAACGCCTCGACCAGGCAATCGGCGCCCTTGGACGTATTGATCTGGCCGACGAACATGATGTTGAAGCAGCCCGGTTCGACCAGCGAAGCGTCGAACGGCTCGATGATGTTTCTAGCCGGTGGGCGGCTGTAGACGACATGCAGCTTGTCGGCGGGCGCGCCGTGCTCGCGCATGCGGTCGGCGATATAGTGGCTGACGGCGATGAAGACGGCGGCGCGCCGAACGATGAACCGCCAGAGCCAGGTGAAGATCCAATTGTGGGTGATCGGCTTGTCGCCACAGCGATAGACCAGCGGCGTGCGGTCGATCATCAGGGCCGGCAGCATGGTGAAGATCACCAGCTGGTTGCTGGCCAGGATATGGGTCGGCCGGAACCGGCATTTGGCCTTGAAGAAGGCGACAGAGGCCCAGAACATCGTCCAGGGGAAATTGGTCCAGGGATTGACCTTATGATCCGGCCGCGGCGGCGTGATGTAGGGAGTCTGCACCATGTCGTAGCCCAGCGCTTCCAGCTCCTGGCGCATGGGTTCGGCGTAGGAGGCGCTGGAAACCATCAACTGCACGCGGGCGCCCTTTTCCATCAGGGCGTTCAGCGCTTCGAGATTGGCCCGCTCGGCCCCATACATGACCACGCCGTAGAACAGCGCCAGGACCCGGATGCCGTTCTCGGGAACGGCCTGGACAGAATTGCTACTCATCGGCCGACCCCGGAGGCCGCCAAGGCCGCGTCAAACACCGCGCATTCGCGCGCCGCCATGGCCCTGGCGCTGTAGGCTTCGGCCATGGCCCGGCGAGCGGGTTCAGCCTCGACCGCCCGACCCGCGACCCTGGCGATCCAGGCTGACAGGGCGGGGACCTGCTCTGTCACTGATCGGTCGCTGGCCAGCAGAAAAACGCTGTTCAGCCCCTCGATCTGGCGGGCGAACGGCGCGTCGGTGGCGGCGACACACAGGATTGGCCGGTCGGTGGCCAGATACTGGTAAAGTTTGGACGGCTGGTAGGCCTTGTCGTCGGAACCCAGAAGTAAAATGACGTCGGCCTCGGAAAGCGTGGACAGGCTGTCCAGCAGCGATACCCGATCCGGGCGCTCGCGCACCACCTCTTGCACCCCAAATTCACGCGCCAGGGGCGTCACGCGCTCGGGATTGCCGCTCAATTGATAGCCGGTGCCGAGAAAGCCGAGCCTGATACCACCCAGGATCGCGTCGTCCCCTTTGAGCACCGAGAACAGCGCCTTGAGGGCCGTGGTCATGTCATCCCCGACCCGGCCGGCATAGACGCCAAGCCGCGTCCTGGTTCTGTCGAAGCCGAAATCGACCGGCTGGCCGGTTCGGCGGGCGACCGTGAAGTCGGACGGTTCAAAGCCGAACGGAATTGTGTCGCGTGGCGCTCCGGTCAGCCGGGGATAGACCGCCTCCAAGGCGGGGACATAGCGGTCGCTGACGGCGATCAGCCCGCCCACCGATTCCATCGCTCGCGCCTCCAGCCGGCGATGGATGGCGAACATCATCCGGGCCTTGGCGTCACGCTTGCGGAACGGCGCGGCGCTGGGCGGGGCAGTGTGCCAAGGGTCCTGCATGTCCAGCACGAAGGGCAGGCCAAAGCGTCGTTTCCAGCTGGCGCCCAGGGCCATCAGGGGAAAGGCGGTGGTCGAGAAGAAGGCCAGGTCGGGTTTCGTCTCGCGGATGATCCGGTCGCCGGCCGCCCGGAGTTGGGCATAGGCGCGAAACCCGATGGCGGAGAAACCCAGCGGCCGCGACAGCCGTTCGGGAAAGGCGGCGGTTCGCACCACCGGCACGTTGTTCGGCGCGGTCTCGCTCAGTCGTGGGTCAACCAGTCTCCCGCAATCCTGGGGGCGAACTGCCAGCACGGTCGGCGACCAGCCGTTCTCGGCGTAGTAGCGGCTGCCGGCGCGCACCCGATGCATGTCGACGACATCCGTCGGCGGGTAGTGCGGGGAAATGATCAGCAGGCGGCGCATGAAGCTCTTGGACGGTTGCGCCAATTAGGCTCGCGATGACAGGGCGTCTTTCAGAGCGGTCCTGAACCGGTCCATGTCAACCCCGGCGTTACCCTGCGCCAGGGCGAAGGCCCTGGCGTTGGCCGCCAACGTCGCGCGCAAATCGGGATCGTTGCGCAGGGCGGCGATCTTCGCCGTCAGGTCCTGTGGCGAGCCGGGTTCGAACAACAGCCCGCCCTGCGAACGATCGACAATCACTCTCAAGCCTGGAAGATCGGCGACGACCACGGCCAGCCCGCCCATCATGTAGTCGAACAGCTTGTTCGACACCGTATAGGTGTGATTGGCCGGCCCCCGGCGCTCAAGGCAGAGACCCACATGGTGGGCCGCCGCCAGCTTGACCGCGTCGGCCGGCTTGTAGGGCGGCAGAACCTTGACGCGATCGCCCAAGCCCAACTGGGCGACACGCTCGGCCAGCGCCTTGCCACCGTCGAAGGCGGGCCGGCCCTGTACGGACAGGGTCACATCTTCCGGCAGCTCGGTCATGGCGACCAGGACGTCGTCTAATCCCCGTTGGCCGAAACCGACCACCGAGTTGCGCCAGTAGAGCGACAGGCCGTCGGTCGGCGGGGCCGGCAGGTCGGCCTCGATGGCCGGAGTGTTGTAGAGCGCTACCGGCGGGGCGATGCGGTATTCCTTCGCCAGCACGTCCGACAGCACTTCACTGGCGGCGGTGACCAGAACGCAATGGGGCAGCCAGCGAGCCTGCAGGATCGGGACAGCGCGCGCTTCCTCGGGCGTCTGAGAGTCGCCCATGTCGGCATGGTATTCCATGCTGTCGAAGGCCAGCTTGCCGCCAGCGGCGACAGCGGCCCGGGCGGCGGGCAGCAGAGTGTCGATGTTGTGGGCGTAGTAGACGTCCGCTTTCAGCGCCTTCAGGGCCGCTGTCAGCCCGATAACCGGCGCGCCGAACATCGCCTCGGTGATCTGGCCGGTGAGCTTGAACCATTGGCGCGCCACGCGAACCCGCAGGCGCCGCCAGGCCAGGGCGGCCATCGAAAGTGGGCCGGCGCTGCGGACCGGAAACCGCAGGGTGATCCGGCGCACGCCGGGTTCATTGGCCAGCACCGGCGGATCGGCAATCACCGCGCCTTGCGGCTGCAGATCCAGGAAGATGACCTCGGCCTCGGGAAAGGCGTCCTTGGCGGCCGCCGCATGGTGCGGGCCACGCGGTTCGGCATTGGCGGCGATGGAGGTGAGGACGCAAATCCTCACGAGGCCCGGCCCCTGGCCGAATTCCCGTCGCGGGCCAGGATCGAATCGGCGATGCGCCCCGCCGCCCCGCCGTCGCCGAAGGGATTGGCCCGGGCCGCCATGGACCGATAGGCGGCCGCGTCGTCCAGCAGGCGTTCGGCCTCGGTCACGATCCGGTTGGCATCCGTGCCCACCAGTAAGGCCGTACCAGCGCTCAGGGCCTCACCGCGCTCGGTCTGGCCGCGGGTGACCAGGACGGGCTTGCCCAGCGACGGAGCTTCTTCCTGTATGCCGCCGGAGTCGGTGATGATCAGGTCGCAGCGGTCCATCAGCCGGGTGAAGGCGAGGTAGTCCTGAGGCGCGATCAGATGCACGCAGTCGCGCGCCTGCATCCGTTCGGCCACCGTGCGGCGGACAACAGGGTTCGGGTGCACGGGCCAGACGATCTCGACATCGCCGCGCGCCGCCAGCCGGTCCAGGGCCGCACAGACCTCGGCCAGACCGCCGTCGAAATTCTCGCGCCGATGCCCGGTGACCAGGATCATTCGCCGCCCCAGCGCCGTGAAGCCCGCCTTGCCGTCCAATTCGGCGGCCAGGCCCGGCTCGGCCCGCAGGCGGCCGATGGTGATCTGCAGGGCATCGACCACGGTGTTGCCGGTGATCTGGATATTGGCTTCAGCCGCGCCCTCGGCCCGCAACACGGCCGCCGCGTGCTCGGTCGGCGCCCACAGCAGGTCGGCGACCAGGTCGACGAAGCGGCGATTCATTTCTTCGGGCCAGGGCGCTGTCAGGTCGCCGGTGCGCAGGCCCGCCTCGACATGGCCAATGGGAATCTGGCGGTGGAAGCCCGCCAGAGCGCCGGCAAAGCTGGTGGTGGTGTCGCCATGGACGATGATGCGGTCAGGCCGGACCTTGTCCAGCACGGGCCCAAGACCGGTCAGCACACCACTGACGATGTCGTCCAGGGTCTGGCCCTGGCGCATGATGTCCAGGTCGAAATCAGGTCGGATGTCGAAGAGCTCGAGCACTTGGTCGAGCATCTGCCGATGCTGGGCCGTCACACAGACCAATGGCTCGATGCCCGTCCGACGGCGAAGCTCGGCCACCACAGGCGCCATCTTGATGGCTTCCGGACGGGTGCCGAAAACGATCAACGGCCGTGTGGCGCTCATGTGCGGCGCGCCGCCAGGCTGGGATCGAGCAGCAGCAGGCGGAACAGATAACGGCTAGCGGGCATCAGCCGGCAGATGCGGGCCAAGCCCTCCATGTCGATCAGACGCGCCAGCACCACCAGGATCACCCCGCAACCGGCGCCGGTGAAGCCCAGCGTCAGGAAGGGCTGGGACACCTCAGCCTGTTGGTAGGCCGGGAGCCAGGCCACGGGCAGGCCGATCGCCATCAGGATTAGCCCGGGCGTCGTCGCCCTTGCCATATCACGCGCCAGCACAACGCCCCTCTGCATCATCACACTGATCAATCCAGCCAACAGAACCAGGTGCGCCCCGGCCAGGTACAGAACGTAGGGGTGGATGCCCCAGCGGGCCAGGACTCCCAGACCCGCCAACGTGACGACCGCCGATACAATATCCATGATCAGCACGGGCAGGGGGCCTTCATTGGTCAGCATCACCAGGTTGGCCATCGTGATCAGGCCGCCGACCACCGCCGCGATCAGCAGTGGCCGAACCAGCGTAACGGCTTCGAGCCATTGATGGCCGTAGAGGACCTGAATAGCGGCATGATTGGCCATGGCCACGGCAACCCCGGCCGGAGCGCCGGCCCAGAGGCCGACCCGGAGCAGAAGACCCGCCGCCCGCTTGGCCTCCGGCGAGCGTGGCTCAAGCTTGGCGACCGCCGGATAGAGGACGGCTGTCACCTGGTCTGACAGCCAGATGGTGGCGAACTGGGCCAGGCCCAAAGCTCGCACATAGATACCCAGGGTGCTGAAGCCGACCAGGACGGAGAAGGCCACGCTCTCGATGGCCTGCTGGGCGGTGCGCATCACATCGCCCCCCATCCGCTTGATCCCAAATCCGAACGCGCCGCGGTAGGCGTTCCAGTTGAAGGTCATACCCCTCAGCGACTTGTCGTCGAGGAAGAAGGCCGCCACGAAGGGCAGGGGCACGACCAGGTTCTGGGCCAGCAACGCCCACACCCCGTATCCCAGCTTGGCCAGAGTGATCGAGACAACGGCATAGAGCAGGAAGGAAATGACCTGCAACGCCCGGATCTGCTCGAACTTCAGTTCGAACCGAAGATGGGTCGAATAGTGGATGCGCGGCACGTTGAGCAGGATCGCGAAAGACGCGGCGTGGACATAGACGGCGACGGGCGAAAAGGTGTCTGAAAACCACATCCAGACGGCGACCAGATTGGTGACCGCGAACAGGAACAGATGCAGCAGCATCCCGAAGGCCAGCTGGCTGTGATACTGCTCGAGCGTCGGCTCCTTCTGAGTGAAGAGGTTCTCGGTGAACCGCTGCATCGAGAAGGACAGCACGAACAGCAGGATGGTGCTGACCGTGCCGTACTGACCGTACATGTGCGGGGCCACCAGGCGGGCCAGCACAAAGCTCAGCAGGATGGAGCCGACCTTGGTCGCCGCGGCCAGACTCACGCCCCAGATGACCGTCTTGCGCGTGCGCTCGACGTCCAGGCGTGGACTCTCCATGGCTGGGGGCGGCAGTTCCTCGTCCATCAGCCGGCCTTCTGATGCCAGCGCCAGGCCGAGCCGATGATCTCATCGACGCTCGAATGCTTCGGAACCCAACCTAGCACCCGCCGCGCCTTCTCAGCCGAGGCGACCAGAGCCGCCGGATCGCCGGGACGGCGCGGACCGACCTGGCGGCGGATCTTGGCGTTGGAGAAGCGTTCGACGGCGTCCAGCACCTCGCTGACCGACAGGCCGGTCCCAGTGCCCAGGTTGAAGACGTCCGAAGCGCCGCCGTTCATCAGATAGTCCAGGCCACGCACATGGGCGTCGGCCAGATCCAGCACATGGATGTAGTCGCGCACGCAGGTGCCGTCGGCGGTGTCGAAGTCGGCGCCGTTGACGTTAAAGGTCCCGCCTCCCGCCTGGGCCGCCCGGATGGCCAGGGGGATCATGTGGGTCTCGGGTTCGTGCTTTTCTCCCACTTCCAACTCGGGATCATCGCCGGCGGCGTTGAAGTAGCGCAGGGCCACTGAACGGATGCCGTGGGCGACGCCAAAATCGGCCAGCATCTTTTCCGAGATCAGCTTGGACCAGCCGTAGGGATTGATCGGGGACTGCGGATGGCTTTCGTCGATCGGAAGACGATTGGGAACGCCATAGGTAGCGCAGCTGGACGAGAACAGGATGCGGCTGGTCCCCGCCTCGCGCATGGCCTCCAGCAGGTTCAGCATGCCCAGGGCGTTGACCCGATAGTAGTCGCCAGGCTGCTCGATCGACTCGCCGACATAGGCCAGGGCGGCGAAATGGGCGACGGCGTCCGGGCGCACTTCGGCCATCGCGCGTTTCAACGCCTCGGCGTCGGTGACATCGCCCTCGATCAGCCGGCCCCATTTGACGAACTCGCGCCAGCCTCGGGATAGGTTGTCATAGACCACGATGGTCCAGCCGGCCGCCGCCAGCGCCTTGCAACAGTGCGAGCCGACATACCCCGCCCCGCCCGTGACAAAAACCGTGCGGCTCATGCGGTCGCTTCCGCGGCGTCGCTCGGAGCAATCGGTCGGGCCTGGCCTTTCAGGGGCTTATTCACGAACGGCCTCTCACAGAAGAACCAGAACACTGCCGCGAAGGCGCACATGAATAACGTCCGAGACAAAAATTCCGAGCCATGCGGCAGCCCCAGCCGCACCAGCAGGTTCGCAAATACCTGCGACGAGGTGATGTTCATCTGGTGAGTCAGATAGAGACTGTAGGATGCCAGACTTGCCGCGCTGAGCACGATGCCGAAAACACTGCTCCGATAGGTCGCGTCAAAACGTCGCGCATAGATCAGCAACAGGGCAAAGCCGCTGGTGATCATCCACTCGTAATAGGCCGACCGACCATCAAAGCGGATGGTGAAATTGGCCACGACGGCGCCGACGAACAGCAGCCACAGGGCAATGTCGATCGTGCGGTCTACCCGCCGGTCCAGGCCAAGACAGAGGCGGGCAAACACCAGCACCCCGACGGCAAAACAGACCCAGTACTCAAGGAAAAATCCGAAGGTCGTCGAAGGGAAAATGATGTTCCAGAGCAGGGCCGGAACCATGAGGGCGGCCACGCCCAGCAACATGTGACGCCTGAGCCAGGTGGAGGCGTACATCAACAGTCCCATGACGATGTAGAACTGCTCTTCGTAATTCAGCGACCAGAACCCCGCCACGAACAGGGTGGGATTGGCAAATGCATGCGAGGTCGGCGTCGTCAGCAGCGTAAGCCACTGGGTCATGGTGAAGTTCTGGATCCACGGTCCCAGCGTGTCCGGCAGTTGGTCGGCGCCGCCGGAATGGATCTTCACAAGCCGTGTGGCGATAAACAGCAGCAGCGCAAAGAAGTACGGCGGATAGATGCGCTTCAGCCGGCGATACATGTAGCCCGTGGCGGGAACTTCATTGCGCCGGCACGAGTCCGACGAAGCCGAGATGCAATAGCCTGACAGCACGAAGAAGATCAGCACGCAGGTGTGGCCCAGATCGAAACCCAGATCGAGGCCCAAATGCGAGAACACCACGCCTAGCGCCGCCAGGGCTCGCCAACCGTCGACCATGCCGTAGCGCGCACCCCATGGGGCCGCGGGGAAGGCTGGCGCTGTTTCCCCTTCAGGGGCGGTCGTGGTCATCTCAAAGCCCCTTTCAGTCTCTATAGAAGCCAGCTCGATCGCTCGTCACGGAAAATAGCGCCTCGCCAGCCCCGATAAGACCGGAAGATCGATTCAAGGCTGAGCCAGCTTGTCGGCCAAACGCTCGGCAAGCGCCAGGAGGGTCAGCGTCGGGTTGGAGTGCGAGCTCGTCGGAAAGACCGAGGTGCTGCAAACGTGCAGATTGGGGATGCCCCAGACCTGGAGCTGCGGATCGACCACACCCTCGCCGGGCGTGGCGCTCATCCGGGCGCCCCCCATGTGGTGATTGACGTCTCCAATGAATTGTCGCCAGTCCGGGGCGTCGGATTTCACGTGGTCATAGAGTTGCATCTCGCCCAGGCCGAGACGCGAGAGTTCAGCGGAAAGGGCCTTGGTGAATGACACCATCGTCTGCCAAGTCGGCTCGCTGATCCGCCAATCGAGACTGGCCAGCCGTTGGTCAAATCGGTCCGTCTCCTCTCCAAGAGTGATCCTGCTGTCGCGGCAGGGCTCTTGCTCGGTCATCAGACTCAGCACCGCGGTCGCGCCTGGCTTGTAGACAACGCCCTGGGTCGCCAGAACCCAGAAGGCCGGCGCCAGTTCGTCCAACAATCCGACGACGGTGGCCAGCCCGCGGGGCGTTGGGCGTTTGAGAAATTGCCTGAGCTCGGCGAAAGGGCCGAAAGTATCCCCCTTGTGTCGCCAGAGCAGGCTGGCGGAGACCGCCAGGCGACGGTTAGCCCGCTGCCACTGCGGGCTTGCGGTCATGCGGACTGAATAGAGCCTCCCCAGGCGCATCCGGACCCCCAGGCTTGTCTGAAGTCGACGCATATCTCCGGTCTGAACAACGCCCATGTCGCAGGCGGGGTGCTCCATGAATCCCTTACCGAGCCAGTCGGACTGGGATCCCAGCCCGCCAGGGCGCTGATGATCATTGAGCAGGAGGAGGCGGATCGTCTCGATGCCCCCCGCCGCCAGGATGAGGCTCGGAACCGGCAAGGTCCGCCGGTCCCCCCGGAAGTTCGCGATCTCGATCGACGCCACGGCGTTGTGATCGTCGAGATCGATGCGCGTGAGATGGCTGTTGTAGAGCACCGTGACATCGGATTTCAGCGTCCGGCCATGACGCTTCAGGAAGTTCGGCTCCGGCGCCCATTTGGCATAGTGGCGATCCACGATGGCCGGGTCGAAGCCGATCGGCTTGACGCCAAGGCGCTTGTCGATGTCCTGCCGGTAGTTGAGCGTGTCGACCCCCAGAAACTGATTGGCCCGGGCGTAAAACCGATCAACCTCCCGAAAGTCGATGGGCCAGCCGCTTTGCTCGACCCAGTCGCGAGGTTCAAAATCGAGTTGGGAAAAGGGCAGGGATTGCCCACCCCAGACCGTGGTCGTGCCCCCAACCGCGCGCTCGCGGGTCGCGATCGGGTTCGACAGGGGTTTTCCGGTCTGCTCGATCCTGTTCAGATCCTGGTGCGCTGGATCAGGCAGGAGCCCGCCGGTCTCCAGAAGCAGGACCCTGCGGCCCCGCTCGGCCAGTCTGATGGCCAGCAGAATTCCGGCGGCGCCGGCTCCGACGATCGTGTGATCGAAGCCGTTGAGGTCAACGGCGTTGAGATGGTCGGCGCCATCGACAAAAGGCATGGTTCAGCCCGTGACCGCGGCGAGATTGGCGCGGATGTGTTCGGCCTTGCTGGATGAGAACAGGACCAACCCATCGGGGTTGCGCTCGAGTTGGCGGCGCAAGACCAAACCCGCCGCGTCGGGACCTCCGTCGCGCGGGACGCCTTTCAGACAACTGTGAAAGATGTGCTGCTGCGCTGGAAATCTTTCCAGCAGAACGTCGCTGTTCGGCCACATGGGGCCAGCCTCGTACTGCAGAACATCCCATCCCTGGACATCGGCGACAGACAAGGCGCGATAACGCGACGCGCTTGCCGCCAGGCCAATCCGCTTCGCCTTGCCGGCAGCTCGCAGAGCCAGCAGGAACGCCAAGGCGCCTGGCGAGAGCGCCGCGGGAACCTCTTCGTGCAGCAGGTAGAGGTCGACATGATCGACGCCGAGCGACCGACGGCTGGCGTCGAAGGCCGCCTCGATCTCCGCTCGCTCGATGCGACGAGGCGGCGCCGCGACCTGCGGTTCAGGAACCGGCGGTTCAGCAGCCGGCCTGGCGGCCTCGGCAGAGCGGGGACGGGAGGCGGCCATTCGCCGGCGCAGGGCGTTCAACGCCAGGGCGGCTGGAATTGGCAGGCGAGGCGGACGGGCTGGAGACATGCCAAATTTCGTGGCGACTGTGACCTTGTCGCGGCGGCCCCGCAGGAATTCGCCCAGCAGCCGCTCCGAATAGCCCTGTCCGTACAGCGGCGCCGTATCGAAATGTCGAACGCCAAGATCGAAGGCCGTGTTCAGGACCCGCGACACCTGGCCGGGCGTATCGAAACTGGTCAGGGCGACACAGCCAAAGCCCAGTCTGTCGATCATCGAGGGTCTCGCAGGGAGGGGTGCACAAGGTTCAGCGATCCCGAACGCGGCCTGATTTCAGGATGGCCCACGCCCCCAACCGCGTCCAGAGCCGGCGCAACTTTCACAGGCGATGGCGCACTATTGCTGCGACGCATTAGCGCAGGCGGGTTAGGGCGTGTTATAGGTCCCCATTCGACAGTCTCGTGGCTTGCCCGCCGCGGGAAGGCGTTGCATGACGGCCAGTCTGGCGAGCGATGCCCCGAGGATCCCAGGGGTTGTCTTATCATGGGATCGGATGAAATTTTTTTAGTGTGCCTGAAAGGCGGAGTGAGAGATGCCGAGCGGTGAGCAGAATATAGAAGGTGGGTCGTTCGACCGGTCATCGCCCATCGTTGTTCTGCGCAATCAGAATCTGCCCGATCCCAGGCTGCAGGGCCTGCTCATGGGCGGCCCCGGTGATGAGGCTCAGGACGAAGGTCTTGAGTTCATGCAGTACCTGCACATTATCCAGAAGCACTGGATGGTCATCCTTGCGGCCGTTGTGGTCGCCTTGGGCATCGGCATCGCCGTTACCCTGATGACCCAGCGGGTCTACGAGGCCGGCGTCACCGTTCAAATCGACAAGGACGCACCGCAGGTCGTTGACGTCCAGAACCTGGAACCTCAGGACCAGGGCACCTATGACGAGTTCTTCCAGACCCAATATGGCCTGATCAAGAGCGAATCGCTGTCAGCTCGCGTCGTCGACAAGCTCGGGCTGGTCAACGAAGCCGCGACACTTCAACTGCTGGGCCTTGCCGACTCTCAGCAAAAAGCCGGCGGGGCGCTGACTTTCACGCAGAAGCGCGAGGCGTTGATCACCTACTTGCTGGGTAACCTCAATGTTGCGCCGGTGCAGCGCTCGCGCCTGGTGCGGATCACGTTTGACAGTCCCGATCGGCAATTCTCAGCCCGCATCGCCAACGCCTTCGCCGACAATTTCATTGCCTCGAGCCTCGATCGCCGCTTCGACGCATCGGCCTATGCCCGCAAGTTCCTTGAGGATCGGTTGGCCGAGACCAAGGCCAAGCTCGAACAGAGCGAGCGCGACCTGGTCGGATATGCCCGGGCCCAGCAGATCATCAACGTGCCGTCCGGGGCCAGCAGTGGCGGGGCCGCGGCCGGGGGCGGAGCGGGCAGCGCGCCATCCAGCTCCGGCGGCAATGAATCGCTGACCGCGACCAGCCTGGTTGCCCTGAACTCCGCTCTGTCAACGGCGCGAGCCGAACGCATCATGGCCGAACAGCGCTGGCGCCAGTCGCAGGCGACCGGCGGCGCCGGCACCCTGGACCCGCAGCAGAACAGCAATATCCAGGCCCTGACCCTGGCCAAGGCTCAGCTTCAGGCCGAGTATCAGGACAAGCTTTCGCGCTTCAAGCCTGACTTCCCCGACATGGTTCAGCTGAAGGGCCGCATCGACGGCATCCAGACTCAGATTGAGGGCATCAATTCCAACTCCCGCAATTCCAGCGAGCAGGCTTTGAAGGCCCAGTACGATGTGGCCCTGCGCCAGGAACGGTCGCTGGAAGCCCAGGTCAATCAGATGAAGGGCTCGGTTCTCGACCTTCGCGACCGCAGCATCCAGTACGATATCTATCAGCGCGAGGTGGACACCAACCGCACGCTCTATGACGGCCTGCTGCAGCGCTACAAGGAGATCGGCGTCGCCGGCGGCCTGTCCAACAACAACATTTCGATCATCGATACGGCCAAGCCGCCGCGCTTCGCCACCAAGCCGTCGCTGCGCAAGAATCTGGTGACCTCGGCGCTGCTGGGCATAATCCTGGGCATCGGCCTGGCCTTCCTGATCGAGATGCTGGACGAGTCGATCCGCTCGGTTCAGGACGTCGAGCGCAAGCTTGGCCTTCCCCTTCTGGGCTCGATCCCCAAACTGGAAAAGGGCACGACGCCGGCTGAGGCTATCGCCGATCTCAGATCGCCCTTCGCCGAAGCCTATTACTCCGTTCAGACGGCGCTGCAGTTCTCGACAGAGCAGGGCATTCCCCGAAGCCTGGCTGTGCTCAGCGCCCGTCCTTCGGAAGGCAAGACGACCAGCGCCACCGCCATCGCCCGAAACCTGGCGCGACTGGGCACACGGGTGCTGCTGATCGACTCCGACCTGCGCAATCCCTCATTGCACCGGGTCATGGGCGTCGAGAACAGCGCCGGCCTTAGCAATTATCTGAGCAGCAATGCGGGCCTGGAGCACTTCGTGAAGGAGTCGACCCAGCCCAACCTCTATCTGATGCCATCCGGTCCGCTGCCGCCCAATCCCGCCCAACTTCTGGCCGGCGCGAGGTTGGTCGAGCTTCTGAAGGACGCGGGGTCCGTGTTCGACATCGTGGTCTTCGACGCCCCGCCGATCATGGGCCTCGCCGACGCGCCGCTGCTGGCTTCGCGGGTCGGGGGCGTGGTGCTGGTGGTGGAATCGGGTCGCACCGGCCGTAAGGTCGTCAAGGCGGCGATCCGCCGTCTGAAGATGGGCAACGCCCGCATTCTGGGCGTGCTGCTGACCAAGTTCGACCTGCGGGTCAGTGGTTATGGTTACGGCTATGGCTACGGCTATGCCTACAACTACGACTATTCTTACGGAACCAAGCCGGCCATCGAGGACGGCAAGCGCTCCAAGTCGGCCGGCCGCTAGGTCGTTTTGAGCCACCGAGGCCCCAGTCCGACCCGGGCAGGGTCACTCTGGCTGTTCGGGGGCCTGACGGTCGGCGTGCTGATCTTGGCTGTGGCTATACTTGCCCAGATCCCCTCGGCCCTGCTTGCTCGGCAGGCCGATGGGGGGGACAGTCGGGCCCGTGATCTTGCCATACTCGGGTCGGAGCGCCTGCAATCGGCCCGCTCGGCAAACGAACTTGCTGCGGTGCAGACTCTGGCGCTCGCCGCCCTCAATACCTCGCCGGCCGAATCGCGCGGCGCCAGTCTGTTGGCCGAGGTGCGACTTCAACAGGGCAGGGCCAAGGAAGCCGAGGCCCTGATGCGCGCCGCCGCCGCCCTCAGTCGTCGGGATGACGCCGCGGACCTCTGGCTCTATCTGCGGGCGCTGGAGGATCTTCGCTATGGCGAAGCCTTCGACCATGCCGATGCGTTGCTCCGCCGACAGCAAGACGAGCGGAGGGCCATTGTGCGGGCGATGTTCCCCTATCTGGGGGATCCGGCGGCCTTCAAGGCGCTGGAGGCCCGTCTGGCGCTTGGACCTTCTTGGCGAGTCGCCTTTTTCGAGCGCCTGGTCGACGAATCGCCGGACCCCGCAGCCGCCTTTCCCATGCTGGCAGCCCTGAAGACGTCAGCTCATCCGCCAACCGTTGGTGAACTGTCGCAACTTCTTAGTCGGTTGATCGCCGACCACCGTTACGAACAGGCCTACCTGACCTGGACTCTCCTGATGCCCGCCGACCAGTTGGCGCGGCAGGGCAACCTGCAGGATGGCGGCTTCGACGGCTGGGCCCCGACTCCGCCGTTCGGCTGGAATTTCGATTCGGACCAAGGCGGGGGCGGCGAGATCGCCGATATTGGGGCGGGCAAAGGCTCGGCGCTCCACATCAACTACGATGGCCGCAAGGAACAATGGCTGGTGCGCCAGCTGATGGTGCTGCCGCCGGGCGACTACCGCCTGTCAGGTCGTTTCCGGACCGAGGCCGGCGGGCGCACCGCCTGGCAAGTGATCTGTCAGGGCCCATCCGGGAAGCTCGCCGAGTTGCCGATCGGCTCCAGCCAGGGCCAATGGCGCGGGTTCTCGTTGGACTTCACCATTCCGGCCGATGAATGCGCTGGTCAGTCACTGGTCATCCAGGGAAAACCTGCTCAGGTTGACGCGCCGATCGAGGCTTGGTTCGACGATATCGCCGTGGTGAACCGTCATGCGGGCTAGTCCGCCGTCCAGCCTGCTGATGGCGATCCTGACCGGCGTTGTGCTGGTCGGTTGCCTGGTATTTGGTGGGGCCAGCCGCGAGAACGCCTTCCTGGTCATCGGGCTGGAATTGCTCAGCCTGCCGCTTCTGGCCTGCGCGGTTTGGCGTCATACGGCGATCGAAAGCTGGTCGGAAATCCGCTGGCCGGGCCTGATCGTGCTGGCGATGCTGGCGACGGTCTTACTGCAACTGCTGCCGCTTCCACCCTTTATTTGGAACCACCTGCCGGGCCATGCCGCCGCCGCACACGCCCTGAAACTGGCCGGCCTCGACGGCGCATGGCGGCCCTATAGCCTGACGCCGGAGGTTACCCTCCGTTATGGCCTGGCCCTGCTGCCGCCGATCGCCGTCTTCCTGGGGACCAGCCAGCTTCACAGCCGGCAGAAGCTGTGGCTGAGTCTGGCCATTCCCGCGGCCGCCATGATCAGCCTGGGGATCGGCGTCGCACAGCTGCTGGGCGATCCCAACGGGCCACTGTACTTCTACGCCAACACCAATCGTGACTCTGCCGTCGGTCTGTTCTCGAACCGCAACCATCAAGCCGCGCTGCTGGTCGCCTGCCTGCCGTTCGCGGCCCTGTGGCTGCGCGCGCCCGAGGACGGCCGATTCCGCCCCTCGCCCGGACCTTTGCTCGCCATCGCCCTGTTCGGGATCGTCGTGGTCGGGCTGATTGTCCTGAGATCCAGGGCAGGGGTGTTGCTGCTGGTTCCCAGCCTGCTGGCCAGCCTGGCCCTGACCTGGCGGGGCGGCATGGCCTTCAACCGCTGGATGGCCGCCGGCATGGGCGCCATCGTCGTTGGGGCCGCCGTTCTGGGCCTGCTGGTCGGCTTTGGGCCGTTGAAGGCGCGCTTTGAGGCCAGGGCCGAGGGCCGGGCGGTCTCCAGCCCGATCGCCGCCGGCGCCGCCTGGGCTTTGCAACCCTTGGGAGGCGGCCTGGGGTCGTTCCGCAACATCTACGCCGGGGTCGAGACCAACGAGACCATGGCCGAAAGCTACTGGCTGCATGCCCATGACGACTATCTGGAGCTCTGGCTCGAGGCCGGCTGGATGGCGGTAGCGACCCTCCTGGGTTTCCTGGCCTGGTGGGGCCGCTCGGCTATCGCGGCCTGGCGCGGCCCGCCTGACTTGGCCGGCAGCCTGGGCCGTGCGGCAAGCGCGGCATCCGGTCTTCTGCTGATCCACTCGGCTGTGGACTATCCGCTGCGGACCCTGGGCATGGCCTGCGTCTTTGCCTTTGCCTGCGGGCTGATGGTTCGGCGCTCCGTTCCCGCCGTTCAGGGCCGAGCCGCCATCGGGGCCCAACCGCCCCGCCGCGCCATCGCCGCCTAGAAGGCGACAACGGCGCCCAGGCCCCGCGCCAGGGCTTCGCGGTACAGGAACCAGCCGCTGGCCAGGTCCTGCACGATCGAGCCCAGCGACTTGTAGATCGTCACATCCCCGGCGCTTAGCCGGCCGGGCAGGGCCCCGGCCATGACCTCGCCGATCTCGCCCAGCAGATGGTTCTCCTCGACCCGGCCGGCGGCCAGGGCGTGCAGCCACTCGCCGCCCTGCCGTCGAACACCCTCGGCATGATCGGCGAACAACCGGCCGCGCGCGACCAGATCGTCGTCCGCCTCACGAAGCCCGGCCCTTGCCGAACCCACCAGATTCACATGCGCGCCAGCCGCGACCCATGCGCCTTCGAGGATGGGTTCGCCGGCCCCGCTGACCGCACAGATCAGGTCGGCGCCCTCGACCGCCGCGCGCGCTGTTCCGCAGGATTGAAAGGGTAGGGGCAGCCGCTCGGACATGCGGCGACAGAAGGCTTCGGCACGCTCGAGCGAGCGGCCCCACACCCGGACTTCACTGACCGCTCGCACCTGAGCGATGGCCTCGGCATGGCGCTCGGCCTGCTCGCCATAGCCCAGCAGGGCGAGGACATGGGCGTCGGGGCGGGCGAGTACGTGGGTGGCCGCGGCGCTGGCGGCGGCGGTGCGGATGGCGGTGACCTCGCCGGCCTGGATGACGGCGACCGGCGCGCCGCTTTCCCGGTCGAAGAGGGTGATGACGCCCTGGTGCGAGGGCATGTCGCGATCAAAGTTGCGCGGAAAGACACTGATCAGCTTGGCGCCGAAGGTCTCGTCCATCGCCCCCGGCATGACGCCGAACTGGTCTCCCTCACCCATGTCGATGATCTGGCGCAGCAGCTGCTGGGTGCGGCCGGCCGAGAGGGCGATCATCGCTTCCCGCATCAGTGGGATGCAGGCCTCGTAGGTCAGGACCTGCCGGACCGTGGCGCCGTCGATGACCAGCAGGCTCATCAACCGCCCCAGACGTCGCGGGCGAAGCGCAGGAAGTTTCCACCCATGACTTTGTCGATCCGGGCCTGGGAATGGCCCCGGGCGTTCAGCAGACCGGCCAGCTTCTCGAACTGGCCCACGCCCCGCAGATCGGCGACGAAGGGATAGGTGTCGGCCCGCTCGCCGGTCGCCCCGATGCCGGCCGCCGCCCGGTCAGCGACCTCGCGCTCAAGGTGGGCCTGATAGGCCTGCAGGTCGTCGATGCCGGTAATGTCGCCGTCGGTGCCCAGACCCACATGGTCCTCGCCGCAGACCTTCAGCGCATGCTCGATATGGGCGACCACGTCCTGGGCGGTCGGGTGGCCGTCCCTGGTCAGGAAGGGCATGAAATAGACGCCCACGAAGCCGCCGCCCTGGGCGACGCCGCGCAGTTCGGCGTCGGTCTTGTTGCGGGGCAGGTCGCAGAGCGCCCGGCAGCCGGTGTGGTTGATCGAGATCGGCGAGCGCGAGACGGCGATGGCGTCCAGGCAGGTCCGCTCGCCGCTGTGGGACAGGTCGACCATGACCCTGGCGGCGTTGAGGCCCTCGATCACCTGCCGGCCAAGCGGAGTCAGGCCACGGTTTTCCGGCGCCATGGAGCCGTCGCCCAGCATGTTGGCCGGATTGTAGGTCAGCTGGATGACCCGCAGGCCCCGGGCGGCGAACTCGGCGATCCGCTCAATATGCTCGCCGATCTGCACGGCGTTCTGGAAGCCGTAGATGACGCCGGTGCGCCCCTGGGCATGGGCGGCCGAGATGTCGGCGGCGGTGCGCACGGGGATCAGGGCGTCCGGATGGGCGGCCAGCACCGCGTCCCAGGCGGCGATGGACTTCAGGCTGGCCTGATAGGGGTCGTCTGGTCCCGCCACATAGTCGAGGGTGATGTTCACCGCCGCAATCCCGGCGGTCCTCAGGTCGGTCAGCGCCCTGGCGTCGACGTCCATGTCGGCAGGCGTCGACTTGTCGCCCGGCGGGCGGGTGAGGGCGATGTTGGGGTTCTCGATACCGCCCAGGGCGTTGATGATCATCCTGCGCTCCTTGGCCCAGCCCAGGCCCGGCGTCGCCAGGGCTGCGCCGGTCGCCAGCATCTGCCTGCGGTTCATTCCGCCCCCACGGTTTCGGCGCGGGTCACCGGTTTGTAGTCACGCCGCCAGAACAGCCGGCCGCGCTTGACCGTCAGGGTCACGGTCCGGAAGGCCTGCACCGAGCGGCTGGGGTCGGCCGTCATGAAGACCAGGTTGGCCAACTTTCCCACAGTAATGGTGCCCATCTCCGAGTCCCGGCCGATGGCCTTGGCGCCGTTCAGGGTGGCGGCTTTCAGCACCTCCAGCGGCGGCATGCCGGCAGTGTCCTGCAGATAGACCATCTCGTCCTGGGCGGCTGGCCACAGGCTGGTCCCCGGCGCGAAGCCGTCAGTGCCGACGCTGATGATCACGCCGGCCCGCCAGGCCTGATTGGTCAGCCGGGCGGCCACCGGGGCGGTGCAGTAGGGCTTTGGAGCCTTGGGATTGGCCGCCGCCTGGCGGGTGATTTCTTCATAGACCCAGAGGGTGGCGTCCAGCACCACGCTCTTGGCCTTCATGGTCGTGAAGAGCCCGGCCATGACCGGATCATCGGGCGTGATCAGCTTCTCGTCCTGCACCGCAGGCCGGCGGTGATAGGCGCCCGGCATCCGGTCCGAGACCTGATAGGCCAGCATGCAGACATGCGAGACGCCATCAACCCCCGCCGCCAGCACGTCGGCGGGCGAGGCTGGGAATACCGCCGCATGGGCCCAGACCTTCATCCCCTGGCGATGCGCCTCGGCGGTGATGGCCGCCACCCGCTCGGCGGGCAGGTCCGCATAGATCTTGATCGCCGTCGCGCCCGTGCCCTTGGCCTCGGCTACGACCTGGCGCAGGTCGGTATCGGCGTCGATGGCCCGCATCCAGGCCGTCTTGCCGGGCGTCTCGCCGGCGGTCACCGCCTGGGTGCGCGGGTCCTCGAAGAACTCCGGACCGGCGAACAGGGCGGCATAGTAGATGTCGGGGCCGGGGATTTCGCCCACGCGCGTCCCCCGCGCCAGATCGGCCACCTGACGCAGGTCGTCTGCCATGTCGCGGTCGGCGGTGACGCCGCCATAGAGGTCGCGACGCAGCATGGCCTGGGCGTAACGGCGGTCCGGGGGCGTAGCCAGATGGACATGTGTGTTGATCAGCCCGGGCGTGGCGAAGGTGCCCTTCATGTCGATAACCTTGGCGCCGGGAGACTTCACCTCGCCGACATGGCCGACCGCCTCGATCTTGTCACCGCGCACCAGGATGGCCATGCCGGGCCGGGGCGCGCTGCCGTCGCCGTCGACCACAGTGACATTGGCGAACAACGTGGCAGGCTCGCTATCGGCCACGGCAGCCAGCGGAGTGATGGCCAGAGTGGCCAGCAACAGGAAGGCGGGGAGGAGTCGCATCCCGCGCAGACTTGGCCCAACCGGCGGCGATTGCAAAGCCGGATGGCTGTTAACGGCGTTGCAAAAGCTTTCCTTCAGCATGTCCGGGAAGATCGGCCGTAGAAGGCGTCCCCGATTGTCGAAGACGACGGTACAATTCCTGGCTCTGACAGCCGCCTGCGCCAGCCTCGCGGCCTGCGCCACGCCTCAGCCGCGCCTGGCCACCCGCTTCCCCGACTCTCGCCCGCCAAACACTGGCGGTCGCGTCCCCGGCACGATGAAGCCCTATCAGGTCAAGGGTATCTGGTATTACCCCAAGGAAGACCCCCGCTACGACGAGGTCGGCATCGCGTCCTGGTACGGCGACCAGTTCCACAACCACCAGACCTCCGATGGCGAGATCTTCGACATGTGGATCCCCTCGGCGGCGCACAAGACGTTGCCGATCCCGTGCATCGTCTCGGTGACCAACCTGGACAACGGCAAGACCATCAAGGTGCGGGTCAACGATCGTGGGCCCTTCGTCAGCGGCCGCATCATCGATCTCTCCAAGGCCGCCGCCACCGAGCTGGGCTTCATGCAGAAGGGCACCGCCCGCGTGCGGGTGCGCTACATCGGTCCGGCTGGAGACCGGCCTGACAAGTCGCCCGTCCTGACCCTGACATCCGCCAAGCCTTCGGGCGGCGACGGCCGTTGGAAGGTGCAGGCTGCCGCCTTCGCCGACCGCGACAACGCCGAACGAGCCCGCCGCCAGCTGGGCGCTCTGGGCAAGGCGGAGCTCGATGAGATTGGGCGCGATGGCGGTACATTTTATCGCGTCACGGTCCGCGCCCGCGACGAGGCGGCGGCTGACGCCTTGCGCGATCAGGTGGCCGGCCTGGGCTATCCCGGCGCAAAGGTGTTGAAGCCTTAGGGCGCGACGTCCGGCGCCACTGGACAAGCGCGCCGAACCGTCGGAATGGGACGGCGTGTCCCAGGGCTATTTCATCACCTTTGAAGGCGGCGAGGGCAGCGGCAAGTCCACCCAGATCCGCCGACTGGCCGAGCGTCTGACCGCGTCCGGTAGTCGCGAGGTCGTGCTGACTCGCGAGCCGGGCGGAACGCCGGGCGGCGAGGAAATCCGCAATCTGATTCTCAACGGCGCGGTCGACCGCTGGTCGCCGGTCAGCGAGGCGCTGCTGATGTCCGCCGCCCGTCGGGACCACCTTGAGCGAGTCATTCGCCCGGCCCTGGCGCGGGGCGCGGTGGTGCTGTGCGACCGCTTCGCCGACTCGACCCGCGCCTATCAAGGGCAGGGCGGAGCGGTCGATCCCGACTTCATCGCCGCCCTGGAAAAGCATGTGGTTGAGGACACCCGGCCCAACCTGACCTTGATCCTGGACCTGCCGGTGACCGAAGGCCTGGCGCGGGCCGGTGCGCGAGCTGGTGGTGAGGCGCGTTTCGAATCCAAGGGGCAGGCCTTTCACGAGACCCTGCGCGCCGCCTATTTGGCCATTGCCAAGGCCGAGCCGGAGCGCTGCCAGGTCATCGACGCCGCCCAGAGCCTGGACGCCGTGGCCGCCGCCATCGACGCGGCCCTGGCCGAGCGGCTGGGGCTCTAGATCATGGAAGCCTCGCCCCATCCTCGCGATGTCTTCGAGCTGAACGGGCTGGAACGCCAGGAAGAGGCCGTGCAGGAAGCTCTGGACCGCGGCCGCATGCATCATGCCTGGCTGCTGACCGGGCCCGAGGGCGTGGGCAAGGCCAGTTTCGCTTTCCGCGTCGCCCGCCACCTGCTGGGCGCCCGGCCAGCGCCCGAGTATGGCCTTCTCGGCGCCTCACCTAACGATCCGGTGTCGCGCCAGGTCTCGGCCCGCTCGCACCCCGACCTGCTGGTGCTGGAGCGGCACACCGAGGACGGTAAGCCGCGCAAGGTCATCCCGGTCGACGAAGCCCGTCGTCTGCCCGAGTTTTTCGCAAACAGCCCGGCGACCTCGCCCTATCGCGTGGCCATCATCGACGCGGCCGACGACCTGAACGTCAACTCGGCCAACGCTGTGCTCAAGACCCTGGAAGAGCCGCCCGAGCGCGGCGTGCTGCTGCTGGTCAGCCATTCCCCCGGCAAGCTGCTGCCGACCATCCGCTCCCGCTGCCGCCGGCTGGTCTTCGCAGCCCCGCCTGAGGAGATGGCGATCAACCTCGTCCGCCTGCGGGCGGATGTGGACGCCGCCGACGCCCAGCGGCTGGTGCATATGGCCAAGGGCGCGCCGGGGCTGGCGCTTCGCCTCGCCGCCGCTGGGGCTCTGGCGGTGGATGACGCGGCCGAAGAAATCCTGCGGGGCCTCGCCAAGCCGGACGAAGCCGCCCTGCTGTCGCTGGCCGACGGCTTTCGGGGCGGGGAGGGGGCGCAGCGGTTCGAACTGCTGTTCGGCCGCCTGGCCGACCGGATCCATGAAATGGCGCTGAGCCAGGCCGCCGCCGGCCTGGCCGATGGTCTCGATCGCTGGGCCCAGGCCTGGGAAATGATCAGCAACCTGCCGGCCGAGGCCGAGGGGCTGAACCTGGACCGCGCCGACGCCTTCTGGACCGCCATGCGCGAATTGCGCGCCGCGGCGGCGGCGGCCTGAGATGTTGCCCAAGCCATGTTGATCGACAGCCACGTCAATCTGCACGCCCCGCAGTTCGCCGATGACCAGGCCGAAGTGATCGACCGCGCCCGCGCCGCGGGGATCGGGATGATGCTGACCATCTGCGACAAGGTCTCGGCCTTCGAGGCCGTCCACGCCGTGGCCATGGCCCATGACGACATCTGGTGCACGGTCGGCACGCACCCGCACGAAGCCAAGGAAAATCCAGCGCTTAAGGCAGAAGACCTCATCCGGCTGACCGAACGGCCCAAGGTGGTCGGCATCGGCGAATGCGGTCTGGACTTCCACTACGACCTCAGTCCGCGCGAGGAACAGGCCCAGGTGTTCCGGGCCCATGTCGCCGCCGCCCGCGCCACCGGACTGCCGCTGGTCGTCCATACCCGCGAGGCCGACGAGGTCATGGCGCAGATCCTCGAGGAGGAGCACGCCAAGGGCGCCTTCCGCATCCTGATGCACTGCTACACCAGCGGCGCCGAACTGGCCGGCCGGATGGCGGCGCTGGGCGCCTGGTTCTCGGTCTCAGGCATCGCCACCTTCAAGGCGGCCGAAGATGTCAGGGCCATGATCGCCGACATGCCGGCCGACCGCATCATCATCGAGACCGATTGCCCATACCTGGCGCCGGTCCCGATGCGGGGCCGCCGCAACGAACCGGCCTATCTGCCGCATATCCTGGCCAAGCTGGCCGAAATCCGCGGCTGGAGCCTTCGCGAGGCGGAGGAGCGGACCGAAAAGGCCTTCTTCGACCTCTTCGACCGGATTCCCCGGCCGTGACCGGGACGCTGGAGGTCACCGTCCTGGGGTGCGGGTCCTCCGGTGGCGTGCCGCGCGCCGACGGCAATTGGGGCGATTGCGATCCTGCCGAGCCGAAGAACCGCCGTCGCCGCTGCTCCCTGCTCCTGCGGCGCCATCAAGACAGTAGGGGGGAGGGCGCCCAGACTACCGTCCTGGTCGACACCTCGCCCGATTTCCGCGAACAGGCCATCGCCGCGAACATCCAGCGCCTGGACCACATCCTCTTTACCCACGACCATGCTGATCAGACCCATGGCCTGGATGATGTCCGCGCCTTTTTCCTCAATCAGCGCAGCCGTATACCGGCGCATATGGATGCGGCCACCCAGGCCAGTCTGTCGCGGAAGTTCGGCTATATCTTCGAGGCCGAGGGCGGTTATCCGGCGATCTGCGACCGACGGCGCTTGACGGCCGGCCAGATCATTGGGCTGGACGGACCATCCGGCGTCATTGTCGCCGAACCGTTCGAGGTCGGGCATGGCGCCATTCGCTCTTTGGGCTTCCGGTTCGGACCCGTGGCCTACATTCCCGATGTCGACGACCTGCCGTACGGCGCCCTGAACTGCCTGGGCGGCGTAGACACCTTCATCATCGATGCGCTGCGCCATACACCGCATCCGACGCATGCCCACCTGGCGCGGACCCTGGACTGGATCGCGCTCTTGAAGCCCCGGCGCGCCATTCTCACCAACATGCATATCGATATGGACTACAATGCCTTGCGCCATTCTCTTCCAGCGGGCGTGGAGCCCGCCTGGGATGGGATGAGCCTCACCGTCCCTTTGGGGTAGGCATTATTTCCGATAATATTCCTTAGGCGAGAAACGGATGTGGCCGCCAGTTGGTAAGGACCCGCACCCTGATCCGTCCAGAATAACAGGCTGGGCCACCGGCTAGGCCGCACCTGCAAATTCAAGCCCCGTTGAGCCATCCGCGCGGGATATTCGCAAACGGCCGACGTTATGGAACTCTTAGGCGTCGCCTGACATGTGGTTCCGCTGGAATTCGGAGAGAGGTTTGCGTGCAAGATCCGCTTGAGAGTGAACGGCTGGACGTCCCTGGCTCCCCATCAGAGCAGCATGGTCGCTACCGTCTTCCAGGCGACACAGAAATGACCCCGGAAGCGAACCATGCCTTGGGCGTCTGAGGGTCGGCGTCTTCGTGTCCTCGTCGTTGAAGACGATCCCATGGTGCTTGAGCTGGTCACAACACGGCTCGAACTCGCGGGTTTCCTCACCTTCTATGCCCGCAACGGGCTCGAGGGGCTGGGTCGCATCCGAGACCTCCGACCGGACGGCTTGGTGCTGGACATCAATATGCCCGAGATGGACGGGTTTGGCCTCCTCTCGCGCCTTAAGTCAGCCGGGACCTTCTACCCCCCCACGCTGGTCCTGACGGCACGGAACAAGCCCGAGGATATCAAAGCCGCGATCGCCATGGGCGCGCGCGACTACCTGGCCAAGCCCTTCAAGGAAAATCAGCTCATTGCCCGCGTCGGCCGTCTCGTCCGAAAGCCGAAGCTGCCCTCTCGCTCAGCCACGCGTCCGACTAGGCAACACGAACCAAACCGGTCCAGTTCAGCGTCAGGCAATAGAGGTGATTCATTCGGCTCGGTTCAGTCCGACCACCTGATATTTGAGGTCTAAGCGCCTCCAACGTCTGACGACGCACTCGGAAAACCAGGACGAGGCCGTGCAGATGGCTCGTGACCTGCGACGCGCCAATCCGACAGCGGTCTACGAGATCCGGCCAATCCGCCTTTACGTTCCCGGCGCGCCCTTTGCCGCCTCCGAAGCGCCGTAGGAAAAGCCCACCTCGCGCAGCAGTAGGAAGCGGCCCAGACTCTCCAGCACGCCGACCGCGTTAAACGGCGGCTCGAACCGGTGGTAGACGGCGATCCGGACTTTTCGCCCGTTCGCCAGGGGCATGGTTTCAAGCAACCGGCCGCTCTTGATGAAGGCCACGTAGGCGTTGACCTTGCGCTCCAGGGCCTCGAAATGCGTCCGCTCGTCCTGCCAGTCCAGGCCGTCATCGATGGTCAGGACCACCTCGCCGGTCTTCTCGTCAATTCCCGCGGAATCGACGGTTTCAACATCTGCAATCGACAAGACAGGTCTCCTGGTACTCTGGCGCTCGTGGCCCGTGGCCGTGTAGGAACCTGCCGCAAACCTGCGCCGAGGGCCAGCCTCCGGACGAGCTCAGAGGCTACATGCACCGGACCAGACCCTCGACAATCCTGTTGCCGCTGGGCGCCACCATTCTGGCCATGGCCGGATTCCAGGTTGGCGCCTCGCTGGCCAAGCAGCTATTCCCGGCGGTCGGCATTGTCGGCACGGTGACGCTGCGGCTGGTGCTGAGCGCCATGATGCTCAACGCGCTGGCCCGCCCCTGGCGCAGTTGGCCCAAGCCGGCGCCCCTGCTCCCGCTCTTCGGTTTGGGTGTGTCGGTGACCGCCGCGGTGCTGTTCTTCTATCTGGCCATCGGACGACTACCGCAGGGCATGGCCATCGCCCTTCAGTTCCTGGGACCACTGTCAGTGGCGGTGTTCGGCTCGCGGCGGGCGCGAGATCTGGTCTGGGCCGCCTTGGCGGTGGTCGGCGCCTGGCTGCTGCTGGGCGCGAACTTCAGCTTCAAGGGCGTCGATCCGTTGGGCGTCGTCTGGGCGCTGTGCGCCGCGGCCGGTTGGGCCAGCTACATCCTGTGCGGCCGCCTGGCCGGCCGCACATTCGGGCGCAACGCCGCGGCCCTGTCCATCGGCATCGCCGCCCTGATCGTGCTGCCGTTCGGCGCCGTCCAGGCGGCGGTCGTGTTCCAGAAGCCGGAACTGATCCCGCTGGCGCTGCTGGTGGCGGTCGTCTCGGCCGCCCTGCCCTTTTCGCTGGAGATGTACGCCCTGCCCCGCGTACCGGCCCGCACCTTCGCGGTTTTCACCAGTCTGGAGCCGGCGTTCGGCGTGCTATCGGGCCTGGTGCTGCTGGGCGAAACGCTGAGCCTGCCCCAGACGCTCGGCGTGGCGCTGGTCATCTGCGCGGCGGCCGGCGCGGCTTGGTCCAGCGCCGCCAAAGCCCTGCCGGCCCCGACTTAGACCGACCTGCGAACGAGGCCGAGCATGATCATTCCCGACATCGTTCGCCGCCGCGCCCTGCGGCGGGGCCCGGCCGGCGAGGCCTGGCTGGCCTCGCTCTCTGACCTGCTGCGCGATCTGGCCGGTGAGTGGGGCCTGGCGCTGGGCGAGGTGCTGACCGGCGGCACCGAGGGCCTGGTGGTCGCGGTCCAAACCGAAGATCACGGGGCGGCCATCCTCAAGCTCAGCTTCCCGGGCGCCGATCCCAGCCGAGGAGAGATGCGGACCCTGCTGGCCGGCGGCGGCCGGGGCTATGCGCGGCTCTACCGCCATGACGAGCCGCGCGGCGCGCTGCTGCTCGAGCGGCTGGGCCCTCAGCTGCATGAACTCGGCTGGCCGCTCGACGCCCAACTGCAGGCCATCTGCGCCACCTTGCAGGAGGCCTGGCGCGCCCTCCCCGACCCCGGCGGCTTCATCGACGGCGCCCGCAAGGCCCAGGATCTGGCCACCTACATCGAGACGCTGTGGCGAGAACTGGACCGCCCCTGCCCCGAGCGCACCATCAAGACGGCGCTGGCCTTCGCCGAGACCCGCCGCCACGCCTTCGATCCCGAACGGGCGGTGCTGGCTCATGGCGACGCCCATGCCTGGAACACCCTGCTGGTTCCGGGTGACGGGCCAGAGCGTTTCAAGTTCGTCGACCCCGATGGCCTCTTCATCGAGCCGGCCTATGATTTGGCCATCCCCATGCGGGAATGGAGCCAGTCGCTGCTGGCCGGCGATCAGCTGGCGCTGGGACAGGCGCGTTGCCGGCGGCTGGCCGAGCTGACGGGCCTCGATCCGGAGCCGATCTGGCAGTGGGGCCTGATCGAACGGGTATCCACAGGCTTGGCCTGCCTGCAGCTAGGGCTGGACGGCGGCGAGATGCTGGCCGTCGCGAACGCCTGGGCCTCTGACTAAGGCTTTGAGCAGCCGGCGATCATCTCATCGACGGTGCGGCCGACGTCCTCGATCGGTACGAAAAACTCGGTCTGGCCGTAGCCGGTCCAGGGCGCTACATGGTCGAAGTCCAGGTCGCGCAGGCCCTCGAAGCTCTTGACCATCTTCTTGCGACTGAGATTGCCGGGCCGCCAGCGGCCTGCCTCGCGCCAGACGAAATCGGCGGTGAACAGGATCTTCGCCCCACCCACTTCAGCCAGGGTCGAGAACTGGCCGGCGGTGTGGCCGGGCGTCGGGATCAGCTGGACATCGCCCTCAATCGTGGCCCGCTCGAACGGCAGCACGTGGTCGATGTGGACGGCGTTCGTGCGATGGCCCATCGCCTCGGCCTCGATGGCGCTGCAGTAGACCCGCGCCCCGAATCGCTCGGCGATCTGGTTGGTCGGCGGTCCGCCCAGATGACGGTCGCTGATCACCACCGCCGCGACGCCGCCCAACTCTTCAAAGGCGTCGAAACTGTCCGACAGCGAGCCCATGCGGCTGGCGTCCAGCAACAGATTACCGGCCGGACGCCGCACGAAATGCGAATAGCCGAAGCCCTTGCCGCCGTTCTGCGGGACGAGGAAGACACCGGTCAGGATTTCCAGCATCGCCTTCACGTCCTGATCCTTGCGCGGGCGCCGAGCCAGCAGCCCAAGGCCTTGACGACATAGCCCAGCGTGCCGATCGCCAGGATCGCCATCGGCGGCTTCGTGGGCAGGAGGACGGCCAGGTCGCCCAGCAAATAGATTCCAAACAGGGCAATCGCCGTTGGCATGACTTGGTCTGCCGCCCGGCCGCCGGCCCAGCGCCCGGCCAGGAAGAAGACCGGAAGCCCGCCGATGACGGTCACCCAGGGCGCGGCGTGCTGGGCGTAGAGCTCATAGTCGGCCACGGTCAGGCCCGGGCGGATCAGGTAGCTGTAGATCGTCACCCAGCCGAAGGCGGCGGCGATCAGGGTGATCTCGGCCAGGACCGCGCCGAGCAGCGCGGCAATCCAGCGTATCCGTGAAAGGTCCATCGCTTGCCCCTCCCTTGGTCAGCGCACCTTCAGTCCCAGGGTCGACAATAGCGTCGACGCCTGGTCGCGCGAAATCACCGCGCCCCTGAACATGCTGGCGTCGATCAGGCGAAGGCCGCCCAGGTCCGCGCCTCGCAGGTCCGCTCCGTCGAAACGGGCGTCGACCAGGTTGGCGTCGCGCAGACTGCTGTCCTCGAACACCGCATCGCGAAAGTCAGCCCGGCGCAGATCAGCCTGGGCAAGGTCTAGCCGGGCCAGGGTCTGCTTGCGGAACGAGAAGCCCGGCAGCTTGGCCGCCACCAGCAGGCACTCGGCGAAGACCAGTCCCAGGGTGGCGCTCTCGGAGAAATCCGCCCCGGTCAGCTTGCAGCCGTTGAACCGCACCGCCGACAGCGTCGCAGCGCGGAGGTTGGCGTTGTTGAAATCGCCCGAGCGGAACACTGCATCGGTGAGATCGGCCCGGCCGAAATCGGCAAACCCGGCCTTGCAGCCCAGCCACTGGCTGGCCTCCAGCCGCGCGCCGGCCAGACGGGCCTGACGCAGCACGCAGCGCTCGAATCGCCAGCCCTCGAGCTCAAGGTCGGAAAGGTCCGCCCCCTCCAGATCGCAGTCGGTCAGGCTGACGGGTTCACCGTCGGCAAGGGTCTTGATATCCGCGCGGCTCAGCGTGCGGTCGGACACATCCCCAGCCATCAATCCAGCTTGTAGTCGAGGCTGTAGTTGTGCTTGCCGTCGGCGATGTCGATGCTCATTGACCCCTCAAGCCCGGCCAGGTCGCCTGTGCCGGATCCCGGCGCTACGATAATGGTCAGGTCGCGGGAGGTGGCGGTCATGACGCCGCGATGGGCCAGGACGAAACTGCCCTCGCGGCCGGCAAGCCTGCCGGTCACCCGCTCCAGGGCGACATAGACGCCGCTATTGGCCGGGCTGAGCACGCTGAGCATCTGGCCCACGCCCGTGGCTTCCAGGTCGCCCTGGTAGACCTTGTCCAGGCTGCGTCCGCCCATGCCAACGCCCTCGACGGTGGTGTCTCCGGGGAGCGGCGTCATCTGGACGCTGAACAGTCCGTTGGCGGTGGCCATCGTCGAACTCCTGGGGGCAAAGGCCGTTCTGGTTATGTTTCGCCATCGCGAGCCTGTCAAACCCAGGCTGTGAAATCTGACAGCGCTTTCACTTGCCACCGGCCTTGCGAGGCGGTCTCATGGACTTAACGGCGATCACCAATACGCCGGCTCTTTCTTAGGTGAGGCTTCATGGCGACGGGCAGACGGTCAACTCTGACATTGGCGGCATTCGCCGCGCCCTGCCTGCCCCTGGCGGCCTTCGGCCTGCCCCTGACGATCACCCTGCCTCACTTCTATTCCAGCAAGCTGGGCCTCGACCTGGCCGCGGTCAGTATGGCCTTCATCCTGGTTAGGCTGGTCGACATCATGTTCGACCCGATTTTTGGCACGGTGCTGGACCGCACCCGCTGGTCGTTCGGACGATTCAAGGGCTGGATGGCGATCTCGGCGCCCATCCTGATGCTCTCGATCTGGATGCTGTTCATGGCCAAGCCCGGCGTAACGCAGGCCTATCTGTGGTTCTGGCTGCTGGTCGTCTATTTCGGATATTCCATCGCGGTGCTGTCGCATACCGCCTGGGCCTCCACCCTGTCGCAACAGTACCATGAACGCTCTCGGATCTACGCCTTTTGGCAGACCGGCAACGTCATCGGGATGATCTCCATCCTTGGGCTGCCACTGATCTTGGGCCTGCTAAAACTGGTCGAGGGCGAGAGGGCCATCGTCGCAAGCCAGGGCTGGTTTGTAGTGGTGCTGCTGCCGCTCATGGTGCTGTTGGCCGTCGTCCGAGTCCCCGAGCCCGCCCCGAGAGAACATCTCAACGCTCCGCACGCCAAGCTGTCGGAGTATTTCCGCCTCATCCGACAGCCAACGGTCCTGCGTATCCTCGGAGCGGACCTGGCGACCAATCTGGCCCCCGGGGTGGCTGGTTCGCTCTATTTCTTCTATTTCACCGTCATCAAGGGCTTCTCCTACAAGGAGGCGCTGGGGCTGCTTATGATCTATTTCATGGCGGCCGTGGCCGGCGGCCCCATCTGGGCGCGGCTGGCCAAGCGGACCAACAAGTCCAGGGCGCTGATCATTTCCAGCTTCGTCTATGCCATCGTGCAGTTCGCGGTTGTGATGCTGCCCGGCGTGAATTTCCTGCTGGCCGTGCCATTCCTGATCGCCGCGGGCATTCCCTATTCGGCGGGCCCGGTGCTGCTGCGCTCGATGATGGCCGACTACGGCGATCAGGAGCGGCTGGAGTCGGGTCGCGACCGTACCGGCCTGCTCTATTCAATCCTGACCGGCACGGCCAAGATCGGCGGCGCCTTGGCTGTGTGCAGCGGGCTGGTGCTGGCGGGCCTGGGCTTTAATGCGTCGAATCCCGCACAAAGCACCGCCGTGTCGATCCTGGGGCTGCAGACCCTGTATGCTGTCGTGCCGGGCCTGATCGGAATGCTCGCCGCGGCCTGCATGATCCGCTATCCCCTTACAGAAGAGCGACACGCCGAGATTCTCCGCCAGCTTGGGGACCGCGACGCTGGCGCACCGCCCCCGCAGCCCGAAGATTTGGTCGCCCTGCAGCCCGATGTCCTTCCCCGCCCAGCCGAGTGACCACCCGATCTTCCGCCTGCTGGCGGTGATGGAGCAGCTGCGCGACCCGGTGACCGGCTGTCCCTGGGACACCCAGCAGACCTTCGCGACCATCGCCCCCTATACGGTCGAGGAGGCCTACGAGGTCGCCGACGCCATTGAGCGGAACGATCTGGGCGACCTGAAGGACGAACTGGGCGACCTGCTGTTGCAGGTGGTCTTCCACGCCCGCATGGCCGAGGAGGCCGGCGAATTCGACTTCGCCGCCGTGGCCACCGCCATCTCCGACAAGATGGTCCGCCGCCATCCTTACGTCTTCGCCGGCGCCGCGCGCTCGGACCATGCCGATCCCGAAACCGGCTGGGAGGCGATCAAGGCCCAGGAACGCGCCGCCAAGGGCCGGCCCGAAACGCCGCCCGGGGTGCTTGACGACGTGCCGCCGTCCCTGCCCTCGCTGATCCGGGCGGTGAAGCTGACCAAGCGCGCCGCCCGCGTTGGCTTCGACTGGCCTTCGACCAAGGAGGTGCTGGCTAAGCTGCGCGAGGAAGTGGCCGAGCTGGAGGTCGAGATCGAGGCCGGCGACCGGGACAAGGCCCGCGATGAGCTGGGCGACATCCTGTTCGTTATCGCCAACCTGGCCCGCAAGCTGGACATCGAACCGGAGGACGCCCTGCGGGGGACCAACGCCAAATTCACCCGCCGCTTTCGCCACATCGAGGCGCGGCTGGCCGAGGATGGCCGCACGCCCAAGCAGTCCGACTTGGCCGAGATGGATGCGCTGTGGGACGAGGCTAAAGCGGTCGAACGTCAGGCGAAATAGCGGCCCGGCGTTGCGCCAAACACCGCACGAAACGCCGCCACGAAGGCGCTGGGCGTGCGATAGCCCGCCTCCTCCGCCACCGCCTTGACCGCCCGGCCGCCGGCCAAGCCTCTTAGGGCGGTGAGCAGCCGGGCCTGCCGCCGCCATTGGCCGAGCGAGAGGCCGGTCTCGTCCTGGAACCGCCGCTCGAGCGTGCGCTGGCTGAGGCCCACCCGGCGGGCGAGGTTGGCGCTCTCCCCGGCCTCTATCAGCCGTGCGGCCTCCCGGGCGGCTGGATCCGAGGGCATGGGCAGATCGAAGGGCGCGGCGGGATGGCGGGTCAGTTCCTGGAAGATCAGGGCGATCATGGCCAGGTCGGCGGGCCGTCTCTCGTCCAGCCTGCCGAGCTCGACCGCCCGCAGGATCAGTTCTCGCAGCAGCGGCGAGACCACCACGACCGTGCAGTCTTCTGGCAGGTTCTCGCCCGCGCCGGGTCGCACATAGAGGCTGCGCATGGCGCTCTGGCCGGTGAAGCGGATGGCGTGGTCCACGCCGCCCGGAACCCAGACCGCCCAGTTCGGCGGCGCGACCCAGGAACCAGCCTCGGTCCAGACGGTCATCACCCCGGCGCTGGCATAGATCAGTTGGGACCAGTCATGGGCATGGCGGTCCAGCTGGAAGCCACTTGGCAAGTCCGACTGCGACACCCGCACCAGGTAGAAGGGCTCGTCGGCGGCTGTCTGGCGGATTTGCGACATCGAATGGCAGACTATCGCGATTGCGACATGGCCGCCAGCGGGGCTAGCCTTCACCCATGGCAAACAACCTCGCGTCCTTCGCTATTCACGTCGACGACGTCGACCGCGCCCGGGCCTTCTATGAGGCCGTGTTCGGCTGGCAGTTCGAACCCTGGGGCCCGCCGGGCTTCTACCTGATCCATACCGGCGACGAGGCCAGCCCCGGCATCCAGGGCCTGATGCACAAGCGCCAGACCCCGCGCACGGGAACGGGCCTGAACGGCTTCGAATGCACCATCGCGGTCGATGACCTGGACGCGGTCTATGATGCGGTGAAGGCCCATGGCGGCCGGATCACGATGGAGCGTGCGACCATCCCGACCGTTGGGACGCTGATCCGCTTCGATGACCCAGAAGGCAACGACGTCGGCGCCATGGCCTACGAGACCACGCCTCATACCTAGCCGGTGGGGCCGCCCGTTGGCGGCCCGAGCCGAATCGTCCTGCACACCGGGCGGCCGGCTGTCGGTTGCCCGAGGACATCCTTGCTGGCTGCTTTGAACATGCCGGTCGTCTCGCTGGCGAACCTGCCAAAGCCGTGACCCGGCGGGTCTTCCGACAGGACCTCGCAGTTCTTCGGGCGGCCGCTGGCATTCAGGACGCAACGAACGGTCGCCACCCCTTTGCCGGAAACATACTGGGTCGCCGCTCCCACCGTCGCGATGTTGGGCGCCAGCAACCAGCGCAGGGCGCCAGGATAGGCGTCGTCGCAATCCCATGGACGGGTCGGCGGCCCCGCCACACCGAAACCGGCCGCACCCAGCAGGCCCAGCAACGAGATTGAAAACAGCAGACGCCTCATACCCTGCCCCATTGGTGACTCCGCAGGGGATCACACCGAAACGGCCCTGTCACGTCGGAGCGGCCGAGCGCTAGTGCAAAACGCCCGGGAACTGCCGTTCAAACCGACCAAGCGCCTCTTCCGACAGCTTGGCCCGCAGTTCGACACCGCCGTCCTCGCTATCGTGGCGGCCGGTGATCCGCCCGTGGCGATAGAGCCAGGCAAGGGCCTGACCGTCCGCTGCGCCAAGTGTAACGGCGACTTCAGGCTCGTCATCGACCAGCTGGGCCAGACGGCGCAACAAGGCCTCGCAGCCCTCGCCGGTCACCGCCGACAACACGGCGGCGCCGTTGCGGCGGGCGGAGCCATCAAGGTCGTCGCGATCGGCCTCCGGGACCAGGTCGGCCTTGTTCCACACTTCCAGGAGCGTGCGGCCGTCCTTTTCGGTGACGTCCAGGTCGGCCAGCACAGCTTCAACATCGCGGGCCTGGGCGTTGCTGTCCGGACTGGCGATGTCGCGCACGTGCAGGACGACATCGGCCTCCTGCACCTCCTCGAGGGTGGCGCGGAACGCCTCGACCAGCTCGTGCGGCAGGTCGGAGATGAAACCCACCGTATCCGACAGGATGGCCGGACGCCCGCCGGGCAGCTTCACCTCGCGCAGGGTCGGATCCAGCGTGGCGAACAGCATGTCCTGCGCCACAACCTCCGAGTCGGTCAGGCGGTTGAACAGCGTCGACTTGCCGGCGTTGGTATAGCCGACCAGGGCGATGGTCGGGGTCGGGGCCTTCTTGCGCGCCGAACGGTGCAGGGTGCGGGTGCGCCGCACCTCCTTCAGCTCCGTCTTGAGCTTGATGATTTTCTGGGCCAGCAGCCGGCGGTCGGTCTCGATCTGGGTCTCGCCAGGGCCGCCCATGACCCCAAAGCCGCCACGCTGGCGCTCCAGGTGAGTCCAGGTGCGGACCAGGCGGGATTTCTCGTAGTTGAGGCGGGCCAGTTCAACCTGCAGCCGGCCTTCCTTGGTGCGGGCCCGGCGGGCGAAGATCTCGAGGATCAGACCGGTGCGGTCGATGACCTTGACGCCCCAGGCTTTTTCCAGATTGCGCTGCTGAACCGGCGTCAGCTGGTCGTCGACCACCGCGACGTCCAGTTCCGAGGCCTCGCAGATCAGGCGCAGTTCCTCGACCTTGCCCTTGCCGAAGAGGGTGGCGGGCATGGCCTTGCGCAGCGGCACGACCAGGCTCTCGGCCACCTCGATGTCGAGCGCCAGGGCAAGGCCGACGGCTTCTTCAAGCCGCGCCGTGGGATGGCGGCCGGAGGCGTCTCCGCCCGGACGGACCGGATGGAGCACCAGGGCCTGCTGGACCGGGACGCCCCGGTCTACGGATTTATTGGTCAATCGTCCTGCTCGGGGCCCGGCTCATACAGCTGCACAGGCTGGGCGGGCATGATCGTGGAAATGGCGTGTTTGTAGACCAGCTGAGACTGGCCATCACGGCGCAGCAGGACACAGAAGTTGTCGAACCAGCTCACCACGCCTTGCAGCTTGACGCCGTTGACCAGGAAGATGGTCAGGGGCGTCTTGGATTTGCGGACCGCGTTGAGAAAGGTGTCCTGCAGGTTTTGTTTCTTATCACTCATCGGGGGTTCCCCTCTTGTTGGTCGAGGGGCAACAGGCCCCTCACACACATAAGTCAGACGCTAGCCATCGGGTTCAGCGAACCGCAACGGAATACCGCGCTCCCGGCTCAAATGCCCGAGTTCTGCGCGTGCTCGATATAGAGGGCGCGGAGCCGTGTCGCCAGGGGCCCTGGTTTGCCGTCGCCGACCGGATGGCCGTCGACCGCCACCACCGGCATCACCAGACTGCCGGCCCCGGTGATGAAGGCCTCCTTGGCGGCCTTGGCCTCCTCTGGCGTGAACGGCTTTTCCTGAAGGGTCAGGCCTTCCTTGGCCAGCAGGTCCATGACGCTGCGCCGAGTGACGCCGCGCAGGATGTTGGCGTTGGTGTCGCGGGTGCGCAGGTTGCCCTCGCCGTCGACAATCCAGGCATTTGACGAGGCGCCTTCAGTAACCAGCCCCAGGTCGTCGACAAACCAGGCCTCGCCGGCCCCGCGTTCCCGCGCCGCCTGCTTGGCCAGAGCGTTGGGCAGCAGGCCGATGGTCTTGATATCACAGCGCCCCCAGCGATTTTCCGGCGTGGTGATCACCGAGATGCCGTTCGCCGCCTTGGCTTCGGTCGCGGTCCGGTCGAGGCCGCGGGCGACGATCACCATGGCCGGCGGTGTCGAGGGGTGCGGGAAGGCATGGTCGCGCCTGGCGACGCCCCGGGTGACCTGCAGATAGACCAGCCCCTCGCGCACACGATTGCGGCGCACCGCCTCCTTGAGCACGATCTCCAGCGCCGCCCGGCTCATCGGATGGGGGATGCGCAGTTCGTCCAGGCTGCGCCAGAGCCGTTCGAAATGGCCTTCGGTGTCGGCCAGGGCGCCGTTGAACACCGCCCAGACCTCATAGATGCCGTCAGCCAGCTGATAGCCGCGGTCCTCGACATGGACCACGGCCTCGCCATGGCGGACAAACTGGCCGTTCACATAGACCCAACGCGCCGACATCAGTCCGCCTCTTCCTCACCGCCCCGGCCGCCCGACAGGCCCAGCGACTTCAGCTTGCGATGCAGGGCCGAGCGCTCCATGCCGATGAAGGTGGCGGTCCGTGAGATATTTCCACCGAACCGCAGGATCTGGGCGTTGAGATATTCCCGCTCGAACAGCTCCCGCGCCTCGCGCAGCGGCAGGGCGATGATCCGCTCCGGTCCGATGGTCCCGGCCTGAGCGCCGGTGGCCACCTCGGCCGGCAGCATTTCGGCGCTGATGATCTCGCCCGGCTCACCGGTGGCCAGGATCAGCATCCGCTCGACGTTGTTGCGCAGCTGGCGAACGTTGCCGGGCCAGGCATGGACCTGCAGGGTGGCCAAGGCGTCTTCGCCGAGCCGCCGGCGCGGCATACCGGTGGCCTCGCAGATTCTTTCGATAAAATACTGGATCATCTCGGGAATATCGTCGCGACGCTCAGCCAGGGAGGGCACCCGGACCGGCACGACATTCAGTCGGTGGAACAGGTCCTCGCGGAACCGGCCGGCGGCGATCTCCTCGCGCAGATCCCGCGAGCTGGACGAGATGACCCGCACATCGACCTGTACGTCGTTGTCGCCACCCACGCGCCGGAAGCGCTGGTCGACCAGAACCCGCAGGATGCGGCTCTGGGTCTCGCGCGGCATCTCGGCCACTTCGTCGAGATAGAGGGTGCCGCCATGGGCGCGTTCGAAGACGCCGATCTTGCGGGGACGCCCCCCCTCGCCTTCCTCGCCGAACAGCTCGCCATCCATGCGCTCGGGGGCCATGCCCGCGGCGCTGATGGCCACGAACTCTCCCCGCGCCCGTTGACTGGCGGCGTGGATCAGCCGGGCGACGGTTTCCTTGCCCGAGCCCGGCGGCCCGGTGACCAGCACCCGGCTGTTGGCCGAGGCGACCTTGGAGATCATCTGGCGCAGCGACTGGGCGGCGGCCGACTTGCCGATCAGGTCGTCACTGGCCAGAGCCTGGGCTCGCAGCCGGCGATTCTCGCGCTTGAGCCCGGCCTGCTCCAGAGCCCGCTCGACGGTCAGGATCAAGCGATCCGACTTGAACGGCTTTTCGAGGAACTCGTAGGCGCCGCGTTTCATGGCGCTGACGGCGGTCTCGATATTGCCGTGGCCGCTGATCATGATGACCGGCAGGTCCTCATCAAGCGTCTTGATCAGGTCGAGCAGCTCCAGCCCGTCCATGCCCCCGCCCTGCATCCAGATGTCCAGGATCAGCAGGGCCGGCCGGCGCGCCCGGATGGCCGCCAGGGCGCTCTCCGAGTCGGCGGCGGTGCGCACGGCATAACCCTCATCGCTGAGAATGCCCGCCACCAGTTCGCGGATGTCGATCTCGTCGTCGACGACCAGTACGTCAGCCGCCATGGTTCACCTCTTCAGCCGGCGCCAGAGGCGCGGTCATGGGTTCGTCCGCCACGTTTTCGGTCTGGCGGACCGTCGGGAAGCTCAGGGTCACTCTGGCCCCGGGCGGTTGAGAGGCATCGGTCAGACCCAGCTCGCCGCCGTGGTCCTCCATGATGCGTTTGACGATGGCCAGGCCCAAGCCCGTGCCCTTTTCGCGGGTCGTCATATAGGGCTCGGTCAGCCGGTCGCGATCGCGGGCGGGCAGGCCTATGCCGTTGTCCTCGATCTCGAAGCTCATGCCATGGTCGCCGGTCAGTTTGAGCCGGGCCACGATCCGACCTTGCCCCTTGGCCGCATCGCGGGCCGAAACGGCCTCGGCGGCGTTTTTCAGCACATTGGCCAGCGCCTGGCCCACCATCCGCTCGTCGCAGACCAGGTGGAGCCCGAGAGGCGGCTCGGGCATCTCGACCGCGATGTCGGGGCTGGCGACGCGTTGGGCGAAGACCGCCTGGCGCAGCAGTTCGGCAGGGTCCTGGTCGGCGAACCGCGGCGCCGGCATGCGCGCGAAGGACGAGAACTCATCGACCATCCGGCCGATGTCGCCCACCTGCCGGATAATGGTGTCCGTGCAGCGGTCGAATGTTTCAAGATCCTGGGTTATATCTTTGCGATACTTACGCTTTAGCCGCTCGGCCGACAGCTGGATCGGAGTCAGTGGGTTCTTGATTTCATGGGCAATGCGCCGGGCGACGTCCTTCCAGGCGGCGTTACGCTGGGCGGTCACCAGGCGGGTGATGTCATCAAAGGTCAGCACCACTCCGCCGCCCCCGGCCCCAGTGGCCCGCACCCGGAGCCGCCGGGTTTCGACATCACGAACCAGGTCGACCTCCTCTTCGGCGCCGGCCCCCATCTCCAGGGCCAGATCGACAACGGGGCCGAACTCAGGGGCCGCTTCTGCCAACGGCCGGCCCAGAATCTCAACTGGCGAGAGGTCCAGCAAGGCGGCGGCCTGGCGATTGGCGGCCGAGATGCGCCCCTCGGCATCCAGGCCCAGCACCCCGGCGCTCACGCCTGACAACACCGTTTCGATGAATTGCCGGCGGGCCTCGGCGTCAAGTCCGGCCGTCTTCAAAGCCGCCTGCTGTTCCTGAAGATCCTGCGTCATACTATTGAAAGCGCGCGATAATACAGCGATCTCCTCAGGTTCTTCTCCGGTTTGCACCCGCGCGGAGAGATCGCCGGCCGCCACCGATCCAGCCGCCTTAACCAGCCGCGCCACGGGTCCGGCGATCGAGCGAGCGGCCGCTATGCCCAGCCAGGCGGCCCCGACCAGCACCAGCAGGGCGGTCTCGATGTAGCTTAGCAGGAAGGCGAACTGCACCCGCGCCCGGCTGGCGGCGGCGTCGCGGTAGGCGGCCAGCGAAGCCTCGGTCTCGCGAAGATGTCGGATGATGCCCTTGTCGACGGGACGCACGGCGTAGAGGTAGGCGTCTGAATAGCCCCTCAACTTGTAAAGGGCGCGGAACAGATCGTCGTTTTCGAACGACTCCGCCGAAATGTCGCCCTCATTGGCCGCCTCGAACGTGGACGATGGGGGGACGGCGAAGTCAGCCGCATTGGTCTGGTCGGCGCGGGCAAGTATGCGGCCGGTATGATCCAGGACATAGACGGCCGAAAAGCCGTGCTCGGTCGCCTGCTCCGCGAGGATGTGACCATAGGCCACCGGTGCGGCCTGCAGGGCCGGGGCCCCGCCGTCAAGCTCGTGAGCCATCAGGAACATGTGCTTGGAAAGATAGTTCTTCTGCTCCTGAACATAGCTGTTGGCGACTGTCGCCGACGCCTCGACCAGCGTTCTTACCCGCTCGCTGAACCAGTTCTCGATCCCGCGATTGACCAGCACCCCGAAGAACAGCGCCACGACCACCGCCGGCGCAACGGCCACCGCCGAGAACATGGCCACGAACCGAAGGGTCAGCCGGGCGCCAGGGTCGGAGTCCCGCAGGGACAGCAGCCGCCAGGCGATCACGGCCGCCAGGGTCAGCAGCAGAAGCAGATTGACGCCCAGCACCACCAGGATGATTTCGCTGGCGGCCGAGACCGGGCCCGTGCGGGGCGGCGAGGAGGCCAGGAAGACGCCGGCGGCGGTCAGCAGGGCCGATAGGGCATAGCCGCCGCCCAGCGCGTAGGGCGACTCGGCCAGCCGCCGCCATAGCGGGGTCGGGGGAGCAATCGCTTCGGCCGCCAACGCACTCATGGGCGGAACCTAGGTCGGACTGCGCCCGGAATGCAACAGGTTGTTGCTCAAAAGCATGTCAGCGCCAGCTTGTCAGGGGGCGTCACTTCTTGCCACGGGCGAGCTCCACGCCCAGGTCGCTGATCTTCTTGCGCAGGGTATTGCGGTTTAGGCCGAGGATTTCGGCGGCCCGCACCTGGTTGCCGCGCGTGGCGGCCAGGGTCAGGCGGATCAGCGGCCGCTCAACCTCCTCCAGCACCCGGTCATAGAGGCCGACCGGCGGCACACCGTCCGGCTGCTCGGCGAAATGCGCCGCCAGATGCCGTTCGACCAGGGTCGACAGGGTGACTGGCCCCTCCTCGCCCGGCTGCGGGACCGACTGCTCGGCCAGTTCGCGCTCGATGATGCGGGCGCTGATCAGGTCCTCGCCATAGAGGGCGCAGATCCGGCGAACCAGATTCTCCAGCTCGCGGACGTTGCCGGGCCAGGGGTGGATCTTCAGCCTTTCCAGGGCCGCCTGGTCGATGGTCTTGGACGGCAGTCCCTCGCGGGCGGCGCGCAGCAGGAACGAGCGGGCCAGATCCGGGATGTCCTCGGTGCGGTCGCGCAGCGGCGGAAGGCGGATCGGGGCGACGTTGAGGCGGAAGAACAGGTCTTCCCGGAACAGTCCCTGGCGGATCAGGCCGCGCAGATCACGGTTGGTGGCGGCGATGACCCGGACATTGGGCTTGCGGCCGGTGCGCGGGTTCAGAGCCGGTTCGGCCCCGTCGATAACGCGCAGCAGGCGCGACTGGGCGTCCAGCGGCATGTCGCCGATCTCGTCGAGGAACAGGGTGCCACCGTCAGCCTCGACCAGCTTGCCCGGATCGCCCTCGCCGCGGCCGAACAGCTCGGATTCAACGCGCTCGCGCGGCACAGCCGCCAGGTTGATGACCACAAACTTTCCGTCGCGCCGGCGCCCCAGATCGTGCAGCGCTCGCGCCACCAGCTCCTTGCCCGTACCGCTTTCGCCCAGGATCAACACCGTCAGATCGGCCCCGACCAGCCGGGCGATGGTGCGATAGACGTCCTGCATCGGGGCAGAGCGGCCGATCAGCGGCAGGCGCTCGTCCTTCATGGCCCGGGCCTGAGCCTTGGCCGCTTCGCTGTCGGCTGGACGGGACAGGGCCCGGCGGGCGGCGGAGGTCATGTCGTCCAGATCGAAAGGCTTGGAGATGTATTCGAACGCGCCGGCGTCGGCGGCGTTGACCGCCGTCAGCAGGGTGTTCTGGGCGCTCATCACGATGATCGGCAGTTTGGGCCGCTCCTTGCGGATACGGGGCAGCACGTCGAAGACGTTCTCGTCGGGCATTACCACGTCGGTGACGACCAGGTCGCCCTCCCCGTCCATGACCCATTTGAGCAGGGTGGTGGCGTTGCCGGTCGCCCGAACCTGATAGCCCAGACGGCTGAAGGCCTGGCTCAGCACCAGCCGGATCGAGCTGTCGTCATCGGCGATCAGGATCTTTTTGGACGCGGCGTTCATAAAGGATCGCTTTCTGGCGTGACCGGCAGCAGGACGCGGAAGGTGGTTCTTCCAGGCTCGGATTCGAAGTCGATGAGGCCGCCATGGCCGGAGACCAGCTTGGCGACCAGGGGCAGGCCCAGGCCCGCCCCGTTGGCCTTGCTGGTGACGAACGGCTGGAACAGGTGCTCGCGGATATGGGCCGGAACGCCGGGGCCGTTGTCGGTGACGCGAATCTCCAGCGGCGCGCCCTGGCTGCCGCTTGCGCCGCGCACCCGGATTCCCTGTCGCCAGGCCGTGGTGACCAGGATCTCGCCCCGGCTGTCGCCGCGGCTGTGGGCGGCCTCGGCAGCGTTCTTGACCAGGTTGAGGAAGATCTGGATCAGCTGGTCCTCATCGCCCCAGGCGGCGGGCAGCGAGGGATCGTAGCGCTCACGCAGCAGAAGGCCGTCGGCGACGCCGTTGGCCGCCAGGGCCCGCACGCGGTCTAAAACCCGATGTATGTTGACCGCCTCGCGCTGCGGCGTGGCGTCATCGGAGAAGGCTTCCATGCGATCGACCAGCCGACGGATGCGTTCGGTCTCGTCGACGATCAGCTGGGCCAGCGGTGCGTCCTCGGCCGCCGCGCCGGTCTTCAGCAGCTGGGCGGCGCCGCGGATGCCGGCCAGGGGATTCTTGATCTCATGGGCCAGGATGCGGCCGAGGCCCACCACCGAGCGCAGGCTGGCCGGGTCCGCGAAGGGCTCCATGCCCAGCGCCCCGCCCCGCACATGCAGTGTCAGCAGCACCGAGCCGTCGCCCAGCGGGGCGGCAGCGCCGTCGGCGGTGAAGGCGGGGTGGCCGAACAGGCTGATCTCCACGCCGTGCTCGCGGACCCGGGCCCCCTCCTCCAGCGCCCGGTTGAGCAGCGAGATCAGGGCCGAGCCAGCCGGCAGCGCGGCGCGGAACCGGCCCCGGGCCAACAAGGCCAGGCCCTGGCCGAACAGCGCCTCGGCGGCTTCGTTGACGGCCACCAGGGCGCCCTCGGCGTCGACCACCAGGGCCGGTTCGGGGCTGAGATCAAAGGCGGCGGCCTTCAACGCCTGCGAGCCCGGCCCGGTGTTGAGGTTTTTGATCACACCGGTCACGCCGCCAGCCTTTCGGGATCATCTGACCACAGGGCCGCCAGACCCGCCTCGACCTCGCCCGGGAGATCGAGCTGGCAGAGGCGCGCGCGGGCCGAGCGCCGGACTTCGGCGGAGGCCGGCCAGGGCGCGGCCTCGATGTAGGAGGCCAGGTGCTTGCGGAACATCTTCAGGCCCAGCCGGTCGCCGTAGAAGCCTAGGCTCTCCCGGAAATGATCGAGCGCGATGTCGAGGCGCTCGACACGGTCCGGAGCGCCGTTCGACTGGCCGGCCAAGCCGGCGGCGATCTCACGGGCGATCCACGGCTTGCCGACAACGGCCCGGCCAATCATCACCCCATCCGCGCCGGATTGCTCCAGTGCCAGGGCGGCGGTTTTCGCATCGACAACATCGCCATTCACGATCACCGGAATGGAAACCGCCGCTTTCACATCCCGCACGGCGCTCCAGTCGGCGACGCCCTTGTAGAACTGGCAGCGGGTGCGGCCATGCACCGTCACCGCCTTGACCCCCAGCGCCTGGGCGCGGGCGGCGAACTCGGGAGCGTTGCGCGAGGCGTCGTCCCAACCCAGCCGCATCTTGACCGTCACCGGGACGCCGGCGGCCTCGACAGTCGCGCCAACGATGCGGTCCGCCAGGTCCAGATCGCGCATCAGGGCCGAGCCGCATTGCGAGCCGGTGACTTCACGGGCCGGGCAGCCGAAGTTGAGATCGATGATCTGCGCCCCGGCCTGGGCGGCCAGCCGGGCGCCGTCCGCCATGGCCTGCGGGTCGCGACCAACCAGCTGAACGACCATCAGCGGCAGGCCTTCGCCCACCGCCGCTCGGCGCACGACATAGGGGTTGCCCTTGGCGAACTCGGCGCTGGCGACCATCTCGGTGGCGACATAGGGGGCGCCGAGCCGGGCGGCGGCTCTACGGAACGGCAGGTCGGAAATGCCGGTCATCGGTGCGATCCAGACGCGCCCGGCCACCTTCACCCCGCCAACATCGAGCGTATTGCTCATTTATTGATCATCCCCATCGCTGCCTTTTTAGGCATATTGTGCGGCGCCGTAAAGCTGGAACCGACGCGCGGGCCTCGCTACACCAGCACCATGGAATTTTCAGCCGTCATCGTCGCCGCGGGATCAGGGACCAGAGCCGGTCCGGGCGCGGCCAAGCAGTGGCGGCTGGTCGCCGGCAAGCCGGTGCTGCGCTGGTCTGTAGAGGCCCTGCTGGCCGCCGGCGCGCGCCAGGTCGTCGTGGTGTTGACGCAAGAGGGTGAGGCCGCCGCCCGCGAGGTGCTGGCCGGGCTGGATCGCTGGACGCCCGCGACCGGCGGCGCCACCCGGGCGCTATCAGTTCAGGCTGGCCTGGCAGCCCTGACCGGGCCGTCGGACGAGCCGGTGCTGGTCCACGACGCCGCCCGCCCCTTCGTCACCTCTGCCCACGTCGAGGCCCTGTTGGCCGCCCTGGCGAGCGCTGACGGCGCGGTTCCCGCCCTCGCCGTCGCCGATACGCTCAAACGGCGTGAAGGCGAGACCACGGTCACCGTCTCCCGCGACGGCCTGTGGCGCGCCCAGACCCCGCAGGCCTTCCGCAGGAGCCGCCTGCTGGCCGCCTATACCGCCTGGACCGAGGGCGAACCCACCGACGACGCTGCCGTGGTCGAGGCCGACGGCGGGACCGTCGCCCTGACGGCGGGCGACCCCATGCTGATGAAGTTGACCTATCCGGAGGATTTCGCCATGGCCGAGCAACTTGCCGGCGGTCAGAGAATCGTCCGCATCGGCCAGGGCTTCGACGCCCACCGCTGGGGGCCGGGCGAGGTCGTCTGGCTCTGCGGGGTTCGCATCGACCATGACCAGACCCTGGTCGGCCATTCCGACGCCGATGCCGGCCTGCACGCCCTGACCGACGCCATTCTGGGAGCCATGGGTGATGGCGACATCGGCGACCACTTCCCGCCGACCGATCCGCAATGGAAGGGCGCGGCTTCCGACCGTTTCCTGCTGCACGCGGTCGAGCGGATGAAGGCCAAGGGCGGGCGACTGCTGAACGCCGACGTCACCCTGATCTGCGAGCGGCCTAAGATCAAACCCCACCGCGAGGCCATGCGTATCCGGCTGGCTGAACTGCTGGGGCTGCCGCTGGACCGGGTGAGTGTAAAGGCGACAACCACCGAGGGCATGGGCTTCACCGGCCGGGGCGAAGGCCTGGCGGCTCAAGCGGTGGTCAGCCTCGACACGCCGGCGTAGGCGGCCGGGGATGCGAGCGCTCGACCATCCGGCGCACCAGTGACCCAAACAGGTCGGTGTAGTCGTCCCGCCAGGGCCTTACCCCACGCGCATCGCCCGGAACCCAGCGCCGGTCAGCGGCTTTGAAAGCCTCCAGCACCTGGGGCGAGCGCGCCACGATCAGGGCGTCCTCCTCGCTGTCGTAATAGAGGTCGGGATAGTAGCAGGGGCCGCGATCGCTGAACTGGTAGCGGCGGAACAGGGCATAGCCTCCCGCCGCCTGGGCCACCGCCGCGGCCGGTCGGGGCAGTTCCAGGTTGCGGTTGGAGAGGTGCAGGATGATCACCCCGTCCGGCTTGATCTTGCTCAGATAGATCCGCATCGCCTCGACGGTCAGCAGATGGACCGGGACGGCGTCGGACGAGAAGGCGTCGATCAGCAGCAGGTCATAGCTGTCGGACGGCTGTCGTTGCAGGGTCAGGCGGGCGTCGCCCATTACATAATTGACGGGGCCCTTGGCGCATTTGGTGGTGAAGTCGAAGCTCTGGGTCGCCGGGTCGCCCGAGATCTTCACGATCATCGGATCGATCTCGAAGAAGGTCATCCGATCCCCGGGCCGCACGAAGGTCGCTACCGTGCCGGTCCCCAGCCCCACAGTCCCGATGGTCATCGGCCGGCCGCGCGCCTGCATCGTATGGAAGACCTCGCCGATCGGCGTGTAGGGCGAATAATAGACCATGGGCCGGCAGTGGTCGGCGTCCTCAAGCAGCTGCACCCCATGCAGGGTCGTGCCGTGCATCAGCAGTCGCATCACCCCGAAGCCACGTTGCGGCGGCCAGAGCGATTCGTGGACCACGCCGAAAAAGCTGCGATGGGCGTGAACCGGACTGACTTCGCTGCCCATGATGATCGACAGCGTCATGATGCCGGCCACCAGTAGGGCGAACAGCCGCTGGCGGGTGCGTACGAAGAAGGCGCAGCCGGCCGCTACGGACATCAGCCACTGCACGCCCTTGTGATTCAGGACGGTCGGGGCGTAACCGGCCAGGAAGACAGCGGCGATCAGCAGGAGCACCACGGCCACGCCGGTTACATAGCCCTGGACCAAAGGCAGCTTCCCGCGCTGACCGGGCCGCGCCAGACAGGCCAGGACGAGAACCAAGGGATATTCCAGCACGGTGCTGAAAATCACCGGGGCCAGAAAGGCGCTGAACGCCCCGCCGACCACCCCGCCCAGCGACATGCAGAGATAGAAGTCGGTCAGGTGGGCCGGGTCGGGCCGCCGCGCCACCAAAGCCTGATGGCAGACCAGGGCTGTGAAGAAGAAGGCCGCCAGATGCACGGGCAGCAGGATCAGGACATGGGTGCGGCTGAACAGGGCCGCGCAGATCACCATGGCCATGGCCTGCAGCAGCAGGCCGATGCCGCGCGGGATCCAGGGCCGGTTCTGGAAGGCGATGATGAAGGTCAGCAGGTAGAGAGCCAGCGGCACGACCCACAGGAACGGGGCCGAGGCGATGTCGGTGCTGATGTAGGTGGTCACCCCCAGCATCAGGCTGGACGGCGCCGCGGCCAGCAGCACCCAGACCAGCCGCTGTCGCCAGTCGACGCTGCCGCCCTCCCCTTGGACCGGCGCGATAAGCGGTGGCGGCTCGGGCTGGCGGCGGATGGCGATGACGAGGATAGCCATCAACACGAAGAAGGCGCCGTAGCCCGTCGTCCAGCCCCAGCGCTGGGCGCCCAGGCCCAGGTTTGGTTCGACCAGCACCGGATAAGCCAGCAGGGCGATCAGGCTGCCCAGGTTGCTGGCGGCATAGAGGGCCCAGGGCTCGGGCGCGCCGTCATGGCGAAAAACCCGGGCGTGCCAGGCCTGGACCAGGGGCGCGGTGGCCGAGAGGGCGGCGAACGGCGCGCCGATAGACAGGGTCAAGACCGCCAGCAGCCACAGCACCGGCCGTCCCGCCCAGGGCTCGCCCAGCAGGCCGGTGATCTTCATCGGGGTCAGGACGGCGGCGGCGAGCAGCAGGACTGCCAGGTGGACCAGCCCTTGGCGTCGGACCGAGGGAATCTTCTGGAGAAGATGGGCGTAGCCGTAGCCGGCCAGCAGCGCCGCCTGGAAGAAGGCCAGGCTGGTGTTCCAGACATTGGGTGAGCCGCCGAGCAGCGGCAGCACCAGCTTGGCCACCATCGGCTCGACCAGGAAGACCAGGGCCGCGCCGCTGAACACCGCAAGCCCGAACAGCCAGGCATTCGCGGAAAAGGCTGGTTTGGGAGCGTCCGCGGTTTCAGCGGTCATGGTTCGAATCGTCTTGTGGCGCGATGTTGCTAGGATGGTGGGCCCAAGCCGCCCGCGTGGCTAGTCAGTCGGAGTGAACGCCTTGTTTCCCCTGGAAATCCAAACCCTGGCGCGCCTCCTGATCGATGAGGCCCGCAACCGCTCACTTCGCATCGTCACGGCGGAGAGCTGCACCGGCGGCCTGGTGGCTGGAGCCATTTGCTCGATTGCCGGCGCCTCCGACGTCTTCGAACGCGGTTTTGTCACCTACACCAATCGCGCCAAGCAGGAGATGCTGGGCGTGCCCGGCGACCTGCTGGCCGATGTCGGGGCGGTCAGCGAGCCGGTGGCCCGCATGATGGCCGAGGGCGCGCTTGAGGCCAGCAACGGGCATCTCGCGGTGGCCATCACCGGCGTCGCCGGCCCCGGAGGCGGCAGCCCGATGAAGCCGGTCGGCACCGTCCATTTCGCCACCGCCCGCGCCAACGCCCCCATCCGCCACTCGCATGAGCGGTTTGATTTCGAGACCCGCGAAGAGGTTCAACTCGCGGCCGTGGCCTTCGCCCTGACCATGCTGCGCGAAGCGATCTAAGCCTTCCGCCGCAGCCACCAGCCCAGCACCAGCCGTGCCGCCAGCGCCCAGGCCGCGCCCAGGGCCCATCCCGCCAGGACGTCGCTGGGCCAGTGGACGCCCAGATAGACGCGGCTGAAGCCGATCGACAGCACCACAAGCCCGGCAATGGCGAACAGGAAGGCCTTGGCGTGGCGGTGCGGGTCCAGGGTGGCGATGACGCTGACCAGGGTCAGGTAGGTCGCCGCCGACAGGGTCGAATGCCCGCTCGGGAAGCTGTGCGAATAGACGTAGGAGCCGTGCGGAACCAGGTCCGGCCGGGCCCGGTTATAGACCAGCTTCAGCAGGTCGCTGGAGAGCTCGGCCGCCAGCACCGTGCCGACAAACACCACCGCCTGCCGGGTCTTGCCGTAGAAGGCCAGCACACTTGCGCCGACAATGGTCACCAGGGTCAGCACGGTGAAGCCGCCCAGCGCGGTCACATCGCGCATCGCCTCTTCAAACCAATGCGGTCCAATTGGGTCGGCGGGATGGCCCGGCGCGCGCAGCAAGAGCAACAGCTTGCGATCGGTCGGCAGGGTGTCGGACTCTCCGACCTCGCCGCCGATGGTCAGAAAGGCCCAGACCGCCGCCGCTACAGACATCAGTCCCGCCAGGGTGCGGATCTCGAACCGCGCGAAGAAGGTTTTCATGGGCCGTACAACGCGCGAGCCCGCTCATCGAAGCAGGCGATCAAGCGATTGACCGCGTGGTCGAAATTGGCGTCCAGCAGGCGGTCGAGCATGCGGATCTTGAATTCGAAGTCGATCTCAAACTGAACGGCCGTTCCGGCCTCGTGTTCGTCGAACCGCCAACGGTTGTGCAGCTTGCGGAATGGGCCGCTGAGCAGGCTGACGGTGATGGTCCGGGTGTGGGCGTCGCGGACGACCCGGGTCGAGAACCGCTCGCGCAGGAAAGAGAAACCGACCTGGGCCTCGGCGTCCAGGCTGGTGACGCCGGGCGTCGTCTCGCGCTGGTTCCAGACCCGAAGGGCGGTGATCCAGGGCACGAACTTCGGATACTGCTCGACGTCGCCGACCAGCTCGAACAGCTGCTCGGGCCGATACGGCAGGATGCGCGTCAGTTCGTGGCGCAAGCGCTAGTGTCCCGATTCCGAAGTTCGCTGTAGATTGTGGCAGGCCCCGACGAACTTCGGAATCGATAAGGACACTAGCCAAGTATAAGTTTCTAGTGTGCTTTTTGGATTTGAAGTTCGCTCCCGCGCACGACCCAAATCTAAGGCGAACTTCAAATCCAGCACACTAGGCGACGCCTTCCAGCGCATTGCGGGCCGCCTGCAGCTGGGCGAAGTCCTCGCCGGCATGGTGCGAGGAGCGGGTCAGCGGGCTGGACGAGACCATCAGGAAGCCCTTGGCCCGGGCGGTCCGCTCCAGGCTGGCGAACTCCTCCGGCGTGACGAAGCGGTCGATGGCGGCGTGCTTGCGGGTCGGCTGCAGGTACTGGCCGATGGTGATGAAGTCGACGCCGGCCGAGCGCATGTCGTCCATCACCTGCATGACCTCTTCCTTGCTCTCGCCGAGGCCGACCATCAGGCCGGACTTAGTGAACTGGCGGGGGTCGCGTTCCTTGACCCGCTCAAGCAGGCGCAGGGAGTTGTAGTAGCGCGCGCCGGGCCGGATGTTCAGATAGAGGCGCGGCACGGTTTCCAGGTTGTGGTTGAAGACGTCCGGCTGAGAGTCGATCACCACCTCAGCGGCGCCGGGCTTGCGCAGGAAGTCGGGCGTCAGGATTTCGATGGTCGTGCCGGGCGCCGCGGCGCGGATGGCCCGGACCACCTGGGCGAAGTGATCGGCGCCGCCGTCGGCCAGGTCGTCGCGGTCGACCGAGGTGATGACCACATGCTTGAGACCCATGCGCGCCACCGCGTCGGCCACCCGGGTCGGCTCGGTGGGATCCAGCGGGTCGGGCCGTCCGGTCGCCACGTTGCAGAAGGCGCAGGCCCGGGTGCAGATCTCGCCCATGATCATCATGGTGGCGTGCTTCTGGCTCCAGCATTCGCCGATGTTGGGGCAGGCCGCCTCTTCGCAGACCGTGGTCAGGCCGTGCTCGCGCACGATGGCCCGGGTCTCATTGTAGCCGGGCGAGCCGGGCGCGCGGACGCGCAGCCAGTCCGGCTTGCGCAGCAGGGGCGTGTCGGGGCGCGATTGCTTCTCGGGGTGGCGCGGGCGCGCCTTGAGGGTGTCGATCACCGTGGCCATGTCGCCTAGATCGTCCTTCCGGGCCTTCCGATCAAGCGCCTGATACGTGAGAGCGCTTGCGGGCGCGCGCGAGGTCGGGGAAAGCTGGCCCCATGCGCGCACGTCCGGCCCTGGCCTCGCTGTTGCTGCTGGCCACGGTGATGCTGTCGGCCTGCGGGCTGGGCCATGACCGTGACCCGTTCGCCGAGAGCCGCCTGCCCGCCTCGCTGGCTCCGCGGTTCTATCCGCCCGAAGGCTGGGCCTGGGGCTTTATCAAGATCGGCGGAGCGCCGGCCCAACGCTATGGCGTCAGCTCGCCGGCCGTCGACCCGGCGGCCCAGGTGCTGATTCTGCCGGGCTACGGCGAGACGGCCGAGAGCTGGTTCGAGACCGTCCGGGCTCTCAATGACGCAGGCTACACCACCTGGGTGCTGGAAAGGCAGGGCCAAGGCGGCTCTGGCAGGCTGGGCGGACGAGACGTTGGCCAGGCCAAGTCCTTCGACCCCGATGTCTCGGCGACCAAGGCCATGCTGGCCATGCTGGCGGACAGCGGAAACGACAGCCCCGTCATCATCCTGGCTCAGGGCGCCGCCGCGCCGGTGGCCAAGTTGGCCCTGATGCGGGGTAGCCGGGCCGATGGCCTGATCCTCTCGGCTCCCACCCTGGCCCTGGACGGTTCGGCCGATGGCGCGGCGCGGCAGGGGCGAATTCTCCGCAAGATTGGCCTGGGCGGCGTCCGGGTGTTTGGCCTCGGCGGCTGGAAGCGCGATCAACTGGCCCTGCCGGCCGCCGGCCTCGACCCCCTCCGCGCGGCCGGCCAGGCGGCCTGGCAGACCAGCAATCCGGATCTGCGGATGGGCGGGCCCAGCTACGGCTGGGACGCGGCCCTGCTCGACGCCATCGAGGCGGCGAATGCTGACCCGAACTGGCGAGGTCCACCCACGATCCTGGCTCCGACCCGGGTCGCTGCAGGACAGATGGCGCCCGACTCACAACGCCAGGCCTGGCTGGCCGTGATCCGGGGATTTGTCGGCCAACGCATCGCCGAACAGCAGGCCGCGCAACGAACCGCCGCCCCTCACCGTTTGTAACTAAGCTTTGCAACGCCGTGAGCGGTCTATAACCTCGCCGGCAATTAGGTGGGAAACATCGGGGAGTTTCACCCATATGCCGCGTGCTTTCGACGCGAAGGCCGCCGAGCGGTCGCTGTTCGACGCCCTCATTGACGCCCGGGACAAGTACGGCCCCAAGAAGCCGATTCTCGAGGACCAGAACCGCACCCCGCTCAGCTATACCGACCTGATCCGCGGCAGCTTCGCCCTTGGACGCAAGATCGCGGCGCTCACCGAGCCGGGCGAGCGGGTCGGCGTGCTGCTGCCGGCCAGCGCCGGGGTCGTGGTGACCTTCTTCGGCCTGCACGCCTTCGGGCGGGTGCCGACCATGCTGAACTTCACCTCGGGTCTTCGGAACCTGCGGGCCGCCTGCAAGCTGGCCGGCGTCAAGACGGTGCTGACCGCGCATGCCTTCATCGAGCAGGGCAAGCTGCATGACCTGATCGACGCGCTCGAGGCCCATTCCAAGATCGTCTATCTGGAAGATCTGCGGGCCAAGATCGGCCTGGCCGACAAGCTCTACGCCGCCGCGGCCGGCGCCTTCCCGCGTCGCTTCGCGACCAAGGCCGGGCCGGACGACACCGGCGTCATCCTGTTCACCTCCGGCAGCTTCGGCGCCCCGCGCGGCGTCGTGCTCAGCCAGCGCAACCTGATCGCCAATGTCGAGCAGGTGGCGGCCCATATCGAGCTCGACCCTGACTGGGTGATGTTCAACCCGCTGCCGACCTTCCACTGCTTCGGGCTGACCGGCGGGGTGCTGCTGCCGATCCTGACCGGCATGAAGGCCTTCCAATACCCCTCACCCCTGCACATCAAGCAGATCCCGCCGCTCATCAAGGACTGCAAGGCCTCGATCCTGCTGGCGACGGACACCTTCGTGAACCAGTACGCCCGCTCGGCCGACCCTGGCGATCTCAGCGGCCTGAAGTTCATTGTCTGCGGGGCCGAGAAGGTGCGCAACGAGACCCATGACCTGATCGGCGACCGTTTCGGCGGCGTGCCGGTCCTGGAAGGCTATGGCGCCACTGAGGCCTCGCCCGTGGTCGGGGTCAACAAGCCGAATGACAACCGTCGTGGCACGGTCGGCGGCCTGCTGCCCGGCATGGAAGCCCGCATCGACCCGGTCGAGGGCATTCCCAATGGCGGACGGCTGTTCCTGCGGGGCCCCAACGTCATGGTCGGCTATCTGCGCGCAGACGGCGGCGTCGACGCTCCCGAGGGCGGCTGGCACGACACGGGCGACGTGGTCACCATCAGTGATGACGGCGACCAATGGATCACCATCCAGGGCCGGGTGAAGCGGTTCGCCAAGATCGGCGGCGAAATGGTCTCGCTGACCGCCGCCGAGGACCTGGCTTCGGCCGTCTGGCCCGATGGCCGCCACGCCGTGATCTCCATGCCCGACCCGAAAAAGGGCGAGCGCCTGGTGCTGGTCACCGACCGGCCTGACGCCGCCGTGGCGCCGCTGGTCGCCCACGCGCAATCCATCGGGGCGCCGGAATTGGCCGTGCCGCGCAGGATCCTGAAAGTCACCGAGGTGCCCGTGCTGGGCACCGGCAAGACCGACTATGTAGCGATCCAGCGTATGGCCGAAACCGACGCCCGCGCGGCTTAGAGCGGGGAAGGCCCGCTCTAAGCTTTCCTTTTTTGACGCGCGTTTGTTTCCGAAAACCGGTTCCCACTTTTCGGAACGCGCTTACGGAGAACTCCAATGCCCAATCTCGGCGTCTGGTCCCCTCGCCTGCTCAGCGTCCTGCGTATCATGGCCGCCCTGCTCTTCATGGAGCATGGCCTGATGAAGATCTTCGGCTTTCCCGGCCCGCAGCCTGGCGTGCCGGACCCGCTGCCGATGATTCTGGTCATCGCCGCCTGGATGGAGATCATCGGCGGCGCCTTGCTGGCGGTTGGCGCCTTCACCCGGCCGGTGGCCTTCCTGCTCTCGGGCGAGATGGCCGTGGGCTATTTCATGGCCCATGTCGGCATGAGCCACACCATCTTCCCCGCCCTGAATGGCGGCGACGCGGCGGTGCTGTTCTGCTTCATCTTCCTCTACCTGGCCGCGGCTGGTGGAGGCGAGTGGAGCGTGGACGCTCTGGTCCGCAAGAAACCCTAGATGTGCAGCACCCGCCCGTAGGCGTCGAGCGAGGCCTCGTGCATGGCCTCGCTCATCGTCGGGTGGGCGAAGACGGTGGCGAAGAGGTCTTCCTCGGTCGCTTCCAGCGTCATAGCGATGACGAAACCCTGAATCATTTCCGTGACTTCGTGGCCGATCATGTGGGCCCCGATCAGGGCGCCTGTCTTAGCGTCGAACACTGTCTTGACGAAGCCGTCCGTCTCGCCGGCAGCGATGGCCTTGCCGTTCACCTTGAAGGGGAAGCGGCCGACCTTGACCTCGATGCCCGCCGCTTTGGCTGCCGCTTCGGTGAGGCCCACTGAAGCCACCTGCGGGTTGGCGTAGGTGCAGCCGGGAATCGGCGCGGTCAGGTTGGGTGAGGGATGGCCGGCGATGTGCTCGACACAGTGGACCCCTTCGTGGCTGGCCTTGTGAGCCAGCCAGGGCGGGCCGGCGACGTCGCCGATGGCGTATAGACCGGGGACGTTGGTCTTACAGGATTTGTCGATAACCACATGACCGCGATCGACTTTTACGCCCAGGGCTTCGAGCCCCAGGTTCTCGACATTGCCGTCGATGCCGACCGCGACGATGGCGACTTCAGCCTCGAGAGTCTCGGCCTTGCCCTTGGCTTCCAGGTCGACCGTCACGCCGGACTTGCTCTTCGACAGCTTGGAAACCTTGGCCGCGACGCGGAACTTCAGCCCGCGCTTTTCGAAGGCCTTCTGGGCGGCCTTGGAGACCTCCTCGTCCTCGACCGGCAGGATGCGGTCCAGGGCCTCGATCACTGTAACTTCCGCGCCTAGGGCCCTGTAGAAACTGGCGAATTCGATGCCGATCGCGCCTGACCCAATGACGATCAGGCTCTTGGGGCAGGCCTTGGGCGTCATGGCCTCGCGGTAGGTCCAGATGCGGTCGCCGTCCGGGACCAGGCCGACGGCCGGGATTGTCCGGGCTCTGGCGCCGGTCGCCAGGATGACATGCTTGGCGGTCAGGCTGCGCGAGCCGCCGGCCTTTAGCGTGACGACGACCTTGGGAGCCGGAGATCCCTTCTCCAGCCTGGCCTCGCCCTCAACGACCTCGACCTTGTGCTTTTTCATCAGGAAGGCGACGCCACCGGACAGCTGTTTGGCGACACCGCGCGAACGCTCGATGACCTTGGCGAAGTCGTAGGACCGGCCCTCGATCGAGATGCCGTAGTCCGCCAGGTGGCTCAGCTGCTCATAGACCTCGCCGGTCTTCAGCAGCGCCTTGGTCGGGATGCAGCCCCAGTTTAGGCAGACCCCGCCCAGGTTCTCCCGCTCGACGATAGCGGTCTTCAGGCCCAGCTGGCTGGCGCGGATGGCGGTGACGTAGCCGCCCGGCCCCGCCCCGATAACGATGACGTCGAAGCTGTCGCTCACAATACGCTCCTGCCTAGACGATCATGTTCAGAGGATCTTCGATCAGCGGCTTGAAGACGCTGAGGAATTTGGCGCCGATCGCGCCATCGACCACGCGGTGGTCGCAGGTCAGGGTCACCGTCATCACCGTGGCCACCGCAAGCTGGCCGTTCTTGACCACAGGACGCTGCTCGCCGGCCCCTACGCTCATGATGCAGCCCTGCGGCTCATTGATGATCGAGGCGAAAGACTTGATGCCCATCATGCCCAGGTTGGAGATCGAGAAGGTGCCGCCCTGGAACTCGTCGGGCTTGAGCTTGCGCGTGCGAGCCCGCTCGGCCAGGTCCTTGGTTTCCTTGGCGATCTGGGCCAGGCCCTTGGTCTCGGCCGAACGGATGATCGGGGTGATCAGCCCGCCCTCGATGGCCACCGCCATGGCGATGTCGGCGTGGTGGTGCATGGCCAGGCCTTCGGGCGAATAGCTGGCGTTAGCCTCCGGCACCCGGGTCAGGGCCACGGCGACGGCCTTGATCACCAGGTCGTTGACGCTGACCTTGACGCCGTCCTTCTCAAGCATGGCGTTGATCTTCGTGCGCGCCGCCAGCAGCGCATCGATTTCGACGTCGATGGTCAGCGGGAAGTGCGGCACATCGCGGAAGCTGTCGGTCAGCCGCCGGGCCACCGTCTTGCGCATGCCGTCCAGCGGGATGAGGTCGTAGCTGCCGGGCGCGATACCCATCTGCTCAAGCGTCTTGGCTTCGCGCGGGGCCGAGGCCGGCGCGGCGGACGGCGCAGCGCCGGGCGCCGGAGCCTTGCCGCGAGCGGCGTCGACATCGACCTTGATCACCCGTCCATGCGGGCCGGAACCTTTGATAGCCTTGAGATCGAGCCCGGCGGCCTGGGCCAGGCGGCGGGCCAGGGGCGAGGCGAAAACCCGCTCGCCTTCGGCCTTCGGAGCCGGCGCGGCCTGGGCCGGAGCAGCCGTCTCGCCGGCCGTCTCGGTCGGCGGCGCGGGCTTGGGCGGGGCCTCAGCCTTGGGCGCCTCAACCTTGGGAGCGGGCGCGGGCGGCGGCGAGGCGGCCTCGCCCTCCCCGCTCAACCGGGCGATGGGGGCGTTGACCTTCACGCCCTCGGTCCCGGCATCGACCAGGATCGACTCGATCGTGCCTTCATCGACGGCCTCGACCTCCATGGTCGCCTTGTCGGTCTCGATCTCGGCGATGACGTCGCCGGCCTTGACGGTGTCGCCCGCCTTGACGTGCCACTTGGCGAGGGTCCCCTCCTCCATCGTGGGCGACAGGGCCGGCATGAGAATGTCGATAGACATGGGCAGTCCTCAGGCGAAAGCGATTGGGCGAGCGGCCATCAGGCCTCCTCGCGGCTGAGATGGGCAAGGGCGGCGGCGTGCGCCTCCCAGTGGCGGCCGTCGAAGGCTTCGATGCGGATATCCAGGGCGTCGGCCTGGTCCAGGCAGCGGGCGTTGACCGACAAGCCGTCCGGGTTGGAGCGCGGGCGATAGAAGCTCTTCACGCCACAGACCTTGCAGAAGGTGTGCTTCGCCACCCCGGTGTTGAAGGTGTAGGTCGTGATGACGTCCGCGCCCTGGGTCAGCCGGAACCGGCTCTCAGGCACGATCACGTGGATGAAGCCCACCTTCTCGCACATCGAGCAGTTACAGGCCTGGGCCTCGACGACGTCCGGCAGGGACGCCTCGAACCGCACGGCCCCGCAGTGGCAACCGCCCGAACGCCAGATGTGGCTGGCGTCCGTCATTGGATCACCCGCCGCTCCACAAGGGGATACCGCGAGGGCGGGATGTGATTGACCGATACCAACAGGTCGTCGGCGCAATCGATCAAGTCTTGAGACGCGACAAAAACCCAGACGACGTCGCATCGCCTTTCGGATTTGAGGTGGTGGCCGATCCCGACCACCAGCGCCTCATCCAGATCGTCAAACCCATGCAGGGATACCCGTTCGAGAGTCGCGTTTCCGAGGTGCTCCCAATCGCCGCTGTAGCCCGCTTGAATTTGATCGAGATTGAACCGTCCCCAGTAGTCAGCCGGGACGGGCTCCAGACCGAATTCCACCGGGATAATGGAGTCGAGTTGCAGGCGATACTGCTGCCAGGTGAGCACCAGTTCCAGGTCGTTTTCAAAACGGAGAACCACGCCTTCCGAGTAGGCGACCACCGGGCTATCCATGGCCGCCACGACGTCCCTGGTGGCGGCGGTATGCGAGAGAAAGACAACGCTCTGCAACGCCGCGCCGATGAGCGGACGATAGGTCGCCTCCCAATCTGGCGCGTTCGGGCTCACTTGTAGCTCACCGCCTTAGCCGCCTTGACGATCTTCTCGACCGACGGCAGCGACAGGACTTCCAGGTTGGCGGCGTAGGGCAGTGGGACGTCTTCCTGGTGCACGCGCAGCGGCGGGGCGTCCAGGTAGTCGAAGGCGTGCTCCAGCACCCGGGCGATGACCTCAGCGCCGACGCCCATCGAGCCCCAGCCTTCCTCGACGGTGACCAGGCGGTTGGTCTTCTTGACGCTCTCGACGATGGTCGCGTGGTCGAGCGGGCGGATGGTGCGCAGGTCGATAACCTCGGCCTCGATCCCCTCGCCGGCCAGTTCCTCGGCCGCCTTCAGCGCCAGGCCGACCATGCGGCTGTGGGCGGTGATGGTGACATCAGCCCCTTCGCGGCGGACCTTGGCCTTGCCGATCGGGACGACCCAGTCCTCCACGTCGGGGATGTCGAACTCGACCCCGTACATCATCTCATGCTCGAGGAAGACCACGGGGTTGGGATCGCGGATGGCCGCCTTCAGCAGGCCCTTGGCGTCGGCGGCGTCGTAGGGCGCCACGACTTTGAGGCCCGGCACCTGGCCGTACCAGGCGCTGTAATCCTGGCTGTGCTGGGCGCCGACCCGCGAGGCGGCGCCGTTGGGGCCGCGGAACACGATCGAGGACTTGATCTGGCCGCCCGACATGTAGAGCGTCTTGGCCGCCGAGTTGATGATCTGGTCGATGGCCTGCATGGCGAAGTTCCAGGTCATGAACTCGACGATGGGCTTAAGCCCCGCCATCGCCGCGCCGACACCCAGTCCCGCGAAGCCGTGCTCGGTAATCGGGGTATCGATGACCCGCTTGTCGCCGAACTCTTGCAGCAGGTCGCGGCTGACCTTGTAGGCGCCCTGGTACTGGGCGACCTCCTCGCCCATCAGGAAGACGTCAGGGTCGCGGCGCATCTCCTCGGCCATCGCGTCGCGCAGGGCGTCGCGCACGGTGATCTTGACCAGCTTGGCGCCGGCGGGGATCTCGGGGTCGCGCAGTTCGACGGTCGGCTTGGCGGCCGGCTGCGGCGCGGCGACTTTAGGAGCCTCAGGCGCGGGCTCCGGCGCCTTAGCGGCCGGCGCGGGCGCTTCAACGGCGCCGCTGTCCTCGCCATCCAGGCGGGCGATCGGCGTATTGACCGCGACGCCCTCCGTGCCGGCCGGGATCAGGATCGAAGTGATCGTGCCCTCGTCGACGGCCTCGACCTCCATGGTCGCCTTGTCGGTCTCGATCTCGGCGATGACGTCACCGGCCTTGACCGTGTCGCCTTCCTTGACGTGCCACTTGGCGAGCGTCCCCTCCTCCATGGTCGGGGAGAGGGCCGGCATCAGAATGTCGGTCATTACTGGGCCGCCTCCAGGTAGACGTCGGTATAGAGCTCCGCCGGGTCCGGCTCAGGGCTGGTGCGAGCGAACTCAGCAGCCTCGGCGACGATCTTCTTCACCTCGGCGTCGATGGCCTTCAGCTCATCCTCGGAGACCTTGGCCGCCTCGAGCTTCTCGCGCAGATGGTCGATGGGGTCGCGGGTCTTCTTGACCTCGTCGACCTCTTCCTTGGTGCGGTACTTCGCCGGGTCGCTCATCGAGTGGCCGCGGTAGCGGTAGGTCTTCATCTCGAGAATATAGGGGCCCTTGCCCGAACGGGCGTGCTCGGCGGCCTTGGCGCCGGCCTCGACGACGGCGGCGACATCCATGCCGTCAACCTCTTCGCCGGGGATGTTGAAGCTGATGCCGCGGCGGTGCAGCCGGGTCTCGGAGGCCGAGCGCTCGATGCTGGTCCCCATGGCGTACTGGTTGTTCTCGATCACATAGACGACTGGCAGGCTCCAGAGCTCGGCCATGTTGAAGCTCTCATAGACCTGGCCCTGGTTGGCCGCGCCGTCGCCGAAATAGGTGAACGACACCCGGCCGTCGTCGCGATAGCGGTCGGCCAGCGCCAGGCCGGTGCCCAGGCTGACCTGCGCCCCTACGATGCCGTGGCCGCCATAGAAGCCCGCCTGTGTCGAGAACATGTGCATCGACCCGCCCTTGCCTTTGGACGAACCGCCGGCCCGCCCGGTGAGCTCGGCCATGACTTCCTTGGGATCCATGCCGGCGGCCAGCATGTGGCCGTGGTCGCGGTAGCCGGTGATGATCTGGTCGCCCGGCTTCTTCACCGTCTCCATGCCGACGGCGATGGCTTCCTGGCCGATATAGAGGTGGCAGAAGCCGCCGATCAGCCCCATGCCGTACAGCTGGCCGGCCCGCTCCTCGAAGCGGCGGATCAGCAGCATGTCGCGATACCACTGGGTCAGCTGCGCCTTGTCGGGCGCGCGGCCCTTGGCGTTGACACCGGTGTCAGGGGCCTTCCCCTGCGAAGATCCGCTTTTAGGCGTGCGCGCCATGCGCTTCTCCCTGATCCATCACCATCGCGGCCATTTCGTCCCTTATCCAAACCCGGGACGAAAAAATCGACCCGGATCAGGGCTTCAGGCGGATCACATAGTCTTTTGGGTCCGAGAAGCCTAGCAGGGAACGCGCGCGCTCCTCCAAGAGGTCCCGCGAAAGACTGCCGTCCCTCAATAACCGGGCGCGCGCCTCCAGGTCCATCCTCTCCTGATGGACATGGATCAATTCGGCGTTGGCGTTCTTGAGCGCTTCCTTGCGCTGGCCCGACAGCATCCAGCCCAGCTCGCCGGTCAGGCCGTGGAAGACGAAATAGGTGATCAGGCCGACCAGAGCCATGGTGAACAGGTAGGGCTGCAGGCGGGCGAACAAGGCGGCGAATCCATCAGGAATTCCAATGGGGCCACACTGCTTCTTCGTGCTTAACGCCGGCTTAAGGAGCGGGCGTCGCGGCGTCGTTTTGGGCATGATAAAACGGGCAGATGACCATCACCGCTAGCCAACTGGAATCATTGATCGAAGCAGATTTGAGCAAGCTGTCGGATGCCCGCGTGACCGAACGGGTCCGCAGCCTGCTCGTTCCACCCCGCCTGTTCTCGGTCCCCTGGAACTATGGGCCGCCGGGAGCCTATCCGTGCTGGCTGGTGCTGCGCGACGAGGAGACCGATAGCGCAGTACTCTATTCCGAGCATGGCTTTGGGCCGAGGTCACCGTGGGGAATCGCGTTCATCGGAACTGATCGGGCGCCGGTCAGCATGGGTATGGATTCCGGCTGGTTCACGGGGTTTCTTGACGCTTGGTTCGACAGCTTTTCGGCCACGCGCCTGCCCATCTGGCGAGTGCTCCCCAGGGAGTATGGGCGAGAGACGCCCATCACTGAGGAGATGGGCTGGGACGAGGCCCTGAAGGCGCTTGATAGGCTGGAGGGCCAATTCCCGGGCTCCAGTTTCGAGGTGGGCCATACGATCGCCTACGGTGAGGGGGAAACTTGAGCGATTTCAATGCAGAGTGGGCGCGATTTCACGGCGCCCTTCCGCCGATCAGCTACCTGGTGCGCGACTCGTCCCAGGAGCATTGGGTGCGCTTCCATGCCTTGCCGCTCTCCAAGCGCTATGCCGAAGACGACGACGAGCGGTCCACAATCCTGCAGCGCTCGAACCGCCTCGCCGCCGCCGTCCTGGGCGAAGGCGCGTCCTGCTGGCTGGTCCAGGCAATGTGGCCCCAAGGCCCGTTCGAGGTGAACCAAAGCGATCCGGAGACAGCGCGGCTGTTCGACCTAACCTGGACTGACCCGGCTCGGGAAATCCGGATCTACGATCTGCCAGAGGCCGGGCCATTCACCTTGGAAGACGATGAGGAGGAGTTCAAAGGCTGGCAGTTTCACGCCGGCCTCGTCACATGGCAGTCTGGAGCCTTCGACGAGGCCATTGCCAGGGTGGCTGACGACGAGGCCGCGCGGACCTTGTGGATGGCCCGCGAAACCGGCGCGGTCTATGCGCCCTATGACGGTGGAATGGACCTCTTCCTACCCTCGGCCGAAGTCGTCAAGGCCCTGAAGCGGCGGTTCGCCGGCTGGCTGCCGGCGAATCCAGCCGGGCTTTAGCCCCGCTTCAGCGCCTTGCGGCCGGCATAGATGGCCTGGTCGTCCAGCATCTCCTCGATGCGCAGCAGCTGGTTGTACTTGGCGATCCGGTCGGAGCGCGACAGCGAGCCCGTCTTGATCTGCCCACAGTTGGTGGCGACCGCCAGGTCGGCGATGGTCGAGTCCTCGGTTTCGCCCGAGCGGTGGCTCATCACCGCGGTGTAGCCGGCGCGGTGGGCCATATCGACTGCATCCAGAGTCTCGGACAAGGTGCCGATCTGGTTGACCTTCACCAGGATCGAGTTGGCCAGACCCTTCTCGATGCCCATGGCCAGGCGCTCGGGGTTGGTGACGAAGAGATCGTCGCCGACCAGCTGGATCTTCTCTCCCAGAGCATCCGTCAGCAGCTTCCAGCCGTCGAGATCGTCCTCGGAGCAGCCGTCCTCGATGGTGCGGATCGGGAAGCGGCCCGCCAGCCCGACCAGGTAGTCCACCATACCAGCCGGATCGAGGGATTTGCCTTCGCCTTCAAGCTCGTAGCGGCCCTTCTTGAAGAATTCGGTGGCGGCCACGTCCAGGCCCAGCACGAAGTCCTCGCCGCTCCTGTAGCCGGCTGCCTCGCCGGCCTTGACGATGAAGCCCAGGGCCTCGTCGGCGCTCTTCAGGTTCGGCGCGAAGCCGCCCTCGTCGCCGACATTGGTGTTGTGGCCGGCGTCACTGAGGGCCTTCTTCAGGCTGTGGAAGATTTCGGCGCCCATGCGCAGGCCTTCCGAGAAGCTGTCGGCTTTCACCGGCAGGATCATGAATTCCTGGATGTCGATGGGGTTATCCGCATGCGCGCCGCCATTGATGATGTTCATCATCGGCAGGGGCAGGACCCGGGCCGAGACGCCGCCAACATATTTGTAGAGCGGCTGGCCGGCGCTGGCCGCCGCCGCCTTGGCCGCCGCCAGCGAGACGCCCAGGATGGCGTTGGCGCCCAGGCGCGCCTTGTTCTTGGTGCCGTCCAGATTGATCAGGGCGGTGTCCAGCCGGCGCTGGTCCTCGGCGTCGAAGCCGGACAGGGCGTCGAAAATTTCGCCGTTCACCGCCTCTACGGCGTGAAGCACGCCCTTGCCGCCGTAGCGCTTCTTGTCGCCGTCACGCTTCTCGACCGCCTCATGGGCCCCGGTCGAGGCGCCCGACGGTACGGCAGCGCGACCGAAGGCGCCGTCTTCCAGGGTGACGTCGACTTCCACGGTCGGGTTGCCCCGGCTGTCGAGGATTTCGCGGGCGGTGATGTCGACGATCTCGGTCATGAGTCCCTCATGTGGCGGCGCGGGGGTGGCTTAGCCGCGTGGGGACGGTTGGGCAACCATCGGGCTTACCCGGAGGGGCTGGGCGAGCTAAGCCTGGGCGCATGGAAGAGCCCGCCCTCCCCGCCTGCGCCTTCGTCGGATTCCGCCTGCTGGCCCGGCGGCCGCTGATGTTGCTGACCTGGTGGCTGGCGATGCTGGCGGTTGGCAGCCTGGTGTTTGGCGGCGCCCTGCTGCTCGGTCACCCCGACCGGCCGGGGGGCTTCGTCATCCACCTGACCGGCCCGGTCGGCGTCCCCATGCTCATGCTCGCCGCAACGGTCATGGTCTGCGCGGTTTTCCGTGAACTACTGCAGCCGGAGCATCGCCTGGTCGGCCTCCGCCTGGGGGCAGACGAGCTGCGCCTGGCGCCGGTCGTGCTGGGGCTGGGGGCAGTCCTGGGGGCCGGCATGTCCCCGCTGCTGCTTCCCGGGCGCGTGGAACTGGCAACCACGGCGGCGCTGCTGCTGATCAGCCCTTTCGTCTGCCTGATCGCCCCGGCGATCTTTGCCACGCGCTGGCGAACCCCAATGGCGGGATGGCGGATTGCCAAGGGCCGGTACTTCGATCTCCTGGGCATGAACCTGCTGACCTGGGGTGTCTATGCGACCCTGAGCGTCCTGCTGGGCCAGCTCTGGAAATGGTTGATCGTACTCAATGACGCAGCGATTCAGCGAGCCCTGCACGGCGGCTCCAGCGCGGTTGGCTGGCTGGTGGCGCCGGCCGTTGTCTTGGCGGTGCTGGTGTATGGCGCCCTGCTGGTCATCGTCACCGCCCCCAGCGCCGAAGCCTACCGTCGCTTGACTTCCCCTCCGGCGCCGGGCCCTTAACCGGCCCATGAAATCCTACCAGAACCTGCTGCTCGAGAAAGCCGACGGCGTCGCCGTGGTCACCCTCAACCGCCCCGACGCCATGAATGCCCTCTCCAAGGCCCTGCGCTCGGAACTGCACAAGGTCATGGTCGCCCTCGACAAGGACGACGACATCAGCGTCGTCATCCTGACCGGGGCGGGCGAGCGGGCCTTCACCGCCGGGCTGGACCTGAAGGAGTTGGGCTCTGATCCCAAGGCCATGAGCGCCGCCAACGCCGAGGGCGCCGACGAAAATCCGGTCAAGGCGATCGAATGCTGCTCCAAGCCGGTGATCGGGGCGATCAACGGCGTCGCCATCACAGGCGGTTTCGAGGTGGCCCTCGCCTGCGACGTGCTGATCGCGTCGGAGAACGCCCGCTTCGCCGACACCCATGCCCGGGTCGGCATCATGCCGGGCTGGGGCCTGTCGCAAAAGCTCTCGCGCCTGATCGGCATCTACCGGGCCAAGGAGTTGTCGCTGACCGGCAACTTCCTGGATGCAAAGACCGCCTGCGACTGGGGCCTGGTCAACCGCGTAGTCCCCGCCGCTGACCTGATCGCGACCGCCAAGAAGCTGGCCGCCGACATGGCCACCATCCCGGTCGAAACCCTGAGCCTCTACAAGTCGATCATCGACGACGGCTATGCCAAGTCGTTCGGCAAGGCGATGCACCTGGAGCAGGAGCGCTCCACGGCCAATAACCGCAAGGTCACGCCCCAGGCCGTCGAAGCCCGCCGCGCCGCCATCCAGGCGCGGGGCCGCACGCAGTAGTCATCCCAGCGCGGCGTTGTCGGCCAGCCAGATCTGCGGGTCGGACGCCATCTGGAAGAAGATGCGCTTGCGGCCGTAGTCCATCTCGACCCGCGAAAACAGCTTGAGCGCGTTGGCGCCCAGCAGCACGGCGGGCTTGTCGCTCATGCCCCAGCGGTCGAAGACGTGCAGGTCGCAGAACACCAGGCCCATGTCGGTGAACCGCATGGTCCCGAACTTCAGCACCCGCACCACATGCACCTCGCCGATCGCCTCCTCACCGGTGACGTCGACCATGCGCACCTCTGGCGCGTAGGGGTCCCAGCGGCTGGCCCGCCGCCCCAGCGCCGCGGCCAGGGCCAGGTTGCCGACGCTCAGCGCCCCGCCGCTGTCGACAAAGGCCTCGACCGGCACGCTGTCCGCCGTCGCGCCGGCGACCGTCAGCAGGCCCTGGCGATTGCGGGCCGAGACCAGGGCGCTCTTGGCGGTGGGCTCATAGCCGTCGTTCTTGCTGGGCTGCCGCAACTCCAGGACCCGGTCGCGGAAGTTCATCACGAGGCGGCGATTTTGCAGCGCGTCCACCCCCAGCAGGCCGTCGACGCCCAGCCGGCTGCGGGACAGAGTCGGCACAACCCCGCCCTTCAGCGTCTCGTCGCCGATGGTCAGGCCCGGGATCCGCACCGTCGGGGTCAGGGCCGAGCCGGAGATGCCGTGCACCATGACGTTTGGACCAGTCGGCAGAGCCAGCTGGGCGGCCAATTCGTCCGAGAGACAGCTTCGGTCGGCCCCAGTGTCCACGGCGAAGTCGAACGGCCCTTGCTCGCCGATCATCACCGGGATGGTCAGCCGCTCCTGCAGGTCCAGACCGCCTTTGATCAGGGTCGACAGGTCGGCCGGCTCGCTGGACGGCAATCCAGGAATCGAATCAGGGCTGGTCTGACTCGGCGCGCCCAGTGGCGTGTCGCTGGCGAAGGCCCGGCCGGACGCGAGCGGCAGAGCAGCGGCCAGGCCGGTCGCCAATCCAGTTGCAAGGCTTCGGCGGGTCAGCATGGTGCGACCTCCCTCATCGTTGGGTCACCCTACCACGGTTTAGGAACTTCAGCTCAGCCCCAGCCATGCCCGCCAGGCGTCCCAGGCGGTCACCACCTCAGCCAGGGCCGCATAGCCGCGCGCATTGGGGTGGTAGCCGTCCCCTGCCCCAGCCTCGTCCCACCAAAGCCGCCAGTTCATCGCCGTGGCGCGCAGATCCAGCCAGGCCGCGCCCTGATCGGCGCAGAGGCCCGCCATGGCCTGGCTGAGCGCCAGGGACAAAAGGTCGCGCGCGGGCTCGTCGAGAAAAACCGGCGGCGAAATGACCAGGGCGGGAATGTTCAGCCGCCCGGCCAGCGCAATCAGATCGGCGGCGGCCTGCAGGCTTTCGGCCCGGGTCACGCCTTGGCTGAAGTCATTGGATCCGAAGGTGAAGACCATGGCGTGCGAATCGCCTGCCGCCAGTCGCGGGGCCAGTTCCGCAGCCGCGCGGGCGGCGATCTGCGGCCCGGTCTCACCGCGAATCCCCAAGTTGTAGGCCGTCAGGTCGATCCCCTCGCCCCGCGCCGCTGCGGCAACCCGGCCGACCCAGCCCAGGCCCGAATCATCGCCGGCCCCGGCCGTGTAGCTGTCGCCCAGGAAACAGGCCCTGAGATTCATTCCATATCCCCATATGCGAAAAGCGCCCGGAGTTTCCCCCGGGCGCTTCGAAAGCTCGTCAGAGCCGCTTGTTCAGCGGGTCTCTAGTCTTCCTTGGGCGTCAGAACCTGGCGGCCCTTGTACATGCCGGTCTTCAGATCGACATGGTGGGGGCGCTTCAGTTCGCCGGTGGTCTTGTCCTCATGATAGGCGTTGGGGCCCAGAGCATGGTGGCTGCGGCGCATGTTGCGACGCGAGGGGGATACTTTTCGCTTAGGAACGGCCATCGGAAATCTCTAAGTCGGTGCGCCAGAAGCGCGAAAACGGATGCGGCGGCCAACCGGGCCGCCGACGTGAGCGGGGGTGTATGCCTGAGAAGCGCGTCGGTTTCAAGTCACCCTGGACAAGGCGACCCAAACCCTAAACCAGACGACTCTGGGTCTTTGCCGCCGCGATGAAACTGGCGAACAGCGGGTGCGGCGCGAAAGGGCGGCTCTTCAGTTCCGGGTGGAACTGCACCCCGACGAACCAGGGATGGTCGGTGCGCTCGACAATCTCGGGCAGTACGCCGTCGGGCGAGACACCGGTCATCTTCAGGCCCGCCTGCTCGAAGCGATCCTTGTAGCCGATATTGACCTCGTAGCGGTGGCGGTGGCGCTCGCTGATCGCCGTCGAGCCATAGATCTCCGAGACCCGTGAGCCGGGGCTGAGCACCGCGTCAAACGCACCCAGCCGCATGGTGCCGCCCAGGTCGCCCTTGGCCTCGCGCTTGACCCGCTCGTTGCCCTGGACCCACTCGGTCATCAGACCGACTACCGGCTCTTGGGTGGGGCCGAACTCGGTCGAGGAGGCGTTCTCCAGGCCCACGACGTTCCGCAGCGCCTCGATCACCGCCATCTGCATGCCGAAACAGATGCCGAAATAGGGCACGTTGCGCACCCGAGCGAACTCGGCGGCCAGAATCTTGCCTTCCGAGCCCCGCTCGCCAAAGCCACCCGGGACCAGGATGCCGTGCACCCCCTCCAGCTTGGCCGCCGCCGCCCCTGGTTCGCCCTCAAAGGTCTCGCTCTCCACCCAGTCGAGGTTGACCTTGACCCGGTTGGCCAGCCCACCATGCGTGAGCGCTTCGATAAGCGACTTGTAGGCGTCCTTGAGCACCGTGTACTTGCCGACCACGGCAATGGTGACCTCGCCGTCCGGGTGACGCGTGGTCTCGTCGATACCTTCCCAGCGCGTCAGGTCCGGCGTGGGCGCATCCTTGATGCCGAAGACATCCAGCACCTCGGCGTCGAGACCTTCGCGGTGATAGTCGAGCGGCACGGCGTAGATTGAGCTGGAGTCCATGGCGGTGATCACCGCGCTGGACCGCACGTTGCAGAACAGGCCGATCTTGCGCTTTTCTTCGGCCGGGATCGGCTGCTCGCAGCGACAGAGCAGGATGTCGGGCTGAATGCCGATCGAGCGCAGCTCCTTGACCGAATGCTGGGTCGGCTTGGTCTTCATCTCGCCGGCGGTCTTGATGTAGGGCAGCAGGGTCAGGTGGACGAAGCAGCTGTCGCCGCGCGGCAGTTCCTGGCCCAGCTGACGGATGGCCTCGAAGAACGGCAGCCCCTCAATGTCGCCGACCGTGCCGCCGATCTCGACCAGCACGAAGTCGGCCTCATTGCCCTCGGCGTCGACGGCCGGGCTGCGGACGAATTCCTTGATCTCGTTGGTGACGTGCGGAATCACCTGGACGGTGGCGCCCAGATAGTCGCCCCGCCGCTCCTTCTCGATGATGGTCTTGTAGATCTGGCCGGTGGTGATGTTGTCGGCGCGCGTGGCCGACACCCCGGTGAACCGCTCGTAGTGGCCCAGGTCCAGATCGGTCTCGGCGCCGTCGTCGGTGACGAACACCTCGCCGTGCTGATAGGGGCTCATCGTCCCAGGATCGACGTTGAGATACGGGTCCAGCTTGCGCAGCCGCACCTTGTATCCACGCGCCTGCAAGAGCGCACCGAGAGCGGCGGACGCGAGACCTTTTCCCAAGGAGGAGACCACGCCGCCGGTGATGAAAATGTACCGGGCCATGGGAGACCAGATTAGCAGCGATTCGGCGTGGAAGCGCCGCTGATTCGGTAGAACGCCGCTATTGCTTGGCCAGTTACTTCTGGGCCTGGCCCGCCGGAGCGGTGGGCGCGGCAACCGGGGCGTCTAGCGGCGAGGCCGGCGAGCCGCCCAGGCTGCCCGGCAGGCCGCCAGGCGACGGCGCCGTCGGATTCGGCGGGGCCAGATCAGGAAGCGGACCGGCCGGAACCACTGGCTTGGCGGGGCCAGCCGGAAGGGACTGGTTCAGGTCCAGGCTGTTGACGCGGTCCAGGACCGAGCTGTTGGCCTGCTGGCGCGCGGTCAGCCAGGTCAGCGAGACACTGATCAACAGGAAGATCGCGAACAGGATCCAGGTGATCCGCGTCAACAGGTCGCCGGCGCCACGGGCCGACATGAAGCCGGACGGGCTGCCGCCCATCCCAAGCGCGCCGCCTTCGGACTGCTGCATGAGCACAAAGCCCACCATCGCAATGCAGACAATGATCTGAAGGATCATCAGGATGTTGGCCAGCATGGGTCTATCGGTCCGAAAAGAGGTCGGGTCCCAATGACTTGGAGGCCCGGCGACAATTGAGCCGGCCCCTCTATCACTGGCGAGGCCGTCACGCCATAGCTGGTGACTGCGCGCCTCCAGGTCCAGTCCCGTGATTCTAGAAACCGAACGCCTGACTCTCTCCCCCGTCATCCAGGGCGACGCCCCAGCCATCTACCTGATGATGAGCGACCCGCAGGTCATGGCCCACTGGGATGTCGAGCCGATCGACGATCCCGATGTGGTCGAGTCCTTCGTCGCCGCCCAGGTCCGCGAGGTCGAAGATGGGGCGGGCTGGTACTGGTCGATGCGGCTGATCGAGGACGGGACCTTTCTAGGGGTCTGCGACCTCTCCGAGGTCGACTGGCGCCACCACAGGGCCGAGGTCGGGTTCATGATTGGCAAGGACGCCTGGGGCCAGGGCTATGCCTGGGAGGCAATGACCTCGGTGCTGGCCTTCGCCGGCGGCCAGGGTCTCAAGCGTCTGACCGCCCGCACCCATGTTGGCAACACCCGCTCCGACAGCCTGCTGACCCGGCTGGGCTTCAAACAGGAAGGCTACCTCCACGGCCACGTCGACCGCGACGGCGAACGCCGCGACTGCCGGCTATGGGGGATGCTGCTGTAGATCAGCACCCGTTTACCAGTTCCCATTTGTCAGCCGGGTAGAACGCATCGATCAGCTTGAAGATCTGGTCATCCCCACCTCGCGACTTCTGTTTAACGGCCGCTTTGATGGCGGACAGCGGGTCGGCGGAAAGACTGTCGCCGATCAACCCAAAAATGATCACGCGCCTCTCCGTGGCGCTCTGGACTGGGCTGACTTTGGAACCTTCTGGCGCCTTGAACCGCCCAAGGTTCAACCGGACGATCTTCTGGGTCCGATTTCCGGCAGAGCGGAGATCGCAAAGCGTCGCGGCGATCATGCCTGCGCGCGTATGCGCCCGACCAAATTCATCGTTGTCATCCCCCTCGCGTGAAGCCGTGCCGACGGCGACGATCTTGTCGTAGGAGCCAAGCAGTCGCCTGAGATCGGGTGTGCCCAACGCCGTCGCCAGTAAGCGTCCGCCCGTCAGCCGGTCCTCACTGCCGAATTCCCATGAATCGTCCTTTTTCAGCACGATTAGATCGGCCAAACCCACCCTGCCGTCAGGCATAGTCACACGACTGGTATACCGATCAATTCCGACCGCCTCGGGTAACAGCAGGATCGATGCGAAGGTGTTCCCATCCAGATAGGAGGGGGTCGCCACCTTGATAATTATCGAGCGGGGCCGCGCTATGCGCGCGGGAGCGGTGTAGGTCCCCCCTGGATCAATCACACCATCCTCAGGAGGGAGTTTTTCGTACTGCGGAGGATTGCAGCATGCTCGCCCACCCAGCCGGATCGTCGTGAACTGATTGGGATGCAGTTCGTATGTCTCTGCTCTAGCGGAAATGGCCTCATGCTGTCGATTGTAAGCCGAGAGGATTATGCCCGAAACCACGGCAGAAAAGGCGATCACGGCGCCGGCCATGACCACAATCAAGGTAAGCCAATCGATGACTTGTAGAATACTACGGCGCTTCGCTGGCGTACCGGGTTGCCGCAGGTTGCCGTGGAGCTGGAAAATCGCCAACTGAGCCACCGCAAAGACAGCCGCTGAGGCCACCAACACCAGTATCAGGTGGGGCAAGTCCTCACATCGTCTTAGTGTCAGATAGACCAGCGTTATCGGCGCCAGTGAAACCAGCGCCAGGAACCCCCGGGCCCAGCTGGTCGGTACTTCCTCGCCCACGGCGCGCGCGGGCGCGCCAAACCATGCCGCCAATAAAGACCCCGCGCTTGAGATGGTAAATGCGCCGAGATCGATCAAGGGCGCTAGACCGCCTGTCCGCGCTACGTCAACGGTGGCGAACAACTCCGGCTGCGGTTCCATCACGCCCCCCCCCGTTGGGTCCGACAACTGCCTTCCGGTCATCCCCGGATCGCGACCTATCGGACTCAATCGTTCCGCCGAGTTTACATTCCCGCAACCAGAAGTGAAGGCGTCTAGGCCGCGCCCACGATCCCCAGGAAATCCGCCGCCTTCAGCGAGGCCCCGCCGACCAGGGCGCCGCCGACGTCCTTCACCGCCAGAATTTCCTTGGCGTTCGAGGGCTTCACCGAACCGCCGTAGAGGATCGGGACCCGTGCGCCGCCATCGCCGAACAGCTCCACCAGAGTGGCGCGGACGGCGACATGCACTTCCTCGATTTCGGCGAGGTTGGGCGTCAGGCCCGAGCCGATGGCCCAGACCGGCTCGTAAGCCACGGCGAAAGCCTTGTCGGCCAGCTCGGCGGGCAGCGAGCCGCGAACCTGGCCGGTGACGACCGCCAGGGCCTGCCCGGCCTGGCGCTGCTCCAGCGTCTCGCCGACGCAGACGATGGGCTCCAACCCGCCCCGAAGGGCGCCCAGCACCTTGGCCGCGACGACGGCGTCGGTCTCGCCATAGCCGGCGCGGCGTTCCGAGTGGCCCAGGATCACCAGGCTGGCTCCCGCCTCGGCCAGCATTTCGGCGGCGATATCGCCGGTAAAGGCGCCGCCGGGCTCGGCGCGGCAGTCCTGACCACCGACCGCCACGCCCGTACCGGCCAGGGCCTGCGCCATCCGTTCCACCAGGGTCGCCGGCGGACACAGCGCCACCCTGGCGCCGACGGGATGGTCATCCAGCGCGGCGGCGACGGCGCGAGCCTCGTCCAGCCCAACGGCCAGGCCGTTCATCTTCCAGTTTCCAGCGATCAGCGGACGGGGCGTGGTCACGGTCGGTCTTCCTGCAGGCAATGGAGATGGGGCATCGGTTATGCCAAGCCGCGCAGGCTGTCACGCCGCTTGCAAGTAAAGGCGGTTGGCCCGCCCTGCTTGCTAGCGCCGATAAGCCTCAATATACCGCCCAGGCGGCGCTCATAGCCGGATGCAAGGTCCTTCCATGTTTCAAAAGCTGACCAACACGATCAAAAGCGCGCTCGCCGCCGGGATCATGATCATCTTGATGGTCGCCTTCCTGATGAGCGGCACGCAGGGCAAGCTGGACGCCTTCCGCGGCAACTTCAGCGGCGCGGTGATCACCGCCGGCAGCCACACGGTCACGCCCATCGAGTTCAAGAAGGCCTTCGACGCCGAAAAGGCGAAGTATGAGCAGCAGTACCAGGCCCCGATCAGTCCCGAGGACGCCGTCAAGGGCGGCCTGGACAAGGACGTCCTGAGCAACCTGTCGATCCAGAGCGCCATCCGCGAATGGCTCTCGCGGTTGGGCTTCCGCACCTCGGACAAGATGCTGCTGACCATCATCCACAAGGACCCCAATTTCGCCAACCCGGTGACCGGTCAGTTCGACCCGGAGGGCTATAAGCACCTGCTGCAGCAGAACGAGCTCAAGCCCGCCGAGTACGAGAAAGACATCAAGGAACAGATCGCCACGACGCAGTTCGCGGTGACCCTGCAGCTGGGTAACCAGGCGCCCTCGATCTACGCCGCCCTGGCCGCCGCCTTCGTGTCCGAGACCCGCGACGCCAGCTATTTCCTCATCAGCGACAAGACCATCCCGGCGCCGCCCAGGCCCACTGACGAACAGCTGGCCGCCTATCTGAAGGCCCATGCGGCCGAATGGACCCGTCCCGAGATGCGCACCTTCACGGTCGTGCGGTTCGCGCCCAAGGATTTCGAGGCCAAGGTCACGGTCGACCCCGCCGATGTGCAAAAGCAGTTCGACTTCAAGAAGGACAGCCTGTCCAAGCCCGAGACCCGCTCGGTCGTGCAGTTCCCGGCCAAGGACGCCAAGGACGCCGCCGGCATCGCGGCCAAACTGAAGAGCGGCGCCGATCCGGTGACCCTGGCCCGCGCGACGGGCGCCAAGGTCGTCACTTACGACGACAAGCCCAAGACCGCCTTCCCCGACCCCGCCATCGCCGCCGCAGCCTTCAGCCTGAAGGAAGGCGAGATCAGCGCGCCGGTGAAGGGCCAGTTCGGCTTTGTTGTCCTGAAGGTCGGGAAGGTCACCGCCGGGACCACGGCTTCGTTGGAAACCGCCCGCGCCGAGATCGAGGCCGATCTCAAGACCAAGGCCGCCGCCAAGAAGGCTTATGAAGCGTCCGACGCCTACGACACCGCCCACCAGGACGGCGCCACACTGCCCGACGCCGCCCGCAAAGCCGGAGTTACTCCGATGAACATCGGCCCGGTCAGCGCCGATGGCCGGGGCATGGACGCCAAGCCGATCGAGGGGTTGTCGCCTGACGTGCTGAAGACCGCCTTCGCCACTGCCGCGGGTTCGGACAGCGACATCGTCGAAGCGACCTCGCCCACTGAAAAGGGCGTCTACTACGCCGTTCGCGTTGAAAAGATCGCCCCGCCGACTGTGATCCCGCTGGCCGAGGTCAAGGACAAGCTGACTAAGAAGCTGATGGAAGAAACCGCCTTCCGCGCCATGGCCGACAAGGCCAAGGCCCTGCAGGGCCGCCTGGAAAAGGGCGAATCCATCGACGCGGTCGCCAAGTCGACCGGCGCCTCGGTGATCAAGATCACCGGCGCCAGCCGCCAGCAGCAAGACAAGTACACCAAGGACTTCGGTCGTGATTTCGCCGGCCTGTTGTTCTCCCAGAAGCCCGGCGGCGTCTATCTGGCCCTGACGCCCAAGGGCATCGCCGTCGCCAAGGTCGACACGATCAAGACCGGCGATCCCAAGCAGCTGGCCATGTTCACCGCCGCCCAGCGCGCGCCGTTCGGCCGCCAGCTGATCCAGGACATCTCGCCTCAGCTGGCGGAGTATGCCCAGACCAAGATCAAGCCCAAGACCCATCGCGATCTGGCGCTCACCGCCCTGGGCCTGGATCCCAAGGCATACGCCGACAAGCCGGTGAAGGCCGACAAGAAGGCTGAGAAGAAGAAGTGAGCATCGAGCCGGCGTTCGACGCCTTCGCAAAGGGCTATGACGCCGGCGCCCCACAGGTCGTCTGGACGCGGCTGATCGACGACCTGGAGACCCCGGTCTCTGCCTATCTGAAGATCGGGGCGGGCCAGCCCTACGCCTTCCTGTTCGAATCCGTCGAGGGCGGAGCCTGGCGCGGACGCTATTCCATCCTGGCCATGAAACCGGACCTGGTCTGGCGCTGCCGAGGCGACGAGGCAGAGATTGCTGAAGGCGCAGCCATCGCCGAGGGCCGTTTCACACCTCAAGCTGGCGGCGCCCTCGACTCCCTGCGTGATCTGGTCGCTCAGTCCCGCATCGAACTGCCGGCGGGCCTGCCGCCGCCGGCCGCCGGGGTCTACGGCGCGATCGGCTACGACATGATCCGGTTGGTCGAGAAGCTTCCGGACGTCAATCCAGACCCGCTGGGTCTGCCCGATGCCGTTATGATCCGCCCCTCGGTGGTCGCCGTGTTTGACGCCATTGCCCAGGAGATCGTGCTGGTGACGCCGGTGCGGCCCAGGAAGGGCGTGTCGGCCGCGGACGCCTATGCGGCCGCCGGCGGTCGGCTCGAAGCCGTCCACGCCGACCTTCGCCGTCCCCTGCCCGCCGCGCCGCCTCCGGCCGTTGAGCCCGCTGAGCCGACCACCTTGAGCAGCCCGGTCAGCCGCCAGGACTACCACCAGATCGTCGCCCGGGCCCGAGATTACATCGAGGCCGGCGACATCTTCCAGGTGGTGCCCAGCCACCGCTTCCGCGGCGCTTTCGAACGCGATCCGCTGGCCCTGTATCGGTCACTGCGCCGCACCAACCCCTCGCCTTTCCTGTTCTTCCTGAACTTTGGCGACTTCCAGCTGGTCGGTTCCAGCCCCGAGATCCTGGTCCGCCTGCGGGACGGCAAGATCACCATCCGTCCCATCGCCGGCACCCGCCCCCGCGGCGCGACGCCCGAAGAGGACGCTGCCCTCGAGGCTGAACTGCTGGCCGATCCCAAGGAGCGAGCCGAGCACCTGATGCTGCTGGATCTTGGCCGCAACGATGTCGGCCGGGTCGCCCGCCTGCGCGAGGCCGGCCGCAACGAACCCAGCGCACGCGCTAAGGGCTCGGCCGTCCGCGTGACCCAGAGCTTCATCGTCGAGCGCTACAGCCACGTCATGCACATCGTCTCCAACGTTGAGGGCGACGCGCCCGAAGGCCTGGATCCGGTCGATGTGCTGATGGCCGCCCTTCCCGCCGGCACGCTATCGGGCGCGCCCAAGGTGCGGGCGATGGAGATCATCGACGAACTGGAGATCGAAAAGCGCGGCATGGCCTACGCTGGGGCGGTCGGCTATTTCGGCGCCGACGGCTCGGTCGATACCTGCATCGTGCTGCGCACGGCCCTGGTCAAGGACGGCATGATGTACGTCCAGGCCGGCGGCGGCGTGGTCGCCGATAGCGACGCCGACGCCGAGTACGACGAGACCCTGCACAAGTCCCAGGCCCTGCGCCGGGCGGCCGAGGAAGCCTGGCGGTTCGGCTGACCGCCGCCCTGTCCTGAGGGACGGGCGACGGTCGCCGGTATTCAACTACTTCTGCTTGGCGGCCGCGTCTGCGGCGGCATCGGCCTTGCGGCCGGCGGTCGCGGCGGCGTCAGCGGTATTGGCCGCGGCGTTGTCGACGGCCTGGCCGGTCGTGGCGGCGGCGTCCTTGGTGTTGGCGGCAGTGTCGGCAGCGGCCGAACTGGCCGTGGCCCCGGCGCTGTCGGCGGTGGCGGCGGCGTTGTCCTGGGTCTTCTGCGAGCAGGCGATCAGGGTCAGGCTGGCGATGGCCAGAGTGGCGATGACGGGAAGGCGCATTTTGTCGGTCTCCGATTGAGCGAGGCCGCCGCGCTCTGGCGACGTTCCTCCACCAACCACTGTGCCGGCGGTTGGTTCCGGCCGACCTAGTCGAGCGAGCCGACGATCGAGGCGCGCTGCGACAGCTCGATCCAGTTACCGTCCGGATCGCGGACCATCGAGATTCGCGCCGTCTTGCCCAGGGTTACCGGCGCCATCGCCTCGCGTCCGCCGGCGGCCAGCACGGCGGCATGGACCTCATCGACCTTGAAGACCTGGAAGGTGATGTAGCGCCAGCCCCGCCCCTGCATACCGGCGTCGGCCGGGGCGTCGGGGCTTTCCTCCAGCAGGATCAGCGTTTCGCCGCCCGCGAAAGCCGCTCCGCCCGGCCATGGACGTTCCGGCAACCCCAGCGCCTCGCCATAGAAGGCCCGGTGGGCAGCCAAGTCGCGAACCGCCAGGCGGATGGCGGCCTGCTCGATGCCCTGATAGCCCTTGGGAACCAGGGTTACGCGGTTGCCGTCGGGATCGATCAGATGGCGCGGCGCGGCCAGGCCTTCCCGCGCCAGGATCAGCTCGCGATAGCCGCTGGGCGGCGCGTCGGGCAGCGGGGCGGCGTGGTGGTTGATCTTCAGCACGGAGCCATTGGCGTCATGGCGGTGTTGGTCATGGCCCGGCCGGATCGGCAGCAGGTGGTCGAAGGGAACCCCCGCCTCGCCCTGCCAGAATGCCAGCATTGGTTCGAGATCGTTGGTCGAAAGGCCGATATCGACCCGCGGCTTGGCCAGATCCATCACGGGGCCTTCAGCGGCACCCGCGCCACCGGCGCATCCCGCACCTGGCTGGCCGCCCAGGGGATCGCCACCGCCAGCGACAGGGCCGACACCGCGGCCAGGGCCGAAGCCGCCACGGCCAGCCACGGCCGATCGCGCGGAAGCGGCGGCTTCAGGAGCGCCCGCGCGTAGGACAGGGCCTCGCGGTCGAGACTGGAATCGGCGAGCGACATGCAAGCATGATGCGCTTTCGCCCCCGGACGTTGCAACGTCGCCCTTGGCGGGACGGGCCCCCTACCCTAGAAGCGGAGCGCTATGATCCTCGTCATCGATAACTACGACAGCTTCACCTACAACCTCGTTCACTATCTGAACGAGCTGGGGGCCGAGACGCTCGTCTACCGCAACGACGCCCTGACGGTGCAGGAGGCGTTTGGCCTCAAGCCTGAGGCGATCCTGCTGTCCCCCGGTCCCAAGGCCCCCGACCAGGCCGGCATCTGCCTGCCGCTGCTGCGCGGTGCGCCGGAGGACCTGCCGATCCTGGGCGTGTGCCTGGGCCACCAGGCCATGGGCCAGGCCTATGGCGGCGACGTGGTGCGGGCCAAGTCGATCATGCACGGCAAGGTCAGCCCCATCCATCACAGCGACAAGGGCATCTTCAAGGGCCTGCCCAACCCCTTTACCGCCACCCGCTATCACAGCTTGGCTATAGACCCCGCGACCTTCCCGGAAGAGTTGGAGGTCACCGCCTGGACCGAGGACGGCGAGGTGATGGGCATCCAGCACAGGACCCGTCCGGTGTTCGGCGTGCAGTTCCACCCCGAGTCCATCGCCACCGAAGGCGGCCACCAGCTGCTGGCCAACTTCCTGGACCTGGCCGGCGTCCAACGCCTCGCTGACGTTTAGGGGCTGAAGTCCAAGATGTCCGACGCCTTCAAGCCGCTGCTGGGCAAACTCGCCGATGGCGCCACCCTCTCTGAAGAGGACGCCGACGAGTTCTTCTCGGCCTGCCTGCGCGGCGAGCCGACGCCGGCCCAGATCGGCGCGGCGGTCACCGCCATGCGCATGCGCGGCGAGACGGTCGGCGAGATCACCGCCTGCGCCCGCGCCATGCGCCGGGCGGCCCGCATGCTGGACCAGCCCTACGATGTCGTGGACACCTGCGGCACCGGCGGCGATGGCCTGCACACCTACAACATCTCCACCGCCTCGGCCCTGGTGGCGGCCGGCGGCGGCCTGAAGATTGCCAAGCACGGCACCCGCGCCCTCTCCTCGCGCTCCGGCTCATCGGACGTGCTCGCGGCGCTGGGCGTCAATCTCGAGGCCGGTCTGGAACAGCAGCGCCGCGCCCTGGACGACGCCAACATCTGCTTCCTGTTCGCCCCCGCCCACCATGGCGCCATGCGCCACGTCCAGCCGATCCGGGCCGAGCTGGGCTTCCGCACCGTCTTCAACCTGCTGGGTCCGCTCTCCAACCCGGCCGGCGCCAAGCGGCAGGTGCTGGGCGTCTTCACGCCGCGCCTGGTCGAGCCGCTGGCCAAGGTGCTTGGTGCGCTGGGCGCCACCCGCGCCTGGGTCGTGCATGGCTCGGGCATGGACGAGCTGACCACCACCGGCGAAACCCAGGTCGCCGAATGGCGCGACGGCCAGATCCGGCTCTTCACCATCACCCCCGAAGCCGTGGGGCTGCCACGCGCCGCGCTGGCCGATCTCACCGGCGGCGAACCGGCCCAGAACGCCCAGGCCATGCGCGAGCTACTGCAGGGCAAGCCCGGCGCCTATCGCGACACAGTGCTGCTCAACGCCGCCGCCGCCTTCCTGGTCGGCGAGAAGGTCGAGACCCTCCGCGAGGGCGTCGAACTAGCCGCTCATTCCATCGACGAAGGCCACGCCCAGCAGGCCCTCGACCGGCTGGTCGCCGCGACCAACAGCTGAATGTCCGACATCCTCACGACGATTGCCGCCTACAAGCGCGAAGAGGTCGCCGCGCGGAAGGCTGTCCGGTCGCAGGCTGATGTCGACGCCGCCGCAAAGGCCGCCGACACCCCACGGGGTTTCAAGGCCGCCCTGGAGCGCGCGCATGCGCCCGGCCGCCTGGCCCTGATCGCCGAGATCAAGAAGGCTTCGCCGTCCAAGGGCCTGATCCGCGCCGATTTCGATCCTCCGGCCCTGGCCCGCGCCTACCAGGCCGGCGGCGCGGCATGCCTGTCGGTGCTGACCGACGCGCCCAGCTTCCAGGGCCATGAGGACTATCTGCTCGCCGCGCGGGCCGCCGTCGACCTGCCGGCCATCCGCAAGGACTTCCTGGTCGACCCCTGGCAGGTCGCCGAATCGCGGGCGCTGGGGGCTGACGCCATCCTGGTCATCCTGGCCATGGTCGACGATTCGCTGGCCGCCGACCTGATGGCCGAAGCGGCGCGATTCGGCATGGACGCCCTGGTCGAAGTGCATGACGAGGCCGAAATGGCCCGCGCCGGCGTGCTCGGCGCGACCCTGGTCGGGGTCAATAATCGTGACCTGCGAACCTTCATCACGGACCTGGGTGCGACCGGCCGTCTGGCGGCAAAAGCCCCTGAAAACGCTCTGCTTGTCACTGAAAGCGGCATTGCCAACGCCCAGGACGCCGCGTTGCTGGAACGTTCGGGGGCCAAGGCCATGCTGGTGGGCGAAAGCCTGATGCGGCAGGCCGATGTCGAGACCGCGACACGGGCGTTGCTGGGCCTCTAGGCCCGTCAACTTGACATTAAGGAAGAACGCCTAGAGAACATTGCCAACGTTTGCGGTTTGTTCCGCGACAGATTCGTTGGCGAGGCCGGCATGCTCACGCGTAAGCAGCACGAACTACTGATGTTCATCCACGACCGCATCCGCGAGACCGGGGTGTCACCGTCGTTCGACGAGATGAAGGAGGCGCTGGACCTGGCCTCCAAGTCCGGCATCCACCGGCTGATCACCGCCCTGGAAGAGCGCGGCTTCCTGCGCCGCCTGCCGCACCGGGCCCGGGCGCTGGAGGTGATGAAGCTGCCGCAGCAGGCCACCACCTCAGCCCCGTCGGGCGGCCGCCAGACCTTCAAGCCGCAAGTCATCGAAGGCGAACGACAGGCGGCGCCGCTACCGCAGATGATCGCCAACGACACCCGCGAGCTGCCGATCCTGGGCCGCATCGCCGCCGGCACGCCCATCGAGGCCATCCAGCAGGAACGCGACCGCCTGCAGGTTCCCGAGACCATCCTGGGAGCCGGTGAACATTATGTGCTCGAGGTCAACGGCGACTCGATGATCGACGCCGGCATCCTGGACGGCGACTATGTGGTGATCCGCAAAACCGACCACGCCGCCACGGGTGAGATCGTCGTGGCCCTGGTCGACGGCGAAACCGCCACCCTCAAGCGCCTGCGCCGCAAGGGCGCCTCGGTGGCTCTGGAAGCGGCCAACGAGAAATACCAGACCCAGATCTACAACCCCGATCAGGTCCAGGTGCAGGGAAAGCTGGTGGGTCTGATCCGGCGGTATCACTAACCAAGCGCGGCCTCTCCTCCCCTTCAGGGGGAGGCGACTCGCCGCCTTGTGGCGAGCGGGCGGGGGCTTCATCCACGGGCAAGCCCTACTCCCCATCGTCCCCTACCCCGCCTGTCCAGGGGCGGCGCCCGCGCAGGTCCTGGGCCCACACGACCCGCCACTCGCTCCCGACCTTCCACAGCTCCGCAGAGCCGCCGCGTGCGAAGTCCGCCCGGCTTAGAACGACCTTGCCCGGACAGCCACTCCAGGGCGCCTCGGAGCGGAACACCACAACGTCGGCCGCCGCGCAAAGGATAGCCGCCTGAGTCTCACTCGGCGCCTTGCGCATCGCCCAGATCGCCACCGAGCCATCGACCGGTAGGCACCAGGATCGATTGCAGTTGTATTGAAGGTCGGTCGCCTCCACGCTTTCCAGCCCACGCCGCCGCGCCCAAAGGTCGGCCGCGAACCGCCGGACCTTGGGCCGGGCCAGAATAGCGTGATCGCCATTGCGGAGGGCAACCACTGAACCATCGTCACCGATCCAGACATCGGGTGGCAGCGGCTTGGGCCACAGCGCGACGCATAGCGTCAACGGCAATCCCAGCCAGCGCAGCGGACCGCGCCACAGGCATAGCAACATCAAGCCGACGAACGACACCGTGAGTGTCCAAGCCGGGCCGCTGGCCAAAAGCACCTGGGCCATAGGCGCGCCGGCGACGGCGTGACTGATGTCGATCATGGCTCCTATGCCCCAGCCGGCGACCTGCAGAAAAGGCCGCCCCAAGCCCAGAGGCTCCAAAGCTGCCCCTAGCGCCAGAAAGGGCATGATCACGAACGAGGACAACGGAGCCACGGCCAGGTTGGCGAAGAGGCCATAGGTCGACATACGGTTGAAGTGGTACATCGCGAACGGCCCCGTTGCCGCGCCGGCCACGAAGCTGGCGGCCAGACTGGCGGCGATCCACACCCCTACAGCCTGAGGCGCACGAATCCACCAGGGCGCCGAAATTTCACGCACGGCATGCGGCCAGAGCTCGGCCAGGGCCACCAGGGCCGTGGTGGCGGCGAAAGACATCTGGAAGCCGGGCTCGCTGGCCGCTTCGGGCTGCACCAGCAGAATGACCAGAGCCGCGACGGCCAGGGCGTGCAGGGTGATGGCTCTTCGATCGGCGAGAATGGCCAGGAAGGCGACCGCCGCGGTGATAGCTGAACGCTCCGCGGGCGGCGGAGAGCCCGAAATCACCAGATAGATACCCAGCGCCAGGAGCCCGGCCACCGCCGCGATCTTCTTGCCGGGAATCCGCAACGCCAGCCAGGGCCAGAGCGCGACCAGCAGGCGCACCAGAAAGAAGACCGCGCCGCCGACGATGGCCATGTGCAGCCCTGAGATGGATATGATGTGGGCCAGACCCGATGCCCTCATCTCGTCGACTTCGGTCATGGGGATCCAGGCCTCGTAGCCGGTGACCATGGCCGCGGCCAATCCGCCCGATTTGGGACCGGTATCGGCGTAGACCTTCTGGGCCAGACCCCAGCGCACCCGGTTGATCCCCATCTGCCAGCCCAGCCGCGCCGGTGGCGGCGGCAGGTCGGTGGCTTCCGGCGCCAACAGGCCGAATCCCACACCGCCGACTCCATCGAACCAGGCGTCGCGGCTAAAATCATACGCTCCGGGACTGGCCGGTGGCGGGGGCGGCCCGACCATGGCCTTGAGGCGGATCGGACTGCCCGGGGCGGGGATGCCGGGGGTTCGCAAAACGACCCGGATACGCTTGGGCGTCTCTTCGGGCGCAAGGCCCGAAATACGCACGGGCGCCAGCAACAGGCGCGGGCCCGAAACCCCTGGACTGGCGACATCGACGACCCAGGCGTCGATGACCCGCACCCGCTGCGCCGCAGGGGCGATGGGAGTTGCTACTCTCATGGCTCTGACCTTTCCCGCCAGCGCGCCAGAGGACGCGCAGGCGAGCAACACCAGCAGCGTCACCAACGCCGCATTGTAGCCCCGCCGGATCGACCAGGCCGCCAGCAGCACCAGCGGCGCAGCGATATCGATCAGCACCCACAGCGGCGGCTCGACCTTCAGCGCCAGGTATCCGGCCGATCCCAGGCCCAGCGCCACGGGCGTCCACAGGATCCAACGGTCCGCCTGCCGGGCGACCTGCGCGCCCAGCCATTCCAGGGCCTCACGACCACTGGGACGGCGCGAAACCAGCGTGCTAAGACCCCGCCCCCAGAGCCATAGCCTCGAGACAATGTCCCAAGACCTGCCCCAACGTTCCGGTTCTGCCGGCGTCGTCACCCGTATCGCCCCTTCGCCCACCGGCTCCATGCACATTGGAACCGCGCGAACGGCGTTATTCAACTACCTTTACGCGCGCCACTGCGGCGGACGCTTCCTGGTTCGCATCGAAGACACCGATCGCGAACGCTCCACCGATGCCAATGTGCAGATCATCCTGGACGGTCTGGATTGGCTGGGCCTGAACCCCGACGAGCCGCCGACATTCCAGTTTGTCCGCGCCGACCGCCATCGCCAGGCCGTAGATCAGCTGCTGGCCGCCGGCCGCGCCTATCGCTGCTGGCTGACCCCCGACGAGACCGCCGCCGAGCGCGAGAAGGCCCGCGCGGCCGGTCACGCCCTGCGCTCACCCTGGCGCGACAAAACCCCCAAGCCCGGTATGGAGGCGACGCCTCACGCCATTCGCTTCAAAGGCCCGCTGACCGGCGACACGGTGATCGAAGATCTGGTGCAGGGCCGGGTCAGCTTCCACAACCGCGACCTGGACGATCTGGTGCTGCTGCGCTCGGACGGCGTGCCAACCTACAACCTGGCTGTCGTTGTCGATGACCATGACATGGGGATCACCCATGTCATCCGCGGCGACGACCATCTCAACAACGCCGCTCGCCAGAAGCTGATCTATCAGGCCCTCGACTGGGAAATTCCCGCCTTCGCCCATGTGCCGATGATCCATGGCGCGGACGGCGCTAAGCTCTCCAAGCGCCACGGCGCCCAGGCCGTCGGGGAATTCGCCCTGCTCGGCTACCTGCCCGAGGCCATGCGCAACTACCTGGCGCGGCTGGGCTGGAGCCATGGCGACGACGAGATCTTTACCGACGTGCAGGCGATCGAATGGTTCGACATCGCCGACGGCCTGCGCGCACCCGGCCGGATGGATTTCGACAAACTGAACTTCATCAACGGCCACTACATCCGCCAGGCCGACGACGCGCGTCTGGCCGCACTGGTCAGCGCCGAGATGGTCAGGCGTGACCGGCTTCTAACCAACGAGCAGCAGGCCCAGCTTCTGCACGCCATGCCGGTGCTCAAGGACCGCGGCAAGACCGTGCTGGAACTGGCCGACCAGGCCGCCTTCCTGTTCGCCGCCAGACCGCTGGCGCTGGACGACAAGGCCAAGGCTCAGCTTTCTGGCGAAACCGCCGAGCGCCTGAATCGTCTGAAACCGCTCCTGGCTGGCGCCAACTGGGCGATGCCGGACCTGGAGGCAGTGCTTAAGGATTTCGCCGAGTCGGAAGGCGTCGGGTTCGGCAAATTCGCCCCGGCGCTTAGGGCGGCCTTGACCGGCGGCTCGGCCTCGCCTGATCTGGCCAAGACGCTTTTTGCCCTTGGTCAGGCCGAGGCGATGGCGCGGCTTGAAGACGCGCTTTCGCCCGCCGCGTGACGCGCTATAAGGCATCAATCGAACGGTTGTTCGAACCTGATTTTTGTGTGTGTTCCGGGAAGGAAATCGCATGAGCGACAAGGCTATGCTGACCATCGGCCTCGACAGCTACGAAGTGCCGGTGATCAAGGGGACGCTGGGCCCCGATGTGCTCGACGTCCGTAAGCTCTACGGCGACTCCGACCGGTTCACCTTCGACCCGGGCTTCACCTCGACCGCCAGCTGCGAGAGCAAGATCACCTTCATCGATGGTGACAAGGGCATCCTGCTGCACCGTGGCTATCCGATCGAGCAGCTGGCCGACCAGTCCAGCTTCCTGGAGGTCTGCTACCTGCTGCTGCACGGCGAACTGCCCAAGGCCGGCGAGTTCGAGAAGTTCGAAAAGAACATCACCTACCACACCATGCTGCATGCCCAGTTCGACAGCTTCTTCCAGGGCTTCCGGCGCGACGCCCACCCGATGGCGATCATGACCGGCGCCGTGGGGGCCCTGTCGGCCTTCTACGCCGACAGCATCAACGTCGACGACGCCCGCGAGCGGGAAATCTCGGCTCATCGCCTGATCGCCAAAATGCCGACCATCGCGGCGCGGGCCTTCAAGTACCACATGGGCCAGCCCTTTGTTTCGCCGCGCAACAATCTCAGCTACTCGGAAAACTTCCTGCGCATGTGCTTCGCCGTGCCGGCCGAGGACTGGGTCCCCAATCCCGTCCTGACCAAGGCGATGGACCGCATCTTCATCCTGCACGCCGACCACGAGCAGAACGCCTCGACCTCGACCGTCCGCCTGGCCGGCTCGTCGGGCGCCCATCCGTTCGCCTGTATCGCCGCCGGCATTGCCTGCCTCTGGGGCCCCAGCCATGGGGGCGCCAACCAGGAAGCCCTGGAGATGCTGGAGACCATCGGCAGCGTCGAGAACATCCCGGACTACGTGCAGGGCGTGAAGGACCGCAAATACAAGCTGATGGGCTTTGGCCACCGCGTGTACAAGAACTTCGACCCGCGCGCCAAGGTCATGCAGCAGACCTGCCATGAAGTCCTGGCCGAGATTGGCCACGGCGACGATCCGCTGCTGAAGATCGCCATGGAACTGGAGCGGATCGCGCTCAGCGACCCCTACTTCATCGACCGCAAGCTCTACCCGAACATCGATTTCTATTCGGGCATCACCCTGCGGGCGATGGGCTTCCCCTCGACCATGTTCACCGTGCTGTTCGCCCTGGCCCGCACCGTGGGCTGGATCAGCCAGTGGAAGGAAATGTTTGAAGATCCCGCGCGAAAGATCGGCCGCCCGCGCCAGCTCTATACGGGCGCGACCGAGCGGGATTACGTCGGGATCGACAAGCGGGGCTAAGGCGCCGCTTCCCACGGGGCCACTTCGCCAGGCCGCGCGGACGCGATCTTAACGATCCGTCCGCCGGTCAACGTCCCTGGCCGGCGCTTCGGTGCGCAGAACGCCAGAAGTTCCTCCCAGCACAGCCGTTCGAGCGACAGCCGCCCTGTTACCCTCACAACGTCGCCGTATCTGAGATCGCGTGGGTCGCCGGTATAGGCCGTGAGGTCGGCTTCGAGGAAGACACCCAGCGGATCGTCGCCGGGCTCGTAGCGCCGGTCGACCAGCAGGATCTGTCCCGCCGCGGAATAGATCTTGGCGAGAAAACACACCTCCCCACCCTTTGCGGTGTCGATGAGACGCGGCAACCTGGCAAGGTTGGAGGTGTTGCAACTACCCTGGAAACCCAGTGGCGCGGCGGCGGGACCGGTCGTCGGCGCACAGGCCGTTAGGACCAGGCCCATCGCTGAAACCGCGAGGGTCCGCATTTCAAACGCTCGACAGCAGGCCGAGGATGGCGGCGGCGGCGGCCTCCGATGGATCGGGGATTCCCCGGCCCATTTTATCCAGGGCGTCATTCTGCTCTTTGATCTGAGTGTCGCGCAGTGCTGGATCTTCCAGGCGCTCGGCCACGGCTTTGGCCAAGTTCTCGCCCGTACAAAGACCCTGCAGGAACTCCGGCGCCACCTCGCGGTCGGCGGCGATGTTGAAGAGGGTTATCCACTTGGGCTTGAACAGCGGCTTGAGCAGGGCGTAGGTCAGGCCGCCTAGCCGATAGCCGACCACCATCGGACAGCCGGCCAGGGCCAGTTCGGTGGTCACCGTACCGCTGCAGGCCAGCGCGATGGTCGCGCCAACCATGGCGTCGTCCTTCGCCCCGCCGTCCTCGATGATATGCGCGCGGTGAGGCCAGCCGGCGACCTGGGCCTTGACTGAGTCGGCCACCGTGCCGGCGGCGGCCACAGCGACCTGCAGGCCAGGGCGCTGGGCTTTCAGCCGGTTCACGGCGTCCTCGAAGATCGGCATCACGCGGGCGATCTCACTGGGCCGGCTGCCTGGCAGGACCAGCAGCACCGGCTCGTCCGCCCCGGCGCCGATCGCCTGGCGAAAACGGTCGCCATCGGTGGCTGAGAAGTCTTTCGCAAGCGCCGGATTTCCCACGAAAATCACCGGCAGGCCATGGGGCTCGTAGAAGGGCGCGTCGAGCGGCTGAGTGGCCAGCAGCAGGTCGACGGTTGCTGACAACGTCTTGGCCCGGGCCGGGCGGCTGGCCCAGACCTGCGGTCCCACATACTTGACCAGCTTCAGGCCCGGCAGGCGTTTGCGCAGTCGGGTGGCGACCCTCAGGGTGAAGCCCCAGGAATCGATGAGGACCGCCACGTCCGGCTGCTCGCGCACCGCCAGCTCGACTGTCTCGTTGGCGCGCCGCACGGCCTTGCGCCAGGTCATCAGGCCCTCAACTAGGCCCAGCACCGACAGCTCGCTGATGTCGAAGGGACTGACGACGCCCTCGGCCGCCATCTTGGGGCCGCCGACACCGACAAAACGGACCTTGTCGCCAAGCCTGCGCCGCAGCGCCTGGGCCAGCCGCGCGCCTAGGGCGTCGCCGGACGCCTCGGCCGCCACCAGCATCACGGTCAGGGGTTTGCTCACGACGCGCGCGGCTCCACGCCCATCACGAACAGACCCAGGTCATCGGCCGCGGCAATCACCGCCTCGCGGTCGACCACCAACAGCCGGCCAGCCTCGCCGACGACGCCGGCCAGCCCGGCCCGCGCCGCGCGCTGCAGGGTGGCGACGCCAATGGTCGGCAGATCTACCCGAACCTCCTGGATCGGCTTGGGCGCCTTGGCCAGCACGCCGCGGTAGCGGCCGGGCTCACCCCGTATGGCGAGGGGCAACTCGGCGACCCTCCGCAGCATGGCGTCGGTGCCTTCCTGGGCTTCGACAGCCAGGACGAGGCCGTCGCAGACCACCGCCCCCTGCCCCACATCCAGCTCGCCGATGGCCCGGGCCACGATCAGGGCCCGCTCGATATCCTTGCGGTGCTCGGCGCTGGGGGCGTGCTTGCCCAACAGGCCGAGCGGCAGGGTCAGGCCGTCGACCGCCTGATGCGCGCCCTCGATGACGAAGCCTTCCTTCTCGAATTCCTCGAGCAGCCGGCGCAGCAGGGCGTCGTCGCCCTTGCGGGCGGCCAGGGCGATGGCCGGCAGGGCCATCAGGCCCCGGGCGTCAGGCATCAGGGTCGAAAAGTCGGGCCGCGCCACGTTGCCGGCGAAACAGACCGCCTCGCAGCCTTCCTTGCGCAGGGTCTTGAAGCATTTGCCAAGCTCGCCGATGCCGACATCCGCGCCGGGATGATCGGCCACGCCGTCATCGGCGAAACCCCTGAGGCGGATAATGAAATACGGCCGCCCGGCCGCCCGGCACTGGTCCGCGATCTGCGCGGGCAGACCGCCACCCCCGGCAATCAGTCCAAGCTTGCGCAACGGCTCAGGTCTCGCGTTCGGGCAGGCAAAGGGGGCGGTTGGCGTCGGCACGGATGAAGGCGATGATCTCCATCACCTCGGCGTTATGGCCATAGAGTTCGGCGGCGTCGTCCAGGCGTTCCTGGAAGGTGCCCTCGTCAGCGAACATCAGGCGGTAGGCGGCGCGCAGGGTGTTGATGGCCTCGCGGGTGAAGCCCCGGCGCTTGAGCCCGATCAAGTTCAGCCCCTCGAGGTGGGCATGGTTGCCCCAGACCGAGCCATAGGGGATGACGTCCTTGGTCACCGCCGCCAGCCCGCCGATGAAGGCGTAGCGGCCAATGCGCGAGAATTGGTGCGCGCCGGCCATGGCCCCGATGAACACGAAGTCCTCGACCGTCACGTGGCCGCCGATGATAGCGCCCTGGGCCAGCACCACGCGGTCGCCGACCACGCAGTCATGGGCCACGTGGCTGCCGGCCATGAACAGGCCGTCCGAGCCGATCTTCGTTACGCCGTGCCCCATCACCGTACCGGTATGCATGGTGGCGTGCTCGCGGATGAGGTTGCGCTCGCCGACCTCCAGCCGGGTTGCCTCGCCCTTGTGCCCGGTGTGCTGTGGCGGGCCGCCCAGCACAGCGAAAGGATGGACGACGCAGTCAGCGCCGATCGAGGTCACGCCCTGAATCGAAACATGGCTGGCCAGCTTCACGCGGTCGCCCAATGTGACCGTCGGGCCGATAATGCAGTATGGGCCGATCTCCACGTCCGCGCCCAGCCTGGCGCCGGAGTCGACCAGAGCAGTGGGGTGGATGTTGCTCACTTGACCGCTCCACGCATGGCCGCGAACTCGCACTCGGCGGCCAGCTTTCCTTCTACGAGCGCCTTGCCGGCGAACTTGAAGACATCGCCCCGCGCCCGGGTGACCTCGACCTCCATGCGCAGCACATCGCCCGGCCGCACCGGCTGGCGGAAGCGGGCGTTGTCGACCGACATGAAGAAGATCAGCGTCTTGGCGATATCGACGTCCAGCGACTTGGACATCAGCACCGCGCCGGTCTGGGCCATGGCCTCGACAATCAGCACACCGGGCATGACCGGGTTGCCGGGAAAGTGGCCGGGGAAGAAGGGCTCGTTGGCCGTCACGCACTTGAAGCCGACGATCGACTTGAAGGGCCGATAGTCCTCAGCCCGGTCGACCAGCAAAAAGGGATAGCGGTGCGGAATACGCTTGAGAATCTCATCGATGCCGAAATCGATGCGCGGCTGTGTGTCTTCGCTCATCAGGCGTCCCCCTTGCGGCCCTGCTTGATTGCCTTGCGGAGAAAGGCAATCTCGCGGAACCAGTCCCGTGACGGTTGGGCCGGCAGCCCAGCCCAGGTTTCCCCGGCCGGTACATCACGGAACAACCCGGCAGCCGCAGCGAGCTGAGCGCCGTCGCCGATGGTGACATGGTCCGCCACGCCCGCTCGCCCGCCGAAGGCAACCCCGTCGCCGATGGTGACGCTGCCGGAGATGCCCGTATAGGCGGCCATGACGCAGTTGCGGCCCACGCGGACATTGTGGGCAATATGCACCAGGTTATCGAGCTTGGTGTTCTCGCCGACCACGGTGTCTTCCCAGGCCCCGCGATCAACGCAGCTGTTGGCCCCGATAGTGACGTTGTCCTGCAGGATCACTCGACCCAGTTGCGGGATATCGATCACCCCGCCAGGCCCAGCCGTGGCGCCGAAGCCGGCCTCGCCGATCACCGCGCCGGAATAGATTTTCACCCGGTCGCCGATCAGAGCGAAGCCGATCACCGCCCGCGGGCCGATCTGGCAGTCCCGGCCGATGGCGACACCTGGACCGATCACCGCCCCAGGTCCGATATGGGTTCCACGACCGATCTCGGCCCCCGCGCCGACCACGGCTCCGACGGAAACAATCACCCCTTCTTCCAGCGTCGCGGAAGGATGAACGGCAGGGCCCTCGCCGGCATGGCCAATGGCGCGATGCAAGGCGTTGGCAGCCTGCGACCAGGCCCCGTGCGGCATTCGGGTGATGAGGGGAACGCAGCCGTCGGGGACCTCGCCAGCCAGGTCCTCCGGGACGAAGCAGGCGCCCGCGGCGCTGGCCTTCAACGCGGCGAGGTGCTTGCGATTGGCGACAAAGGCCACGTCGCCGGACGCCGCGCCGGCCAGGGTCGCGGCGCGCTCGATAGGTCGATGCTCGACCTCGGAAGGCGGTGTGGCGGCGCCCGCGAGCGCCGCCAGGTCGCCCAGGGCGATTGGCCCCAGGGATTCGAAGAATCTGGCGTCAGGCATGGTTCCTCGCATAGGACCCGCGACCGACGCGAGCCAGCTTATTTTTTCGGCGCGGCGGGCGGCGGAGCCGGTTGGTCCATACGCTCACGGTCGAAGGTGAGGGTCTGAAGCTTGAGATTCAGTTGCTTGACCACGTCGATGGTGATGTCCATCGCCGGATTGCCGGCCAGCAGGGTATCGCCGTCCAGCAGCAGCGAGCAGTTCTTGGATTGGAAGGCGGCCACGGCGAAGGGCTGGGCTTCGGTCAGCACGCGGGCCAGTTGCTTCTGCTCGGTCGCCTGCATTTCGCGGTCACGCACCTGCGCCTTGCGCTGGGCGGCGTTGAACTTGGCCTGCAGCAGATCCTGGCGCTGTTGCAGCGCCAGGCCATCGGCGCCCGGCGCGGCGGCGGCGGCCTGGATGGATTTTTGCTCCGCATCGATAGCGGCCTGGTCGGTCGTCCGCTCGGCGTCCACCGCGGCCTGCAGTTGCTGCAGTCGGGCCAGAACGGCCTTGCCGACCATCGAGCCGCCGATGACGGCCTTCTGCGAATAGGTGCACATGCCCGGAATGACGGGGCCAAGCTTGAGTTGCGGCGGCGCGGCCGGCGCGCCCGGAGGGGTGGCGCTCAGGGGCGGGACCGCGGCGCCCGTTGTGGCGGCGGGCTTCGGCGGGGCGGCCTGGGCGAGCGCGGCGTCAGCGATAAGGAGAGCGACGGCGGCGCCGATGGCGGCCGTGGCGAGCTTCTTGGCGGTCATGTGTGATTAGAACCTTGTGGAGGTGGAGAACCGGAAGGATTCGGTCTTGTCGTAGTCTTCTTTGGCCAAAACTTGGCTAAAGTCGAAACGGATCGGCCCCATCGGGGATTTCCAGAAGATGCTGAGCCCAACGGAGGCTCGCAGACCATAGTCGTCCTGGATGCAGTCTCGGGTCGGGCCGGTGCTGGAGCCTGACGGATTGATCAGGCACTGCTCGTTGACGCCCGGGCGAACTTCCTTGTCCACCTTGTCCAGCCCACCCGCGGTGCCGGCAACCGCAAACAGCGAGGCCTTGATGCCGTACTGTTCGGGCAGGTAGGTCGGGATGGTCAGCTCAGCTTCACTGTTGGCGTAGAACTTGGCGCCCAGCGCGTCGCTACGGCCATATGTGGTGTCGCGCGGACCGATGCCGGCGACCGCAAAGCCCGGGAAGGTGTTGCCGCCGCGATAGAAGCGGTCGTTGATCCGCACCGTGTCGCCGCGCCAGCCGTCGATATAGCCAAAGCCGCTGGTGACGCTGAGGACAAAGTCCTTGTTGAAGCCGTGGTACCAGCCGCTATCGACCTCGGTGCGCAGATAGTTGGTGTCGCCGCCAATGCCGGCCAGCGCCTGTTCCAGATCCACATAGAAACCGCGGGTCGGGTTGACCGGATCGTTGCGGCGATCCATGCGCAGGCCGTAACCCAGCATCGAGGTGACGCGCGCGCCCCGCTGCTCGCAGAGGATCGGCGAGACGATCTCCTGGCCGGGGATGCAGTAGCTGTTATCAACCGTCACATCGTCCTGGCGCAGGGTGTAGGTCAGCGACATCGATGCGGTATTGGTCAGCGGGAACCCGAGGCGCAGATTGCCGCCGGTTGAGGCGGTATTGAACGCCGTTTGCTGGCTGAAATTGTACTTGTAGCTGTAGATATCGACCCCGGCGCGCAGATCGCGGCCTAGGAAGCGCGGCTCGGTGAAGCTGAAATCGATCTGCTGGCGCAGCGATCCGACCGAGATCCGGGCCCGCAGGTTCTGGCCGCGGCCGCGGAAGTTGCGCTCGCTGACCCCCAGATCGAGGACCAGCTGGTCCACCGAGCTGTAGCCGGCGCTGAACGACAGTTCCCCGGTGGGCTGCTCCTCGACCTTGACCCGCAGGCTGGTGCGGTCGGGCTGGGCGCTGGGCACCTCGGTGATGTCGACGTCCTTGAAGAAGCCAAGGGCGCGAATCTGGTTCTTGGACCGGTCGACCAGCACGCGGTTGTAGGCGTCGCCCTCTGACAGGTCGAGCTCGCGGCGGATGACGTAGTCCAGGGTGCGGGTGTTGCCGACGATGTCGATGCGATCGACATAGACGCGCGGGCCTTCCTTGACCTGGAAGACCACGTCGACCGTATGGGTCTCGCGGTTGGGAACATAGCGCGGGCGAACGTCGACGAAGGCGAACCCGGCGGCGCCGGCCGCAAAGGTCAGGGCGTCGGTGGCCTGTTCAATCTTCTGGTCTTCATAGACCTGCCCGGTGCGGATCGGCAGAAGCTGGGCCAGCACGGTGCCGTCCAGCTTCTTCAGTTCGGTGTCGACCGACAGCTTGCCGAACTTGAACTTCTGCCCCTCATCGAGGGTGTAGGTGATCGCGAAACCGTTCTTGTCGGGGGCCAGCTCGGCCACGGCCGACACGACCCGGAAGTCGTAATAGCCCTTGTTGCGGTAGAATTTCCGCAGCTGTTCCTTGTCGTACTCGATCCGGTCAGGGTCGAAGTTGTCGTTGTTGGCAAAGAACTTATACCAGTGACTTTCCTTGGTGACGACGATGTCAGCCAGGTCACTGTCGGAATAGGCCTTGTTGCCCAGGAAGTTGACGTCCAGGACGCCGCTCTTGGGGCCTTCGTTGATTTCGAAGATCAGATCGACCCGCTTCTGCGGCAGTTCCACCACCTTGGGCGTCACGGTCGCGGAGATGCGGCCGGCCCGGCGGTACAGCTCGATGATGCGCTGGACGTCGGCCTGGACCTTGGACTTGGTGAAGATGCCGCGCGGGCGGACCTGGACCTCGTCCTTCAGCTTTTCGTCCTTGAGGCTGCCGTTACCCTCGAAGACCACCTGGTTAATGATCGGGTTCTCGACAACGCGGACGACCAGGTCACCGTTCTGGAGGTCAATCTTGACGTCCGCGAACAGGTCGGTGCGGTAGAGCGTCTTCAGGGCCACATCGAGCTTGGCGGCGTCGACCGTGTCGCCCGGCTGAATCGGCAGGTAGGACAGAACCGTACCGGCTTCGATGCGTTCATTGCCTTGAACATCGATCCGATCGACCACGCCGGACTGCGACTGGGCATAGGCGGCCGTAGGCGCAGTCAGACTGGTCGTGCCCAGCAGCAGGGCCAGGCCGGAGACGAACGCGGCGCCGTAAGCGCGGGAATGCTTCATAAGTGCAGCCATGACCTCAGAGCGTCAAAACAGAAGGGCGCCCAGTTTTTTGAACACATCGTACCGGTGTAGATCGTTCCACCCCGCGAACAGCATGAAACCGACAAGCAAGGCAAGACCAAGGCGGTAGGAGACCGCCTGTATGCTGGCGGCCAGTGGCCTGCGGGCCACGGCCTCGTATGCGTAGAAAACCAAATGCCCGCCATCCAGAACCGGAATGGGCATCAGGTTCATGAAGCCGATTCCTACCGACAGGAAAGCGATCAGAGCCAGCAGATTCGCCGATACGCTGAGCGCCGCCTCCCCGAAGGTCTTGGTCCCCTCGACGCTTTCCTTGGTCAGGGCCGACGTGGCGTTGGCCATGCCGATCATACCTGACAGCTGATCGGGCGAAGTCCGGCCCGTCACCAGTCGGCCAAGATAGAAGCCGGTGGTCGACACGGTCGTCCATGTCTGGCCGACCCCGACGCCGACGGCCTCGATGGGATTATAGCGGACATGGTGGGTGTAGGGACCATTGTAGGCCGGGCCTGCGAGCCCCAGCAGGCCCTGAGAGTGCCGGCCCGCGACCTTGTCCTCGATGGTTGTCTTCCGCGGCGTGGCGGTGATGTTCAGGACCTGATTGCCCCGGCGAACCTCGAAGCGGATCGGCGTGCCGGCGCGAAGACCAACATAGGGTGGCAGATCCGAGAAGCTGTCGACCGAACGGCCATCCATGGACAGAATCAGGTCGTTGACCTGGAAGCCCACTGCCGAAGCCACGCTGCCAGGCTCAATGCCTCCGACGCGCGCGTCCTGCCGAACCTGGCCGAAGGTCATGGCCAGAGCCGCGAACAGCAGGATGGCCAGGATGAAATTGGCGGCCGGCCCGGCCACGGCGATCAGCGCGCGCTGCCAGACCGGCTTGAAATGATAGTAGCGGCTGACCGCTGCCGCGCCTTCCTGCTCGACGATGTGCTCGCGCAGGCTGTCCAGATCGTTTTTGTCCGGGACGCTGGCGGCGTTCTCATCTCCCGAAAAGCGGACGTAGCCACCCAACGGAATCCAACCGACTCGCCACTCCACGCCATCGCGATCGGTGCGGCTGAACACGGCCTTTCCGAAGCCGATGGAGAAGCGGTCGATGGCGACGCCGAATCGCTTGGCCATCAGGAAGTGGCCGAACTCGTGCACTGTGATCACCACGGTGATCACCAGCAGGAAGGGGACAACAAACAGGAAGATGTTCTGGAGCGCGTGCATGGAGTTCCGATTGTCCTGGGATCAGGCGCGCGACGAAAAGCCGGCGAGGACCTGAGCGGCCACCCGACGGGCGCTGGCGTCGGTCATCATCGCGGTCTCCAACGCGTCATTCGCCCCCTCGGCCAGATCGCCTTGCCCATTCATGCGGTCCAGCGTCTCCGACACAGCCCGGGCAATATCCAGAAAGCCGAGGCGACGGTCAAGGAAGGCGGCCACGGCCAGCTCATTGGCCGCATTCATCGCCGCCGGGGCCATGCCGCCGGCTCGCAGGGCCGATCGGGCCAGGTCGATGGCCGGAAAGCGCTCCAGGTCAGGGTTCTCAAAGGTAAGCTGCCCCATGGCGGCCAGGTCCATGCGCGGGGCCGGCCAAGGCAGGCGGTCGGGCCAGCTGTAGGCGCAGGCGATGGGCGTGCGCATGTCGGCGGCGCCCAGCTGGGCCAGGGTCGAGCCGTCCTCGTATTCCACCATGCTGTGGATGATCGACTGTGGATGGACCAGCACATCGATGCGGTCAGGCCCGGTCTCGAACAGATAGGAGGCCTCGATCATCTCCAGGCCCTTGTTCATCATCGTGGCGCTGTCGACCGAGATTTTCGCGCCCATGCTCCAATTGGGATGGGCCACGGCCTGCTCGGGCGTAGCGGTCTCCATCGCCTCGCGGGTCCAGGTGCGGAACGGGCCACCGGATGCGGTGAGGATCAGTTTGGCGATGCGGTGGGCGCAGGCCGGTTGCAGCACCTGGAAGATGGCCGAGTGCTCGGAATCGACCGGAATGATCGAACCGCCGGCCTGGCGGGCGATCTCGATGAGCGCAGGACCGGCGCAGACCAGACTTTCCTTGTTGGCGAGCGCCACGACCGAGCCGGCCCGGGCGGCGGCGAGAGTCGGAGGCAGTCCGGCGGCGCCGACAATGGCGCTCATCACCCAGTCAGCCCCCTGCCCTGCCGCCTGCGCTACCGCAGCGGCCCCGGCGGCGCATTGCACACCTGAGCCGCTCAACCGCTCCCGCAGTTCAGCCAGCAGGCTTTCGTCTTCGATGACCACCTGGCGGGGGCGCCATTTCAGCGCCTGCTCGGCCAGCTTGGCGACGTTGCGGCCAGCGGTCAGCGCCAGGATCTCGACATGGGCGTTCGACTGCTCCAGCAGGTCCAGGGTGGATACGCCCACCGAGCCTGTCGATCCCAGGACGACAACCGTGCGGGCAAGACTCAAAACACCCATCCTTCGTGGGCCAGCAGCCGGGCGGCCGCCACCACCATGATACAGAACAGCAGGCCGTCAACGCGGTCCAGCAGGCCGCCATGGCCGGGAATCAGATCACCGGAGTCCTTCACGCCAAACCGGCGCTTGAGCATCGATTCCCACAGATCGCCGCCCATCGTCGCCAGCCCACCGAACAGGCCGCACAGCAGGCCCGAGGCCATCGGCAGCGTCGCGTGGCTGAACTTGGTCACCACCCAGCCGGTCAGCATGGCCGCCAGCAGTCCGCCGACAAAACCGGACCAGGTCTTGTTGGGCGAGAGCCGGGGCCAGAGCTTGGGACCCTTCAGGATGCTGCCGACGACAAAGGCGGCGATATCGGCGGACCAGGCGACCGCGAACACCAGGAAGGTCCAGCTGATGCCCTTCTCGTTGCCCCCGATCTCGTTGACGCCGCCGTTGGCGCGCAGCCAGATCAGGGCGATGGTGGCCGGGGCCAGGTAGATGACGCCATAGGCGGCGTTGATGGGATGTTCGGCGACGTTGCGGGCTACAAACGCCGCCAGAATGGCCCCCACGCCCGCAATGGCCCAGGCCACCCCGTACCAGCCGATCCAGGCCTCGCCACGATACGAGGCAAAGGTGGCGGCCAGAACCGAAACCATCACCACCGCCGCGATGCGAATCGGCGCCTTGGCGGCGGTCATGCCGCCCCATTCGATGGAGAGCAGGGCCACGCCGACCGACAGCAGCAGCAGGAAGGCCCAGCCGCCGAACCAGATGGCCGCCAGGGCGACGGGAACCAGCACCACCGCCGAGACCACCCGTACGCCCAGGTTATCCCAGTCGAAGCGCCTAGCCGGCGGCGAGGACGTCATCTGCCGCGGCTCCTCCATAACGCCGTTCCCTGGATTGGAATTCGGCGATGGCCGCCTTGAGCTGCTCGGGCCCATAGTCAGGCCATAGCACGTCCTGGAAGATCAGTTCGGCGTAGGCGCACTCCCACAGCAGGAAGTTCGACATCCGCCGCTCGCCGCTGGTCCGCACGATCAGGTCCGGCTCAGGCGCCCGGGCGCTGGAGAGGCGCGCGGCGAAGGCGGCTTCATCGATGGCCGCCGGATCCAGCGTCCCGGCCGCGACTTCCTCGGCCAGTCGGCGGGCCGCGTCGGCGATATCGGCCCGGCCGCCATAATTGAAGGCGACCTGCAGAACGAACTTATGATTGGCTGCGGTGCGGCGCTCGGCCCCCTCGATGACTTCAAGGATATCCGGGCGAAGTCCGGTGCGGCGGCCCAGGATACGCACCTGCACGCCCTCGCGGGCCAGCCTGTCCAGGTCGCTCTGCACATAAGCCTTGAGCAAGTCCATCAGCTCGGAGACCTCGGCCACGGGCCGGCGCCAGTTCTCGGTCGAGAAACCGAAAACGGTCAGCTGCGCCACGCCAAGCTTGGGGGCGGCCTCGACGGTGCGCTTCAGCGCCTTGACGCCTTCACGATGACCAAAGGTGCGCGGCAGGCCCCGGCGTTTCGCCCAACGGCCGTTGCCGTCCATGATGATGGCGATGTGCAGGCCCTCGCCCGCCAGACGCTCCTGCGACGCGCCCGGGGCGGATTTCTCCCCCCGTCGATGCTGGCCGTCCGCCGGCGTCATTTCCGTCCCCTTTTCGTTCGCCAAAAGCTCCGCTGCGCCGCAGCCTACCCTGGGAACGATTAAACCTGCATGATCTCTTGTTCTTTGGTTTTCAAGGTCTGGTCGACGAGCTTGACCGCCTCGTCAGTGATCTTCTGCATCTCGGTTTCCAGGCGCTTCTGCTCGTCCTGCGAGATGACAGCGTCCTTCTCCGCCTTTTTCAGATCGTCCATGCCGTCCCGGCGGACGTTGCGAATGGCGATCTTCTGCTGCTCGGCGTATTTCCCGGCCAGCTTGGCCATGTCCTTGCGGCGATCTTCGGTCAGCGGCGGGATCGGGATCCGCAGGTTCTGGCCCTCGACAACGGGGTTCAGGCCCAGGCCCGCGCTGCGGATGGCCTTCTCGACCGAGATGATCAGGCCACGATCCCAGACGCTGACCGCCAGTGAGCGGGCGTCCGGGACGCTGACCGAGGCGCAGCTGATCAGCGGCATGGTCGAGCCGTAGGCATCGACCATCACCTGGTCGAGCAGGTTGGACGAGGCCCGGCCGGCGCGCAGGGTGGAGAACTCTTCCTTCAAGGCCACGACGGCCTTGTCCATGCGGCTCTTGTAGTTGGCGATGACCGGCTTTTCGGCGGTGGCCATGGTCGTTTCTCCCAGTCCCCAGTCTTTAAGGTTCAGTCTGCCGTGATGGTGGTGGAGACGCCTTCGCCGTGCAGCACCTTCATCAGATTGCCCCGCTCGCGGATCGAGAAGACCACGATGGGGATGGAATTTTCGCGCATCAGACTGATGGCCGAGGCGTCCATCACCTTCAGATCCCGCGACAAGACGTCATGATAGCTGAGTTTTTCGAAGCGCGTAGCCGTGGCGTCCTTCTTCGGATCGGCCGTGTAGACGCCGTCGACGCTGGTGCCCTTGAAGAGGGCGTCGCACTTCATTTCGGCGGCGCGCAGGGCGGCCCCGCTGTCGGTGGTGAAGAAGGGATTGCCGGTGCCGGCGGCGAAGATCACCACCCGGCCCTTTTCCAGATGCCGCTCCGCGCGCCGCCGGATCAGCGGCTCGCAGACCGTGGGCATGGGGATGGCCGACTGCACGCGGGTCGAAACCCCGATCCGCTCCAGCGCATCCTGCATGGCCAGCGCGTTCATGACGGTGGCCAGCATGCCCATATAGTCGGCGCTGGCCCGCTCCATGCCCTTGGCGGCGCCGGCCATGCCGCGGAAGATGTTACCGCCGCCGATCACCAGGCTCAGGCGCACCTTCTCATCGACGATCTGCTTGATGTCCTGGGCCACGGCCTCGACCGTCGGCATATCGATGCCGAAGGGCGTATCGCCCATCAGGACCTCGCCGGAGACCTTCAGCAGGATATTCTTGTAACGCGGCTTAGACATGCACGCTCCGGGACACGAGTCGCGCCCAACATAGACCAAGGGCGCGGCAGCCGTTAAGCCGCACGCGCCCCCAAGTTTCATCAAACTGCGGTCAGTTTCCGCCGGTCATGGACGCGACTTCCGCCGCGAAGTCGTCGACCTTCTTCTCGACGCCCTCGCCCAGGGCCAGGCGCACGAAGCCCTTGACCGAGACCGGACCGCCCTGAGCCTTCGAGGTCTCGGCGACGAGCTGCTCGATGGTCTGGTCGGGGTTCATCACGAAGGCCTGCTTGAGCAGGACCACTTCGCGCTGGAACTTGGCGATCTGGCCCTCGACGATCTTGCTGATCATCGCTTCGGGACGGCCGTCTTCCTTGGCCTTTTCGGTCAGGATGGCGCGCTCGTGCTCGACGGCGGCCGGGTCCAGGTCGTCGGTCGACAGCGACAGCGGGTTGGTGGCCGCCACGTGCATGGCGATCTTCTTGCCGACCGCCTGCAGGTCGTCCTGATTGCCCGGGCCTTCCATGGCCACCAGCACGCCGATCCGGCCCAGTTCGGGGGCGGTAGCGTTGTGGATGTAGGCCGCGACCGCGCCTTCAGCCACGTTGAAGCGGGCCGAGCGGCGCAGGTTCATGTTCTCGCCGATAGTGGCGATCAGGTTGGTGACCAGGTCGGCAACCTTCTCGCCGTCGGCGGTCAGGGCTTCCTTGATGGCGTCCACGTCGCCTTCGACCGCCAGGGCGGTCTCGGCGATCTTGCGGGCGGCGGCCTGGAACAGCTCATTGCGCGAGACGAAGTCGGTCTCGGCGTTGAGCTCGATGACCGTGCCGGTCATGCCCTTGCCGTCCTTCTTGAGGGCCACGCCCACCAGGCCTTCAGCGGCGGCGCGGTCGGCCTTCTTGGCGGCCTGGGCCATGCCCTTGGTGCGCAGCCAGTCCATCGAGGCTTCGATGTTGCCGTCGTTTTCCTGCAAGGCCTTCTTGCAGTCCATCATGCCGGCGCCCGATTTCTCGCGCAGGTCCTTGACCAGCGCAGCGGTGATTTCCGCCATATTCAGTCCTCCAGTTCGGATACGGGTGCGGCCGGGCCCCTCAGGACCCGGCCGCAATCTTGATTGCAGTCAGACCCTAGGGTCAGTTCGCGGCAGGTTCTTCGGCGGCGGCCGGGGCTTCCTCAGCCGCGGCTTCCGGAGCAGCTTCGGCGACCGGTTCGGCAACCGCTTCAGCGACGGGCTCAGGCGCCTTTTCAGCGACCGGGGCCGGGGCGGGAGCCGCTTCCGGTTCCGGGGTCAGTTCGCGGGCCAGGGCCGGTTCGAAGGGGGCTTCCGAAGCGCCGATATCGACGCCCGAAGCCACCGTGCCGGCGGCCATGCCGTCCAGCACCGAGTCGGCGATCAGGTCGCAGTAGAGCTGCAGAGCGCGCGCGGCGTCATCATTGCCCGGGATCGGGAAGGTGATGCCGTCCGGATCGCAGTTGGTGTCCAGGATGGCCACAACCGGGATGTTCAGCTTGCGGGCTTCCTGGATGGCGATGCCTTCCTTGTTGGTGTCGATCACGAACATCAGGTCGGGAATGCCGCCCATGTTCTTGATGCCGCCCAGCGACAGTTCCAGCTTCTCGCGCTCGCGGGTCAGCTGCAGCAGCTCCTTCTTGGAGCGGCCCTGGCCTTCGCCTTCGAGCAGGCCTTCCAGTTCGCGCAGACGGGCGATCGAGCCGGAGATGGTGCGCCAGTTGGTCAGGGTGCCGCCCAGCCAGCGGTGGTTGACGTAGTATTGGGCGCAGCGCTTGGCGGCGATCGCCACCGGGTCCGAAGCCTGACGCTTGGTGCCGACGAACAGCACGCGGCCACCGGCGGCGGCGACTTCACGGACCTTCACCAGGGCTTGGTGCAGGAGCGGCATCGTCTGCGACAGATCGATGATGTGGATGTTGGCGCGCGAGCCGAAGATGTAGCGGTCCATCTTCGGGTTCCAGCGGTGAGTCTGGTGGCCGAAGTGAGCGCCGGCTTCGAGCAGTTGGCGCATAGAGAAATCGGGCAGTGCCATGGAACCTTGGTCCTTCTTCCGGTTCAACCTCCGCAGACACCCCCGCGTCAGACCATTCTGACTTGGGACCGGAACGGAAAAACGCGGGGATTGACCCGCGCCTAGCCGCACATCTGCGTGTGAGATGGCGCGGGGTTTAGTCGCATAGCCACAAAAAGGCAAGGGCGCGGTCGCCCGGGCAGCCTACCCCCAGGGCCCAGCGGCGGGCGGCGAGGCCGGCGGATCGCTCCAGGGTCCATCGGCAGGTGCGACCGGCGACGGCTCAGGAAGTTCGGACACCCGCCCACCGGCGAATTTCACCAGCGCTTCGATCCGCTTGCTGATCGGCGGATGGGTGGCGAACAGGCCCATCACCCCGGCGCTCTCGTCCTCCAGGAACATGCTGCGCACGCTCTCAGGGGCGTCCAGATGCGCATGGCCGCTGATCTTCTGCAGGGCGCTGATCATCGCATCAGGATTCTTGGTCAGCTCAACCGAGCCGGCGTCGGCGACGAATTCACGGCTGCGCGACAGGGTCATCTGAATGACGATGGCCAGTACATAGCCCACAGCCGCCACGGCCAGGGCGACGAACACCCAGACGCCGCCGCCGCTGCGCTTGTCGTCCCGGCGCGAGCCGACCCCGCCCCACATGATGGCGCGATAGATGATCTGGGCCATCAGGCTGATGATGCCGGCGAAGACCGAGGCGATGACCATCGTGCGGACGTCGCGGTTCAGCACGTGGGTCAGCTCATGGCCCAGCACTGCTTCAAGCTCGTCCTTGGACATCGCCCGCATCAGGCCGCGGGTGACGGTGATGCTGTACTGGCTGTCGTTCAGGCCGGTGGCGAAGGCGTTCATGCCGTCGCTCTCGATGATCCGCAGCGTGGGGGTCTTGAGTCCCCGCGAGATGCAGAGGTTCTCGAGCAGGTTATAGAGCTCGGGCTCGTCCTGCCGGGTGACCTGGTGCGCGCCGGTCGCCGCATCGATGATGGCCTGGTTGGCGAAATAGGCGATGGCGAACCAGATCAACGAGACGATCAACGCTCCGGGCGCGGCGGCCAGCATGAAGCCCGCCGCTTCGCCCAGGATGCTGCCGCCTTCCTGTGGCGGCGGCAGATAGCCAGCCCCGATACCGGCCACGGTCAGGAAGAAAACCATGACCAGCAGCAGGATCGGAAAGCCGATCAGCAGCAGGGCCGAACGAAAATTGTTGGCCTGGATGTGGGTGTAGAGACCGACGGCCCCCATGACGCGCTAAGCCTTCAGAACTTGACTTCCGGGGCCTTGTCCATCGCGGCCCGTTCCTCGCCCAGGTCGAAGAAGCTGCGGGCCTTGAAGCCAAACATCCCGGCGAACAGCACGGCCGGGAACTGCTGGATGGCGGCGTTGAACTCGCTGACCGTGTTGTTGAAGAACCGGCGGGCCGAGGCCAGCTTGTTCTCGATGTCGGTCAGCTGGCCCTGCAGGCTCACAAAGCCCTGGTTGGCCTTCAGGTCCGGATAGGCCTCGCTGAGCGCGAACACCTGCCGCAGGGCGCCGGAGAGGACGTTTTCCGCCTGCACCTTGTCGTCGACGCTGCCGGCCGAGGTCGCGGCGTTGCGGGCGGCGATCACCGCCTCCAGCGTGCCCTTCTCGTGGGTGGCGTAACCCTTCACCGTCTCGACCAGATTGGGGATCAGGTCGTGGCGCTGTTTGAGTTGCACATCGATGTCGGCGAAGGCCTGGTTGGCGCGCTGATTGAGGCCGACCATGCGGTTGTAGGCGCCGATGGCCAGCAGGGCGACCACGATGGCGATGACGATAGCGATAATGAAACCCGTGCCCATGGACTGGGTTCTCCAAAGTCAGTTGGACTCTATGTGGCGAAGGTAACCCGGCGGCGCCAGCACCGCCACGGTGAAACCTTTGTCATCTCACTTCCTGGGGTCGACCAGCGCCGAATAGACCAGCGTCTGGCTGAGGTGTTCCAGGTCGACCCCGCCGCCGCCGTACCAGCCCAGCACCTGGATCATCCCTAAAAACACCACATCGTTTTCCGGATCGACCCAGAACCAGGTGCCTGCCGCGCCGCCCCAGCTGTATGTGCCCTCGCCGGCCAGGGTGTCGGCGGCGGCCGGGTCCAGGACCACCGAGCCGTCGAACCCAAATCCCATGCCCGGCCCCAAGGGCTTTTGAGCCATGACCGCGTCGCTGAGATGGTTGGACTCCATCAGCTTCACGCCGGCCGGCGACAGGATGCGCACCCCGTCAAGCGAACCATTGTTGGCCAGCATCTCGGCGAAACGCAGATAATCGTGCGCCGTCGAGACCAGCCCGCCGCCGCCCATCGGCATGGCGGGCGGCTTGCTGACGTCCAGCACCATGAAGCCCGAGGCCGGCACGATGCTGCGGTCCTTGGGATTGACGGCATAGAGGGACGATTGCCGAGGCTTCTTGTCGTCAGGGACGTAGAAGCCCGTATCCCGCATGCCCAGTGGTCCGAAGATCCGGCTCTGCATGAAATGCGGCAGCGACTGGCCAGAAAGCCGCTCGATGATCGCGCCCTGGATGTCGACGGCGATGGAATATTTCCAGCGCGCGCCCGGCTGGTTGGCCAGCGGCAGGGCGGTCGCGCCCTTGAGCATTTCATCGAGGTTGCGCGAGCCCAGCAGGCCGGAGTCGCGATAGGCTTTGTCCACCGGGTTGTCGTAGACCAGCCCGTAGGCAAAGCCGGCGGTATGGGTCATCAACTCGCGCATGGTGGCCGAGCGCGAGACCTGCTCCAGGATCGGCTGACCCTTGTCGTCCTGGCCCTTGTAGACCTTGAGGTCCTTGAACTCGGGCACGAACTTGGTGACCGGATCGTCCAGCCGCCATTTGCCCTCTTCGTAGAGGATCATCATCGCCACCGCCGTCACCGGCTTGGACTGGCTATACATGCGGAAGATGGTGTCCGCCGTCATCGGGGTCTTCGACGCGGTGTCCTTGGAGCCGTAGACATTGACCGCCACCACCTTGCCGTGGCGCGCGACGATGGTCAGCACCCCGGGCAATTTACCCGAGTCGACCAGGGCGTCCATGGCGGTATCCAGCGCCTTCAGCCGCGCGGACGAGAAGCCGACCTTCTCAGGCTTCACCACCGGCAGGCCGATGTCCGGCTTGTCGGCGCTGAACGCCGGCGCGGCCAGAAGCAGCGCCGCCGTGAGCGCCAGTGATTTGGTCCAACGCATGAAGTCCCCCGGAGAGTCGGCGGCAGACTAGCCCTTCCCCCGCTGGCGGGGGAAGTGGGCCGACAGCGAAGCTGGAGGCTCGTTGGGGGCCCTTTCCCACGTTAGGGAGATCCGCCGACGCCGCAAGGACCCCCATCGACCTTCGCCGCTGCGCGTCTCAGGCCACTTCCCCCCCAGCGGGGGAAGGGCTTGCTATGTCCTGCCCGGTTAGAGAGGTAACAGAGTAGCCCGGATAGATGGGTAACAGTTCTCCGGTGTTTTGGAGGAGGGCTGTGCGATGCCGTGGCTCGAGAGCAGCGCCATGGACGACCGACTGCGCTTTGCCGCTGATTGGC
>JBBRZO010000004.1:0-345187 GCA_038236615.1 Caulobacterales bacterium
CTCCAGTCTGGTTCGCAATCGCCCCGACATCCGCGCTGCCGAGGCCGACCTGCACGCCGCCACCGCCGACATCGGTGTGGCGACCGCGGCCCTCTATCCGGACATCAAGTTGAGCGCCGGCCTGACCCAGAGCGCCATCAAGCCTGGCGACCTGTTCGGCTATGACGCCAGCGGCTGGAACCTCGGCGGCGGCCTGACCGCGCCGCTGCTGAACGGCGGAACCCTCAAGGCCCGCAAGGGCGCGTCGGAAGCCCAGGCCCGCGCCGCCATGGCCCGCTACCAGCAGACCGTGCTGACCGCCTTCACCCAGGTCTCGGATGTGCTCAGCGCGCTCGCCAACGACGAGGCCGAGATCGCCGCCCTGACCCGCCAGGTCCAGGCGGGCGAGCGGGAAATCAGCTCGGCCCAGACGGCCTGGAAGCTGGGCGGCGGCACGCTCTACGACATAGTCGACGCCCGTCGGCGCCTGGGCGAAGCCCGTCTGGATCTCGCCCAGGCTCGTGGACAGAAGCTCTACGACATGGTCCGGCTCTACGCCGCCACGGCTTCAGACTGGGGCTCGCCCCAGGCGAACGCCGGATAGAAGCGCGCGAAACCCCGCGCCACGTAGGCGACCAGGGTCGGGTAGGTCAGGGCCGCCCGGTGCAGGGCAGTGTCGAAATAGGGCGTCATCACCCCGGCCAGCATGGCGAAGGCGGTGGCGTCCACACCGCTCGGCTGATCGCCGAACAGCCATTGCTTGTCGCCCAGCAACAGGTCCAGCGCATCCAGCGTGCGGGTCCCGAGCCACAGCACCTCCTCGTCCGAATGGCGGCCGACGCCGACGGCGAGAATGTTATTCGCCACCTTGGCCTGCACCTCGGTCCGCACCTGCTCGCGGAAGGCTTCCGGCACGGTGTCGAAGAAGTGGGCCGGGCCCTTGGCGAAGTTCTCCGGGTCCAGCCAGCGATCGCGCACCCAGGTCCAGGCGAACTGGTTTTCCAGCATCCGCTCGATGGCCCAGGCCTGGGCCCGCTGCACGGGGCTGAGATGGGCGTCGAGGTCGAAGCCGTACTTCCGCTCCAGATGCGCGCGGATGAAGGTGGAGTCGGCGACCGCCTGGCCGTCGTCGTCGATCCAGGGCAGCTGGCCCTTTGGCGAGGTGTCGGGGTTGGACGCGACCTTCTGGTAGTCGAGGCCCGCCAGCTTCAGCTGGACCTCGGTCTTGGTGACATAGGGGCTGATCTCGGGCAGGCCGAAATTTTCGCTGGTGGCGTAGAGGGTGATCATCGGAGGCATCCTTCGGCTTTGGCCAATCGTCGATGACCCGACAGTGCGGCGGCCCTGTTGCCACCATGCTGTCAGCATGCTGCTGTCACGCTGTATCCATGAGACGCGCCGACCGCCTGTTCCAGATCATCCAGATCCTGCGCCGCGCGCGCGGGCCGCTGACGGCCGAGGCCGTGGCGGTCGAGCTGGAGACCTCCAAGCGCACGGTCTATCGCGACATCGCCGCCCTGATCGGCCAGCGGGTGCCGATCCGCGGCGAGGCGGGGTTCGGCTATGTGCTGGAAGGCGGCTTCGACCTGCCGCCGCTGATGCTGACCCCCGACGAGATCGAGGCCGCCGTGCTGGGCGCGCAATGGGTGGCCAGCCGAGGCGATCCGGCCCTCGCCCAGGCAGCCCGCGACCTGATCGCCAAAATTGCGGTCGCCGTCCCCGAGCGACTGCGACCCCATGTGCTGGAGCCGGTGGCCGCCACCCCGCCCAACTGGCGTAACACCACCGACCAGATCGACATGGGCCTGGTCCGCGCCTGGATCCGCGCGGGCCGCAAGATCACCCTGGCCTATCGCGACGAGCAGGGCCGCGAGAGCGCGCGAACGGTCTGGCCGGTCGCCATTGCCTATCACGAGACGACCCGGATCCTGGCCGGCTGGTGCGAGCTGCGGCAGGACTTCCGGCATTTCCGCACCGACCGGGTGGCGGGCGCTGACTTCCTGGACGAGCGCTTTCCGGAGCGGCCGGGCATCCTGCGGGCGAACTGGCGCAAGACGCTGGGCCGGTTCCGTCACGCTGACCTCAAGACCTCGTGATCGATTTGCTGCAATCGGTCGCGCTGGCAATCGGGAAGTCTTGAGGTAAGGTTCTTGCTGGCTGGCGCCGGGGCGTCCCTCGCAGAGACATATCAGTATGCAGCTTTCAAGACGCGGATTGATCCTGGGCGGCATCGTCGCCGCTACCGGCCTGACGGCGGCGCACGCCGCGGTCAAGGCTCCGCGCCTGAGCAATGTGCAGCTGCCTACGCCCCTGCCCGACAACCTGCCGCAGCCAAAGCTGGTCGATGTCGACCTCGATGTTATCGACGGCGGCCACCTGATCCGGCCCGAGGCGCTGAAGTCCGCCCTGGCCGCCCTGGAGCGCCACAAGGACCGCATCGAAAACCGCGACCGCATCTACATCGTCGACTTCCAGGCCCATTCCAGCCGCCAGCGGATGTTCGAGGTCGACATGTCCAGCGGCGCCGTGCGGGCCTTCCGCACAGCTCACGGCAAGGGCTCGGACCCGGAACACACCGGATTCGCCTCGCAGTTCTCCAACATCCCCGACAGCTACGCGTCCTCGGTCGGCGCCTATGTCACCGCCGGCATGGCGATGGGCGAGAAGCATGGTCCCAACGTGCTGCTGGAAGGCCTGGATTGGTCGAACAACGAAGCGCGCGATCGCGAGATCATCGTCCACTCGGCCGACTACTGCGAGATCGACTACCTGATCCAATGGGGCAAGCTGGGCCGGTCCTATGGCTGCTTCAGCGTCAGCCGCGCTGACCTGATGAGCCTGCGCCCTGCCATGGATGGCGGGCGCCTGCTCTACGCGGCGGCGTAAGGGGCCGGGCATCTCCATATTCCTCGCCCGTTGGGCGAGGTGGCCGCGGAGCGGACGGAGTGGGCCGCGGTCCGCACGGGGATTCAGAACGAAACGTCGCCGAAGTGGATCTTCTTCCCTGATGTGCGGTCGGAAGAGCCCACTCCACCACTTCGTGGTCCCCCTCGCCCAACGGGCGAGGAATTACTCAAAGATTCCGACCAAACAGCGCCAGCAGGCGCTCCCAATGCCGCTCCGCCGCCGGCTTGTCGTAGACGGGCCGTTGCGGGAAGGCGAAGCCGTGCTCGACGCCGGGATAGAGCTCGACCTCGGCCTTGGCTTTGTCGGCCTTGAGGGTCTCGCGCAGGGTCTCGACCATCTCCAGCGGCGCCCAATGGTCGATCTCGGCGCAGGCGAAATAGAGTTCTGCGCCTGAGGGCGTGGCGACCTTGTGCGGGCTGTTGGCCGCCTCGGTGACCAGGCGCACGCCATAGATCGAGGCCGCCGCCTTCACCTGGTCCGGGAAGCGGGCGGCGGCGTTGATCGCGTACTGGCCGCTCATGCAGTAGCCCACCGTCCCGACTTTGGTCGTGTCGGCCGCCGGGTCCTGGGCGGCGAAGGCCAGCAGGCCGGCGGCGTCATCCATGATCCCCTCGATGCTGAGCGACTCCATCAGCGCGAACATCCGGGCACGGTCAGGCGAGGCCGGGTCGCGGGACAACGGCCCCAGTTCCATGACGCCTGAGCGATAGTAGAGGTTGGGCAGCATCACATAATAGCCGCTGGTCGCCAGCCGGCGGGCCATGTCGCGCAGCTCCTCGCGGATGGCCGGGGCGTCCATGAAGAACAGGATGACCGGGTGCGGCCCGCCCCGCTCCGGGTGGACGATGAAGGTGGTGGTCGCCCCGTCCGTGGTGGCGATGTCCAGCTGGCGTTCGATCATGGCGCTTCCCCTCGTAATTGCCGGGTTCCTAGCATTGACGCCGTCGCTGTGCAGCCACTTGATTTTACCCCGGTAATATTGACGGCGCCTTTTAGCCCGGGTAGAAAGCGCGCATGGACCTGCCTCATACCATCGCCTTCCAGAACGGCCGCCTTGTCGCCGAAGGCTCGCGGGCTGACGTCGCCCTGGCCGTCAAGCGACTTGGCCCGGAGGCTAACGGCGTGCTGGTGCTGGACGGCCACACGGGCGCCTCGGTCGAACTTGACCTGCGCGGTGACGAGGCGGCGATCCTGGCGCGGCTGATCGAAGCTGAGCCGCCCCGACGCGGCCCTGGCCGCCCCAAGCTGGGCGTAGTGGCGCGCGAGGTCACCCTGCTGCCCCGGCACTGGGAATGGCTGGCCAGTCAGCCCGGCGGCGCCTCTGTCGCCCTGCGCAGGCTGGTCGAAGAGGCTCGCCGCGATGACCGCGACGCGCGGCGGCAGGCCCGCGACAATCTCTATCGCTTCATGTCGGCGGTGGCAGGCAACCAACCCGGCTACGAGGAAGCCTGCCGCGCCCTGTTCGCGGGCGACGCGGCCCGGTTCGGCGAACAAATCGCCGGTTGGCCCCAAGACCTTGCCCACCACGCCCGCCGCCTGGCCGGCCTCACTTTCGGAGACGCGTGATGGATCAGCCCAAACCCAGCAAGGAGGCTCGCCGCGACGCCGTCCGCTCCTTCAAGGAGCGCAAGGTCAACGCCGGGGTCTTCGCTGTCCGCTGCCAGCCGACCGGCGAGGTCTGGATCTCGGCCAGCCGCAACCTGGACAGCCAGAAGACCAGCCTGTGGTTCCAGCTGAAGATGAAGGGCTGCTACACCCGCGCCCTGCAGGACGCCTGGAACCAGCATGGCGAGCCCGCCTTCGCGTTCGAGGTGCTCGAAACGGTGGAGGACGATGAGCTTTCGCCCATGGGCCTGGCCGACCGGCTGAAGAGCCTCGACGCAGCCTGGCGCGAAAAACTCGGCGCCGCCAAGGCGCTCGGTTAACAGGGGGGGCTAACTCTCGACCTTCAGCCCGGCCGTCAGGGCCAGGACCAGTTCCGCCACGGTGAAAGGCTTGCTGACCAGCCGGCCGGTCCACAGGCTGGCCAGGGTCTCGGCCTCGGCGAAGCCGCTCATCAGGGTGATCGGAACCTCGGGCCGCCGTTCGTGGATGCGGCGGGCGGTCTCCACCCCGTTCAGCCCGGGCATGGCGAAGTCCAGCAACACCAGGTCAACCGCCCCGCCGCCGTCCAGCCAGGCTAGCGCCTCTTCGCCTGAGGCCGCCGACTGCACCGTCAGTCCCATTTCCTCCAGTTGCCCGGCCGTGGCGCCGCGAACCTGGTCGTCGTCGTCGACCAGAAGCAGCGAAAGCCCCTGCAGCGGCGCGGCGTCGGGCTTCAGCGGCGCCCTGGGCGCGGCGGCGCTCTGTTCGGCCACCGGCAAGAAGACATCGACCCGCGCGCCGCTTCCGGGAGAGGTTTCGATTTCAACGCCGCCGCCCAGCTGCTGGACGACGCCCAGAATCTGCGACAGACCCAGGCCCGAGCCGCGGCCCACCTCCTTGGTGGTGAAGAAGGGCTCGAACGCCCTGGCCCGCACATCCGGCGCCATGCCGGTCCCGGTGTCGGCCACCGAGATGACCACGAAATCGCCCGGGGGAGGCGATTCCGGCGCGCCGGGCTCGGTGACGGTGCGGCGCTCGACCGAGATCTCGACCCGGCCGCCATTTTCCATGGCGTCGCGGGCGTTGATGGCCAGGTTCAGGACGACCAGTTCCAGCTGGGTGGGATCGGCCTGGGCGGCGGGTAGATCGGCCGGGATTCGCATGGTCAGCGACACCTGCCCGCCCAGCGCGCCGCTGAGCAGGTCCGACATGCCGCCCAGAGCCAGGGCGACATCCACCGGCTGGGGCTTGAGCCGCTGCTTGCGGGCAAAGGCCAGCAGTTGGCCGGTTAGCCGGGCGCCGCGTTCGGCCGCCTCCTGGGCGTTGTCGGCATAGCGGACCAGCTTGGGCTCGGTCAGCCGGCGGCGCAGCATGTCGATGTTGCCCAGCACCGCCGTCAGCAGGTTGTTGAAGTCGTGCGCCACCCCGCCGACCAGCCGGCCCATGGCCTCCAGCTTCTGAGCCTGGATCAGCTTTTCCGTGGCGTCCTGCACCCGCTGTTCCAGCGTGTCATTCAGCTCGCGAAGTTCACGCTCGCGAGCCCGCAGCCGCGCCGAGGCCTCGGCCAGGGCCGCGCCCACGAGGTCGATCTCGCGGACGCCAGAGGGCGTAAAATGGACGGCGCCGCCGTCGCCCACGCCGCGCGCCGCCTGGCCAAGCTGGGCCATGGCCCGGTTGGCGCCATTGGTCAGAAGCACTGCCGTGATCACCCCGGCAAGCATCAGCCCGGCCACTGCCAGCAGGGCCAGCCGCAGGGAGCGGTCCAGATAGCCGACCCCCTCGGAGCGGGGCATCGCCACGGACATGGTCCAGCCAGTCAGGCTTGAGGTGTGGAAGGCGGAGAGGGTCTTGTGGCCATCCAGCGACACGCCTTCGAACACACCTTCGCGGGAGGCGTTCAGGTGCTCGAGCATGCTGGGACTGGCGGGACGGCCGACATGGGTCAGCGGATCGACGTTGCGGGCGATGAATCGCCCCTCTCCGTCCAGCAGGCCGCCATACCAACCCTGGGGCAGAGCCTGGCGATCGAGGAGTTCCTGCATGGCGGCCGGCGTGGTGATGACGGCCAGGTCATAGGTCGGCTTTCCGGCCCTTCGGACCAGCAGATCGACGGCCAGGATGGGTCCCTTGTGGATCCGCCCGGAGGTCAGGTTGGAGACGGTCCGCTCCTTGGTCTGAAGCTGGGTCCAGCGGGACTGGAACCCGGCCTTGGCGCCGACCGGCAGCGGCGTACCGGGCGGCGCGCCGGTATTGACCAGTTGCTGGCCATCGGCGTCGGCCAGGACGATCCAGGCCATGGGCGAACCGGTGACCTTGCGAGCCTGCAACTCGAAGGCGCGTAGTTCACCCAATTGCAGATAGGGCGAGGCGGCCAGTGTGCGGCCCATGGCCTCCAGCTTGGCGACCTCGCCGTCCGAGGCCAAGGACAGGGCGCGGGCGACGCCGGCCAGCTGCCGTTCGTTGGTGGCCCGGTGACTGCGCGCGGCGTCGATGCTGAGCAGGGCCAGGGCGAAACCGGAGGTCAGCACCATCACCGCCACCAGCAGGTTCAGCCGGGCAGCGAACGAACCGATGATCGGTCGGCGGGGCCTCGGAAGCGTCTCCGGGTTGGAACTCGCAATATCCCGGGACGTCATCGTCAATCCTGGTTGGGGTCGGCGGTCCGACACTAGCCGAAGCGAGCCGCGGGGAAAGCCGGTTTCGCCTCAGATGACCGGTTCGCGGCCGAACTTGCCCGCCTGATAGTCCGAGATGGCCTGCATGATCTCCTCGCGCGTCGTCATCACGAACGGACCATGGGCGAAGATCGGCTCGCCGAAAGGCTCGGCATGGCCGAGCGCCAGCAGGCAGGGCGCGGTTGCCGTCAGCTCCAGACGGTCGCCGTCGCCGTTCAGCTCGACGAGGTTGAAGGCGCCCGCCGCCGTCCCGGCCACCTCGACCTCGCCGCGCACCACATAGAGGAAGATCTGCCGTCCGGCGGCGATGGGCAGGCTGAGCCGAGCCCCAGCCTCAAGGCTGACCGTGGCCATGGTCATGTCGACCAGGGTGTCCACCGCCCCGCGCACGCCCAGCATTTCGCCGGCAATCAGCTGAATGTGGGCGCCCGGCAGCGCGAGGGTGGGAATATCCTCGGCCTGCAGGCCCTGATAGCGGGGCGGCGACATCTTCAGACGCGACGGCAGGTTTACCCACAGCTGCAGAAGCTCCAGCGTCCCGCCATCCCGCTTGAAATCAGCGGGCGACAGCTCGGCATGTATCAGGCCGCGGCCGGCGGTCATCCATTGCACGCCGCCGGCCTTGATGATGCTGGCGTGGCCGCCGCTGTCGTGATGGGCCAGTTCGCCCTCGATGATGAAGGTCACCGTCTCGAAGCCACGGTGCGGGTGCGGCCCGAACGGCAGGCCGCGATTGTTCGGCGGGTAGACCTGCGGGCCGTGGTGATTGAGGAACAGGAAGGGGTCCAGGTCCGGCAGGGCCCGCCCGGGCAGCGGCCGCCGCGTGACCAGGTCGGCGATGTCGTCGCGATGGGCGGGGTGCAGGGCTTTGACGGTGCGGGCGGTCATGGGCGCTAGATAGGCGGTTCGCGCGCCTCGACCAACGTCAGCAGCTTTTCCATGCCGTGGTCACGTACGCCGTCGGCCTGGAGATGCTCCACCAGGTCGCGCAGATAGTCGATGTTGCGGCCCGATAGCCCGATCGAGCCGGCGATAAGTTCCGCCTGCTGCTCCAGGCTGAGCGCACCGGCCCATTGCGGATGGGCGGCGTCGGAAAGGAAGACCAGGGACTGGACGGGCGTCCCGTCTTCCAGCCGCACCTCGCGCCAGGCTTCGAAATAAGTCTCGGTCGGCTGCTCGCGCTCACGCAGATAGCCGTAGACCCCAGGCCAGTCCGCCTCGCTGACCCGATAGGCGCAGCCACGCACCGAGCCGCCGGGCGCCAGGCCCAGGACCAGGCCCGGCCGCTCATAGGTGCCGCGATGGTGGACCGAATAGATGCAGAAGGCCCGCCGCCGGCCATGGAGCCGCGCCGCGCGCCGTTCTAAGAAGGCAAAGCCCGGACGCCACATCAGCGAGCCGTAACCGAAAACCCAGCGCGCCGGCGCCCGTTCGTCCTGCATCAGCTCTTCGCGAAACTTGAGACGCCCTCTCGACATGACCCTGCCCGATCAACCGCCCCTCCGTAAAGCCCACCGACTGGGTCTGATCATTCCGTGGTCGCTGCTGCTGGCGCTGGTCCTCGCCGTCTGCGTCGGCTGGTACTGGGTCCGGGACCAGGCACAGACGCAACTCGCCGCGGCGGTGAAACAGGCTCGGGCCGACGGCTATGAGATCAGCTGGCAGTCCGTCCACTACGGCGGCTTCCCGTTCCGGCTGGATGTCGAGTTCACCGGCCTGACTCTGGGCGACAGGGCCGGCTGGAAGCTGGCCGCGCCCAGCCTGCATACCGAGGCCTATGTCTATCGCCTCGACCATTGGGTGGCCGTCGCGTCGGAGGGCGTGGTGCTGACCCGGCCCGAGGGCGGCGTGGTCCGGATCACCGGCAAGGCCCTGCGCGCCAGCCTGAGTCAGCCGACCGCCCACCCGCCGCGCCTGACTATCGAGGGCGTGGACCTGCGGTTTGACCCGGCGCCCGGCGCCAAACCCTACCTGCTGTCGGCCGCTCGCAAGCTGGATGTCGCCCTGCGCGCCGGACCCAATGATCAGGCTGCCTTCCTGTTTCATGCCGAGGGCGCCCGGCTGAACCTGCAGGGCCTGGCCGGCCGGATCGCGGACCAGGGCGAGGGGACGATCGACTGGACGCTGGTTTTCACCCGGGCCGGCGCCCTGCACGGCCGTGACTGGAATCGGGCCGTGAAGACCTGGGCTGACGCTGGTGGCGTTCTGCAAGTCGACAGCGCCTCGCTGCAGGTCGGCCAGACGGTGTTGAAGACCACTGGCGGCAGTCTGTCGCTACAATCCGACGGCCGCCTGAAGGGCTCCCTTCCGGCCAGCCTCAAGGCGGTGGACGGCAGCGGCCAGATGATCAAGGGCGACCTCAACCTCTCCAACGGCGAGGCCATGCTGGGGCCGCTGCACATCGGACCGGCGCCGAAGCTGTTCTGAAGTGCGGCAATTTTCTTGCCCGCCTTGCAGAGTCTTGCGCCATTCGCCGCAAGGCCTTAGGCCGAAGGTGAGTTTTTGGGGAATGAAATGGGTCGCGACACGCCCACGGGCGCGCCTTCTCTGGACGCGGTGAGAGCCCGGATCGACATCGTTGACGCCGAGCTGCTGAAGCTGCTGGACGAACGTGCGGGCCTCGCCGTGGCGGTGGCCGAGGCCAAGAAGGCGGCGGGCGGCGATGGCAAGTTCGGCCTGCGCTCGGCCAGAGAGGCCCAGGTGCTGCGCCATCTGCTGGCCCAGCCACGCGAAGCGGCCACACCACAACTGATCGTCCGCATCTGGCGCGAGATCATCGGCGACAGCCTCTCACGCCAGGGGCCCTTCCACCTGGCCGTCTGGGGCGGCAAGCACGAGGCCCGCGCGGTCGAACTGGCCCGCCTGCGCTTCGGCGTCGCGCCTGCCATGGTCACGGTCGAAAAGCCCGAGCAGGCCCTGGCGGCCGCCAAGACTCCGGGCGGCGTGGCGGTGATGAGCCTGGCCGGCGGCCATGGCTGGTGGGGCCGGATGCTAACCCAACCCACCCTGCGCGCCTTCGCGGTGCTGCCCTGCCTGAACGCCTGGGGCCCCGCGGCCGCGGTCGCCGTGGCCGAGATCAAGGTCGAGCCCAGCGGCCGCGACCAGACCCTGTGGGTAACCGACTCCAACCTCCCCAACGCCAAGATCGTCGAGACCCTGTCGCGCGACGGCGTGGCCGGCGAGCTGTTGGCCGAGAGTGGCGGCCTGAAGCTGTTCACCCTGGCCGGCTTCTACCAGACCGAAGACGCCCGTCTGGCCCGCGCGCCGGGCCAGCTGTCTGGGGTGATCGGCGCGGCGCCAGAACCCTTCGACCTCTAGCCTTTCGACCTGTAGCGCCCCTGTGCTAGAGGCGGCGCTCCCGCTTCTGTAAGAAGGCCGCCCGATGTCCGACCGCTTTGCCGCGTCCCGCCCGGTTCCCAAGCCTGGCATCCTGGACATCGCGCCCTACAAGCCCGGCAAGGCCAAGGCCGAGGGCTTCGAACACCCCATTAAGCTGTCCGCCAACGAGAACATCCTGGGCAGCTCGCCCCTGGCCCAGGCCGCCTATGCCGAGGCCGGCGGGCTGCTGAACCTCTATCCCGAGGGCCGGTCCAACATCCTGCGGGCCGCTATCGCCGAACGCTACAACCTGGAGCCCGAGCGCCTGCTGTTCGGCTGCGGCTCGGACGAGATCTTCCAGCTGATCAACCAGACCTTCCTGGAGCCGGGCGACAACATGGTGCAGGGCGCGCACGGTTTCGCCGCCTACGCCATCGGAGCCCGCGCCTGCGGGGCGGAGGTGCGGTTCGCGCCCGAGAAGGACTTCCGCATCGACATCGACGCTCTGCTGGAGTGCGTCGACGAGCGCACCCGCGTCATCTTCCTGGCCAACCCCGCCAACCCGACCGGCACATGGCTGCCGATCGAAGCGTTGCGCGATCTGCACGAGCGCCTGCCGCCCAGCGTGGTGCTGGTGCTGGACGGGGCCTATGCCGAGTTCAATTCCGATCCGAACTTCGAGGACGGCGTCAGTCTGGCGCGCAACGCTCACAACATCGTCGTCACCCACACCTTCTCCAAGCTGCATGGCCTGGCCGCCCTGCGGGTGGGCTGGGCCTATATGCCCGAGGAGATGGCGGACGCCGTCGACCGCATCCGCCTGCCGTTCAACGTCAACATTCCCGCCCAGCTCGCCGCCATCGCCGCCCTCGGCGACGACGACTTCCAGGCCCGCTCGCTGGCCCTGGTCGAGCAATGGCGGCCCTGGCTGACCCAGCAGCTTGGCGGTCTGGGCCTGGATGTCGTGCCGTCGGGCGCCAACTTCGTGCTGGTCGGCTTCCCGGACCAGCCCGGCCGCACGGCAGTGGACGCTGAGAATTTTCTGGCCACGCGCGGCCTTCTGACCCGGGGCGTCGGCAACTACGGCCTGCCGAACCACCTGCGCATCACCATCGGCCTCGAAGAACACAACCGCGCCGTGGTCGAGGGCCTGGAAGCGTTCCTGGCGCGCTAGCCCTTGGCCTGGGCCACGCAGAGGTCGCGCAGGTTGCTGAGCGCCTTGGGCGTGCTCTTCTTCAGACCGTTGGCCAGCAGGTCCTGCGGCACGGGCAGGTTCAGGGCCAGGCGGTTGTCGTAGATCACCCGCGTGGCCGTTCCGCCTCGCAGCGACACCAGTTTCCACTCACCCTGCTCAACCTTGAGATCGCCCTCGACCAGCTTGAAGCGGATGTCGGTGTAGGCGGTGTAGTCCGAGCGGAAAACGATGCGCATGGAGGGGACCAGGCCGCCCTTGGTGACATGCTCGCGTACGTCCCAGCCCTTGGCCATGTCGCCCGAGACGATCTTGCAGCTCTTCAGGTTGGTGATCAGCTTGTAGCTGTTGCGGCAGTCGGTCATCGTCCGCCAGACCTTTTCCGGCGAGACGGGAATGTCGATGGCCGCCTGGACGCGGGCCGAGACCTTGTCAGGGTCGGAACTGGAAACCACCCATACCCCGCCCTTGCTCAGTATCGCCTCGGCCGAGGCCGGCGGGCCGGCCGCCTTGGCGCTTGCCGCGAGCGACAGGGTCAGGGCGGCGAGGGTCAGGGCGAGGCGGCGCATACCTGGAACCTAGGCCAATAGACGCGAACGTCCAGCGTGGCGCCACGGCCACAAACAACTGTTCGGTGAACAAGAGCCCTTTTCAGAGGCCGCGCAGCCCTCTATTGGCCCGCCCTCCAAGGATAAGGATCGATGTCGCACCGCTACCCCACCCAGCTGCAGACGCCCGCAAACCTCGACCGCAAAGTCGAGGATATGGGCGCGTACGCGCGGAAGGGGACGGTCGGCTAAGGTCTGAAAGACTTGGTTGTTCGCAAGAAACCCCTTCCGGCCCGGCCGGGAGGGGTTCTTCGTTTTGGGGCTCTTCTCGACCGTGACGCCGGAAGGGGTGGCAGAGGAAAAGCAAAGAGGAGAGTGACCCATGACTGGGTACGACGTGATCGAAAGCCCGGGGGTCCACATCAAGGCCTGGACCCGGGGCGTGCCGCTCGAGGATGCGGCCCGCACGCAGCTGCAGAACGTGGCCAGCCTGCCCTTCATCCACCACCACATGGCGGTGATGCCCGACGTCCACTGGGGGCGGGGCGCGACCGTGGGCTCGGTAATCCCGACCCTTGGCGCGATCATTCCGGCGGCGGTCGGGGTGGATATCGGCTGCGGGATGATGGCGGTGAAGACGTCCATCCGGGCCGAGCATCTGCCCGACAACCTCTTCGCCATCCGTTCGGCGATCGAGGCGGCGGTGCCCCATGGTCGGACCGACAACGGCGGCCGCAACGACGTCGGGGCCTGGCCGGACGACCCGCCGGCCAGCGCGTTGGCGCGGTGGGCCGAGCTGGAAGCCGGCTATCAGGCGGTGGTCGACAAGAGCCCCAAGGCGGCGCACCCGCGGGGCCTCGGCCACCTGGGCACGCTGGGCACCGGCAACCACTTCATCGAGCTCTGCCTCGATGAAGTGGGCGACGTCTGGGTGATGCTGCACTCCGGCTCGCGGGGCGTGGGCAACAAGTTCGGCTCCTACTTCATCGAGCGCGCCAAGCGCGACATGGAGCGGTGGTTCATCAACCTGCCGGACAAGGACCTGGCCTACTTCCCGGAAGGGAGCGAAGGCTTCATCGACTACATCCGGGCGGTAAGCTGGGCGCAGAAGTACGCCCGGGCCAACCGCGAGGTGATGATGGATCAAGTGCTGAGCGTGCTCACCACGGTGTTCCCGGACCTGACGACGGGTGAGATGGCGGTCAACTGCCACCACAACTACGTCGCCAAGGAGCGCCACTTCGGCAAGGACGTTTTCGTCACCCGGAAGGGTGCGGTCCGGGCCGGCGAGGGCGAACTGGGCATCATCCCTGGCTCGATGGGCGCGCGGTCCTTCATCGTGCGGGGCAAGGGCAACGCCGACAGCTTCTGCACCTGCTCGCACGGCGCCGGCCGGGCGATGAGCCGGACGGAAGCCAAGCGGCGGTTCACCCTGGAGGACCACGTGGCGGCGACTGCCGGCGTCGAGTGCCGGAAGGATGCCGAGGTGATCGATGAAACGCCGATGGCCTACAAGGACATCGACGCGGTCATGGCGGCGCAAGCCGACTTGGTCGACATCGTTCACACCCTGCGGCAGGTCGTCTGCGTGAAGGGCTGAGCCCGTCAGGCGGAAGTGTCTGCGGTTCCGCCGCCCGGACGGGCTCTAAGCGAGACGAGGGAGGCGGCGGAGGAAACTTCGCCGCCTTTTCTCTAGGCCGCCCGTGTCAACGCTTCGCCAGTTTCAAGCATCGACTTCAGGCTACTGAGCACCCGCGGCCAGCCGCCGGAGACGCCGCGGCGCAGGGCGCTGTTGTCGGAGAAGCCGTCGTGGGTGACGGTCAGGCGGGTGTCGTCGCCGTTCACCTCAAGATCGTAGGTCACCGTGGTGGGGCCGTCCGAGCGGTCGGGTTCGCGCTCGTGGTGGAAGGTCCAGACCAGGCGCTTGGGCGGATCACATTCCAGCACCTCGCCCTTGAAATCGATGCCGCGCTGCTCGCTCCACAGCTCCAGCGGCGCGCCGACTTTAGGCTGTGTCTTGAACCGTCCGCCGAACCAGAACTTCTCGGTCTGGTCGGGATCAAGCAGGGCGTCCCAGATGCGGGCGGGCGTGGCGCGGATGTAGACGACGTAGACGAAGGCGGGATCGCTCATGGTGAGCTCCTTTGCGGTTGACGTGGTCAGGCCTGGGGGTCTTCGGATTCCAGGTCTCGCTTCAGATCGACCAGGCTCTTGAGCCCGGCGCGTTCGAACTTGCCGATCCAGCGGTCGGCGATCTCGGCGATCGGCACCGGGTTCAGGTAGTGCAGCTTCTCCCGCCCCCGCCAGACGACGGCGACCAGGTTGGCTTCCTCCAGCAGGGCCAGGTGTTTGCTGACCGCCTGCCGGGACATGGTCAGGCCTTCGCAGAGCTCGCCGAGCGTCTGACCGTTCTCCACATGCAGCCGGTCCAAAAGAGCCCGGCGGCTGGGGTCGGCGAGCGCCTTGAAGACCGCGTCCATGACCATGGGGTGGTTATAGGCAACCATTTGGTTGCATGTCAAGTTGTCTAATTCCTCGCCCATTGGGCGAGGTGGCGGCCCCCGGGTCGCGCGAAGCGCGCGCCCGAGGATAAACTCAGCCGACGGAGTGGGCCGAGGGGCACACGGGGTGTCAGAATGGAGTGTCGCCGAGGTGGGCCTTCCTTCGCTGATGTGCGGTCGGAAGGGCCCACTCCACCACTTCGTGGTCCCCCTCGCCCAACGGGCGAGGAATTGTTACGCGGCTGCGGCCAACGCCTTGCGCACCAGGTCCGGCGACTGGTCGATGACCCGCAAATAGGCCTGCAGCACCGGATCCGGCTCGGCCTCACCGCCTTCGAGATCGCGCAGCCGTTCGGGATCGATGCCGAAGGCCAGGGCGAAGGCTTGCTGGGTCAACCCGATATGCCAGCGCACGCGCTGGACCAGGGCTCGGGCGGGGACTGCGTCAGAGGTGGCTGGCAATGTCATCCGTAGCTCCTTGAGGCGTCGCCCCCGACGTCTGGGGGTATGCGCGGCCAAGGTTGCGGAATTAGGACAGCGCGGTGTCGGGCTTGAGTCAGTTTGAGGGATTTGCCGGCAGCCGGGCCGTGAAAACCGCCAGCTGGGCGGCGAACGCGCGCTGCCAGGCCGGGCGCGCCTGGCCGCGGGCGACATAGGCGGCGAGGTTCGGAAATTCGTCCAGCAGGCCGGAATTCTTCAGTCTGTACAGCACATGGACCATCATCAGGTCCCCGGCGCTGAACGCCCCATCGAGCCAGTCGGCGTCGCCCAGACGCCGGGAAAGCTGGTCCAGCCGGGTCCGGATGCGGTCCTTGATCAGCGGCTGGCGCGCTTCGGTCCCGGACTTCCCGCCCTCCGCCAAACGCGCGGTTTGGAGCTCTATGATCGGCTCTTCGACCGTGGTGACGGACGAAAACATCCAGACGATGGCCCGCGACCGGGCGTTCGGATCGTCGGGCAGCAGGCCTGGATGGCGCTCGGCGATGTGCAGCACGATCGCCCCTGTCTCGAACAGCGCCAGGTCGCCCTCCTCGTAGGTCGGAATCTGCCCGAAGGGCTGCAGCGCCAGATGCGCCGGCTCCTTCATCGCCTTGAACGACACCAGCCGGACCTCATAAGGCTGGCCCACCTCCTCGAGCGCCCAGCGCACCCGCATGTCCCGCGCCAGGCCCTGGCCGCGATCGGGTGAACTTTCAAAGGCGGTGATGGTGGGAGTCATTGGCTCTCTCCACGTCCTTATCCGCACCCTAGGACGGATGGCGTGGGCGCTTCACGACAGCTCGGGCGCAGAATCCGTTTGAAGGAATTCGGTGACAGTTTCAATAGCCTCAACCAGTCCAACCCGCTGGAGTTCCACGCCCTCCGGCAGCCCGGAGAACAGCCGGGTCGGCGCGGCGGCGTCGAGCATGACGAACACCCCCTTGTCCTCGGCCCGGCGGATCAGCCGGCCAAAGGCCTGCGCCACCCGCGCCCGAGCGATGGCGTCGTCATAGCCCTTGCCGCCGAACCTCGTGCGGCGGGCCTTGTGCAGAATGTCGGGGCGGGGCCAGGGCATGCGGTCGAAGACCAGTAGCCGCAGCGAGCGGCCCGGCACGTCGACCCCGTCGCGAACGGCGTCGGTGCCTAGCAGGCAGGCGTCCTCCTCGGCCCGGAAGATGTCGACCAGGGCTCCGACCTCGAGCGGATCGACGTGCTGGGCGTAGAGGGCCAGGCCCTTGTCGGCCAGCGGGGCGGCGATCTTCTCGTGCACGGCCCGCAGGCGGCGGATGGCGGTGAACAGGCCCAGACCCCCGCCCCCGGCGGCCAGGAACAGCTCGCGCATGGCGGCGGCGACCTGGCGGGGATCGTCGCGGCTGACGTCATTGACCACCAGGCAGCGACTGTTCTTCGCATAGTCGAACGGCGAGGCCAGCCGCAGGGTCTGGGGCCGGTCAGGCAGGCGGGCGGCGCCGGTGCGCATTTCGGCGAGGGCGAACGGGTCGTCCAGGGTAGAGTCTGCCAGGGTGGCGCTGGTCACCAGCACCCCATGGGCCGGGGCGATGACGGCGGCGGTCAGCGGCTCGGTCGGATCGACCCAGTGGCGGCGACAGGCGGCGTCGACCACCCGGCCATAGAGGAAGGTGGCGTCGAACCAGTCGACGAAGTCGGGGTCGTCCTCGGAGTCCTCGTCGATGGCTTTCAGCATCGAGCGCCAGGCCGGCAGGGTCATGCGGCAGCGGCGGTCCAGGCCGCGCAAGGCCCCTTCGATCCGGGCGCGTTCGGAGGTGTTCAACTCCTCAGCCTCGTCGTCCAGCACGTCCTCCAGATGGCGGGCCAGGGCCAGCAGCGGCGCCTCGACCGAGGCCAACGCGCGGGCCGCTTCGGCGGCGGTCTGGCGGACCATGTCCAGGGCCGGCCGGGCGGCGCACTCCATGCCGATGTCGGACTGGCTGGCCCGGGCCCGGAGCTGTTCCAGCACCATGACCAGGAAGGCCTCGACCGGGCCGATCGGGCTGACCTCGCCGTTGGGCGGCGCAATGCGGCTGGACCAGCCTTCGCCGGGCAGGATAGCGGCAGCGCGCGTGGCGTCCAGCAGGGCGCGCCGGGCGTCCTCGCGGTCGCCCAGCACGTCCATCAGCCGCGCCTCCAGCCCCCTGCCCCGCCGGCCGCGACCCTCGGGCCCGCGGATCCAGCGGCGCATCTCGGCGGCCTCCGCGCCCGACAGGGCGGCGGCGAAGGCGCTGTCGGCGGCTTCGAACAGGTGGTGGCCCTCGTCGAAGACGATGCGCTTGAGACTGGCCGTCTCGCTGTCGCCCTTGGACCCCCGCGCCTTGCGGGCCCCATCGAAGGCGGCCTGGGTGAGGACCAGGGCATGGTTGGCGATGACCAGGTCGGCCTTACGGCTGGCCCGGATGGCCTTTTCCACGAAGCAGGCCCGGTAATGCAGGCAGCCGGCATGCACGCACTCGCCGCGCCGGTCGACCAGGTTGCCGGGGCTGGCCTGCACGGCCGGCGCCATGGCGAACAGGGTCGGCAGCCAGGCCGGATAATCGCCGCCGGTCATGTCGCCATCGCGGCTGGCGCGGATCCAGCGGGCGGCCAAACCAAGCCCAATCAGGTCGCCGTTGCCCAGCTGGGCCGCCTGCACGGACTCCTGGAAGTTCAGCAGGCAAAGGTAGTTCTCGCGGCCCTTGCGCACCACGGCCTTGCGGGCGCGGACCTTGGGGTCGGGATAGATGGAGGCGCTCTCGCGCTCGATCTGCCGCTGCAGCGCTCTGGTGTAGGTCGAGACCCAGACCGACGGCCCGTTGGCCTCGGCCCACAGCGAGGCGGGGGCCAGATAGCCCAGGGTCTTGCCGATGCCGGTGCCGGCCTCGGCCAGCATCATGCGCGGCTCGCCTTCCTTCTCGCGCGGCTGGAAGGCCCAGGCGGTCTCGGCGGCGAAGACGGCCTGCATTGGCCGCGCCTCGTCCAGGCCCGAGCGCTGCAGCAGTTCGGCCAGTCGCGTCTGCGCCTCCTCCGGCGAGATCGGCTTGGTCCCCGGCTCGCCGGCCGGCGCCTGGTCTTCCCATTCGCCGATGCGGCCCCAGACCTCCAGGCCTGAGCCCCGGAACTGCCCAACCGGCGGTCCCGAGCGCAGGGCCCCGATCACCGCCGGCGCCCAGGCCCAGCCGACCCGGCCAAGCGTCTCGGCGGTGGCCAGCGCCTCCTCACGGCTGGGCATCGGCGCGGCGGCCAGTTCGGCCAACAGCCGCCCACAGGCCTCACGCAGCGCCCCGGCCTGGGCGCCCGCCCCGCGCGGTTCTTCCATGCCCAGCGCCAAGGCCAGGCCCGCCGCCGACGGCGCCGTGAAGCGGGCCGGGCGGACGAAGGCGTAGAGCTCCAGCGCGTCGAAGATGCGCGGCGAGCGCGACGGGGCCTGCATGTCCAAGCGCCGGGCGGTCATCGAGGCGTGGGCCAGCAGCACGGGGCCGTACTCGACCAGGTCACGGGCTGTCGGTGGCCGAACGATGCGCGCGCTCTCGCCGTCGGCCACGGCGCAGCGGGCGCCGGGCAGGACCACCAGGGCGGGGGCCAGGTCGAGCGTGTTGGCAAGCGCGTTCACAGCTTAAGTCCTAGCGCGGTTTCACGTGAAACAAAACCGGAACAATCATTCGCCGCGCGCCGATTTCAGTTCGGCCAGGAAGCGCGGCTTGCGGGCGTGGCGGGCCAGGATGTGGCGGGCGAAGTCCTCGTGCGGCTCCAGCCCTGCCCAGGCCGTCACCAAAGACGCGATGGCCTCGCTCTCGACCATCATCCGGGCGGCGGTGGCGTAGCGTCCGGAGCGGGCGCGATCCAGGGTGTCGACAATCATCGCCCGGCGCAGGGCTGTGGCGGCCAGGGGGTAGCGGCCCTCCAGACGGCCGGCGGCAGGGACCAGGAGGTCATAGTCCTCGCCCTGGATCTCGCCCCGCCGCTTGAGGATCAGGTCCGCCGCGCCGGCCAGGTCGCCCCAGGCCAGGAAGAAGGCCAGGGCGCGGTGGAAGGACTTGAAACGCGCCGCATGCTGCTTGGCGCGGTCCTCGGCGATGACGTCATCGAATTCGGGAAGGCGGGCGAGAAAGTCCTTGAGCGGCTTGATCGACAGGCTGGCCTCAAAAGTCGCCCAGCGCAGGGCCTGGGCCTCCTCGGTGCGGCCGACCGCCTCCAGGGCGTCGCGGTAGGCGCCCGACCAGCGGGCCCGGATCCGTTCGTCCAACTCGTCCTGGCGCCAGACCGCCGAGCCTGAGCGTTCGGGCGGGCGGGACACGTCCAGCGCCGCCAGCGCCTCCTGCCCGCGCCCCGCCGCCAGCAGCCGCTCGGCCGCCGCCGCGCCGAAGCCGGGATGCTGGGCCTCACGCGGAGTCAAGGTGGCGAGCCAGGCGTCGACGTCGCCATCAAGGTCGGCCAGCTCGCGCAGCACGCTGAGGAAGCTGGCCGAATTGTCGTGGCCCTCGGCGATACCGGCGACCAGCCGCTCGCGCAGGGCCGCCACGCCGGCGGAGCCCAGCACCGGATAGAGGCTGACCACCAGCCCGCCGGCGTCATCGTCGAAGGCCAGGGCTTCGAACGCCTGGTGGGCCAGCACCGCCGGCAGCATCCGCGCCTCGCCCGCCAGCCGGGCCAGGTCCTGGTCGGTCTGGCGAAAGATCTCGTCAGCCTTCTCGGCCGCCTCGCCCATACGGCTGTAAAGGCCCAGCTTCACGTCGCGAAATCGCCAGAGAAGCTCGAGGGCCCGCGCCGCATCGAGCGGGACCAGCCGATCGACGATCATCGCCCGCAGCATGTCCAGCTCGCGGATGAAGGCCGGCCGCTTGCGCCAGTGGATCCAGGTCCGCGCCTTGCCAATGGCGGCCATCCGCTTGACGATCTCGTTGGCCAATTCTTCGGACCCGACCTCGCCGGTCAGCTCCATCTTCAGCCGCCGCTTCACATCGGCCCGGCCCTCGGCCAGCTCCAGCAAAATGACGGCCAGCCGCTCGGCCCCCAGGGTCTCCAGGTTCTCGGTGTTGACGGTGGTCTTGTTGGGCTTGCGGGCCATGCGCCGCCATTGTGGCGGGCGTCGCGGTTAGAGGCTAGGACCCAGCCTCATTTTCACTGCAGCAATTTCAAACACTTAAGTTTCAAAATACTCCGCTCATCCCCGCGAAGGCGGGGACCCAGGTGTTTTTCGTTTCAGCCTTGCAACCGCTCCGGGCCATCAGGACCGCCCCAACACAGCAAAAAAGCCTGGGTCCCCGCCTTCGCGGGGATGAGCGGTATTGAATACACGCCCTAGACGTCGTCCTCGGCTGGCCCCAAACGATAGAGGGTCCAGCTTTCACCCAGCGGCGGCGCGGCGCCTCGCTCCACGAACACATGGCTCCAGCCAATGTAGGGCATGGTCGGATCGCCGGTGGCGCGCAGCGGCGTGTCGAAGAAGGCCAGGTCGCAGCCCCGCCGCCGCGCCTGGGTGGTGCGGTCGTCCAACCAGGCCGAGTAACTGGCGATCAGCTCGGCCGCATCGACCTCGTCGCGGTCGTCCCTCGCCGGGCGCCGTCTCCACCACATCTCGCTCATGCGGCAAGCATCGGGCGCCCAGGCTCAACCGCCTGCTAAGGAAGGTGGTGAAGCCGGCGTTGACCTTAGATTCAGCCGCCGCAGCCCCCGCCGCATCCACCACCCCCGCCACAGCTGCTGCCTCCGCCGCTGCAACCGCCGCCGCTGTCACTGCTTCCGCCGCCGCCGTCCGATCCCTGGCCGCTGCGCCTCATGTTGTTGACGAAGGCCTGGTAGGCGGCCAGCTCGCCCAGCCCCACCGCATAGACGCCGTGCAGCGCCACGGTGCGGGGCAGGTCGGGATCGTCGAAGCGCGGCGCGACCGGACGCGGCGAGGCGGCCCGCGCCTCCCTGGCCAGGCGGTCCCCGCGAGGATTACGGCGCGAGAGGTTGGCGGTGATCACCGGGACCAGGACGGCGGCCAGGATCAGGTCGATGACCAGGAACCCGACCGGCCGATGGTGAGCCATGCCAAAGCCCAGCCGCATCAACCCCAACGCCAGGATCGGCCCCATGATCAGGCCCGCCACCCAGCGCAGCCGCCGGCGTGAGCGCTGGCTGGGGATGAGGCCCAGGTTCTCGAGCCGTACGCGCAGAATTTCGAGCGCCCAGCGAATATCGGCGGCGCTCTTGAGCCGCCGTCGGCCGGCGATCTGCATGACGGCAACCTCGACCGGCGCGGCGGATGTCTCGAGCGGCGTTTCGGTGGGAAGGACCATGCCGCGCGAGGAGATTTCCAGCACGCCGGCCTGGTTCAGCCTGAGCACCGCCGTCTGCAGAACCCGCTCGCCGCCGCCGGCGAGATAGGCCAGCTCATAAGGTCCCAGATCCTCCGTACCGATCGGCAGGCGGCCGAAGGGCCCTCGCAGCAGGCGCTGAACGATCGCCATGACCACCAGCCCTGCCACCAGCAGCGGGAAGTAAAGGCCCAGGAAGGCCGGCCCTTGGATCGCGCCGGTCGAACTGGAGTCCAGCAGGGCCGCGCATCCGGTCAGGGCCGCCAGCAGCGGGATCGGGATCAGGCCTCGCCAAGAGGGGCGGGACTTGGGCTGGGCCGGCCGGGGCCAGAGGTCGGCCGGCGGCTCCTCGCCGAACAGACGGCGGTAGGAGGCCAGGGTCGCCAGGTACATCGCCGCATGCTTGCGGTCCTCGTCCTGGCCGCCCCGGCTGGGGTCGTGGTGCAGGTCGCGGCCCAACGCCTCGCGGAACTCGCCCCAGTAGCGGCGGGTGTCGGTCAGGTGCAGATGCCAGACCTCATCGACCGCCCGCGACGGTGAGACCGGGTGGCCGGCGGCGACCGCCAGCACGGCGAAGCGGAGGTATTCCCGCGTGGCGCGGGCGGTGAAGCCGGGGCTCCATCGCTGCGCCTTGGCCAGTCTGACGCTGAAAGGGATCGTGTCCCCGGGTGTGTCGAGGCGATAGGTTTCGACCCGACGGCGGAGCTGCTCAAAGGCAGTCGGCTGGTTCGTGCTCACGGCGACTGTTTACGACACCGCCGTGACGGTTGCGTGACAGCGTCAGGCAGCCTGCGCCACCTCGGCCGGCAGCAGCGAGCCCACCACCAGGCGGCTCAGCATCCGGCCTTCGAGCGGCAGGATGGCGTCGACGAACCGCGGCTCGCCCGCCTCGCCCATCACCGGCGGAGGCTGCATCTGGGCTTCGTCGACAACGAAGGTCTCCTGCACCGCGTCGACCAGCAGGCCGGCGGTTCGGTCGCCCTGCTGAACCACGACGATAACGTGGCGCGAGGAGGGTTCGGTGACGCCCAGGCCCAGGCGGGCGCCCAGGTCGATGACCGGCATGACCAGGCCGCGAAGGTTGATCACGCCCAGGAAGTAGTCCGGCGTCTGGGGCATGGCCGTCGCCGGCGTCCAGCCGCGGATCTCCCGCACCGCGCGGATGTCGATGCAGAACTCCTGGCCGGCGATCTCGAACGAGATCAGCTCCAGGGTCTGGCGGCCTTGTTCGGCGATAGGATTCATCTCAGGATTCCATGCAGTCGTCGGCAGCGTAGTCTCATTCGACCATGACCATTCTGGCGGCTAACCTGATCCAACTGATTAACAACAAAAATAGCCCCTCCCCATTTCGGGTTGGGAGCGTCGCCAGAGGCATCTCGAAACATAAAGAGAACATGCTATAGCGGTCCACGATGGATCGCGCCCTGCCCTCGACCCTTCCGCCGCGGTTCGACGCCTGGTTCGCCAGCCGCGGCTGGGCGGCGCGTGGCCATCAGCTGGCCATGGTTGAGCGGGCCAGGGCCGGCGCCCACGCCCTGCTGATCGCCCCGACCGGCGGGGGCAAGACTTTGGCCGGGTTTCTGCCCAGCCTGATCGAGCTCTCCGAGCGTCCGCCGCCCAATACGCCGCGCGGCATCCACACCCTCTACATCTCGCCGCTCAAGGCCCTGGCGGTCGATGTCGAACGCAACCTGCTCAGCCCCATCCAGGAGATGGGATTGAACATCACCGCTGAGTCCCGCACCGGCGACACCGGCATGTCCCGCAAGCAGCGCCAGCGGGTGCGGCCGCCGGACATGCTGCTGACCACCCCTGAGCAGTTGGCCCTGTTCTGCGCCTGGGAGGGCGCCAGGACCTATTTCGAGGACCTGCGCTGCGTCATCCTGGACGAGGTGCACGCCATCTGGCCGTCCAAGCGCGGTGATCTGCTGTCGCTAGACCTGGCCCGGCTGCAGACCTTCGCGCCCAACATGCGGCGCGTGGGACTTTCGGCGACGGTCGATGACCCCGACCTGATCCGCAAATGGATGGCCCCCACCGCCCGGCCGGAGGATGTCGATCTGGTGCTGGGTCCGCCCGGCCCCATGCCGATCGTCGACCTGTTGATCTCCGAGGGCCGCGTGCCCTGGGCCGGCCATACCGCCCAGCACGCCATGCAGGACGTCTACGAGGTCATCAAGCGCCACCGCACCACGCTGGTCTTCGTCAACACGCGCTTTCAGGCCGAGTTTGCGTTCCAGGAACTGTGGAAGATCAACGACGACAGCCTGCCCATCGCTCTGCACCACGGCAGCCTGTCGGCCGAACAGCGCCGGCGGGTCGAGGCGGCGATGGCGCGGGGCGAGCTGCGGGCCGTGGTCTGCACCTCGACCCTGGATCTCGGCATCGACTGGGGCGACGTCGACCTGGTGGTGCAGCTGGCCGCGCCCAAGGGTTCCTCGCGCATGGTCCAGCGCATCGGGCGGGCCAATCACCGGCTGGATGAACCCAGCCGCGCCCTGCTGGTCCCGGCTAACCGCTTCGAGATGCTGGAATGCCAGGCCGTGCGCGAGGCGGTCGAGGAGAACGGCCTGGACGGCGAGCGCTGGCGGGCCGGGGCGCTGGACGTGCTGGCTCAGCACGTCATGGGCTGCGCGGTGTCAGAGCCGTTCGACATGCTGGCCCTCTATGACGAGGTGCGCATGGCCGGCCCCTATCAGGACCTGTCGTGGGAAGACTTCGAGGCGGTGATCGATTTCGTCTCGACCGGCGGCTATGCACTGAAGGTCTATGACCGCTTCCGCCGGATCGTGAAGACCAAGGAGGGCCTCTGGAAGGTCCGCGACGCCCAGACCGCCCAGCGCCACCGTATGAATGTCGGCGCCATCGTCTCCCCGGCCGTCCTGAACGTGCGCCTCTCCGGCCGCCGAGGCGTGCCCGGCCGCAAGATCGGCGAGGTCGAGGAGGGCTATCTGGAGATGCTGGAGCCGGGCGACACCTTCCTGTTCGCCGGCCAGGTCTGGAAGCTGGTGGGGGTGACCGGCGTTGATGTGCTGGTCTCGCCGGCCGCCGACAAGGACCCCAAACTGCCCAGCTGGGGCGGCAGCAAGTTCGCCCTCTCCACCTATCTGGCCGCGCGGGTGCGGCGGATGATGTCGGACGAGACCACCTGGGCCAAGCTGCCCAGTGATGTACGCGAATGGCTGGAGGCGCAGCGCGACCGCAGCCAGATCGCTGGCCCGACCGAGATGCTGCTCGAGACCTTTCCGCGGGGCCAGCGGTATTTCATGGTCTGCTACCCCTTCGACGGTCGCATCGCCCACACGACTCTGGCCATGCTGCTGACCCGCCGGCTGGACCGGATGGGCGTCGGGCCGCTGGGATTTTCCGCCAATGACTATGCCGTCTGCATCTGGTCGCTGAAGCCCATGGACGGACTCGATTTCGCGGCGCTGTTCGACCAGGACATGCTGGGTGATGACCTGGAAGCCTGGCTGGACGAGAGCTTCATGATGAAGCGGGCCTTCAAGACCTGCGCGCTGATCTCGGGCCTGATCGAACGGCGGATGCCGGGCTCGGAGAAGTCCGGCCGCCAGGTCACCTTCTCCACCGACCTGATCTATGACGTCCTGCGCCGCCACCAGCCCGACCACCTGATGCTGCGCTGCGCCCGGGCCGATGCGGCCAGCGGCATGATCGACGTCGCCCGGGTCGGCGACCTCCTGTCCCGGATCAAGGGCCAGATCCGCCACGCGCCGCTGGAGCATGTCTCGCCCTTCGCCGTGCCGATCATGCTGGAGATCGGCAAAGAACGGGTGGCCGGTGACGCCGCCGAGATGATCCTGCGCGGCGCCTCCGAAGACCTGATCGCCGAGGCCATGGCATGAGCGCGGCGGCGGTGAAGGCGTCCGGCGGCCTCGTCCACAGTCCCTGCGGCGGCCTGCGGCTGACGATCCATGGCGCGGCGGTGCTGCTGCGTCCGGCCGGGGCGCTATGGATCGAGGCGGCCGAGATGTTGGTCGTCGCCGACCTGCACTTCGAAAAGGGCAGCGCCTACGCCGCTCGCGGCCAGCTCTTGCCGCCGTATGACACCGGCGAGACTCTGCGCCGTCTGGAGGCCGAGGTCGCCGCCATGGCCCCCCGCACCCTGGTCTTCCTGGGCGATAGCTTCCACGACGGCCGGGCCGAGGCGCGCCTCCACCCCGACTATGCCGCCCGCATCGCCGCCCTTGCCACGGGCCGGTCTCTGGTCTGGGTGGTCGGCAACCACGACGCCGACGGGCCCCGGTTCCTGCCCGGCGACCTGGCCGATGAGCTGACGGTCGAAACCCTCACCCTGCGCCACGAACCCCAGGCCGGCGACCAGCCCGGCGAGGCCAGCGGCCACCTCCACCCGGCCGCACGTATCGCCGGCGCGGGGCGCAGCGTCCGGCGGCGGTGCTTCGTCACGGATGGCTCGAGGATCGTGCTGCCGGCTTTCGGGGCCTATGCGGGCGGGCTGAATGTCCGGGACGCGGCGTTCAAGACGCTGTTCAGCACGCCACCGTTTGCGGCGGCGCTGGGAACCGACCGGGTGCATCCGCTGGGGTGGAATTCGCTGCGAGGGGACTGACCCTTCACATATGCATCGCCTGCTCGACCGCGCTTCCTAGGGCGATGGCCGCGCCGGCGGTGATGATGGTGCGGTAGCGGGGGCGCCAGGCGGGGCCGTCGATGTCGCGGGTGTCCCACAGCCAGGTCAGGATGAAGGCGAGGATGAAGCCGCTGAGCTGCCAGACCGGATCGAACCAGCGGCCGCCGATCAGCAGCATGAAGCCGGCCATCGGCGGCAGGAAGGCCATCAGCACCACGCTCCAGCGCGGCGCGGGGTGAGCCGCCTCCAGCCCGCCGCGCACCCCGCCCAGGAAGGCCAGCGTCACCGCCGACCAGGACAACAGGCAGAGCAGCGCCCAGGGTCCGACACTGGACGGGCCGAAGTCGTACAGGCCGGCCGACACCACGAAGGGCACGATGGTGGCCAGGCCGAAGGCCCGGATAGGCTGGGGAATGGGGGCGGGCCCCGGCGTCATCAGCGGGCGTAGGCGGACAGACGGCCAACCATCGCGCTATCCAGGACCCCGGTGGCCGGCAGACTCTGGTCGCGCTGATAGGCTTGCACCGCCAGCTTCAGGGCCGGCGAGGCGGCGCCATCCTGGGGACCTCGATAGTAGCCCAGCCGCGACAGCGCCTTTTGGGCGATGCTTACGCCGCCCGTCGGCGCGCCGGCCAGGACCGGCGGAGCGGCGGCCCCAGCCGACCGGAAGCCCTGGGCCGAACGTTCCGCCACCGTGCGCTGGTCAGCGGTCAGGGTCTTCTTGACCCGGTCGGCGGCAGACTTGGATTCCGGATCACCGGCCTTGGCGGCGATCAGATACCACTTGTAGGCCTCGGCCCCGTTCTGCGGCACGCCCAGGCCCTGCTCGTAGAGCTGGCCCAGATTGTACTGGCTGTCGGTCACGCCCTGGTCGGCGGCGCGGCGGAACCAGTCGGCGGCGGTGGTCAGGTTGCGCGGCCCGCCCAGCCCTTCGAAATAGTCATAGGCCAGGTTGTGCATGGCCTTCTTGTCACCGCCCTGGGCGGCCTTCTCGGTCCAGCGCCGGGCCTCGGCGGGATCCTTCTTCAGCCCGACTTCGCCGTTCTCGTACAGCTTGGCCAGGTAGAACTGGGCCGGCGCATAGCCCATCGAGGCGGCCTTGCGCAGCGGCGGCAGACCGGCGGTGTCCTTGACCTCGATCAGCTTGACCGCCTGGTTGTAGAGGTCGAGGGCGGTAACACTTGCCGCGGCAGCAGCCGCCGCCGGAGGCGGCAGGTCAGCCTGGCTGTCCGTGGTCGGCAGAGGGGCGGTCGTCGGCGCGATGGCCACGGCCATCCGGGGCTTTGGCGTGGTGTCGGCCTCGGCGGTCATGACCGGGACCTCGTCCTGCTTCTGGATCTGCAGCGCGTTCATGACTCGCTCGGGAAGCTTGCCGCCGCTCGGCAGCAGGCCGCTGGAACCCAGCAGACCGATCAGGGCGATGCTCATCGCCGCCACCACCGCCAGTACGGCCGTCGTCGTCAGCGCCTTGGTCAGGGCCGGACTGGCCTTCTTCGACTTGCGGGCGCCGAACAGGCTCATGCCCTTCTTGGGCTTGGCTGACTTGGCGTCGGTCTGGAAATTCGCCCGGGCGGCGGCTCTGGCCTGCTCAATGACCTCACGGGTCGACAGGGGCCGGCCGGACGGCTCGAAATCACCGTTGGGAGACAACGGCTCGGCCTCGGGCGCCACGTCCGCCTCGCCGGCTTCATGCAGCGTCTCAAAGCTGGCCGCCGCTTCAAAATCTTCGTCCGAGAAGGCCGGTTGTTCGGGTTCGTCGACCGGAAACTCGCCCGCGTCATAAGCCGGCGTGTCGCCGAAGCCGGGGCTGGCGACGGTTTCCGTCGGGAAGGCCGGCGGGGCGAAGGTCTCTTCCGGAATCGCCCCGCCCCGCACGGGGAAGGGGTCATCAGCGAAGGGATCGGCATAACCGGCCGAAGGCTGAGCCGTCGAGGGCGCGGACGGCGCCGCGGCCGGCTTGCTGGCGATGGGCGCCGGAGCCGTTTGGGTTGGTGACTGGGCGACCTGCTCGCTGAGGCGGCGATGCGAGGCGTTGAGGCTGAGATCGATCTTCTCGCGCGCCTCGTCCAGCAGGCGGGCGGTGCGTTCCTCGGAGAGGCGGATGCGCTCGGCCAGGTCGGAGGCGGTGCGTTCCTGGCGCTGGCTGATCCGCTCGGTGACCCGGGCGACCTGCTCGCCGACCTCGTCGATGGCCTGGGCCCCACGACGCTCGGAGTTGGCGATCCGCTCGGCCAGCCGCTCGGTGATCCGGGCGATCTCGCCGCCCAGCTTTTCCAGAGCCTGCCCCTGCACGCTGTCGGCGCGGTTCAGCCGCTCTTCCACGGTGGCGGCGATGCGCGCCACTTCGCCGCCCACCTTCTGGATGGCGTCGGCTCCCTGATGTTCCACGCTCTGCACTCGGCGACTCAAGGTCTCGGCCATGCCGGCCACTTCCCGACCCATGCGTTCGATCGCCTGGGCCGAGCGCTGTTCGGCCAGCTGAACGTGGCCGGACATCTCGGTCAGCCGGTTCTCCATGCGGTCGAAGCGACCTTCCGCCGATTGCCGCAGCTGGGCGGCCATCTCCTGGCGGGCGGCATCCATCTTCTTGGTCAGTTCGCCGGCCAGGGCCTCAAGCCGCGCGCCGGGCCCGGCCCCGCCTTCGACATAGCGCAGGCGGCTGTCCAGCTTGACGAACGAGGCGCCCAGATCGCGGATGGCCTCGGTGGTTCGGGTCTCGGCCGCCGCCAGACGCTCGTCGATCCGGCCGGAAACCGCCTCGACCAGAGTGGCCGTGTCGATGGCCGGCGGCTGGCCGATCGAGGCCTCGGCCACCACACTCTCAGCTTGGGCGACGCGGGCCTCAACAGCCGCGATGGCTTCGCGGGTGCGGCTTTCGCCCTCGTAGAGATGGCCGGCCACCTTGCCCAGGGCGCCTTCCAGCGCCCGCAGGGCCTCGGCCGAACGCGGTCCAGAGGACTCGGTCTCCATGCGGCGCAGACGGTCGGCCTGGCGAGCCTGTTCGGCGGCGATATCGTCGGCCAGCCCCTCGAAGCGGGCGGCCACGGCGTTCTGTTCGCGCTGGGCGCCGTCCAGCTTGGACAGGGCGCCGCGCACCGACTGGTCGATGCCGGAGATGGCCAGGGTCGAGCGCTGCTCGGCGGCTTCGATCCGCTCGGTCAGCTGGGCCAGGGCCTGGGCGACCCGGCCGACTTCATCGGCGGGATGGCTGGAAATCTCGAAGCGTGACGGCGCGTCGGTGCGGGGCGTGGCGATGACGATCGGCTCGGTCGGCGGGTCGAAATCGCCGCCGGTGAACTCGAAGGGCGCGGGACCTTCGATGGGCTGGTTGGCGGCCTCGCCGGCCTCACCACCCTCGACGATCATCTGGTTCAGCCATTCACCCAGAGTCATGCCGGAGCGCCGGGCGAGATCCTTAGCGATCTCCCGGGCCTTGGGGTCTATTCCCTTGACGCTCCAGGGGGCCCCCGCCGTCATCCGAATCGTTCTCCCGGCACTGAATTCGACGCTACCCACCGAGCCCTAGTGTGTAAACGCGAGGTTAACACCAAATCTAGTGCTGACCGCGATAACCTGTGGACGGATTGTCTGGGCGTCTGGGAAGGATGAAAGTCTAACGCCTCAAGGGGTTAAGGCGCTGTTAACCCTGTTCGCCGCCGCCCAGGGCGCTTGCCCGGACGATTCGTCGCGGGCATAGGCGGCCCATGTCCCTGCACACGACCCTGGCGATCGGCGCCGCGCTTCTGGTCTTCGCGCTGTTTTGCGGCTGGCGCGGCTCGCGGCCGCCCAACCCGCTGAAGGGCGCCCGGATGATGCCCTGGCGTCCGCTGATGGCCGCGTCCGCCGTCGGGGTCATGGTGCTGGTGGTCCACCTGGGGACCCTGCTTACGGGGAACTAGGCCGCTTGTGAAATCCTGGCCGGCGGTTCCTCGCGCTTGGAGCGGCGAGTCAGGCCCGCCATGCCGCCAGAAGACAGCAGGCCCACATCGGCCAGCAGAATGGGGATCGACCACTTCAGCGGCGCGGCGATGTAGCGGGGCCGCCAGACGGGGTCGAACTTGTCCTTGTAGCGCCGCACGCCGCGGAAATTGTAGATGTCCTCGCCCCGCTCGAAGAGCAGACGTCCCACCCGCGAGAACAGCGGCGCCAGGGGCCGGTCGTCGAGGCCGGCCAATGGGGCCATGCCGAAATCGAAGGCCTGGTAGCCGGCCTCGCGGCCCCACTGCAGCAACTCGACGAACAGGAAATCCATGACGTTCTTGGGCGCTTCGCCGCAGTAGCGCATCAGGTCCATCGAGAAGGCATCGCGCCGGGGCGTCGTCCACAGGGTGGCGAAGGCGGTGATCGCCCCGTCTTGGCGGACCACGGCGACGGGGAATTCCTCGACATAGCGCGGTTCGAAACCGCCGAGGGAAAAGCCTTTCTCACCGCCGGCGTGCATGTCCAGCCAGGCGTCCGAGACGCGCTTGAGCTCATTCAGCGGCGCGGCGCCGGGGGCGAGGACCTCGAAGCTGGCCCCACCCTCCCCGACCTTGCGCCAGTTGCGGCGCAGCACCTCGCGGCGGCGGCCCTGCATGGAGAAGCTTTCCAGGGGCACCATGGCCGACTCTCCGGTCTTCTGGATGGCGAAGCCCAGCTCCACCGCCTCCGGCAGGTCGTCGGCGCCGATGCTGTAGAGGCCGGGCCGCGCGGCATGGGCGTCGGCCAGCTCGCGGAAGCGCCAGAGCAGGGCCATCCGCTCGTCCCGCCGTCCGACCGGCCCGCCCATGGCGATCCAGGAGCGGCCGCGCACCCCGAACATCAGGAAGCTCTCGCCCGACTCCGAGAACAGGAAGCGCTTGTCGCCGAGCAGGGCCAGGTTGGATTCCGGCTCGGCCGCATCGGCCTTGGCCAGGATGGCTCGCACCCGGGCCAGATCCGGATCGTCCTCGCCGACCACCGGTGGGGTGGCGGGGGTCGCGAACAGCCGCCAGACGCCGATGCCCAGCAGCACGATCGCGGCCCCGGCCGAGGAGCGGATAGCCCGCTCGGCGTCGGCGTCGGCCATCAGCCGCCACCAGGTCTGGTCGGCGTAGCTGCGGTTGGCGAAGGACCACCAGCCCAGCAATCCAGCCCCCAGAACCGCCATCAGCGCCGATATCAGCCAGCCCGGGGCAATCTCGATTTTCGAAAGTCGCGCCTGGCGGGGAAAGGCGTCGCGGAAGGGCAGGATCAGCGCCGCCAGGGTCATCAGCACCGCCGATTCTTCCCAGTTGAAGCCCTTGAACGGGGCCAACAGGGCCGCGACCGAAAGCGTGAACAGAGTGGCCACCCAGGCCGCGCCCAGGCGGTTGCGCAGGCCAAAGGCCAGCAGCACCAGCATCAGACCAAGGATCGAGGATAGAAAGTGGCTCACCTCGATGAGGATCGGCGGGGCGTAGAGCTCTTCCAGCAGCTGGATCAGATCACGGATGCGGGTCGGCTCGGTCGGGGTCGCCCCCGAGGCCAGCAGCATCAACCCGCCGCCCGCCGCCGCACCGGCGGCCAGGACCGGGGCCATGGCCAAGGCGGCCGGCCGGAAATCGCGCGGACTGACCATGTAACTCCCGACGACACCCCTGATCACGTCGGGTTTGGATTGGATCAATCCAAACCCGACGTGATCGATTCCTTACATATAGAGCGGGTTGCGGGCGGAAAACCGCTTCGCACTTTTCCTCAACCCGCTCCGGATGCGGGCCTTATAGCGCGTTTCGCGACGAGCGAGAGGGGTCGGCGGGTCGCAGGCTGCCTCTTGCGATTGGGGGGCGACACGGGCCAGTCTGGCGTCATGTCGCCCAACCTCCTGCCCCATAGCCTGCAGACCCTGGACGGGTACAAGCTGCTGACGCTCGGCAAATCGACCGTGACCCTGGGCGGGCTGCTGTTCGGCCTGGCGATCGTCGTCGCCGCCTTCCTCGCTTCAAGGATCGCTGGCCGGGTCTTCCGGCGGCTGCGCGAGCGCTCGCCGCAGGCGGCGCCGACCATTTACATCGTGGAGAAGCTGGCGACCTATGGCCTCATTCTGGTCGGGCTGGTCATGGGCTTCTCGGCCATTGGCCTGGACCTCTCCTCGCTGGCCCTGTTCGCCGGCGCCCTGGGCGTCGGCCTGGGCTTCGGCCTACAGGGCGTCGTCAAGGAGCTGATTTCGGGCTTTGTCCTGCTGTTCGACCGCATGGTCCGGATCGGCGACTATCTGGAACTGCAGACCGGTGAGCGCGGTGTTGTCGCCGAGATCGGGCCCCGCGCCACCCGCCTGCGCAACAACGACGACCTCGACGTGCTGGTGCCCAACAGCAAGCTGATCGAGTCCCCGGTCATCAACTGGACCCTGCAGAACGGCACCCGGCGACTGCACGTGCCCTTCCGCGTCGCCTATGGCGTCAGCAAGGAAGCCGTGCGCGACGCTGTGCTCAAAGCGGCCCACGACGTCCCCTTCACTCTGGAGGATACGCCGGCGCGGCGGACCCAGGTCTGGCTGGTCGGCTTCGGCGAGAACGGGCTGCATTTCGAACTGGTGGTCTGGCCGACCCTGGAAGCGGTCAAGCGGCCCAACGCCGCCAACGCGGCCTATACCTGGGCCATCGAGGACGCCCTGCGCGGCGGCGGCTTCGAGATCCCTGTCCCGCAGATGGACATGCGTCTGCGCGCGCTGTTCGGCGAGCAGGGCGAGGACGCCAAGGACACGCTGCGCCTCAAACCCCGCAAGAAGCTGGGGGCGGGCGAGGAAGCCGTGACCGCGACCTCACACAACGACGCCGCAGAGGATCTGGCGCGTGGCGAGGACGACGAAATCCTTAATCCCGGCCAAACCCCCGCCCCGCCGCCGGCGGGTTCGGGCGGCTCGGTCTGAAGCCCTGGCGACCGCTCTTGGCGCTACGATTCCTGGCCGCTGTCGGCCTCTGCAAGCGCTTCCTCAATCTGGCTAAGCTGGGATTGAAGCTCCGCCAGAATTTCCGAGTTGTCGATGAACGAGCCGCCCTTGCCGTACGAGCTGGGGCCAGCTTCAAGAATCTCGATCTGGCGACTCAAGGCGGCCCGAGCGGCGACAAGTTGGTCGCGCAGAAGCGGTTCGGGCTTTTTCTTCCACCACGGCATTTTCCGAGGATAGGCCCGCCGCCGGCTCCCTGACGATACCGAATCTTCGAACAATCGTTTGAACCGGCTTTTCCCCGCCCCAGCCGGGCGCTAAGCTGGATCAAAGCCTGATTGGGAGGATGCACATGGCCGACTTCGGCGCCACCGAACTCGAGACCTTCCGCGCCGAGACGCGGGCCTGGATCGAGGCCAACTATCCCCCGTCGCTGCACCAGCCGATGGACGAGGACGACGCGCCCTGGGGCGGCCGCAAGGCCCGCTATTCCAATCCCGATGTGAAAGTCTGGATGGACCGCATGGGCGCCAAGGGCTGGACCGCTCCGACCTGGCCGGCGGCCTATGGCGGCGGCGGCCTTTCCAAGGAACAGGCCAAGGTGCTGGAGCAGGAGCTGCGCCGCGCCAAGACCCGGCCGGCCCTGATGAGCTTTGGCATCTGGATGCTGGGCCCGGTGCTGCTGGAATACGCCAACGAGGAGCAGAAGCAGCGCTTCCTGCCGCCCATCGTCCGCGGCGAGATCCGCTGGTGCCAGGGCTATAGCGAGCCGGGCTCGGGCTCGGACCTGGCTTCCCTGCAGACCCGCTGCGAGGATAAGGGCGACCATTATCTGATCAACGGCCAGAAGGTGTGGACCAGCTACGCCGACCATGCCGACTGGATTTTCTGCCTGGTCCGCACCGACACGACCAAGAAGCATGAGGGCATCAGCTTCGTGCTGTTCGACATGACCAGCCCCGGCGTCGAGCCCCGGCCGATCAAGCTGATCAGCGGCTCCTCGCCCTTCTGCGAAACCTTCTTCACCGACGTGAAGGTCCCCAAGGACCAGCTGGTCGGCCGGCTGAACGGCGGCTGGGACATCGCCAAGCGGCTGCTGCAGTACGAACGCCAGAACATCTCGGCCAGTGGCTTCGGCGGCACGGGCGGCGGCTTCGACCTGATCGATGTGGCCAAGGAGCATGTTGGGGTCGACGAGAACGGCCGCCTCCTCGATGGCGATCTGCGCAGCCGCATCGCCGCCCACAAGATGGATGCCGCGGCCTTCATGCTGACCGTCCGCCGGGCCGAGGTCGAGGCCAAGGCCAATGCCGGCCCCAGCGCCGCCACCTCGATCATCAAGTTCGCCGCCGCCAAGATGAACCAGGAACGCACCGAGTTGATGATGGAGGCCCTGGGCCTGCAGGGCCTGGGCTGGGAGGGCGAAGGCTTCTCGGCGGACGAGATCGGCGCCCCGCGCGCCATGCTGCGAGCCAAGGCCAACTCCATCGAAGGCGGCACCAGCGAGATCAACCTCAACGTGGTCGCCAAGCGGGTCCTGGGCCTGCTGGATCACCAATAGAAAAACAGTCCGGGGAGGACCGCACATGGCGGACGGCGGCGATGTTGAAGGCTTCCGCGCGGAAGCGCGAGAGTGGCTTGAGGCGAACTTCCCCAAGAGCCTGGCCCATGCTGACCAGTCGGCGGCCATGGTCGGGACCGAGCCCAGCCCCGAGCTGAAGACCTGGATCAAGGCCATGGGCGAAAAGGGCTGGGGCACGCCCACCTGGCCGGCTCAGTATGGCGGCGGCGGCCTGGACAAGGCTCAGGCCCGCGTCCTGCAGCAGGAAATGGCCCGCATTGGCGCCCGCAACCCCATCGGCGGCATGGGGGTGATGATGTTCGGCCCCACCCTGCTGGAGTACGGGACCGAGAAGCAGAAGCAGGACCACATCCCCTCAATCGTGAAGGGCGAGATCCGCTGGTGCCAGGGCTACAGCGAGCCGGGCGCCGGCTCGGACCTGGCCAGCCTGCAGACCCGTTGCGACGACAAGGGCGACCACTGGCTGGTCAACGGCTCGAAGATCTGGACCTCCGGCGGCCATCTGGCCGACTGGATGTTCGCCCTGGTCCGCACCGACTTCAGCCGTAAGCACGAAGGCATCAGCTTCGTGATCTTCGACATGAAGACGCCGGGCGTGGAAGTGCGGCCGATCAAGCTGATCAGCGGCACATCGCCCTTCTGCGAGACCTTCTTCACCGACGTGAAGGTCCCCAAGGAAAATCTGGTCGGCCCGCTGAACGGCGGCTGGACCATTGGCAAGCGCCTCTTGCAGTTCGAGCGCGAGAACCTCTCGGGCGGCATGGGCAGCGGGGCCTCCAGCCCCTCGGCCGGGACCTTCGGAGCCGGCGGCTCGGTGGACGAGTTGGCCAAGAAATACGTCGGCGTCGACGACCAGGGCCGCATTAACGACCCCGACCTGCGCAGCCGCATCGCCGGCCACCTGATGGACCAGGCCGCCTTTGGCCTGACTCTTCGCCGCGCCGCCGCCGAGGCCAAGTCCAACCAGGGGCCCAGCGCCGCGACTTCGATCATGAAGAACGTCGGGGCCAAGATCACCCAGGAGCGGTCCGAGCTCATGGTCGAGATCATGGGCGTGCAGGGTCTGGGCTGGGAGGGCGAAGCCTTCGACAAGCGCGAGCTTTCCACGGTCAGGAACTGGCTGGGCGGCAAGGCCGTGACCATCTACGGCGGCTCATCGGAAATCCAGAACAACATCATCGCCAAGCGCATCCTGGGACTGCTGGACCACCAATGAATCCGGGTCCGATCGAGTTCTGGTACGAGTTCGCCTCGACCTACAGCTACCCCGCCTGCATGCGGATCAGCCGACTGGCCGAGGAGGCCGGGGTGGTCGTGCATTGGCGGCCTTTCCTGCTCGGCCCGCTGTTCCATGAGCAGCAGGGGCTGAACGACAGCCCCTTCAACGCCGTGCCGGTGAAGGGCGAATACATGTGGCGCGACCTGGCGCGGATCTGCGACCAGGAAGGCCTGCCGCTCAACCATCCCAGCCAGTTTCCGCGCAACAGCCTGCTGGCCGCCCGCGTGGCCATCGCCGGCCTCGACGAGGGCTGGACCCCGGCCTTCAGCCGCGCCGTCTACGAGGCCAATTTCGTGGCCGACCAGGACATTTCCAGTCCAGAAGTGTTGGCTCCACTGATTGCCGAGGCCGGCGGCGCGCCGCATGCGGCCCTGGCGGCGGCGGGGTCGGACGCGGTCAAGGCGCGGCTCAAGGATCACGTGGCCCAGGCCCGCGAACGGGGCGTGTTCGGCGCCCCCAGCTTCATCACCGCCGACGGCGAGCTCTTCTGGGGCAACGACCGTCTGGAACAGGCCCTTTCCTGGGCCGTCAATCACACGACACACGAGGAGTTCGCCTGACATGGCCGTCCTGACCGAAGAACAGACCATGCTGCGTGACGCGGCCAAGAGCTGGACCCAGGATACCTCGCCCACCACCGCCCTGCGCAAGCTGCGCGACAGCGGATCGGGCGCCAGCTTCGACAAGGCCGTCTGGGCCGAGATGGGCCAGATGGGCTGGGCGGGCGTTATCGTGCCCGAAGAATACGGCGGCTCGGCCTTCGGCTATCTGTCGCTGGGCCTGGTGCTGGAAGAAACCGGCCGCACCCTGACCGCCTCGCCGCTGGTCTCCACGGCCCTGGCCGCCGCCTCGGCCCTGATCCTGGGCGGCAACGAGGCTCAGAAGCAGGAATGGCTCACGAAGATCGCCGCCGGCGAAGCGGTCGCCACCCTGGCCGTCGATGAAGGCCCACACCACAATCCCGAGCGCACGGCGCTGGAAGCCAAGGCCTCGGGCGGCGGATACGCGCTGACCGGCAAGAAGACCTTCGTTATCGACGGCAACGAGGCCGACCTCCTGATCGTCGCGGCCCGCACCGGCGGCAAGGCCGGCGAGACCGACGGCATCACCCTCTTCCTGGTCAAGGGCGACGCCAAGGGCGTGACCCGCAAGCATCTGGCCCTGATCGACAGCCGCGGCGCGGCCGAGATCACCTTCGACAACGCCCAGGGCGAAGTGCTGGGTGAAGTCGGCAAGGGCTGGACCGTGCTGGATCAGACCCTCGACCGCGCCCGGGCCGGCCTGTCGGCCGAGATGCTGGGCCAGGCGACCCAGGCCTTCGAGATCACCCTCGACTATCTGAAGACCCGCGTGCAGTTCGGCCAGGTTATCGGGACCTTCCAGGCCCTTCAGCACCGCGCCGCCAAGATGTTCACCGATCTGGAGACCACCCGCTCCTGCGTCGAGGCCGCCCTGGAAGCCATCGATAGCGGTTCCACTGACGTGCGGGCCGCCTGCTCACTGGCCAAGTGCAAGGCCAGCGAACTGATCCACCTGGTCTCCAACGAGATGGTCCAGATGCACGGCGGCATCGGCATGACCGACGTCCATGACGCCGGCCTCTATATGAAGCGGGCCCGGGTCGCCGAGGCGTTGTTCGGCGGCGCCAGCTTCCACAAGGACCGCTACGCCAAGATCATGGGCTTCTAGGTGGAAGTCCGGGGCGCCAACGCCTTCATCACCGGCGGCGCCTCGGGCATCGGCTTCGGTATCGCCACGGCCTTGGCCCGGCGCGGCGCCAACGTGATCATCGCCGACATCGAGTCGGAACGGGCCATGGAGGCAGCCGACCGGCTGACCGCGGAGGGCCTCAACGCCAGCGGCCTGCACCTGGACGTTATCGACGAGGGGCAATGGGCCGATGCCGCCGATATCGCCGAGCACCGCTGGGGCGGTCCTGTCCAGCTGCTGTTCAACAACGCCGGCATCGGCGCGGGCGGCACCGTCCACGGCACCCAGAAACGCACCTGGGACTGGGTGCTGGCCGTCAACCTGTTCGGCGTCGTCAACGGGGTGAAGACCTTCGCCCCGCGCATGCTGGAAAGCGGCCTCGCCTGCCGGATCGTCAATACCGGCTCGGAACACAGCCTGGGCCTGCCGCCGACCGGCCGGGGCGGCATCGCGGCGGCCTATACCAGCTCCAAGCACGCGGTGATGGGCTACAGCCTGGCCATGCGCCGTGACTTTGCCGAGACCAACATCGGGGCCGGCATCGTCTGTCCGGGCCTGGTGGCCACCGACATCTGGAACGCCTTCCGCAACCGCCAGCCGGCCTTCGGCGGCCCCCGCGACGCGCCGCCTGAGCGTGCACGCGCCATGGCCCACGGCTTGCCGGCCGAGGTCGCGGGCGAGCGCATTGTCGAGCAGGTGGAGGACGACCAGTTCTTCATCTTCACCAACGGCCCGGACGAGGCCGAGGTCCTGGAGACCTATGCCGTCGAGGCCTCGGCGGCGATGGCGGCATTTCGAAAGCGTTACGGGGTCTAGGAACCAGCCCGCCGCCGGACGGTTTTGCTTGCTCCACATGGAGTAAGCGTATGACCACCGACACCCACGACCGCGCCGCCGTCGAAAAGCGGCTCTGGCATGAGATCGACAAGGGGCGCTTTGGCATGCTGGGTCTGGTCGAGGGACCGCCCCAGCACTTCCAGCCGATGACCGCCTTCGCCGAACCCGACAACGGCGAGATCTGGTTCTTCACCTCGGCCACCACGGACCTCGCTCGTGACGCCGCCAACGGCCGGCAGGCGATGTTCGTTGTCCAGGCCAAGGACCGCGAACTGCAGGCCTGCATCGCCGGCTTCCTGACTCTGGAACAGGATCGGGCGCGGATCGACAAATACTGGAGCCCGATGGTCGCCGCCTGGTTCCCCGAGGGCCGCGACGATCCCGGCATCCGCCTGTTGAAGCTGAACTGTGAGGACGCCCGGGTGTGGATCTCAGACCAGGGTCCGATCCGCTACGCCTGGGAAGTCGCCAAGGCCAACGCCACCGGCAAGACGCCGGACCTCGGCGGCCGGACGGACGTGAATTTGAGCTAGCCTTGTTTCTCCCTTCCTCCTCGATGTGTCCGGTCCGAACACATCGAGGAGGAGGGGTTCTAAGGGACTCTACTTCTTCTTAAACGGCCCCGGCACGCGCTGGCCGCCCTGCCGCGCCAGCATCCAGCCGGGGTATTCCGGCGGCAGTTCCGAGACCTTGTCCAGAGCCGTCAGTTCCTCGGCCGTCAGCTCGATGTCGGCCGCCGCCAGGTTGTCGTCCAACTGCTCCACCGTCTTGGCCCCGATGATCACCGTGGTAACGAACGGACGGCTGAGCACATAGGCCAGCGCGATCCGCGCCACCGACACGCCACGCGCTTCGGCGATTTTCCGCATCTCGGCCACACAAGGCCAGGCGCGGTCGCGGTTCACGGGCGGGAAGTCGAACACGGCCCGACGGGCGCCCTCCGGTCCCTCGCTGTCGGGGCCGAACTTGCCGGACAGCAGCCCGCCCGCCAGCGGCGACCAGACCATCAGGCCCATGCCCTGGTCGGCCATCATCGGGACGATCTCGCGCTCCAGGTCGCGGCCGGCGATGGAGTAGTAGGCCTGCACCGTCTCGAACCGCGCCCAGCCGTGCTGGTCGGCCAGGCCGTGAGCCTTCATCATCTTCCAGGCCGGCCAGTTGGAGCAGCCGACATAGCGGACCAGCCCTTGGCGAACCATGTCATCCAGGGCCCGCAGGGTCTCCTCGACCCGGGTGACCGTGTCGTTGCCGTGAATCTGGTAGAGGTCGATGTGGTCGACGCCCAGCCGCTCCAGGCTGGCCTGAACAGCGTCCATCAGGTGGCCGCGCGAGGCGCCGCGATCATTGGGCCCGCGCCCCATCTCACCAAAGGCCTTGGTGGCGATCACCACGTCCGAGCGCTTGACGCCCAGGTTCTTCAACGCCTGGCCGACCATCACTTCGGAAGCCCCGGCGCTGTAGACGTCGGCGGTGTCGATGAAGTTGACCCCGCTCTCCAGGGCCCGGCCGATCATGGCGTCGGCGCCGGCCTGGTCGACGCTGCCGATGGCCCCCCACATGCCGCCCTGGCCGGCGAAGGTCATCGCGCCCAGGCAGATTTCGGAAACATAGAGGCCCGTGCGGCCGAGTTGACGGTATTTCATGGGCTCTGGTCCTGCGTTCGACAATTAAGACGAATATTCAGCCGCAGGATGATCGTGATCACACTCTGGCGGCTACTCTATTCCGGCGTCTGCCCCCGCCCCACTCTTAGCTAGTCCACGCAACCCGAAACCGGGACGAGCGTTGTTCTGGCATGAGCCAAGCTATTCCATTGTTGAAGAACCGCCTGCTGGCCGCGTTGGGCGCCGAGGATTTCGCGCGCCTGTCGACCTGGCTGACGGTCGTCGATCTGGAGAGGGGCCGCGTTCTCTATGAGCGCGGTGACACCATCGACACCGTATACCTGCCCAACGAATGCGTCATCTCCCTGATGACGCCGATGGCCAGCGGTCAGCTGGTCGAGTCGGCCACCATCGGATGCGAAGGCGCCCTGGGTCTGACCTCGGGCAATCCCCGCTACGCCACCGCCCGCTCGGTCGTGCAGATGGGCGGCAGGGCCGCTCGCATCGCCGCCGTCCGACTGGCCGAAGCCGCCGCGCGCAGCGCCTCCTTGCGGGCCCAGATCGAGACTCAGGATGACGCGCTGCTGGGGCAATCCCTGCAGTCGGCCGCCTGCAACGCACTCCATTCTGTCAGCGCCCGGTTCAGTCGTTGGCTGCTGGCCTGCCGCGACCGCACCGGCAGCGACACCGTGCCCCTGACCCAGGACACGGTCGCGGCGATGCTGGGCGTGCAGCGCACGACCGTCACCGCCGTGGCCGGCGACATGCAAAGCCGGGGCCTGATCCGCTATCGGCGCGGTGTCGTCGATATTCTCGACCAGGACGGCCTCGAGACGATGGCCTGCGAGTGCTATGAGACGGTCAAACGGCTCTATCAGCGCACAGCTGGACCGATCGACCTGGCCTGCTAGGCCCGTAACTCTCCTCCACCCCGCGCCTTCTGCGACACCTCATCGGCTTTGCGGCCTGTCAGTTCGACCATGTGATCGAACTGCGCCTCGAAGCTGCCCAGGCCCTGGGTCATCGAGCGCAGATCGATGATGAAGTCCTGGCGTTCGGGATGGGGCATGTAGACCTCGATGCGGTCCCAGCCCGGCCATTCCTCGCGTCCGTCGAAGCCCAGAATCTGTCCCCGCTTGTTGGAGATGGTCGAGGTGATCTTCGAGGTCGCCGTGTTGGGCGCATAGATGGTCAGCTTCTCGATGGGCTCCAGCAGGATGGGCTGGGCCAGGGCCAGGCCCTCGCTCATGCCGATCCGGCCAGCCGTCCGGAAGGCCATCTCGGAGCTGTCGACCGCGTGATAGCTGCCGTCGACCAGGGTCACGGCGACATCGACGACCGGAAAGCCCAGCGGTCCCTTCTCCATGGCGTCGCGCACCCCCTGCTCCACGGCGCTGAACCACTGGCGGGGCACCACACCGCCGGTGATCTTCTCCTCGAAGCGGAAGCCTTCGCCGCGCGGCAGCGGGCGGATCTCCAGCACCACGTCGCCGAACTGGCCGTGGCCGCCGGTCTGCTTCTTGTGGCGGCCGCGCTGGGTGACGGCCTTGCGGATGGTCTCGCGATAGGGCGTGCCGGGCGGAGCGGTGACCACCTCGACCCCATAGCGCCGCCGCAGCCGGTCGAGCGCGATCCGCAGATGGGCCTCGCCCTGGCCGGTCAGCCGCATTTCGTGCGCCTCGGCGTCGTGGACCAGGCCAAGGCCGGTGTCCTCTTCCAGCAGCTTGGCCAGCGAGCCGGAGAGGCGCACGTCGTCCTTGCGGTCCTTGGTCGAGATGGCGATCTGGTAGACCGGATAGCGCGGCTCGGGCGCAACCCGGGAAGCCGCCGGCCTGCCCACCGCCAGCAGGTCGCCGGCATGGGCTTCCTCCAGCTTGCCCAGGGCGACGATGTCTCCGACGTCGGCCCTAGCGATCTTGCGGGTGGTCTGTCCCTGCACGGTGAACAGGCCGCTGACCCGGCCCTGGTGGCCGTTGGGCAGGGCCAGTTCCGCGCCGTCGTTCAGCGGCCCGCCGAACACCCGGGCATAGGCCATCTTGCCGGCCTGGCCGGAATGGCTGGCCTTGACCACATAGGCGCCGACGCCGAGCGCGCCCAGCCGTTCGGCAGCCTGGGTCGGTTCGGGGGTATCGTGGCGAAGCGCCTTGAGCAGGCGGCGCACGCCGTTGCCCTGCAGGGCCGCGCCGAAGAACACCGGGGTGATCTGGCCGGCCTGGGTCTCGGCGATCAGGTCGGCGAAGACCGTGTCGCGGTCGGGGGTCTCGTCGCTGAGCAGCAGCTCCATCAGGCGGTCGTCGTAGTCGGACATCTGTTCCAACATGTGGAAGCGGGCGTCCTTCTCCTCGCCCTCCAGCTCGGCGGGGATGGCGACCTGTTCGGAGGCCTTGCCCGGCCGGTAGATGAAGGCCCGCTCCAGCGCCAGATCGATGAAGCCGGTGACATGCTCGTCCTTCCAGATCGGGATCTGGCGGGCGACGACCGGATTGGCGCTAACCGGCTGCAGGGCGGCCAGCAGGTCGCTGGCGCTGGCCCGAGCCTGGTCGATGCGATTGACGAAGATGGCGTGGGGAATGCCGAGGCGCTCGACGGTCTTCAGCCAGGGCTGGGCCAGCAGGGCCTTGTCGGGATCGGAATCGATGACCACCAGGGCCAGGTCGACCGCCGGCAGGGCGTGGTCCATCTCGCTGCGGAATTCCACCGACCCGGGGCAGTCGATCAGGGCGTAGCGGTCCTCCATGAAGTCGAAACTGGCGATGTTGAGCTCGACCGACTGGCCGGCGGCTCGCGCTTCGGGGCTGGCGTCGCCCACCGAGCCGGTCTGGCCGACCACGCCCTGCCGGTCCACCGCGCCGGCGGCGTACAGCAACGCCTCGAACAGGGTCGTCTTACCGGCGCCGTTCGGGCCGATCAGAGCGATCGACCGAACGGCGGATGCCTTTCTGGAAGCCATGACAATCATCTCCACCTAATCGGCGGCGAGGACCTGTCCTGCTGGGCGAGGCTCGCCGCGCATTGACCCGCCCGTCACGGTCGGAGAGGCCGCGGGCGGCTGAGTTCATCGAACACCCGGGGGTGGGCGGGGGCTAGGCACGAGTTCGTGAAGCTGTGGCCCTGCTGTCGCGGACAAACGAAAGCCGCCCTGGAGGACCAGAGCGGCTCGCGTCGATTGACGATTCCGGAGCGCTAGACGCGCCGGATCAGGCGTATCAGCAGCAGCAGGATGACCGCGCCAACAGTGGCGCCGATGATGCTGCCCACGATCCCGTCACCGCTAAACAGTCCGAAATGGCCGAACAGCCAGCCGCCGATGAACGAACCCACGATGCCGACGACGATATTGCCGAGCAGGCCGAAGCCGTAGCCCTTGACGATGATGCCCGCGAGCCAGCCGGCCACAGCGCCGACCAGAAGCCAGATAATCAGAGTTTCAACTGACATGGTTTTCTCCCCAGCCCGGCAAGATGCCGGTGTGTGGATAAGAACCCCTTCCCGCGCGCTTGGTTCAGTTGGCGGTGTCCGAGCGGCTCGGATGGTTGATAATTGGCATAGGTAACCGGTATCATCAGCCGAAATGGGGAGTTTCCGCCATGGATCGCCGTTCGGTGCTTGTCGGTCTTGGCGCTACCGGCCTGGCGACGAAAGCCATGGGCAAGCCCCCGACCTCCCCGGTTGGCCGAACCACCGCCGGCCAGGTCCGAGGTTATCTCGACGGATCAATCAAGGCCTTCAAGGGTATCCGCTACGGCGCCCCGCCACGCCGCTTCCAGCCGCCTGCCGCGCCCCTCTCCTGGACAGGAATCGCGCAAGCCACGGACTTCGGTCCCGGCTCGCCCCAGCGCAGCGACGAGGCCCACACCGCCGAAGACTGCCTGTTCCTCAATCTCTGGACCCCCGGCCTGGACGCGGGACGCCGGCCGGTGATGGTCTACATCCACGGCGGGGCCTATTCGAACGGCTCAGGCTCCAGCCCGCTCTATGACGGCCGGCGGCTGGCGGAGCGGGGCGATGTGGTGGTGGTCACCCTGAACCACCGGCTGAACGCCTTCGGCCATCTCTACCTGCATCGCCTGGGGCCGGGGTTCGAGGACAGCGGCAACGCCGGAATGCTGGACCTGATTCTGGCGCTGACCTGGGTGCGGGACAACATCGACGGCTTCGGGGGCGACCCCGGCAAGGTCATGCTGTTCGGCCAGTCCGGCGGCGGGGCCAAGATCGCCACCCTGATGGCCATGCCGGTCGCCGCCGACCTCTTCCACCGCGCCGCCACCATGAGCGGCCAGCAACTCACCGCCTCCGGCCCCGGCAACGCCACCAGACGGGCTCAGGCGATGCTGGCCAGGCTGGGCATGACCCCGCAGCAGGCCGCCGAGGCGCCGGCCGAAAGACTGGTCGAGGCGCTCAGCACAGTCGATCCAGTGATCGGTTCGGGCGGCCTCTATATGTGCCCCGTCCTCGACGAGCGGACGCTGACCCGCCACCCCTTCTATCCAGACGCCCCGCCGCAGTCGGCCGGTATCCCGATGATGATCGGCAACACCCATGACGAGACCCGCGGGCTGATCGGCAAGTCCGACCCCTCGAGCTTCAACCTGACCTGGGACGAGCTTCCGGCGCGCCTCGGCCCGCAGCTGCGCGTCGACATCGACCCCGAGCTGGTGGTCACGACCTATCGCGGTCTCTATCCGGCCTACAGTCCCAGCGACGTCTTCTTCGCGGCCACCACCGCCTCACGATCCTGGCGGGCCGCCGTGGTCGAGGCAGAACTGCGCGCCCAGCAGGGCTCACCGGCCTTCGCCTATCAGCTGGATTGGGGATCACCCCAGGACGGCGGCAAATGGGGAGCGCCGCATACGCTGGACATCCCGCTGGTGTTCGGGACGCTGGACGCGGCGGGCTCGATCACCGGCACGGCCGCTGACGCCAAGGCCGTATCTCAAGCCATGCAGGACGCCTTCCTCGCCTTCGCTCGCAGCGGAGATCCTGGCTGGGCGCCCTACACCTTGCCCCAGCGGCGGACGATGATCTTCAACGCCGTGAGCGCCATGGCCGACGATCCGCGCGGGGCCGAGCGGCGGCTGTTCGCCAAGGTCCCGTTTATCCAGCAGGGGACCTAGAACAGGTGGGCGAGGGCGTGGAAGAAGGCCAGGAAGGCAGCGATGATCGCCTTGGACAGCACCGCCAGGATCGCCACGCTCAGCGCTGACGCCGACCAGCCGACCAGGGCCGCCACGCCATCGCGCTCGGCCAGGCCCAGGCCGAACACCGCCAGGGCGAAGCTGGGCAGCATGTTGCCGAACGGGATGGGCAGGAAAACGATGAAGGCCAGGATCAGGCACATCAGACCCGTCAGCCGGTCGAACACCCTGCCATAGAGAAAGCTCAGCCGCCGGCGCAGATGGCCTTCCAGCCAGGCCAGGAAGGGCGTCACCTTCTCAAGCATCACGGCGAAGTCTGACCGGCTCATGGTCCGCTCGGTGACGATCTTGGGCAGCCACAGGGTCTTGCGGCCGACCATCCACTGGGCAGTGATGAACAGCAGCGGGGCGCCCAGGATGGCCGAGGCCCCCGGCGGCATGGGCAGGGCCAGGGGCGCGGCGAACACGAACATCAGCGCTCCGAAGGCGCGGTCGCCGAAGGCTTCCAGCACATCGCTGACCGCCACGGTCTTGCGCCTGGACGCGGCGATGCCGGCCAGGATCTCGGAGACGCGCGGCGCTGCAGTCTGGCTCATCGGGGAGGAGGGCCCTTCTGTCTCACCGCATAGCCCGAAACCCGATTCCGGTCACGTGAATGAGAGGCAATCTCGCCCCACAGTTTGCTGCCGATTATTTCTTGCGAAAACTGGCTTGAATGCGGGCTTCCATGTCCGGCCCCCGGCCTTCGCCCCGGAACACCTCGTGGGCCAGCCCGACCTTCATCGGCAGGCCGTCGGTCTCGCGCAGCAGGCGCTTGTTGGCCTGGTGGCTGAACCAGCTGTTGGAGAGAATGGTGCGGGCGTAGGCCTCCAGGTCGCTCTCGAAACTGCCTTCCGGGAAGCAGACATTGGCCAGGCCGAAGCTGGCTGCCTGCTCGCCGCTGTAGGTCTGGCAAGTGAACATCATTTCGCGGGCCTTGTAGGTCCCGACCCGCCGGGGCAGGCGCTGCGACAGACCCCAGACCGGGGTCAGGGCGAACCGCGCATGGGTGTCGCCGAACTTGGCGCTGGTCGAGGCGACGATGATGTCGCCGGCCAGGGCCAGCTCCAGCGCCCCGGTGTAGCAGTGTCCATGCACGGCGCTGATCACCGGCTGCGGCAGGTCGGCCAACCGCTCGATGATGTCGGACTGGAAGTGCGGCCGGGGCAGCTTCTCGCCGGCGGCTATGTCGCCCAGGTCATGACCGGCCGAAAAGCAGCGGCCGGCCCCGCGCACGATCACCACGCCGACCGTCTCGGTCTGGCCGGCGATGGCCTGCACATGATCGTCCAGCTCGGCGAAGAGAGCGACATTGAGGGCGTTCAGCTTGTCGGGCCGATTGAGGGTGAGCGTGGTCAGCCCGTCCTCATCCTTGCGCAGCACCAGATCGCCCATGGGTCCCGTCCCTCTTTTGCTTGATTGGCGCCATGGTCGGCTATCCGCGCCGCTCCCCGCAAGCTAGATCGGAGAAAAGCCTAGGGAGAACGTCATGCAGGTCGCCGGAAAAGTCATCGTTGTCACCGGAGCCGCCGAGGGGATCGGCGCCGCGCTGGCCCGCCGCTTCGCCAAGGAGGGCGCGGCCCATGTCGCCGTGGTTGACCGCAATGAGGCCGGGGCCAAGGCCACCGCCGATGCCATCGGCGGCAAGGCCTATACGGTCGATGTCTCCAACCCCGACCAGATCGCCGCCATGGTCGCCGCCGTGGAGGCCGAGCACGGCCGCATCGACCTCTTCTGCTCCAACGCCGGGGTCGGCGACGGCGACCCTGACCGAGGCAACGCCGCCTCTTCGCCGGACGCCGTCTGGATGCGGGCCTGGGGCGTCAACGTCATGGCCCATGTCTATGCCGCCCGCGCGGCGCTGCCCGGCATGATCGCGCGGGGCGAGGGCTATTTCCTCAACACCGTCTCGGCCGCCGGCCTGCTCAGTCAGATCGGCGGGGCGGTCTATTCGACGACCAAGCATGCGGCCATTGGCTTTGCCGAAAGCCTGTCGATCACCAACGGCGAGGCGGGGATCAAGGTCTCGGTCCTCTGCCCGCAGGGTGTGGACACCGCCATGCTGCGCCAGGGCGGCGATCCCTCGGCCCAGCCGCAGAACCTCGACGGCGTCATGACCCCCGACGAGGTGGCCGAGTGCGTCGTCCAGGGCCTCGAAGCCGAGAGCTTCCTGATCCTGCCCCACCCGCAGGTCCTGACCTACATGCAGCGCAAGGCCGGCGACTACGACCGCTGGCTGGGCGGGATGCGGCGGCTCAGAGGGAAGATGATGGGCGGGTAGTCCTCCTCCACCGAAGCGAAGACTTCGGGGGAGGTGGCGACGAAGTCGACGGAGGGGGCGAGGGCCGTGCTCGGTCTTGCCGCTGCTCCCTGCCAACCGTCGAAAGTCGTGAGCGCGGTCGCCCCCTCCACCACTTCGTGGTCCCCCTCCCCCGCGGTGCGGGTGAGGAGAGGAATCTACCGCCCCCCGACCGTCGCCACCCGTAGCGCGTTCGTCGTGCCCTGCTGGCCGAACGGCACGCCGGCGACGACGATGATCTCCTCGCCCCGGCCGGCGAATCCCTCGCGGCGGGCCAGGGAGGTGGCCTTGGCCACAGTCTCGGTCATCGAGTGGACCTCGCCGATCTGCAGGGCGTGCACCCCCCAGACCAGGGCCAGCCGCCGGGCGGTTTCCAGGATGGGGGTGAAGCCGATCACCGGCGCCTCCGGCCGCTCGCGAGCCACCCGCAGGGCGGTGGAGCCCGACTGAGAGAAGGCGGCGATGGCCTGCGCCCCGATGGTCGAAGCGACCTGGCGGGCGGCGGCGGCGATGGCGCCGGCCGAGCTGTGGTCGGGCTCGGGACGCGAGGCTTCGTTGGCCTTGCGCCATTCGTCGTCGCGCTCCACCCGGGCGATGATGCGGTCCATCATCCGGACCGCCTCGATGGGATATTGGCCGGCGGCGGTCTCGGCCGACAGCATCACCGCGTCGGCGCCGTCCAGCACCGCGGCGGCGACATCGGTGGCCTCGGCTCGGGTCGGGGCCGGCGAGGTGATCATGCTCTCCAGCATCTGGGTGGCGACGATCACCGGCTTGTTGAGCTGGCGGGCGCAGCGGATGATCCGCTTCTGGGCCATGGGCACGTCCTCGGGCGGCAGCTCGACCCCCAGGTCGCCCCGCGCCACCATCACCGCGTCGGAGAGGGCGATGATGCCCTCCAGGTCGTCCAAAGCCTGGGGCTTTTCGACCTTGGTGAGGATCCAGGCCTTGTCGCCGACGATGGCGCGGGCCTGCTCGACATCGGCTCGCCGCTGCACGAAGGACAGGCCGATATAGTCGACGCCATGCTCCAGGGCGAAGGTCAGGTCGGCCAGATCCTTGACCGTCAGGGCTGGGATCGGCAGCAGCACGCCCGGAACATTGACCCCCTTGCGGTCGGAGAGCCGCCCGCCGGTCAGCACCTTGGTCTCCAGCCGGTCGGCGCCCTTGCGCACCACCTCCAGGCGGATGCGGCCGTCATCCAGCAACAGCTGGGTGCCGATGCCGGCCGCCTCGATGATCTCGGGATGCTGCAGCTCGACCCGCCGCGCATCGCCGGGCGTGGACATCAGGTCCAGCCGGAACTCGGAGCCCGCCCGCAGGTCGACATGGCCGCCGCTGAACCGCCCGACCCTCAGCTTGGGGCCCTGGACGTCGGCGAGGACTCCAATCGGCCGTCCACTTTCCGCTTCAAGTTCCCGGATCATCTTCAGCCGCTCGGCATGGTCGGCATGCTCGCCGTGGCTGAAGTTGAGGCGGAAGACATCGACCCCGGCCACGAAGAGGTCGCGCAGCATGGCCTTGGTCGAACTGGCCGGGCCCACCGTGGCCACGATCTTGGTGCGGCGGCGGCGGCGCGGGACGTCAAGGCTGACAGGCATGAGAGGGTAACGCATCTCGCGGCGGAAAGGCCGGGCAATCTAGACCTGTTCGGAAGGGGAGCAAGCGGGCTATTCCCTTGCGGATGGACGCGACGCCTCGCCCACGGGACTACAGGGTGTTCACCCGGCGCTTCGACCGCGAGGTCGAGGCGCAGAGCGTGGCGCGCGTGCTGGGCGGTAAGGGCCCAACCCGCGCCGACCAGGAGGCCGCGCAGGCCAAGCTGACCGACGGGCTGGTCGCCTGGCGCGCGGAGGCGACACTGAAGGCCGCCGAGGTCTCGGCGAAACTGCGGGCCCGGCTGCCGCCGGAAGCGCTACAGGACACGGTGGTGTCGCTGCTGATCGATCACTCCGGGTCTATGCGCGGGCAGAAGGCGCTGTTCGCTGCGGCGGCGGCCAACCATGCGCAGGAGTTTCTGCGCGGCCTGGGGGTCAAGGTCGAGGTGCTGGGCTTTACCACCCTGCGCTGGCGGGGCGGCTGGTCCCGCCGGTTATGGCAGCTGATTGGCTCACCGCGTAACCCGGGGCGGCTCAATGACCTGCTGCACATTGTCTATCGGTCGGCCGCCGACCTGCGAGTCTCGGAGATGCCCTACAGCTTCCAGGCCATGCTCTATCCGGGCCTGCTGAAGGAGAACCTCGACGGCGAGGCCCTGCTGTGGGCCGCCGGCCGGCTGGACGCGCGGCCTGAGACGCGGCGCATCCTGGTGATCCTCTCCGACGGGGCGCCGGTCGACGACGCCACGCTGGCGGCCAACTATCCGCACTTCCTGGAAAACCACCTGCTGAATGTCGTGGCCGACCTGGCCGAAGGCGGGACGGTCGAGGTTTCGGCGATCGGCGTCGGCTTTGACGTTTCGCGCTACTATCCCAGATCCCGCATGGTGGAGGCGCCGGAGCGCCTGGGTGTCGAGCTGATCGAATTTCTGGCCGAACGCCTCACCGCTTGACGGCCCTAGCGTCACGCGCCTTCCATCCCGCCCAACAATCAAGAGGAGCGCGCCATGGGTCCCTTCAAGCTGCTGATCGACGGAAAACTGGTCGACGGCGACGCCGTCATGGACGTGGTCAATCCGGCCACCGAAGAAGTCCTGGCCAAGTGCCCCCGCGCCTCCAAGGCCCAGCTGGACCAGGCCGTGGCCGCCGCCAAGGCCGCCTTCCCCGCCTGGAGCAAGACCAGCATCGACGAACGCAAGGCCGCGCTGGTGGCCATCGCCGACGTTATCCAGGCCAACGCTCCGGAACTGGGCCGCATCCTGACCCAGGAGCAGGGCAAGCCGATCGCCGACGCGGTGGGCGAGGCCTATGGCGCCTCGGCCTTCTTCCGCTATTTCGCGGCGCTGGACCTGCCGGCCAAGATCATCGAGGACAGCCCGACCCGCAAGGTTGAACAGCGCCGCAAGCCGCTGGGCGTCATCGGGGCCATCGTGCCCTGGAACTTCCCGCTGATCCTGATGGCCTTCAAGGTCCCCGCCGCCCTGCTGGCCGGCAACACCATCGTGCTCAAGCCCGCCGCCACCACCCCGCTGGCCACCCTGCGGCTGGCCGAGCTGATCAAGGACCTGCTGCCCCCCGGCGTGCTCAACGTCATCGCCGACGCCAACGACCTGGGCGGCGAGCTGACCAAGCATCCGGACGTGCGCAAGATCAGCTTCACCGGCTCCACCGAGACCGGCAAGAAGGTCATGGCCGGGGCCGCCGAGGCGCTGAAGCGCGTCACCCTGGAGCTGGGCGGCAACGACGCGGCCATCGTGCTCAGCGACGTCGACGCCAAGGAGACCGCCGGCAAGATCTTCGCCGGGGCCTTCCAGAACAGCGGCCAGGTCTGCATCGCGGTCAAGCGCGCCTATGTCCATGACAGCGTCTATGACGCCGTCTGCGCCGAGCTGGCCCGGCTGGCCGACGAGGCGGTGATCGGCGACGGCCTGGAGCAGGGCACCCAGTTCGGACCGCTGCAGAACAAGATGCAGTACGACAAGGTGCTGGGCATCATCGAGGACGCCAGGAGCCACGGCACGGTCATCGCCGGCGGCGGCGCCACGCCTGACAAGGGCTATTTCATCCGCCCGACCATCGTGCGCGACATCACCGACGGCAACCGCCTGGTCGACGAGGAGCAGTTCGGCCCGGTCCTGCCGGTGATCCGCTTCAGCGACGCCGGCGACGCCGTGGCGCGGGCCAACGCCTCGCCCTGGGGCCTGGGCGGGTCGATCTGGTCCAACGACCTGGACGCGGCCTGGGATCTGGCCGGCCAGATGGACAGCGGCTCGGTGTGGATCAACAAGCACGCCGAACTGGCCCCCAACATCCCGTTCGGCGGGGCCAAGTTCTCCGGCCTTGGGACCGAGCTGGGCGAAGAGGGCCTGGCCGAGTTCACCCAGCTGCAGATCGTCAATATGGCGCGCTAGGCGCTACTTCGCCTCGACGCTGCCGGCGATTGAGGCGGAAACCTCGGTGGCCATCTTGAAGGCGGCGTCGCGGTCGGTGACGCCGTAGCGCTGCGCCATCCAGGCAAAGTCGGTCCAGGCCACCCAGACCTGGCCCGACTGGTCCTGCACGACCAGCATGCGGACCGGCCAGTCCAGCCCGACATAGGGGTTGGAGGTCAGGAACTGCACGCCCAGCGGCGGATTGCCGAACAGCAGCAGCTTGGACGGGCCCAACTGCAGGCCGGCGCCCTCGGCCAGCTGTGACTGGTCGATCTCGTCGAAGAAACGGATGCCCTTGCCGGCGATGTCGGCCTTCAGGCGGGTGACGGTCTCGTCGAAGCCGTAGGCGCTCTTGACCCGCACCACTCCGGCCGCCGTGGCGGCGGGCTGGGCTGCGGAGGCGGGCGCCGCGGCGGCGAAGACACCGCCGAAAACGGCGGCGGCGGCGAGGGCCAGCGCCATGCGGCGGGGGGCCCAGGTCGGGTAACGGGTCATGGGATGATCTCCTGTTTGGTGGTCGGTTTCTGCGCGCCGCCCGCCCCGCCGTGAAATGCCGTCTGGCTTCCCAGTTCATGCGTCCAGCGCATGGACGCCACGCCGCTTTGGCATTTTGCAACCAGTTGGGCGGCGCGCATCCTCAGCCCATGACCAGATCCTTCGACGCCATCATCATCGGCAGCGGCCAGGCCGGGCCCTTCCTGGCCGAGCGGCTGACCAAGGCCGGCCAGACCGTGGCCCTCATCGAGCGCGAGCACCTGGGCGGGACCTGCGTCAATGACGGCTGCATCCCGACCAAAACCCTGGTGGCCAGCGCCCGCGTCGCGCACCTGGCCCGCCGGGCGGCCGACTATGGGGTGGTGCTGGACGGCCCCGTTCGCGTGGACATGGCGGCAGTCAAGGCGCGCAAGGACGCGGTGGTCGGCGCCTCGATCGCCGGGCTGACGTCCTGGCTGGAGACGATGGACCGGCTGACCCTGATCCGGGGCGAGGCGCGATTCGAGGGCCCGCATGCGGTCAGCGTCAACGGCGAGACCCTGACGGCGGCCAAGATCTTCATCAACGCCGGCGGCCGGCCGGTAATTCCCGACTGGCCGGGACTGCCCGAAACGCCGCACCTGACCAACACCGGGATGATGGCCATCGACGTAATGCCTGAACACCTGATCGTGGTTGGCGGCAGCTATATTGGCCTGGAGTTCGCCCAGATGTACCGCCGTTTCGGATCGGCGGTGACGGTGCTGGAATACGGCGACCGCCTGATCGCCCGCGAGGACCCCGAGATCAGCCAGGCGGTCCGGGTGATGCTGGAGGCCGAAGGGATCGCCATCCACACCGGCGTGCGCGACTTCGCCGTGGCGTCGGAAGGCGCGGGCGTCAAACTGACCGCTCGAGTCGGCGAAATGCCCCTGGCTTTGAGCGGCAGTCATCTGCTGCTGGCCGTCGGCCGGGCGCCCAACACCGACCGTCTGAATCTGGCCGCCGCCGGGATCGAGACCGACGCGCGCGGCTACATCAAGGTCGACGACCAGCTGCGCACCAATGTCGACGGCGTCTGGGCGCTGGGCGACATCAATGGCCGGGGCGCCTTCACCCACACCAGCTACAACGACTTCGAGATCGTCGCCGCCAACCTGCTGGACGACGATCCGCGCCGGGTCAGCGACCGTATCCCCGCCTACGCCCTGTTCACCGACCCGCCGCTGGGCCGGGTGGGAATGAGCGAGACCGAGGTTCGCGCCTCGGGCCGCCCGGCGCTGATGGGCGTCATGCCGATGACCCGGGTCGGCCGCGCCAAGGAACGGAGCGAGACCACCGGCTTCATGAAGGTGCTGGTGGATGCGGAGACCAAGCGCATCCTGGGCGCGGCCCTGCTCTGCATCGAGGGCGACGAGATCGTCCACAGCCTGCTCGACGTGATGGCCGCCGACGCCCCCTACACCGTCATCCAGCGCAGCGTGCACATCCATCCGACGGTCAGCGAACTGATCCCGACCCTGCTGGGCCAGCTCAGGCCACTAGATTGAGGCTGGCGCCACCGCGCTCATCACCGGCCCGATCTCGTCATGCAGGACGAGGTCGGCTGCTCCGTCCTGCTCGGTCGGTTCGCGGTTGACGATGGCCAGGGCGGCGCCGTTGCGCTTGGCCATAAGCGGGAAGCCGGCGGCGGGGTAGACCACCAGGGAGCTGCCCAGCACCAGGCAGAGGTCGCAGGCCAGGATTTCGTCCTGCGCCCGCTCCATCGGCTCCTCCGGCATCGACTGGCCGAACGAGATGGTCGCGGTCTTCACCAGCCCGCCGCATGACCGGCAGGCCGGGATTTCACCCCGTCCCAGGAAGCTTTGCTTCAGGACGTCCAGCTCGTGTCGCAGGCCGCACTCCAGACAGGTCGCATAAGTGGCGTTGCCATGCAGCTCGATCACCTTGTCGGCCGGGACGCCGCTGTTCTGGTGCAGATTGTCGACATTCTGGGTGATGACACTGGAGACCTTGCCCGCCGCCACCAGCCGCGCCACCGCATAGTGGCCGGTGTTGGGCTCGCGGCCCGTCCAGCCGGCGGCGCCGGTGAAGGTGCGGGTCCAGGCCTCGCGGCGCCGGTCTTCGCTGCCGACGAACTCCTGGAAATAGATCGGCTTCATCTTGCTCCACACCCCGCCGGGGCTGCGGAAGTCGGGGATGCCGGACTCGGTGGAGATGCCCGCGCCGGTGAACACCACCACGCGCTGGGCGTCTTCGATCATCCGGGCAAGTTGGGCGCGTGACATGCTAGGAGCCTCCTTCTCCCCTATGTGCGGTATGCCATGCGCCACCTCAACCTGATCTCGCTCCTCGTCGCCGACTATGACTCGGCCATCGCCTTCTATCGCGACGCCCTGGGCTTCACCCTGGTCGAGGACAAGGACATGGGCGGCGGCAAGCGCTGGGTGGTCGTGGCCCCGCGCCCGGAGGCCGAGACCCGCATCCTGCTGGCCAAGGCGGTCGGTCCCTTCCAGGTCGCCCGGGTCGGCAATCAGGCCGGCGGGCGGGTCTGGCTGTTCCTGCACACCGACGACTTCGCCGCCGACCACGCCCGGATGACCGCCGCCGGCGTGCGGTTTCTGGAGGCGCCGCGCCACGAGCCCTATGGGACGGTGGCGGTATTCGAGGACCTCTGCGGCAACCGCTGGGACCTGTTGCAGCCGGCTTGACCTGCGACCAGGACGCGAACATCGTCCCGCGATGGCCAATTCCGACGCCAGGAGCGACCTGCCCAACCTGCCGGCCTGGCGAGGCTGGCTGCTGATCTTCGGCTCGGCGGTCAGTTTCGGTGCGCTGGTGACGTGGCTGCTGCCGTCTCTCTGGCGGCCCGCCTGGTTCACCGACCTTCTCGCGTTCGATCTCGTCCAGCTCGGCAATTGCGCCGTGGTCGTTACCGCCTGCGCCGGGCGGCGCTCGCCCAGTGTCAGCCGCGCCGAGCGCATCGCCCTCGATCTGGTCGTTGGTCTGTTTGCGGTGACCCTGGTGGATTCCATCCTTGAGCCTTTCGGCCTGGCCTTCATCCCAGCGCCCTACAAGGGCGGCCTCACCGTGACGGCCCTGGCCGCCGGCGCCATCCTCCTCCTGGCGCGGGACGTCCGCCGCCAGTTGCAGGAAGCCAAGCCCCGCCGCCGCGACATCGCGATGGGCGAATGAACATGGCCGAGCAGGACGCCATCGTCGCACCATTGCCCCAGGCCAGGACGACCGCGAGGGAGTCCGGCACCAGCCAGTTTGGCGGCTTCCTGCTCTGGGCCGCCATCATGACCGCCTATATCGCGGTGGTGAATTCGAAGCTGCCTAGCTGGCAGGTCAGCGCCGTCCTGGGGGCCACGGGGCTTCCCATGCTGGCGCTGGCGGCCTTCCTGCGCTGGCGAGGCCGGTGGAATTCCCTCGCCGTGATCAGCCAGACCCTGGGCAGCTACGCGGTGGCCTTCGGCCTGTGCTTTCTCGCCAAGGACTACACGCCGCCGGCTGTACGCACGATGTACGCCGGCGTCTATGGCCTGTTCACGGCCGCCTTCTGGTTCGCTCTGATCGGCTTTCTGCTCTACCTGTTCGTGCGCGGGCCTCTGGGATTGCATCGCCGCAAGCGGGACCTGTCGATGGGTGACCCGCTCGACTGAGCCTTGACGCCCCAGCCCTTGTGGCATTCATACTGCCATAAAAAGCGGGAGGCGCGACGTGACTGACATCCAACCCCTGGCCCTGAGCGGCGCGCCGGGATCGCCCTATACCCGCAAGATGCTGGCGCTGCTCCGTTACCGCCGCATCCCCTACAAACTCTATTTCACCGGCCGCGAGCCACCGGGGACGCCGGCGCCCAAGGTGCGGCTGTTGCCGACCTTCTATCTGCCGGGGCCGGACGGTCAGCTCCAGGCGGTTACCGATTCCACGCCGTTGCTGCTGCGCTTCGAGACGGAATTCGCCGGCCGCCAGGTCAAGCCGGCCGACCCGGCCCTTCGCTTCCTCGACAGTCTGCTGGAAGACTACGGCGACGAGTGGCTGACCAAGGCGATGTTCCACTATCGCTGGGCCTTCAAGGCCGACGCCGACAAGGCCGGCCAGGTGCTGCCCAGCTGGGGTCCGCCGATGGCCCCGGACGAGCTGGCCCAGCGCGCGGCCTTCATCTCCGAGCGGCAGATCGGCCGGCTGCGCTATGTGGGCTCGAACCCGACCACCGGGCCGGTGATCGAGGCCAGCTATGTGCGCTGGCTGGCGGCCATGGAGGCGCACCTGTCAGCGCACCGCTATCTGCTGGGCGGGCGGCCGGGCGCGTCGGACTTTGGGGTGTTCGGCCAGCTGACCCAGCTTGTCGCCTTCGACCCCACCCCCACGGCCATAGCCGACAAGGCCGCTCCCCGCGTCGCGGCCTGGGTGGGGATGACCGAGGATCTGTCGGGGCTGGAGCCGCAGGACAGCGACTGGTTCGACAGCGCCGACCTGCCCGCCACCCTGCTGGCGATGATCGCCGAGACCGGCCGGGTCTATGCGCCGCTGCTGGTCGCCAACGCCACGGCGATCGCCGCCGGCGCCGCCGAGGTATCCACGGTGATCGACGGCCAGCCCTGGGTGCAGCAGACCTTTGCCTATCAGGCCAAGTGCTTGAACTGGCTGCGCGAGGAATACGCCGCCCTCGCCCCGGGCGACCGCGCCAAGGTCGACGCGGCGCTCAAGGGGAGCGGCTGGGACGGTGTGTTCGGCTAGAGCGCGTTCCGAAAAGTGGGAACCGGTTTTCGGGATAAACGCGCATCAAAACAGAGTCCTAGAGCGGCGATCTGATTCCATCAGATCGCAACACGCTCTAGCGGTGCAGGACGAAGGAGTTACACATCGGTCCTTCGACATTGCCGTTCAGCGACCCCGACCGGTCGGGATCGTACTGGCCATTCAGGCCGACCATCACAAAGCCGGACGGCTGGTTGATCCATTCCGAGCCATCCAGGGCGAAATAGCCGTTGCCGTCGATCTCCCCGGTCATGCTGAAGCTGCCGGCGGTTCCGTCGGAGGTCGTGAAAGAGAAGGTCGCCTCCAGATCGCCCTGTGACTGCTGGATCCGCAGGGTGAGCGGCATGCTCTCGCCACAGAAATAAATGCCGTTCCAGGTTCCGCCGATGTTCGGCGTCCGGGCCGAGGCCGGCGAGGCGATGACCGCCAGGCTCAGGGCGATCACCACGGAGATATAGAGTTTGCGCATGGTCAGGCCTCCCGCCAGGCCCCTGTTGGACCATCACGGCGGGAATCCGGCCTGCTCCGAAAAGGTGGGTCTGTCGGCTGCCCGAAGAAGACGGAGCTAGCTGGCGGTCGTGCCGGCGACGGTCTGGGCGTCGAGCAGGGCGCAGTTCGGCAGGGTGCTGATCGGCTCGGCCCCGCCGACGGCCAGGCTGACGCCGACCCACTGGCCGTTGTAGCCCTCGCTGGGCGCCGGCCATTTCATGGTCTTGACCGAGGTGGCGATCATCTCGTCGACCTGGGCGTTGCCGGTGGATTCCACCACCACCGCCTGGGACACATGTTCCTTGTCGTCGCCCCAGCGGACGCAGACCCCAGCCGGGCTCAAGGCTGCGCCAGATTGGGACGGGGCATCCGCGGCGAAAGCCGGCGCCGCCGTCGAGACGGTCAGCAGGATAGCGATGCCCAGTTGTGCCAATTTCATCCGTTTTCTCCCTTTACGGGATCTAAAAGCACATCACGGGCCAGTCGCAAACTGTTGTTTACACTTCATTAACCATTATGAGCATGAGGCGGTGCGTTAACCATAATGAGCAAGGCCGGCGACGATGCGCCGGCCTTGCCTTCGAGACTCGAACGGATGCCCGGCTACTGCGGTTTGGGAACCGGCGGGGCGGGGATGGAGGGCGCTGACGGCGCCGAGGGCAGATTGACGTTCAGGTCGACCGTCTTCCTCTGGTTCATCATGCCGCCGCTGAACATGAAGAAGGCCCCGACCGCCAGCACCACCGCGAGCAGGATACCGACCACGACGCCCATACCGGCGCCGCTACCGCGGGATTGAGTTTCAGCCATTTGATGTCCTCCTTGTGCTCAAGGAAGCGCGGGAAACCGAAAACGGTTGCGGGGCTAGCTCTGTCCCATGGTGATGCTGGGGGACGACATCGCCTGGTGATGATCGAGCATGGCCCGGCCCAGCAGCACGATGCTGGCCAGGGTCAGCAGCAGGCTGACCAGGATGACCACAACGATCCCCAGTCCGTCTCCGCGTCGCGCCCGATTAAATCCCATGCCGTAGCTCCCTGCGCCCCGAAGTGGAGCGCGAGTCGGGGCAAATGGTTGCGCGACAATTCAGCCTATCTTCGCCAGGACGCTCAGAGCCCGCCGCAGCGGTTCGGCCAGAACCGGGTCGGCGGCGATCTCAGCGGCCGTCTCACTCCGGCCACGCAGGTTGACGGTGACGAAGGCGTCCTCGACCAGGGTCGTGAACATCACCGCCAGATTGTCCCGCATATGGGCCTGAGCGTAGTCGCCGGGCGGGGTGGCGTTGATCACCGCCACCGGCGTCTCATGGATGCCCGGATGCGAGACCAGCCAGTCCAGGCCGTTCTTCATCACCCCCGCCACCCCGTGGGCGTATTCCGGACTGGAGATCACCAGGGCGTCACAGGCCTCGACCCTGGCCCGCAAATCGGCCACCGCCGCCGGCGGCGGATCGACGTCGAGGTCGGGGTTGAAGAAAGGCAGGTCGCCCAGGCCTCGCCAGATCTCGACCTCCACGTCCTGCGGCGCGAGCAGGGCCAGGGCGGCGATGGCCCGGCTGTTGGACGAGGCGGCCCGCAGGCTTCCGGATATGGCCAGGATACGCATAGTCTAGGGTTAGCCCGGCCGACGGCGCCGCACGATGCAGAACTTCTGGGGGAGCTTCCATGCGAGGGCGGAGAGCGGCCATCGGTCTGGCGGTCATAGGCGTCCTGATCGGCGGAGCGGCGGGCTGGCTTGCCTGGAAGTCCCACGTCGACGAACAGTCTCTCGGTCGCGGATACTTCTATGCGCGGGCGGCGAACGAGGCGCTGGCCCGGTCGGCGACGGCGGCGACACCGGCCCTGTTCAGCCAGTCTCTTCCCCCTCTGCCGGGCTTCGAGACCGCCCCGCGCGAAGTTCCCTGCGCCCGCTCGGCCGATGACCTGCGCGCGTCGGGGACCGGCGCCTGCTACCATTTCGGGGTTGGCCTTGTGAGCCGCGAGCAATACCCGGCGATCTGCCGTCTGACGCCCTGCGCCTTCATCGGCGGCGTCGACGCCGACTGGCGCAACCCGGCCACCCGCGCGGCGCTGCAGTCCTTGAAATTCGATCGCACCGCGCCCTGCCGCGCCGCAAGGACCGAGGCGCGGGCAGATTGGCGTCGGTCGATGGGGGATCTGGCCGGCGACTGCACCGGCTTGCGATGGCTGAAGGGACCGGTATTTCTCGCTGTGCTCGAGGCGAGCGCCCCACCAGACGGCGCGCCGCTGCAGATGCGACAGCCTTCCTATCGCTTCATCCGGTTGCTCTAGCGTCCGGTCGGTGTATGCACCCCGCATGACCCAGATGCTTACCGGCCCCGCCTCACACAGCTTCATCTCCCAGCGCCTGCGGCTGCACTATGTCGACTGGGGCAATCCCACGGCCCCGCCGCTGCTGCTGCTGCACGGCGGCCGCGACCATTGCCGCAGCTGGGACTGGGTGGCCCAGGAACTTCGCGACCGCTACCACATCATCGCCCCCGACCTGCGCGGCCATGGCGACAGCGCCTGGTCGCCCGACGGCGACTATTCGATGGGGGCCTATGTCTATGACCTGGCCCAGCTGATCCACCAGCAGAAGCTGGCGCCGCTGACCATCGTGGCCCACAGTCTGGGGGGCAATATCGCCCTGCGCTACACCGGCATCTACCCCGAGAACGTCAGCCGCATCATCGCCATCGAGGGTATGGGCCCCTCGCCGCGCATGCTCGAAGAGCGCAAGTCCGTGCCGGTCCGCACTCGCTGGCGCGCCTGGATCGACGACAAGCGCGCGGTCTCCGGCCGCTCGGCCCGCCGCTACGCCAGCCTGGAAGAGGCGCTCGGCCGCATGAAGGCCGAGAACGGCTACCTCACCGACGACCAGGCCCGCCACCTGACCGAGCACGGGGTCAGCCAGAACGAGGACGGCAGCTACAGCTGGAAGTTCGACAACTACCTGCATGTCTGGAACTCACCCCAGGACATCGACCAGGAGGCTGTCAACAGCCTCTGGGCCGGCATCACCTGCCCCACCCTGCTCTGCTACGGCGAAAAGAGCTGGGCCTCGAACCCGGAGAAGGACGGCCGGTTGTCGATCTTCCAGAACGCCAAGGTGGTCAGCTTCCCGGACGCCGGGCACTGGCTGCACCACGACCGGTTCGAGATGTTCATGAGCGAGCTGGAGGGGTTCCTCGGCTGAGGAAGCTGGAGCGGCCGGCGGGATTCGAACCCGCGACATTCAGCTTGGGAAGCTGACGTTCTACCCCTGAACTACGGCCGCGTCGGGAGGGCGCTTAAGGCCCGTCCGAAGGCGGCGCAACATAGAGGAACGCGCGGGGGCCGCAAGGGGCGCGACGGAGCGCGAGGCGCTGTACGTTCCAGGTCCATGCGACGCGCCATCCCCACCCTGCTGAGCTTCATTCTCCTGCTGACCGCGGCGCCGGCGGGCGCGGGCGGCGAACCCGCGCCGGTCCGGGCCGTGATCCCGATCACCGCCTCGGCCCTGCCCGGCGGCGGCCAGCGCTTCAGCGTGCCGGTGTCGCTAAACGGCGGGGCGCCGATCCAGGCCATGCTGGACACCGGGTCGGTCGGACTGCGCCTGATGCCCGGGGTGGCGACTGCGGCCGGGCTGAAGGGCGAAGGCCCTTCGACCAGGGTCAACTTCGGCTCGGGCGTCGAGCTTTCCGGCCCGCTGGCCCAGGCCGAGGTGGGGATCGGGTCGGCCCCGGCCGTCCGCATCGCCGTGCAGACCACCGACCAGGCCGCCTGCCTGCCGGGTCGCCCCAAATGCGCGGCGGCCCGAGCCTCCGCCGTTCCCTATCGCATCGGCGGGGCGGGACTGCCGGACGGCGGGTTCCCGGCCATCCTCGGCATTGGCCTGCGCCCCGGCGCCGCGGGCAATCCGTTGATCCCGGCCGGCGGGGTGTGGATCGTGCTGCTGCCCCGCCCCGACGAAAATGGGCCGGGCGATGCCGGACCTGGTGAACTGATCCTTAATCCGACTCCCGCCGAGCAGCAGGGCTTTACCCTGTTCCAGCTGACAGCCCGCCAGGGGCCGGCGGGTTCCGGGTGGCTCGACACGGGCCTGCCTGCCTGTCTCAGTTGGGGTGGGGGCCAACCGATCTGCGGTCCGACTCTGCTCGACAGCGGCGCGCCGCAGGTCACCCTCGCCCGCGCTGCCGGGGCCACGCCGGTGCGGCCCGGCCTGCCCGCCACCCTCAGCTTCGGCGCGCCCGGCCAGGGCCCCGCCATCAGCTTTCGCCTGGAAGAGACTCCGGCCGCCCGGCTTCGGGTGTTCGCCCCGCGCCCGGGCCGTCCACGCGAGGGCCTGAACACCGGCGTCCTGCCCTACTATCGCTTCGCCGTGCTCTATGACGCGCGGCGCGGGGTCATCGGGCTGAAGCCGCGCGATTGACGGCGGCGGCGCCCCGGTTCACCTTGCCGCGAACAGACGTTTGAACTTCTCAGGAGCCTTCCCATGGCCGACGGCGCGCACGGTACTGAACAACGGGCCGGCTTCCATTCGATGGTCGAGAGCACCGCCGAGGACTGGGGCAAGATCGCCAGCGCCTCCGCCGAGTTCGGCCGTGAGCTGCCGACCCGGCTGATCAGCCACCTGAACCTGCTGAAGGGCGACTGCGGCGGCTTCGTCGTCGACCGGCTGGAGCACAGCCTGCAGACCGCCACCCGCGCCTTCAAGGACGGCCGCGACGAGGAATATGTCGTCTGCGCCCTGCTCCACGACATCGGCGACATCCTGGGCCCGCGCAACCACGCCGACATCGGCGCGGCCATCGTCCAGCCCTTCGTCTCGGAGGCCAACCACTGGATGGTCGCCCAGCACGCCATCTTCCAGGGCTACTATTTCTTCCATCACCTGGGCCTGGACCGCGACATGCGCGAGCAGTACCGCGGCCATCCGCACTTCGAATACTGCGCCCAGTTCTGCCACCTCTACGACCAGGCGGCCTTCGACCCGGCCTATGAGTCGATGCCGCTGGAAGCCTTCGAGCCGATGCTGGGCCGGGTGATGAGCACGCCCAAGAACAGCATCTACCTGCGCAAGAGCGCCTAGCGCTATTCCGCTCATCCCCGCGAAGGCGGGGACCCAGGTGTTTTTGAGAGAAGTTCAGCTTCGGCTGTCCTGTTTCCAGCCCTCTGCCCCTTGCCAGCGCCGCAACGGAAAAAGCCTGGATCCCCGCCTTCGCGGGGAAGAGCGGGGTTTGGCGTTCCTACTTTAGGAACCCTTCCACAGCCGCCGCGAAGGCCTCGGGCTGGTCGAGCATGATGAAGTGGAAGCCGCCGTCGATGGCGATCAGCTTCACGCCGGGCAGCGCCGCGTAGTTCTCGGCATAGAGCGCATCGACGCGAGCCGCGCCCATGGCCTCGTCGCGGGCGTAGACCACGGTCACCGGGACCGTGATCCCGGCCAGCTGCGGGCGCAGGTCCGAGGTCATGATGTCGTAGGTGGCCTGGGCCATGACCTGGCGGTCGCTGGCGATAGACCACTGCACGCCCAAGGCCTGGGCGGCCGGGGTCTTGGCCAGGCCCGCCATGACCTGGGCCTGGCCGGCGTCGAACTGTTCCTTGGAGAGGCTGAGGATCTGGGCCTTGAAGGCGGCCGCCTGGGGTTCGACCTGAGCGACGGTGACGGTCGGCCCGAACAGCACGCTGAAGAACGGCAGGGCGTCGACCACCATCACCTTGCCGACGTCGCCGGGGTGGGCGGCGGCCAGGGCCAGGGCGCTGTAGCCGCCCATCGAGTGGCCGATGACCGCCGGATGGTCCAGCTTCGCCTCGCGGATATAGGCGTCGATCTCCTCGATCAGCGGGGCGACGACCGGGCCGCTGGCGTTGAGCCCGGCCGGCTGGCCGGCGAAGCCGTTGACCTGGATGATGTGCAGCCGGTAGCGGCCCTCCAGCCGTCTGGCGGTGTCGTCCCAGACGGCCCGCGAGGAGGCCAGGCCCGGTATCAGGATGACGTCGGGACCCTTGCCGCGCACTTCGACGGTGAAGCGGGTGGGCGAGGCGGCGGCCTGTCCGGCCAGGGCGAGCGGGATCATCAGGCCGGCGAGGATCGCCAGCCGCTTGAGCAGCTTGAACATTGGTGAATCTCCTGACGCCTAGACGGCGTCGTCTTGAAAGATGGCTTCGATCGGCTGATCGAAAAGCCGGGCTATGCGGAAGGCCAGCGGCAGGCTGGGGTCGTACTTGCCGGTCTCCAGGGCGTTGATGGTCTGACGCGACACCTCAAGGCGTGTCGCCAGATCCGCCTGGCTCCAGTCCCGCTCGGCGCGCAGGACCTTGAGACGGTTTCTCACCGGTAGCGCAGACGGATCAGCGGGGTGGCCAGGCCATAGGCGCCGCAGAAGATCGGCCCGACCAGGAAGACCCAGAGGCGCGGAACCCCGACATAGTTCTCGAGCAGACCCCAGACCGTGCAGAGGGCGATGGTGAAGCCGATGCCCCAGAGCATGGACTCGACCAGCACCGATCGTTCGAACTCATCCTTCTCCTCGGCGATGTAGAGGCCGATCACGGCGATCACCCCCAAGATCGGAATGCCCGGCGCGATGGCCAGAGCATAGGCGAGAAGGCCGGTGGGGTGCAGGTGGCTGAAGGCGTAGCTGGATCCGAAGATCACGACGATATAGGCGGCCATGGTCGGCAGGAAGCGCTTGAGATAGCGCTTCTGGGCGGGGCTGCGGGGCGTCGGCATGACGTGCTTCCTTGACGTGTTGACAAGGGTGCTTGTCACACAGGGGCGTGTAGCGTGTCAAGGGTAGTTGTCTTTTTGTTTGGTGTGCTTGGCGCGACCTGCACAACGCAACCCACGTCATCCTAGGCCTTGTGCCTAGGATCCCGCGTTCATCTCGCTGCAAATTCAAAAGGTTAGGCTGTCTCGGCGGTGCTCCACGGACTCCAACACCCAACAGCGGACGGCGGGATCCTAGGCACAAGGCCTAGGATGACGGCGGTGGGGTGGAGAGGCTGCGCCCTACTCCCACTGGGGCGGGGGCATCCAGGCGGGTTTGATCAGCGCGGGATACATGTCCTCCCAGTGCGGATTGTCCCATTCGATGAGATTCATCTTCCACTGTCTCGGCCAACGCTTCAGCGACTTTTCGCGCTGAATGGCCATCCGCATGTCTTCGAAGGGCTCGAACCAGACCAGCCGCTTGACGTCATACCGCTTGGTGAACCCACGCAAGGCCTCCTCGCGGTGCGACTGGATCCGCCCGATCAGCTGCCCGGTCACGCCGATATAGATCGTGCCGCGATACTCGCTGGCCATCATGTAGGTCGCGATGAAGGCGTCCTGCCCCGGCATCGCGCCGCGCTGCCCCTACTTCCAAACCTTGAAATGCTTGGACAGCTTCAGCCCCTGGCGCAGGTAGTGCGAGCCGTCTTCGCCGTAGAGCCGGGTCGGGCGGGCGGTCAGGGGTTCGTAGACCAGCCGGGCCACGGTCTGGCCGTCCTCCAGCAGGAAGGGGGTCTCGTGGCTACGGACTTCCAGCACGCCCTTTGACCCTTGCGAGTCGGTTTCCGCCGCCCCGAAGCCGGGGTCGAAGAAGCCGGCATAGTGGACGCGGAACTCGCCCACCGACGGATCGATGGGGGTCATTTCGGCGGCCTGCAGGACGGGGATTTCGATGTCGTCCTTGGAGGCCAGGATGTAGAATTCGCCCGGGTCCAGCAGCAGCTCGCCGCGGCGCGGCTCCAGCACCTCCCAGAAGTCGCGCGGGTCGTGGCCGTCTTCCTTGTCCAGGTCGATGACCCCGGCATGCCGCCGGCCGCGGAAGCCCGCCATGCCGGCTGACAGGTCGACCCCGACGCTGCGGGTGTCGAGCAGGGGCGGCTTGCCCTGCTTGAGGCGCAGCTGGTTCAGTCGCGTGCCCGTCCGCACCAGCACCGAGAAGGTCTGGGGGGCGATCTCGACATACATCGGGCCGTCATAGTGTTCGGCGACGTCATCGAAGGCCCGGCTGTGGTCGGTCAACAGGCGCACGAAGACATCGACCCGTCCGGTCGAGCTCTTGGGATTGCCGCGCGCCGCGATGCCGGCCGGCAGCTTCAGCCGCTCCTGCACCTCGGCGATATAGACGCAGCCGCGCTCCAGCACCGCGCCCTTGGTCAGGTCCAGCTCGTGCATGGCTACGTCCGCCAGGCGGTCGGTGACCTTGCGGCCCAAGCCAGGCAGGAACGAGGCCCGCACGCGCCAGACGCGCTCGCCCAGGCGCAGGTCCAGACTGGCCGGCTGCACCTGGTCGGAGTCAAAGGGAGTCAGCGAGGTGATCGCGCTCTGGGCGATCAGGGCCTCGATCGATTGGCAGGGGAGAATCCCGGCGGGGGTGACGTCATTCATCGTCGGGCCACAGTCGCGGCCCGAGCGTCATCGCGCAAGGATTTCTTGCACCTGAGGCTTAGTGCCCGCTGCTCTTCTTGTGCTCGCCGACGATCCAGATGCCGGCCCCAACGCCGAACAGCAGCACAGCGTCGTTCAAGGTCGCGACAGGCCGGAAGCCGGAGAGAAAGCTCTGCATCTGACCCGACAGGATCAAGAGCAGAACATTCAAGGCTCCAAACACGCCCAATAGCGCCCCGAATACCCGAAAGATCATGGTAATTGGCATAGCGTCCCTCCCTGCCAAGCCCCCGCAGGGACGTTAACCCTAATCTCCCCAACCCCGCAATTGGCGTAACGTTGCATTCCCGACGGATGAATTCCGCACGCGTGAAGCGCTCAGTGGTTGACCGGCGGGGGGCGTTTCCGGTTGATGCGGCTCGCGCCCGAACGAGCGCGCAAATGCGTGAGGAGCCGCCGATGGCCGAGAACCCGAATGACTGGGACCCCGCGACCAAGCTGATCCGTGGCGGAATCTCGCGCAGCCAGTTCGGCGAGACCGCCGAGGCCCTCTACCTGACCCAGAGCTTCGTCTACGACAGCGCCGCCGACGCCGACGCCCGCTTCAGCGGCGACAATCCCGGCTACATCTACAGCCGCTACGCCAACCCCACGACGACCATGTTCGAGGAGCGGTTGGCCCTGCTGGAAGGCGCCGAATACTGCCGCGCCCTGGCTTCGGGCATGGCGGCGGTGCATGTCGCCCTGACCGGCCTGCTGCGGGCCGGCGACCACTTGGTGGCCGGGCGGGCGCTGTTCGGCTCCTGCCGCTGGATCTGCGCCGAGCTGCTGCCGCGCTTTGGCGTGGAGACGACCTTTGTCGACGCCACCGACCTCGATGCCTGGCAGGCCGCCATGCGGCCCAACACCAAGGCGGTGCTGATCGAGACCCCGGCCAATCCGCTGCTGGAGATCACCGACATCGCGGCGGTCTGCAAGATCGCCCATTCGGTCGGGGCCAAGGTGGTGGTCGACAACGTGTTCGGCACGCCGATCTTCCAGAAGCCCCTGCAGCTTGGGGCCGACATCGTCGTCTATTCGGCCACCAAGCATATCGACGGCCAGGGCCGGGTGCTGGGCGGGGCGATCCTGGGGGCCAAGGACCTGCTGGAAGAGTCCTATCGCGACATCATCCGCCACACCGGACCGGCCATTTCGCCGTTCAACAGCTGGGTGCTCCTCAAGGGCATCGAGACCCTGGACCTGCGCGTCCGCCGCCAGACCGAGACCGCCGCCCTGCTGGCCGACCAGATCGCCGACCACCCGGCCAGCGGCCGCACCCTCTATCCCGGCCGCGCCGACCATCCGCAGGCAGCCATCGCCCGGGCCCAGATGAGCGGCTTCTCCAACCTCATCGCCTTTGACCTGGGAACCCGCGAGGCGGCCTGGCGCTTCCTCGATGCGCTCGAAATCGTCGATATCTCCAACAACCTGGGCGACGCCAAATCGATGGCTACCCACCCCTCCACGACCACGCACCGGGCCATGCCCGAGGACAAGCGGCTCGAGATCGGGCTGACCGAAGGCTATGTCCGCATGTCGGTGGGGCTGGAAGGCGCCGGCGACCTGGCCCGCGATGTCGGGCGCGCCCTGGATGCGGCCAGGGCCAATTCGTGAGTACCAGATCATGAGACGGCCTTCCCGGCGCAAGAGCCAGGACAGTCCCACCTATGAGGCGCGCACCCGCGACGTGCTCGTGCGGGTGATGGTCAGCTATCTGCCGCAGGAATCCATGCCCGAAGAGGGCAAGTGGGTCTGGGCCTACATGGTCGAGATCGAGAACCATGGGACCGAGACCGTCAGCCTGGTCACCCGCCACTGGCGTATCACCGACGCCCTGAACCGCACCGAAGCGGTCGATGGCCCCGGCGTGGTCGGCGAGCAGCCGATCCTCAAGGCGCGCGAGGCTTTCCGCTATACCTCCGGCACCTCGCTGCCGACGCCGTCAGGCACCATGTGCGGCACCTATTCCATGGTGCTGGACAGCGGCGACCAGTTCGAGGCGCAGATCCCGGAGTTCTCGCTGCACCTGCCAGGGGCAGCGCGGAAAGCGCACTAGCGCTCAGCGCCTTCGCCGATCTCGTAGGTCCGCGAGCAGTACTCGCAGGTCACCCGGATCTTGCCGTCGTCCTCGACCATGTCGGCCCGCTCTTCCGGCGTGAAACTGTCCAGCATCACCTCGATCCGCTCGGGCGAGCAGCGGCAGAAGGCGGCCACGGCCTTGGGTTCGAACACCCGCACGCCGTCTTCGTTGAACAGGCGCCACAACAGGGTGTCGGCCGGGACCAGCGGGTCGATCAGCTCGTCCTCGCCGGTGGTGGCGAACAGGGCGCGGGCGCGGTCCCAGACGTCTTCGGTCGAGCCCCGGGCAGCGTCGTCAGCGACATATTGGATGAGCAGTCCGCCGGCCCGCCAGGTGGGGCCATCGCCGGTGTCGACCTGACCGACCGCCAGCTTGACCTTGGTCGGCACCTGTTCGGACTGGGCGAAATACTGCTCGGCGGCCAGGGCCAGGGTCTCGCCCTCGATCGGGGTCATGCCCTGGTAGCGCTCCATGTCGGGGCCCTGGTCGATGGTCATCACGAAGATGCCCTGGCCCAGCAGGGTGCGGGCGCCCGGCCGCACGAAACCCTTGGAGGCCTCCGCCACCCGATCGGCGTCATAGCGGCAATAGCCCCGGAAGGTCCCGGCGGTGTCGTAGTCGACCACCACATAGGCCACCGGCCCGTCGCCCTGGGCCTGCAGGATCAGCCGGCCGTCGAACTTCAGGCTGGAGCCGACCAGGGCCGCCAGGGCGCAGGCCTCGCCCAGCAGGTTGGCGACCGGCTCGGGATAGTCGTGACGGGTCAGCACCTCATGCAGGGCCGCGCCCAGCCGCACGATGCGGCCACGGACAGGGAAGCCCTCGATCTGGAAGGCGGCGACAAGGTCATCTGTAGGCTGGGAGAGGTCAGTCATGGGACGGCCCTAGATAGGGAGCCGCCGGGACAAGTCAAACCGTCAGCCGGTGAGGACTTCCAACCGCTCCATGCCCCGGAAGAAGGGCAGCTTGCGCCATTCGGGCGTTTCGTCGGGCCTGGCCAGCTTGAGATTGGGGAAACGCGCAAACAATTTGACCAGGGCCACCTGGGCCTCCAGCCGCGCAAGGGGCGAGCCGATGCAGATGTGGCTGCCGCCGCCGAAGGCCACGTGCGGCTTGTGCTTGCGGCTGACGTCGAAGCGGTGCGGGTCCTCGAAGACCTCGGGGTCGCGGTTGGCGGCGCGCAGCGAGACCATCAGGGCCTGGCCCTGCTTGATCGGGCAGCCACCGCGTTCCTGGTCGCTGGAAGCGACTCGGCCGGTGATGTCGACCGGCGGCTCGTAGCGCAGCACTTCCTCGACCACGGCGTTGATGATGCCGGGATCGGCCTTGAGCTTGGCCAGCTCGTCCGGATTGAGCAGCAGCAGGCGCACGGCGTTGCCGATCAGGTCGGTGGTGGTCAGGTTGCCGCCGACCAGCAGGGCCGTGAGGTTGATGCGCAGCTCATCGTCCGAGAGCTCGGCGCCCTCGGCCTGCAGAGTCACCATGTCGGTGATCAGGTCGTCCTGGGGGTTGGACCGGCGGTCGACCATCGAGTCGGTGAAATAGCGGGTCAGGGCCAAGCTGGCCGCTTCCATGGCGACGGTCTGCTCGGCGTTGCGGAAGGGGTTGAGGCCCTGGATCAGGTCTTCCGACCACTGGCGGAACTGCACCAGCATCGAGCGGTCCACCCCCAGGATCGAGGCGATGACGTCGATGGGGATGGGGACGCAGAAGCGGTCCATCAGGTCGAAGGCCGTCTCGCCCTCCAGGGCGTCGAGGCTCTCATCGACGATGCGCTCGACCTCGCCCTTGAACTTGGCAACCCGGGCGTAGAGGGCCTGGGCCAGGGGCTGGCGCACCCGGCCGTGGTCGGGATCGTCCAGCATCAGGATCGAGGTGGTGCTGGTGCGCGGCAGGTTCGGATCGACATTGGCCACCAGGCCGCGATTGAGGAAGGCCCCCTCCTCCGCCCGCATCGGATCGCGCCACAGGGTGCGGTCGTTGACGATGCCGCGCACGTCGGCATAGCGGCTGAACACCACGCTGCCCGACATCGGATCCTTGTGCACCGGACAGCGGGTCCGCAGATCGTCCAGCAACACATGCGGGTCGATCCGGAACGCCTCGTTGATCGGAGTCAGCTGCAGCAGCGAGGGGATGGGCCGGTCGGTCATGTCGATGATCCTTGTCGTCGCCACCGGCAAATGACTATTACTGACTTGATTGTCAATAGCAGCCACGCCTATGTTCACGCCTGTTACCGGGTAGTACCATAACGCAAAACGCCCCGGAGGAAGCGCCATGTCGGTCACACCGCGAAAGCTGGACGCACACGTCGATTGGCGGTCCAGGGACGTCGCCGATCCGGCCGCCTGGACGGTCGCGCTGACCGCTGCCGACCATGCCGAACTGGACGGCGCCCTCCGCCACGCCAAGGCCAAGTCCACGAACCTGCTGGACATCGGACGCGACGACTTCCCGCTGTCGGGGTTGGTCCCACGCCTGGCCGAGATCGAGCGCGAGCTGATCGACGGCCGGGGTTTCGTGCGCATCTCGGCGCTCGACACCGACCGCTACGACGATGACGACTTGACGATGCTCTACTGGGGCATCGGCATGCACCTGGGCGATCCCTGGCCGCAGAATAAGCACGGCCACGTCATGGGCGATGTCACCGACCAGGGCCGCCGGATCGACGATCCCGAGGCGCGCGGTAATGAGCTGGGCCTGATTGCCCTGGACTACCACACCGACGGTTCGGACCTGGTCGGGCTGATGTGCCTGCGGCCGGCCAAGAGCGGCGGCCTCTCCTGCGTGGCCAATGTGGTCGCTATCTACAACGCGCTGGTCGAGACCCGCCCTGACCTCATTGCCGCCCTCTACGAGGCCCTGCCCTGGGACTTCCGCGGCGAGCAGCCGCCGGGCGGCGCGCCCTTCTACAGCCGGCGAGTGTTCACCGAGCACGACGGCCGGCTCTTCGTCCGCTTCATCCCGCAATACATCAAGGCCTCGCAGCGCCACCCGGACGCGCCGCGCCTCACGCCCCTGGTCATCGAAGCGCTCGACACCGTCAGCGCCATGGCCAACGATCCGCAGTTCAACGTCTATATGGACCTGCGCCCCGGCGAGATGCAGTTCATCAACAACTACCATGTGTTGCACGGCCGCACGGCCTACGAGGACGATGTGGCCAACGGGCAGAAGCGGCATCTCAAGCGCCTGTGGCTGGCCACCCGCTACCTGACCTCGCGCCCCGAAAGCTTCAAGAATGTCGCCCGCTCGCACTGGGCCGAGAAGCTGTCGGTCAGCCGGCTGCCGGCGGTGGAGAAGGTCTAGGCGCCCGCTTAGACTCGCTACCTGATCTGGTGTACAGGTTATCGCTGATAACAAGAAAACACGGGGGCCCCATGGCTGTGGAACACTTCGATGTGCTGATCGTCGGCGCCGGTCTGTCGGGCATCGGGGCGGCTGTCCACCTGCGCCAGCGCTGCCCGAACAAGAGCTTCGTCATCCTCGAGGGCCGGCCGCAGATGGGCGGCACCTGGGACCTGTTCCGCTATCCGGGCATCCGCTCGGACAGCGACATGCACACTCTTGGCTACAGCTTCAAACCCTGGAAACAAGCCAAGTCGATCGCCGACGGCCCCTCGATCCTCGACTACGTCCACGAGACCGCCGCCGAATACAAAATCGACGAGCACATCCGCTATAGCCACAAGGCCATCTCGGCCAATTGGTCCACGGCCGACGCCGCCTGGACGGTCGAATCCACCCGCCCAAACACAGAGGGGGGGGACACTGGCGAGACCGTCAAGATCAGCTGCAACCTGCTCTACATGTGCCAGGGATACTATAGTTACGACGGCGGCTTCCTGCCCGAGTTCGAAGGCGCGGCCGACTTCGGCGGCACGGTCATACACCCTCAGAAATGGCCGACCGAGCTCGACTACAGCGGCAAGAACGTCATCGTCATCGGCTCGGGCGCCACGGCCATGACCCTGGTGCCGGCCATGTCCAAGGATGCGGCCAAGGTGACCATGGTGCAGCGCTCGCCGACCTATGTGGTCTCGCGCCCCGCCCAGGACGCCATCGCCAATCGGCTGCGCAAGTGGCTGCCCGAGAGCTGGGCCTACGCCGTCACCCGCTGGAAGAACACCACGCTGGGGACCTACTTCTACCGTCAGACCCGGGCCAAGCCGGAGAAGACCAAGGAGATGATCCTCAAGGGCGTGCGCGCCGCGCTCGGCCCCGACTACGACGTCGATAAGCACTTCACCCCCAGCTACAATCCCTGGGACCAGCGCCTCTGCCTGGTGCCGGACGCCGACCTGTTCGCCGCGATCAATTCGGGCAAGGCCGAAGTGGTCACCGACCATATCGAGCGGTTCACCAAGACGGGCCTGAAGTTGAAGAGCGGCCAGGAGTTGCCGGCCGACATCATCGTCACCGCCACGGGCCTGAACATGCTGGCCCTGGGCGGCATGACCTACAGTGTCGATGGCCAGCCGGTCGAGTTCAACAAGACCTGGACCTACAAGGGCATGATGTATTCCGACGTGCCGAACCTGGTCTCGACCTTCGGCTACATCAACGCCTCCTGGACCCTGCGCGCCGACCTGACGGCCGAGTATGTCTGCCGCCTGCTCAACCACATGGACGAGAAGGGCGCGACCCGCGTCACGCCTCGCCTGCGCGACGGCGACCGCAACATGACCCCGCGCCTGTGGATCGAGGGCTTCTCGAGCGGCTACATGCAGCGCGGCCTGGAACAGATGCCCCGCCAGGGTGACCACGCCCCCTGGCTGAACCCCCAGGACTTCGCCCGCGACAAGAAGATGATCCGCAAGGGCGCGCTGGAAGACGGCGCGCTGGTGTTCGACAATCCGGTGGCGGCCAAGACGGCGCGGGTGCTGGAAGCGGCGGAATAGACCTCTTCCGGTCCCGGATCGGCGGCAGGGCAACTCATTCGGTGAGCCGGCGTTAGGGCTGGGCGGGCCGAACCCGGCGCCGCCGCCTCCGAGACATTGCGATGCCCAAGGACGCCTTAAGCGTCGACGTCTCGGACGGCCCGACCGACCGGGCGGGCGGCTTTGCCGGCTGTATCCTGGACGTCGATGGCGTGCTGCTGGCCTCGCCGCATGAGCAGGCCTGGCGAGAGGCGCTGCAGGGTCTCGCCGATCCCAATGGCTTCACAAGCGCAATGTACCAGGCCCAGGTCGCGGGCAGGCCACGCCAGGATGGCGCGCTCGCCGCCCTGCTGGCGCTCAAGGTCGCCGACGCTGCCGAAGAGGCCATTGCCTACGCGCAACGAAAGCAGACGCGGCTTGAAGCGCTGGTCCGCGATGGGGCCGTCAAGGCCTTTCCCGACGGTCTGCGTTTCGTCGAGGCCTTGCTGGGACTGGGCGTCAAACTCGCCGCCGCTTCTTCCTCCAAGAACGCCAACGCGATGTTGCGGACCGTCGTCCTGTCCTCCGGGCGCTCCCTGCTGGACGTCTTCGACGCCAACCTGTGCGGTCGGGACCTGCCGCGCGGCAAGCCTGACCCGATGATCTTCCTGATAGCCGCGGCCGAGCTGCGAATTGCCCCTGCCGCCGTCTTCGTCGTCGAGGACGCCTCGGCCGGGATCACCGCCGCCCGGGCCGGCGGCCTGGCGGCGCTGGGTGTTGCGCGCGCGCATGACGAGTCTGCGATGCGCGAGGCCGGCGCGGATCTGGTGGTCAGCACCCTGGATCAGGTCGATATGCAGGCGCTGCCGAAGGGCCTGCTTCGCCGGAAGGCAAATCCGTGAGCGACCTCCTGCGGCCACCGGCGGATCCGACCTGGATGCTGCGCGCCGAAGGATTCGACCCGCTGCGCGAGAGCAGTCTGGAGTCCCGGTTCGCCATCAGCAACGGCTTCCTTGGCATTCGCGGCGGCGGACCGACCAGCCATGGCACATCTCCTTCGCGGACCTATGTGGCCGGCCTGTTCGATTCGCCCACCCTGGCCGGCGCCGTCCCAGCCCTGGCGCCCGCCGCTGACTGGCTTTGCTTCCACCTCTCCACCGCCAAGGGGTCCCCGACACATGGCCGCGCCCCCGCGTCCGGCCACCACGTCACACTCGACATGCGGCGAGGTCTGCTGCTCAGCGACTGCAGAGATCTCGTCGGACCGGGCCTGGCAGTCCGCCTCCAGGCCTTGCGGCTGGTCTCGCTGGCCAACCGCGCCTTGGGTCTTCAGGTCATCCAGCTGGATATCCTGCAGGGTGAGACCCAGGTCACCGTCGACGCCTCGATCGACAGTTCAAAACTGACGCTCATCGCGGAACGCATCGAACACGACCTGGCCGTCTGGCGCACCGAAACATCCGGCAAGACCCTGATCATGGCCGGCGCAGCGACGCTGAGGGTCGACGGCGACGTCCTGGCGCCGGTCCTCAGCGATCCGATGCGCTGCTGCTGGACCTGGCGCGCCTCGCCCGGACAGCGGGTGGAATTCTCCCGTCTTGTCGCGGTGAGCCGCAGGGACGACGCCGGCCCGGAGACGGGCGAGGCAACCCGGGACCTGGTTCGCCAGAGCCAGGGGCGCGGCTGGCGAGCCCTGGTGGAAGACCACGAGGCGGCCTGGGCCGAGCGTTGGCGGGACAGCGACATCCAGATCGAAGGCGACCCGGCGGCGCAGCAGGCCCTCCGTTTCGCCGCCTATCACCTGAACAGCGCCGCCAACCCCGCCGACGACCGAGTCTCGATCGGCGCCCGGGCGCTGACCGGCGACGACTATCGCGGCCACGTGTTCTGGGACACCGAGATCTTCCTGCTGCCCTTCTACTGCCTGACCTGGCCGGAGGCGGCCCGCGCGCTGCTCGCCTATCGATACCGAACCCTGGCCGGCGCCCGCGAGAATGCCAGGCGCAAGGGCTACCAAGGCGCGCTCTTTGCCTGGGAATCGGCCGACACCGGCCTCGAAGCCACGCCCAGGCAGGTCATCGGACCCGACCGCCAGGTGATCAACATCCTGACCGGCGACCAGGAGCAGCATATCAGCGCCGATGTCGCCTTCGCCGTCTGGCAGTATTGGCTGGCCACGGAAGACGCGGACTTCCTGCAGACGGCCGGCGCCGAAATCCTGCTGGAGACCGCGCGGTTCTGGGCCAGTCGGGCCGTGGCAGAGGCCGATGGCCTGCATCACATCCGGGGCGTTATCGGACCGGACGAATACCACCCGACCGTCGACGACAACGCCTTCACCAACGGCATGGCGCGCTGGAACATCGAACGGGCTCTGGAGGTCGCCGAACTGGTGAGCCGGCTTTGGCCGGAGCGCTGGGCGCTGCTGGCCTTCAGCCTGGCGCTGGAACCGAGCGAACTGGCTCAATGGCGAAGCATCGCCGACACCCTGGCGTCCGGCCTGGATGCCGCCACCGGGTTGTACGAACAGTTCCAAGGCTATTTTGCCCTAGAACCCGTCGATCTTGCCGCCTATGCGGGCCGGTCGGTGCCGATGGACGTCGTCCTGGGCCGAGACCGCATCAGCCGGACCCAGGTCATCAAGCAAGCCGATGTCGTGGCGCTGCTGGCGCTGCTGCCGGACAACTTTCCGGGCCAGTCCGGCGCCGACAATTTCAACTTCTACCAACCCCGGTGCGGGCACGGCAGCTCGCTAAGTCGGGCCATGCATGGCCTGGCCGCCGCCAGGCTTGGGCTATCCGAACCGGCGCTCGGCTACTTCCATCAGACCGCCGCTATCGACCTGGCCGACACCCACGCCGCGAGCGCCGGCGGTCTGCATATCGCGGCTCTCGGCGGACTATGGCAGCTGGCCGTATTCGGGTTCGGCGGCGTTGCCCTGCAGGACCAGGCTCTGGCGGTGAACCCGCGCTTGCCGCCGGGCTGGCGAAGCCTGCGGTTTCGGCTGCAATGGCGGGGTCGCAAGCTCGCCTTTGCGATCCACGCAGACGGCTGTCGGCTTGAGATCGTCCTGCTGGCCGGCGCGTCCACAGACATCATGGTCAACGGCCATCCGCACAAAACCAGTTTGCAGACACCGCTGGCCACGGTGTTCGCGCCCGCTCCCGCACAGGTCGCTGAGCCTGCGCCGGGCCATCCAGGAATTCCGACATGACCAGCACGCCGCAGGCCAGCGATCCCGAAGTGAAGGCCACGATCCTCGCCATCCTGGACGAGAACCGGATCATGAGCCTGGCAACCCTGCGGCCCGACGGCTGGCCGCAGGCGACGATGGTTGGTTTCGTCCATGACGACCTGGCGCTCTATTTCGCCATCGCGCGGCACAGCCAGAAGTTCGCCAATATCGAGCACGATCCCAGGATCTCCATCGCCATCGGTCAGGACCAGCCGGACCGGCTCCGCGGCCTGTCTTTGGCCGCCCGCGCCGAGGAAGTCGGGGATCTGCGAGAGATTGAGCGCCTGAACGCCGTCATTCATGCCCGCTATCCCGCCCAGGCCGTCTTCGCCCCCCGCGAGACGGCCGCCGCCATCATGAAGGCGACGCCCGAACTGATTTCAGTGATCGACATGTCGAAAGGGCCTGGTCAGCCGCTGCTGGTCGAAGTCGCCCGCGAGACGACGGTCCATCGGGTTGGCGAAGGCCATGCGGCGCCCTTGATTTAAATCAAGGAAATTAAACACAGATTTGCGTCCGCGCCTTTCTGGTAACGTAGTCAACTATGTTATCGATTATTCGTTTTCCGTTGCAGCGACTGCATCCGAATACACTTGATGGCGTTCAACTGTCAGAGGACCGCATTCCGCTCTCCTCGGAGATCGTCATGCGCAAACTCATCATCTTCGGGCTTACAGCCACCCTTCTGGCGTCCGGCGGCATGGCCGCCGCCGCGCCGTCCCCCGTCTACCTGCCGGACTACAGCATCCAGATCGGCCAGGGCGACGCCGTCCTGCAGGACGCCCAATACCGCCCCGGCGATCGCCGGCAGCCGACGCCCCGCGCCCGCCCGGGCCAGCGCCCCGGCTATCGCGCGCCCAATCGCAACGCCTTCCGGGCCCCCAGCTACTGGAACGACCGCCAGCCCCGCGGCTACTACCAGCGCAACTATGGCCGCGTGCGCCGCGACAACGACTCGGCCGTAGCCGCCGGCTTCCTGGGCTTCCTGCTCGGCGCGGCGATCATGGGCTCCAACAACGATCGCGACTACGCCAACACACGCCTGAACGACCAGAGCTGGACGTCCAACTGCAGCCGCCGCTACCGCTCGTTCGACATGCGCAGCGGCACCTACCTGGGTAACGACGGCTATCGTCACTACTGCCGCTGATAGGCTGACGAGGCGGCCGGCCCGGTGCGCTCGCCCTGGGCCGGCCATCTCCCTCGATCCTAGCTGCCCGGAAACAGCAACGCATCGGAGTCCCAACCCCCATGCAGGACATGGGTAATCGAGACGTGGCTGGGGAACAGGCGGTAGAAGATCAATACGCCCCGTGGAACCGTCGGCGGACGTTCAGGTGACAATAGCGCGGGACGGTCTGGAACCCGCTCGGCGTCTTGCCGATGTTGCGCGCCCTGGCGATGAGTTCACGCACGAAAGTTCGGGCGCGCCGTGGATTGTCGAGCGCGATGTAGTCCGCGATTTCCTGGAGGTCGCGAAGCGCGCCGGCGGTGAAGACAACCCTCACTCGCCCTTCCGGCGTTCCATGGCGGCGTAGCGACGGTCCAGTAATTCAGCGACTTCGTCGAGTTCAAAGACCCGACCGGCCTCATCATCGGCCACGCCACGCGTGATGGCGGCATCCAGCGCCGCGAGCTTGGCCTCCCGCTCCTGAACCAGGCGGACGCCTTCGCGCAGCACCTCGCTGCGCGAGCCATAGCGGCCGTTTTTCACGAGTTGGTCGACGAAGCCTTCGAGCTTGTCGCCGAGGTTTACGCTGCTAGCCATGGGGCAATGCTAACCCCACGCAATAACAGTTATCAAGCGCTGCCGCCCTACCCAATCGCCCCAAAACACCACGCCAGGATCGACTTCTGCGCGTGGATGCGGTTCTCCGCCTCGTCCCAGACCAGGGACTGCGGGCCGTCCATGACCGCGTCGGTGACTTCCTCGCCGCGGTGGGCGGGGAGGCAGTGGAGGAAGACGGCGTTGCGGTCGGCGATCTCCATCAGACCTTCGTCGACCTGGTAGGGCTCGAGCGCATCCAGGCGCGCTTCGCCGTCCTTGTCGCCCATGGAAACCCAGGTGTCGGTGATCACCACGTCGGCGCCCTCGACGGCTTCGCGGGGGTCGTGGGTGGTGTGGACGCGGCCCTGCAGTTCGGCGGCTCTCGCCAGGTCGACCAGATCGGGGAAGTACATCGCCGGGCTGGCGATGTTCAGCTTGAAGCCGAACTTGGGCGCGGCGTGGATGAAGCTGGAGCAGACATTGTTGCCGTCGCCCACCCAGGCGATGGTCTTGCCGGCGATGGGGCCCTGGCGTTCCTCGATGGCCTGCAGGTCGGCGAGGATCTGGCAGGGGTGGCTCTTGTCGGTCAGGCCATTGATCACCGGCACGGTGGAGTGCTGGGCGAAACGTTCGACGTCCTCATGGACGTTGGCGCGGATCATCACCGCGTCGACCATGCGCGAGAGGACGCGCGCGGTGTCCTCGATGGTCTCGCCCCGGCCCAGCTGCATGTCGTTGCTGGTCGAGATGATTCCCTGGCCGCCCAGCTGGCGGATGGCGGCGTCGAAGGAGAAGCGGGTGCGGGTCGAGTTCTTCTCGAAGATCATCGCCAGCACCCGGTCCTTGCCCGGGGCGTCGGCATCGACCCGCCCCTGGGGCCAGCCCTTGCGGGCGGCCTTGCGGGCATGGGCGTCGTCGAGGATGGCGCGCAGGGTCGCCGCCTCGAGCCGCCAGAGGTCGATGAAATGCCGGGGTGCTTGCGCCGCCCGGCTGCTCACGCCGCAGCCTTCTTGCGGACCGCTTCGCAGGTCTGTTCCAGCTTGGCGATGGCCTGGCGGGCCTCGTCCTGGGTGATCAGCAGCGAGGGCAGCAGCCGCACGCAGTTGTCGCCGCCGCCGGCCACCAGCAGGTGCTGGTCGCGGGCCAGGGCCATGAACTCGCGGTTGTTGGGGATCAGCTTGAGGCCGATCAGTAGGCCCTTGCCGCGCACGTCGACGATGACGTCCGGATAGCGGTCGCGCAGGCCCGACAGCTGCTGGGTGAAGTAGCCGGCGACCGTGCGGGCGTTCTCCAGGGTCTCGGGCTTGTTGATCTCGTCGAAGGCGGCGATGCCAACCGCCATGGCCAGCGGGTTGCCGCCGAAGGTCGAGCCGTGCACGCCCACGGTCATGCCGCGCGCCGCTTCGGCCGAAGCCAGGCAGGCGCCGACCGGGAAGCCGCCGCCCAGTGCCTTGGCCACCGCCATGATGTCGGGGGCGGCGTCATTGGCCCATTCGTGAGCCCACAGCTTGCCGGTGCGGCCCATGCCGCTCTGCACTTCGTCATAGATTAGCAGGACGCCGTTATCGCGGGTCCAGCCGCGCAGTTCTTCCAGGTCGGCCTCGCTCATGGCCCGCGCCCCGCCCTCGCCCTGCACGGGCTCGACGATGACGGCGCAGGCGGTGGGGGCCTCGATGGCGGCCTTCAGGGCCTCCTTGTCGCCCCAGGTCACCTGGACATAGCCCGGCAGGCGCGGGCCGAAGCCCTCGACATAACCCGGATTGCCGGCGGCGTTGATCGCCCCGTAGCTGCGGCCATGGAAGCTGCCGTCGAAGCCGATGATGTCGATCCGCTCCGGCTTGCCGACCGCCGTCTGGTATTTGCGGGCGGTCTTCAGGGCGCACTCGATGGCCTCGGTGCCCGAGTTGGTGAAGAACACCACGTCGGCGAAGCTGTGGTCGGTCAGCCGCTTGGCCAGGGCTTCCTGCCCCGGAATACGGAAGATGTTGGAGACGTGCCAGAGCTTCTCGCCCTGGTCCTTCAGCGCCGCGACCAGCGCCGGGTGGCAGTGGCCCAGGCCCGTGGTGGCGATGCCGGCCACGCAGTCCAGGTATTCCTGACCGTTCTCATCCCACAGTCGGACGCCCTCGCCTCGCGCCACGGCCAGGGGAGCGCGGTTATAGACGCCCATGATGTGGTCGGGGGAAACGGCGGGGGAGCTGGTCAAGATCGCCTCCAAAGGAAGAAAGGCCTCCGGGGGTGAGCCCGGAGACCGTTATGGAAGCTGCGTTCTTTCGAACCAAGCGGCCCGGAAGTCAACACACAGCGCTTACGGCCCGATGTAACGGACCGACGAGATCTTGTCCGACATCTGAACACCGCCCAGGCCGGGATAGCCGCCGCGCACCTCGACACAGCGGCCGGAGTAGTAGGGATTGGTGCAGACCAGCCAGCGACCCGTAGCGCGCAATGACGAGGCCCGGTCGTTGAACTGCACATCCACCAGGCGCGGAACGGCGCCGCGGAGGACGCGATACTCGCCGACAAAGTTGGGCCCGGCGAAGAGCACCAGCTGCGGGCGGAAAGGCGGAGGACGGCGCGCCGGAGCGGCGACGGCGGCTCCGGCCACGGCCAGGGTGAGCGCGCCGATGGCGGCAATCTTCAGAAGCTTCATGGGTACCCCTTTTTGATGTCGATCCCCCAACGCTGGAGCCTAGGCCCGGTTCCTCGAGGCCTCAAGACATCAATCAAGGTTCGGCGAACGCCTGCTAGCCGCTTTCAGGTCTTGAGGCGGTAGCCGGTGCGGAACAGCTGCCAGCATACCAGCGACAACACGACCACCAGCACAGCGACCAGGGTGGCGCCTACGGCGATGGATCCGTCCGCCACGCCGATGAAGCCGTAGCGGAAGCCGTCGATAAGATAGAAGAACGGGTTGAAATGGCTGGCCGTGCGGAACGGCTCAGGCAGGCGGGCGACCGGGTAAAAGGTTCCCGACAGGAAGCTCATGGGCATGATCAGGAAGTTGGTGATCGCCGAGAGGTGGTCGAACTTCTCCGACCACAGGCCAGTGATGACGCCCACCAGGCCCAGGATCAACGAGGCGCCGACCCCGAAATAGAGGATGGCCCAGGGGTGGTGGATCTGCAGCCCGACCTTGGGCAGGACCGCGATGGTGATGGCGGTGACCAGGCCCACCACGATGCCCCGCGTCGCCGCGCCCAGCACGAAGGCCGACACCTGCTCGATGGGGGCAAGCGGCGGCGTCAGGAAGTCGCTGGTCAGCCCCATCATCTTGGCCTGCAACAGCGAGGAGCTGGAATTGGCGAAGGCGTTGTTGAGGATCGACATCATGATCAGGCCCGGTCCGATGAAGATCGCGAAGGGCACGCCGTGCACCGACGGCGCCGCGCCGCTGACCGCCACGACAAAGACCATCATATAGAGCAGGGATGTCACCACCGGGGCGGCGATGGTCTGCATGCCCACCTTCCAAAACCGGCGGATCTCCTTGAGATACAGGGTGGTGAAACCCGTCCAGTTGAAGCCGGCGTAGTCGCGCGGCTGCGGCGGAAGGACGCTGTGAGCCATGTCTTTCATGCGCATCTAAGTGCGCTCGCGAAGCGTTCTTCGCAAGACGCGGCCTTGCGGTGCAAGGAACTCGCGCCTTCAGACGCCGTTTGGCCGAACGGCGATCTATATGTTGATCCCTGTGGATAGCCGAATGGCGCCTATTGTGTCCGTTCATAAAAACTTTACGGTATTTTGTATGTGGGCCCTCCGAGCGTGGGCCCGAGACACAACATGTAGTGTCGGTCCGCCGGGGGGATCGACCGATCAGTGAAAGGGCGCTGCCATGGGCTGGACCGACGAACGGGTCGCCACTCTCAAGAAACTCTGGCTCGATGGCCTCTCGGCCAGCCAGATCGCCAAGCAGCTGGGCGGGGTCACCCGCAACGCCGTCATCGGCAAGGTCCACCGCCTGGGCCTGTCGGGCCGCGCCACGCCCTCGCAACCGGCCCGCACGACCTTTAAGGCCCCGCGTCCGCCGCGTCCCGCGCCCAGCCAGCCGCTGATCGCCCGCCGCCCGGTCGAGCAGCCCCAGGTCCAGGCCACCGCCTCCAGCGCGCCGGTTCCGGTCGCCCCGCGTCCGGTCTTCCGCATGGAAGAGCCCGGCTCGGCCACCGTGCTGACGCTCGGCGCCCATATGTGCAAGTGGCCAATCGGCGATCCGTCCAGCGACAACTTCACTTTCTGCGGCCGCCGGTCGGACGAAGGCACGCCCTACTGCCTGGAACATGCCCGCATCGCCTACCAGCCCCAGCAGTCCGGCAAGAAGAAGTCGGGCCCGACCGAGCTGGCCCGCTCGCTGCGCCGCTACATCTAAAGTCAGACGGCGGGCATGGCCTGAGGCCAAGCCCGCCGCTAGATTTGAGTCATGTCCGATATCGAGACCGACTCAGCCACAACAAATGCTCAGGCGTATTCCGTCTCCGAGTTGGCGTTCGCGCTGAAGCGGACGCTTGAAGACGCCTACGGCTTCGTCCGTCTGCGCGGTGAGCTTTCCAAGGTCACCCACCACTCCAACGGTCACGTCTATCTGACCCTGAAGGACGACAAGGCCGCCCTGGACGGGGTGGTCTGGAAGGGCAGCGTGCGAGGACTGGGCGTCCGACCCGAGCATGGGCTGGAAGTCATCGTCACTGGCCGGATCACCACCTATCCCGCCGGCTCCCGCTACCAGATCGTCATCGAGACCATGGAGGCGGCCGGCATCGGCGCCTTGCTGGCGCAACTTGAGCGTCTCAAAGCAAAGCTTCAGGGGGAGGGCCTGTTCGCCCCCGAGCGCAAACAGCCGATCCCGTCCATGCCGGCCACCATCGGGGTCATCACCAGCCCGACAGGGGCGGTGATCCGCGACATCCTGCACCGCATCCGCGACCGCTGGCCCTGCCGGGTGGTGGTCTGGCCGGTCGTGGTCCAGGGCGACCAGGCCGCCGCCCAGGTCGCCGGCGCCATCCGGGGTTTCAACGCCATGCCGGCGCAGGGCGGTCCCCTGCCCCGCCCCGACCTGATCATCGTGGCGCGCGGCGGCGGCTCGGTCGAGGACCTCTGGCCGTTCAATGACGAGACCCTGGCCCGCACGGTGTTCGAGGGGACCATCCCGTTGATCTCGGCCGTCGGGCATGAGACCGACACCACGCTGATCGACTTCGTTTCCGACCGCCGCGCGCCGACGCCCACCGCCGCCGCCGAGATGGCCACCCCGGTGCTGGCCGACCTGAAGGCCGTGCTGAGCGACTTCGAGCGGCGGATGACCCAGAGCAGCGGCCGGATGGTCGAGGACCGCCGCCAGCGGCTGACCGGCGTGGCGCGGGGCCTGCCCCGGCCCGACGACATCCTGGCCCTGGCCCGCCAGCGGTTCGACAACGCCGCCAGCCGGCTGGCCAACGGCTTGCGGGCCAATGTCGATGTTCACGAGCGAGCGCTGCTGCGGAGCGCCGGCCGGCTGCAGCCGGGCGTCCTCAGCCGGGCGCTGGACAGCCGCGCCGAGCGGCTCAGCCAGGTCAATCTGCGCTTCAACCGGGCCACGGCGGTCGATTTCGAGCGCACCGAACGCCGCCTAAAGTCGGTCGGCCAGCTTCTGGAGAGCTTCAATCCGCGCCGCCCCCTGAAGATGGGTTTCGCCCTGGTCACCCGGCCGGACGGCTCGCTGGTCCATCTGGGCGCTGGCCTGAACGCCGGCGAAGCGGTGAACCTGCAGTTCGACGACACCACCCGCCAGGCGGTGATCGACGGCGCCGGCCAGCCGTCAGCGGCCCCCCCAGCGGCCCGCCCGAAACCCAAGGCGCCGCCGCCCGGCCAGGGCGATCTGTTCTGACCTCGACCAAAGGGGCCCGGGCGACTACATTGGCGCCATGAACGCTCACGACAGCAATCTGGGCCAGGCGATGGTCCATTACGGCGACGGCGACTACGCGGTGCTGCGGCCCGGCCGGTTCGTGCTGTGCGCCGTCAGCGGCAAGAAGATTCCGCTGGAAGCCCTGCGCTACTGGAATCCCGAACTGCAGGAAGCCTATGCCAGCCCCGCCGAGGCGCTGGTGCGCTGGAAGGAAATGAACCCCTGAATCGCCGGGGGCTCCTGGCCGGCGGCCTCCTCGCAACGGGGGTGGCGCATGCGGCCGGCCCAGCCTTTGCCGCGCCTCTGCTCAAGCTGAACGGCCGCTATCGCCAGGGCGGCATGGCCATCGGCCGCACCCTGCCCCGAGCCGCCGTCTACGTGGACAACGCGCTGGTCAGCCAGGCTTCCGCCAGCGGCCTCTTCGTTATCGGCTTCGACCGCGACAGCGGCCCCAGCTGCGCCCTGCGAGTCGAGACCGAGCAGGGTCCGGCCTCGCAGCTCCTTACCATCGCGCCCGGTGATTTCGACGTTCAGACCATTAATGGCTTGCCTGATAATCAGGTCGACAACTTCCCGCCCGAGCTCCTGGCCCGCATCCAGGCCGAGGCCGCCCGCAAGAAACTCGGGTTCGCCAGCCAGGTCGACAGCGACGACTTCCGCACCGGCTTTCGGCTGCCGCTCGACAAATATCGCCTCAGCGCCCGGTTCGGCGGCCAGCGCATCCTCAACGGTGTCGCCAAGACGCCCCACTATGGCGCGGACCTGGCCGCCCCAACCGGCACGCCGATCCACGCGCCCTGCGCGGGCCAGGTCTGTTTCGCCGAGGCGGGCCTGCATTTCGACGGCGGCCTGACCATGCTCGACCACGGCCAGGGCCTGATCAGCCTCTACCTGCACCAGTCCCGATTGGTCGCCCAGGCGGGCCAGCGGGTGCAGGCCGGCGAGCTCATCGGTTCTGTCGGGATGGAGGGCCGGGCGACCGGTCCCCACCTCTGCTGGCGGATGAAATGGCGGGGCCGCAACCTGGACCCACTACTCATGGTGGGTATCGCGGCGCCTGCGGGCTAAAGCCGTAAACCGGAAAGTAGCAATCCGGGCCTAATGTATGCCGTTAGGTTAGGCGAACCGCTGTCTGCAAAACGAGTTCGCGGCTTTTTGGACTGTGTTTGGGGGACTATCCGCATGTCGGATGGCTTTGGTTCATTGAAGGTGCTGCTGGCTGATGACAATCAGCACATGCGGGCCATCATCGTGGCGATCCTGAAAGGGGTCGGCATTACGCACCTGCGCGAGGCTAATGACGGCGCCGAGGCGCTGCAGATTCTGCGCGACTGGCCGGCGGATCTGGCCATCGTCGACTTCCACATGCAGCCGCTGGACGGGGTGGAGTTCACCCACATGGTCCGCAACTCGACCGACAGCAAAAACCCCTACCTGCCGATCATCATGATGACCGGGTTCGCTGAGCGCAGCCGCGTGGTCGACGCCCGCGACTCCGGGGTCACCGAGTTCGTGGTCAAGCCGGTGACGGCCCGCTCGATCATCGACCGTATCAACTCGGTGATCTTCCACCCCCGCCCGTTCGTGCGCACCGACGACTATTTCGGCCCGATGCGGCGAGGGATCGACGAGCCGGCCAAGGCAAGAGCGTAGGTTCTGTGAACTCTCCTCGCCCCTAGGGCGAGGTGGCCCGGAGGGCCGGAGTGGGGCCTTCCGCCCGCACTCAAGAACAGGCAAGCCCGGGCCTAGGCGCTCCAATCCCGCGAAGATGTGCCGCGAGGAGGCCCCACTCCGTCAGCTTCGCTGCCACCTCGCCCTAAGGGCGAGGAGAAACGGATGATCTACAGGCCTTTTTCCCGAAGTTCCGCATAGGCCTCGTTGGGCCAACGGCGATGGACCCAGAACCATTCCTCGGGCCGCTCGCGGATGCGCTCTTCCATGAACTGATTGACCTTCAGCACTCCGGCCGCGATGTCGGCGGTGCGGTTGCCGGTGTTTTCCAGAATGATGGGATCGTGCACCACGGCCCGGAAGCGGGCGCCCTTGGTCCGCTGGACGGACATCGGCTGCAGCACCGTGCCGAACCGCAGGGCCAGGCGTGAGGGCCCGGGCGCGGTCATCACGGTCCGACCGAAAAACGGCTGACCGACGCCGCCGCGGTTGAACTTCTGGTCGTTCATCAGCGCCACCGACTCGCCCTTGCCCAGGGCCTCCAGCAGTTCGCGCGCGCCGTCGCCGCCCTTGGGGGCGAACAACCGCACGCCATAGCGGAAGCGGCTCTCCTTGATCCGCTTGTCGACGTAGGGATTGTTGGCGGCGCGGTAGGTCATCTGGCAGGTGACCCCGCTGTCAACGATGGCGGCCGGCATCACCTCCCAGTTGGAGAGGTGGCCCGAAACGAACACCACCGGCTCCATGTTGGCGGCGATCTGATGCAACCGCTCGGCATTGACCAGCTCGACCCGGCCGGTCGAGGGCCGGATGCGGTCCATCAACGGGAATTCGGCGAAGGTCCGGCCGTTGTTCTCCCACTGGTCGGCCAGCACCTTGTCGCGCCAGGCCTGGTCCTTGTCCGGGAAGGCCAGCAGGATGTTGTCCCGCGCCACCCTGTGGGTCTTGGTCAGCGGCCCCAGCCAACGGAACAGCCGCCCCACCACGCCCGAAGCGAAATCGACCGGCATCAGGCGGAACAGGAAGGTGAAGAGGTCGAACCCGACCGCTTCGATCCGCCACGCAAGGTCGCGGCTCCATGACACAGGCTTGTCGCTCATCCGTCTTAACTAGAGTGCGACCCCTCCTAGGCGCAACAGGATGGTGAACCTTCGCTTGGCAAGCGACTTGCGACCGACATGGCAGACCGTTCCAAACCGGGACAGTCGGCGGACCAACAACGCGGGGGCTACCATGCCCATGGGCAACGACATCGACGTTCATCTCGGCAAGCGGCTGCGCCGCCGTCGCCGTCTCCTGGGCCTGACCCAGCAGCAACTGGCCGGCAGTGTGGGCGTGCGTTTTCAACAGATTCAAAAGTACGAGTGCGGGGCCAACCGCATCTCGGCCGCTCGCCTCTGGCAGCTCAGCGAAGCGCTGGAAGTGCCGGTCGGCTACTTCTATGACGGGCTCTCCGACCAGGACCGTCGTGACGCGGCCAATGACGGCGAAGGCGGCGGCGAGATGTTCGCCCGCAAGGAAACCCTGGACCTGATCCGGGCCTACTACCAGCTGGGCGAGCGGCCCCGCCGGCGTCTGCTCGACCTGGCCAAGTCGCTGAACGGCGAGACGGACGCGGCCTAAGCCGCGCTCCGCCCGCGGTTGGTTTGCATCGGCGTGCGGGGAGCCGTAAAGGCTCCCCCATGCTTCAGCCAAACCAGCTCGCCGAGTTCGACGCCTTCCTGGTCGACCTAAACCGCGCTTCCTCGGCGGCCATCCTGCCGCTGTTCCGAGGCGATCATGGCCTGGAAGACAAAGGCGGCTCGACCCAAAACGGCTTGGGGGGTTTCGACCCTGTTACCGAGGCTGATCGCGGCGCCGAATCCGCCATCCGCAAGCTGATTGCCGAGCGCCATCCTGACCACGGGGTGATCGGCGAGGAATATGGCGAGGACCGCCCGGACAGCGAGTTCGTCTGGGTCCTGGACCCCGTCGACGGCACCCGCGCCTTCGTGGCCGGCCTGCCGGTCTGGACGACACTGATTGGCCTGAGATTCCAGGGCAAGCCGGTCCTGGGCTCCATCGGCCAACCCTATCTGGGCGAGCTCTATATCGGCTCGGCCGCCGGCTCGCGGCTGATGACGCGCGGGTCGAGCCGCCCGCTGAAGACCCGGCCCTGTCCCGATTTCAGCCGCGCCATCATCGCCACCACCGATCCCGAAGCCTGTTTCAACTCGACCGAACACCAGGCCTGGCGCGACCTCCGCAAGGCCACGCGCCTGGCCCGTCTGGGCTGCGACGCCTACGCCTATGCGATGGTGGCGGCGGGGACGATGGATGTAGTGGTCGAGTCCGGCCTCAAAAGCTGGGACGTCGAGGCCGCCATGCCGGTCATCGAGGGCGCCGGCGGCTTCCACAGTGACTGGAAGGGCGAGCCCATCGGGCAGAATGGCGGGACGATGGTGCTGGCGGGGGACCGGGCGGCGCTTGAGGCCACGGTGGCCATCACCCGCCAAGCCTGACTTCAATTCCGCTCATCCCCGCGAAGGCGGGGACCCAGGCTTTTTGTGTTGCGAGCAAATTGAACCGCTCGGAAGGCTGGAAACAGGACGGAGCGATAGCCGCTTCCCTCAAAAAAACCTGGGTCCCCGCCTTCGCGGGGATGAGCGGATTTATGAGTTAGCGCGGCGCCACTGCATCCGCCAACGCATCGAACTCCCGCCAAACAACCGCCCGCACGTCGTCGGTTTCCTGCAGCAGCTCGTGATAGGCGCCCGGAATTTCCAGATACCGCCCCTTGGGGATCCGCGCCGTCACCGACCGCTGGTCGGCGTTGTCGACCAGGCGTTCCTCGCCGGCCCCGATCACCGTCACGGGAATCTCGATGCGGGTCATGCCCGCGTCCTTCTTCAACCAGGCCGAAGCGTCCAGCGCGAAGTTCAGCCAGCTCCAGGTGCCTGACCCCAGTTTGAGGTCCGGGTTGGCGTCGACCTGGGCCCGAAAACGGTCGAAGCGGGCCTTGTCGTGGGTCAGGATATTGCTGTCGAAATCGTTGTCGTGCGGGTTGCCGGGGTCGCCCAGGATGTAGTCCTCGGCCTTGCCGGTCCGCATCATCGTCCAGGTCAGCATCCGCACGATCGGCTTGGGCCGGCCGCCGGTCTGCAGGCCCAGCATCGGGGCCGACAGCAGGGCGGCCGCGAACCGGGTCTCGCCATGACCCAGGGCCAGGGCGGTCAGGCAGCCGCCCATGGAATGGCTGAGCATGATCCAGGGCTTGGGCAGGCGGGGCTCGTAGAGGTCGAGCAGAATCTTGAAATCGCTGAGGTATTCCGCCATCCCGGCGGTGTGACCCTTGAAGCGGTCAGCCAGCGGCCGGTGCGACAGGCCCTGGCCGCGCCAGTCGTGAACCAGCACCACGAAGCCGCGATCCATCAGTTCCTGGACGACCTCGAAATACTTTTCGATGGGCTCGCTGCGGCCGGGGCTGACGACCACCGAGCCGCGCGGCTTGTCCTTAGGCGAAAATAAAGCGGCGCGGAGGCGTGAGCCGTCCGCGCCGCTGAACCAGTCCGCCGTTCCGTGGTCCGGAACGGGCGCCTCGGGAATATCGACCAGAGGCGCGGTCACTGTATTGCTTAGGCCATCTTGGCGAAGAGGGCGCCCATCTTCGGCTGCAGCGACATGGCGAGACCCATGTCCGACAGCTTCAGGCGGCCGCTCATGAACGCCATGGTGGCGTCCAGCTTGCCTTGGCCCATTTCCAGCAGGTCGGCCATGGAGATGGTCATGGTCAGATCGGCCGGAGCGTCTTCGTTGGTGACCGTACCACCGTCGATGTGGATGAAGCCGTCGCCCTTGAGGTCGAACTTCAGGCTCTTGCCGAGACCGGAGTCATCGCCCACGGCCGCTTTGACCCGATCGGTAATTTCTTGGAGTTGCGACACGAATGCCTCCCTGTGCTGCGCGCCAAAACCGGATAGCTTGACCAGAGGTCGGCGGCAAGTGAACTGACATCAATGCCAGCAAAAAGATGACGCCCCCGCCACCTTACGCCTCGTCAGTCTAGGCCAGGATGGCCCGGGCCGGCGACTTCGCGAATTTCAACTGGCTGGCGCCCTGCAGCGCGGTCGGATTGTAGGCCGGCAAACTCTTCAACAACGGCAGGGCTGCGGTCCGTCCGCCGGCCAGCACCGCTGTCCCGGCCGGCACGCCGATGAAGGCGACCTGGGTGATCTTCGGCGCGGCGAAGCCCAGCACCCCGGCGTTCTTCTTGATGGCCGTCGAACACTGGGCGATCGCGGCGGCGAAGTCCCCGGCGTTCATGGTGTCGGCCATGGGGACAAGCGGCTCCATTTCCATGCTGAGTTGGAACTTGCCCTGCCCCTGGGCGGCCAGTTCGATCTGAGCATTGCCCTTGAGGTCAGCCAGGGTCGGCGTCCGGGTGAAACGGCCATTGGCGGAAAGCGGCAGCGGCGTGCGCGCGCCGTTGGCCCCGATCAGGGTGAAGCCGCCGCCGCTCCACGGCTTGCCGTCGCGCTTGAGATAGTAGGACAGGGTGAACCGGCTGCGCTCGGCCGGCGCGATACCGAGATAAAGGTCCAGGAACGGGAACAGCTTCTTGGCCGGCAGCAGCTTGGGCGGATCGGCCAGGGCCAGGGTGGGCGCGGCGGCGGCGGCCAATCCAGCCGTGAAGAGGCCGGCGGTCATCAGGAAGCGGCGGTCGATCGTCATTTGGGTTTCACCAGTTTGAGGGTCATGCGATCGCTCTCGCCGATCGCGTCGTATTTCGAATGGTCGAAGCCCGCCTTGGGCGGCTCGCCCCGCGGCGCCGACAGCCGGGTCGGCGGCAGGGTCCAGACGCCGAACGGGTGGCGGGTGTCGTCCTTGGGATTGGCGTTGATCTCGCTGGCCCCGCCCAGCTTGAAGCCGGCGTCCTGGGCCAGTTGCAGCACATAGGCCTGCTGGACATAGCCGTCGGCCGCCAGCGGGTCCTGGACGCCGCCGGCCTTGGCGCGATGCTCCTCGATGCCCAGCACGCCGCCGGGCTTGAGGGCGGCGAAGGCCTCGTGGAAGGCCTTGTCGGCGATGCCGCCGGCCATCCAGTTGTGGACGTTGCGCAGGAAGAGCACCAGGTCGGCCGAGCCGGCCGGCGCGGCAGGCGTCGTCGAGGTGGTCCCGAAGCTGGTGAAGGTCACGTCGCCATAGAGCTTGGGATTTTCGGCCAGCCGGCGGGTCAGCGCCCCGACGATCTCACGCGAGGCGTTGTCGGCCTCTTCCAGGTCTGCGGCGTAGAGCTTGCCCTTGGTGGCCGCCAGGTAGGGCGCGAGAATGTCGGTGTACCAGCCGGCGCCTGGCCAGAACTCAACAACCGTCATGCCGGGCTTGAGGCCCCAGAAGGTCAGGGTTTCAACCGGGTGGCGCCACTTATCGCGCGCCTTGTCCTGAGGCAGGCGCCAATCGCCGGCTACGGCGTCGGCGATGGTCGTAATCCCCTTGGCGGCAGGGGTCGTCTTGGCTGCCGGAGTCTTGCCGCACGCGCTCAAGCCCAGGGCGGTCACCCCGGCCAAAAAGCCTCGCCGCGCCAGTAACACCGACTGCAGATCCGTCATTCAACGCCCCAGGCCTGCCCGACACAGGCCGCATCGACTTACTCCGCCATGGCGGTGGGGTCAAAATTGGGCCGCCCCTTGAAAGGGTCGGAAGGTTCACCAAATGAAGTCTCGAAGGCGCTGGATATCCGGGCCTTCCGGACCACGGCAGGGCCGATTTCGGGCTGCCACGGGACGAACCATAACCGCATTGCTTCTAGAAGGATGTGACCATGCGTACGATCGACTTCGCACCCCTGTACCGTTCCGCCGTCGGCTTCGACCGGCTCGCGGCCCTGCTCGACAGCGCCGCCGCCCAAGACAGCGCCGCCGGCTATCCGCCCTATAATATCGAGCGGACTGACGAGAATAACTACCGCATCGAGATCGCCGTCGCCGGCTTCCGCCCGGAAGAACTGGCCATCGAGGTCAAGGAAAACCTGCTGACCGTCACCGGCCGCAAGGCCGCCAATGACGACACCCGCCGGTTCCTGCACCGTGGCCTGGCCGAGCGTAACTTCGATCGCCGCTTCCAGCTGGCTGACTATGTCGTGGTCAAGGACGCCGACCTGGCCGACGGCCTGCTGTCGATCAGCCTCAAGCGCGAACTGCCCGAGGCCCTGAAGCCCCGCACTATCGCCATCAGCACCGCTCCCAAGGCGCCGCTGATCGAAGGCGAACAGGCCGCCTGAAGGTCTGATGAGCTGAAGACTTTCCCCATAGTCTGACGGAAGGGGCGGCGCGACAGCGTCGCCCCTTTTTCGTTGTCGCCAGCTCAGGCGCCGCCGATCAGCCCGATGATCTGGGCCAGGTCGACGTCGCGCATGGACGCTTGGCCGACCTTGGCGCCGGTCAGATCGGCGCCGCGCATATCGGCCCCATCCAGCACCGCCGAAGTCAGGTCGCAGGACTGGGCGGTCGCGTAGCGCATCTTGGCCTGGTGCAGGCTGGCTGGAGTGCTGCGGCTGGGCCCCAACGGCAGAACGCCCAACAGGGCGCCGCGCAGGTCACATTTGGTCAAGTCCGCCCCGGCCAGCTTGGCGCCGCGCAGGTCGGCGCGGAACAGGCAGGCGCCGCGCAGGTTGGCGCCCTCGAGATTGGCCCCCTGCAGATGCACGCCGCTGAGATTGAGGCCGGCCATGCAGGCGCCGCGAGCCGAGGCGGCGGTCAGCCGCAGACCCTTGAAACGGTCGGCGATGGGCCGCAGATCCTCGCCATCGAAGCGGGCGGGCTTGCCGTTCTGGCCGCCGGTCTCGCACCAGGACTGGTTGGCCATGGCCATGTCCAGCAGGTCGGGAACCCGGCCGATGGCCGCGGCGGTCGGCGACTGCAGCGCCCCTTCGAGATGGGCCCCGCTCATGCGGGCGTTGACCGTATTGACACCGGTCAGAATGGCCCCGCGCAGGTTGGCGCCTTCCAGGTTTGCCCCAGCGACGTCGGCGCCGTCCATGATGGCGCCCGACAGGTTGGCGTCCTTGAGGTTGGCGCCGGTCATCTTGGCGCCGCGCAGCGAACAGTCGGAGAAGTCGGCGGCGAAGGCGGACGCGCCGCCAAACTGCGAGCCGTCCAGGGTGGCGCCCGAGAAGTTGGCCCCGTCCGCCTCGCCGGCCCGCTTCTCGTGGGTGACCATCGACAGGCCCTTGCGGGGATGCGGGATGGCCACCTGGCCTTCGCGGAAATCGGCCTGGGTCAGGTCGGCCTGGGAAAGGTTGGCGCCGCGCAGGCAGCAGCCGCGCAGGTCGGCGCGGATCAGGTTGGCCTGCCGCAGATCGGTCTTGCGCAGATCGCAGCCGAACAGGTTTGCCCGTTCAAGCTTGGCGCGGATCATCCTGGCGCCATTAAATATCGAGGCGGAGAGGTCGGCGTCGGTCAGGTCGCGCTGCGAAAAGTCCAGTCCGCTGAAGTCCATGAAGCGCAGCGAAGCGCGCCGGCCGCCCGGCCGGCCCTTCAGGAAGCGCTCATGCCCCTCGATACAGAGATCCAGCTCAGCCTGCGAAAGGCGGCGGCGGCCTGACATGGTCTGCACAGCTGTCATAGTTTTGTCTGCGCCCCCCCTTGGCCGGCGTTTCGCGAATCAACGTTTTGGGAGGTTAGCCGCCGCCCGCTTAGATAGGGTTAAAGCCGGCCTCTAAATCACACCGGGCAGTCCCCGGGCGCCGGCGCGGATGATGTCGGCGAGTTCCGCGCCCCGCAGCTGGGCGTTGGTAAGATTGGCGCGGGTCAGGTCCGCCCCGGTCAGGTTGGCGCCCCGCAGGTCCGCTCGGGCCAGGTCGGCTGATTTCAGCACCGCGCCGGTCAGGTCACTGGGCAGCAACCGCTCGGCCGAGATCATCAGCGGCCCCAGTTGGGCGTCGCGCAGGTCGGCGCCGTTGAGCTTGGCCCCCGCCAGCCGCGCCCCGCGCAGGTCGGCGCGTCTGAGATTGCAGCTGCGCAGGTCGGCGCCCTGCAGCTGGGCGCCCTGAAGCTGCACGCCCTCCATCTCCAGCCCGTAGAAGACCGCCTCCTTGGCCGAGAGCGCGGTCAGGTTGAAGCCACGGAGGGTCTTCAGCGCTCGCAGATCGGCCTTGTCGAACGAGGACGGTTTGCCCTCCGCCCCGCCGGTTTCGCACCACTGGGCGTGATCGTGCATCATCGTCTCATAGGGCAGATCGCCGACAGGGGGGGCCGAAGGCGTGTCGGTCAGCGTCCCCTTGAGATTGGTGTCACTGACATTCCAGGCGAAGGTCTTGGCGCCGACCAGGATGGCGTCATGCAGGTCGGCGCCCGACAGGTCCGCGCCTGACAGGTCGGCCCCCTGGAAATTGCAGCCAACCATCGTGCACTGCTTAAGGTTCGCCCGGACCAGCTTGGCGTCCTTGAGAATGGCGTCGGTGAAGTCGGCCTTGATGGCGATGACCCCGCTCATCCGCGAGCGTTCCAGGTTGGCGCCGACCAGGCTGGCGCCGTGGGCGTGGGTCGCCCTGTTCTGCGGCTCGAGGATGCGAAATCCCTTGTCGCGGTCGTGGGCGGCGATCGAGCCCTCGCGCAGGTCGGCCTCGAACATGTCGGCGCCCGAGAGGTTGGCCCCCCGCAGACAGGCCCCACGCAGGTCGGCCCGCCGCAGCGAAGCTTCGGTAAAATCGGCGCCCTGCATGTCGGCCCCGAAGAACGAGGCGTTATCCAGCCGCGCGCCGCCCAGCCGCGTGTCGTGCAGGGTTGCCCCGGTGAAATCGGAGTCGGCGAGGTTGCGCCCTCGGAAATCCAGGCCCGACAGGTCGCAGAAGCTGAAGACCGCCCGTGCTCCGCCCATCCGTGCTGAGAACAGCCGGTCGTGCTTGGCGCAGATAAGGTCGACATCGGCCTGGGAAAGCCGCCTCTGGGCGGTCCCCGCAGCCGGGACGGCGGTCATGCAATTCTCCTCTACCCATACTGGGCGAGGACCGATTAACGTCGCCCTTACAAGGACTTGTAGCGCAAAGCCGCCCTGGCTTCGTCCGCCAGCAACCCTGACTCAACCTGGACGCCCGCCACGCGCAACCGTTCCGAGCCGCCGCCGGAGGCAAAGGGGGATGAATCTTTACAGGCATAGACGACCCGGGCCACGCCTGCCTCGACCAGCCGAAGTGAGCAGGCGACGCCTCCCGCCGACCGCGCAGCGCAGGGTTCAAGGGTGACATAGGCGGTGGCGCCGCGCGCACGGTCGCCGGCCGCATCCAGCGCCTGTTCCTCGGCGTGCGGGCGGCCGGAGGGGGCGGTGGCGGCCTCGGCGATGATTTCGCCCTCCTGCACGATCACACAGCCGACACAGGGGTTGTCCGCCGTCAGCCCGACATTGGGCAGAGCCACGGCGATGGCGCGGCGCATGAAGTCCTCGTCGGTCACTTCACCGCCGGCAAGGCCTGGGCGCGTGTGGCGTCCAGATAGCGCGCCGCCCTGGGCTTCAGGTTGCTGTCCAGCTCGATCAGCAGCGGATTGCCGTTGGGAATCTCGACCCCGACGATGGCGTCGTCCGGCACATCGAACAGCAGCTTGATGATGGCCCTTAAGGAATTGCCGTGGGCCGAGATCAGCAGCGTCTCGCCGGCCTTGAGGTGCGGCGCCAACTCGGCGTCCCAGTAGGGCTCGACCCGGTCCAGCGTGGTCTTCAGGCTCTCGGTGTCGGGAATGTCGACGCCGGCATAGAGCGGGTCGGTGTGGAAATCATACTGCCCACCGCGCGCCAGCGGCGGTGGCGGCACATCGTACGAACGGCGCCAGATCTTCACCTGGTCCTCGCCGTGCTTCTGCGCGGTCTCGGCCTTGTTGAGCCCGGTCAGCCCGCCGTAGTGGCGCTCGTTCAGCCGCCAGTCGCGGACCTGGACCATGTCGCCCTGCCCGGCCGCCGTCAGGGCGATCTCGCCGGTGCGGATGGCCCGGATCAGCACCGAGGTGTAGGCGCGGTCGATATGGACGCCGGCGGCCTTGATCAACGCGCCGCCCTGGCGGGCCTGGGCCTCGCCCTCGGCGGTCAGGTCGACATCGACCCAGCCGGTGAAACGGTTTTCCAGGTTCCAGGTGCTCTGGCCGTGGCGCAGCAGGATGAGTGTGGGCATGGAGGCGGGCTAAGGGACCGACGGGCGGGCGTCAAGGCGCGTGGTGTTGGCGCCAGAGGTTTCCCTAAGGCCCTCGATCCGGCTATAGGCCGATCATGCGTGATCGCCTCTTCTACCCTCTGGCGCTGCTGGCGGCCGTCGCCATGATCGCCCTGGCGCTGGTCTGGCCGCAGGGCATGGGCGCCACCTCGCCCGCCCCGTTCGGTCATCCGATGGGCCCCGCCCCACCGCCGGAAGACGCCAAGGTCGCCCCCGCCAAGGCCGCCTTGAAGGCGCTGACCGCCCCACCTCAGGCAGGGACCAAGGCGGGGGCCAAGCCGGAACCGAAGCTGCGGCCCTCGATCGAATCGACCGCGCCATGACCCCTTTCGACGCCGTGGCCGTCGGCCGCCGGGTGCTGAGCATCGAGGCCGACGCGCTGAAGCTGACCGCCGATGGCCTGGGCGAGGCCTTCGCCAAGGCCGTCGAGACCCTGTTCGCCGCCAAGGGCCGTATCGTCTGCACCGGCATGGGCAAGTCCGGCCATGTGGCCCGCAAGATCGCCGCCACCCTGGCCTCGACCGGCGCCCCGTCGATGTTTGTCCACCCCGCCGAGGCCAGCCATGGCGACCTGGGAATGATCGGGCCGGACGATGTGGTGCTGGGCCTTTCCAAGTCCGGCGAGGTGCGCGAGCTGGCCGACGTACTCGGCTACACCCAGCGCTTTTCGATCCCGCTGATCGCCATCACCGCCAACCCGCAGAGCGCACTCGGCCGCGCCGCCGACGTGGTGCTGCAGCTTGTCGACGCCCCCGAGGCGACGGCGGCGGTCGGCGCCCCGACGACCTCGACCACCCTGCAGATCGCGCTTGGCGACGCCTTGGCCGTTGCGTTGCTCGAACGGCGCGGCTTCACGGCCAGCGACTTCAAGGTCTTCCACCCCGGCGGCAAGCTGGGCGCTCAGCTGATGAACGTGGCAGGCCTGATGCATAGCGGCGCCGAACTGCCGCTCGTGGGGCCTGACGCGCCGATGGCTGAGGCCCTGCTGGTCATGACCGAGAAGCGGTTCGGTTGTGTCGGCGTGGTCACCGACGGCAGGCTGGCGGGCCTGATCACCGACGGCGACCTGCGCCGCCACATGGACGGGCTGATGGCCAAAACGGCCGGCGAGGTGATGACCGCCAACCCGCAGACCGTGGCTCCCGACGCCCTGGCCGCCGAGGCGCTGAACCTGATGGAGGAGCGGCGCATCACCGTGCTGTTCGCCGTCGAGGATGGGGCGCCAAAAGGCATTCTGCACGTTCACGACATCCTGCGGGCCGGCGTCGTCTAGCGACCCGTCCGCCAGAGCCTTTCAACAGATCGAGTTCCCATGCCCTTCCTGCCCCGCGCCGACATTCTCGAAAATACCGTCGCCTATGAGATGGAGCCGCTGGTCAAGGCGACCGGCTTCCGCGAATACGACGCCCGCTGGCTGCTGGGCGCCGAGATCAACCTGCTGGGCATCCAGGCGCTGGGGCTCGGGCTGGGCACCTATATCCAGGACCTGGGCCTGTCGCGCATTGTGGTCGGCCACGACTTCCGCTCCTATTCGATCTCGATCAAGCAGGCCCTGACCATCGGCCTGATCCAGGCCGGCTGCGAGGTGCTGGACATTGGCCTGGCCCTCTCGCCGGTCGCCTATTTCGCCCAGTTCGACCTGGACGCCCCCTGCGTGGCCATGGTCACAGCCAGCCACAACGAGAACGGCTGGACCGGGGTGAAGATGGGCGCGGCCCGGCCGCTGACCTTCGGACCGGAAGAGATGGGCGCGCTGCGCGACATCGTGCTGAAGGGCCAGTTCAAGGAAAAGGCCGGCGGCAAGCTGACCCGCGTCGAGGGCATGGCCGAGCGCTACATGTCTGACATCGCCGGCCGGGTGCAGCTCAAGCGGCCGCTGAAGGTCATCGCCGCCTGCGGCAACGGCACAGCCGGCGCCTTCGCCCCCGAGACCCTGCGCCGCATGGGCGTGGCGGTGGTGGTCGAGATGGACTGCGACCTGGACTGGACCTTCCCCAAGTACAATCCCAACCCCGAAGACAGCGTCATGCTGCACGCCATGAGCAAGGCCGTGCGCGAGATGGGCGCCGACCTTTGTCTGGGCTTCGACGGCGACGGCGACCGCTGCGGCGTGGTCGATGACGAGGGCGAGGAGATCTATGCCGACAAGATCGGCCTGATGCTGGCCCGCGACCTGGCGCCACTGCATCCCGGCGCGACCTTCATCGCCGACGTGAAATCCACCGGCCTATACGCCACCGACCCGATCCTGGCCGCCAACGGCTGCACCACCGTCTACTGGAAGACCGGCCACAGCTACATCAAGCGCAAGACCGCCGAGCTGGGCGCTTTGGCCGGGTTCGAAAAGAGCGGCCACTTCTTCTTCAACGCCCCGCTGGGCCGCGGCTATGACTGCGCCCTGACGGCGGCGGCGGCGATCCTGGGCATGCTGGACCGCAACCCGGACAAGAAGCTGTCGGACCTGCGCAAGGCCCTGCCGGTCGCCTACACCTCGCTGACCATGAGCCCGCATGCGGCCGACGAGGTGAAGTACCAAGTCGTCCAGCGCGTCGTCGAAGAGTATGAGGCCCTGGCCAAGGCCGGCGGAACCATCCTGGGCCGGAAGATCGCCGAGGTCATTACCGTCAACGGCGTGCGGGTGGCGCTGGAGGACGGCAGCTGGGTCCTGGTCCGCGCCTCGTCCAACAAGCCCGAGATGGTGGTGGTCGTCGAGAGCACCCAGTCCGACGCGGACATGAAGGCGCTGTTCCACCAGGAAGTGAAGCCGCGCCTGGCGCGCCACCCTGAGGTCGGCGCCTACAATCAGGAAATCTGACCGGGCAATCCGGCCACGGAGCGATTGTGGCCGGATTGCACAACCACGCCTGTTTGTGCACTGCACAATGGGTCCCGGATTGTCGCAAAGCCTGTGACATGCTCAAAGCCCAGCCACTCACCTTGGGGAACATTCCATGCGCGTCGCGATGATCGGAACCGGCTATGTGGGCCTGGTTTCAGGCGCCTGTTTCGCCGACTTCGGCCACACCGTCTGCTGCATCGACAAGGACGCAAACAAGATCGACGGGCTGAAGAACGGCAAGATGCCGATCTATGAGCCGGGCCTAGAACAGCTGGTCGCCCAGAACGTCCGTGAAGACCGCTTGAGCTTCGCCGTTGAAGCCAACGAGGCGGTGCGCCACGCCGACGCGGTGTTCATTGCCGTGGGCACGCCTTCGCGGCGCGGTGACGGCCACGCGGACCTCTCGTATGTCTATGCCGCCGCCGCTGAGATCGCCGACCTGATGGAAGGCTTCACCGTGGTCGTCACCAAGTCGACCGTGCCGGTCGGCACCGGCGATGAGATCGAGCGCATCATCCGCGAACGCCGGCCGGACGCCCAGTTCGCCGTGGTCTCCAACCCGGAGTTCCTGCGCGAGGGCGCGGCGATCAGCGACTTCAAGCGGCCCGACCGCGTGGTGGTCGGCACCAATGACGACAAGGCCCGGCAGGTGATGACCGAGCTCTACCGGCCGCTGAACCTCAACGAGACCCTGATCCTGTTCACCAGCCGCCGGACCAGCGAGCTGATCAAGTATGCGGCCAACGCCTTCCTGGCGATGAAGATCACCTTCATCAACGAGATCGCCGACCTGTGCGAGGCCATCGACGCCGACGTGCAGCAGGTGGCCAAGGGCATCGGCCTGGATAACCGCATCGGCTCGAAATTCCTGCATGCGGGCCCCGGCTACGGCGGCAGCTGTTTACCGAAAGACACCCTGGCCCTGGTCCGCACGGCCGCCGACGCCGGCTCGCCGCTGCAGCTGATCGAGACCACGGTCAAGGTCAACGACGCCCGCAAGAAGGCCATGGCCGGCAAGGTCGCCGACGCCATGTCGGGCGAGCTGAAGGGCAAGGTCATCGGGGTGCTGGGCGTCACCTTCAAGCCCAACACCGACGACATGCGCGACGCGCCCAGCCTCGACATCATCCCGGCCCTGCAGGCCATGGGCGCGACGGTCCAGGCCTTCGATCCCGAGGGACATGAGGCTCGCCAGATGCTCAAGGACGTCGACTTCAAGCCCGGCCCCTACGAGGCCGTCGAGGGCGCCGACGCGGTGGTGATCATCACCGAATGGGACCAGTTCCGCGCCCTGGATCTGGACCGGGTGAAGCTGTTGATGAAGAAGCCGGTCATCGTCGACCTTCGCAACATTTACCGCCCGGACGACATGAAGGTCCGCGGCTTCCAGTACACCAGCGTCGGGCGGCCGTAGCCGACGACCGCCCCCATGCCCTAACCTCCCGACATATTGGGGAGTCGCGGACATGCTGGTGCTTCTGGGCGTGGCGGTTGTGGTGGCGGGGTTTGCCCTGCGGCTCAACCCGCTGGCGGTGGTGGTCGCGGCCGCCGTGGTCACCGGCCTCGCCGCCGGCATGGACCCGCTGGCCACTCTGGCGGTGTTGGGAAAAGCCTTCCGCGAGAACCGCTATGTCAGTTTGGTCTGGCTGATCCTGCCGCTGATCGGACTGCTCGAACGTGAAGGCTTGCAGGAGCGGGCCAAGACCCTGATCGGCAGGCTCAAGGGCGCGACGACCGGCCGGCTGCTGCTGGTCTATCTGGCCGTTCGCCAGGGTGCGGCGGCCCTGGGCCTGACCTCACTGGGCGGCCACGCCCAGATGGTCCGTCCCCTGATCGCCCCGATGGCGGAAGCCGCCGCCGAGCAGCGCTATGGAACCCTCAGTGACACCCTGCGCCACCGGATCCGCGCCTTCGCGGCCAGCGCCGACAATGTCGGGGTGTTCTTCGGCGAAGACATTTTCGTCGCCGTTGGCTCGATCCTGGTGATCAAGAGCTTCTTCGACGCCAATGGCATCGGCATCCAGCCGCTTGAACTGGCAGTCTGGGCCATCCCCACCGCCATCGCCGCCCTGCTGATCCATGGCGCCAGGCTGCTGCTGCTCGACCGCCGCATCGCCAAGGACGCCGGCCAATGATCGGCCTGAACTTCCTCTATCCCCTCGCCGGCCTGCTGTTCGCCGCCTTTGCCGTCTCCGGCCTGCTGGACAGGACCAATCCCAAGCGCTGGGGAAACGGTCTCTTCTGGGGCCTGCTCGCCCTGGCCTTCCTGGCAGGCGACCATCTACCCGACACGGTGAATGGCGCCATTCCCATCGCCATGGCCCTGATCGCGGGCTTCAACCTGATGGGCCGCGGCGAGCACCCGGTCGAAACCGACCGAGCCGTGCGGGCCGAGCGCTGGGGCGACCGGCTGTTCATCCCGGCCCTGATTACCCCGGCCGTCACCCTGCTGGGCTCGCTGACCCTGAAGGGGGTGATGGTGAATGGGCAGCCGCTGGTGGATCCCAAGCAGGTCACCCTGGTCTCGCTCGGGGCCGGCATTCTGGTCGCCACCCTGACAGCGCTGATCATGTTCCGCGCCCCGCCGACCTCCGCCCTGCGCCAGGGCCGTCGGCTGATGGATAGCGTCGGCTGGGCCGGACTGCTGCCCCAGGTGCTGGCCTCGCTGGGAGCCGTGTTCGCCGCCGCCAAGGTTGGCGATGTCATCGGTACTCTGGCCACCACCTGGCTGCCGCTGGACAGCCCGCTGGCGGCGGTCGTGGCCTACACGGTCGGCATGGCCCTGTTCACCGCGATCATGGGCAACGGCTTTGCGGCCTTTCCGGTGATGACGGCGGCGATCGGCCTGCCGCTGATCGTCCACCGCTTCCATGGAGACCCGGTCATCATGGGCTCCATCGGCATGCTGTCGGGCTTCTGCGGTACGCTGATCACCCCGATGGCGGCTAACTTCAACATCGTGCCGGCCGCCCTGCTCGAACTTCCCGACCGAAATGGGGTGATCAAGGCCCAGCTGCCGACCGCCTTCATGCTGCTGCTGACCAACACGGTGCTGATGTATGTCCTCGTCTATCGATTCTGAGCTGGCTTCGAAGTTCGCGGCCATTGCCCTTGGCCACGTCGCCCGCGAGTACCCGCACAAGGCCGACCACGTCTTCAATGGCCCGCAGGACATCGGCCCGCACCGCACGCACCACCCGATCTTCTTCGGCAGTTTCGACTGGCACAGCTGCGTGCACGGCTACTGGACCCTGGCCACGGTGCTGCGCCTGCATCCCGACATTCCCCAAGCGCCGGCCATCCGGGCCTTGTTCAATGACAGCTTCACCCCCGCCAAGGTCGAGGCCGAGCGGGCCTATCTGGACCGGCCCGGCGCGGCGGGTTTTGAGCGGCCGTACGGCTGGGCCTGGCTGCTGATGCTGGCCGCCGAGCTGGCGCGGCACGAGGCGCCGTGGGATCGTGAAATCGCCCCACTGGCCCAGGCTTTCGCTGACCGCTTCAAGACCTTCCTGCCCAAGGCCACCTACCCCTTGCGGGCCGGGGTGCATTCCAACACCGCCTTCGCCCTGCGGCTGGCCATGGACTATGACGATCCCGAACTGCATGCCCTGGCCCGCGCCACCGCGCTCGGCTGGTACGGCGGCGACCAGGGCTGCCAGGCCTGGGAGCCCAGCGGCGACGAATTCCTCTCCCCAGCCCTTATGGAGGCCGAATGCCTGCGCCGCATGCTGCCGGTCGACCAGTTCGCCGCCTGGTTCGCCGATTTCCTACCCGACATCGCTGAGCGCCGGCCCGCTGCGCTGTTCACCCCTGCCACGGTCAGCGACCGCTCCGACGGTAAGATCGCTCATCTGGACGGGCTGAACCTCAGCCGAGCCTGGTGCTGGCGCGGCATCGCCAAGGCGACCGGCATCACGGTGGCCGCCGAAGCCGCCGAGCTTCACCTGGCCGGCGCCCTGCCCCACGTCGCCGGCGACTATATGGGCGAGCACTGGCTGGCGAGCTTTGCGCTGCTGGCTTTGTTGGCCTGAAAAATTTTGTCCACGAACAACACGTACGGAGCCCTGCTCACTGACCCGAAGGGTCTTTGATCTGAAAGGCCTTCGGCCGGAACGAGCTCGTTCAGCGCTGTCGCGTTCGTGTTGTTCGTGTTGTTTGTGGACAAATCTTACAGCCGAACCCACCCCAACTCAGTCCTCCGGTTCATCCGCCGGCTCCGGCGCCGCCAGCCCGCCGGACGGCCCGGCCAGGGCCGCCGCCAGCACGCCGCGGTCCAGCCCGCCTTCCCAGCGCGACACCACGATGGTCGCCACCGCGTTGCCGATGAAGTTGGTCAGCGAGCGGCATTCGCTCATGAACCGGTCGACGCCCAGGATCAGCGCCATCCCCGCAACCGGCACGCTCGGCACAACCGCCAGGGTGGCCGCCAGGGTGATGAAGCCCGAGCCGGTCACCCCCGCCGCGCCCTTGGAGCTGATCATCGCCACCACCAGCAGCAGGATCTGCTGTTGCAGGGTCAGGTGGGTGTTGGTGGCCTGGGCGATGAACAGCGCCGCCAGGGTCATGTAGATGTTGGTGCCGTCGAGATTGAAGCTGTAGCCCGTCGGCACGACCAGCCCGACCACGGGCTTGGGACAGCCCGCCCGCTCCAGCTTGACCATAAGGCTGGGCAGCGCCGCCTCGCTGCTGCTGGTGCCCAGCACCAGGAAAAGCTCGTCCTTCAGGTAGAGGATCAGCTTGAAGATCGAGAACCCGCTCAGCGCAGCGACCGCGCCCAGCACCACCACGATGAACACCCCGGCGGTCAGGTAGAAGGTCCCGACCAGCGCCGCCAGCTTGACCAGCGCCCCCAGCCCATACTTGCCGATGGTGAAGGCGAAGGCCCCGAACGCCCCGACGGGCGCGGCGCGCATGATGATGGCCACCATCTTGAAGATGACCTCGCCCAGGCGCTCCAGCATGTCGACCACCGGCGCAGCCCGCTCCCCGACCATGGCCAGGCTCAGCCCGAACAGGATGGAGATCAGCAGCACCGGCAGGATGTCCCCCTCGGCGAAGGCGCCGACCAAGGTCTTGGGAATGATGGCCTGCAGGAAGCCGACGACGGTCTGGTCGTGCGACTTGGCAATGTAGTCGGCCACGCCCTTGGGATCGAGCGTGGCGGGATCGATGTTCATCCCCGCCCCCGGCTGGACGGTATTGGCCACGATCAGCCCGACGATCAGCGCCAGGGTCGAGAAGGTCAGGAAATAAGCGAAAGCCTTCCAGGCCACCCCGCCCACGGCCTTGAGGTTGCGCATCCCGCCCAGCCCCGTGGCCAGAGTCAGGAAGATGACCACCGCGATGATCATCTTGACCAGCTGGATGAAGCCGTCGGCCAGGGGTTTCAGCGCCACGCCCAGCTTGGGATCGTAGAAGCCCAGCACCGCGCCCAGCACGATGGCCAAGAGGACCTGCGGGTAGAGCTGGAGCCAGATCGGCGTCTTGCGGCGCGGCGCGGCCGGTTGGCTGACAGCTTGAACCATGGAGGCCCCTCCTGGCGAGCGCGGCCCCCACGGCGCGCCTTCCTTCGCCCAGGCTTAAGCGGGAATCGGCCTGGCGCGAAGGGACCTTGGCGCCGCGCGCGAATAGCTGCCACCATCGCCCCGGCAACGGCCTTGGGGGTTTCTGGCGTGCAACCGTTCGACCATGTCTCGGTGTTGATGTCCTTCGTCATCTCGCTGGCGGTGGCGCACTATCTGACCGGCATCGCCAACATGGTCCGTCATGGCGTCCGGCGCGTGAACTGGTTCTTCCTGCAGTGGTTCGCCACCGGCCTCTTCATGTGCGTCGACTTCTGGTTCTCGATCTGGCGCCTGCACGACAAGACCGAATGGAGCCTGCAGTATGTGCTGCTGCTGCTGGCGCTCGCCTCGGCAGTCTACATCCCAAGCCGTCTGCTCACCCCGGAGCCGACGGGGGAAGGGCCCATCGACCTGACCGCCTACTACGAGCGAAACCGCCGTCGGATCATCGGCACGCTGATCCCCTACATCTTCATCGGTGAAGCGACCAATCTGACCCTGCCGGGTTTCGCCGTCTCGACGGTCTTCCTGGTCGGGATCGGGAACCTGGTCGCACTCGGGGTCGCCTGGCTGACGGCCAACCGCTGGGCGCAGGGGCTGGCCGCGGCCGCCAACTTCGCCTTGCTCGTCTACTATTCCATCTACTTCCTGCCGGCCCTCTGACCGCACCGCAGCCCTGCCCGGTTGACCCGATGACGGCGCTGGGCCAGTCCGGGGCCATGACGGGGCGGGGCGACATATCACCGGCGGCGCTGCGGCGCGCCATCCTGGCGATCGCCGTGCCGGCCACCCTGACCGGGGTGGCGACGGCGCTGTTCGGCATGGCCGACACCTGGGTGATCGGCCAGCTGGGCGATCCGGTGGCGCAGGGGGCGGTCGAGCTGGGCGCCCGGTTCCTGATGACCCTGCTGATCGTCTTCAACTTCCTGCGCTCCAGCACCGTGGCCCTGACCGCCCAGGCGACCGGCCGCGACGACGAGGCCGCCCAGGCCGCCGTGCTGACCCGCGCCCTGGCGCTCGCCCTGCTGATCGGGGCGGTGCTGCTGGTCCTGCGGCCGCTGGCCATCCGGTTCGGACTGGAAGTGTTCGGCGTGTCTGACAGGCTGGCCGACCAGGCGCGGACCTATGTCGGCATCCGCTACTGGGGCAATATTCCCTGGCTCATCAACACCGCCCTGACCGGCTGGCTTATCGGCCGCCGCGCCATGCGGCCGGTGATGGCGGTCGAGATCGGCGCCAACTTCGTCCATGTGGGGCTCGATGTCGGCCTGGTGCTGGGCCTGCATCTGGGCGTCGCCGGCATCGCCACCGCCACCCTGACCTCCGAGACCCTCAAGCTGGTCGCCCTGGCCACGGTCGTCGCCGGCCACGGCCCCGCCCGCCGGGCGCTGGCCCTGGTCCGCGAGCGGGCCACCTGGGAGGCGTCAGAGCTGATCAAGCTGCTGGCCCTCAACCGCGACCTCTTCCTGCGCACCCTGCTGCTGATGGCCGCCAACCTGCTGTTCGCCCGGGCCGGCGCCCAGCAGGGCCCCACGGTGCTGGCCGCCAACGCCATCCTGCTGCAGCTCTTCATGCTGGGCGCCCTGGCCTTGGACGGCTTCGAGAGCGCCGCCCAGGTGCTGACCGGCGAGGCCATCGGGGCCGGAGACCGCACCGCCTTCGACCGCCAGGTCCGCCACATCCTGATCTGGGCCCTCGCCAGCGCCGCGGCCCTTTCCCTGATCTACCTGATCGCCGCCCCCAGCCTCGCCGCCAGCTTCAGCACCGACCCACAGGTCATCGCCACCGTCCGGACCTACGCGATCTGGGCGGCCGTCCTGCCCCTGGCGGGTGTCACCTCGTTCGTGTTCGACGGCGTCTTCATCGGCGCGTCCTGGATGCGGGCCATGCTGGTCACGATGGCGGCGGCGCTGGCCGCGTTCGTGGCGATGCAGTTCGGGTTCAAGGCCTGGGGCAACCAGGGCCTCTGGCTGGCCTATTCGCTGTTTTTCATCGTGCGGGCCGCCGGCCAGGCCTGGATGCTGCCGGGCCTGGCCAGGCGAAGTTTCAGCCGAACCAGCCCGCCTTCGGCAGTGGGATCTCCGCCACCAGCTTGATCACCGCGCCCACGCGATGCTCGACCTGCAGGGCGTCGATGTGGCCGCGAATGTCGATGTCGCCGTGATTGAGCGAGATGGCGAGCTTGCGGGCCGTGTCGTAGTCGTCCGTCGTGGCGACCGTGATGTGCGGCAGGTAGGGGCTGTCCTTGCGCAGCGCCGCCTTGAGGGGCCCGGCGTGCAGGGCGTCATGCAGCTTCAGGATCGCGCCGAACCCCTCGTCGGGGATCAGGAACACATGGAAGCGGCTCACCAGCCGTTCGGGCACGACCAGGGCCGAGCGCAGGCGAAACCGGATGGGCGAAACGCCCTCGACCCGCGCCTGGACCTCAGCGGCGAAGGCCTTGGGCTCCAGCTCGGCGCCCGGGAAGACCAGCGTAAAATAGGGCGCGCCTCGGCTGCCGGCCCGGCGGGACCGGATGTCGGTCAGCCAGGCGAGATCGGCCTTGTCGAAGTGCGGCCGGGCGATGACTTCGAGTGAGTCCATCAGGCCAGCCAGTCTTCGCATCTCAGCCCCTCGACGCGGCTGAATTCGCCGAGGTTGCCGGTCACGACGATCAGGCCCCGGCTGCGGGCATGGCCGGCGATCAGCAGATCGTAGCCGCCGATCGTCAGACCCTGCCGCTCCAGGCCGGCCCGGATGTCGGCGGCATGGGCGGCCGCGGCGGTGTCAAACGGCAGTACATCGATCCGGGCCGCGAAATTCTCGACCTCGCGCCGGTTGTGCTCAGGCCGCGCCGATTTCGCCGCCCCATGCAGCAGTTCGTTCAGGACCACGGTCGAAATGCACAGGCTGTCGGCGTCGCTGTTGAAACGGTCACGCAGTCTGGCCGGACGGTCCCTGAGCACACGGATGCAGAGGTTGGTGTCCAGCAGATAGCGCAGCATCAGAACTCTTCACGCGTCTGCACCGGCGGCTGCTCGCGCGGACCGAGGTCGATCCCCGGCGCATCGAAGAAATCGTCCCAGACCGCGCCCGCCGGCACGATCACCCGCCGCTTGCCCTCGCGCAGCACCCGCACCTCCTTCACCCCTTCCGGGAAGGCGACGTCCTTGGGCAGGCGAACGGCTTGCGAGCGGTTGGATTGGAAGACCGTGGTGCGGACCATGAATAGAACTCCTCGGACAGAAGGCTGATCCAGAGTTCGGGATATGTCAACGGGATATACAAGAGCGCGACGTCGGAAACCTGTTCGAAAGCGCGCTACTGCGGGAGGGCGGTACAGAACGGCCCGTTCTCGTCGAGAGGCGTGGACCACTCCCTTTCGACGTAGGTCACGCGCGAGGCCAGGGCGGGATTGGCGCTGGCGGTGATATCGAGGAGGGCGAAGCCACACTGGCCGCCCTCTGGTTGGTTGACCGCGAGATAGCGGTGGCCGGGCATGGGTTTGAATTGAACGGTGATGCGGCAGTAGAGACGGCCGCTGATATCTTGGGCCAGGGTAAAGGCAAGATCGTCGCCGCTCGGCACAGTAAGCGTGCGGCGTTCATTGCCTGCGATCATCGGCTTGACCGTCTGCCGGTGGGTGCAGCGAGGGGCCTCCTTGTAGATGCCCACGCTCAAGACATTGGAGAAGGAATTCCAGACCGTCAGTTGGGCCGAGCTGACCCCGGGCGTCGGCGCATAGGGCACGGACATCACGCTGCAGGCTCCCAGCGCCAGAAGGGCGACCGCGGCCGCCAGCCGCGCCTTGGTCATTACTCTAGGATTGGACACGCTAGCCCCCCACGCCCCGGACCGCCCCTGCGATCTCACTGACCATCTGAGCCACCAGCCGCTCATCGTCGCCCTCGGCCATGACCCGGATCAGCGGCTCGGTGCCGCTGGCCCGCACCACCACCCGGCCCGAGCCATTGAGCTGCTTCTCGGCCGCCGCGATCGCATCCTGAACCTTGCCGTTCTTCAACGGCTCACCGCCGCGCGCGAACTTCACGTTTTCCATCTTCTGCGGGACGGGGTCGAACTGCCTCGCAAGGGCGCTCATCGGCTTGCCGGTCTGGACCATGACCGCCAGCACCTGCAGGGCGGCGATCAGGCCGTCGCCGGTGGTGGAGAAGTCGGAGAGGATCAGGTGGCCGGACTGTTCGCCGCCCAGGTTGAAGCCGCCCGAGCGCATGCGCTCCATGACATAGCGGTCGCCGACGGCGGTGCGTTCCAGCTTCAGTTGGCGGGCGGCCATGAAGCGTTCCAGGCCCAGGTTCGACATGATCGTGGCCACCACGCCGCCGCCCTTGAGGCGGTCTTCGCTGGCCCAGGCCCCGGCGATCAGGGCCATGATCTGGTCGCCGTCGACGATGTGGCCGTGCTCGTCGCAGATGGCCAGGCGGTCGGCGTCGCCGTCCAGGGCGATGCCGATGTCGGCGCGGTATTCCTTGACCGCCGCGACCATGGCCGCCGCATGGGTCGAGCCGACGTCCAGGTTGATGTTGTAGCCGTTGGGGGCGACCCCGATGGCGCGGACCTCGGCTCCCAGCTCGTAGAGGGCGGTGGGGGCGACCTTGTAGGCGGCGCCATTGGCGCAATCGATGACGATGCGCAGGCCGCCCAGGTTCAGCTGGCGGGGGAAGGTGGCCTTGGCGATCTCGACATAGCGGGCCTGGCTGTCGTCGACCCGGGCCACCCGGCCCAGGGCGTCGGCGGGCGAGAGGTTCTCCTGCAGGCCCTCGTCCATATGGGCCTCGATCTCCATCTCGCGCTCGTCGCTGAGCTTGTAGCCGTCGGGGCCGAACAGCTTGATGCCGTTGTCGTGGAAGGCGTTGTGCGAGGCGCTGATCATCACCCCCAGGTCCGCCCGCATCGAACGGGTCATCATCGCCACGGCCGGGGTCGGCAGCGGGCCGAACAGCCGCACGTCCATGCCCATGCTGGTGAAGCCCGCCACCAGGGCCGGCTCGATCATGTAGCCCGACAGGCGGGTGTCCTTGCCGATGACCACGAGGGGGCGGCGGTCGTGGTCGCCGCGGAACAGCTTGCCGGCGGCCATGCCGACCCGCAGGGCGACCTCGGCGGTCATCGGGTGGCTGTTGGCCAGGCCCCGGATGCCGTCCGTGCCGAAATACTTCCGCTTCGCCATCGATGGCCCTCAAGCAATAGTCTGCAACGCACTTTTATGCCGCCCATCCATGCACGGGTGGTAAAGGCGCCTCGGGGCAAAGCTATAATCCTGTCCCGGGAGCGGTTGAAACAGACATGTGCGGCATCATCGGCATCGTTGGAACCAAACCCGTGACGGAGCGGATCGTCGAAAGCCTGAAACGACTGGAGTACCGCGGCTATGACAGCGCCGGGGCGGCGGTCATAACCGGCCCGGGCAAGGTCGAGCGCCGCCGCGCCAAGGGCAAGATCCGCGAGCTGGAGGCGGCGCTGAACGCTTCGCCCATGGCTGGAACCGTCGGCATCGGCCATACCCGCTGGGCCACCCACGGCAAGCCGAACGAGGCCAACGCCCACCCGCACACCGCCGGCCGGGTCACCCTGGTCCATAACGGCATCATCGAGAACTACGCCGAGCTGAAGGCCGAGCTGAAGACGGCCGGCCGGGTATTCGAGAGCGAGACCGACACCGAGGTCATCGCCCACCTGATCGACTTCTACCTGGAAGCCGGCCAGGCCCCGCTGAAGGCCTTCAAGACTGCGCTCGACCGACTGACCGGCGCCTATGCCCTGGGCGTGCTGATCGCCGGGGAAGACAAGCTGGTGATGGGCGCCCGGCGCGGCAGCCCCCTGGTGGTCGGGCTGGGCGATGGCGAGATGTTCATCGGCTCAGACGCCCTGGCGGTCGGCCCGTTCACCAACCGCATCATCTATCTGGACGAGGGCGATTTCGTCGCCATCGACCATGACCGCGCCGAAATCTTCGACGCCGACGGCACGCCGGTCGAGCGCCCGATGCGCGTCGTCGCGGCCTCGGCGGCCCTGGTCGAGAAGGGCAACCACCGCCACTTCATGGTCAAGGAAATCTACGAGCAGCCCGATAGCTGCCAGCACACCCTGACCGCCTATGTCGACGCGGTGACCGGCCGGGTCGCGGCGCCCGGCGGCTTTGATTTCGCCAGCGTCACCCGGCTGCAGATCATCGCCTGCGGCACCGCCTTCTATGCCGGCCTGATCGCCCGCTACATGTTCGAGCGACTGGCGGGCCTGCCCTGCGATGTCGAGATCGCCTCGGAGTTCCGCTATCGCGAGCCGGCCGTGGTCCCCGGCACCCTGGCCATCGCCGTCTCACAGTCGGGCGAGACCGCCGACACCCTGGCCGCCCTGCGCTGGTGCCAGGCCAAGGGTCTGCAGACCGCCGCCATCGTCAACGCCCATGAGAGCACGATGGCTAGAGAGGCCGGCATGCTCTGGCCGACCCATGCGGGCCCGGAAATCGGCGTCGCCTCGACCAAGGCCTTCACCAGCCAGGTCACCGCGCTGCTGGCCCTGGCCGTCGCCGCCGCCGCCCAGCGCGGCAAGATCGACGCCGAGGAGGAAAAGCGCCTGGCCCGTGTGCTGCTGGAAGCCCCGCGCCTGATCGGCGACTCGTTGGGCGTCGAGGAGATGGTCCAGGGTCTGTCGCTGGAAATCTCCAAGGCCCGCGACGTACTCTACCTGGGCCGCGGCGCGATGTCGGCCCTGGCCTATGAGGGCGCGCTGAAGCTCAAGGAAATCAGCTATATCCACGCCGAGGGCTATGCCGCCGGCGAGCTGAAGCACGGGCCGATCGCCCTGGTCGACGAGGCGACGCCGATCATCGTCATCGCCCCGACCGACGAGCTGTTCGAGAAGACCGTCTCGAACATGAGCGAGGTGCTGGCGCGCGGCGGCCGGGTGATCCTGATCACCGACGAGGCCGGCGCCAAGCACGCCCCCGCCGGGGTCAGCGTCATCATCGCCCCGACCTGCGACCCGCTGATCGCCCCGCTGGTCTTCGCCGCCCCCATCCAACTGCTGGCCTATCATGTGGCCGTCCAGAAGGGGGCGGACGTCGACCAGCCGCGCAACCTCGCCAAGTCGGTGACGGTGGAGTAGCCCACCCGCTGGATTTCGGGCGCGGGCCGGGCTACCTGATCGGCCCATGAAACCTGTGCGCAAAGCCGTCCTGCCGGTCGCCGGCCTTGGAACCCGCGTCCTTCCGGGGGCGAAGACCACGCCCAAGGAAATGCTCAACGTCGTCGACCGGCCGATCCTCTCCTACATCGTGGCCGAGGGTCGGGCGGCAGGGATCGAGCACTTCGTGTTCGTCACCGGCCGGGGCAAGGGCGCCATCGAGGACTATTTCGACCATCACATCGAGATGGAGTCCCAACTGCAGGCCAAGGGCAAGCTGGACATGCTGGCCGACATCCAGGGCGAACTGCCCCGGCCCGGCGAGATGAGCTTCGTGCGCCAGATGGCCCCGCTGGGCCTGGGCCACGCCGTCTGGTGCGCCCGCGACATCATCGGCGACGAGCCCTTCGCGGTGATGCTGCCCGACATGCTGATGGACGCGGCCGTGCCGCCGCTCAAGCAGGCCGTAGACGCCTACGCCAAGGTCGGCGGCAACATCGTGGTGGTCGAACCCTGCCCGCCGGGCGAGGCCCACAAGTACGGCATCGTCGCCCTGGAAGGGACCGATCCGCGCCTCAACAAGATGGTCGGCATGGTCGAAAAGCCTGCCCCGGGGACCGAGCCCTCCAACCTGTTCATCTCCGGCCGCTATATCCTGCAGCCCGAGATCTTCAGCCTGCTGGCCGCCCAGCAGAAGGGGGCCGGCGGCGAAATCCAGCTGACCGACGCTATGGCCCGGCTGATGGCCATCGAGGGCTTCCACGCCCTGGAATACGACGGCGTGACCTACGACTGCGGCGACAAGATCGGGCTCTTGAGGGCCAATGTGGCGTTCGCGTTGAAGCGGCCGGACCTGCGCGACGCGGCGCGGGCGGCCATCGAACAACTCCTCAAGGACCTGGCGTGATTGCCAGCCCTTCCCCCGCTGGCGGGGGAAGTGGCCTGAGACGCTCTTCGCGTCGAAGGTCGTTGGGGGCCCTTGCAGGAGAATCCGGTGCGCTTGCCAACGCCGCAAGCACCCCCAACGACCCTCCGGCTATTGCCGTCGGGCCACTTCCCCCGCCAGCGGGGGAAGGGCTGATGTCATGAGCCTTTTCGTCTTCGGCTTCGGCTTTACAGGCCAGGCTTTGGCGCGGCGCCTGGGCGGGCCCGTCATCGCCACGGGCCGCACGCCGGAGACCCGCCAGGCGCTGCAGGACCGGGGCATCGAGGCCGTCGATCCCGAAGACCGCGCGGCCCTGATCGCCGCCCTTCCCCGCGCCGACCGTATCCTGGTCACCGCCCCGCCCGGTGAGACCGGCTGTCCGGGCCTGGGCGCCCTGGTCCCGGCCCTGGCCCGCGCCAACGCCTTCCCAGACTGGATCGGCTATCTCTCCACCACGGGGGTCTATGGCGACCGCGAAGGCCGCTGGGCCTTCGAGAGCAGCGCCCTGGCCGCCCGCTCGCCTGAAGCCGCCCGCCGGGTCGCCGCCGAGCGCGACTGGCTGGAGGTGGGGCGCGGCATGGGTCTGACGGTGCAGGTCTTCCGCCTGCCCGGCATCTACGGCCCCGGCCGCAGCGCCCTGGACCGGGTGCGCGAGGGAATCGCCCATTCGACGGTCAAGCCCGGCCAGGTGTTCTCGCGCATCCATGTCGACGACATAGCCGCCGGTCTGACGGACTCGATGGAGCGGCCCCGGGCGGGCGGCATCTACAATCTTTGTGACGACGAGCCGGCGCCCAGCCACATCGTCAATGCCTACGCCGCCTGCCTGCTGGGCGTGCCTCCGCCGCCCGAAAAGCCTTTCGACGAGGCCGAGCTGTCGCCGATGGCACGCCGCTTCTGGGGCGAGAACAAGCGGGTCTCCAACGCCCTGGCCAAGGCTGAACTGGGCTGGCGGCCGGCCTATCCCACCTATCGCGAAGGCCTCGCGGCGATCTACGCTCTTGAAAACAAGATGGGTGAAAACGGGAGAGACGCATGAGCAGGGCCTTAGTGTTGGGCGGCGGCGGACCGGTGGGGATCGCCTGGGAGACTGGCCTGATCGCGGGCCTCGCCGAGGGCGGAGTCGATGTCTCGAACGCCGACTGGATCCTGGGCACATCGGCCGGCTCGGTGGTCGGCGCGCAGCTGGCCAGCGGCCGCACCCCCGCCGACCTGCTCAAGGCCGAGTTCGCCCAGGCCGAGCGCACCAAGGAAGCCTCGGGGACCAGCGGCCCCGCTCCGGACCTTGGACCGCTGATGGCGCTGATGATGAAGCGGCCAGCCGAAGGCCCCGTTCCCATCGAGCTGCTCCGCGAATTCGGGACCATGGCCCTGAACGCCAAGACCATCAGCGAAGAGGTCTTCTTGACCGGCTTTGGCCGCCTCGCCACGCCAGACCAGCCCTGGCCGGAGCGCTTCGCCTGCACTGCCGTCGACGCCGAGACCGGCGCGTTCCAGGTCTGGAGCAATGAGACCGCCGCCCCGCTGGGCCGGGGAGTCGCCTCCAGTTGTTGCGTGCCCGGCATCTTCCCGCCGGTCGGCATCGAGGGCCGCCGCTATATCGACGGCGGCATGCGCTCGGGCACCAACGCCGACCTGGCCCATGCCTACGGCAAGGTGCTGACCATCGCAGTCGCCCCGCCCACCTTCGCCGCCTTCATGATCCCGGGCATCGAGCGCGAACTGGACCGGGTGCGGGCCGAGGGCGGCGAGGCCTGCCTGCTGGTTCCCGATGCCGCGTCCGGCGAAGCCTTCGGGCCCAACCTGATGGATGGCTCCCGCCGCGAGCCCATTGCCCGGGCCGGGTTCGCGCAAGGCCTGCAGGAAGCGGTGCGCGTGAAGGCGTTCTGGAACTAGCCCAGCTCGGCCACCGCCATCACCAATCTCTCCAGGTCCTCGGGCCGTGAGAGCCGGTGATCGCCGTCCTTGATCAGCGTGAACACTACGTCCTGGCTTTTCAGCGCCCGGCTGAGTTCCAGGGCATGGGTCCAGGGGAGGTCCGGGTCCTCGCCGCCCTGCAGGATGCGCACCGGGCAGTCGATGGGGACGGGCCCCGGCAGGATCGACCAGCGGGCGCCGTCCTCGAGCAGATTGCGGGTGATCGGATAGCCGGCGTCGTCGTAGAGGCTGGGCTGGGTCCAGACGCCGTCCTTCGCCAGCGCCTCATGCGCCTCGGGCGGCAGACCGGGCTTCATCAGCGCCTCGGTGAAGTCCGCGGCCGGGGCGATCAACACCATCCCCTGCACCCGCTTCGGCCGCGCCATTGCCGTCAGACAGGCCAGCCAGCCGCCCATGGACGAGCCGACCAGCACCAGCGGCCCCTGGGTCATCTGGTCGATCATCGCCAGGGCGTCGGCGCGCCAGCGGGTGATGGTCCCGTCCTTGAAGTCGCCGCCCGACTCGCCGTGGCCGAAATAGTCGAAGCGCAGGAAGGCGCGGCCATTGGCGCCCGCCCAGTCAGCCAGCATCTGGGCCTTGGTCCCGGCCATGTCGGACTTGAAACCGCCCAGCCAGACGAGGGTCGGCCCTTCTCCGTCGATGCGTCGCCAGGCCAGCTTGGCGCCATCCAGGTCCAGGGTTCCGGCGGTCTCGGTCATCAGAGCCTCAAAAGAATTGTGACAACAAAGTTTTACACGCCGCGTGAGCACGTTATGCAAGGCGTCGTGGCCAAACTTCCCCGTAACTTCACCCTGCTGCAGGTAACCCCCGAACTCGAGACGGGCGGGGCCGAGCAGACGACCCTGGACATCACCCGGGCGGTGGTGCGGGCCGGCGGGCGTTCGCTAGTGGCGTCACGCGGTGGTCGGATGGCCGCGCAGCTCAAGGCCGATGGCGGACAGCTGTTCGCCCTGCCCATGCAGTCGAAGAATCCGCTGACCATTGTCGACAACACCGGCAAGCTGCTGGACATCATCAAGCGCGAGAAGGTCAGCCTGGTGCATGCGCGCTCGCGCGCGCCGGCCCTCAGCGCGCTCTGGGCGGCCCAGGCGGCGGGCATCCCGTTCCTGGCCACCTACCACGGCATCTACAAGGCCACGAACCCGCTCAAGCGCTGGTACAATGCGGTGATGACCCGCGGCTCGGTGGTCATCGCCAATTCCGAATACACCCGCGATCACGTGCTGGCCGAGCACAGGCTCGATCCCAAGCGGGTGGTGACCATCCCGCGCGGCGTTGACCTGGTCCGGTTCGATCCCAAGGCGGTGTCGGTTGACCGGCTGCAGGCCCTTGCCCAGGCCTGGGGCGTCGATCCCGCCGACAGGCGGCTGAAGATCGTGCTGGGCGGGCGCCTCTCGCCCATCAAGGGCCATCTCAGCATCATCGAGGCCATGGCCAGGCTGAAGACGCAGGGCCGCGACGACATCCTGGCAGTCTTCGCCGGCGACGACCAGGGCCGCGCCGAGTACAGGGCGCAGATCCTGGCGGCCATTGAGCGGGGCGGCCTTGAGGACCGGGTCAAGGTGGTCGGCCATTGCAGCGACATGCCGGCGGCCTATCTGCTTTGCGACATGGCCATGCTGCCCACCCTCAAGCCTGAATCCTTCGGCCGCGCGGCCGTCGAGCCCCAGGCCATGGGCCGCCCGGTGCTGGTGTCGGACCATGGCGGGGCCAGCGAGACGGTGGTCCAGGGCGAGACCGGCTGGAAGCTGCCGGTGGGCGATGCTGCGGCCTGGGCGGTGGGTCTGGCGGCCGCCGCCGACACCAGCGTCAGCAAGCGGGCAGCCATGGGCAAGGCGGCCATGCTGCGGGCCCGCAAGCTTTATTCGGTCGACGCCATGTGCTCGGCGACCCTGGACGTCTATGCTCGCGTCCTGGAGAACAAAGCGTGAGCCGTGAGATCAAACGAGTTCTGGTCATTCAGACCGGCTCGATCGGGGAATTCGTGCTGTCGCTGGCGGCGATGAAGCGCATCCGCCAGGCGCACCCCCATGCCCGCATCACGCTGTTGACCACCTCGCCCTTCGAGGCCCTGGCCAAGTCCAGCCCCTATTTCAACGAGGTCCTGAGCGATGGCCGTCCGCAGGCCCCGGGCGACTGGCTGCGGCTGCGCGGGGCCATCCGGCGGGCCCGCTTCGACCGCGTCTACGACCTGGACGGCAGCGCCAGCTCCAGCATGCTGTTCAACGCCCTGCGGCCCTTCCCGCCGATCTGGTCCGGCCCCGCTTCCGGCGCCAAGCTGCGCCACGCCAACCCGCATCGCGCCAAGATGCACACCCTGGAGCGCCACGCCGAGCAGCTCAAGATCGCCGGCATCTGGCCTGACGCGCCGACCGGCCCGGGCGAGGCCCCTGCCCCCGACCTTTCCTGGATTCTGCGTCGCGCGCCCCAGGCCCGGCCGGTACCCGGCGCGGCCGCCCCCAAGCCCTTCGTGCTGTTGGTGCCAGGCGGTTCCGAGGCCAAGCCCGAGAAGCGCTGGCCGGTCGCCAAGTATGCAGAGTTGGCCGGGCTGCTGCACCGGCGGGGCTATGACATCGTCATCGTCGGCGGACCGCAGGAAAGCGCCATGGCCCGCACGATCCAGAGAACCGTGGGCCAGGCGCGGGATCTGACCGGCCGCACCGACTTTGCCCAGATCGCGGTGCTGGGCGCCCGCGCCGCCCTGGCGATCGGCAACAACACCGGCCCCATGCACCTGATCGCGGCCGCCGGCGCGCCGACCATCACCCTCTATGCCAGCGCCAGCGGCGACACCCTGTCGGGTCCCCGCGGCCATGTGGCGATGATCCACGCCGACGACATGAGCCAACTGGCCGTGCAGACCGTGGCCCAGGCCGCGTTCTCGCTCCTGCCGCAATGACACCCTGCCGCAATGAGGCCTTGGCCGACAGCGGCGGAAAGGGAACAGTCCACCGCTGATTGCCGTTGGAGATGTCAGGCCGGGTTGATCCCGCCCCCGGGCAGGCTCATATATCGGAAGTCTGTCCGGCGCGCGGGCCCGCGTGGCCGCCAGACCTTGTAAAAACAGCTTTAGGAGCTCCGCCTATTCGTCGCCCAATGCAAGCGCCGCCAGTCAAGGACGGGCCGCGCATGAACGAAGAGATCCGTGTCCCCCGCGTCCTGCTGATCGATCAGAACGGTGAGAAGCAGGGCGTTATGCCGACCAGCGCCGCTATCGAGGCGGCCGAGGAAGTCGGGCTGGATCTCGTCGAAATCGTTCCCAACGCTGACCCGCCGGTCTGCAAGATTCTGGACTATGGAAAGTTCAAATTCCAGGAACAGAAGAAAAAGAACGAAGCTCGCAAGCGACAGAAGATCGTGGAGATCAAGGAGATCAAGCTCCGGCCGCAGATCGACGTCCACGACTACGATGTCAAGGCGCGCGCCATGACCCGGTTCTTCGAGGAAGGCGACAAGGTCAAGGTGACCCTGCGTTTCCGCGGCCGTGAAATGGCTCACCCGGAACTCGGCATGAAGCTGCTGATGAAGGTCAAGGGCGACTTCGAACCGATCGCCAAGGTCGAGTACGAGCCCCGCATGGAAGGCCGCCAGATGATCATGATCCTGGCTCCGCGCTAGGAACTGATCGCAGGGTTTTCGGAAACGCCTCGGCTCGCGCCGGGGCGTTTTTCGTTTGGGGGTCGCTTGACCCACACAGGGCGCTGCCGCCATCCTCGCGCTATTGGGGGAGGCGCGTATGAAGTGTGTTCTGGTTGCGATAGCGGCGATGCTGGTCCTGGCGACGGGTCCGGCCCTGGCCCAAACCCCTCCACTCCCTCAGTCGGCCCCTATCGAGACCTACGGCCGGCTACCGGCCATGGACCAGGTCACCCTGTCGCCGAGCGGCGATCGGATGGCCTTCATCGCCTTCGATGGCTCCGCCCGGCAGCTCTTCGTGCGGACTACGGCCGGTCAGGCCCTGGCGGTGATGCCGCTGGCCCAGGCCAAAGTCCGCAACATCTACTGGGGCGGCGAGCGTTTCGTGCTGATCAGCGTCAGCGAGACGGTGCGAGCCTATGTCGGCGGGCCTCTGGAGGAAGCCTATGCCGTCTTCATCATGGATACCCAGACCGGCAAGGTGAACCCGGCGTTCGGCCTGGGCATCAAGGCCTGGAAGGTGGTGCTGGGCGAATATGGCACCGCGCAGGTGGGCGGCCGCTGGGTCGCCTACTTCCTGGGCTTGCAGCAGACCCGGCTAAAGAGCGGGGCCATCGAGTTCGCCGACTATGACTCCGACCTGTTCAGGGTGGACCTGGAATCCGGCGACATCACCTTGATCAATACCGGCCGCGCCGATAGCCGGGGCTGGGTGGTGCGCGACGGTGAAGTGGCCGCGCGGGCGACCTATTTGGCCAAGACCGGAGAGTGGACCGTGGCCAGCGGCGAGACGGGTCCGGTGCTTTTGAAGGGTCAGAATCTGCTGAACGGCAGTGGCCTCGATGGTCTGGGACGCGACCGCGACCACCTGGTGCGCCTGATCTTTGGCGACGATGGCTGGCCGACCCTGCAGGAACTCAACCTGACGACCGGCGTCGAGGACCCGCCCCTGACCAAGGGTGTCTTCGTGACCGAGACGATCCGCGATCCGGCCGATGGGCGGATGATCGGCTATCGCACCGGCGGTGACGCGCCGGCGGCGGTCTATCTCGACCCTGACAAGGCCATGCGGGCGGCCAAGGCCATCAAGCCGTTCGCCGGCAAAGGGCCGACCATCGTATCGACCTCGCAGGCCATGGACCGGCTGGTGGTCTTCACCAACGGCGGGGACGATTCGGGCACCTACTGGTTGGTCGACCTCAGGGCCGGCAAGGCCGACATCCTGGGCGAGCAGTATCCGCGCATCGGCGCCTCCAAGGTCGGGCCGACCCGCATCGTGCAGTACAAGGCCGCCGACGGTATGGCGCTGGACGGCGTGCTGACCCTGCCGCCCGGGCGGGATCCCAAGAATCTGCCCGTCATCGTATTGCCGCACGGCGGACCGGAAGCCCGTGACAGCCTGGGCTTCGATTGGTGGGCCCAGGCCTTCGCCTCGCGGGGCTATGCGGTGTTCCAGCCCAATTTCCGCGGCTCCGGCGGCGGCTCGCGCGCTCTGCGCAACGCCGGTTTCGGCCAGTGGGGCCGCAAAATGCAGACCGACGTCTCCGACGGCCTGGCGACGTTGGCCGCGCAAGGCATCGTCGACCCCAAGCGGGCCTGCATCGTGGGCGGCAGCTACGGCGGCTACGTCGCCCTGGCCGGGGTGACCCTGCAGCAGGGCCTCTATCGCTGCGCGGCGGGGTGGGGCGGACTCTATGATCCGCAGGCCTTCCTGAGTACGCGCGGCCGTGACTATGGCGCGCTCACCGCCAGCCAGCGCTATTGGCGGGCCTTCATGGGGGCGGACCTGCCGGGCGTTTCCCTGGCTGATATCTCGCCGGTCGCCAAAGCAGGCCGGGCCGACGCGCCAGTGCTGCTGATGCACGGCAAGGACGACAGCGTCGTCGACATCGGCCAGAGCCAGGCCATGGCCAGGGCGCTGCAGAAGGCCGGCAAGACAGTGCAGTTCGTGACCGTCGACGGCGAGGATCACTGGCTGTCAGGCGAGGCGACGCGCACCGCCATGCTTCAGACCATGATCGCCTTCGTCGAAAAGTATAACCCGCCGACCTGACCGGCTGCGCTTTCCCGCGATACCGCATCGGCCTACATCAGGCTGATGTCCACCGAGCCTACCTCTTCGCCGGGCGGCGATGACCGCGCCCTCTATGTCCTGCTGTCGGTGGTGTTCATCAACATCGCCGGGTTTGGCGTGATCATTCCGCTGCTGCCCTTCTATGCCGGCAGTTTCGGCGCCCCGGCCTGGCAGGTGTTCGTGATGTTTTCGGCCTACAGCCTGGGCAACTTCATCGGCGAGCCCTTCTGGGGCCGGCTGTCGGACCGGATCGGGCGGCGGCCGGTGCTGATGCTGACCATCTTCGGCAACGCCGCGACCTATATCGCCCTGGCCTTCGCCCCCAACCTCTGGGTCGCCTGCGCCATCCGGCTGACCGGCGGGGTGCTGACCGGCAACCTGTCGACCATCCAGGGCTATATGGCCGACGTCACCCCGCCCGAGAAGCGGGCCGGCAAGCTGGGCCTGATGGGCGCGGCCTTCAGCCTGGGCTTCCTGACCGGTCCGGTGGCGGGCGGCCTGCTGGCCCACCCCGCGCTGGGCCAGGCAGGCTTTCGGCCGCCGATGTTCCTGGCCGCGGGCCTGGCCCTGACGGCCGCGACCGGGGTGACCCTGTTCGTGCGCGAGACCCGCCACGGCCATTCCGACGCGCCCCGCCGCGAGCGGTTCGCGGGGCTGAGCGACGCCCTGGCCAGCCCGGTGATCTGGAAGGTGCTGTGCGTCAGCCTGATCGCCATCGCCGGGTTCGCCGGCATGGAGGCGACCTTCGGGCTGTGGGCCAAGGCGACCTTCGGCTGGGGCCCCCGGCAGATCAGCTTCTGCTTCGTCGCCATCGCCGCCACCGCCACCATCGCCCAGGGTTTCCTGACCGGCCGCCTCGCCCGACGGTTTGGCGAGACCACCATTCTCATGGCCGGCCTGGTCCTGATCGGCCTGGGGTTCGGACTGCAGCCGATCGCCCGCGTCTGGCCCCTGGCGGTGCTGGGGATGATGACGGTGGCGTTCGGCCAGAGCCTGACCTTCCCCAACATCAGCGCGGTGATCTCCAAGGCCGCCTCGGCCGACCGCCAGGGCGAAATGCTGGGCCTCAACACCGCCACCGGCGCCCTGGCCCGCATCATCGGTCCGCTGGCCGCCGCCCCGCTGTTCGCCAACTTCGGGCCGGGCGCGCCCTTCGCCGTGGCCTCGGCCCTGACCGTGCCGGCCCTGCTGATGGCCTGGCAGGTGTCGAAGGCGGTGCGAAAATCGGCGTGATGACGCTGCCGAGCCGACTATCGCGGTGAGGAAAAATCCTCCGCCAGAAGGTCGAACACGGCCCGGATACGACGGCTGGTCAGCAACTCGCGGTGGGTCACCAGCCAGAACGGGAAGGGTAGCGCTACCTGGGGCAGCACGCATTCCAGGCCGGGGACCATGGCGGCGAACTCCCTGGGCATGATGGCGATGCCGAGATCTTGCAGAACCGCTTCCCGCACCACGGCGGAACTGTCGGTGACCAGCGGAAAATTGCGCCGGGTCAGGGGCAGGCCCATGGCGCTGAGCCCCTGCAGGAGCCGCTCGATCGGGGCAAAGCCGATGAACGCCGCGCTCGCCAGATCGGCGACCGTTTGCGGTCGACCGTGCTCATCAAGATAGGCTGTTGAGGCATAGAGGTAGGCTGAGCTTTCCCGGACAAGTCTGGCGATGAGTTCGGGCTGGTCGGGCCGCACATGGCGGATCGCGATATCGGCCTCGCGCCGGCGAAGATCCCGGATGTCGTTGGCGGCCAGAAGCTCGATCTCGATCAGGGGCTCCTGCACGCGAAGCCGTTTAAGCACGGCGGGGAGCCAGTAGGCGGACACCGCATCACTGGCGGTGATGGTCACCAGCCCCTCGATGGCCTGGGATTGTCCCAAAGCCGCCAGGGCAATCTGCGCCGCCGATTCACCCATGCCACGGAAGTGGTCGAGCAGTTGCAGCCCGGACTGCGACAGGGTCAAAGTCCGTCCGGCCCGCTCGAATAGCGTGACCCCCAGATCGGCTTCGAGACCGGCGACCTGGCGGCTGAGGGTCGGCTGGGTAAGCCCCAGCGCGCGGGCGGCCGCGGACAACGATCCCGCCTCAGCCGTGGCGAGGAAGGCCCGCGCCTGGTTCCAGTCGAAGGCGACGGACTGCCAATTCATGCAAATATGTATATAGAGGGTCTAGATTTGCGCCATTTATATCTCGTATCCGCATAGGTAGTTCAGGCTCCAAAGGGAGCTGCCGATGCCATCCGTAACCGCGCGTACGAGAGTGAACTGGCTCAAGCCGAGCCTGCTGCTGGCCTTGACCGCGGTTCCGATCGCCGCCGGGGCCGCCCGACTGATCTGGCTCGGCAGCGGAACGCTCCGCCCCGACAGCGGCAGGTTCGCCGCGATGCCGGCGCCTTTGGTGCTGCACATCCTCAGCATCATCATCTTCGGGGTGTTGGGCGCCTTTCAGTTCTCACCCGCGATCCGACGCCGCTGGCCTGATTGGCACAGGATCGCCGGTCGGGTGCTGGCTCCCGCCGGGCTGGTCGCGGCCTTCACCGGCCTCTGGATGACCTTACAGTATCCGCCTGGCGTCAATGACGGGCCGCTGCTGTTCGGTACGCGCCTGATTTTCGGGTCAGCCATGGCAACGTCCTTACTGTTGGGCCTGGAAGCCATCCGTCGCCGCGACTTCAGCGACCATGTCGCCTGGATGCTGCGGGGCTATGCCATCGGCATGGGCGCCGGAACCCAGGTGTTCACCACCGCTGCCTGGCTCCTGCTCGTCGGCCCGATCCACGAGTCGTCACGGGCTGCGGTGATGGGCGCCGGCTGGATAATCAATCTCGCGGTAGCCGAATGGCTCATCCGGCGTCGGGTGGCGGCTTCGAAAATAACCCCTGCCTGGAGCCACGCGTAGCGACGTCGGCCCGCCAAGCCCTTACACAATGACCCAAAGTCAGCGCTCGACCTTGCCTCTCACGCCTGTTTCGTCTAGGAACGCCGGCTCTTACGGGACCGCCGGGCCAATGGCATGCCTTGGCGGCCCATCATGCTTCCAGAAGGACGGGGCGAAAGCTCCGCAGCAAAATGCCGAAACTGAAGACCAAGTCGGGCGCCAAAAAGCGCTTCAAGATGACAGCCACGGGCAAGCTGAAGGCCGGCGTCGCCGGTAAGCGGCACCGCCTGATCAGCCACAATGGCAAATATATCCGCCAGCAGCGCGGGACCAAGGTTTTGACGGCGCAAGACGCCAAGACCATCAAGTCCTACCTGCCCTACGGCCTGTGATCTCGAAGGATTTTTGAAGAATGGCTCGCGTTAAACGGGGCGTAACCGCCCACGCCAAACACAAGAAGGTCCTGGAACAGGCCAAGGGTTTTTACGGTCGCCGCAAGAACACCATCCGCACGGCCAAGGCCGCTGTCGACAAGGCCGGCCAGTACGCCTACCGCGACCGCAAGGTCCGCAAGCGCAGCTTCCGCTCGCTGTGGATCCAGCGGATCAACGCCGCGGCCCGCCTGGAAGGCTTCACCTACTCGCAGTTTATCTTCGGCCTGGACAAGGCCGGGATCGAGATGGATCGGAAAGTCCTCGCGGACATCGCCGGTCAGGACCCCGCCGCGTTCAAGGCCGTCGCCGACAAGGTTCGCGCCGCGCTGGCTTAAGGTCTGGGGTTTCGTCCCAAGATTCATCAAGCCCTCCGGCGATGCCGGAGGGCTTTTTGCTGCCCGACGGCTAGCCTGCTTCCCAAAACGCGCTAGAGCATCCGCCATGACCGATCTGACTACTCTCGAAGCCGAACTGACAGCCGCCGTCTCCAACGCTGCCGACGCCAATGCCCTGGAGGCCGTCCGCGTCGCCGCGCTGGGCAAGTCCGGCTCCATCTCCGCCCTGCTCAAGTCGCTGGGCGGCATGAGCCCTGACGAACGCCGCGAACAGGGCCCGCTGATCAACGGCCTGCGCGACCGCATCGCCACCGCCATCGCCGAGCGCAAGGCCGGGCTGGACGCCGCCGAGCTGGACGCCCGCCTCGCCGCCGAGACCCTGGACCTCACCCTGCCCGCCCCGCCGCGCCGCAAGGGCTCGGTGCATCCGACCATGCAGGTCATGGACGAGATGACCTCGATCTTCGCCGAGATGGGCTTTGCGATCGCCGAAGGCCCCGACATCGAGGACGACTTCCACAACTTCACGGCCCTCAACTTCCCGCCCAAGCACCCGGCGCGGGAGATGCACGACACCTTCTTCTTCAATCCCGGCCCTGACGGTGAGCGCAAGCTTCTCCGCACCCACACCAGCCCGGTGCAGGTGCGGGCCATGCAGCAAACCAATACACCGCCGGCCGCCCCCTGGATCGCCACCGGCCAGGAGCCACCGATCCGCATCGTCGTGCCCGGTCGCACCTACCGCATGGACAGCGACGCCACCCACTCGCCGATGTTCCACCAGATGGAAGGCCTGGTCATCGACAAGGGCATCCATATGGGCCACCTGAAGTGGACCCTGAACACCTTCATCGCCCGCTTCTTCGAGATCGAGGGCGTGGTCAGCCGATTCAGGCCGCACCACTTCCCCTTCACCGAGCCCAGCGCCGAGATGGATATCGGCTGCGACCGCTCGGGCGGCGAGATCAAGATCGGCCAGGGCAGCGACTGGCTGGAGGTCATGGGCTGCGGGATGGTGCATCCCAACGTCCTGCGCGCCTGCGGCATCGACCCGGACGTCTATCAGGGCTTCGCCTTCGGCCTCGGCGTCGACCGGCTGGGCATGCTGAAGTACGGCATGAACGACCTGCGCCCGATGTTCGAAAGCGACACCCGTTGGCTGTCGCACTACGGCTTCTCGGCCTTCTCGGCCCCCAACCCTGTGAGCGGACTGAGCTGATGTTCACCACCAATAATGACGCCGGCAAGCGCCGCCCCCTGACCACCGACCTGATGGCGCCCAGCTTCACCGGCGTCTCGCTGTCGCTGGTCGACCTGCACCGCGCCTGCCTGCGGCTGGGCGTCGCCGCCATCGAGAACCGCACCTTCCTGGACTGTCGCATCGAAGGGCCGGCGGTGATGCTGGCGCTCGACGGCCTGACCTTCGACAACACCGATTTCGGCTACGCCAAGGGCGATATCCGCAACCTGGTGCTGTTCCCGGCCTCGCCCAACGGGGTCATCGGGGCCATCCCGATGCGCAATTGCGTCTTCAAGGACTCGGAGTTCTTCGGGGTCGGCTTCACCGGCTCTGAACAGTTCACCGATCAGGTCCTCGCGCTTGGAACAACCCGATGAAGTTCACCCTTTCCTGGCTCCGCGACCACCTGGAGACCGACGCCTCGGCGTCGGCGGTGGTCGACGCCATGACCATGGCCGGCCTTGAGGTCGAGCATGTCACCGATCCCGCTTCGAAACTGGCCGCCTTCACGGTGGCCAGGATCGTCGAGGCCGTGCAGCACCCCAACGCCGACCGCCTGCGCGTCTGCCAGGTCGAGACTGTCGATGGCATGAAGGAGATCGTCTGCGGCGCGCCCAACGCTCGCGCAGGCCTGACCACCATCTATGCTCCGATCGGCGCCTATGTGCCGGGCCTGGATGTCACCCTGGTCGAAAAGCCAGTGCGCGGCGTGGTCTCCAACGGCATGCTCTGCTCGGCCGCCGAGCTGGAATACGCCGAGGAGAGCGACGGCATCCTGGACCTGCCGGACGATCTGGCCGTCGGGACCTCGGCAGCGCAGGCGCTGGGCCTGGAAGCCGTCATCGACTTCGAGGTCACCCCCAACCGCCCCGACTGGCTGGGCGTCGCGGGCATTGCTCGCGACCTGGCCGCCACGGGCCTGGGAAAGCTGAAGGACCTGTCGGTCGCGGCTGTCCCCGGGACATTCAAGAACCCGATCGAGATCCGCGTCGATGGCTCGGCCTGCCCGGCCTTCGCGGGCCGGCTGATCCGGGGGTTGAAGAACGGCCCTTCGCCCGACTGGCTGCAGGCCCGGCTCAAGGCCATCGGCCTGCGTCCGATCAACACCCTGGTCGATATCACCAACCTGATCACCTACGACCGGGCCCGGCCGCTGCACGTCTATGACGCCGCCACGCTGAAGGGCGGCTACATCGAGGCCCGCCTGGGCCGCGAGGACGAAAGCCTCGAGGCGCTGGACGGCAAGACCTATACGGTCGACGAGACCCTCAGTGTCATCACCGACGGCTCGGGTGTCATTGGCCTGGGCGGCGTGATGGGCGGAACCGGCACCGGCTGCTCGGACGCCACCACCGACGTCTTCGTCGAATGCGCTCTGTTTGACCCGATCCGTACAGCCCAGGCCGGCCGCACGACCGGCATCAACTCCGACGCCCAGTACCGCTTCGCCCGCGGGGTCGACAGCGGCTTCATGGTCAGCGGCCTGGAGCTGGCGACCCGGATGATCCTGGATCTCTGCGGGGGCGAGCCCTCGGAGGTCACGGTGGCGGGGCAGATTCCGCCCGCGCCGGAAGGCTTCGATTTCGACTTCGGCTATGTCGAGGCGCTGTCGGGCCTGTCGATCCCGCACGCCAAGTCGCGGCAGATCCTGACCGACCTGGGCTTCGTCATCGAAGGCTCCAAGGTCACGCCGCCGACCTGGCGGCGCGACGTCGAGGGCAAGGCCGACCTGGTCGAGGAAGTGGCCCGCATCGCCGGCTACGACGCCCTGCCCGCCACCCCGTTGCCCGAGGTTCCGCGCTCACCCAATGGCGTGCTGACCACCCGCCAGGCCCGCGCCCGCACGGCCCGTCGCCGGCTGGCCGCCAACGGCTACAACGAGGCGGTGACCTGGAGCTTCACCCATCGCCCGACCGCCGTGCTGTTCGGAGGTGGCGACGAGCGGCTGGTGGTGGCCAATCCCATCGCCGCAGAGCTGGACTGTATGCGGCCCTCGGTCCTGCCCAACCTGATCGAGGCGGCCGGCCGCAACGCCCGGCGCGGCTTCCCCGACGTGGCGCTGTTCGAGATCGGCCCGGTGTTTGCCGGCGACGAGCCCGGCGACCAGCGGCTGGCCATCGCCGCCATTGTGGCGCCCCATGCGCCGCGAAGCTGGGATAAACGCCCGGACGCCGACCTCTTTACCCTGAAGGCCGACCTGCTGGGCCTGCTGGACGAGCTGGGCGCCCCGGTGGCCTCGCTGCAGACCGCGCAGGGCTCGGCCGCGTCCTGGTGGCATCCCGGCCGCTCGGCCCGGCTGCAGCTGGGCCCCAAGGCGGTGCTGGCCGAGTTCGGCGAACTGCATCCGGCCGTGCTCAAGGCGCTGGACGTGGCCGGCCCGGTCTACGGTTTCGAGGTCTGGGTCGAGGCCATCCCCGAGCCCAAGAAGAAGGGCGTCAAGACCAAGGCCGCCTTCAGCGCGCCTGACCTGATGCCGCTGACCCGCGACTTCGCCTTCCTGGTCGACCGCGCCAAGCCGGCCGGCGATCTGGTCAAGGCCGCGGCCGGCGCCGACAAGGCTCTGATCTCGGCGGTCCGCGTGTTCGACGTTTACGAAGGCGCGGGCGTCGGCGAAGGCCGCAAATCCGTGGCGCTCGAGGTCGCCCTACAGCCCACCGAGAAGACCCTGACCGACGCCGAGATCGAAGCGGTGTCGGGCAAGGTCGTGGCGGCGGTCGAGAAGGCCTGTGGGGCGAAACTCCGGGGCTGACGCCTTGACGATCGGCTCCGGGATGGCGACATCCCGGAGTATGACCAACCCCACCCCGCCGACCCGCCCGTCCAAGCCGAAGCCGGCGATCGAGATCTGGCTGGAGCGTGGCCTGTTCGCCTCGCGGTGGCTGATGGTCCCGTTCTACCTGGGCCTGGTCGTGGCCCTGGTCGGGCTGATCGCCACTTTCGGCCAGGAGCTGGTCCATGAACTGCCGCTGCTGTTCACCAGCGCGGCCAAGCCCGACGACGCCATTCTGCTGGCGCTGTCGCTGATCGACCTGTCGCTGGCCGGCAATCTGATGCTGATCGTCATCTTCTCGGGCTACGAGAACTTCGTCTCCAAGATCGATGTCGGCGAGCACGAGGACCGGCCCGAATGGATGGGCACGGTCGACTTCTCCGGCCTGAAGATGAAGCTGATCGCCTCCATCGTCGCCATCTCGGCCATCGCCCTGCTGAAGGCGTTCCTGGAGACCGCCGAGGCGGGCCACGAGGTTGACGTCGTGCGCCTGCAGTGGCTGGTCATGGTCCACCTCACCTTCGTGGTGTCAGGGGTAGTGCTGGCCCTGATGGACTTCATCACCAGCAAGGCCAGCTCTCACTAGGACCAGTCAATTCAGCGATTTGGCGGATCTGGCTCAGGAGCCGCCGCTTCCCACCACCGTCATCCTAGGCCTTGTGCCTAGGATCCCGTCGTCGGCTGTTGGGCGGCAAAACCAGCGAGCACGACGCCCCAGCTTCGCCGTCATTCTTCGCGGCGAGCGGAACGCGGGATCCTAGGCACAAGGCCTAGGATGACGTGGATGGGTGGGGCGAGGCCAGCGCCAAGATGCGACCCTAGAGCGGCAGCCAGTGCCGTTTGCGGCTGTAGGACAGGTAGCCGAGGTTGGCGCCCAGGCGCAGGCCGACGCCGGCGCGGATCGGGGCCAGGACGATGTCCTCGGCCCGCTGGTAGTTCACACCTAGCCCGCCGATGAAATAGGCCGAGCCCTCGACGCCCGGGAAGCGGCGGAAGATAGCGTCGGGGTATTGCAGGTTATAGCAGAGGGTGAAGACCCGGCTGGCGTTGCCGCCCACGTCGAAGCCGATCGACGGGCCCTGCCAGAACACCTCCTGCTGGGCCTGGTCCTTCATGTAGAGCAGCCCGCGGCCATAGCGGGCCCCGACGGTGATGGCGCCCGAGCCCTCCTCGCCGGCCAGGTAGCCCGTGGGCCGGCCGTTGTCGCGGAAGACGCGCTCGATGGCCGCTCCAGCCGCCTCGGCGGTCACGCCCAGGAAGTCGGAGGTGGCGTGGATCATCTCGTCGGCCGAGTAGGTCTTGGCCTTCTGACCGGAGGGTGGCGGGCCGCCGTACCCGTCCTGGGGCGGGGGTTGTTGATCCTGAGCCAGGACTGGCCCGGCCAAGCTTGTCGAGGCCAGGGCAACGAGGCCGGAAGTGATCAGGCGGCGGCGGTCCATGGGCAGCTCCAGTCAGGGTTATTCGGCCAAGGAAGCGATTCAGGGCGCAGCGTCCCACGCCCTTGCGACCTGTTTGAGGCGGGGCGCCTTAACACTCGATTAACCCTGAAATATCCGCCGCTTAGGGGAAGAGTTCCCTGTTCAGCGCATCACCGGCCTTGGCGTCGATCTTGCGCAGCCGGTCGATCATCAATCGGGCTCCGGCCTTGTCGCCAAGCTGCATCCGGACACGGGCGCCGCCCTTCAGCGCATCGGTCCACTTGTTGTCGAGGGCCAGGGCCGCGTCGTAAGCGATCCGCGCCTGGCTGAAGGCGCCGGTGTTGTAATAGGTGTCGCCCAGATAGGTCTGGGCCCAGACGCTGTCGGGGTCGGCCTTCACGCCCTGGCGGTAGAAGGCGATGGCCGCGCCGTAGTCGCCCTTATTGTAGAACAGGTTGCCCTTGTTCATCAGGGCTTCGAAGTCGTTGGCGTCGATGGCCAGGGCGCGGTCATAGGCGGCGCTGGCCAGGTCGGTCTGCTTGAGATCCTGATAGACATCGCCCAGTTGGCGCGGCGGCTCGATGTCGCCGGGCAGCAGCGCCTCGGCCTTCTGCAGCGGACCAATGGCGTCCTGCAGGCGGGTCAGCTGGTAGTAGCTCTCGCCCAGCAGCTTCTGAGCTTTGCCGTTCTTGGGCTCCAGGCGGACGGCGGTCTCGAGCGACTTGGCGGCGTCCGTGAAGTTCTTCTGCCCTCCCTGGGCCGTTCCCAGCTCGAGCCAGGCGCTGGCCTTGCGGCCATTCAGGGCGATGGCCGCGCGATAGGCGGTCACCGCGCCGTCGAAGTCGCCGCCATTGTCCAGCGTGTTGCCGAGCGAGACCCAGGTATCGTAGTCGGACTTCAGGGCCAGGGCCTTGCGATAGTCGGCGGCGGCCAGATCCCATTCCTTCAGCGCATAGTGGGCGTTGCCGCGGTCAACCCAGGCCGAGACCTCCTTGGGATTGGCGGCGATGACGGTCGAGAAGGCGGCGATGGCGCCGGGATAGTCGCCGGCGTCAAAGGCCGCCATGCCGCGCTTGAAGTCGGCGCTCTGGCTGGCCAGCGCGGCCGGGGCCGTCGTCAGGGCGATGCCGGCGGCGAGCGCGGCGAGGCTCAGGGAGGCGAAACGCATGGTCATGAGGGCCTTCAGAACGGGTCAATCACAAGCCTACGATGACTTGGGGGCCTCGATCAGCCCAAAAATGGCGGCGAGACGCCGTGCGATGACCGGGAAGTCTCGCGAGCGGGCCAAGGTGTGCTAGACGGCGCCCATGAGTTCGACACCGCTGGACCGCATCCGCAACTTCTCCATCGTGGCCCATATCGACCACGGCAAATCCACCCTCTCCGACCGCCTGATCCAGGAGACCGGCGGCCTCACCGCGCGTGAGATGAAGGAGCAGGTGCTGGACAACATGGATATCGAGCGCGAGCGCGGTATCACCATCAAGGCCCAGACCGTCCGCCTCAACTACCGGGCCGACGACGGGCTCGACTATGTGCTGAACCTGATGGACACGCCCGGGCACGTCGACTTCGCCTACGAGGTCAGCCGCAGTCTGGCCGCCTGTGAAGGCTCGATCCTGGTGGTGGACTCCTCGCAGGGCGTCGAGGCCCAGACCCTGGCTAACGTCTACCAGGCCATCGACAACAATCACGAGATCGTCCCGGTCCTCAACAAGATCGACCTGCCCGCCGCCGAACCCGAGCGGGTGCGCGAGCAGATCGAGGATGTCATCGGCATCGACGCCTCTGAGGCCGTGCTGTGCAGCGCCAAGACCGGCGAGGGCATCCGCGATGTGCTGGAGGCGGTGGTCAAGCGCCTGCCGCCCCCCAAGGGCGACATCAACGCGCCGCTCAAGGCCCTGCTGGTCGACGCCTGGTACGACGCCTATCTGGGCGTCGTGGTGCTGGTCCGCGTCATCGATGGCTCGATCAAGGTCGGCCAGAAGATCCAGATGATGAATGCCGGCGCGCATTATTCGATCGACCGCCTGGGCGTCTTCCTGCCCAAGAACACCCCGGTCGAGACCCTGGGCCCGGGCGAAATCGGCTTCATCACCGCCCAGATCAAGCAGGTGGCTGACGCCCTGGTCGGCGATACGATCACCGACGAGCGCAACCCGACCGCCCAGGCGCTGACCGGGTTCCGCGAAGTGCAGCCGGTGGTGTTCTGCGGCCTGTTCCCGGTCGACGCCGCCGACTTCGAGGACCTGCGGGCCGCCATCGGCCGGCTGCGTCTCAACGACGCCAGCTTCAGCTACGAGATGGAAACCAGCGCCGCGTTGGGTTTCGGCTTCCGCTGTGGTTTCCTGGGGCTGCTGCACCTGGAGATCATTCAGGAGCGGCTGTCGCGCGAGTTCGACCTGGACCTGATCGCGACGGCGCCCAGCGTGGTCTACAAGATCGGCCTGATCAACGGCGACGTCATCGACCTGCACAACCCCGCCGACTTGCCCGACCCGGTGAAGATCGACACCATCTCCGAGCCCTGGATCAAGGCCACCATCCTGACCCCGGACGAGTATCTGGGCAGCGTCCTGAAGCTCTGCCAGGACCGCCGTGGCAGCCAGCGCGAGCTCAGCTACGTCGGCAACCGCGCCATGCTGATCTACGACCTGCCGCTCAACGAGGTGGTCTTCGACTTCTATGACCGGCTGAAATCCATCTCCAAGGGCTATGCCAGCTTCGACTACCAGATCGAGGGCTACCGCGAGGGCGACCTCGTGAAGATGTCGATCCTGGTCAACGCCGAGCCGGTCGACGCCCTCTCCATGCTGGTCCACCGCGACCGCGCCGAGGGCCGGGGCCGCTCGATGGTCGAGAAGATGAAGGAGCTGATCCCGCCCCACATGTTCCAGATCCCGATTCAGGCGGCCATCGGCGGGCGGATCGTGGCGCGGGAAACGGTGCGGGCTTTGCGCAAGGACGTGACAGCCAAGTGCTACGGCGGCGACGCCAGCCGCAAGCGCAAGCTGCTCGACAAGCAGAAGGCCGGCAAGAAGCGCATGCGGCAGTTCGGCAAGGTCGAGATTCCGCAGGAGGCCTTCATCGCCGCGCTCAAGATGGACAGTGACTGAGGCTCCCGCCTCCCTCTTTCAGGCGTCTTCCTGCCGCGAGGACTCCTCGGCGATCTTGCGCTTTTCGTCCGGGGCGACCTGATGATCCGGCGCGTGGCGGATCTGCTGCTCGGGCGGACTGGCGCCTTTCGGTTTGGCGGGCGGCTGTGGGGTGGGTTCACTCATGTCGTTTGAACCGCCCGGACCGGCGCCGGTTCCGCAAGTCCGTGACCAAGGCTTCACTTCCCCGTCGCGTCGTGGCGCCTATGCTGGGGGCATGCACCGCCCCCTCCTGATCCTCACCGCCCTCCTCACGCTCGCCGGCTGCGCTACAAAGCCGCCCGAGCGCTTCCCGACCCCCGCCGACTATCCGCAGACAACGATGCGCTGGACCCGGTTCCAGGCCGGGGGTGGCCATCCCTGGACGCTGGCGGCGCTGGAGACGCCGCGCCAGGGCCGCTGGAAGGTGGTGGTGATCACCGGCACGCCATCCTGGGCCGACTTCTGGGCGCCGACCCTCGCTGCCTTACCCGAAGACTACAGCATGGTGGCGGTGGACCGGCCCGGCTTCTCGGCCAGCCAGCCGTTCGAGGCGGTGGGCTCGATCAGCGACCAGGCCGACGCCATGGCCCCGCTGCTGGCGGCGGAACCCGGCCAGCGCATCATGCTGGTCGGCCAGTCCTACGGCGCGCCGATCGCCAGCCTGATGGCGGCGCGGCATCCGGACCAAGTGGCGGTGCTTGTGCTGGTCAGCCCGTTTTTCGGCGATCGGGGCAAACAGGCGCGGCGGCTTACGGGGCTGGGCGGCATGGTCAAGCCGATGCTGGGACGCGACTTGAAGAACAGCCTGACCGAGGTGCGGGGCCAGCCCGGCCAGCTACCCGCCGCCCGCGCGGCCCTGGCCGGCCTGACGATACCGCTGGTGGTGGTACAGGGTCTAGCCGACGACTTCGTGCCGCCGGCGGCCGCTCGAGACCTGGCCGACAAGGGTCACCCGCTGGGTCCGACACAGTTCGTCGGCGTGCCGGGCGGCGATCACTTCCTCAATGCCTGCTGCGTGCAGGCCTTGGTGGGAGCCTTTCAGACGGCGGCCGGACTGGCGGGGCCCTAGATCCTACGCGTCCCCGGTCTCGGCCGGGCCCTCGGCGCGCGGCGCACGGCGGCGGCGCGGCTTGGGGGCGGCTTCGGCGGCGGGGGCTTCGGCCTCGACAGAGGCCGTAACCGGAGCCGAGGAACGACCCAGGAAGGCCGGCAGCTCGCTGACCGCGCCGTCCTGACCGCGCAGGCGGGGTGAGCCTTCCGCCGGTTCCTGGGCGGTCAGCGGCGTGGCCTGGGGCTCGACGACGGCCAGCGGATCGCGGGCCTCGCCCCGGTCCTGGCGGTCGCCACGGTCATAGCGGGCGCGCTGCGGCCTATCTTCACGAGGGCGATCTTCACGGGCGCGATCTTCACGGGGGCGTTCGTCACGGGGACGGTCGTCGCGCGGCCGGTCTTCACGGGGACGGTCCTCACGGGCTTCCGAGGCCGGACGGTCGTCGCGCGGTTGGCCATCACGTTGCTGACCATCGCGGGGGCGATCATCGCGCTCGCGCCAACGGTCGCGGCGGCCTTGGCCTTGGCCTTGGCCTTCGAAACGGTCGCGTTGCTGGCCATCGCGAGGACGGTCGTCGCGCGGTTGACCATCACGTTGTTGCCCATCGCGGGGCCGGTCGTCGCGGGGCCTGTCCTCGCGCTGGCGATCATCACGCTGGCGGTCAAAACGGGGACGCTCGTCGCGCTGGCGATCGTCGTTTTCGGTCTCGGCGGCTTCCGGCTCAGCGGTGGCTTCGATTTCCTCGGGCTCAGCCTCAAAGTCGATGTCGAAGCCGCTGGTCGCCTCGCGGCCGATGAAGTCGGTAACCGGCCGGGCCGGCTGCATGGCCCGCAGGACGCGGAAATAGTGCTCGGCATGCTGAAGGTGATTCTCGGCCAGCACCCTATCGCCGCCTTGAGCGGCGTCCCTTGCCAGTTGCTGGTATTTTTCGAAGACGCCCTGGGCCGCGCCGCGAACCTTGACCCCTTCGGGTCCGTTCGAATCGAAAGCGCGGTTGGCGTTGTGCTGTTGAGGTTTGTTGCCGCTGCTGCCACCGCGATTGCGGCCGCGCTGACGCTTCATACCCTTGAAATCTCTCATCGTACCCCTGCTCGCCGGGAACGGCGCTTCGTGCGCTCTGTCCGGCTAGGCTTTAGAGACTGATCGGGCCGAGGCCCGCTGGTCGTGATTAAAAAAGACGCTTGGTTCCTTGGTCTCCGCCTTCGGCGCCCCGTGGCATTGCCGTGGTTTCAGACCCAGATCAGGGCCCGCGCGCCCGCCGCTCGGTGATTGGTCGATACGGCGATTGGGGTGGAGACCAGATCAGATGTAGCGAATGCCCCTCAGGTTTCCAAGGGGTTTTTGAAACCGTGCACGACGCGGTGCCGGTCGGAGAGGTCCTTCTTGGTCGTTACGGCATGCGCGCCAGCCGCCTTGAACAGCGCCTCGACCGCCGTCGACTGGTCGAAACCGATCTCCACAACGAAGAGACCGCCGGGTTTGAGCACCCGCAGAATCTCCGGCGCCAGGATTCGATAGGCGTCCAGCCCGTCGGGGCCGCCGTCCAGGGCCAGGCGCGGCTCATGGTCGCGCACCTCGGGATCCAGGCTCTCGATATCCTGGGAGGGGATGTAAGGCGGGTTGGCGGTGACCAGGTCGAACTGAGAATCGCCCAGCCCCGCGGTCCAATCGCCGCGCAGCAGGCTGACCCGGTTCGCGATCCCCAGGTTGGCGGCGTTCTCGCGCGCCACGGCCAGGGCTTCTTCGGAGATGTCGACCCCCAGCCCCTTGGCGGCCGGCCGCTCGGCCAGGATGGCCAGGATGATGGCTCCTGAGCCGACGCCCAGGTCGAGCATCGTGAACTTCATGCCTTCCGGGAACTGCGACAGCACCGTCTCGACCACCGTCTCGGTGTCGGCCCGGGGCGTCAGCACCTGGGGCGTCACGTTGATCATGATCTTCCAGAAGCCCTTGCGGCCCAGGATGTGGCTGATCGGCTCACGGGCGGCCCGGCGGTCCAGATAGCCGTCCAGGGTCGCCTGCTGCTCGTCGGTCAGCACCCGATGAGGATCGGTCAGGATGTCCATGCGGCTGACCCCGGCCGCCGCTTCCAGCATCAGACGGGCGTCGATGACCGGCTGGTCGATGCCGGCCGCCTCCAGTTTGGCGCGCGAGGACTTCCAGGCCTGGACAAGGGATTCGCTCATGCCGCCGCCTCTAACTTCAGGGCGGCGTCACCTAGCGCCACCGATCCAGCCCCGGTCACATGCAGGTAGAGGCCGCAGAAGGCGTGGCCCTGGTGTTCCCACAGCGCCTTGACCAGTTCCTCGCCACGCTCGGCGGTGGTCGGATCAACGTCGATGGCCGCGCAACGGATGATGGGCTTGAACACGGTGGTGGTCGCTTCGCCGAACTTGATGGTGTGGTCGGTCCAATCCATTTCGGCCCAGGCCGGCCAGCCCTCGACATAGAGGTTGGCCCGGAAACGCAGAGGATCGAGTTCGTATCCCACCTTGGCCGACAGGTCCCGTATGGACGCCAGGTTGACTGCCGAGACATGGCCGCGCGGGTGATCGAGGAAGCGGTAGCCAGGGGCCAGCAACACCTTCAGGGGACCGGTCGCGGCCTCGCCCAGCACGCCGGTCAGCCAGGCGGCGAAGGCGGCGCGGCCGGCTTCGTCAGTCAAGTTGGCCTCAATGTCCGGATGGCCGACCGCGCCCGCTCGCAGAACGCCCGTTGTCTCGTCGTAGGCAGTGCGGGCCTTGGCCACCTGCTCGATCTTGGCCAGGACCGCGTACTTCATCTTCGGGACGTAGGCGGGGGCGTTCATGTCGAAACCCGACGGCCCGTCTTCGACCGCATAGAGCCGGTCGGCCGGGAAACAGCCGCCGACCGTCAGTGACGCCGACTCCACCGGCTCCGGGGTGAAGCCCTTGATCGGGTATCGATAGAGGGCGGCGATCCGGCCTTGCATGGCCTAGAAGCTGTCTTCCAGCGTCGACAGCCGGGCCGCCTGGTCCTCGGCGATCAGCGGGTTGATGACGTCATCCAGATCTTCGCCCGCCACGATCTTAGGCAGGTTGTAGAGGGTCAGGTTGATGCGGTGGTCGGTCACCCGGCCCTGCGGATAGTTGTAGGTGCGGATGCGCTCCGACCGGTCGCCGGAGCCGACCTGGCTCTTGCGGTCTTCCGCCCGGGCGTTGTCGAGGGCTTCGCGCTTCTGGTCATAGAGCCGGGCCTTCAGCACCTTCATGGCCCGCGCCCGGTTCTGGTGCTGCGACTTCTCCGACGATGTCACCACAATGCCGGTCGGCAGGTGGGTGATGCGCACCGCCGAGTCGGTCTTGTTGACGTGCTGGCCGCCCGCGCCGCTGGAACGGTAGGTATCGATACGGATGTCGGCGTCGTTGATCTCGATCTCGACATCCTCGACCTCCGGCAGCACGGCGACGGTGGCGGCGGAGGTGTGGATGCGCCCCTGCGCCTCGGTGTCGGGCACCCGCTGCACCCGGTGCACGCCGCTCTCGAACTTCAACCGGCCGAACACCCCGTCGCCGGTGATCGAGGCGATGATTTCCTTGTAGCCGCCGGCGTCGCCCTCGGAGACGCTGTCGATCTCGACCCGCCAGCCGTGGTTCTGTGCGTAGCGCTGGTACATGCGGAACAGGTCGCCGGCGAACAGGGCCGCTTCGTCGCCGCCGGTGCCGGCCCGCACTTCCAGAATCGCCGAGGCGTTCTCGTCCTGGTCGCGGGGGGCCAGCAGCAGGGCCACTTCGCGCTGCAGCCGCGGCAGTTTTTCCTGCAGCCGCTCCAGTTCGTCGCGCGCCAGCTCGGAGATTTCGGGATCGGTGTCGGCCGCCATGGCCTCCAGGTCCGACTGCTCGTCCTGGGCATGTTGCAGGGCCTGGACCGCGTCGGCCACCGGCTTGATCTCGGCATGTTCCTTGGACAGCCGGACGATCTCGGCCCCGTCGGCGGCAGCGCCCATCCGGGCTTCCACTTCGCGGAAGCGGTCCATCACCTGGTCGAGGCGGGCCTGGGGCAGTCTCACGGTCGGTCCTGGGGAAGAAGCAACGATTGGGCGCCTGCTCTACAAGGCCTCGCCTCTCGCGCCAATCCTCTTGCAAAAATGGACGGAATGAGGCTCGTTAACCCTATGCGGGTGTGGGGATCAGCTTTGGTGGCGTATGCCGCTTCGCCGACGGAGGGCGAGGCATGAGCGATCCGCATCCTCCGCACGACGATCACGGCTCTGGGCACGGCTCTGGGCACGGTTCCGGGCACGGCCATGGCGGAGGCCACGCCCCGGCGCCGGCGCAGCCACCGATGATCGCCTATATGACCCCCGCCCCGGCCTGGCCCCAGCCCCCGGCCTATGCGCCCGCGCCCATGGGACATTGTTGCTGTGGCGGCGCTACGCCGACCATCCTGCAGCCCTGGCCCGTCGGCGGCGGCTTCATGGTCTGCTGCCGGGTCTGCGGCCTGGCCAAGGACGAGCACGGCAAGCACGGACACGACGAACACAAGGCAGAGCCGCCGCCCGAGTTCAGCGACGCCACCCCCGAATCCTTCCGTCACCGCTTCAAGGACGTCTGGAACGCGGTGCAGGAGAATCGCATCCCGGCCGGGATCATCGCCGACTGCCATGCGCTGCTGCTGGTGCTGTTGCATGGGCTGGACGGCCTGGACGCCAAGGCAGCGAAGAAGGCGGGCCCTTCAGGCTGGGGCCGACAGCCCAAGGCCTCCCCGGCCGAGCCCATGGAGCGGCTCAAGAAGCTGCTGAAGGAAGGCAAGCTGCTGGCCCCGGTGATCAAGGCCGCCGAAGGCATCCGGCTAGACCCGGGTGATTTGGACATTGCCCCGCTAGGCGATCCCGAGCGGGCGCGGCGCTACATGAACCTGATCTGGCAAATCGCCGACCAGGGCTACGAGCAGGTCCGCTGGAGCGACAGCGCCCAGAGCCCGCCGCGCGCCAAGGCGCCAGAACCGGACGACCACGGTCACGGCCACTAATCTGTCGCCAGCCGACATATAAAGATTGACGATCGAAATTGCTTTACCCATTTTGGGGTAATTCCCCTGGGAAGTGAGTCAGCAATGGCCTATCCTTGAGGATAGGAATTCGCACCCGTGCTCCGCCTACGACACGGGTCGAACGTCTCCCCCGGCCACCCCCCCCTTTTCGCCGGGGGAGACAACTTCCTCTTTCAGCTCTCCAGAACTTCAGCGCGCCGCAGGGCGCTGACGAAGGTGCGCAGGTGTTGGAAGGTCTCGGCCAGCTGGGCCTGCTGTTCGGGACGGCTGAGGGTCGCTTCGGGAATAATGTAGCCGCCGGTCACCCGCCGGCAGACCCCTGCCTCGGCCAGGCGATGGATATGGCGGCGCACGGTCTCGCGCGGCACGCCCAGCGAATTGGCGATCGCCAGGGCCGAGATGGGGCGCAGCTTGTCATCCGGAACCGTACCGTCGGCGCCAACGCCATCCGGCTTGGAGGGTTCGCGGCCCAGGTGCTGCACGTTGGCCTGCATGATGGTCATGACAATGATGGCGCGGACGAAATCGCCGTCATAGTTGGCGGCAACGGTCTGCATCAGTCTCAACACGAAATCGAAGCTATGGCGCTCCGCCCACCGATGCTTGGTGTCCTCTCTCAAACCCGGCCTTCCCATGCGACTCTAACGCCCAAGGGGCGAATTTGCTGGGCAGGGTATAGGTCGCGCCACGGCGCTGAGACCCAAATCGGGGAATTCACCGCGACAGAACGCCGCGAATACCCATTTTAGCGTCGGCTGACCGACGGAGCGTAGTCCAGGCGTCGCAACGTCGAGGCCAGGCGGTTGAAACTGGCCAGGGTCTCGCGCATCGCATTGAGGACGCCCGGCTGCAGGAAGGCCTCTTCCGGGATCACCACGCCGCGCCGGCCGAAGCGCACGCACTGGCCGTCGCTGACCATCATGTTCACATAGCGCCGGGTGGTCTCGTAGGGCACGCCGATTGAATTGGAGATGGCCAGGACGCTGACCGGGCGACGATCGCCCCCACCGTCGAGGTCACCGCCGGCGCTCAGATGCTCGCTGTTGGCGACAGCGATGGCGGTAAAGATGATGCCCCGAAGCAGATCTCCGCCATGGGCCCTGGCCGCGATCTCAATGCCACGGATAAAAAACTCTCCACCCAGCCGCGCGGCGACCTGCAGATCGCTGAAATCCGGATCCCGCTTTGAGACGGTGGCCTGGACCGCCCCACTCCCCTCAGCCATGGATCACCCCCAATTGTTCCAGTCCCCAGTCCAAAGCCTGGACTTCAGGGGCTGGAAGTCAAGCGGCGTCTTGAAAAGATTGGATTATTCGGCCGCCACGAGCGCCGATTGCTCAGCCTCGATCTCGGCGGCGCGCGCTTCGACCAGCTGCACGATGTGGTCGATCATATGCTCGTTGTCCATCTTATGGTCGGGCTTGCCGGCCATGTAGACCATGCCCGAGCCCTTGCCGCCGCCGGTGAAGCCGAGGTCGGTCATCAGGGCCTCGCCAGGACCGTTGACCACGCAGCCGATGATCGACAGCGACAGCGGGGTGGCGACATGGGCCAGGCGTTCTTCCAGCGCCTCAACCGTCTTGATGACATTGAAGCCCTGCCGGGCGCAGGAGGGACAGGCGATGATGTTGACGCCGCGGTGGCGCAGGCCGAGCGACTTCAGCATATCGAAGCCGACCTTGATCTCCTCGACCGGATCAGCGGCCAGGCTGACCCGGATGGTGTCGCCGATACCGGCCCACAGCAGGGTCCCCATGCCGATCGACGATTTCACCGTGCCGGTGCGCAGGGCCCCCGCCTCGGTAATCCCCAGGTGGAGCGGGCAGTCGATGGCCTCGGCCAGCTCGTGATAGGCGGCCACGGTCATGAAGATGTCCGAGGCCTTCACGCTGATCTTGAACTCGTGGAAGTCGTGGTCCTGCAGGATGCGGGCGTGGGAGAGCGCGCTCTCGACCATGGCCGCCGGGCAGGGCTCGCCATATTTTTCCAGCAGGTCGCGCTCGAGCGAGCCGGCGTTGACCCCGATCCGCATTGACAGGCCATGGTCGCGGGCAGCCTGGATGACTTCGCGGACCCGGTCGGCAGAGCCGATATTGCCCGGATTGATCCGCAGGCAGGCGGCGCCCGCTTTGGCCGCCTCGATGGCGCGCTTATAGTGGAAGTGGATGTCGGCGACGATCGGGACCTTGCTGGCCTGGACAATCGCCTTCAGCGCCGCCGTCGACTCCACGTCGGGACAGGAGACCCGTACGATATCGGCGCCGGCCTCTTCCAGTTCGCGGACCTGGTCGATGGTCGCCTGAGCGTCCGCCGTCAGGGTGTTGGTCATCGACTGGACGGCGATGGGCGCATCCCCGCCGATGGGCACGGAGCCCACATGGATCTGACGGGACTTGCGCCGTTCGATATGGCGCCAGGGACGGACTAGGGTGTGATCGCCGGACATGGCGCTAAAATAAGCGCATCCGGGTCGGGGCCCAAGCCCCTTCTCCCTTTTCTCCTCCCCGCGAAGCGGGCTTGCGGATTCACTCATCGGTTCTTCAGCCCGAGCCCTTCCCCCGCTGGCGGGGGAAGTGGCCTTAGATGCGCAGCATCGAAGGTCGATGGGGGCTCTTGCGGCGTTGGCAGGTGGCATACAGCCCGCAAAGGGCCCCCAACGAGCCTCCAGCTGCGCTGTCGGCCCACTTCCCCCGCCAGCGGGGGAAGGGCTGGCGACCCTGCCCGGCAGATGTGTGAATGCTGCAGGCGAAGCGTGTAAGGAGAAGGTCTTAGTTGTTCAGCGTGGCGGCGACCGTTTGAGTGGCCGGCAGCCGGCCCTTCAGCGCGCCGTTGACATAGACACTGAACAGCCCGGGGTCGGTGACCTCGACAGTCAGGCCCTTGAGCTGCGGCAGGCGATAAGCCTCGCCGGCCAGCAGCTGACGGGCGAAATAGGGCGTTCCGTCGGCGCCCCGCACCACCAGCTGGCCGCTCTTGCGAGCCTGCAGGATGACATTCGACGTGCCGGGAGGCGCGCCGAAGACAGCGCCCTGCGGCTGGAAGGGCGAGCCGACATCAGCCACGGCTTCCGGCGCCGTGGTGGTCTGCGCGGCCGCGGCGGCCTGGGCCCGGCCGGCGGCGTCGCCGGCGTCGGCCGAACCGCCGGCTGCGGCGGCGTTCTCCAGGCCCGGCGTCTTGTAGAGTTCGGGCGTGGTCGATTCAGCGGGCGGCGGCGTCGGCTGGCCGACAACGAAGCCACCCTCGCCGCCACCGGCGGCGGGCGGCAGGGCTGACGACGCGGCGACCTGCACCGAATCCGGCACGGCGGCCGGCGGCGGGGCGTCGGCCTTGATGGTCCGCTGCGAGATGTTCCACAAAACTACGGCGCCGATGATCAACAGGCCGCCGGCGATGATGGCGCCCATGCGCGGATCGCGCTCGCGGCGCACCCCGACCGGCGCGCGAAGCTGGCCTTCTTCGTGGTCCGGCGCGTCCAGCTTGTAGCGCTCGACCGCGGCTTCCGGATCGGCGCCCAGGTGGCGGGCATAGGCCTTCACATAGCCCAGGGCGAACGGCCGCGAGGGCAGTTCGTCCAGTCGCATGTCCTCGACGGCGGCCAGGTAGGCTCTACGGATGCGCGTCGCATCGGCGACGTCCTGCAGCGACACGCCCTGGAATTCACGGATGGCCCGCAGAGCCGCGCCCACATCCGGACCATAGTACAGGTCGGGTGCGTCGCCGCTCATCGCCAGATCTGATTGATCAGCGTCATGGGCCCGGTAGAACTGCGTTACCCCGCCGGTGTCTAGCGGCATATTAATCACGCCCCCCTACGCACACTTCCCCAACACTCACTTTCGGCGAGAGCCGGGCGTCCTGCAATTCTCGCGTCAGGCGAGCTGTCGCAAAACGGTTAACGAAGGTCCTGTGGATATCAGAATAACGTCCGGAATTCAATGTTCTAATCCGTGACAGCGGTTAACGGTCACACCGCCACATACAATTTCCGGGCCAATGTCTCGATTTCGTTTCTGACCGAACCGGCCGCGCCTTTCAACAGCGCCAAAACGCCACGCCTGGCCGCCTCGCGATCGACGCTCAGCACCATCTGCTTGACGGGGCCGATGCCGGTGGGCGGCATGGAGAGGCGGTCAAAGCCCAGAGCCACCAAGGCGAAGGCCTCCAGCGGCCTGCCGGCCATCTCGCCGCACACCGAGACAGGCGTTCCCGTTTCAGCACAGGCGTCCTGGATTTGCTTGAGTGCGCGCAAGGCCGGCGGGGAGAGCGGGTCGTAGCGATCGGCCACCCGCGGATTGCCCCGGTCCGCGGCGAACAGGTACTGCATCAGGTCGTTGGTCCCGACCGAAACGAAGTCGGTCATCGGCAGCAGCGCGTCCAGATGCCACAGCAGCGACGGCGCCTCGATCATCGCCCCGACATCCAGCCGTGACGGCGCCGGCCGGCCCCGACGCTGGGCCCAGGCAAGTTCGGCGTCGACGAAGGCCCGCGCCGCGCGGAACTCGTCCACGCTGGCCACCAGCGGGAACATGATGCGAAGCGGACGGCCCTTGGCGGCCCAGATCAGGGCCCGCAGCTGCAGCCTGAGCAGGGCCGGCCGGTCCAGACCCATCCGCACGGCCCGCCAGCCCAGGGCGGGGTTTTCTTCCCGCTCCAGCTCCATGTAGGGCAGCAGCTTGTCGCCCCCCAAGTCCAGGGTGCGGAAGGTCACCGGCATGCCGTCGGCGACGTCGAGGACGCGCTGATAGAGCGCCGTCTGGGCCTCGAGGCGCGGCATCTCCTCGGCGACCATGAACTGGAACTCGGTGCGGAAGAGGCCGATGCCCTCCGCGCCCGTCTCGCCCAGAATGTCCAGGTCGACCGCCAGGCCGGCGTTCATCAGCAGGGTGACCTTGTGGCCGTCCTTGGTGAAGGCGGGGGTGTCGCGCAGGCCGGCGAACACCGCCTTGCGCTGGGCCCGGACTTCCAGCCGGGTGTTCAGCGCCTTGACCACGTCGGCGCGGGGCCGAAGGAAGGCCTCGCCGGTCTCGGCGTCGACGATGACCGCGTCGCCCTCGTTGATCTTATCCCGCAGCCCGGCCAGCCGTCCCACACAGGGAATGTCCAGGGCTCGGGCGACAATGGCCGCGTGGCTGGCGGGCGAACCCTCTTCCAGCAACATGCCCTTCAGCTTGGTGCGGTCGTATTCCAGCAGATCGGCCGGTCCCAGGTTTCGCGCGATGAGGATGGCGTTGTCGGGCAGCTGGCGGGCAACGTGGACGTTGCCGGCCAGGTGGCGCAGCAGGCGGTCGTTGAGGTCTTCCAGGTCATGCAGCCGCTCGCGCAGATAGGGGTCGCGCGCCTGACCGAGCCGGGCCCGGTGCTCGGAGCGCACCTTCTCGACCGCGGCTTCGGCGGTGAAGCCGGCCTTGACCGCCTCTTCCAGGCTGCGGTTCCAGCCCCGGTCGTGAGCGAACATGCGGTAGGTGTCGAGCACTTCGTAAGAGGCGCCCACCAGGCCGTGCTGGCCGTCCAGCATGCGGTTGAGCTGGGCCTGCAGCGCCTCGATGGCGGTCTTCAGCCGGGCGTCCTCGGCCAGGGCGTCGTCCGAGAACATCTCCTCGGGGACCACCGGGGCCTCGTGCAGCACCGCCACGCCGTAGGCGATGCCGTCGGCGAACTTGGCCCCCTTCATCCGCTCGGGGCGGTCCGGGGCGATTTCCACGCCCTGAAAGTCCGACTTGCCGATCAGCCCGCCGGCCCCGACCAGTTCGGCCAGCACCATGGCGACAATCTGCAGGTCCTCGACTTCCTCGTCGCTGTAGGCCCGCTCGGTCTTGTTCTGGACGACCAGCACCCCGATGGTCCGCCCGCCGCGCAGCAGCGGCACGCCCAGGAACGAATGGAAGGGGTCTTCGCCGGTTTCCGGGCGGTAGGAGAAGGCCGGATGGCTGGGGGCGTCGGAAAGCGCGACCGGCCGGCCCTGGCGAACGATTTCGCCGACCAGGCCCTCGCCGGTCTTCAGCCGGGTGATGTGCACCGCCTCGCGGGCCAGACCCTCGGTGGCGAACAGCTCCATTTCGCCGCCGGCCCGGCGCAGATAGATCGAGCAGACCTCGGCCACCATCGAAAAGGCGATGATCCGCACCACGGCGTCCAGCTTGGACTGTGCGGGCACCTCGCCGGCCATGGCTTCGCGGATCTGCCGCAGCAGACCGCGTGAACCCCGCGTGGCCAGAGAGGTGGGTGGCATGGGTGGACCGACACTCCGCGGGAAGAACCCCGTCCGTCGGCGCTATAACAGATTTCCGTTGCGGAACAGTGCTCAAGCGGCGTTGTGAGCCCTCAACTTGCGCTTCCGCCTGTTTCGCTGGCCGGATAGCCCTGCCGAGGCGGGTCGAGGGGAAATCTCGGCCTTATTGAATGGGTAGAGTTGCGGCCCGCTTCGGCGCACGCGGGGGCTAGCGCTTTTCGTTTTCGTCGTGCTAACGTTGTTATGCGTTCTCGGCGTGAGTCCGCTCGAGCGCGAAGAGGGGCGAATACGATGCTGTTGTGGGACGGTGACCTGCTGAATTTCCATTTTGGAGATTCCAACCACTCCCTGTCGAACTGGGGCGTCTCGTTCGGCCATAGCTTTGGGGTGCCGTCGGGCGGCGCCAGCTCCACCACGGACCTGTTCTCGTCGGAAGGCCTGAACGGCCATTGGACCCTGGACAATCTGATGCCGGTGCTCAGCGCCGAACATCTGGTCGATGTCAGCGCGCCCGCCGCCTCGCTGGCCTCCGATGGCCTGACCGGTACGGTCGAAACCACTGCTTCGGCGCATCACGATTTCAGCTCGGGCTTCATCCTGCCGTCGGTGCTGAAGGTTGAAGAGCCCTTCGCCATGCCGCTGCCGGTCGACACCATCGCCAGCCTCGACGGCGACAGCTTCGTGGACATGAGTGAGGGCCTGCAGTCTACCGACCTGGTCGCCGCCAAGCCGGCCTGGACCACGGCGTTCCGCATGAGCATGCGTCACTAGATCATTGCAGCGTATCGCTGAACGGAACCGGCCCTGCCTCTGGCGGGGCCGGTTTTCGTTTGTGCCTTGGAACAATCAACATTCAGTTGTCCAGGCCTACCCCCCTCAAACGTCATGGCCGGGCTAGTCCCGGCCATCCATAGCCACCAGCAGGGGTGAATAGCGCTCGGGCGCGCCGCGCCCTCCGGATCGCCGCTTGCGCTTATGGGTGGCCGGGACAAGCCCGGCCATGACGGCATCAAGGTGGAAGGCTACAGACCCCACTCGCCTCTAGAGCTGGTCCAGCGCGTAGGCGGCGTGCAGGGCGCGGACAGCCAGTTCGGTGTAGGCGGCGTCGATCAGCACGCTGATCTTGATCTCGCTGGTCGAGATCACCTGGATGTTGACGCCCTTGTCGGCCAGGGCCTTGAACATGGTCTTGGCGACGCCCGAATGGCTGCGCATGCCCACGCCGACCACCGAAACCTTGGCGACGTCCTCGTCCAGGGCGACGCTCTCGAAGCCGATCTCTTCCTTCAGCGAATTGACGACTTCCTGGGCCCGGACGGCGTCACGCTTGCCGACGGTGAATTCCATGTTGGCCGAGGCCGCCGTGCGGGCGTGGGCCTGGACGATCATGTCGACATTGACGTTGGCGTCGGCCAGGGCCCCGAAGATCCGCGATGACACCCCGGGATGGTCCGGCAGGCCGAACAGAGTGAGCTTGGCTTCGTCGCGGCTGTAAGCCACGCCGCTCACGATGCGCTTTTCCATGATCTCTTCCTCGTCACAGACGATGGTGCCCTGCCCCGGCGCTTCGCCAGGTTCAACGAAACTCGACAACACGCGGACCGGCACGCGCTGGCTCATGGCCAGCTCCACGCTGCGGGTCTGCAGAACCTTGGCCCCCAGCGAGGCCATCTCCAGCATCTCTTCGTAGCTGATCTTGGCCAGCTTGCGGGCGCGGGATTCGATGCGAGGGTCGGTCGTGTAGACCCCGTCCACGTCCGTGTAGATATCGCAGGCGCAGCCCAGGGCGGCGGCGATAGCCACCGCGCTGGTGTCCGAGCCGCCACGGCCCAGGGTGGCGATGCGGCCGCCCGGTGTCATGCCCTGGAAGCCGGCGATCACGGCGATCTCGCCACGGTCCATCGCCTCGCCCAGCACCTCGCCGCGCACGTCCTCGATGCGGGCCCGCCCGTGGGCGCCGTCGGTGAGGATCGGGATCTGCCAGCCCATCCAAGAGCGGGCGTTCAGGCCCATGTTGCGCAATGTCATGGCCAGCAGGCCGGCGGTCACCTGCTCGCCGCTGGCGACCACCACATCGTATTCGTCATCCGACATCGGCAGGCCCGGCGCGGCCGCCCCGGCCCCATCGGTCCAGGCGACCAGCTCATTGGTCTTGCCGGCCATGGCCGAGACCACCACGGCGACCTTGCGGCCGGCCGCGACCTCGGCGGCCACCAGCCGTCCGACGCGCCGGATACGCTCCAGGTCGGCCACGGACGTGCCGCCGAATTTCATCACCAGACGGGACACAGCGCTTTGGGCTCCCCTTCGCGGAAAATCCTTGCCGGAACCGCGCCCAAGGGCCATCTCCACAGCAAGCGCCAGCCTTCTAGCTTCCGTTTTGCGGCGCCGCAATGCGCAGGACCGTAATGAGCGACACCGCAGCCACCTGGAGCATCGACCCCGCCGACGTGGCCCGCTTCTCGGCCATCGCCGAGGAGTGGTGGGACCCCAAGGGCAAGTTCGGCCCCCTGCATGTGTTCAACCCGATCCGGCTGGGCTTCATCAGGGAGCAGGCGCTCGAGGCGTTCGGTCGTGACGGCGGGGCTCGCCAGCCGTTCACGGGGCTGAAGCTGCTCGACATCGGCTGCGGCGGCGGCCTGCTCAGCGAGCCGATGCGCCGGTTGGGCTTCGACGTGACCGCTGTCGACGCCTCGGAGCGCAACATTGCCGTCGCCTCCACCCACGCGGCGGCGCAGGGCCTGGACATCAACTTCCGGGCGGGGACCGCTGAGCAGCTGGCCGCCGAAAAGGCCGGACCCTTCGACCTGATCCTCAACATGGAGGTCATCGAGCACGTCGCCGATCCGGGCGAGTACCTGCGCACCACCGCCTCTCTGCTGGCCCCGGGCGGGCTGATGATCCTCGCCACCCTCAACCGCACCCTCAAGGCCCTGGCCCTGGCCAAGATCGGGGCCGAGTACATCCTGCGCTGGCTGCCGCCGGGCACCCACGACTGGAACCAGTTCCTCAAGCCCGAAGAGATCGAGGCCTTCCTGGCCGGGACACCCTACCGGCTGGACGGTCCGTTCGGGGTCAGTTTCAACCCGCTTTCCGGCCAGTGGAGCCGCTCGGCCGACAGCGACATCAACTACATGATGACGGTGCGGGCGCCTGTTCCATGACCATCCTGACCAATCGCCTGGCTCTGGTCCCGGCAGGCGTCGATGACTTCCTGGCGCTGCGCGTCAGCGAAGACGCCCTGGCGCAGCGGCTGGGCGTGGCGCTCGACCCCGACTGGCTGGGTTTTCCCGACGCCCGTTCCGCCGTCGCCGGCGGCGCTGAACATCTGAGCGCCAACCCCGGCGACGAAGGCTGGTGGACCCACTGGTTCGTGCATTGCGGTGAGAACCGGCTGATCGGCATGGGCGGTTTCAAGGGCGCTCCCGACGCTGAGGGCGTCGCCGAGATCGGCTACACCATCTCCAGCCATTGGCGCGGTCAGGGCCTGGCCACGGAGGCTGCGCGGGGCATGATCAGCTTCGCCTTCGCCGATCCCCGGATGCGCGAGGTTCGGGCCCACACCCTGCCAGAGCACAATGCCTCGACCGCTATCCTGCAACGGGTGGGCATGACATTCGCGGGTGAAGTGGAAGATCCGGAGGACGGGCCGGTCTGGCGCTGGACTCTGCCCAGGCCCTAATTGATCTCGGTCTTCTTCGGCGGCGCGGGTGGAAGGGGCGCAATGGGGACGCCGTCGGCGACCAGCTTTTTCACCTCCAGCGGAGTCGCTTCGCCGTAAATGCCGCGCTCTTCGGAGCGGCCTTCATGGATGTCGCGGGCCTCCTTGGCGAAGGCGTCGCCGACATAGTCGAAGTTCTCTTCGACATGGGCCCGGACCTTGCCCATGGCCTCCATCATCATCCCGCGCATCTGGGGCGAGACGTCGGCGCCGGGACCGCGGTTCTTGGTGCCCGCCACGGCCGGAGCCATGATCTGCTTGCGCACCGCCTTGGAGTCGCAGACCGGGCAGGCCAGCAGGCCGCCCTCCCGCTGCTCGTCATACTCGGCCGACGTCCCGAACCAGCCTTCGAAGCTGTGCTCGTGGTCGCAGGTCAGGGCGTACTTGATCATTGAGGGTGGGGACCAGTGAAAGCGCGGGCGTTCTTGAGGACGGGAATGGCCGCGCGGGCCCTGTCAGCGGCGGCCAGGTCGAGGTCGGCCATCAGCACGTCCGGTTCGTCATGGTCAAGCCGGCCCAGCACCTCGCCCCAGGGCCCCACGGCGAGGCTGTGGCCCCAGGTGCCCCGCCCATCCGCATGGAAGCCGCCCTGGGCCGCGGCCAGCACGAAGCTGCCGGTCTCGATGGCGCGGGCTCGCAGCAGGATTTCCCAGTGGGCCTCGCCGGTCGGGCGGGTGAAGGCGGCCGGGACAGTGATCACCGTGGCGCCGGCCATGGCCAGGGCGCGGTAGACGGCCGGAAAGCGCATGTCGTAGCAGATGGTCAGGCCCAGGGTCCCGAACGGCCAGCCGGCCACAACCGCCTCGTCGCCGGGCTCATAGAGTTCCGACTCCCGAGCCTTCTCGCCGGTCGGGAGATCGACATCGAACATGTGCAGTTTGTCGTAGGTCGCCACGACAGCGCCGTCCGGTCCGACCAGGATCTGGCGGTTGGCCGCCTTGCCGTCGGCGCGGCGCACCAGAGCCGAGCCGATCGACAGCCAGACTTTCAGCTCGGCGGCCAGGGCGCGCAGGCCCAACACGGCGGGGTCCTCGTCCTGGCTCTTCAGGGCGGCGATCAGCTTGGGGCGGTCCTTCTGCAGGATGTTGCTGCCCTCGGGCGTGCAGATCAGCTGGGCGCCCTCGGCCGCCGCCCGGCGGACCAGGGGATCCGCCTGGGCCAGGGCCTCGATCTGATCGGCGGGGGTCCGCAGCTGGACCAGGCCGACGCGCAGGCTCATGCGGCCAGCATCGGGTCGAGCTTGCCGGCTCGATCGAGCGCCAGCATCTCGTCACAGCCGCCAATATGCTCATCGCCAACGAAGATCTGCGGGAAGGTGGCGCGGCCGCCCGACTTCTCCATCATCTCCTGGCGCTTGGCCGGGTCCATCCCCGCCTCGACCTCGGTGAAGTCGGCGCCCTTCTCGTTGAGCACGCTCAGCGCCCGGGCGCAGTAGCCGCAGAACGGGCGGGTGTAGATGGTGACGTGGGCCATGGGGTGCTCCGGACGCTGACTGACTCTTACATCCTATATAGTCGTGTCGGCGGCGCCTTTCACCCTGGCGATTACCGCCAGGTCGACCTGGGCCGCACCGGCCGCCAGCAAGGCCCGCGCGCAGCCATGCGCGGTGGCGCCGGTCGTCAGCACGTCATCGATCAGCAGGATGCGCTTGCCCTCGACCTTGGTCTGCTTGCCGGGCGGTACGGCAAAGGCGCCGGCGACGTTGCGGCGGCGCCCGCCCGCCGACTTGCCGCCCTGCGTGTCGGTCGCCCGCTCGCGGATCAGGGCGTCCGGCAGATAGGTCAGGCCCGCGCGATGGGCGAGCGGCCGGGCCAGCTCGGCCGCCTGGTTGTAGCGCCGGCGCAGCAGGCGCCAGCGGTGCAGCGGCACGGGGACCACCGCGTCCGCCTCGGCCAGCAATTCGGCGGCGGACCGCTCCAGCCAGCGGCTGAACAGCACCGCCAGATCGGTGCGGTCGCCATGCTTGAACATCAGGATCGGCCCGCGGCTGGCCTCATCGTAGAGGCAGGCCGCCCGGGCGCGGGTGAAGGCTCGGGGCCGGGTCATGCAGGCGGCGCAACGGACCGCCGGGCCCGGATCGTAGGGAAAGGGCGAGCCACAGCCATCGCAGACCGGGTCGGCGAGAAACGCGATGCCCTGCCAGGCGGCGGCGGTCATGCCGACAGACTGGGCCGGGGCGCCGGCCAAGGTGGTCGGCGGCAGGATCAAATCCAGCAACCCCGTCGCGACGCCGGCCAGCCGCCGCCCCAGCAGGGGCAGGCGACCAGGGGTATCAGCGCCTAGGCCCAGCCCGTCCCCCGACATTGCCCCTCGCCTATTTGTCTTTCAGGAAAGCTTCCGGATCAGAGAGGAAGTCCTTGAAGCTGACAAGGCAGGAACTGAACATCTTGGCTTGCAGTTCCACCGTTTGGGCGTTGTCGGAGGGCGCGGGGTTCACACCCATCCAGACCGAGGAGCTCTTGTCGGCGGCGCTGTAGGCCGGACAGACGAAGGTCCAGCGATTCCAGCGATTGATCTGATCGGTCGTGACCTGGGTGTCCCAGTTGGCTGTCCAGATGGCGATGCCGCAGTTGAGCTTGCTGGCATCGCATTTGTAGTACTCGACGACGAACTTGCTGCCATCGGCGGTGACGGCGGCGACATAGGGCTTGGAGCCCTCCACGGCCGTCTTGGCGGTCATGCCGTCCGCCTGCAGCACCTTGGCGGTGTCGGCGTTGGATCCGGACGAGAAACTCGCCGCCTGGGCCGCGCCCGTGACGGACAGGGCCGCTGTTAGAACCAAAGCCGCGATTTTCTGAGACATCTGAAGCCTTCCTGTGTTGGCGTGAGGGAACCTAGAAACTCCCGCCGAAACGCGCTTCCCCCGTTTGGGGGCGCCCGTGCGGGGTTTCCCGAACGGGCTCAAAGGCCTATCTGCCGCTCCGATGGCCACCGATCATGCCCCCCTGCTATTCGATCGCGCGCTGCACCGCCGCCGCCTGGACCGCGCCGCGCCGGCCTATGGCACGGCCAGCTTCCTCAAGCGCCGTGCGGCGGACGATGTCGTCGTGCGGCTGGAAGCCGTGACGCGGCATTTCCCGCGCGCCGCCGACCTGGGGGCCCGCGACGGGGCCTTCGCCCGCGCCCTGGCGATCAGCGACGCGGCCGACAAGATCGACTGGCTGATCGAGACCGACCTTTCGCGAGAGATGCTGGCCGGCCGGGCCGGGACCCGGCTGGTCGCCGACGAAGAGCGGCTGCCGTTCGGCCCCGCCAGCCTGGACCTCGTGGTCTCGACCCTCGCCCTGCATTGGACAAACGACCTGGTCGGGGCCCTGATCCAGATCCGCCAGGCGCTGAAGCCCGACGGCCTGTTCGTCGGGGCCTTCCTGGGCGGGGCCACCCTGACCGAGCTTCGCCAGTCGCTGCTGGCCGCCGAGGTCGAGCTGACCGGCGGGGCCAGCCCGCGCGTCTCGCCCTTCGCCGACGCCATCGACGCCGCCGCGCTCCTGCAGCGGGCCGGATTCGCCCTGCCGGTGGCCGATGTCGACCGGGTTACCGTCCGCTACGCCGACCCGCTGGCTCTGCTGCGCGACCTGCGGGCCATGGGCGAGACCGCCGTCCCGCTTGAGCGGCCGCCGCGCGGCCTGACCCGCTCGGTGCTGGTCCGGGCCATGGAGCTCTATGCCGAACGGTTCGCCGACCCCGATGGCCGTATCCCGGCGACCTTCGAGATCGTCACCCTGACCGGCTGGTCCCCGGCCGATACCCAGCAGAAACCCCTGCGACCCGGCTCGGCCCGCATGCGGCTGGCCGACGCCCTGGGCGCCATCGAGCAGAGCGCCGGCGAAATGGCCGGAAAGCCCGACAATGACCGCTGAGCCCAGCTTCACCCTGACCGAGGCGAGCCCCGACGAACGGTCGCTGATCGAGGGGCTGATGCAGTTCTACATCTACGACTTCTCGGAAATGGAGCCGCCCGGCTCCACCGGCTTTGAGCTGAGCGAGACCGGCCGGTTCGCGCCCTACCCCCTGGACAGCTACTGGAGCGACCCAAGCCGCGTCCCGCTGCTCCTGCGGGTCGGCGGCCATCCGGCCGGGTTCGCGCTGCTCAACAGCCACTCGCACCGCGACGACGGCCATGTCGAGCGCAACATGGGCGAGTTCTTCCTGGCCCGGAAACACCGGGGCCAGGGCCTCGCCGACCGGGTTCTGCACGACATCCTGGCCCGCTATCCCGGCCGCTGGGAGATCGCCATCGCCCAGCGCAATGCCAGGGCCATTGTCTTCTGGCCAAGGGCTATCAAGGCCGCGGCGAACGTGTCGGAAATCGAGGAAGTCCAGGGAGACGGAACCCATTGGACGGGCCCGATCTGGACGTTCGTGGCGCACTAACTCCGCCCCCATAGGGGGCGGACGGCCGCCCGAGGCGCGCCTGCGGCGCGCCCGTGGCCAGGCCCGGTGGGGGTGTTCGAGCCAGGCTGAGGGCTATCCGGCTTCTACAGGGTGGGGTGCAAAACGCCCGAGCGTTACCGGAAAAAGCTCGCCCCTGCCCGAAAACCCCCTCCTGACCGCGCTCTGGCGCGGTCGTCCTCCCCCTACGGGTGAGGAGTTCTAGGGGCCGATGGCGTTGCCGATAGCGGTGCTGACCCTGGCCATGATGCCGGTGGTCTTGCTGCCGAACGCGGTCACCGAGGTGACGATGACCAGGAAGATCAGGCTGGCGATCAGACCGTATTCTATGGCCGTGGCGCCGGATTCGTCAGCCCAGAAGTCTTTCAGAGAAAATCGCGCAGATAGGCGACCAGCGGCAGGTCTGCCGGCGGCATCGGGTAGTCGCCGAGCTGGTCGGGCTTGACCCAAGCGAGCGCCTCATGTTCCCGCGCCGTGACGAAACCGTCCCAGCGCCTGCACAGGTACAGTGGCATGAGCAGGTGAAATGAATCGTAACCGTGGGACGCAAAGACGAACGGCGCCAGGCAGGCCTGGGTGACCTTGATCCCCAGTTCCTCATCCAGTTCGCGGATCAGGCATTCCTCGGGGGTCTCGCCCGGCTCCAGCTTGCCGCCCGGAAACTCCCACAGCCCGGCCAGCTGCTTGCCCTGTGGCCGCTGGCAGATCAGCACCCGGCCATCGACATCGACCAGGGCGCAGGCGGCGACGAGGAGTAGGGTCTTCATGGTTGGGACCTAGCAGGGGCGCGACAGAACGCAAACCTCTGCTATTGAGCGCGTAACAGCCTGTCACGGAGTCCCAGATGGCCGTCCTCTCGCTCAAGCGCTGGAATCTCTCGATCGGCGACGGTCAGCCGCTGGTGGTCATCGCCGGCCTGAATGTCATTGAGGACCTCGACCTGGCCCTGTCGACCGCCCGCCACCTCAAGGCGGTCTGCGCGGACCTCGGCCTGCCCTATGTCTTCAAGGCCAGCTACGACAAGGCCAACCGCTCCTCGATCAAGAGCTATCGCGGCCCCGGCCTGGAGAAGGGCCTGGCGATCCTGGCCGAGGTGAAGTCGAAGGTCGATGTCCCGATCGCTACCGACATCCACACCCCCGAGGAATGCGAGCCGGTCGCCGCCGTGGCCGACATCGTGCAGATCCCCGCCTTCCTCTGCCGCCAGACCGACCTGGTGGTCGCCGCGGCCCGCGCCACTCATGCGGCCGGCGGCCTGCTGCACGTCAAGAAGGGCCAGTTCCTGGCCCCCTGGGACTGCAAGAACATTCTGGACAAGATCGCCGAGGCGGCCGGGGCGCGCGACTTCACCATCCTCTGCGAACGGGGCAACAGCTTTGGCTACAACAACCTGATCGTCGACATGCTGGGCATCGGCGAGATGAAGAAGCTGGGCGCGCCGGTGACCATCGACGCCACCCACGCGGTGCAGCTCCCCGGCGCCGACCCGCGCACCGGCGGCGCCTCGACCGGCGGCCGCCGCGACGGCGTCTCGGTGATCGCCAAGGCGGCGGTGGCGTCCGGCGCGGACGGGGTCTTCCTGGAGTTCCACCCCGACCCGGACAAGGCGCTGTGCGATCCGCTCAGCTGCCTGCCGCTGGATGGCGCGGCCGAGCTCCTGAAGACGCTCAAGGCGCTGCACGCGGCAGTGAACTAGGGCGCGCTTCTCGCCAACCGGATCGCTTCCAGCCGGGTCAGGTCCGGCGCCGGCCCGACCACCGGTCCGTCTGCGGTGAAGTCGAGCAGCAGCCCCTGCGGCTCGAATAGCGGCCAGATCAGCCGTCCGCCGCCGTTGGGATCGCCGGTCTTGGCGAAGGCGACCCAGTAGGCGCTCATCAGTTCCGATACCGCCCGATCGTCTTCGCCGGTCGGCCAGCTCGAGGCCTCCAGGGTCTGGAAGACATACTGCCGCTCGGAGGCGTGGGGCGCGCCGCGATATTGCCCGCGCACAGAAGGCGACAGCATCGAGAAGCGGTAGAGGAAGGTCGGGCTGCGGGCCGCGTGCAGGCTTGCCATCAGCCGGGCCGGTTCGGTGAACAGCACGTCGCTGACAATGTTCAGCCGGAAGGCCTCCTCGTCGCCGTAAGCCTTGGCGAGGGTGTCCCGCACACTGTTGGGCAGGCGGGTCTGGCCCCACTGGCGGTCGGCGTTGGCGCTGTCAGGCGGCGGATATTCCAGACTGTTGGAGCCGACCAGATAGGGGATCGGCGCCTCCAGGCCCTGCTGGAAGGCGTCATCGACATCGGCGGTGAGGATCTGGCCATCGATGACCGGACCCCACCCTGACGACCGGTAGGGATCGCCGTCGGCCAGGATCTTCTCGACCGGCAGGGCCCGTAGCTGCGCCGCTGTGGCTTTGGGGTAGCCCAGGCGGGCGGCCAGGGCCTCACCTTGCGCCTCGGCTGAGGGGAAGCCCTCGCGGTTGGTCGACTTCAGGCGCGGGTTAGACTCGCGGCCCAGGCCCGACTGCACGATGGCCTTCTGGAACAGGCCCCGAGCGGCGGGCGAGATCATCAGCTTGTTGACGGCCATGCCGCCAGCCGACTCGCCGAAGACCGTGACATTGCCCGCGTCGCCTCCGAAGGCGGCGATGTTGCGCTGAACCCATTTCAGCGCCTCGATCTGATCCATCAGCCCGTAACTTCCGAGCGGACCGCCGGCCTGCTCGGCCGACAGCGCCGGGTGGGCGAACAAGCCGAGCCAGCCCAGGCGATAGTTCAGGGTGACGACCACCACGCCCTGCCGGGCCAGGGCCTCGCCGTCATAGAGTGGAGCACTGGAGGAGCCGTTGACGAAGCCGCCGCCGTGGATCCAGACCATCACCGGCCGCTTCACCCCGTCCAGGGCCGGGGTCCAGACGTTGAGGCTGAGGCAGTCCTCGCTGGCGGGAAGCGGGCCCACGCCGTTGTCGGAGGCATTGTAGTTCTGCGGGCAGATCGGCCCGAAGGCGCTCGCCGCCCTCACGGTCTTCCAGGGTTTGACCGGCTGGGGCGGACGCCAGCGCAGCCGGGCGACCGGCGGGGCGGCATAGGGGATGCCCTTGAAGCTGACGACGCCCTGGTCTTCGACGCCGGCCAATCCGCCGCTGTCGATCCGGACCACCGGCCCGGTCTGGGCGCGGGCGCCGCCGCCCCACAGGGCCATCAGGCCCAGAACCAGAGCCGCCCCCCACTTCCTCATGACTAAGATCGGTAGTCGCCGTTGATGGCGACGTACTGCTTGGTCAGATCGCAGGTCCAGACACTGGCCGAGCCGCGGCCGACGCCGACATCGACGCTGACCTCCAGCTCCGGCTTCTTCATGTAGGCGCTCATCTTGGCTTCCGAATAGTTGGAGGCGACCATGCCGTCCTGGGCGGCGACCAGATTGCCGAACTTGATGCTCACCCGCTCGCGAGCCACCGGCTCATCGGCCCGGCCGACGGCCATGACGATGCGACCCCAGTTGGCGTCCTCGCCGGCGAATGCGGTCTTGACCAGCGGGCTCTCGGCGATGGTGCGGGCAATCTTGCGGGCCGAGGCATGGCTCTCGGCGCCGGTGACGTTGATCTTGACGAACTTGGTGGCGCCCTCCCCGTCCCGGACCAGCTGCAGGGCGAGGTCGAGCAGCACCCCTTCCAGCTTCTCGCGGAAGTCGGCCAGCCGCTTGTCGCCGGCCCGGTGGATGCGCGGGGCGCCGGCCTGGCCGGTGGCGAACAGCAGCAGGGTGTCGTTGGTCGAACGGTCGCCGTCCACCGTCACGGCATTGAAAGTGGTGCGCGTATAAAGGCTGACCAGAGTCTGCAGGGCCGCCGGGGCGATGGTCGCGTCGGTGGCCACAAAGGCCAGCATGGTGGCCATGTCGGGCGCGATCATGCCCGACCCCTTGGTGATTCCGTTGATCCGCACCTTGTGGCCGTCGATCTCGGCCACCGCCGTCGCCCCCTTGGGGAAGGTGTCGGTGGTCATGATGGCGCCGGCGGCCTGGCTCCAGGCGTCCTCAGTCAGCCGGGCTTCCAGTTCGGGCAGCCGGTGGGTGATCTTGCCGTCGTCCAGCACCACCCCGATCACCCCGGTCGAGGCCATCATCACGTCACGCTGGCGGCAGTCGAAGCGCTTGCCAACCGCCATCGCCACCCGCCGCACGGCGTCGGCGCCGGGCCGACCGGTGAAGCTGTTAGCGCAGCCGGCATTGACCACCAGGGCCCGGATATCCTCGCCCTCGGAGGCGTTCAGCTGCTTCTTGCACCAGTCGACCGGGGCCGATCCGATGGTGTGGCGGGTGAACACCCCGGCCGCCGTGGTCCCTTCGGCAAAGCGCATCAGCAGCACGTCCTCGCGGGCATGCTTGTAGAAGCCGGCCCGGCCCGTCGCGATCTCGACTCCGGCGATCGGCGGCAGCTTGGGAAACTTCACGGCCAGCGGCGAGACGGCCAGGCCCGGCTTGCCCGGCGCCGGCGACTTCTTGGCGTCCTTGGGAGGTTCGGCTGCAGTGTCACTGAACTGGTCACTGTCGCGCTCGGCCCGTTTCAGAGCGGCGCGCTTGAGCATCGAAGCCAGCGGGTCCAGCGCACTTTGCACCGCATGCCCGACCATCTCGGCGGGTTGCTTGACGGCGGCTTCGATCGCCTGCGCGGGGGTAATGCGGGGACGCTTGCTCATTTCTTTTTCGCCGCGGCGGGCTTGGCGGGGACCAGGGTCGGCTTGGCCACGGGCGCTGGGACCGGCGGCGGCGCAGCGGTTGTCGTCGGCCCGGCAGGAGGCGGGGCGGCGGGAGGCGGGGCGTTGACCTTGTCCTGCACGTCCTTGGGCGGCGCATTGGCCGGCTCCTGCGGGGCGCCGGGCAGTTCAGGCGACTTGGGCAGGAAGGTCTCGACCTTGGCCCCGGCCCGCAGGCGCTCGAGCAGGTCGCGGACCTTGTCATAGGTCAGGAAGCGCACGATCTGCGGCCGGGCGGCGTCCAGGGTGATGGGGTCTTCCTGGCGCTTTTCATCGACCCGCACGAGGGCAAAGCCGCCATCGACGGCGAAGGGGCCGATCACGTCGCCGATCTTGGCGTCCTTCAGGGCCACCTGGTAGGGCTCAGGCATGACGTCCAGGGTGAAGTAGCCGCCGAAATCGCCGCCGTTGAAGCGGGTGGCCGAGTCGGTGGAGCGCTGCATGGCCAGGGCGTCGAAACTGGCGCCGGTGGTCAGCAGCTTTTTGATCTCCTCGCCCTGCGCCTGGGTGGCGACCACGATCTGGCGAGCCTTCAGCTCATCGCTGTTGCGGGCCAGGCGCAGCTGCTCCTGGTAGAGGTCGTTGATGGCGCTCTGGGTCACGGCCTTCTCGACCACGCCCTCGACCAACATATCGGACAATATTCGCTCGCGGGCCGAGTCCAGCCGCTGCTGGGCCAGCGGGTCCTTGTCCAGCTTGCGCTTGATGGCCTCGGCGGCCAGCAGCTTCTGGTCAATGACCTCCTGCAGCACCTGACGGAACAGGTCCGACTGCAGGTCCAGCGGCTCGCCTTCTCCAATAAGACCTTGAGCCACGGCCTCGCGTTTGACGTCGGAAACCCAGACCGTGTGGCCATCCACCCGCGCCACGGCGACGTCGCCGGCTTCCGGAGGTTTCTCGGAACCCTTGTGCTGGCCGCAGGCCGCGATGACCAGGCTCATGGCTAGAACCGCGATGAGCGGCAAAAGGCCGAACCTGCGTTCGCCTGTGCTGCGGTCGGTCATGGCCCCTCCGGATACTCTGTGTCCACAGCGCTCCTATCCCTAAAAAGCGTCCGGCGCCAACAGGATGCGACGGCGCGCGCGTTGACACTGCAGGGGTCGCTGCTTAAGTCTCCCGCGCGCCGAACGGGCCGATATTGTTAGCAGGCGAAGGCCTGAAGCGACCCTGGCGCAATAACGCTTCACCGGAACCTCTCCCGCATGCTCGGCTTCGCCAAAAAGTTCTTCGGCTCTTCAAACGATCGTAGCGTCAAGGCCATGCTGGCCCGGGTCGCCAAGATCAACGCCCGGGAGTCGGAATACGCCGCGCTGAGCGATGAAGGCCTGCAGGCCAAGACTACCGAGTTCAAGGCCCGCCTGGCCGCCGGCGAAACGCTCGACGATCTGCTGGACGAAGCCTTCGCGGTGGTCCGCGAAACCTCCAAGCGGGTGCTGGGACAGCGCCACTACGACGTACAGATGGTCGGCGGCATGGTGCTGCACCGCGGCGGTATCGCCGAGATGCGGACCGGCGAAGGCAAGACCCTGGTCGCGACCCTGGCCGCCTATCTCAACGGGCTCGCCGGCAAGGGCGTCCACGTCATCACCGTCAACGACTACCTGGCTCGCCGCGACGCCGAATGGATGGGCCGCATCTACCGCTTCCTGGGCCTGACCGTCGGGGTCATCGTGCATGGCCTGACCCAGGGCGAGCGCCAGGCCGCCTATGGCAGCGACATCACCTACGGCACCAACAACGAGTTCGGCTTCGACTATCTGCGCGACAATCTGGTCTATGATGTGCGCGAGATGGTCCAGCGCGGCCACCCCTTCGTCATCGTCGACGAGGTCGACTCCATCCTGATCGACGAAGCCCGCACCCCGCTGATCATTTCCGGCCCAACCGAGGACCGCAGCGAGTTCTACCGGACCATGGACGTCCTGGTGAAAGAGCTGATCCTCGACAAGACCAACTTCGACCTCGACGAGAAGCAACGCCAGGTGCTGCTGACCGAGGAGGGCTCGGAGCGGATCGAGGAAATCCTCCAGAACGCCAATCACCTGGCCGAGGATTCGGCGGGCCTGTACGATCCGGCCAACATCTCGGTGGTCCACCACATCAACCAGGCCCTGCGGGCCAACGTGCTCTACACGCGCGACAAGGACTACATCGTCAAGGCGGGCGAGGTGATCCTGATCGACGAGTTCACCGGTCGCATGATGACCGGCCGCCGCCTCTCGGAAGGCCTGCACCAGGCCATCGAGGCCAAGGAAGGCGCCGACATCCAGCCCGAGAACCAGACTCTGGCCTCGGTGACTATCCAGAACTACTTCCGCCTCTACGAAAAGCTGTCCGGCATGACCGGCACGGCCGCTACCGAGGCCCAGGAATTCGGCGACATCTACAAGATGGACGTGGTGGAAATCCCCACCAACCGCCCGGTCATGCGGATTGACGAGGACGACGAGGTCTATCGCACCGCCGTCGAAAAGCATGCGGCGGTCATCAAGCAGATCGAGGACTGCTACCTGCGCGGCCAGCCGATCCTGGTCGGCACGGTGACCATCGAGAAGTCAGAGCAACTGTCCGAGCTGCTCAACGCCCACACCTTCGAAAAGGACGGCAAGACCGTCAGGGGCATCCCGCACAACGTGCTGAACGCCCGCTTCCACGAGCAGGAAGCCCTGATCGTCGCCGACGCCGGCGTACCGGGCGCGGTGACCATCGCCACCAACATGGCCGGCCGCGGCACCGACATCCAGCTCGGCGGCAACATCGACATGCACATGATGGGCTGGCGCCAGGACCGGCTCGATGCCCAGGCCGAGCCACGAAGCCGAGGCTGAGGAGAAGACCCGCTTCGAGGCCGAGATCGCCGAAGCCCGCGCCCACGCCCTGCGCGAGGGCGGCCTCTTCGTGCTGGGCACCGAGCGCCACGAAAGCCGCCGCATCGACAACCAGCTGCGCGGCCGGACGGGCCGTCAGGGCGACCCCGGCCGCTCCAAGTTCTTCCTCTGCTGCGAGGACGATCTGCTGCGCATCTTCGCCGGCGACCGGCTGGACGCCATCATGCGCTCGTTCGGGGTGCAGGAAGGCGAGGCCATCACCCATAAGTGGCTGAACGGCGCCATCGCCACCGCCCAGAAGCGGGTCGAGCAGCGCAACTACGAGATCCGCAAGAACCTCCTAAAATACGACGACGTCGTGAACGACCAGCGCAAGGCCGTGTTCGAGCAGCGCCAGGAGTTCATGGAAGCCACCGACCTCTCGGAAATCATCACCGAGATGCGCCATGACGTGATCGGCGACATGGTCCAGCGCTATCTGCCCGCCAAGGCCTATGCCGAACAGTGGGACATCGAAGGCCTGGACGAGCGCAGCCGCACCCACCTGGGCATGGAGCTGCCGCTGAAGGCCTGGGCCGCCGAGGAAGGCATCGGCCACGAGGAGATGGAAGAGCGGATCGTCAAGGCCGCCGACGCCCGCGCCACTGAGCGCGAGACCATCCTGTCGCCCGAGCAGATGCGCAGCGTCGAAAAGCAGTTCCTGCTGCAGACCATCGACATGCAGTGGCGCGAGCACCTGATGCACTTGGACCACCTGCGCAACGTCATCGGCCTGCGCGGCTATGGTCAGCGCGACCCGCTGAACGAGTACAAGACCGAGGCCTTCACCCTGTTCGAGGTGCTGCTCAACAACCTGCGGACCAACGTCACCCGCTGGCTGCAGACCGTCGAGTTCCAGTTCCAGGATCCCGAGCCGCTCGATCCGATGGAGGGCCTGGTCGAGGTCCACCTCAACCCCAACAGCGGCCAGAACGAAATGGCCCTGGCGGCGGCAGGCAGCGCCCTCACCTCCGAACAGCGGGCGGCCCTGTCCCCGGCCGCCCTGCCGGAAGGCTGGGAGCGGACCAGCCGCAACGCCGAATGCCCCTGCGGCTCGGGCCGCAAGTTCAAGCATTGCCACGGAGCCCTCGTCTAGGGGGCGCTGGTCTAAACGCTAATCTTCGCTCTCGACGGTGTAGGTGAAGCTGGCGGTTCCGCCGGCCGGGACGGTCAAGGTCCACACCGTGCCGTCGGGAGTCTTGCGCGCCCGGCGTGACGCCGAGACAACCCGGAAGACCTGGTCGCTATAGCCCCTGAGGCGGTATTCGAAGACGATGGGCTGGCCCTTGGTGTTGCGCACCTCGATCCGGTTGCGCCGGACGGTCAGGTCGCCTTTCTTCCAGCTCTTCTCGGTGAGGGGTCTGACCTGGATGTCGTGGTCCTCGTTCAGGGCGATCTCCAGCGGAAAGCCGACCGGCGCCGTCCATAGCTTGCCCTGGCCCACCAGCAGGGCCCGGCCGTCGCCGCCGGTCTGCAGGAACGACACCTCGCCGCCGGGCAGCGGCGCGCCCAGCCCGTTGGCGGTTGAATTGACCGCCTTCACCGCCGCGACAGGCGATCGCGGGTCGTCGTCGCTGTCATAGTCCTCTTCCGGGCTGGCGAGCTGCACATAGACCCACTGGGCTTTGACCGAGGGACGGGCCAGCATCAGCACCTGCTTGGTCTGCCGCGCCGCCACGGTGGTCGGCGAGGGTAGGCTGTAGAGCTTGTAGTCGCCCAGTTCGCTCTGGAAGGCGGAGACGGTGATCGGCACGTCCTGCAGGGATTCCTCCCTTTTCCGGGCGGTAACGATGACCTCCTCGACACTACCGTCCATCATCGGCCTGGGCTCGACCATCGGCGGTGGCGGATACGGCGCCGGCCGGCCGCCGGTCGTATCCATCGGCCAGCACTTCGGCTCGACGGTCTCGGCGTCGACCATGGTGGCGGCGGTGTCATCGCTGCGCTCGACCCGGCCGGCGACGACCTGGGTCGGGGCGTCGAAGAAGCTGGTGGCGCTGGTGTTGATCAAAGTGATCCAGCCGGTCAGGGCCAGCCGGTCTCCCTCCGGGCTAAGGGTCATCACATAGCGGGCCCGCCACAGCAGGCCGGTGGCCAGATAGCTCAGCCGGACCCGATAGCGGCCGGCCTTGGTCACATTGACCAGCAGCGACAGGGTCGGCCGGTCCGACAGGCCCTGCGGCGGCTTTGGGAACACCAGCCGCTGGGGGGGTCCGCCGCAACCGATCGCCTCGAACCGCCCCGCCACTTCCAGCATCACACCCTTGGGGCCCGAGCGGATGACGGCGTCCTCGACGGTTTCCTGGCCGGTGACGGGATTGGTGGTGATCCGCTGGACCTTGGTCCCCACCGACTGGCGGATCAGCGAGCCGGGGCTGAGCAGATCATAGTCCTGGTTGCTCTCGATGAACCTGGCCGGCAGACCGTCCAAGGTGGCGGTCTGCGGCACGATACCCTGGGCCACGCCTCGAAAGCTGATGCGGGTCTCGCCCGCGGGAACGTCGATGGTGCGCCACTCGCTGACCAGGGCCAGGCCGACCGAGCCGTCGAACTCAGGCTGCTGCGAGCGGTCATCGATGTCCAGGCCCTCGGCGTTGTTGTCCTGATAGACCGTCAGGGCGACCGACTCGGCCCCGCTCGGAGATGACGTTCTCCGCCGCTCGGCCGGATGCAGCCGTCAGGGTCCAGACAGCCAGAGCCGTCAACAGGAGACCAGCGAGGCGCACGGTCAGTAGCCGCTGTCCACGGTGAAGGTCAGGACGGTCTCGCCGTTGGCCGGCACGGCGACCGCCCAGGCCAGGGTATCGGCATCGAGGCGACGGCTGGCCTGGCTCTCCTTGACCAGCTTGCCGGACCGTCCCAGCCCCGACTGGCGGACATCGACGACCACCGGCTCGGGACGGGCGTTCCGCACGACGTAGCTCATCGTATATCGGGTCAGGGTCTTGCTGACCTTGTCGGCGGCGACTTGGGTGGACTGCAGGGTGACGTCGAAGGCGTCGCCCGTGACGAGGCTGAGCTCCGATCCGGCCGGCGTATGGTCGATCTCATTCTCGCCGATGTACTTGGGTTCGCCCGCCGCGTCGCGGATATAGACCCGCACGACACCGGCGGGCATGGCCTTGGGCTTGACCGCCGCGGAGCCGGCCGAAAACTCCAGCCGCACCTGGGCCGAGACCGGCTGGGCCTGGCTGTCGAAGCCGCCGCGCTCGATGCGATAGACCTTGCGGGCCGCCGCGCCCTGCACGTCCAGGAAGCTGACCTGCTTGGTCTGGTTCTGAGCGATCGTGGTCGGCTCGGGCAGGGTGTAGAGGTGGTAGTCGGAGAAGCTGTCATCGCTCTCCGCCGTGCCGGCGGCGCTGACCCCGGCAAGCGGGCGGGGTCGGCCGCCGGGGCGGCTGATCTGGCTGACCTCGCCGGCGACCAGCTGCACATCGGCGGCCTCGAAGCCGGTTCCGGAGGTGTTGGTCAGGGTGATCCAGCCCTGCAGGTCCAGCTTGCCGGCCTTCTCGTCGAACATCGCCACATAGTCGGCTTTCCAGCCCAGGCCGCTGGTCAGGTAGCGCAGCTGGGTCTGGCGCGGACCCGCCTTGGCGGCGTCGACCATCACCGACAGGGTCGGCCGGGCGCGCAGGTTGGGCGGCACCCTGTCGAAGATCACCCGGGTCGGCAGGCCGTCGTCGCGCAGCACCTCGATGCGGTCGCCGATCTGCAGGACCACGCCCTCGTTGACCGCCAGCACGGTGGCGGTCTCGACCGTCTCGGCGCCGGTCGCGGGATTGACCCGGACGATCTTCACCTGCGTGCCGACCGCCTTCTCCATCAGGGTGTCCGGCGAGAGCAGATCGTAGTCGAAGTTCTGTTCGACGATGCCAATGCCCGGCGCCGAGAGCGACACGGTCTCGGCCTTGATCTGCGGCGAGACGTCCTTGAACTCGATCCGCTGGCGGCCGGCGGTGAGGGTCTCGGTGCGGACGTCCTCAACCAGGGCCAGATCGTTGTTGTAGATGGTCACCGACAGCTTGCGGCTGTCGGCGGCCGAAGCCCCGCCGGCCAGGACCAGCAGGCCGGCGATGAGGATGGCGGTGCGACGCATGGGCAGGTTCCCCGTTTGAGGAGAGCCTGTCATGGCATTCGCGCTACTGTCTAGCGGGCGTTCACCCAGTTACCGTGGAAGCCGAACGGCACGCGGCGCGGAACCCGGGCGGTGGCGATGGGGCCGGCGGCGACATCCTGGGCGTTCAGCACCACCAGTTCGCTGACCGCATCCGCCGCGCGATATACCGTGGCGAGCAGCCAACCGTCGCCCTCCGCCGCATCGGCCGAGCGCTCGGCGAAGACCGGTTCGGAAACGCTGTCGCCGTCGCCCGCCTCCCACTGGCTGCGCTTGCCGGTCTGCAGGTCGATATGGGCGAGGGTGTTGGTGCGCACATCGCCCGGCTTGCTGGTCTGGCCGGCGAACCAGCCGTGGCGGTTGGCCTTGAAGGTGTAGCGCTCGTCGTAGCGGGGGAATTCGCCGGCCAGGTCGTCGAGCTTTTCTTCCTTGATGGTGTCGCTGTCGCCCGCCAGGTCGAAGGTCCAGCGGACCAGATAGGCCCCGGCGTTGCGGCCGCGCGAGCCGTCGGCGTTGGGGAACAGCGGGGCGACGTCATAGCGCATGACGTCGGCGATGATCTTCTGGCCGTCCTCCCAGGCGTTCATCACATGGAAGACATAGCAGGCGTCGGTGGAGAACCAGCGGATCGAGTCGACGGCCGCGTCGCGGGCCATCACCCCGACCAGGGCCGGCTTCTCCGGCTCCCAGGCGAACGGCGGCAAGCCGCTCATCGCCCGCTGCAGGCTGCCGGTCAGCGGCAGGACCGGGAACAGCACATGGCCGCTGGTGACCATGAAGTCGTGGATCATGCTGCTGTAGGGAGCCTCGAACTTGTCCCGGCGCTTGAGCACGCCGTCGGCGCCCAGCACGCCGTAGCTGACCATCGGCGACAGCGGCATTTCCGAGTCGGTATAGCCGAAGAACACCATCTCACCGGTCACCGGGTCGGTCTTGGGGTGAGCGGTGACCTTGCCGCCGAACGCCGCGTAGCCCTTGGAGTCCAGGGTGGCCGGATCCAGCTCGAACGGCGCATGGCCCTCTTCCAGGGCCAGCAGCCGACCGCCGTGCCAGACGATATTGGTGTTGGCGACGCCGCTGTCCTTGCCCATCGCATCGGGGTCGGTGGTCATCGGGTTGCCGAAGGTGCCGAACAGCGACTTGCCGGCCGCATGTTCCAGCTCCCACTTGGGCGTGCGGACATAGCGGTTGCGATAGCGGACCTGGCCGTTCTCGATGAAGAAGCCGTGGATCATCCCGTCGCCGGTGAACCAGTGATAATTCGGATCGCGCGGCTCAAACTGCGGGTTGGGGCCGTTGCGGAACAGGGTCCCGGCCAGGTCGCGGGGGATTTCGCCGGTGACCTCCAACGTGAAGTCATCCTCGCTGCGGATAGGCGCGAAGTTGCCGCTGAGATACGGGCTGATGTGCATGTCGCCGTCCATGGGGCGTCTCCTAGACAGATGTGATGATGTGGCCGACGTCGGGGCTGGCGCGGCCTTCGAGCACCTGGGCGTAGACCGCCGCCAGGGCGTCCGGTCCGGTGTGATGCTCCAGCTTCAGCCAGGTGTTGGTCTTGACGAATTCGCCCATCGCCGCGGTGAAATCGCGGTCCAGCGCCTCCGGACCGCCATCCTTGATGCGGGCGCGGATGTGGTCGGGCGCGAAGAACAGCACCGGCTTGGGCCCCGGCAGATCGCCGCCGCCGCCGCCCGATCCGGCCTTCCAGTGCGTGGCGCCGACGATGGCGCTATGGACCAGGTCGTCACCGAAGCGGTTGTGCACCGCCATGACCACGGCCGGATTGCCGGCGAAGTCGATATAGGCGACCGGCCGGGGCGTCTCGAGCGTGGGGATATCGCCATAGGCCGCGACCTGGTCGAAGATCCCCAGTCCCTGCAGGAACTCTTGATTGGCTTGCGAGGTCAGGCCGGCGACCTTCACGCCGCGCCGAGCCAGCAGCCAGGCCAGGCCCAGCGCAGTCTTGCTGGAGGCGCTGGACAGCAGCACCGAGCCGGCCCCGAAATCCCCCTGCCGGGCCAGCCAGTCATCGATCATGAATGAGGTCATGAACAGCGGCCGCAGCAGCGCGCGGTAGTCCTCCAGGCCATCCTCAGCCAGGACCTCGCTGTACATGTTGTAGGTCGGCGGCAGCTCGGCGCGGTGGGCGGCGGCGTCGACCAGTCCGTGGCTGGTGCGGCGAAGCTGGGCCTTGAAGTGGCTGGACATCGGCAGGTAGCCGAAAACCCGCGTGCCGACCGCCACGTCCTGAACGGTCGAGCGCACGACCCTGGCATAGCCCCAGACCGGAATGCGCCCCCAGCCCTCCGGCGCCGGGAAGAACCGCCAGTAGCCGAACGCGTCGCCCATGGCGCCGTAGGTGATGTTGTTAGCGGTCAGCGAGAACCGCTCGACTTCCAGCAACACCTCGCCGTCGGCCAGCGCGACCGCGTCAGGCGCGGGCCCCTCTTGCCGCTTGGCGCGGCTGAGGTCGGTCTTGTCGATCAGGAAGTCCCAGCTACCACTCATTGAGCGCCATTCCTTTTTTACAACGTAAATTTATAGGGTAAGCTATACAGGTCCGCAAGCCTCATTGTTCAGGTCATCATGCCCCGCGTCCTCTCCCCCGCCCAGGTCGAAGATTTCCGCGAGCGGCTGTGCGTGGCGGCCGAGCATCTGTTCGCCGAGCATGGCCCCGGCGGGGTGACCATGCGCCAGCTGGCCGCCGAGCTGGGGGTCAGCCCCATGACCCCCTATCGCTACTTCAAGGACAAGGACGCCATCCTGGCCGCCGTGCGGGCCAGCGGCTTCGCCCGCTTCGCCCAGGCGATGAAGGCGGCCTTCCTCAAGGAGTCCGAGCCAGTCGCGCAATCGCGCGAGGTCGGCCGCGCCTATGTCGACTTCGCCCTGGGCAACCCCGACGCCTACCGCCTGATGTTCGACTTCGCCCAGCCCAACGAGGCTGACTATCCCGAGCTAGTCGAGGCGGCGACCAACGCCCGCCAGATGCTGGTCCGACAGGCCGAGGGCATGATCTCCAGCGGCCAGATCGAGGGCGAGCCGGAGATGGTCGCCCATATGCTCTGGGCCGCCGTGCACGGCGCCGTGGTGCTGCAGATGGCCGGTAAGCTGGGCCCCGGCATCGACCCGGCCAAGCTGCGCCGCGACACCTTCCGGGCCATCGTGAAGGGCCTCAGTCCCGCTTGACCGCCGCCGCGTCACCTCGGCCAACTCGCCCCAAACGAGGAGACGCGAAATGGCCGGACCTACCCCTTTCCAGGTCGAGTGGAGCGAACAGGCCGTCGAGGCTGTGCTCGCCAAGGTCCGCGCTTATGAATTCCCCCCGGCCCCTCCCGGCGGTGGCTGGGGCTACGGCTGCGACCCCGACTACCTGCAGTCGGTCTGCGCCCACTGGGCCAGCGGCTATGACTGGCGCGCCGCCGTCGAGACGCTCAACCGCTACCCGCAGTTCACCGCCCGGGTCGAGGACTTCGACATCCACTTTCTGCATGTGGTCGGCGAGGCGGGCGGCAAGCGGCCGCTGATCCTTACCCATGGCTGGCCGGGCAGCCATTTCGAGTTCTGGGACGCCATCGACAAGCTGGCCTACCCCAGCAAGCACGGCGGCAAGGCCGAGGACGCCTTCGACCTGGTCATCCCGTCCCTGCCCGGCTTCGGCTTCTCCTCGAAGCCGGCGCGGCCCTTCGGTCAGCGGGCCACGGCTCGGCTGTTCAACAGCCTGATGGTCGATGTGCTGGGCTATGACCGCTATCTCGCCCAGGGCGGCGACTGGGGCGGGCTGGTCACCAGCTGGCTGGGCTTCGACCACGGGGCCCATGCCAGGGCCATCCATATCAACATGATCGGCCTGCGCCCTGGTGGCCCGCCGCAGAGCGAGGAAGAGATCGCCTGGCTGACCCGCACCGGCGCGGCCATGGACATGCTGGGCGCCTATTTTCGCCTGCAGGCCTCCAAGCCGCAGTCCCTGGCCTGGATGGCGGCCGGCAACCCGGTCGGCCAGGCGGCCTGGATCCTGGAACGCTTCCACGACTGGTCCGACCTGCGGGCCAAGCCGTTCGAGGCGGTCTATTCCGCCGACCAGCTGCTGACCAACATCATGATCTATGTGATGACCGACAGCTTCACGACCGGCGTCTGGTACTACCGCGCCCTGTTGGAAGAGGGCGGTGTGAACCTGCAGCCCGGCCAGCGCTGCGAGACCCCCACCGCCTTCGCCAACTTCCCCGGCGAGGCCCTATACTCCGCCCCGCCCCGCAGCTGGTGCGACCGCGCCTACAACCTCACCCGCTGGACCGACATGCCGACCGGCGGCCACTTCGCGGCGATGGAAGAGCCGGACCTGTTCGTCGAGGACGTGCGGGGTTGGGGGCGGGAGGCCAAGTAGAAACCAAACCAAATCACGTCATTCCAGGCCTTGTGCCTGGAATCCCGCGTTCAGCGCGCTGCGAAGGCGAAAGTGAGCCCGTGACGACCGCGCCTAACGGCCTTATCACCCTGCGGCTGACGGCGGGATCCTAGGCACAAGGCCTAGGATGACGCTGTTGGAATGTGGCTGGGAACTCCGGAACCGCCGCGCAGCCCAACAGGATTTGAGACCGCCTATGGCCCGCTACGACTTCGCCTCCGACAACGTCGCCGGGGCCATGCCCGAGGCCCTGGCGGCCCTGAACGCGGCCAATGACGGGGCCGCGTCCGGCTATGGGACCGACCATGTCTCGGCCCGGGCCGCCGATTTGATCCGCGAGGCGCTGGACGCCGACGCCGAGGTGCGGTTCACCGCCTCGGGCACGGCCGCCAACGCCGTGGCCCTGGCCTGCCTGGCCCACCCGCATGAGTCGGTGCTGGCCCATCACCACGCCCATGTCTGCACCGACGAGACCGGCGCGCCCGGCTTCTTCGGCTCGGGCGTCGGCCTGATCGGCCTGCCGGGGGCCAGCGGCAAGATCGATCCAGCCGCCCTGACCGAAGCCCTGGCCCAGCCCGACGTCTCCTACCGCCAGCCGGCGGCCGCCCTGTCGCTGACCAATGCCACCGAATACGGCACGGTCTATTCCGCCGAGGCGCTCAAGGCGCTGATCGATCCGGTCAAGGCCAAGGGCTACGGCGTCCATCTCGACGGCGCGCGGCTGGCCAACGCCGTGGCGGCGGGCTTCTCCCTGAAGGGCATCAAGGACCTGGGCGTCGACATCCTGATCATGGGCGGCACCAAGGCGGGCTCGACCCCGACCGAAGCCATGGTCATCTTCGACAAGACCCTGGCCCGCCGCTTCGACGCCCGGCTCAAGCACGCCGGCCAACTGGTCTCCAAGGGTCGGTTCCTGTCGGCCCCCTGGATCGGCATGCTGGAAGGCGGCGCCGGGGAAGGTGGAGCCTGGGCCGGCCGCGCCGCCCATGCCAACGCCATGGCCCAGCGCCTCGCCGCCCTGATGCCCTTCCCGCTCCTGCATCCCGTCGAAGCCAACGGCCTGTTCGTGCAGATGGACGAGCCGGCCCTGGAGCGGCTGCGGCAGTCGGGCTGGTTCGTCTATCGCTTCCTGGACGGCAGCGTCCGCTTCATGTGCTCCTGGGCCACGACCGCCGAAATGGTCGATGAGCTGGGCGCGGCGTTGAAGCAGGTCGCCTGAGGGTCCATATAACTCCCATGACCGACACAGCCCTCGACGTCCGTCGCCCCGTTTGGCGAAGCATCAAGCGGGGGCTGGCCTACAAGTGCCCCAACTGCGGCGTCGGCCGCCTGTTCACCAAATATCTGAAAGTCTCACCGACCTGCGAACACTGCGGCGAGGACCTGGCCAAATACCGGGCCGACGATGGCCCGGCCTATCTGACGATCCTGCTCATCGGCCACCTGGTCGTGGCCCCGATGCTGTTCTTCCCGATCATCTGGCAGGCCCCGCCCCAGATCGTGGTGCCGATCGCGCTGACAGCCATCACGGCCATCGCCCTGACCGCTCTGCCGCGCATCAAGGGCGGTTTTGTGGGGTTGCTATGGGCGGTCAGGCCCGGAGACCACCAGCACTAGACCCGTCAGGTTCAGATGGAGTCATCTGAACCTGACGGGGTCTAGATTCAATAGTTTAGAGCGTGTTCGGGCGGCGAAACCGCCTACACTTTCGCCTAACACGCTCTAGTCCGGAACCCGGGCGGCCTTGGGGAATTGCTATCTCCAAGACAAGCCGTTCAAGGAGCCGCGGACATGCTGGGTACTATTCTAATCATCATCCTGATCCTCGCTGTGCTCGGCTCGCTGCCGACCTGGGGACACTCGCGCAGCTGGGGCTACTTTCCCTCCGGCGGCCTGGGCCTGGTGCTGGTGATCATCATCATCCTGGTGGTGATGGGACGGCTATAAGCCCCTGGACCTGACCTGAAGATCGCCTAACCTCCCCGCTCTGATCGAGCGGGGAGCGGCATGAGCCAGAGTGACAGCACTGCAGGCGGGACGGTGGCAAGCCTCCCGCCTTTGGCGCGCCTGAGGGCCATCCTGGGCGGCTCGGCGGGCAATCTGGTCGAGTGGTACGACTGGTCCAGCTACCTCTTCCTCAGCCTGTATTTCGCCAAGCAGTTCTTCCCGGAAGGCGATCAGACCGCCCAACTGCTGAAGGCGGCGGCCGTGTCGCTTGTCGGCTTCCTGGCCCGGCCGCTGGGGGCCTGGCTGATGGGCCTCTATGCCGACCGGGTCGGACGGCGGGCGGCCCTCACGCTCTCCATTTCGCTGATGTGCGGCGGCTCGCTGATCATCGCCTTCGCCCCCACCTACGCCATGGTCGGCGGCGTCGCCCCCATCATCCTGCTGGGGGCCCGACTGCTGCAGGGCCTGTCGGTCGGCGGCGAGTACGGAGCCAGCGCCACCTATATGAGCGAGGTGGCGGGACGGAAGAACCGCGGCCTGTGGTCCAGCTTCCAGTACGTGACCCTGATCGCCGGCAGCCTGACCGCCCAACTGGTGGTGTTGGCCCTGCAAAAAACCATGGCAGAGCCAGACATCTACGCCTGGGGTTGGCGCATCCCCTTCGTGGTCGGCGCCTTGCTGGCGGTGATCGTCTTCTGGATTCGCAGCGGGCTCACCGAAAGCCATTCTTTCGAGCGGTCCACGGAGTCGCGGACGAGAATTTCGCCCGTGCAGGCCTGGAGCGTCACCCTGCTGGTTGTCGCCATACTGGCCAGCGCCGGCTTCGGTTTTGGTACGAAGGGCGCGCTGGCCAGCCAACTACAGATCGGCGCCATCGTCCTATTCTTCGTCCTGCTGGCGGTACTCATCGGTCCGACCATCAAGGCCCATCCCAAGGCCACTTTGGCGGTCATGGGCCTGACCGCCGCCGGCTCGCTCGGCTATTACGTCTACACCACCTACATGCCGAAGTTTCTGGTCAACACCTCGGGCTTCGATAAGCCCACCGCTACCCTGATCAGCATCGCGTCTCTGTTCGTCTTCATGTTCGCCCAGCCGGTGTTTGGGGCCATATCGGACCGGGTGGGCCGCAAGGCGATGCTGGTCGTCGCCTTCGCCGGTGCGGCTATCGTCACCTGGCCGGTGATGTCGGCCATCGCCGTGACCCATGACCCGATGACCGCCTTCCTGCTGCTGCTGGGCGCCCTGCTCTTCCAGTCCTGCTACAGCTCGATTTCGGCCGTGGTGAAGGCTGAGCTCTATCCGACCCACATCCGCGCCCTGGGGGTGGCCCTGCCCTACGCCGTGGCCAACTCGGTGTTCGGCGGCAGCGCCGAATATGTCGCCCTAGCCTTCAAGAAGAACCATCATGAGAGCGGCTTCTACGTCTATGTCACGGTCGTGATGATCCTGGGTCTGGCGGTCTCGCTGGCGATGCGCGACACCCAGAAGCACAGCGCCATCCTGGAAGACTAAGCTCATCATGCCCCTCGCCGACCTGGCCGCTCTGGCGCTCTTCCTGGTCGCCTGGATCGCCTATGAGCCGGTGCTGAAGGCGACGGCAGGCGGCTCGATCCTCAACACCGATATGGCGGCCTTAAGGGTTGCCTGGATGCGGCGGATGGCCGGGCGGGACAGCAAGTTCATGGACGGCCAGCTGCTGGGCCATGCCCTCAACACCGGCAGCTTCTTCGCCTCGTCCAACCTGCTGCTGATCGCGGCGACGGCCGGAGCGCTGTTCGGCGGCGAGAAGACTTTCGCCAGTATCTCCAGCCTGGCCCTGGTGCGCACCTCCTCGCGGCTGCTGTTCGAGGCGCCCCTGGCACTGGTGCTGATCGCCCTGGCCCGCAGTCTGCTGGATTTCATCTGGTCGATCCGCCAGATGAACTACTGCCTGACCATCATCGGCGCTGCGCCCGAGGGCGAGGACCTGCAGGACGCCGCCCTCAAGAGCGCCTTCGCCGAGGCCTCGGCCGCCGTGCTGAACCCGGCCCTGTCGGCCTTCAACGCCGGAGTGCGCGGCTATTATTTCGCCCTGGCCGCCGCCACCTGGATCTTCGGCCCGGCAGCCTTCGCGGTCGCCACCCTGGGCGCGGTCGCCCTGCTGGCCTGGCGTCAGCGCAGTTCGCCCTCTGCGGCAGCCGTCGCCCGGTTGCGCAGGGTGCTGGACGCCCAGGTCGGCCCGGTGGACAAGCCGGCCCGCCGGCGGCGCATCAAGCTGAAAGCCCCCGCCCTGCCCTGGGCGAAGAAGTAGCTAGATCCCCAGCTCGGCCCGCGCCTTGCGGGTCAGCTTGGCGGCGATCAGCGCATGGGCGTTGGCCAGCCAGCCCTCGACCTCCTGGTCATCCAGGGGCGCGATGTCCGCGAAATAGATCCACTTGGCCCGGGCCAGATAGGGCGCGGGGATGGCCGGGCCGGTTTCGGTGAGGGCTTCGAAGGCGATGTCGCTGGCCTTGAACGAGGCGCTGCCGGCCGCGTTCAGCACGGCGAACATCTTGCCGCCGATCTTGTAGACCTGATCGTCGCCCCACTGGACGTCCATGGTGGCGCCCTTCAGGGCGTGGGCGACTTTGTCGAAAGCGGCAGGAGTCATGCAGGTCTCCGAAACAGCTAGCCAAGAATAGAGGCCGGCGGGGCAAAAACCAGCCAGCGGACAAGACCAATTTTCTGTGTCAAGCTCGACTCAAAATCAGGGATCACGGGGAGGAAACGATGGTCCTGAAAGCTCGAGTCTGGGTAATCGCGGCGGCTGTTGCGGCGCTAGGCGCCACATCAATGGGGGTGGGCTCGGCCCTCGCCTCCGGCGGCGGCGGCGGCGGCGGCGGGGACATGCCCTCGTCGAGCGCCCCCAGCTATGATCCGGTGGTCGAATACCAGAAGGGTATCGACGCCCTGAAGGCGCAGGACTGGAAGCTGGCCGAGCGCAGCTTCAGCCATGTTACCGAGGTTGCACCCAAGGCGCCGGAAGCCTGGTCGATGCTGGGCCTGTCCCGTTATCGCCAGAACGACTTCAAAGGCGCTCGCAAAGCCTATGAGAAGGCCGTCAAGCTGGCCCCGGGCGATATCGGCAGCCTGGGTTTGCTGGGCGTCACCCAGGCCAAGAGCGGCGATGCGGTAAAGGCCCAGGCGACCCTGGTTGACCTGCAGACCCGCCAGACGGCCTGCGCCGACAAATGCCCCGACGCCGCCACCCTGAAAGCGGCCATCGCCAGCGTTCAGCAGGCGCTCGCCCCCGCAACGCCTGGAACCCCAGCCGCCCTGCTGACCCTGCCGCCGCTGCCGGCCTTCAAGCCGATCGATGGCGACAAGATGTATCTGGCGGCTGTCGGCCTGATCAACCAAGGCCGCTACCGCGACGCCCTGGCCTCGCTTGACGACGCCAGTTTGGTGTTGGGCCCGCACCCCGACATTCTGACCTACCAGGGCTACAGCTGGCGCAAGCTGGGCCAACTGGACAAGGCCGAGGCCTATTATCGCCAGGCCCTGGCCATCGCCCCCGACCACCGCGGCGCCAGCGAGTACTACGGCGAACTGAAGGTGGTGCGCGGCGACCTCACCGGCGCCCGGGTCATGCTGGCCAAGCTGGAGAAGCAGTGCGTCTACGGCTGCGCCGAGGTCGACACCCTGCGCCGCTGGATCGCCGTGGGCGGGGATCCGGGCTGAGACCTGGACTTCATATCGTCCTCGGCGGCCTGGCCTTCCTGCTGGCCGCCGGCGCCGCGCCGAACGGCAGCTTGCAGGCCCTTGCCTGGCTGGCCCCTGGCCATGACCCGGTGGCGGCGCTGGGCTTCCAGCCACCGGAATGCCTCAGGCCCTCAACCGACCCCCAAACCGCCTGGCGAATCGAGGTCGGCCGGGCCGCCTTCCGCACGCCCCTGACCCTGGGCGGTCAGGCGGCGAGGGCCGGCGTCTCCTGCGAGACCTGCCACCGCAACGGCCGCACCAATCCCGACTTCCTGTTTCCCGGCGTCTCCGGCCCGGCAGGGACCGCCGATGTCACCTCCTCAGTCTTCTCCAGCCATCGCGGCAACGGGATCGACGACCCCAAGCCCATACCCGACCTGGGCGGCCCCAAGGTCCGGCTGAAGATCGACCAGTCGCCGGACGCCAGGGCGCTGGAGCCCTTCATCCACGGCCTGGTCACCCAGGAATTCGACGGCGCCGAACCCCCGCCAGAGGTGCTGGCCGGCCTGGCCGCCTATGTCCGCGCCCTGGACCCCGCCGCCTGCCCGGCCGGCGACGCGCCACAGCCGTTGCGGGCCGACGACTACGCCGCCGACGCGTCGCGGGCGGTTGTCGCCGCCGACGCAAGCCTGGAGCGCCATGACGACGCCACCGCCCTGGCCATGCTGGGCGCGGCCCGTTCGCGGTTGGGCGCCATTGCCGAACGCTATGACCGCAGCCCCGACATCACCCGCCGCCTCGCCCAGGCCAGCAGCGTTCTGGGCGCCGCGGCCGACCGCATCCGGACCAGCGACACCGCCGCCGCGCGGCTGGTTCTGAGGCGCTGGATAGTCGTCTGGCCTGATCTGGCCCACAGGCTGGAGGCGCAGGAGGACCGATCATTATTCGCCCCCGCGCGATTAGCTGACGCAGCACGCTTGCCGCGGCAGGGTTCCTGAGTATATTGCGCGCCTTCCCGCGCCGGGGCCTTTTCCAGCCCCGACCTAGAACGCGCGTGAATGTGGTGAGGTGGCCGAGTGGTTTAAGGCGCTCGCTTGGAAAGCGTGTGTAGGGGAGACCTTACCGAGGGTTCGAATCCCTCTCTCACCGCCATTCTCCCTCTGAAAAAGCTTGAGGATTTGGCGGCCTACTGTGCCAAGGCCCACACTTGGCGGTCTCAAATCGAAATGTTGGTTGGCGGACAATGTGTCATCGGACACAGAGTTCCTGTCTATCCGGCGTTGAGGGTAGCGACGGCCTCGAACACGTCCCTTCGTTCGGGCGGACCCTCGGCGGCCTCCGGAAACGGAACCACGGTTCCTCCGTTCAGAATCGCATGCGCCCCCGCCATATCCTCGCTGGAAAGGTGTGCGTAAGTGTCCACCGTGATCTGGATCGACGAATGGCCAGCCCACCATGACACGACATGGATGCGGAGCCTTTTCGCCAACCTTGTCAGGCAAGTGTGCCGGGCGGAATGGAGGACAACGTCCTCGATGTTGATCCCAGAGGCGGTGACCTCCGAACGCACGGCGTTGAACTGATACCAAGCAGTGCCCGGCGTCAGCGGGAAAATCCGGCCATCAACGGCGGTGGCCTTGAGATACGGCAAGGTTTCCGCGATCCGGTCGGTAAGCGGCAGGGTGCGGGGCCGCTTGTTCTTGGTCGTGTATCGAGGAAAAGTGACGTAGGTGATGCCGTCATCACGGGCTTCAAGATCAGAAACCTTGACCCTCAAAGCTTCGCCAAGCCGACATCCGGTGTCCATGAGGAATCGGAAAAGGTGGCCGAAGCGTCGCCAGTCGGTGGCGGGGTATTGCGCGATCCGCCTTTCAACGGCGTCGAGAATAGCCAATTCCTCTGACGAAGAAATCACTCGGTCCCGAGCGTTGTCGCAGGTGACCTTCGGGGTCCTGGGTTTGGACGCGAGAGCGAACTTTCCTCCCGACAACTCCCACTCCGTCGCGACGGAAAGGGCGCGGCTGATGGCGTCGAGTTTTCGCTTGACGGTGCCGGGCTTGTAGCCGCGCGCAAAGAGGTCATCCTTAAGCTGGGCCAGCCGCGTGAAGTTCATGTCCGCGATCAGCACATCGCCGATCAGCGAGTTTAGAATTTTGACGTTCGAACGAACCGTGGCGAGCGACCGGCAACCCTCACGGCGCGACCAGACCGTGTCCTGGCAACGCTCAAAGAGGTCGCGCATCGTGATTCCGCTCACCGGCGATGACCGTTGCGGGATCGCCTCGGCAACGCCACCAATGATGATGTCTCGGGCTCGCGCTGCCGCCTCGGCACGATCTCGGCTGCCCGTCGTTACGCGGCGTCGGTTACCCGCCTCGTCTTGAAATTCGACGGCGTAGATGCCGCTAGGTTTCTTATAGAGCTTCAATCCGGGAACTCCTCGTCATGGACCTCGTCGGTGCGCTCTGCCTGTGATCGCAGGGCGATGACTATCTGGGCGACGATTTCGATCCCAAGCGGGGTGAGCACGAGCCGCTTAACACGCCGGTCGTCTTCATCCGGGACTTGGGTCAACCAGCCCAGGGCGTCTGGCAGAGCTTTGGATGGCTCCAGAAACAACTGGTAAGACTTAGCGATAGACGAACCAATTAGTGGCTCACCCCAGGCGTCCTGGCCGGTTTCGCGCAGGTCACCGATGGTCATGCGGCGCTTGGCGGCTAGCGACCGGGCGAGCATCACGAATGCCAGCGCCTGCCTGAGAGTCGTTCTAGCCGGAAGTCGGGACGCCAAGAAAGCAACGGCGTCGCTCCAACGGTCCAACAGCGGCGCGTGGCTGGAAATCATCAGCGCCGCGCCCGCGACGCCATGTTCCCACTTGGCCCGGACCGGCGGCGTGTAGCCGGGAACATAGGATTGTCCGTTTTCCCGGCGTGGCAGACGTCCGGCGTCATCCTGGGCGGGAGATGACGGTGACGGCGCGATTACTGCCGGGTCCTTGGTCTTTTCGGTCGTCATCATGGCCTCCATTCACTTTATGTGTCTCAAAACACATTGTGTGTCAAGACTCCTAAATACGGGGAGCAGGATGCGTGGAGCGGTCATGAGATTTTGGGAACTTCTGGAAGACGCCGCCGCCAAGGAAATGGCCAGCAAGGCGGCGGCGAAACGGCAAAAGGTGGATGCCGCGCGGCGGCGAAAGGCCGACGCCGGTCGGCGATATCAGGAAGCGTTGCGCCGCGCGCAAACAAGGAGCCAGGGCGCTTCGTCACAGCGAACAACCGCCGCCGCTCGCTACCAATCCCAGATGAAAGCAGCGAGCGACGCCGAACGCTCGGCGCTGAGCCGATGACTCACGTGAATATTGCCTCTTCGACGTGGATTATGAGATCATCCGCCTCAATGACCTCCACTAAGCGATCTCAACAGCACAAATACGGCGAAGAAAGAAAGACGTTCGAAAGACTTGTTTCTGCCCTTGATTTTAACAGTCCGCTCATGGAGCGGTTAAATATTTGCGGAACGGACGCGGGCACTTACCCTCGCCTATACACGAGGTATTGTAACCAGCCACCATGCCCGAGGTGTAGAGGCCGCTACAGGCGCAAGCAGGCCAAATCCCTTGTCGAACGATTCCAGGACACGCCCTCTGAGGACATGGCGCTGATGACCATCGTCCTAGAACCCTCCGCATGCCCCAGGGACGCGTTCAACACCTTCGATGCCGCCCGCCAAGCGATCCGCAATCTACGGACGCGGCGGCACTGGCCCGCGATCCAGATTGCCGGGTGGCTGGAAACTGACGCGCTTTGTGATGACGATATGCCACTCATCGGGTCGAACAGACGGGCGTTGCTAGGCAGTCTCGGCCACGCCCCGACGAAGGACGGCGCGCCACTCTGGTGGCCATCAATCCACGGGATCGTGGCGCTCGACAATCTGGCCCATCAGGAATTTCGCCTAGACCTTAGCACCATCTGGGCGGCCCAGAATCAAGTCGATGTTCGACCGCTTTATGAAGAGATGCCCGTATCCGTAAGCGTCAAGAATATCGTTGATTACAGCGTGAAGCATAAATGCTCACAACGCCTTGCTGGATTCGAATCTCCGTGGGCCCCTGACTGGCTAGCCAAATACTATTCTGATCTATACGAATTGAAGAGTGGATTTAGAGGCCTATGCTTTAACATGGGTCTTATGAAAAGAAGAGACAGCAGTTTCATTGACTCGCAAACCCAAGGAAATGAATACGAAGGTGACAATATCGATGAATATGATTGTATGCCAATGGTGATCTAAATGACTGAAAAAACGAATACACTACTATATAATAACTGCACATCATCGCTCCGGGACATACTACAGCGCGTAGTGGACTCTATGCCGGTGCCATTGTGGCTCGACCCCTCCGACCCACGAATTGCTCACCGTATCTACACCACCCTTGATCTCGCATCTCAAAAGTCCCGCAGGGCTTACGAAGACGCGAGAGCCTACTGTGAAGATCAGTTTCCAGGACGGCATTCGTGGCGGGCATTTCCTGGAAGCCAGTTGGCAGAATTTGGATTTACCTCCGATATCGAGGCCGTCCTATTTGTCCTGTGGACGCCGGACTATCGCTCCCCGCCGGTCGGCGGCGTCGCCGCCTTGACGCGGTAGATGCTCGCTCGACCAATCCCCAACCGCCGGGCGATCTCGGATGGCCCAAGACCCTCCGCCTCCAGGGCGAGGATGTCGTCGGCCTTGATCGACTTGGGTCGCCCTTGATACCGGCCCTCGGCGCGGGCCTTGGCGATGCCCTCGGCCTGCCTCTCCTTCCGGAGATCGGTCTCGAATTCCGCGAACGATCCAAGGAGGTTCAGCATCAGTCGCCCCTCCGGGCGGGTCGTGTCGATGCCGCCCTGTTGCAGGACGCGGAACTCGACGCCCTTGGTCTGTAGGCGCGTCACGATGCCTTGTAGGTCTGTCATCGACCGCGCAAGTCGATCCAAACGCGTGACGCATAGAACATCTCCGCTTCGGACCCAATCAAGGCACGCCTCAAGCTCCGCCCGGCCATCCGTGGTCGTCCCGCTTCGCTTCTCCGCGAAGACCTTTTCACAGCCAGCGGCCCGCAACTGATCCAGTTGCACGTCCAACTGCTGCCCCGTTGAGCTAACGCGCCCGTATCCAACCAATGCCATTTTCTGTCTCGTTTACCTCTTAGACTTTGCGAACATATTGTCTCAATATATCGAAGTCAACCCTATTGAGACATGTTTTCGCGTCGGACCGGCTGCACCGTATGGGTAAACCTTCCGAGACAGGGTTCACGTCCGCCGACTTCCGTCGTAGCAAGACGGTTGGAACAGAACGGAAACGTGCGATTCTGGTGTCGTGGCGGCGTAACGCCTCGGTCACCGGCGAGAATCGGGGCGTGATCCAACTCATTAACCCTTGGGGAACCATGATCCCCAGGCTGCGGCAGGGGAATCGAACATGGCGACGGCAAAGGCAAAGGTGCAGCCTATGGCTGGGCCGGTGACCTCCCACCGGATCGTTCAGGGGGACGCGCGTGACCTGACCTTCCTAGGCAAGGAGTCGGTCCATTTCGTCTGCACATCCCCGCCCTATGCGGACCTGATCGAGTATCCCGAGCACTCCGGTCAGCTTGGCAATATGGCTTCCTACGAGGCGTTCCTCGATGAACTGGACAAGGTGTGGGCCGAAAGTCTCCGCGTCTTGGTGCCCGGTGGCCGCGTCGCCTGCGTGGTAGGCGACGTGTGCGTGTCACGGCGGGAAGCTGGCCGCCACTACGTGCTGCCCCTCTCCGCTGACATTCAGGTGCGCGCCCGTCGCTTGGGCTTCGATGTTCTCACGCCGATCCGCTGGCAAAAGGTCTCGAACATCAAGCTGGAGGCTTCGAGGTCCAGCCGATTCCTCGGTAAGCCGAACTTGCCCAACGGAATCGTCAAGAACGACCTTGAGCACATCCTGTTCTTCCGCAAGCCGGGCGGATATCGGAAGCCGACCGAGGAAATGCAGCGGCGGTCATTCATCCCGACCGAAGAATACTCCAAGCTCTTCGCTCCGGTTTGGACGGACGTGACCGGCCAGCTTCGGCGAGACCATCCCGCACCCTATCCCTTGGAGGTGCCGAGGCGGTTGATCCGTATGTTCTCCTTCGCCGGTGACACGGTTCTGGACCCGTTCGGCGGGACTGGCACAACCGGCATCGCCGCACTTGAGGTGGGCCGCAACTCAGTCAGCGTTGAGATCGAGCCCGCCTACGTCGATCTTATCGAGGCAAGGTTCAAAGGGCTCGGGTCCGTTACCGCCAACGTCACGGCGGAACGGACCATTGATCCGCAGCCCGGCAGGGCAGTTGCCCGATGAGCAAGGCACCGGCCAAGGCGAAGCGCGTCAAGAAGCCCAAGGAAATAACACCAACGGGGATTGATGCCCTGGACTCCCTCGCCGACGTTGCGGTGGTCACGATCCAGGACTACGCCCGCGCCGCCGGAGCTTATGTGAAGGCGGCGGGCACCCTTGCCGGTGGCCCGAAGAAGGCGGCCCAAATCCGGCTGTCGAATGTCCTCGGACGTGCTCTGAAGATCGAGTTGGAGCAAAGGCTCGCCGGAATCGACTTGTTCGCCGGGGAGCGGATGGTTGCCGGGGCACTGCGGACCGTGAACGCCGACGTATCCGAAATCCATTCCACCGATGGACTTCGACTTGCCGTTGAGATCAAGCCGGTGAACCTCGCGGTGGGCCGCGCGATCTGGAACCGCTTCGGGGACATTCGAACCTTCGCGGTCAACATTCACCTCAAGTTCCCCTTCTGCGTTGTCGGCGGCGTGTTGGCCTTCCCGATCTTCGAGGAGGTCGGGTCAAAGGCGGCGAAGGAAGCCGCTGCCGAAGAGGTCGAGGCGGCGGAAGCGGTTGATGGCGTCGTTCCCGACGATGAGGATGATGGAGTGGATGGCGGCGACACTGGCGTGCGCCGCAAGGACACCGTGCCGCTGATCCAACGGGCTGTCAGGCGGCTTGTAAGGGCCGGTGGCCGCCGAACTGAAGGGGACGCTCCCCACCTCCTGGAAGCGATTGCTGTGGTCGTCTACGACCCCGACACGGGCACGATCTCCGATGACGTGCCGGACGCGGCCACGGGACTCCGGTGGGACCAGTTCATCGACAGGCTCGTCGATGCCTACCAAGGGCGCTTCGAAGGGGTGTAGCGCCCCTGTGCCAAAACTGTGCCAAGCCCGGCTGACCTGCTATGGCATTGGCACACCGGTCATCCGGCGGGATTTAGGCAATAGATTCAACGTGAGGCATGGCCCTCTCACCGCCAATTCTATCTAAGCCTTTGATCCTCAAAGGAAGGTAGTAAAATCAAGCACTTAAAATGGCCAAGCGCCCCGTGTCTGCTACACCTGATACGGAGCCAGACATGCCCACGGGTCTCATTCGCCGATTAGGTGGTCGCTATTCCACCCGTCGCGTAATCCCCCTCGATTTGCAGGGGTTGTATGGCAAGCGCGAGATCGTTCGCGCGTTGTCGACCGGCGACCCGCTCACTGCCCGAACGCTGCACGCGCGGATGTGGGTGGCGCTCGATCAGGAATTCGCCGCTGCCCGTGCTGGGCTCAGCGACCAAGCACCCACAAGGCTGGCAGCGAAGCCAAGGGCTGCTAACGATCCGTGGAGCCAAACCCAGAGCTTAGCTCTATGGGAATTTGACCGCGAGCAAGAGGCTCTAAGAGACGAAGCATCAGACCTTTTGGAAACGGAACAGGAGGAGCGGGAGGAGACGGCTGATAGGCTAGAGGCCCGACTTCTGGACCCGGATGCGGTTCTCTCATTTGAAGAACTAGCTACGCGCGATTTGCTGCGCCACTACGCCTTCAAGACCACCGTCGCCGAGGATCAGGCCGCTATCGCCAGAGCGCAAACGCGGTCGCCTGCAACGCCCCGAACGACAGACGAAATTTTGCTCCCCGCCAAGGGCCAAACCACGCTTTCTCAGGTGCTTGATCGGTGGGCTGCCGAGAGTAAGGCCAATGTCCGCACCGTTAATCGTACCCGCAACATAGCAGACCGGTTCGAGGAGGCGGCCGGTGTCACGGTCGCCTCAGCTATTACCCGCAAGCATGTCTTGGATTTCAAGGATCACCTTGTCGCGTCAGGGCAGTCGCCCGCGAACATAAACGTCATGATCCCTATGCTTGGCACGGTGTTCAATTATGCCGTCGCCAATGATCTGATGGCTATAAACCCCGCTGCCAAAATTAGGGTCGCGGACAATCGCCGGGCCAAGGATAAGCGGCGGGCTTTCGAGGCTGAGGAGATAACGGCCATCTTCGAGAGCCCGGTCTTCAAACTTGGGTATCGCCCCGCCGCTGGCGGTGGAGAGGCCGCTTACTGGCTCCCGCTTTTGGCCCTCTACACGGGCGCTCGGCAGACCGAAATAGGCCAGCTTCACCCTGACGACATCGTGCGTGAAGGCTACGTCGATGGCGATCAAGAGCAGCAGTTCGCCTGGGTTATCCGGTTGGTGGAGAACAAGGCGCGCGGTCAACGGGTCAAGAATGAGGGTAGCGAGCGGCGCATTCCGATCCACGCGGACTTAGTTAGCCTTGGATTTTTGGAAGTGGCGCTGACTGCGCGGAATGAGAAGCGAGACCGCATCTTTCACGAGATTGTGCCGAACGCGCAGGGAGAACTCATGGGGAACTGGTCAAAGTGGTTTGGTCGCTATCGACGCAAGGAATGCGGTCTTGCGGGCAAAGACACGCCATTCCACGCCTTCCGTCACACCTTCAAACATTTGGCCCGCCTCGTCGGCATCCCGTCGGATGTCCACAATGCGATTACCGGGCATGAGACAGGAGACGTTGCGGACGCATATGGCGCGATGTCTTACCCTCTCCGCCCGCTGGTGGAAGCAATCGAGCGCTACCGCGTGCCTGGACTTGCACTGCCCGCACGGCCACCGAATTTTCGTGACGCCCTGGGCTGACCCGGGGAGGGCTGTGAGGGCGTCCGAGACGGTTTGGGCACACACCCAGCCAGAAGCCGACACGAGCCGCTGAGCGCCCCTGGCACGCGGTTGCGGCGGGGCTCTACAGCCCGGCGTCGGCCAGAAGCTCAGAGGGTCGGCAATTCATGGCTGAGGCGATCTTAGCGAGGTTGAGAAAGGTCACGTTACGCTCGCCCCGCTCGATCTTGCCCATGTGCGACCGATCAATCCCGGCGCTGTCAGCTAGCGTTTCCTGGGAGAGACCAAGGCCCTTACGCACAAGGCGGATAGCTTCGCCCAGCCGCACTAGCTGTTGATCAACATCCTCTTTGCCGGAAACTCTCGCCACATCGGGCAGGGTCGCTAGCTAGGGCTTTTTCGACCACGGCATTTACGCCCCATTGTAGGGCGCCTATGGGTGTTCGGGCGCAATCGGCTCGCTGGCTAGGGGCAGTCGCTAACGCGTCGCTTTGGAAGCTAGGTGGACCAATGTTTAGGTGGGTTAAGAGTACGCTTCGCAAGAGCGAGGCCGCAGTAGTGGTGCAGGATGCCTTGGTATCGGCCATGATCAATGCGCAACACGTGAAAGAACCGGCGTTATTGGCGAACCGGTTGGTTGCCAAAGTCTGGGACCATTCGCCTGACGTATTTAATGGGAAGAAGGGCGGCTATCCGCATAAGCTAGCAATTGCAGCCATCGCTTTGGCTCAAGGCTTAGACGACTGCCGAGATGGAGATGCGGCCGAACACACTATTAAAATGGCGTTGGGCAGTGTAATCCTACTAATACATAATGATATAGGTAACTACCAGTTCGCAATGGTCGATCTCCGCTTCATCGATCTAGCGAGAGACAAGTACCTTAGTCACTAGCATATTACCCATCGACGGCCAGGGCATCTCTCTCGGCATTCTGCGTAACATGTTCTTGCTCTTGGCTGAAGCGTTCCTTCATTCAGTCAAGCCACGCACATACATGTCAACAGGTCCACAGCTGTCAGACTCAGTATCCTAAAACTTAGACAGATCGCGATCTCGGATAGGTCCGATCGTCTTCAAATAACTTACGATGTCGTTTGTGAGAGAGTCACTGTTACAGTAGGCCTTTTCCTACTTCACACCGCATAAATCAATTAAACAGGTAATCCCAGATAACTACCCGGCAAATAGATCGAGAATGCCGGTAACGTGGCCGGGATTGCATTGTTGGATCCAAGGATTGGTCCGCAGCCCGCTAGACTCAACCGGCCGATAGTTTTGCCATTGGCGTCAAGGCAGCCCCCAACCCACCCTGTTCTGGCCGCATAGCTCGACACACAGCGGACAGAGCCGTCAGCTACCGTGTGTTAGAGTGTCCCGATTTCAGCGTTTTGCCGGATGCGCGTCGAAGGCTCACGGCAGGTCGCTGAATGAGGCAGTTGCATCCAACCCTCTTCGGTTCGGCTCACCGCCCCTCTAACCTGGGCGTTTCTCCACCCGCTGGATTGCGGCCCGCGATACCCCGTAGGACTTTGCCAGAGCGCCAAGGGAAACCCCTGCCGCACGCTGTTGCCGAATGGCCTGCTGCTTGTCGAGACTTAGCGCAGCCGGTCTGCCTAGAGCCTTCCCCTCAGCTTTGGCGCGGCTAAGCCCTGCCTGCGTCCGCTCAATGAGCAAGTCTCGTTCGAACTCGGCAACAGCCGCAATTACGCCCATCGTCATCTTGCCGGCAGCGCTCGTTAGGTCTGCGCCGCCAAGGGCTAGGCAGTGAACCCGCACGCCTTGAGCGGCTAGCGCATCGACTGTCGCCCGCACATCCATGGCGTTACGCCCCAGACGATCCAGCTTGGTGACAATGAGAACGTCCCCAGCCTCTAGCCTATCGACAAGACGGGCGAACTGCTTGCGCTCCCTCGCTGCCGTCGATCCTGAGACCGTCTCAGTGACAACGCGAGTGGCCTCTACCTTGAAGCCAGCCGCCTCGATCTCGCGCACTTGGTTGTCAGTGGTCTGGTCGGAAGTGCTGACGCGGCAATAGGCAAAGGTACGGGGCATGACGGCTTCCTGTAACGAAAAGGTAGCTCGTTATAAGCGCCGTATCGTAACCCCGGTCAAGCTAGTTTCCGATACACACTGTTGATATGTATCGAATACGGTCGTTTTCGATACTCGGCGTTTACGCCCCCGCGCAGAATTCCACCTCGATCGCTTCGTCGTTGCATGTAGGATGGCGCACCCTCCCCGCGTCCGCCCAATTTGTGAGACCCCATGCCGAAGATTAAACTGCCCGCAGGTTCCGGTGATTGGACCAAATTGCAGAGTAGTTGCGGGGTTGAGCTCTGGCAGCGCGATATGACGGACCCAGGCGGGCAGGCGGTTAGATTCTTCGTCGTAGGTGCAGAGCACACACCTGAAAGATGGGATGAACTAGAATTGGATAGAGCGAAGGAGTTATTCGACCGGGAAGTCGAAGTCGCCAGATCGGGAGGCTAGGACGGGGCACGGGGACAACGTGCGCACTACCGGATCGAAGTCTCCCCTCGCATAAATAGAGAAAATTTTGTTCCGACCCCAAAAGTGCAGGTAGATCGCCCGCGCTGATTGCCAGCCTATCCTCGCCGAAAGACGCCTATCGCTTGACCTCCACCACTGCGTGTGAATGACTACAGGCATGACTTACACTGGAATCGGGTTCGGCGCGGCTGCGCCAGTGCGCCGCAAGGTATTCGTAAGCTATCATCATGGTCGCGATCAGGCTTACTATGATGCCTTCTCAAACGCGTTCCACAGTTCCTACGAGGTTATAACTGACCGCTCTTTAGAAAGAGCGCGCGACAGTGATAACCCGGAATATATCATGCGCTACATTCGTGAGAATCATATCTCAGGATCATCAACAATTATCGTTCTATGCGGCCTGGAAACTCCCGTGCGAAAGTATGTTGATTGGGAGATACAAGCGGCATTGGGTCAGGCCACTTCGCTTATCGGAGTAAAACTGCCCACATTGCAGATTGTCGGAACTGGATGCGCCAAGCCCGCACGATTACAAGACAATATCGATAGCGGGTACGCTGAGTGGATTTGGTGGGAATCAATTATTGGCGCCCCCTCCGAACTCGCAGCTGTTATTGAGAGGGCTAATCAGAAGCCGAAGAACCTTATCGACAATCGGCGGGGCCGTAGGCTCCGTAACGGATAGACTATGGCCAATCCGACCAGTCAGAAACAAGAGGCGGCTCCTAGCGGTCAACCTGCCGCAACTGTCCCACGCAACGAGACCCATCCCAATAGCAGCGAGATTCCAGTCATCGGAATAACCTTTGATCCCAAAAAGCCTGACTTGACTTTTAGCGTTAATCCTTGGCTCGGACTGGCCATCGCCCTCCTTTTCTTAGCCGCGCTGCTGTACCGTTCGGCATTCTGGAGGGGGTTTAAGAGCCTCGAAATTGATGAAGCCGAGATAGGAATTGGCACCGGCAAGTTAACATTGAGACCGAATTACACAGATAGACAAGTTGCATACCAAATTTGGGTTGAACTGAGCACTCGCAAGATTGGGCTACCATTAGATACAGATCACGATGTGATAGCAGATGTATACGATTCTTGGCACCAATTCTTTGGAGTAACCAGGGATCTTATAAAATCAATACCAGCCTCCAAGGTATCCGAAGGAAGCACCAGAAAGATAATCTCGCTCTCTATCGAAGTGCTAAATGAGGGTCTAAGGCCGCATTTAACTCAGTGGCAGGCGCGATTCCGGTCCTGGTATGAGCAACAATTGAAAGCTCCCGGCGCCACATATGAAGACCCACAAACTATTCAAAAGAAGTTTGGCCAATACAATGAACTTACGGCAGATATTATTAAGGTCAACACTAGACTAATGGCATACAGAACCGCGATGCACTCTTTAGTGTATAACAGTTAGATCGATATTACTAAACGGCCACCTCCTATAGAGATCTGAATGGCATATATATTTCTCAGTCACTCGCACGACGACAGGCCATTCGCACGCCGAATGGCAGCAGACCTCCGAAATTCAGGGCATTCAGTCTGGATAGACGAGGCGGAGATCGATATCGGCGACTCGTTGATTGGCAAAATACGAGAAGGGTTAGATCAGGTCGATTTTGTTGTGGCCATTCTGTCAGATGCCTCAATCAATAGTCCGTGGGTCGAGCGTGAATTGGAGATCGCCTCAAATCGGGAATTGGACGAAAAGCGGGTAGTTGTTCTACCAGTATTAATTAGTGATGTTTCTCTACCCGGTTTTCTTCGCGGCAAATTCTACGGAGACTTTCGGAAGGAGGATAGCTACCCCAACGTATTCGCGCTCCTGTTACGCGCGTTAGGCGCGGTAGATGCTATACCTGCCACTCCCCACGATGAGACCAAGGCCTTGCGACAGGAACTTGCAGCCGCACGTGAGTTGGCCAAGCGGCATGAGGCGCAAGCTCGACGGGCAGGTGAAGCAGCGTTTCATGCAAAGAGCGATGAACTTAAGGCGGCTATTGAAAGCGCCAACTCGCGGTTTCCTCAACATGCGCCCATTAACAGAACCTATGCCTTCCAGATTGACGACGATATGTTCGTAACGCTGGACTACGTTTTATGGGCAATTCAAAAGGCAGGGCAAAGGGGATCGCATCCCCTTGAGGCGCTTCTGACCGTCTATGAGATGTGGCCAGAGGTCGATAATATGCTCGAAGCCTACGAAGATATGATCGCCCAACAGGCCTAATCTGGAAGAAATTCAATTCTGCCGCGCTGGCCTTTGGAAATGAGTACAGTCGTGCTACATCTGGCGAGCAGGTTTGTAGCACCGGGCGCATTCTAAGTTATTGATTTTGCTATGATGAGTGAGCTTCCCTCTCTCACCGCCAACCACCCCGCTCTTTGGTCTCTTGCGGCCGGCGTTCCCTGTAACGCCCGGTAATCGCGCGCCTTACTGGCCTCATTCTCATATGGCTAGCCCTGTTCGGGCCCGTCTCCGCCGCCATTCCCCGCTATTCCCAGGCGGCGTCTCCGGCTGTCCGCGATCTAGATGAGTTTCCCTGCTATCAGGGAATTTTACAGGGATCTCCGTCTCCTAGGACGCAGCCGGAGCAGCCCGCACCCGCGCTAATCTATTGATTTTGGCTAAGTAACGGGGCCACTCCTGATTCCACCGACTGCAAAGAACAGGGAATTTTCCCACGCCGTAACAGGGATCAGTTTCGGCAATACAGGGAAGAACAGGGTGCGCCCAGTTGCGTCCGTGCGAGCTTCAGAAGCCCAGCGTCTTGCGCTGATCGGCCCAGGCCAACGGGATACCCGGCTTTACGAGATGCTCAAGTTTAAGGCCGGCGGGCTGGCGGCCGGCGATGATGGCTTCCTGAATGTCCGGCGCCAGGAAGGCCAGGGTGGCCATCGCCCGCTGGTACGGTGATCCTACCGGCCTTCTCGACTGGCCTGGAATGAGCCGGCCGTCAGGACGCAGTCCCATCGAGCTGACCGCGCTGTGGGCGCGTGACAGCCCCCAGACCAATGTCGGGTCATGGCGAGCCTTGCCATTGGGTGTCTTGCCATCGGGCGTCGCCATCCAGCTGCGGCCGCCTCGGGTGCGAAGATGAACTGGGCTAGTGACTGTCACCAAGGCCGCGTCCGATGAATCTACCATCACAGTCTCGCCCTCGAGCAGACGCCTCTCGATCGCTATCCGATCGGCCTCTTCCTCGCGATTGGCACCTGTCAGCGCCGAGCGGACCAGGGTCATCTCGACACGATCCCAATGGATGGCCAGGCGACGCACAACGGTCCGCAAGCTCACGGGCGTCAGGGGTTGGCGCGCCAGCCGGCCCAATGTCTCCAGCACAAAGTCATCGACCTTCTGGGCGGGCAGCCGCCGAAGGCTGCCGTCCTCATCGATCGACGCGCCCTTCTGCAGGGGGGCGGAGACATAGTAGCGGTATGACCGCCCTGCCCTGCCGTAGGAGATGGTCGGGGTCATCGGCCGGCCTTGGGAATCGAAGATAAGACCCGCCAGAGGGGATTTGCCGAGGCCGCTGCGTTGATGCTTGCGGATGACGGTTCTCTTGCCAAGCTGAACCTGCACGGCCTCGAAGAGGTCCTTCTCGACGATGGCCGAGTGAGCATTGGGATAGGCGGCCTGCTTGTGAACGATCTCACCCAGATAGATGCGGTTCTTAAGTAGGTGGAGCAGCGCCCCGCGGCTGAAGTCCAATCCGCCCACCGAGCGGCCCCTTGTCGAGACCCAGGCCTTTGACTGGATGCCCTCTGCACGCAGGCGGCGCTCCAGCAGGTTCACCGAGCTGACTTCCAGATAGAGGTTGAAGATGCGCCGGACGGTCTCCGCCTCCGGTTCGTTCACCACCAGGCTGCGGGTAGCCTTGTCGGTCGGCGGGTCATAACCAAGCGGCGGGTTGCCTCCCATCCACATGCCACGGGCTTTGGAAGCGGCGATCTTGTCTCGAATACGCTCGCCCGTGACCTCCCGCTCAAACTGGGCGAATGAGAGAAGGACGTTGAGCGTCAGCCGCCCCATGCTGGTGGTGGTGTTGAAGGCCTGGGTCACCGAGACGAATGAAGCGCCAGCCCTGTCGAGCACCTCCACAATGCGGGCGAAGTCGTTCAGCGAACGTGTGAGCCTGTCGATCTTGTAGACGACGATGGTGTCCACCTTGCCGGCGGCGATATCGGCCAGCAGGCGCTTGAGCGCTGGCCGCTCCATGCTCCCGCCGGAGAACCCGCCATCGTCATAGTGGTCCTGCAGGGCCGTCCAGCCTTCGCCGGTCTGACTGAGCACATAGGCCTCACAGGCCTCGCGCTGGGCGTCCAGGCTGTTGAAAGCCTGGTCCAGGCCCTCCTCGCTGCTCTTGCGGGTGTAGATGGCGCAGCGGACGGTGGCGCGTTTCATTCGCCGGCCTTTCCGACTAGGCCAAAGAACCGCCGGCCATTCCACTTGGTCCCGGTGATCACCAGGGCAACCCGCGTCAGGCTGCCGTAGATTTGGCCTCGGTAGTGGAAGCCATCGCTGGCGACCTCCACCTCATGAACCTCGCCCATCCATTCGCGCGAGAGGCGCGCGCCGCCGGGCAGCGCCGCGGCGGCGGACTTCAAGCCGACGCCCCGCCGAAGCCGACGGGCCAGATCCGGATCAAGGCCACCGAAAGCCTCAGTCTGAATGCGCCAGGCCAGCATCAGGGCCAGCAGCGGCGCTGAGCGAAGGATAGGCGGCGCGCCGTAGCGCCGCCGCCACTCCTCCCGAAGCGGCTCGAGGCCCAGGCCCTCCAGGGCCCGGACCTCTTCGGTGATGCGTGCCTCCAGGCTCACGCCGCCGCCCCGTCGGCGATGCGATAGACGCGGACACCATCGGCCTTCTCGGAGGAGATGGCCAGGCCGGCCTTTTTCTTCAGCCCGCCGGACATGGCGCCGCGCACCGAATGGGCCTGCCAGCCGGTGGCGGCGGCCATGGCTTGGATGGTCGCGCCCTCGGGCCGCCGGAGCAGCGCAACCAGTTGGTCGAGCTTGCTGGTCTTGGGCGCGAGAGCCTCGGCAGGGGGCGCTTCGGCCTGGATCTTGGCTTCGGTCTTGGTCTTACGGGTCATGTCGTCCTCGTCGGTTGGTGAGGCGCGATGGCCGCGCCCCTACCGAGACGAGCCCGGAGCAGCCGGGCGAGGACAGGACGAGCAATGCTCTCTATCCGCAGCTAGTCCACAGTTATTGAGCGCCTTCAGAGGGATGCGACAAATTGTGCCCTTTTTGTTCTCGGACGAAGCAGCTTAGATACCCATGGTTTGGGAGGACTGGTTCAACTGTTCAGGATTCCCAGATGCATCTCGAACGACATCCTCTCGCCGCCCTCCGCCCCGACCCGAACAACGCCCGGACCCATCCGGCGCGACAGATAGAACAGCTCTGTCAGTCGATCCGCGCGTTCGGCTTCACCAACCCCATCCTGGCCGACCCGGACCTGGCGATCATCGCCGGTCACGGACGACTGCTGGCGGCCAGGAAACTGGGCCTGAAGGATGTGCCAGTGGTCATCCTCCCGGGCCTGAGCGAGGCGCAGAAGCGGGCGCTTCGGATCGCCGACAACAAGATCGCCCTCAATGCCGGCTGGGACGCAGACCTGCTGCGTATCGAACTCTCGGCGATCACCGGCGAGATCGATCTGGAGAGCCTCGGCTTTTCCAGCGGGGAGATCGACGTCATCTTCTCCACCGGCGCCGAAGACCCTGACGACGACCTGATCCCGGAACTGCCGAAGGCCGCCGTCACGCGGCCGGGCGATATCTGGACCCTGGGCGATCACGTCGTCGGTTGCGGCGACTGCCGGGACGCCCGGTTCCTGCGCCAGGTTGTCGGAGAGCGATCCGTCGATGCCGCGTTCCTGGATCCTCCGTACAACGTCCGCATCCAGGGCCATGCGAACCTCAAGTCCAAGCATCGGGAATTCGCTATGGCCTCGGGCGAGATGAGCGAGGGCGAGTTCCGCACCTTCCTGACGCAGACGCTGGGCGCCTGCGCCGCCGTCTCCCGGCCTGGGGCGGTCCACTTCATCTGCATGGACTGGCGACACATGGCTGACGTCCAGGCGATGGCGGACGGCGTGTACGGCGAACTCCTGAACCTCTGCGTCTGGAACAAGTCCAATGCCGGCATGGGGTCTCTCTACCGATCCAAGCATGAGCTGGTGTTCGTCTACCGGGTCGGGGCGGAGAAGCACTTCAATGCCGTCGAGCTAGGTCGTCATGGGCGCAACCGCACCAATGTCTGGGACTACGCATCGGTGAACACCTTCGGGGCCCGGTCGGACGATCTCGATATGCACCCGACCGTGAAACCGGTGGCCATGGTGGCGGACGCGATCCAGGACGTCACCCGCCGCGGCGATGTTGTCCTCGACACCTTCCTGGGGTCGGGCACAACACTCATCGCCGCGGAGAGGACCGGCCGGCGGTTCGTCGGGACCGAAATCGATCCGCTGTATGTCGACCTTGTCGTTGAGCGATGGCGACAGCTGACTGGCGGCAAGCCCAAGCTGCGCCGCGCTGCGGAGGCAGCGTAATGGCGGATGACGACAGCCAGGCCGAGGACGGCGTCGGTTACCGCCGACCGCCGCGCCACAGTCGCTTCAGCAAGGGCCGGAGCGGCAATCCCAACGGCCGCCCAAAGGGCAGCGGCTCAATCGATGGGGTGACAAAGACCCTAAGGCGCAAGGTCTCGATCGTCATCGACGGCAGGCGGGAAAGGGTCGGAGTCACAGACGCCATCGCGCTGCAGATGACCAAGCAGGCTCTCGCCGGGCATGTCGGCGCCGGCAAGGAGATTATGCGCCTGGCCGCTCAAGAGGCAGAAATTCGGGCGAAGGCCAAGCCGATCACGAGGAAAGGCCCCTCGAAGATCCAGATTGTCGTCATCGATCCCAAGGACTGCAGTCCAGGACTTGAGAGGCTGGGGGTGGTGGTCAACATCAATGGGCAGCTCAAGATCGAGCCGTGGGTATTGGAGGCCGCATATGCCCGCAATCCTCGCCTGGCCAGCCAGCTGTCTGATGAAGACCGGCGACTAATCGCCAACTACACCCGCAAGGCCGAAGACAAAGTCGGCGATCCGGGGCGGCCGATGTTCGAGCAGAGGAAGCGGGACGGGTGAGGCTGGCTTTGCGCCAGAAGCAGATAATTGCAGTTCATCAGAAGCATGCACGGTGACTTGAAGCCCTCCAGGTGCGCCGTGTCATTGGCCAAGAACGCCGACGCGACCGGTAAGGGAGCGAAAGGCGTAAACGAGCGCGAGTCTGATTGATGGAAATGACTGACGATGAGATTCGCCGCGCTTCGGCGATGAAGTTGAGCGAGGACCGTGTGGCTCTTGCAGGGGCAACGGAAACCACGCCTGTCGAGATCAACGCCGCGGTCGAAAGCTTTGCAGCCTCACTCGAAGGCAGGCCCGCCTTTAAAATCCCAGTAAGTGACGATCCGCATGGCCGATATGGTTGGTGCAGTGATGGAGTGCGTCTGAAGGTGGCGGCTGACGGCGGGCAACCTGTATACGGATGGACGATCTGGGAGTGGGGATCTGCGTTTCTTACGGCAGAGTTTCATTGCGTTTGGCGTAGCCCCACTGGGGATCTGATCGACATCACGCCCAAGCCCAATCGCGAAACGACCATTGTCTTCGTCGAAATGCCAGCCTACCCGCCCGATTTCGATTTCCGCTATCGGCCTCGCAACAAGCGTATGCGGACTTACGCACCAGCCGACGTGACCGGGGCCGTCGCCACCATGGCGGCGTGGCTGACACCCGGACAACAAGCTTACGAACAACGGCGCGCCGAGAAGGCAAATGTGAGCCTCGAACAATGGCTCGCAACAAAGCTGCCGCTCGACCCCGTTCCATCTGCCATCGATGAGCTTATCAACGCTTGCGGCGACTTCGAGGAGTATTACGACTCACTTGGTGAGAGTGGATTGGTCAGGGTAGATCAGAAGTTCGCGGAGCTTATGAAGCGCAGACTGAAAGCTCAGGAGAGATTCAAGAAGCTCTTCAGGGCCCAGAAGCCAGGTGCCAAACAGGCCTGACCTAAAGAACAGCGCAAAACGCGAGGGCGCCCGTCACTCGCTACCTAGGACTAGTAGATCTTAGCTCAGGCATCCGGCCAATCGGCAGACCGTCTGATACACCTAGCGGAAACGCAGAGGAACTCACTTTCGGCGGGTCAGCTTTGCGCCAGAAACGGACATTGGGGCGCTGTCCGGAAGCTGACGTGAAGACGTCTTTTCCACTGAGCATTCTGGCCATCAGTGGGCCTCTCCGCTGCTGATGCTCGATGCAAGTCGAGGCGGAGCTGTACCCATGCACCGGCGGTCTATCCCAGCGATCGTAATTGTCGTCGCCGTCACTGTGTCGGCGCCAGTCGGCCCGAGCGCCCCAGCGACTGGAGCTGAAGAGAGACTGCTAGAACTCGGCAGCAAGGGTGCCCCGGATCTCGGGCAGGAATGTACAAGGCGATCCCCGCCCAAGCTTGCCAATGCCTGGCAAGTTTGTAACTCTGTCGCGTGGCGGAGGAGCAACCCCCTCCGCTATGTTTTTTCACCATGCTGGGGCGAATTTATGGGCACGCCAATAACCCGGAAGCCCGTTTCAATTCTTCCGCATACCTAGCGGCCGGCTCAGTGAGCCGGCCCTTACTCGATGGCCCCAAGCCTTCGCAACCGCGCGAGCCTTTGCTTCGCGTCTTCGACTTTCAGTCCGACAAGCTGTGCGAATGCGCACAGGTGTGCAGTTGTCACATCATTAACCCACGGACTCGTGCCGTCTAGGTCGGCCGACAGCAGAACACAATCAAGTTTGTCGCCGACTTGCTCCAGTTGGTCCGGCTTGAGCACCGAAAGCCGCAACGACAGGAATCTCTGATGCCTCATCAGGGTCTCGATCACCTGTGCGAGGGGTAATCCCGCGTTGTGAGACGCGAACAGCATTTGCGGCACCGAGACCTCGCCCCGAAGCCAAGGTGATTTCCCGTCGCCGTTTCGCGAAAGCACGGCCAGCTCGTCGTTGGAAAGGATGTTTGTGGGTATGTCGTCTGGATCAGGCAGGTTCAGTCGGATGTCACGCAGTTCCTTGAAGACGATCAGGCGGTCCACCACCGCCCGGGGCGGTACGCGCAGCCCCGCGGCTATCTCAAGAACGTCGGTTGCCAGTATCTGCCTCTCGCGGCCGCGCGAAGTCCTCACGCCGAACCGGGCGATCATCTTGTCTACGGAGCTCGGGAAGTCGTCGGGAACCTTGCCTTCAAGCGCCGGCTTCACCTGATAGTCCACCACGTTGGTGAAACCCTTGGCCTCACTCAGTATCCCGACGAGCGGCAGGTCCTTGTGAAGCGAATAAGCCGCTGCGCGCCGCATCGAGAACGCGGGGAGCCAGCATTCGCTCTCTGACGAGCGGCTAAACATGCTGCCGGTGTGCTGCCCCCATGGTAGAGCTTCGAAGTCGAAGCCGCGGACTAGGCCTAGGTCCAGATCCATCAGGCCTGCGTACTCCAAGAGGCGTTCGACAACCTCGTCGCTGGGGAGGTGCAGGTGTGTAGCCCGCTCAGCTATCTGTCGCGGCGTCACCACTCCCTTCAACCACGGATGGCGTCCGTCCATGTTGAGCGAAAGTAACGCTCGGTCAAATTCGTCCGGCGACCGCGCCAGGACATCGCTTCTGGCGACGTTGAAGCGAAAGCCTAAGACCTTGGAGAACCGATCTAGCCGATCGAACACCTCATCGAGAGGCAGCGATACGGCGACGGCGCCAGCCAGAATATGCGCTGCTGAGTTCGTGCCCGCCAGCCATGGCGAACTCCCATCGAGGGCCAGCGACACGAGTTGAGCATCCGTCCCATTTAACGGATCGAAGTCGAGCGCCTGCCAGTCGACTTCGGGAAGTATCAGTCTGAAAGGCTCCGTCAGTACCGCCAGCCGGTCGAGGATCGCCCGAACGGGCTTTTGCAAACGGACCGCAGCGCGAAGCACGTGGCCCGGAGTGACCTGTTCGTCGATCCAAGGGGCCTTTCGGTCGAGCCGACGTGAGAGCAGGATCGGATCGTCTGATTCCGGCTCGTAGCCCGCGAGGCCGGTGGCGTCGTCGACGACTAGCCCGGCGACGAACGGCGTCAGGAGTGCCATCTTGTCCAGCACCGCTTGGATGGGTTGCTCTGCTGTGAGCGCAAGCGCCGCGATGTCCTCGCGCCCTGGCCCCGATCGTCGATGCCAACTCCTCCGCGCCTCTAAGATGACAGTGTCGGCCTTGTCGAGAACCTGATCGACTTCGAAGAGCGCGAGAGAAAAGTTCGCCTCCCGAACGCCGAGACTGGCGAAGGCTGATACCCTACGGGCGATCTCACAGACAGGCTGGCTAAAGCGTGCCGACGTGAAGAGGACCTGACCATCGCTCCACACCTTGCCCCCCCTTGTGACATCGCCGAGTAAGTAGGCGTCGATTTGGTCCAATGGCGTGTTCGGCAACTGGTCCAACGCAATGCGGCTAAGGTCGAGGGGGAGCCAGTTCGCATATTCGGCGAGAACAGCCCCGATCGCTGCCGGGGAGGTCTTGGTGTCGGCCGCGGCGCGGAAGACATGCCAAGGCTCGACGGCGCCGCGGAGCCAAGGGCCGCGGCCGTTGAGGCCCGACGAGAGAAGAAGGCGGTCGCGGAATAGCCAGTCTGGCGTTTCGATGAGCGGCATGATTGGCAGTGATGGACTAGCACCCCCGTCTTGCGGCGTCTCGCCAGCCGCCAACCGCCAAAGTGCGCATCGGTGGGCAATCAAATGGGGAGGCATCGACTGGCGATTGGTCGCCTCTGCAGACAGGGCCTGGATCACGGCGTCATCTTCCGGAATGCAGCCTACCCGGCCCATGTCATAGGTCGGCGGCGCAGGAAGACCGGGTTGTCCCTTGGCTTCCGACATCGGCAAGCGCCGTCCGAGTGACGAAAGTTCCGCGATCAAGTCGCCCACTAGTCGAGGGTGTTCCTTCCCAAATTTCCAGACCCAACTGACGCTTAGCCAGGGAGCGCGCGCGAGACTCGGGAGGCCTGCCCTAAGGAGCCAAGCGACGTAATCCGCATTCCAGCGCTGGATCTTGAGGCGATCGACGGACAGTATCGGTCGGTGCTGTCCGGTGAGGTTGACCACCGCGAATTTCAGCTCTTGATCGGTTTTGATGCCGTCGGCAAGCAGTGCGCCGCCGCTCCCCTCGCACCACCAGAGATTCTCCTCTTGGGCACGCACGACGCTCTCTGATCGGTGGCGGTGGCGGTGGTGGTACATGGAAAATTCGCTCGGACGCCTGCTCGAACGCCATCCGCGTAGTTCGCCGGCTCCCCACTCGACGCCCCCCCGCCCCGCCTCCTCAATCACCAGATGGAAATCCGGGACGAACAACAGGCTCGAAAGCGTATCCGTACAGGACACTTCCGGCTCACCTTCACCATAGGCGAGATAAATCCTGACCCTTGTGCCCGCGTCCTCCTTCTCCGGTAGAGTCTTGAGCCTGAAGAGTCCCGACCTGCTGTCGACAGACGCCGCGACCGCCTCGCTCAACCTTCCGTCGCGCTCAAATCGCCTAGTTTCGATACGGACCTCTGAGCCGAGCATGAAGTAGCTGAACACACCTATGCCGAATTGACTGTTGGGAGACATCTCGATTGGCGGGACCAGCTCCCTCCAGCCGCGCTGTTCCTCGCCAAATTCAGCCATGTCGGCGAAGCGCTGGCCCGCGTGGGCGAAGCAGTCATTCAAGATGGCATGCGACATGCCGATGCCGTTGTCCTCGCACTCGATGAACTTTCGCCCGTCGGAATCGACGCCCTGCCGAAAGTGAATCTGGCCCTGCCAATCCGGCGAATTGACGTTTTGACGGCGCAATGCCTCCAACCGTGCGGCACGATAGCGGCAGGCATCGAGCGCGTTCTGGTACAATTCGCGGATTGCGAGCGCCTTGCTCCCGTAGAGCCGCTCGCCCATCAGCAGGTCCCGGACCTTCTTGTCTGAGAGCCGCAGGCGGATATGCGGTGTCAAATAGGCGTGCGGACCAAAACCCTCTGCCGGTTTCACATCGCTTGGGAGGAGGTTCGCGGGAAGATTGGCCAGCAGTTCCAGGCGATCCGTGCTTTGGGCGGCTTTCCGCTGGATGAGCTGCAGGATCTCGTTCGCATCCTCGACATGCATTCGCAACGCGAGGTCGACAGCGGGATGCGAGCATCTTCCTCGCAGTGCTCTGTCCCGGCCAATCGGCACCCATTCGGTATCACTCAGCGTCGAGACGAGTTCCTCTGGTCTCACAGCATCGCTAACTAGTATGTTCTCGAGGATGACGTCCGAGAGGAAGGCCGTATCGATCGCCAAATATCCGGCCAACACAAGTAGGTGCAGTATCAGGACTTCCCTCACGACCTGCTCATGCTTCGTGCTTGCGAAATGCGTACGAGCGGAAAGCAGGTTCCCATAGCTTTCGGCTGTCTTGAACCGCCTAACCAAGGTCAGCTGTCGGCACAGGAAAAGTATGGTTGTCCGGTCGACGATGGCGCCCGACGGGCCTGGCTCCGCCTCTGGAAATATCTGATCCCAGTACTTCCGGTGCACAAAGCTCGAGCCACCGTCGTTCCAGAACGCCTCCTCTTGCGAGATCCACTTCAGTGCGACCCACGCGGTGGCCTTCGCGACTTGGCTCGGCGGGTCGTTACGCAATGCAGAACCGGCAAACACGCTCGCATGCGCGCTCATGGCCGCATGGAACGCTGCGCGCGCGTGATGTCCGCCCGTTGGTTGCACGGAAAGCGTCCCGCTATCGTAGATTCTGTCCTCGTCGATCGAGAGAAACGCAGCGGCTCGTATCGCTTGCTGCAAGAAGATCGTGGAGATGAGAACGGCCACCTCGGCGTAGCTGGGCTGAAACTCCTGCACGAGTTCGCGGCCCAGGAATTCCACCCGGCTCAAGAGGCGGAGCGGGTACCGGTCGTCTCGCCAGGGCATCGGGTGGGCGCAGGCGGCGACCTTCCTGGTGAGCTCTTCGGCCACAGCGGCAAGCTCGCCGGCCCGCGCCTTGAGCGCATCGGCAAGGTCGGCGGCCGAGGGCTCGGCGATATCCCAAAGCGCCGAGGCCGACACGGCCGCCCGCCATGCGTTCGAACCTTCGTCGGCCGCCTTCGTCCCGTCAGCCGAGCAGATCCTACGCGAACTTTGGCTGGAGTCCGCGCTGCGCTCCGAGCGGACGCGAACAGTCTGCCGAGCCTTGCCGTGCTCTTGTGAAACCGTGTTCACCGCTTCCTGCAGCGCAACCTCAATCTCAGCCAGGGTTTGCGCGGGATGGTCCGGCCCCAAGACATGTGCGAGGGCCTTGGTGAAGATGCTGTAGCCCCCGGGACCATCGACGTAGCGACTGTATTCGCCTGCGGCGCACGAATATATGTAAGTAATATGCTGCCGCTTGGAGATGGAGAGTCGCCCCTCACTCCAGGGCAGTAGCGACGCCGCCTTTGCATCGGGATCGAGAAGCAATCCCAGTCCTTCGCGGCATGCGTCCACAATAATGAGGATGGTTTCTGCCGCGCAGTCCTTTAAGAGCATCGGGAAATCGAGAGGCACCAGATATTCCGGCAACATTTCCGGATCTTCGAAACTCGCGTCGTAGGGAACGATGAAGTCGACGTTGTTGAAATGGACGCCGTGACCACTATAGTAAATTATAAGCGTGTCATCTTCTGTGGCCGATCGCGCAAATTGCCTTATACTCTTTAGCATGTTCGCGCGCGTCAGCTTGAACTCTGGATTCACGCCAACAACGTGGATCTCATAGCGGGACGATTCCAGCGCTGTCCGGACCAACGCTATGTCGTTTTCGACGATAGCAAGGTTGGTTATGTTTTCTGCTTCGTAGTCCCCGCTCGCCAGCAACAGAGCCTTTGCGGAACCCATCGATCAAATCCCCCGGTCGAGGAGCTCCTCGACGTTTTTGAAGCCGCCCAAGCGCAATTAGAGCTTGGCTGAGCGAAGTTGCAACCGGGGGGCAACATTTCGGACAGGTTGTCTATTTCCGTTGCGCGCAACGACCATCGACCCTTGCCAATAACGTTCCGAAAGTTTCATACATCGTTAGGTCGCCTATTGGCGGGAGGACTCGGCCTTGGACGACAACGCCGAGGCGCAACAGCTCCTTACTGAGCTGAGCGACCCGCCTGAAAATGCAACGAAGGCTTGGTTCCAGGCCCGAGGCCGCCGACTTGAGGGCCTCATCCAGTTCGTTCTGCGCGGCGAATCCCTCGAGCCACGCCTCAACATCCGCCCAAGCGGTGAAGAGTTGGACGGATCCTTCGCCTTGGATGGCCGAATCTATCTGCTGGAAGCCAAGTGGCGAGGCGGCCCGACGCCCGCCTCGGACCTATACGCCTTCAAGGGCAAGGTGGACGGCAAGTTGACTGGCACCATCGGCGTTTTCATAACCATGAACCGCTACTCGCCCGACGCGGTGAGCGCGCTGCAGGTTGGTAAGGTCGTCAACTTGATCCTGTTTTCCGCCGAGGACTTCCGATCGGTTGTCGAGGGCCGACTCAGCTTCGCCGACGCAATGCGCCGAAAGCTGAGGTATGCCGCTGAGGTAGGAGGTCCCTACCTGCCACTGCAGCCGCTCGCAGAAGGCGGTCTAGCGACTCGGTCACCTTCCTTTGGTACCGAGGGACCTGGCACCAAGTCGTGGTCGGGCTCCGGTCCGTCACTGAGCTGGGACGTGGTGGTGGAGAGTCGTAGTGACGAACGGGGAATAAGGACGCTTTTCGATCGACTGGTGTCAGTCGCGCCGATCCATCTGCGGTACTGGGCAGCGGAGGGTGCCGCGAACCTGCCGGGTGTCGTTCGCCGTCTAGTCGACGCCAATGGCCCGGACCGGGTCGTCGCGTTCGTGGACAGGGACCTGGAAGGCGACCGTATGCGTTCGCTACTAGAATCCCAGGTCACTATCGTGCCGATGGACCCCCACCTGGAAGGCTGGTTGACACTCGCAACACCGAATGAGGTCCTCCAAATGCCCCCCCCCTTCGCCGAGAAGGAGATGCTGCCGCTAGGACGTCACGCCGACATAGGACAGTTGCGGGCGGCGAACCCGTCTTTTGACGCCCTCCTTCGGAAGATGAGGCTCCTGGCCCAGGCTGACTAAACAGCGGTGTACATTCCCTCCCGCACGCCAATGATGGCCTACCCTTGGTGAATGAACTCCAGGCCTCCTTGGTAGCCGAAGAAGCTCTGCCTCGCACAACGGAAGTGGCATCCGCGCTGCGCCAGTAGCCGACTCTTGGTTGCCGTCAGGAATCCGACATTCGAGCACCCTCCCCGATCCTCATGTTGCGCGATGTCCATTTCGATGTGCGCCACTTCACTAAGCGGGTGCCTCTGCTCCAGGCCTGGGCTCCTGAATAGGTGTGTCGTTTGATGTTTAGGTCATTCCTTCACGCGGAGCCTGTTGGAGCTTTGCGTCGACAGCAGCCACCGATCGATAAGGAAATAATAGAAGGAGAGCGACTGCTCGACATCATGGGCGACGGTTCGAAGCTCGACCTTGAGGCCTTCAGGTGTCAATATTAACTGCTGGATGGTGTGGCGAAGCCTCAGATTGTGGGCGCCTCCATCCTCCGGCGCGGGTCTGAACCCTCCTAACTTGGGGATAACGCGTGCTTCCGCTGCCGCCAATTCCTCAGGCAGGGAACTGGCGATCTCCACATAGACATCCGCGACGATTTTCCTGGTCGTGGAGAAGCATCGCGGAAGGTCGAAGGTGGGGTCGTCGCGGTGCTTTACCTGCCCCAGAACCCAACGGCAATTTCGCTCGACGCTCGCAAGGCGATCTTGGATCGCCGGATTTATGCTGTTTGAGCCACGAGCCAAATGGGCGCGAAGGTCGTCGACGTGTTGTTCGGCGAGGCTAATGAAGAGACCCAGCCGGTCCTTGTTAGCGATCCAGCCGTCATTGCTTCCGAGGCTATAGAGCAGCCTGAGCAGGTCAACCACGAGAGTGGCGAGCGCCTGAGCCAATATGAGCGGGATGCCCTCGGCACCCCGTGGCTTGTGTACGTGGAAGTACATGTCCCCGTGAGCGGTGTAAGTGCCGGAAAGGAGCGGTGCGGGTTCCGGGGCGACCGCACCGCCAGCTATTTTCCCGGCGGGGCCTTAACGCTCTTGAAGATCATGTCGCCATGCGACGTCGCAGAGTCAGCGCGCACTCCTTCGACGCTCTCGAATAGAAGGCTGCCGCCCGAGCGAATTACTTTGATGTCGATAGCGTAACGGAAAAGCGTTTCGGTAGAAAGCGCTTCGATCGCGCTCTTTAGCGTCTGCGCCGTAGCTAGGAGTTCCGTGTCGGCCCCGATCGCTGGCTTAGCGAGTTCCGCTTTGATGGCCGCCTCGAACGCCGGGTTGGTCTCGGCGTCCTCCAGGAGGGGAAGCGACTTGACGCTGTGGTCGCGCTCAAGCCTAGCTTTGACGGCTTCGAACGCCATTTTCCCCGCGCTCTTAGCGAATTCAGTCGTCGCGCCGGACGCGGCCAACTTGGCACCGCTCAGCAGCAGGCTGAAAAGCAAGTCGACCACAAGCGCCTCCATCACGAGTATTTGCACGGACTGTGCCCTATGGCGGTGCACGGCTCAATCGCCGCTCGCGTTCGAGGCTTGGGAAGGGCCATCAGTTCAAGGGGAGCATAGCAGCGAAGCAGTTAGGCGAGTACGCGCCAGAAGCGGATTTTGCCGAACATACGGCAAGCAGCCCTTCGGCCGCTTCCCCAGCGGCGTCTTTCTCCGACCCAAAGCTGACGCAAAAAGGTTAGATGTCGGTCTGCTCCGACAGCTCAAGCGCATCGTCCACCTCGATGCCCAGGTAACGCACCGTACTCTCAAGCTTTCCGTGGCCAAGCAGCAGCTGGCAGGCTCGCAGATTTCCGGTGCGCTTGTAGACAAGCGCCACTTTGGTGCGCCGCAAGCTGTGCGTACCATAGGCGTTAGCCTCAAGGTCAATCGACTGGACCCAAAGATCGACCAGCCGTGCGTACTGGCGCGTGGTGATGTGGCCGCCGGAACGGCTTCGGCTCGGCCAGAGCCAGTCATCGCCGCGGCGGCCGCGGCTCTGCATCCAAGCCGCAAGCGCCTCGCGGGTCGGCTCGGTAATCTCGAACGGGACGGGCCGACCGGTCTTCTGCTGGATAATCGTCGCACGAGGCCGGATAGCCCCGCCCGGTGCGAGGTCGCTGATGCGCAGCTTCACCAAGTCACAGCCGCGCAGTTTGGTGTCGATTGCGCAGTTGAACAGCGCCAGATCCCGCACCCGCCGGCCGTTCTTAAGCTGCTGGCGGATGGCCCAGATGTGCTTGGGCTTTAGGGGCGGCTTGGGGCCGATCAGCCGACCGGAATTCCAAGGTTTTCGCGGGGAGCGGAAGAGATCGGGCTGAGCCATGGCTCACCTCTCGGGCGGCCCCCGACTAGAGTAGGATCGCACGCCAGGGTTAGCGTCTGGTTCAAGCCAGAAAGAACGTCTGCGCGGCGCCAGAAGCTGACGTTCGGGTCCACGCGGAAGGGAGAGGTTCGGCGCGCGGTCGTGACATCAGTTGCAGGTTCACATTTTATCGGCGAGACGGGCACAGCGCTCTCGCCGTCGCCGCTTACCTGCTAGCGGACGGTCAGTCAGATCCGAATGGCCAACCCTCACCCGCAGCAAGAACGGTCGCCGGTCGGCGACCGAAAACGGCCCCTTCGGGGCCTAGGCCCCCAGCCCGCTAATTTCCTGCTCAAGGGAGCGAAAGCGCTCCCGCACCTCTTCGCCGGCGTAGAATGCCAGAAGGTCCTGTTTGGAAAGGGTGCCATCCCGCATGAATTTGGCCAAGTAGCGGCTGTTGAATTCGAACATCAGCATACTCTTTTCAAGCCGCGTCAGTATCGCCTTAGCGTTGTCGATATTCGATATGACGAGGGATCGGATACTCGCCGCATCCGCCAAATCCTTCGCGGTGCGATTGACAATGATCGCTAGGATATCGAGGTCGATCTCCTCGGCTTTAGGGCGCATCACCAGGTCCCGCGCGAAGGCGTAGGCCACCGCCAGATTCCGGTAGTCGCCGCGCAACGAGTCGACGATCACCACGAAGCCGATTTCGGGGATGTATTTGAGGTCCTGGACCTCGGCGAGGACGGAGTTGTCGACGAGGGCGGCGTCCAGAACGATGATGCCCACCCGTCCGTCACGATTGGCCTGGGCCTCCAGCAGCTGGCTCCATGCGGTGTCGGTCGATCTGGCGAACACGTCCTTGGTGCGGATGTCCCCGAGCCGGATTCCCTTGTCGAACTTGCACTCGATGGCGATGCGGAGATCCGTGCGCCCCCCGACCTCGCACAGGATGTCGCCGGTTTTGTTTCGGGGCAGCGACCCCGTCGTGCTGCCGGTCAGGTAGACGTTATCTTCGAACCTGCGGGACTTGACGAACTGGCCAAGGAACTCCGCGACATCCACTTCAGCCAGGGATCCCTTCAAGGAGCTCTTGTAGAACAGCTCCTGTTTCATATCGAAAATCAACTTGAGGCTCTCGAGCTCCGTGCCCAGGTTGTTCGCCGTGTTGGAAAGGAACGAGGACAATCTGTCTTCCATCAACGCCAGTACGCCGATGTAGAGGGCACGATGCAGCTTCTCGTCACGGTCTGAGGATGGCAACTTGTTGAAGAACTCGAAGACGACGTCGTTTTCGAGCTCGAAGGACGAGACTTGGACGCGTCGCCGTTTTTGGTCCAAGGAGACAGTCGGCATCAGTCGAACTCCAATCTCAGACCCGACTGTATCGATACTGGCCCTTGATGCTCGCGGCAAGGAAGCCGCCCTTGGACTCCGCTCTTTCGAATTCCTCTGCAGTGCGTTCGGCGATGCCGTAGTATTCGTAGACGCCGCCGTTGTGGAAGGTGATCTCTAGAACTTGCGCCTCGGCGTCGTAGCGCGCGGATCGAATGTTGGACGAGGTGAACGCGGGAATGTCTCTGAAGGCCATCAGTCTGTCTCCGGGGCTGAGTATTTGAGGGACGGGTTCTGCTGCCGCCAGACCCGCACGAACTCGTCGTAGGACACCTCGGGATCCAGAGGGACGTTCCAGCCCCCGGGTGATTGAGAGTCCTCCGGGAGCATGACGTCACAGACAAGCGGGTCTTGGCTGTCGGGCCTGCGGTCTTTAGGCGGTGCCTGGATCGAAGCCCTCATCGGCATGCTGACGGCCTCGCCGAGCACGATCGCTTCCCCCGTGCGGAGGATCGGAAGCATATTGGTCAGCCCCTCCAGATTGTCCGAAAGGGTGCCGGTTACATGGGACCGGTCGGTGGCGTTGCTGAGCCGCAAGGCGAAGAAGGTGCCGCATTGTGAGAGGATCGTCGGATCGATCTCCGCGGGACGCTGGCTGACTATCATAGCCCCGATGCCGTACTTGCGGCCTTCCTTTACGATGCGCTGAACGATGCTCGCGGCCAGGCTGTCTGAGGCGCTGTTGAGGTAGTTGTGGGCCTCCTCCATTACGATCAGCAGGGGCCGCTCACGCCCGCCTTCCGAGAGGTCCCGGGCCCAGAACAAGGCGTCGTACAGAACCCGCAGAACCACGCCGATGATGTCGTTGGTCATCGACGCGGGCACCCCCGACAAGTCGATGATGCTGGTGGTGTTTGCGCCGCCGATCCACAGCTTGATCAGTTCGGGCAGATCCTTCTCCACCTTGCCATCGAGCTCAGGGTGCCAGCCCCCCGCCTTCAGAAGGAAATCGAAGCGCGACACGCGCAGCTTGGAGCCCAAGTTCTCCAGCGCGCTCGTCAGGTTCAGGGGATCCGGCAGATAGCGAATCTTCTCATTGTCGCCTTTGATATCTTTGACTCGCCGGAACCGTGGCGGAATGCCCAGACGTGCGTCTCCGACTCTGTCCTGGCCGTGAGCGTCTTTCTCGTAAGTCCAGGACACCGGATCGGTGGGGGGTCCGAGGGCCGGATCGAAGGTGCCGAACTCAGCGCAGTAGAGGTCATACCAGAGCTTGTTGAGCGAGAAGGGCACCGGACTGTCGCCGCCGACCGAAGCCTCGTCGATTCCGTCGCGCGGATAAATGCTCAGGCTTTCGGCCTTTGCCGCGATCACCTTCTCGAGGATCACATTCCTGGCCTTGCCGTCCGCCGGCAGCGCCCCGAAGGTTAGCCTCAGCATCTCGTCGAAGTTCAAAGCCCAGTATGGGATCCGCAACGGCCGTTCGTTGGCGGCGCGCGCGCTCGGATTGATCCTGAAGATGTTCGCCCGGTCGCCGAGCGACTTGGCGTATTCGCCATGCAGGTCGAGAACCACGATTCGGGCGGACGGAAAGCGGACCGGATCCGACAGCGCGGACAGAATCCCTGCTACGGTAGTGGACTTCCCCGACCCTGTGGTGCCGACCACGGCGGAATGGCGAGTCACCAGCTTGTTGATGTCGACCAGGGCATCGATGGATTCGCTGCCGGTAATGTGACCGATTCGGACAAAGTTGTTTAGCTCACCTAGCTTGCCGTAGATGGCCTGCAGATCGGATTCCGAGACGAGGTGAACCTCGTCGTCGATGGTAGGATACTGAGAAATTCCTCTCTGGAAGGTCTCGGACTTCTGTCCTTCGCCTATGAGCTGGACCGTCATCCAACGATGATCGTCCACGCGATCGTCGGCGCGCGACGCCGGAACTGCGCTCGCTCCGACCTGACTCACGATCCCGAAGAGTTCACCGTACCCCACCGGGATCTTCACGAAACTTCCGATTTGGCCGATGCGATAGCCTTGGCCTTTTACGAAGGTCAGGCCGGAGGACTGGTTCAGGCCCAACGTCACGCTAACGGTTGTCCCGCTGACGTCCTGAACTGTGCCGATGGCGGTGGCGACCCCTGGATCAGGCACCGGCGACATCTTCCGTTACATCTCCGGTGAGATAGCGCAGGAGGGTTCCGAAGTTCGCGAAATCGCCGAGGCCGACGATCACCTTGCCGTCAGCGTCTGCTTTGATCGCGCCCGGCGGCATCGACGAAGGAGCTCCGTCGGGCAGCGCCTTCCAAGGCCCGAGGTTGCGCCCGATGATGGCGGATTCGTCGCCGATTACCGTGAGATTGGGCAGCAGACATCCACACTCTCTGGCCTTCTTGTATTTGTCTGTGGCCAGGTCGCCGTACATTAATGCGAACGTCTGGGCGGTCGGGTTTGCCTCCAGAGAGCTCCGGATGATGTCGTTGATGTGTTCGTCACTGAACGAGTAGCCGGACATGAATAGTGTCGCGCTTGGCTGAAGCAAGAAGGACTTCAGCCGGTCCAGCATCGCCAGATACGGCATCTTCCGGCTCTGGTCGTATTTGAGGTGTGACGGATAGATCAGGTAGGAGGCAGTCTTGTCCTGGTTGTCGGATCGGACGACCCTCTTGCCGTCGGCGGTGAGGCGCCAGTTCAACGATCCGTGAATCTTCCAGAGACGCGCCCAGCGCGCCGGAAGGATGTTTTCATCTTCCACCGCCCCTAGATCGAAGAAGGCCTGTCGGGCGCCCACGAACCCGTCGAAATATGGCGTGGCGGACTCTTCCATGGCCTGCTCAGTGAGCAGATCGTAGTTGGTCGTGAACACTTGGACGGGCGAGGCGCGCCGGATCGAGCGGATCCAGATCGCCAGATTGTGGTAGGGCGACCCCGGGTCCGGCAGCGCCTTGTCCACCAACTTACTAATGACGCCGCAGATCGTGGCATCCAGCTTGTCCAGGCCGTCGCGATTCAGCCCCCTGACGCTGCTCTTGCCGGCGACCGCTGCGAGTTGCCGGATATTGCTCAGGATATGTTCGACGTTACCGACGTCGCCGCCGTCCTCACGGACACCTTCGATGAGCGTGTCCCAGTCGGCCTTACCAGGCCCGGTCGAAAACGCTTCGGCGATCTTTTGGGTCAAACCCGCGACATCCGGGATCAGCGGTGTATTATCAGGATTCCGGACTGAAAGCGGGCATCCCGCTCCGATAAAGAAGCCGGTCGGTCGCTTGTTCTGCGACAGGGCCTGCTGCATGTAGCCGACCTGTCGGGCTGCGTCGTGCTCCAAGACTTCCCCCAAGATCGCTGCATGGCCAGCGTTTTCATTACGGTAGAGCTTGGACTACCGATAGGCCTTCTGATGCAAAAACACACGTAAGGGCTGCTTTGGGTCTCCCGACGATCTGCCTAGCGATTGACCGAGTGTCACGCTAGCGGCCGTAGCCACCTTCTCCGACCGACCAGAAAGCGGACGATTTGAGAGTCCGAGAAGAGTCAGTAGCGGAAGTTGACGCCCGTCACCCTCGCCTAATCTGCATTGTCAGAAATCATACTGACTCTTCGCTGACTGACTCCACCCGGGCCGCCGCGTGGTCATACGTGGCTCAGCGTCCTTACCCCTTAACAGGAAGAAACAACGGGCGGCATCGTCGAAGACCAATCGCCTAGAGGAATGGGGGTATCAGGCCGCGCCCCGAGATCTGCCGACACAATTAACGGCTTCGATTCCATCGGCCCAAGATAGCCCGCCAATCCTGCGCATTGACAACAGAGGATTATCTCTCGCCCTCACTAAGGGAACCTATATTCAGATTCCTCCTCCCGCATGAAACATACTGCTGCTTATCGTGAGACTGAATATCTTCCAGTGTTAATTTTAAAACGCCTTTCTTGGGAGAATAGCTAACGACGCTATTATAGACGCCTTCTTTTCCGATCTCACCCTCATACGTGGAATAAATATTCATTTGACCAGGAGGAATATTCCCTCCCCTTTTTGCTACAAACTTGTAATTGCCTAATTTCCAACTCGCTGGTTTGCCTCCCGATATGATTTCCCTCCTGGGAAGTGAGATTGGAAATGGGTACACCATACCAACAGCTTGGTCATTATGCTCTAATCTTAGTTCAGACGACGTATCAAATAGACCCACCTTGCGGTTGGGAATAGCAATTTGCATCGAATTTCTATCAGATAGATCACCGACAACGCAAAATTCTATTTCCGATCTGTTACCACCGCAGCCCATCAAGCCGCAACTAAAGATCGGAATTACTAGACATAGGATTTTGTATAGACGCGCCTTATACGTCATATCTACCGCCTAGCTATTACACGGGGCCAGTTCGGGATCCGCTGCATATCAGCAACCTCTTGCCTATCTACAGTTAGGATAGGTGGATCCCCAGAACCCGACAGCACGACACCCACCACCATCTAACTTTGAATCCTTCAACTGTTGCCGGGCCGTTGCATCGAGTTGCGCGTGCTCGGTTTCGTTCGGGCTTCGAAGACCCCACGCAAAGTGAAGCCGCTCATGGAACAAAGTTCTGGCGATATCCGAAGGAGTCTCAAAAAATTCGCTTCTGCTCACGTTGAGAAGAATTGCATTTTGTTCAAACCAAGCATAGCCGATGATGCTCGGTTTTAACATCAGATTAGGTGGCTCGTCATACATAAGCGAAAGCGAACGATAGTCGCCCACAAAAATTCCTTTGGTCCATCCGCCCACGTATTCACCAACAAATTGAGAAACAGCGCGGACCATTGTCACTGTGTCATTGCTAGCTCCTCCAACATTTTGAACTTCGGCGCTATATTTACCGAGATGAACTTCATTGTGGTCGCCAATAAATCCCGAAAAGTCTCTCGCTAGCGCCGCTACCTGCGCCGGCTTCAGATCGTTATCGTTATCGTTTCCGTCTCCGTTTCCGTCCACATATACGCAGCTTCTAATGAGCGTTCCGGTAGGTACTGAACAAACCTTCGCTGAACCGCTCGGATCAACAAGATTTGTCGGATCACCACCCACATATGCATAGAGATTGAGATCGTCCCTCACTCCGATTGGATCTGTCTGCAAGAACCTTCCTTGCGCCGGGTCGTAGACGCGCGCCTTGTAATAATAGAGTTGCGCCTCAATGAGGGCCATTTGGCCCGTATAGCGGAATCGGCTCCCTCCACTCCAACCAGCGGTGGGACCAGCCGAGGGCTCTCCCCAAGGCCCATAGGCATAGGTTTGAGTTACCGCCCCGGTTCCATCTGTTTCAGCAATGATTGAGCCCTGGCGATCCTGCAAAAGCCAGCGCCGATCAGCTAGGCCAGAGCCCTCGTACCAGACTATCGGCTCGTCAGGTATTGGGCCATGCACGTAACGCCGCAGTGGCGTAGTGCCACTGCTCGGGAATTCGCCAAGCAGTTTGTTGTCCGACCACAAAAACTGCGTTGTGGTTGAACCCACAACAGTCTGGCGCAACCGGCCCAACGGGTCATAGGTTAAGGTCATATTGGCGGCGCCCCCCGTTACCGAGATCAGCCGGTTTTCGTAATCGTAGGCGAAGGTCCGCGTACCATCGCTGGTGACATTGCCCTTGGTGTCATAGCCGCCGGTCAGGGCAACAACAGCAGCATCGCGGTTAAGACCATCGTAGGCATTACCTGTCGTCGCCGGGGCGGGCTTAGGCCAGTCATAGAGGATGTTTGACGACGTGCGGGCGGTAGTCTGGCTGATAGCGTTGTATGCGAAGGTCCATGTCTGGTCGCTGGTAGTGCCCAAGGCGTCCTGAGTAAGACTCGTCAACCGGTCGGCGCCATCGTAGCCATAGCTGGTGACCACGCCGTTGGAACGAGTGAAGCTTATCCGCCGACCCAAGTCGTCATACGCGTAAGTCCCCAATAGGAAGGCCGAGGTCGCGGCGGTCTTGTCGCTGGCCGTCGTCACCTTTCCGAAAACGTCATAGCCATAAGTGACGTAGAAGCCGTCAGGCCAAGTCACTCGAGTACGGTTTTGCCCCTTGTCGAGGATGTAGGTGACTTGGCGGTTAAAGCTGGCCTCTTTAGTCAGCCAGCCAGCGGTGTTGTAACAGTAGTCAATGCCGGTGGTCGTCACAGAGCAAGTGTTTACAACGTCGGTGTTGTTATTGGTTGCCGCCGAGCCGAACGTAAGGTGTCGCACCCGGCCAACGAGGTCGTAGCCTGTAAAGACGTCTGCCGTTGTACCGCCGGGAATATCCTTGATAGTTTCGCGGTCGAGCTGGTCATATGCGAAAGTAATGACTTGACCGTCGCGCAGCCGCTTCCAGACTCGATTGCCGTCGACATCGTATCCATATTCCTCGAAGTCGATGCCGGAAGTGAGCGTGTCCTGGATGCCTGACGTGACCGCGTCCTGGTCGGTTATGCTGGTGCGGCAGGCAGTAGCGGGCCCGGCCGAACTCCCAGCCCCGACGGTGGAGGATGGCATGTCCAGCCGGCAAAAGCGGTCGAAACCATCATACTCGAGGGTCGATCTATTGCCTCGGGCATCAGTGATCGTGACGTTCTTGCCGTTAGCAGAATAGGTATAGATGGCGTAGGTCGTTTGGGCGCCAGTGCCGAAGCCCTTATAGGTCTTGGTCACCTGGCCGGCGGCATCGTACTCCGATTTAACGATGCGGTCGGCACCAGCAGGACCCGCGGTACTGAGACTACAGGCGTCAGACGGCAGGCTATTATAGTATTGCGGATTCATCCGCACCGCCGTGCAGATAATCCGCCCATCGCCATCATAACTGTACTGGGTTACACCGTCAGGCGTGGTTACCTTCAACGACTGGCCCGCCGGGTCATAGACTGTAGCAGTTGTTTCTAATGAAACGAAGTCCGAGCCGGTGGTGGTGCTAGCTCGGCCTTTATCGACCTGGATAACTCGCCCTTCCGCATCATAGGTGATCTTGGTCGCCGGCCGCAGCAGGCTGCCCGGGCCGTCCGGACCGATTTCCATCAACTTCCGGCGTGCAGCGTCGTAGATTACATAACTGACGTCTGTCACATCGGTGCGCGAGCCGTTGATGATGGTCAGATCGCCTTGAGGGTCGTACGTGAAGGACGCCACCACATTGACGCCTGTCGGGTCTATCGCAATCGAGCCCAGATAGTTCGCTGTGTTGTAGGCGTATGTGGTGACCACGCCAGTCGGATCGGTAGCGGTCACCATTTGCCCATAGCTATTGTAGTTGAAAGTGTAGACTGGTCGGGCTTGCGGCCCCGCACCGTCGGGGTCGGGCCGGGTGGCGGTGGAGATGTTTCCCGCCCCGCCGCCGCTGGCGATATAAACGAAATCAGTGGTGTAGCCGCGGGCGTTGGTGATGCTGGCCGGCTGGTTCCAGGTGCTGTTCCAGGTGGCGCTTACCACGATGTTGGACAGACCCGAGCCCGGTTTGGCGATGCGGGTGAAGGACAGCGGTTGGTTGCGGTCGTTGTAGGTGAAAGTCTCCTGGTCGAGTTCAGGATAGGTGTACCCCAGCACCCGGCCACGGCCGTCGTAGGTGACCGCAACCTTGCGGCCGAGCTCATCGTAATAGCGGATCGGTCGCCCCCAGAGGTCGTATTCGACCGCCAGCCCGCCGCCCGCAGGGTCGGTCCGCTCGCCTCGCACGCCGTCGGCGATGTAGAAGATGTTGGCTCCGCGGTTACCCAACTGCAGGGCGTCAGCGTCCCAGGCCTGGTAGACCCGGCCGAAGCTGTTGTAGTCGTACTGCAGGCTGGCGGGGTTGGTTGGCGTCGAGCCCACCGGCGGATTAGTCGCCGTATAGACCCGGCCGATGAGGTATCGGTCCCAACTGCTGCCAGCCAGCAGCACGGGCATGCCGCTAAGGCCCGTCAGCTTGACCGTGGTGGTCGCGCCGACCGGATCGGTGAAGGTGTTGAGACCGTTGACCAGATCGGATCCGGCGCTGGCCGTGCGCAGGTCCACCCCGGTCAGGTGATTGGTGAAGGCCGCGCTGTAGTAGCCAGGCCCGATCTCGCCCAGATTGGTGAAGTCGATCTGACGGCCCAGGTTATTGGAGACCGAGAGTAGCGTTTCGCCCTCCTGGTCGTGATTGGGATCCTTGCCGTAGGTCAAGGTTACGGTAATTCCTCGCGGGAAAACCCAGGTCGAAAGGCGGAAGCCAGAGAAGTTGTGCTGGCAGGGATGGCCGTCGGCCAAAGTACTGCGCCACCAGACCCAGTTCTGCACGTCGCCGCCCGCGCCGGTAATGGCGAAGGTCATGCCGGAGCGGTCCCAGCCGCGGGCGGTGGCATAGGGGAGCTGGCCGCCGCCGCAGGCGCGGGTGTCCAGCACCTGCGAACCGGTGATGGAGAGGGTGGCGTATTCGGCGGAACCCGGCCGGATCCAGGTTCCATCGGTCAACTTGACGAACTGGCGGCTGTCGGCGCCGACCGTGACGCTGACTGTGTTGGCCTGCAGTTGTTTGACCCACCAGGCGGCGACCAGCTCGCCGGTTACTTCGCGCGGGGTGGAGGGGCTGGCCTTGTAGACGTCCTGCATGGCCATGAAGGCGGCGATGGTGGCGGCGGCCGGGCGGATATCGGTGCTGCCCATGGCCTCGGTGCCGCTGCTGCCGACGCTGAGGACGTTCTGCCAGTTGGTGGTCCAGGGGCCTTGCGGCTCGCCGGGTCTGGTCCACTGCTTGCTGTTGGTCGGCCGCCCGCCCTGGAAGATGAACTGGGCGGTCAGCTTTTCGGGGAACTCGCCCGAGCCGATGGAGAGGCTGGCCGGTGGCGTATAGGTGACGTTGCCGGTGGCCAGGTCCACGCCAAGCGCAGATGAGCGGTCCTTGAAGCGGGCCCTGAGGATGTCGGCCGCGTCCTTGGGATCATATTTCAGCGCCGTGTCGGGCTCGACCCCACCGCCGCCGCCCTTGCTGATCACGGTGCTGTTGAGGCCCATGAAGTTCTCAATCGCCACATGGGCGATCTGCGTCGGTTCGGAACCGGCGTACTTGATGGCCACCAGGGCCGGGCCGCGCTGCAGGGTCGGGCCAGTCGTATAATAGGTGGCGCCGCCGCCCCCCGCTGCCGTGGTGGGGGCGCCGAAGGGCTGTCCGGGCCCCAGCCGGCTCTCTTCCGGGGTGGTAACGCTGTAACCGGCCTGGGCGTAGATATTGACCGAGCCGCTCAGCTTGGCGACCCAGGTGCTGGCCGTGTTGCCGCACAGCTTGGGCGCCTCATTGGGATAGGCGAAGACGCCATAGTATCCCCCGCCGGTGCTGCTGCACGGGTCGGTGGTCGTCAGGTCGCTGACGGTGCGGCCTTCGACCTTGGCAATCGAACTGGCCGAGCTGCTGTTGGTGGCGTCGAAGGTGAAGAACCGGCGAGCGCCTTGCGTGAACAGGTCCTCGCCGGAAGGCGGTGCATTGGCCCAGTCGAACCGGGTCGCCGATGTCGAGATGTCGGGGGTGTCGGTGTTCTGGGCGACCACGCTGCCTTCAAGGGCGGCCTTGGTAGTAGCGATGGAGAAGATCACAGCTCGGCGGTTGTTGGCGTTGGCTGCCTTGTTGGTGACGCTGAAAGCCGAGTCGACATCGATCCGCTGGAAGGTGTCGAAGATCTGCCAATAGAGCGTGTTGGGCTGGCCGGTGATCAGATAGGGACTGCCGACACCCATGTAGGTGTTGCCGGTGACGACACCCAGGGCATGGTGCAATTGGTAGGTCGAGTTGCCGATCTGCGCCTGCAGTCGGGCGGCCTTGGACGACTGGTCGATCCAGGCGGCGGCATAGGCCTCGCGCGAGCCGTCGGTGAGGCTCATCGCCGGGGGATCGCCACAGTTTTCCATGCAGCTTCCCGGCGCTGGCGGCGGTCCACTGACCTCGGCATCTTCGCGAGAGCCCCATTTCTTGACCATGCCGTTGGCGTCGCCGTAGGCGTTCACGATAACAAAGGGCACCACCATGCTGACCGGCTTGACCACCGTGGCGTCCATGTAGGTGCCAGTAGCGGTCGTTCCCCCACTGCCGTCCGAAGCGTAGGGGTGGCCGACAGTCAGGGTCAGCGTCCCGTAGCGGTCGCCGATCGGGCTGACGCCGGTGTAGGTTGCCTGAGCGGTCGGGGCGCCGGCGATGGAGCGGCCGTTCTCATCGGTGATGTAAAGGCCGGCGAAATAGTTGGTCGAATAGCCGGTGCCATTGTAGGTCGCCGCAGTGGTCAGCTTCCTCCCGTAGATCTCATCGGCGTAGAAGGTCTTGTCCCAGATCTGGCCCTCGACGACCGAGCCGCTGACGGTGATCTGCGAGGTCTGCTGCACCCGCAGGGTGGTGCGGAAAGGGTCGGGGACGCTGGCGGTCCAAGTGCGCTGGACCGTGGCGGTGTAGGGCAGGCTGGTCTGGCGCAGGCCGCCGGTGGGGGTCTCGGTGCGGTTGATGACCTCGCCGCCGATGACGTCCTCGAGCTGGGCCTCCGGATGGGCCTTCAGATAGGTGAGCAGATTGTTGGAGTAGCCCTGCAGTCGCGTGGCCAGCGTGCCTGCAGCTAGACTTTTCACATAGGCCAGGCCCGTACCGGAATCCGTGCCGCTGGTCATCGTGCCGGTGGCGTCGGCCAGGGCGTCGCCGCTGGTCAGCACGGCCGTCGAGGCGAGGTTGATGGCACTCTTGTGGGCGTGGGTCTTGTAGGCCGGGTCGAATAGATAGGTCGTGCCGCCGATGACCACCGACACCCAGATGTGGTTCAGGGTAATCGAGGTGACATTACCGGAGTAGCTGGCGCAGGTCGGATCCGTAGATGCGCCTCCCCCGGCCGTAGTGATCACCGCCCCGATGGCCCCGCTCGACAGCATCTGGCAAGCGGCCTTGGCGTCTTGGACGCCGCTCCAGTCATAGAACTGCGTCCCGGTCAGGGTGATTTTGCCGACCTGGTAGCTGGCCGTGAATCCGGCCTCGCGCAGCAGCTCGACCATCAGCTGGGCCTGGTCGAAGGCGGTGCCGCTGTGATCGATGATCGCGCCCACCGCGCCCTTGCGCAGGCCGTAGGCCCACTCGGTTTCGATGTTGTTGTTGACGTACTGATAGATGCGGTCGACCGCCTTGGCGGTGTCGGTCGGGTTGGCCGGGTCGACGGCGGCAGTGTTGCCAGCCAGCGCCCGGGCCAGCTCGACGATCTCCGGAGCGCGGCCCGTCGTTCCTATGCTGTTCGTCGTCGTTGTGATGGTGGTCGAGTAGTAGCCATTGACCGTGTCGGGAGCCAGCAGCGCGGCTGTGCCGATGGTGTCCGCCGGCGGGGGTGGCGTTTGCGCCCAAGCGGCCTGGGCAAACCCCAACAGAGTCAGGCCAACAAGACCCGACACGATCAGTCGCATCGACCGCATTGCAATCCCCCCCGAAGCGAGCAAACTCGCTTCACACGTTAAATGGCTATTGCATCTTCACCGCGATCGCAAGATGACTATCGCCATGATTTTGGCGCGGTTGATGCGGTGCGCCACGTCGCGGGGGGATAGCATGGGCATGAAGCGGTCCTGGCGGACGGCTGTGAGCGTGGGCGCTATGCTCCTAGCTCTTACCGCTCCTGGCCAGATGGCTTTGGCTACACAGGGCGCCAACACCAGCTACAGCTACGACGCCATCGGTCGGGTGACCAGAGTGGTTATCGATAACGGCGGAACCAACGGCCTGACTACGATCAGCTACAGCTATGATCTGGCGGGTAACCGCACGGCGGTCGTCACGACCACCGGCACCAACACCGCCCCAACCGCCGTCGCCGATGCGGTCTCGACCGCCAAGAACGTCCCACTCACCTTCGATCCTCGCACCAACGATACCGACACAGAGGGTCAGTATTTGACCATCACGGGTGTCGGCACGCCCTCCAGCGGCACGGCGTCGATCAACAGCTCTGGCCTGGTGGTCTACTCCCCGGCCACGAACTTCACTGGCACGGCCACCTTCACCTACACCATCTCGGACGGCTCACTGACTTCGACGGCCACCGACACGGTAACGGTCAGCGGCGGTCCGGCCGCCAACGCCGACAGCTTCTATGGACGGCAGGACACCGCCTACACTCTCTCGCCGCTGACCAACGACTCGGCCCCTTCGGGCATGACCTTGTCGATCAGCGCTGTCGGCGCCCCAAGCCACGGTTGGGCCAGCATCGGCTCGGGCGGAACCACGCTGATCTACACCCCGGCGACTGGCTATCATGGGACCGATAGCTTCACTTACACGGTCTCGGACGGCCATGGCGGGTCAGCCACCGCCACCGTCACCGCCTATGTGACCCAGCCACCAGTCGCGGTCGCCGACAGCATTGGGGTCCAGCCCAACGGTTTCAGGACCTACGACACCCGCGTCAACGACAGCGACCCGCAGAGCTACGCTTTGACCATCAGCGCCGTCAGCTCGGCGGCGCATGGCGCGGTCGTCATCAACAGCGGCGCCTCAGTCACCTATACGCCGACCACCGGCTATACCGGGACCGACAGCTTCACCTACACCATCGACGACGGCCACGGCATCACAGCCACGGCGACGGTCAGTGTGATTGTCTCAGCGACGAACAATCCGCCAGACGCGGTCGATGACAGCCGATTGACCCAGAAGAACACTGTCCTGGTGTTTGACCCTCGCACCAATGATACCGATGCCGACGGCAATAGCCTGACCGTCACCGCGGTCAGTACGCCGGCCCACGGGACAGCGACTTTTACCGGGACTCAGCTGACCTATACCCCGACCACTGGCTACACTGGGGCCGACAGCTTCACCTACACCATCTCGGATGGCCAGGGCGGCAGCGACACCGCCAACGTGTCCGTTTCAGTGAACGGTCCGCCGGCGCCGACGACCGATACCAAGACCATGGCGGTAAATTCGGTGCTCAACTTCAACCCGCTGAGCAACGATACCGACCCGGACGGTGACACCCTCACCGTCACCGGCAAAACGGACGGGGCGCACGGGACGGTGACGTACACCGGAACCTCTGTCACCTACACGCCGACGACCAGCTATGTGGGCAGCGATAGCTTCACCTATACGGCCTCGGACGGCCGTGGCGGCACGGCGAGCGGCACGGTCAACGTCACGGTTTCTAGCAATCTGGCTCCGGTGGCGACCGACGATTCCGCTGACGCCAACGCCTACTATGCCGGCGGGGCTTGGGTTTTCCCAAGCGTCACCTTCGATCCGCGCACCAACGACACCGACCCCGACAGTGACACCCTGACGATCACCGCTGTGACTCAGCCGGCAAGTGGGACCGTCACTTTCACTGGGACGCAAGTCATCTATACCTACGGTACTCACTATCATCCTACGGGCGTGGACTCGACACTCGTGGACTCGGACAGCTTCACTTACACCATCTCGGATGGTCACGGTCACACCACAACCGCGACGGTCTACATCAACGTGATCGTCTGGTAGGGGCATCAAATGAACGGACGACTTCTCGCCGGCCTGGCGCTGCTTGCTAGCGCGGTTCTCGCTCCTGCCGCACTGGCTGATCCGTTTCCAGCGCCAGCGCCCTGCCGGGTTTGCCCCGTCGATCTGTCGGCCCTGGATTCGCAGATTCAGACGCCCGGTCTGCACGCACGGCTTTCCATGCCGCTGGATCCCATCATTGAGGCCGCCGGCGGTTTGGAGCAGGCTCTGACCCGCACACAGACCGCGCTTAGCGAAGTGCAGACCCGCCGCGCGCAGGCTGTGGCCGACGGCCGAGACACTCAGGCTATGGACGACGCCATTCTCATTTTCACCAAGCAGATCGAAGCCTTGCAGTGTCGGCAAACCGGCGGCTGAGGATCGCCTCATGCTAGTGCGACGGTCTATGACCTCGCCACGCCTTTGGTCCGCTTGCTAAGCAAGATGCAATGTCCACCGACCCTGCCCGTAAACTTCGGCGACGCAACGCCGCCGCGTTCGGCGCGGCGGTTCTGTTCCATGTGGTGTTGATCCTGAGCCTCTTCGCCACCGCTTCAGGGGTGGTGTCGCGAGGCGGACCTGAAGACTGGGATCAAGGAGACGCCATCCTGGTGTCTCTGTCGGGGATGGAAGGCGCCAAGGCCGGCGGCGGTGGCGGGACCAATACCGCTTCAACGGACGCCGACAGCCTGGCGCGCATGATGGCCCGGCTACGCACCGAGGACAGCGAACTGACCACCAGCGACAAGCAAGTAGAGCGGCCGCGTGGCGATCTGAGCAAGCTATTCGATGCGCTTGGCCAGGTCGGAGGAACCGGCAAGAAAGGCGGCGGACGCGACTCGGCTGGTCGAAGCGCGGAACGGGGTCAGCAGGCTCAAACTGCGTCGGCCTCCGCCAAAGGCGACCCGAGCGACGACATTTCTAGCGGCGATCTCTGGGGTCAGATTGAGCCCTGCTGGAGCCGGCTTCCACAACGCTCGGCAGTGCCGGTCGCGTTGGAGGTCGTGCTCAACGACCAAGGCCGACTGGCCGTGCCACCGAAGATCATCCGCGCGCCCGGCGCGGCGCCAGACGAAGCCCGCCTGGTGGCCGAGGCACGAGCCCTGACTGCGATTGCCGCCTGCCTGCCCTACCATAAGGTCGCGCTGCCGGGCTCCAAGCGAACCTATCGACTGACGTTCCAGCCGAGCAAGGGCGGTTAGCCCAGTTCCGACTGACCAAGGCCGGTAACGCCAGACAACAGGCCGGCCATCATCAGTCCGATTAGAGCGCCCAACACTACGATGAGGAGCGGACCTAACAGCCGGCCGGCCGCTTCAATCCGCTCGAGAGCACCCTGTTCCTCGATACGTCCGGCCCGCGACAACATTGGCCCCAGGGTGCCGGACTCTTCGCCAATCACAGCCAGCCGAACGATCGCGGCAGGAAGATTGGGAACTCGGCTTAGCGCCGCAGACAGCGACTCGCCTTGCCGGACGGCCTGGACGACTGGGGTCAACCGTTTGCGAGCCAACTCGGAGCGCACTGCTCGCAACGACAGGCGCAGCGCATCCGCCATCGGCGCGCCCGCCGCCAAAATGCCTCCCAACGCTATGGCGAACCCTCCATAGACCAACCGCCCTGCGGTGCGCCGCGCCGGCCCGTCCATGAACAGCCGATCCAGGCCCGTGGCCAGAGTTCCGGTAGCGGCCGATATCCCGAGTCCTGCCAGGGCAACCCCCAACAGTCCCAGCAGGACCAAACCATTGTCACGGACCAGATGGCTGGCCCCCAACAGCAATCGCATGGCGAAACCCGGCTCGGCTCCGGGCGCTTCGGCGAGCGGGGCTATGGAAGGGATGACCAGTGTAAGGATGACCAGGAAGGCAGCGATGGCGGTGACGAGGACGAACAGCGGATAGCTGAGAACCGAGACCAGCTGCTGGCGGATGGCCAGCCGCGAGCGAACCACCTCTCCTGCACGCTCCAGTCCCCCCGCCAGGTCGCCAGACGCTTCGCCGGCAGCGGCAAGGGCGGCGACGAACCCGTGACGCTCCCCCAGGCGTGCGCCCATCGCCCGCTCGACGCTGTCGCCGCCACTGACGTCCCGGGCAATCAACCGAGCCGTCTCGGCCATTGTCGGAGTCTCCGCTCGAGTGGCGATGATCGACAAGGCCGAGCGGATGTCCGTGCCGGCCTGAAGTAACATCGCCAGATCGCCCACCAGATTGGCCACCTGCCGCTCGCTCAGTCGACCGGCGACCGCGCCGCCCCGCCCGCCGCGGGCCGCCTCAACCTTCAGGCTGATCGGCGTCAACCCATCGGATACCAGACGAGCGTAGGCGGTGATTTCATCGCGTGCGGTGAGGACGCCGCGGGTCCGCCGACCGCCAGCGTCCACAGCGACATAGCGATAGCTCTGCGACGCGTCAGACATGCACGGCAGCGATGACTTCAGCCAGACTGGTGACGCCGAGCGCAGCGCGGCGGCAACCGTCCACTGCCATGGGAACCAAGCCTGCCCGGGTCGCAGCCTCGGCTATGACGGCCGGCTGGGCCTGCTCAGCGATGGCCCGCAGCAGGTCGTTCTGCCCCAGCATGGCCTCGCCGATGGCAGTGCGCCCCTTGTAGCCGGTCCCATTGCAGCTGGGGCAGCCAACGGGTTCGTGCACCTGGGCCGGCGCCTCCAGACCCAGGGCCTCGACGAAAATAATCTCGGCCTCATCGGGCGCACGCGGCCGGGCGCAGGCCTGGCAGAGGCGTCGGACCAGCCTCTGCGCCGCCGCGCCCCGAAACCCGGCGGCGATCTGATAGGGCTCGATGCCCATGTCGCGCAGGCGCGGCAGGACGGCCAGGGAATCGTTGGCGTGGATCGAGGCCAGCACAAAATGGCCCGTCATCGCCGCCTGGATGGCCACGGCTGCGGTCTCCGGATCGCGGATTTCCCCAACCAGGATGACATCGGGGTCCTGGCGAAGGAAGGAGCGTAGCGCTGAGGCGAAGGTCAGGCCGATATGCGGGGCGACCTGGGTCTGGGAGACATGTTCGAAGTGATACTCAATCGGATCCTCGACGCTGAGAATCTTGCGGCTGGACCCGGCGAAGGTCTGCAGCAGAGCGTAAAGGGTGGTGGTTTTGCCGCTGCCCGTCGGTCCGGTGACGAGGAAGAGGCCATGCGGCGCCTTGACCGCCCGGCGCAGGGTGGCCGCAACCGGCGGACTTAGGCCCAAGGCATCCAAGTCAAGCGCGAGGTTGGCCCGGTCCAGGATGCGTAACACCGCTGATTCGCCGAAAGCCGTCGGAGAGGTGGCCACGCGGACATCGACCGTACGGCCCTGGACAACGAAGCTGGTCCGGCCGTCCTGGGGCAGGCGCCGTTCGCCAAGGTTAAGGTTGGCGACCACCTTGATCCGCGACACCGCCGCCGGCGCCAGGTCGGCGGCGACCACCCGGTGTTCAATCATCTGGCCGTCGACCCGAAGCCGGATGCGCAGGTCGTGCCGACGGGGTTCAAAGTGGATGTCAGAGGCGCCCGCGGCGATGGCCGCCTCGAAGGTCTGGGCAACCAGCCTGGCCCCAGCGCCTTCCGCCGAGCTGTCGGCCACCTGGTCGATCTCGCGCTCCAGGCGCCGTTGATCAGAAGGGGCGGTTGTGGGGCTGGCCTCGAAGGCCTGGTCGAACACCCGGGCGAAGTCGCCGGGGCTGGCCACCTTGAGGCTGACCCGGCCACCAACCGCGAAGACCAGGCCCGACAGCGCCTCCTCGTCCAAAGGGTCGGTGGCGGCGCAGACCAAGACCGCGCCCTCGCGCCGCAATGGTAGGATACGCTGGCGGCGGAGAAATTCGGCGCTGACACCCAGATCCTCCAGGCCGATGGTGGGCGGCTCTGCGGCGGGCCGCCATATCGAACAGCCGGACACTTCGGCATAGGCGGCCACCAGGTCATCGTCCGAAAGCGCGCCCAGCTGGTTGAGCACCTGCTCCACGGGCGCGGCCGTGCGCACCGCCACCAGCTCGGCCCGGGCGATGGCCGCTTCGTCGACCTTTCCCCCGGCGCGCAGGTGTTCGAGCATCGCCTCGCGCTTCTGTTTCAACAGCCAGGTCATCCCAACACGCCTCCCCACACCCTGCCGAAGGCCGGCCACAGCTCCATCGCCAGCCCGGTAAGCCAGCCGGCGGCGGCGAGATAGGGACCAAAGGCGAACCGCCGATGGCCCTGCCCGGTCACCAGCGCCCCGACCAGACCCAGACCCGCCGCGCCAACCAGGCTCCAGGGTGTGGCCAAACCCAGCCAGATGGCCAGTGCGGCCAGCAGCTTGACATCGCCCTGCCCCAGACCCGGGCGATGGCGCAGGGCAAGATAGCCGCGACGGAAGCCCTCCATCACGGCGAAAGTCACAGCCCCAGCCGCTAAGCCCGTCAGCAGCGCCGCCAAGCCTGACAGGCCAGCCAAAGTAAGTCCGATGGCTGCGACAGCGGCGGACGCCAGATCGGGGATACGCAATGATCGCAGATCCGCCACGGCCAGCATCAGCAGGACCAGCCCCATCGCTCCAACCAGCATTGCCCGCAGCGGCGAAGGAATGAAGACCACAGCAACGCCGATGAGGACTCCAGCCAGTTCGCCGGCCAGGTGGAGAGGGTCGATCGACTCGCCGCAGGCGCCGCAAGTTCCTCTGGCGGCGACATAGGAGACCAGCGGCAGCGTACTCCGGAAGCCTAAGGTCCTGGCGCAATGGTCGCAATGCGAGCGCCCGGTCAGAACCTGCTCACCGCGAGCGGCGCGCAGGCCGGCCGTGGCGGCAAAGCTACCAAGGCAGGCGCCGACCAGCGCGGCGGGGAGCATGAAGGCGGGATAAGGCGTCATCCGAACAGCGATGCACACGGCTCGCCCCCCGGCGTGTCGTGGAAAAGCCGGCGCTCGATGACGGCGGCCGGGTCGCGTTCGTCACCGGTCAGGCGGACAATACGATCCTCGGCCCAACCTCGGGCCGAGATCAGCCGAAGACGCCAGACCTCGCCGGCTCGCCAATCGAAGCGGCCCGGTCCAGGCGTGGTCGCTGCGGCCAAGACGGGCGCAACGTCGGCCGTTCCAAATGCTGAAATCAAGGAAGGCGCGCAGGCTTGCCAGAGCGGAGCTGGATCAGCCTGGGCGACACTACCCTCCCCTCCCAGGCCAGCGGCCAGCGCGACCAGTCGCGCGCGCAGTCGTTCGGGATCGCTAACGCCCAACCGCGCCAAGGTCGCATCATCAAGATCGGCGGCCGCCTTGACGGACAGCTTGGGCTGCTCGGGCTCAGCCAACACCTCCACCGGGCCGACGGGAGAGTCCACCTGCCAACGGTAGCGTCCGGGTTTGCGCTGAGCCAGCAGGGTCGTCAGGGCCTGGGTTTGGGCGGCCTCCAAACCATAGGCAGCCCGCAACCGCTCGCCGTCGGCTCGAGCCTCACGCAGAGCGCTAAGCGCGGACGCCATCACCGCCGAGGCAGCCAGGGCCAAGGCCAGGGCGATGATCATCGCCGCCACAGTCGCGTAGCCGTGCTCTGTGGCCTTACGGCTTGACCAGGCCACGCGCATCGATCTCCTTCATGTCGGCCAGGAGGTCCGCCATCGCCCGATCACCGTCAGCCGGAGCCCGGATTATGGTGGCCTTCAGCAGCACGATCAGTTCAGTGCGGCGATTGTCACGGCTCTGGGTCTTGAAGAGGTTGCCCACGACCGGCACGTCTTTGAGCCAGGGTACGCCGCTGTCACCCTGCGACCGTGTGCTGCTGATCAGACCGCCCAAGGCAATGAGACCACCATCGTTGAGTAGCAACGTGCTCTCCATGCGACGCTGCTGGATGGTTGGGGAGTCGATGCCGGAGGTGGTGGTCTTGGCGACCGCACTTACCTCCTGGCTTACCGTCAGCGTAATCTTATCGCCGGTGACGCGGGGTGTGACGTTGAGGATCACCCCGGTGTCGCGGTACTCGACATTGACGATTTGAGGGGCATCTGGGGCCGAAGCGCTCTGGCCGCGCTGAACGACGACCGGCACCTGGTCGCCAATTTGCAGCACGGCCGTCCGGTTGCTCAGAGCCATGATCTTGGGCGACGACACGACCTCTACCGTCGTCTTCGATCCTAGCGCGTCGATCGCCGCGCGGACGTCGTCATCAATGTAGGTGATCGCCAATCCCGGCAGGCTTGGCGTTATCGCCCCAGCGGTATCGCCAGTGGAAATGATCTTGAGCTTGCCGCCCGAGGCCAGGTCCGACCAGCGAACGCCGGCCTGGAACTCATCGTTCAAGGTCACTTCAAGGATCGAGGCTTCGATCAGCACCTGCACCGGGACGACGTCGATCTCATCCAGAATATTCTGGATGCGCGGCCGGGAAGACGGCGGTCCAGAGATCAGCAGTAGGTTTGAATCGCCGTCGACGCCGATGCGGACACCTGTTTCGCTGTCGCCTGTGGGCGCCATTGGGAGCGCCGCCGGGGGAGCGGCGGCAGGCGGAGGCTGTCCTGGCGTCTGTCCGGCAGGGCTAGGGGGCGGATCTGAAGCGGTCGCCGCACTCGTGGTAACGCCCGGCAGTATTGTGGCCAACGTGCGGGCCAGGGATTCCGCGGGCACGTTGCGGGGGTGGTAGACCCAGAAGGTGGCAGCTTCACTGCTTGAAGGCTTATCCAGCTTTTCGACCCAGCGACCGATTTCATCCAACGCCTCGGGTGTGCGTGCGAAGGCGACTAGGACATTGAGGCGGCGCAGGGGGACTACCGTGCCGCCGCTTGACCCTGCTGCCTGGATCACCTGGTTGATCTCCCCGGCCAACACGCCGGCCGTGGCCGACTGCAGCTCGAACCAGCGCACGCGCTCGCCTTCCATTCCGCTGCGATCGAAGGCGCGGATACTTTGGATGGCGGCTTCCAATTCGCGGCCGGTGCCCCCCAGGACGATCAAGCCGGCCTTGTCGTCGCTGGAGATTACGATGTCGCTGGACCCGGCGGCGGCGAGCAGCTTGACCACTTCGGAAGGGGTGGCGAAGGACAGCTGAACCGAAACCACCTCGTAGCCGGCCTTGCTGACCCCATCGGCGGCTGGACGCACGCCACTGACGGAGGCGGCCTTGCTCCGGCTGGTCAGCAGCAGACTGTCGCCTTGGCGGATCATCACCATCCCGTTGGCGCCCAGGGCCGTTTCGAAGGCCTCGAGCAGCTGTGACGGCGTCATCCGGCTATCGACCCGAAAGGACATCTTGCCAGTGACAGACGGATCAAGCGTGTAGGTCAGGCGCAGGGTCGAGCCCAAAATCTCCTCGGCAACCTGTGAGATCTCCGCGTCGCGGAACGCAAAGCTGTAGGCGACCGCGGCGCCCCGGACGGGAGCCGACCAGGCCGGCGCCGCGCCAGAAAACAGCATGATCCCGACAAGCAGCAGTACGCCCAGACGTGACCCCTTGGGCCTTCTCGAAAATAACTTCACCCGCCCCCCAATCATTCCACTCAAATTCCGATGCGCGATGTCATGGCTGTCCGCCCGGTGCGCTGGCCGGCGGGAAAAGCCGGGTTCCAGGCGGTGGCTCATCGCCGGCTGGTGCGGCTGGCGAAGTCACGCCCGCACCCGTGGGCGCCGGCGGCTCGCCCACTGTCTCTCCCAATCGGATGTCTCGCCGCCCCGTGGCCGTATCAACCGAAGCGCGGCTTCCACTGATGGCCACAACGGTCACACCAGAAACGGTCGAGCCCAGAGTAACCCACTGGGTTGCGCCGCCATTGAACGAAAACAGCGCCGCGGTGCGGCCCGGCGAACGAGACAGGCCGTCCAGCCTGATGCTGATCCTGCCCAGACCTTCAGGGAACAACGGCTTGGCTATGGCCGTCGCCACATCGCTGCGAACCGCGACGCTGCCGAGGCGCGAAGCGGGTATGGCCAGCACCTGCTGTTCGATCCGGTCAATCGGCGCGACGGCCCGGCTGGAACCGCCCAGCAGCATCCAGCCGGCCCCCGCCAGCACCAGGCCGGCGACCGGCCCAAGCAGGATCAAGGGCGAGCGGACCAGCAAAACGCCCTCCCCGTCATTCGCATGGCCGCACCGGTCGGCGTCGGTTTGAGGTCCAGGCTATCGACAAACACTTCAGGCTGGGCGCTCTGCAGAAGCGCGGTCAGCTGGACCATGGCGGGATAGGACCCTTCCGCACTGAGCGTGACCTCGATGGGAGCCAGTCCAGCACTCTGGTTCTGGGTTGGAGTGACGGTCAGGCCCTTGAGGGTGGCGCCCGCCGCCGAAGCCCTGTCCGTCAGTGCGCGCTGCAGGTGAGCGGCGGCCGGAATGAGGGCTTCCTGGCACACAGCCTTGGGATCGTAAGCCCCACCGGTGGGTAGCGCCGCCGACTGGCGCAGGTCGTCAGCCGACTGCTGCAGGGCCCGCAGGCGCGCCTTGTAGCCGCTGGGACGCGCGACGGCGTCGAAAGCGAGACCCGTGACAAGCGCGGTCGTGAGCGCCAGCAACACAGCCACAGCCGAGACCACGGCGGATGGAAGGGGGCGCGGCTTCATTGCGCCGTCTGTGTCGCTGTCGGAGCCGTGGGTTCAACGCCCCACAACCAGACACCCCTGCGTAGCGGCGCGCGCGATCGATGGGCCTGGCGGTCGGCGACAGCAAATGGCGGCGCGTCCCCTCGGACCTCGACAGCCATAAAGCCGCCTTCCCAGTGGAAGGCCTCGACCGAGGCAGCTGGATTGCGGGCCTGGCCGGCCCAGGCCAGGTCATCCAGGACCACGGCCGCCTGCCGGCCTCTCATGCCCAGCGCATCCAGTGCGCGGACCTGGGCGGCGGCCCGGGCGCGCTGGTTGGCCTCTCGCGTCCGATCGGCGACCAGTTGCTCGAGTGAGGCCAGTCGCTCGGTTGATTGCACCCGGGCCGTCCAAAGACTGACCGCGACGGTGATAAGCAGGAAGCCCCCAAGCGCCGCTGCGCCAGCGACCAGGCCCAGTCGGCGAACCTGCGCGCGCTGATGGATCGGCGAGACGAATTGCGCCGTCACCGGCTTGCCGTTCAGCTCCGGCTGAACCGTTAGCCCATCGCCAATATCGCGCCGGCGAACATAGACCGCGGCGAAGCGGCCAGGCGTCCCCGGCCGCCACGGCTCAAGCCGCCGCAGCACATAGGCCACCTCTTCCAATGGGAGAGGAGCATTGAGCCGCGCTTCCAGATTGGCAGCGCGCGTCTGATCCCATGGCGCGACTGGCGCGGCGGTTATGCCCCGAACGAAAGCCGCCGGGGCCGGGCGCTCGGCAGGCCCGCCATCTTCATCGTTTACGGCAGTGTGGCGGGCCGACACGCCTTCGAAATGAGGTCGTACTGGCAGGTGCGGGTCTGCTCGATCCATGCTCGCGCCGTCAAAACTGCTTGATCGCCGTCATCCCCCGATTGGACAATCGACACGGCCCGCAAGGCGCGAAGTCGACCGGACGGCGGCCAATGGTCAAATCGACCGTCGATGGCATCGTATACCAGATGCGCGTCCTTGGCAGTGCCCAATGAGAACCTATGCGCGACTTGGTCGCGGCCGATCAGGCTGAGCGTCCAACGCCCCTTGGCGCCGTCCAGCGACAGGCGGCATTCCACCTGGCCACAGGGGTAGCCCATGCCCCGCACAGTACCCGTCAGTCGATTTTCGTTGAGTGCTGCGGCCACGTGCTGATCGCCCATCCATAACTGTAGTCCCCTCTGGGCGGCGCCAAGGGACCTCGACTCGTTCACCCGCCGCGCCGATGCGTTCTGAACGCGGGAGATCAAACGTGTGGCCTCAAACAGCCCACCAAAGGCCAAGCCGATGATCAGCAGAGCCGCCAGAGTCTCAGTCAGTGTGAAGCCGGAGTCCTTCACCCCGTCGGCCCAGATTGCCGCGGGCAGGCTTCATCCAAAACCAGGCGATAGGATTTCTGAGAATGTGTGGCGCGAACCTCAGCGGATCGGCGGCAGACCCGCAAGTCCGACTGGGCCAGCGGTTCAACGGTCAGGGTCCAGGCGAATTTCCCGCTGTTGCCTGAGCTGCTTACGGCTTGGGTATTCTCGTCATTGATCAGATAGGCGAGGATCTGATCAGCTTCGCGCGCCTCGATGGCGGCCCTCGAGAGTTTGGCCGCTACCGTTCCGGCGGCAAGGGTCATTGAGATGGTGATGGCGAGGACCATCAGCGCCATGATCGCGTCGACCGTTCCAAAGCCGCCCTGTTGTTGATCGCCCACAACCATTCCGTATTGTCAGAACTAATTTAGCTCACTCTATGGTGTGAGGCCTGAAGGGCAACGACGCGCGACGTTTCACACGCCCAGGGCGGAAAACACGCGAGCATGCTTCTCTGAGACCCCGTCATACCAACATCGAACGACCGTGGCCGCGCAGGATCGAACTGCCCGACGATCGGCCGCTTTGAACCTCCGCGCCATGCTGATCAGGGTCGCGCGCCATCAAATGGAGACTCCTTGTCTCCGGAACCAAGGCCGCATTCCTCCAAGCCTTCCGCCGAGAGCTCTCATGAAAGTGGCTATATGCTTACAGAGATGTCGGTGGTCGTGGCGATCATCGGGCTGAATTCAACTGTCGTCCTTCCGCAGACTATCGGCCAATTGGCCCGCGCTCAGTCGCGCACTGCGAAACTCCAGGCGCAAGGAATAGCCGCGGCAGTCGAACAAATTGCAAGTGACAACGGACATTTTCCGAAGGCGGCGGAAGGGATCAATGCGTTGGTGCAGACTGCCTCCACCGCTATGGTCCTCGTGACTACAGCTCGAAGAAGCGACCTTTGGCCCTGCTGTGCATGTGGTCGATGTTGGTGCTGATATCGGCCTGATCATTGTGCCGCTGCAAGGCGGCCAAACCCTTCTTGTCATAGACGCCGATGCGCGACCGACCCCATTCGATGCGCTCGGTCCAGAAAGCGGCCTCGTCGATATCCGCGCTCGAAGGCTCGCTGTCGTAGCCGATCGCCGCGTCCTTCAGAAAATCGGAGTCCGGGGTCTGATGGTCCCAAACCATGGTTGCGCCCTTCGGGATCCATCCCCGCGCCTTGGAGGGTCTTTTCTGACCGCGCGCGGCCGAGTCCGGGAAATCCCACATTATTAAATGCGCGCAGACCGGGGCGGTGATGAGTTCGCCCCTCGAGTTCGGCGTCGTGATGAAGCCCGAAGCGTCGGCGGCGTGCGGCCCCAGCTCGGAATGATCGACGCGAGACAACTGTCCCCAGGTCATCAGGACCAGATGGTTGGTGCTGTCCTCTCGGGTCGCGAGGAAGAAGGTCTCTTCCTTCACCCGTACGACGACGCCCCGGTAGACCTGTAACTTGGTGGTCCGGCCTGGCGAGCGAAATGAAAATCGCGGCAAGCGGGAAAGGACGCCGACCAGGCGGCCGTCATCATCCTGCCGGACGTGCTCCGGCGGTTTGATGCTCAGCAGGGAGACATTGTAGCTGTCGGGTTCATTGGGGTCGGTGTCGGGCCGGATCACGTGCCACAGGCCAACCAGTTCCTCGCAGAGCCGTTCGACTTCGGGCGGCGTGACTTCCTTCAGCTCCATCGTAGTGATCAACCGATCGTCCGCCAGCCGGTAGTCGCGGATATTCGGGCGGAAGACCTCCTCCAGGCCCGCTGCCTGCAGGGCGGGACCCATCAGGTCGAGGTCATCCAGAAGGTAACGAGTCCGCACATCATGGGTGAGCACGTGCTCCAGCAGCAACCGCACCTTTGGCCAGTCCTTCTCCTTTATCTCGACAGGCGCCTCGCGCAGGCTCGCCATCAGGTCCTTGATCGTCGCAATTGATACGTTGGGTTCACCGTTGGCCCGCTGCCAATGGGTCTTCCAGTTCGGATTCTTGATCCTGGCCCGCTCCCACAGGTAGATAGCCAGCATCGAGAGCGCCCGCCGTTCCGCCGAAAGGCCCTCCGCCTTGGTCCCATCCGGCGGTTCCCGGGTGAAGCCCTTTCCCTCGGTCAGATGAACGGCCTCGGCGTCGATCTGCGCCTGGGTCTTCTTTGGCCGGCCCGAGGGCTCAGCCTCGCGCTCGTTCTCCGAGGCCTCGTCCCCGCGAGCGTCCTCAGGCATCTCAGACCGATCTTGTGGCAGCGTTCGCCCCCGCGGATGCACCCAACTTTTCGGCCAGAGTACTGACAAAAAAGGCGGCGTCACCAACAAAAGACCAATCCAAGGTCGAAAAGCGGCCTGGACGCTTTGTTTGAGGGCGCTTCGTCCGAAAGGTGCGGGGTTGGCGGGAAAATTTGCTCTATGCTAAATTATTGACCGTACGAGATAAGTTTTATTGTCTCCTTCGACAAATATTTGAATATATGCTCCGCTTTGGGTGACGCTACGAAGTCCTGCACTTGTACGCTTTTTCACAAGTCGCGCCCATATCCTGTAAATCTCTTGACATGTCTACCGCTTTTCCTTTGATCCGCGCCCGCTTTACGTCGGGTCAATCTTGACACACGTTCGCTGGTGACTGGAGACTCCAGATCGCGACCCCGGCCTAACCATGAGACGGGGCGCCTTAGGGTTGAGCCCACGGCGTGGGCATGGAAATCACAGGAGGCGGAAGTCCGTCATGAACGAGATCGTCACAAAGGCGTCGCTGACGGCGCCCCCATCCCGCGACAGCCACCCCGTTCGGATCGGTTGTCCGGTTGCCCCCTCACCGGCGCCGCTGGCTTCCCTGAAGCCCTGCCCGCCGCCTGATTCGGGGGGCGGTCATGCGATCGCCTGACCGCCGCAAGCTGGCATGGGGCGCCAGTTTCCTAGCCCTGACCGTGTTCGTCGGCGCCGCTCTCCTCCGCTATCGGCGAAAGAGCTTCTCCATACGGGGCCTGCCTGAGCCCGACACGCCGTTCACCGCGACCGACGCCGGCGTGGAGCCGGCCGGCAGGGACATCGAACGGCCCACCGGGCCCGAGCGGGATCAGCCCTCGGCCTTCGACCTCGGGGTCGAGGCGGTGAAGCGAAAATTCCAGACCGCCAGCCGAGCGGTCAACGGAGCTTTCCAGGCGGTTGCCGACCTTGCCGGAGAGACCTGGGCCCTGGCCCCCAAGATGAGGTCCCACCGACCCATAGCGTCCTTCCTGACGCTCCTGGCCGGCGGCGTCGCGCTCTTCTACACAGCGTGCGCGTTCGCCATCCTGCTGTACGACGTCACCGAGTTCCTGCACAAATTCGGCGAAGAATTGAGTCTCGCCGAAGGCATCATGTTCGGTGGCCTGCTGGTGGCGGCGATCGTCGCTGGGCGCAAGGAATGCCTCAAACTCGGTCGCGGCGCCTGGTTTGTGCTGTTCTTCCTGCTGACCCACCCGCGGGCGGCTTTCTGGCTGACCGGCTTGTTGCTGGGCATAGCGCCGGCGCATGCCGCGGCCTGACAGTCGGACTGCGGCGGCGGGACCTATTCGCCGGGATGACGGCGGTGGCCGCCGGTGATGGCGGTCACGAAGGCGGCCAGGCCGGCGGCGGGCGGGTGAACGCCAGGCCGGGTCGCTGGCCTGGCATCCAGAGGGCTCGCCTCCAGGACGCGGTCATGCCGGTAGCGCAGGAAGAAGTAGCCCCAGCCCAGGGCGCCGGCGGCGATCATGGCGCTTTCCATCACCAGCCCCCCCGTCATTTGGAACGGGAGGGTCTGGCCCGCCAGGCGCAGGCATAGGAAGATCAGCCCGTCGCCCCCCAAGACCGCGAAGGCCGCCATGCCCCAGAGGTTGAGAAGGCGGAGGGCCCGGGCCTTGTCGGGGTCGTGCGGCTTGCTCGTCATCGTGCCTCGCCCTCTGATGCGTCACGGCGCCTGCGGGCGCCGCAGCGGGAGATGAAGGCCTTGAGCTCCCCCCGGCTGATCTCAGCCGCGGGCAACAGGGCCCTTGTCGAAGTCGTACAGCCCGAAGACTTCCGCCGCTTAACGCCTCGCGACGCGGTTGTGTCCCGGATCGTACTCCTAAGCGCCTTCGGTGCAAGCATTAGGCCGGAAGACAGGCGCGCGAATTGATCTCTATCACGGCGCCCGCGCGGCGGGCTCCCATCGTTGGGGCAAGGAGGAACACGATGATCGCCGATGGCAGAACCCTGACCCATCTGGCCGACAGCGCGCCGCGCCAAGCGGCTATGTCATTCCAATTGAACCACTGATCAAGCTTGGCGCCGTAGAGGCCTGGCATGGCCCGCGCGCCAAAGCCAAGGGTGGAGAATGCCCACCTGCCCTTCCGACGACGAGAGAAGGCGATGCTGCGGTTCCGACAGATGAAGAGCCTGCAGAAATTTGGCACCGTCCAGGCCGCCTTCCACGATCACTTCAACAAGGATCGCCACCTCACAAGCCGCGAAAGCTACATGAACCAGCGATCAACCGCCCTTGCTGAGTGGAAGGCCCTTACGGCCTGAGGATCAGTGGGTTAGGGCCCCGGCCGGTCAGTGGAGACAAATTGCCGTTAGACTGCCTCCACCTCGGCCAGTCGCTGCAAACCGGCCGTAGGGTTTCGAATTTGGCCCCTCAAGTGGAGAGCGGTGGCGGTTCGACGGACCGCTCCGCCAACCACCCCGCTCTTTGGTCTCTTGCGGTCAGCGACGAAAGATCGGGTCCCGTCTGACTGCCCCGTTCCTGTGGACTTCTGGTTCGAATGCGGCTCTGAACGCCGCTCAGTTAATGACCCGATTGGCCCTCAGCCTTTGGACGGCGAGGTCGACAAACGCCCTCACCTTGGCCGACGCGCGACGACCTTCTGGGTGAACCACATGGACGGGGAGAGGCTCTTCCTCGAAATCCGCCAACACAGTCTGTAGTTCTCCTGCCATCATGGCCCCTCCCACCTGGTAGGACAGCACCCGCGTCAGGCCCCACCCTTGCCGCGCGGCGTCGATGGCCGTCTGATAGGTGCTGCAAGACAAGGCCGGGTGCACCTGCACCGTGGTCTTCTCCTCGACACCGAATTTCCATTCCAGGCTCGCCCAGGCGCTGGTTGCGGCAATGATGCGATGGTTCAGGAGATCGGCCGGCGTTTCGGGGACACCGTGCTCTTCGAAATAGGCAGGGGACCCGCAAACGATCCGCCGAACCGTCCCCACTCGGGACGCGCTCAGGCTGGAGTCCGACAGGTGGCCGATACGGATCGCCACGTCGATGCCCTCATCGATGATGTTGGTGACACGATCCAGAAACATGGCCCGGCCTGTCACGGCCGGATTGGCGTCCAGGAACTCAGTGAGGATGGGTTGGATGTAGATCTGGCCAAACAGCACCGAGGAAGTGACCGTGAGCGTGCCCGTGGGCCGGGCGTAGGATCCAGTCGCCGCGGCGTCGGCTTCGGCGATCTCCGCCAGGATCCTTCGGCTATCATCCAGGTATCGGCTGCCGATGTCGGTGAGCTTCACGACCCGGGTCGTCCGGGTGAACAGCCTCGCGGCGATCGTTTCCTCCAGGAACGCCACGGCCCGCGTCACCCCGGTAGGGTTCATGTTCAAGATTCGCCCCGCTTCGGCGAAGCTCTCGACCTCCGCGACCTTGACGAAGATCTGCATCGCGGAGAAGCGGTCCATGGATAATCTTCCGGCTGGAATTATCGGGGTTCAGCATGATCGGTGATCGGCCAGTCCAGGCCAAGCCCGATGGGCGGCAACCATGAGCCGGTCCGCCGCCATCACGGCCTCTCGGTGTCCAGCAGGACATGTCGCGTCTCGCGCTCCACGGCGCGGATATCCGCCGCCCGCAGGCCGAGGGCGCCTGCCTGCAGGCGGGCGCGGACAATTCTGGCGGAGTCCTTGGAGGCCAGGGCCAGGGCCAGGCTGATCGCCCCGCCCGCCTTGACGTCGAAACTCCGACCCTGCCGCGCGGCGTCGATTTCCGCGCCGGTCAAGCCGGCGGCTCGCGCCGCGTGGTCCAATCGCGACAGGTCTTCGGGAATGTGACTTTCAGGGCGCAGCGCAAGGTGGATCATGGTGGTGAGACGAGGCGATAAGCTTGATTTCGGCACAGCAACTTCTCTCGGACTGAACGGCGATCTGAGATCACGGCGAGCCATAGACTTATGGAATGGGCCGTGGCCCGACTATGCTGGTCTTCTGCAATGCTCCGTTTCACGCCGCGATCGGCCTGGGCGGCGGGCCGGTTCTTTGAATGTCGTGAAATGGCGATCATCGGGCGGGCCAACGGTCAGAGGTCGATTGCAATTGATGGCAGCCCGGCGTCCGGCCTGGGACGGGCGCAGCAGATCAGCGCTTCGCCGGGCGCTGGCGCGGCGAATGGCGGCTCGGCATAGTCCAAATCTCCAGCCAGCACCTTGACCGCACAGGTCCCACAGACACCGGCGCGACAGCTGGAAAGCGGCATGAGGCCGTGTCGTTCGGCGAGTTCCAGGAGGCTTTCCTCTGCGGGGCGCCAGAGCGCCTGGCCGCCGCTGCGGCGAAACTCGACCTGAACCGTTGCCTCCGACGTAGCCGGAACCCGCGCGTCGGATTGGGCCTGGGCTCTTGGAGAGAGGCTGGAGGGGCCGAAGGCTTCCGTCCGGATACGCTCCGGCCGCACACCCAGATCGATCAAGCCCTCGTGCAGGCCGTTCATGAAGGCCGTCGGGCCGCAGAGATAGAAGTCATGGTCGTCGAAGGGCAGGAGGCGTTTGAGCAAGGCCAGATCGAGCCGTCCACGGCTCTGATAGTCCCGACCCGATCGGTCCTCGTCCCGGGGATCGCTGTAGGCGGTGTGAACCTTCAGGTTGGCGTGGGAAGCGGCCTTGGCCCTGACATGAGCCGCGAATGGATGCTCCGCGCCGTTCCGCGCCCCATGGATGAACCAGATGTCGTTGGGATGGCGGCTTCGGCCCTCGTTGACCAGAAGCCCGTCAAGCATGGCGATCATGGGGGTTACGCCGATCCCGGCCGACAGCAGTACAGCCGGCCGACTTGAGGTCTCGTCGAAGACGAACTCGCCCCGGGGCGGAAAGGCCTCGATCATGTCGCCGACCACTGCGGCATGAAGGTGCGTGGACGCCGCGCCCTGGCGCTTGACGCTGATCTGGTACGACCGGCCGTCGGAAACGCCCGAGAGGGTGTAGGTCCGGGTGAGCCAGCCCGACGCCCCCTGGAGACGAATCGGAAGGTATTGTCCGGGCCTATTGGTGGGCGTTGGGAGCCCGTCGACAGGCTCCAGCTGAAGGGTTCGCACCGTCCGGCTCTCGGCCAGAATCCGGCGGATCCGAAAGGTCCGGGGCGTGTTGGCGGGCCAGGCCTGGGCTTGCAAGGCCGCGGCCTCGGACCAGGATCCCGTGCGGGCCAGCAGGGGGGATGGCTCCACCGCCCCTGTCTCGCGAACCGCCAGGCTGCCGGTCACCCGCGCCATCTCCCGAACGTGAAAGCGTATTAGCCGTTCGGCTCCGGCGAATGCGGCGACCTCGGGCCCGTCCCAGACAACCTCGGCGTCCACGGCCAGGTGGAGCAGGTCGCCCGTCGAGAAGTCCACGAAAACCAGACCGGCCCGGGGCTCCAGGATCAGGTTGCCCAGGGTATTGAACAGGTAGTTGCCCAGGAAGTCCGGGACGGTCAGGACCTGATCCTCGACCTTGACGAAGCCCGGCTTGCCGCCGCGATGTGACACATCGACTCCCTCGGCCGGACTGGCGCCGTTTCCGGGATGGGCGGAGGCGATGAAGAAGGTGTCCGCCGCGGCGATCGCCCGTCGCGCCGCCTCGTCGAGGCCGTCCTTGCGCTCGGCGGTCTGGGCCGGGCTGGGCGCTCCGGACGGGACGGGAGCGAAGTGGCGCGCCTGGATATATTGCGGACAGTTTCCGAAACTCTGATCGACGGCGACGGAGAAACCCGCCGGGCCTGTCTCGATCAAGAGGCCGTTGGCGCGATTGCGCCGGCGACTGTGCAGTTCGATGCCGAGGAGAGCGATTGGCCCGCCGACGGCCATTCCGGCCTGGACCGGGTCGGCGACGACTGGCGCTGCCCCGACGTCCAGGCGGGTAGAGGTCGGCGCCGCTACGAAGCCCGGCGCGCCGCCCAACAAAGTCGCCCAGGGCTGACCGGCGCTGTCCTTCACGCCCAGCACCACGAAGGGCAACTGGGCGAAAAAGGTCCGATGCTGCTTGGGCATTTCCGGACGGATGATGCGCCGCCCGACCGCCTCGATCTTGTCGCGCACCCCGAGGCGCGCCTGAACGGCCTGCTCGCCGGCATGGAACGGGGAGTCGACCGGCGGCGGGTTTCGACCCGAGACCGAACTCACGACCGCTCTCCCACCCCGTGATCTCCGACTTGGCGGCGGCGCAATGGCGGAAAGCTGCGGAGACTCATGCGGGGCGCCCGGGCCCGGCCGGGGATGGTGGCCGTGGGGCAGCATCCCAGAACCCCGTCGCTTGGACTATCCGCTTGTTTGGCAATGATTTGTTTCTCAGGGCGCAGCAATAGAAGCCGACCAGGCCGGAGCTCAACACATCCGGAGTCTATTGCTGCCATTCCCGCAATATTCCTTTGCGAACTGGCGTGATTATCGGTGGGGTCCGGAGATGATCGGATGACGGGGTCCAAGGGCGTCTTGTCGGCGCTCCATCGAAAACCCGGAGCCCTCACATGTCCCGCATTCCCACGCCTGCCTCGATCGACACCGCCCCCGAGGCTTCCCGGCCCCTGCTTGAGGCGGTCAACGCCCAACTAGGCCTGGTCCCGAACCTGTTCCGGATCGTGTCCAACAGCCCGGCCGCCCTGGAAGGCTATCTTGGCCTGAACGGCGCTCTGGCGAAGGGCGCGCTCGACAACCGGACCCGCGAGCGACTGGCCCTGGCGGTCGCCCAGGCCAATGGCTGCGACTATTGTCTCTCGGCCCACAGCTATCTGGCCGCCAACCTGGCCAAGCTCAGCCAGGATGAGATCGACACGAACCGCCGCGGCGGCTCGACCGACGCCCAGGCGGACGCTGCCGTCAAGCTGGCCGTCAAGCTGGTGGCGGCGCGCGGCCGGGTCAGTCACGCCGACATTTCTGCCGTCCGTGACGCCGGCTACTCGGAAGGTCAGGTCGTCGAGATCATCGCTCACGTCGCGCTCAACACCCTGACCAACTACATCAACGAGGCGCTGGGCACTTTCATCGATTTCCCGGTTGTCCGCGCCGCGGACCTCTGAGTTCCCGGGCGGCTCCGGCCGCCCGGCCACCGCCCGCCATTCGGCCACCCTTGAAACGGAAATCGCCCATGAGCCGTCCACCCTTGCCGCCATTCACGGCCGAAACCGCCGCCCAAAAGGCGCGAATGGCTGAGGACGCGTGGAACTCTCGCGACCCTGCCCGCGTGGCCCTGGCCTATACCGAAGACAGCGAATGGCGAAACCGGTCGGAGCATTTGAAAGGGCGAGCCGCCATTGAGGCGTTCCTGACACGCAAATGGCGCGCTGAGCGCGAGTATCGGCTCATCAAGGAAATCTGGGCTCACACCGACAACCGCATCGCCGTTCGTTTCGCCTACGAGTCGCAGGACGCTGACGGCCGCTGGTGGCGCGCCTATGGCAACGAGAACTGGGAGTTCGATGAGACCGGCCTGATGCGGCGGCGGATCGCCAGCATCAACGACCTGGCCATTACGGAGCTCGATCGGAAATTCCACTGGCCGCTGGGCCGCCGTCCCGACGACCACCCGGGTCTCACCGCGCTAGGGCTTTAAGTCGCCGTCATCTTAAGCCCTGCGGGGCGGAGCACCCGACATGGAACATCATTCTTGCGAAGCTGCGTTTACCGACTCTGTTCTGGCCACCCAGGCCGAACAGCGAGGCGCCCGCGCCTACGCGGGGTTCGATCAAGGTCCCGTCTACAACGGCGAGTTCGGTGACGCCGAAGCTGAGTTCATCGCAGCGAGAGACAGCTTTTACCTCTCTACCGTCGGGGCCGGCGGTTGGCCCAATGTCCAGCATCGTGGCGGTCCTGTCGGCTTCGTCGAAATCATCGACGCCCGGACCTTGGTCTTTCCAGACTACCATGGGAATCGGCAATACATCAGCCTCGGCAACATCTCCGAGAACCCCCGCGTCTGCATCTTCATGACGGACTATGAGCGACAGGCGCGGCTCAAGATCATGGGGACGGCGTCACTCGTCGACATCCAAGAAGGGCCGCATCTTGGCAAGGCTCCATTCAATCATAAGCGGACTGAACGTCACTGGATGATCAGGCTTCAGGGCTTCGATTGGAACTGCCAGCAATATATTCCCCGGCGGTTCTCCGAGGATCGGGTGAGGGGTGTTGTCGGGTCGCTTCAGAAGCAGATCCGAGCCCTGAAACATAAGGTGTCCCTGCTGGAACGATGCCCGTAGACGCCTCAAGACCTGAGGTTTTCGAGACCTCCAGCCCCATTGCAAAAACAGTCGATGCGCCAAGCTTGCCGCCGATCGCGACGCGCCCGTCAAATTTTAGGCCGCCCGGAATTCGGGCCCCCTTTTTCTAATCAAGGGACGCAAGATTATGGAGTTACTCACAGAAACGGCGCGGCGACGAGCGAACGGGCCAAGCATTCTTGCCTTCCAGATCATCAGGATCGTGTTAGCCACATTTCTGGTGGTGGCGCCGATTGCGGCGGTCCTCGTCAGCACGCACGTTTTGCTCGACAAATCCCTGCGCTTCGCATGGCCCCAAATTCTCGCCGCAGCTGCAGCTGTCCTCGGCTATTGCGCGTACGTGAAGTTGATCGAGAAGCGAGCGATCTCAGAGCTCGGACTTGCCGGCGCCTGGCGTGAACTCGGTGGTGGCGTTGCGGTTGGTATGGGCCTGCTGATCCTGGCAGTCGGTGCGATCGCGCTGATGGGGGGATATTCGATCAACGGCATTTCGTCGCCCGCTGTCTTGATCGGACCGTTTGCCGAAATGGTGCTGGTGGCGACGTTCGAGGAACTCCTGTTCCGTGGCGTGCTGTTCAGGATCAGCGAGGGCGCCACAGGAACCTGGATCGCGCTCGGCGTATCGTCAGCCATCTTTACGGTTGCGCACCTGCCGAACGCCGGAATTTCACCACTCGCTATCCTCTTCACATTTATCGCCGGCGCGACACTTGCTGCCGCGTATGTCGCGACCCGAAGACTATGGCTTCCGATCGGTATTCACTTCGCCTGGAATTTCACCTCCGACGCCGTCCTCTCGTTGCCGACCTCGGGGCATGCCGCCAAGGGTCTGATTCAGGGACACCTGGCCGGAGCGGAATGGCTAACTGGAGGCGCCTACGGCGTTGAGGGGGCGGCCGTATCGGTTCTTCTGTTCGCTGCGGTTGGGGCTGCCCTGCTCTGGGCCGGCGCCCAGCAAGGAAATTTCATCAATCGAGCTGCACGGCAGCGGGCCATCTGACCTCTGGATTTCTCAGGCAGGTCGCTGTGGCTCCGCTTCCCTCTTTGCTTTTCACCGTCAAACGTCCAGCTGGTTCGGTGGGCGTGAATGAGCCTCGCTTTAGCGCCCACGCTGGCGGATGACGCTGGACGCTACCGCCATCCGGGGCGCCCGCCCAAGTCGCCGGCGCGCGGCAAGAAAGGGGCGGCCGGACGCCCAGGCGCCTGGGCGCTCGCGCGGCGGCTTCGGAACCAAGCTGCAGGCCCGCGTACGCGCCCTGGGCCTGCCGATCCGTCTTATCCTGGGCCCAGGGCAGCAGAACGACATGGCCCCTGCCAGCGACCTGGCGCCTTAAAGGAAATGGGCTGGGCCGACAGAGCGCGCGCGCGCGCGCCCGGGGGCGTTCGGCGGCAGTGGCGTGTGGCGTGTGGCGGTCGTGAAAATGCTGTGCGCAAATCGGCGCGTCATCCCATCTTGTATCCGGTTCGGATGCTTCCCAATCTCGTCGCTGGGTTCCAGGCATTTGGATCGCGTCAGTGGCCGCATGCCTCGCCTATCGAAACTTGCCGAAGTCCTTGCGCGAGCGCGCTCAGCTTTGGCTTGGGACGGCGGAACACGTGACTCCGAACATCGCGCCGCAGGTCCGATGGCGGCGCATCGGAGCCGGAATACGCCCGCAGACTAGCTGGGCTTCCGTTCATCGATAGTCACAGCGCCTTGCCTGGGTGATCCACAAGTCGGAGGCGTCGGCCTGGCGGACGAGGCGAGTCAACATGGCCGCGTCTCTGAACCTTGCTAGCCGGCGCCCACTCGGAGTCACAGACGCGGCCAAGGCCAAGCGCTCAGGCTTGGCCAAAATCGATCTGGGTCAGATACCGATGTCTTGGCCGACCCCACTGACCGTAAGGCGAAGCGATCTCCTGGCAGTTCGCCCGCCAAGAGATCGGTCGGCCTAGAGCATGTCAGGGCGAAGTGTATGCGGTTCGCCCGCCCGGACATGCTCTAAACTTTTGAATCTAGACCCTTTTCATCAGGTTTTGATGATTCCATCAAAACCTGAAAGGGTCTAGCGCCGTTGTGCGACCTTCTCGTCGTAGAAGCGGATCATGTCGCCGGCGATCAGATCCAGGTTGTCCTCGACCGCGAAGTGTCCTGCCGCGAGGCGGTGCAGTTCGGCCTTGGGCAGGTCCCGCAGAAAGGCTTCGCCGCCGGCGGGGGTGAAGAACACGTCGTCCTGGCCCCAGAAGATCAGCGTCTTGGGCTGCTGCTCGCGGAGGAATTTCTGCCATTGCGGGTAGAGCGCCACGTTGGTGCGATAGTCGTAGAACAGATCCAGGTTGATCCGCACGGCGTTCGGACGCTGCATGAAAGCAAAGTCGGAGTCCCAGTTGTCGGGGCTGATGCGTTCGGGATGGGCGGAACCGTGCAGGTAGATGCCCTTGATGGCGTCGCGGGTCAGGAAGCCGGCCAGGGGCTTTTCGGTTTCGGGCGACCTGTTCTTCCAGAGCGCGCCGCGGAAGCCGTCCCAGGCGGCGGTAAAGCCCTCCTCATAGGCGTTGGAATTCTGGACGATCAGCCAGTCCAGCGCCTTGGGATTGCGGCCGACGATGCGGAAACCGACCGGGCCGCCATAGTCCTGCACAAACAGCCCGTAGTGGTCGAAGCCCTTGGCGGCCAGGAACTTCTCCATGGTCTCGGAGATGCCGTCGAAGGAGTAGTGATAGGTGGCGGGGTCGGGCGCGTCGCTGTCGCCGAAGCCCTGATAGTCAGGGGCGATGACGTGAAACCGGCCTGAGAGCGCCTGGATAAGGTTGCGGTACTGGTGTGACGACGCAGGGAAGCCGTGCAGCAGCACCAGCTTGGGATTGCGGGGGTCGCCCGCCTCGCGATAGGCGATGTTCAGGCCATCGACATTGATGGTTCCAAACGTGACGGGATTGGCCGTGGTGGAGGCGGCGGGAATCGGAGATTTGGGCGCGGCGGCCTGAGCCGGCGCCGTGGCGAGGCCAGCCGCGAGCACGACCGCCAGGCCGGCCTGGATAAGAAGAGAGCGTTTCATAGGTCACCTTGTGTCAGGAGTTCACGCGACATGTTTGCCGGGCCCCTCCTCCGTAGACGCCAATCGGCGTCTGTTTAATAATGACATTTGCCAATAGACTATTGCAACTTGAGCAATAAATTCTCACACCAGTAATATCAACCAATTCAAACGCTGTCAGCGCGAACGGAAACAACACCAATTGGTGTGATTTATATTATATCATCGATACAGATATTTATTCTGATGTGCGCTTATTCCGACGGCCGGCTTCCGCTTTACAGAGCGCGCACTAGCGGTCGAGATAGGTCCCGGCCTTCACCGCGATAGGCTTGGCGGTCGGATAGAACTGGACAAAGGTGGTGTCGGTAGCCGCGCTCGCCTCATGACAGGCGTAACAGCTGGCCGCGTGTGGAAGCAATCTGGCGGGCTTTTCGCCGTCCGACTCGAAGAACCCCCAGCCGCCCTTGAAACGCTTGCTGTCGCGTACGTGTAGTTCCAGGTAGACGCGCGAGGTGGTCTGAAACTGGCCGGTGTCGTTGATCGAGCCCTTGGAGCTGGCGGCGCGGCCCTCCTTGACCAAGACCGTGCCGTCCGGCCAGCGACCGGTCGCCTTGAAGGCGCGCCAGGCAGTCGGATTGACGAACACATTGTCGAACAAGCCATCGCCGGCCGTCACCGGCTCGTCGCCATAATTCATGTTCAGGCCCGAGGTCATGAAGACCCATTCCCGATAGTCGGCAGGCGGGATGATCTCGCCGGCCGGATTGTAGCGGGGGGTGTCGGCCCCAACCGCACCGCCAGTAAGCAAAAGGAGCAGAGGGGCGAAGAGCCAATATCCGCGGTGATTGGTCATGATGGTCTCAGGCGTTGAAGGGTTGGGCCATCGCCGCGCGGCGGCGATAGGCAGGAGGGTCAAATGCCGGCGTACCACTCGTAGCCACGGTCTTCCCAGTAGCCGCCCTTGCCCCGCCCCATGCGATCGAACCGCTCGACGATTTCGATCCGCATCACGTACTTGGCCTGTTTGTAGCCCAGCTGTCGCTCCACCCTCAGGCGCAGCGGCGCGCCGTGGGCCACCTCCAGCGGCTTACCGTTCATACTGTGGGCCAGGATGGTCTGGGGGTGGAAGGCGTCGATCAGGTCGATGCTCTCATAATAGAGACCTGACCCGTCCTCGCTTCCCTCCAGGTCGTCGGCGCAGTGGAACACCGCGAAGCGTGCATTAGGCGCCAGGCCCACGGACCGAAGCAGCAAGCCCAGGGGCACGCCCGTCCATTTTCCAATCGCGCTCCAGCCTTCCACGCAGTCGTGTCGGGTGATCTGGGTTCGCTGTGGCAGACGCTTCAGGTCGGCGATCGACAGGCTCATCGGCCTGGCCACGAGGCCATCGATCTTCAGGCGCCAATCGACGAAGTCACCGTTCATCAAGTCCTGGTAGGCCTCGCCGGCCGGCATGGTGGAGCCATTGGCCCGGAACACCGGCGACAGGTCCTTTTCCTGGAACTCCCGGGCCAGGGGTTGCCCCGCCAGCAGTACTCTCTGAGCGCCGTAGGTGGTGCGCTCGGCCGTACCAAGCAGGCTCTGGAACTTGGGCGCATTGGACAGGCGGTCGCAACCCGCCAGCAGCAGGCCGCCAAAGGTCGCCGCGCCGGCGGCGAGCAGACCGCGACGGGAAAACGGTTGCGAGGTCATTGAGGCGCCTCCGGGGGCACGACGTAGCGGCCCGTGATCATTGAGCGGATTTCGTTGATGGGGCCCGCCAGCATCACCATCACCAGATGAACGACGACGAAGGTCACGATCAGACCGGCGGACAGGAAGTGAAGGGTGCGGGCCGACTGCCGGCCGCCGAACAGATCCAGCAGTCCGGGCGCTACGGCGTCCACGCCCGGCGACATGGTCAGGCCGGTCATCACCATCAGGCTCAGCAGGCCGATAACACCCAGATAGGCACCCTTCTGGAGCACGTTGTAGCGCTTGGCGGCCTCACCCTTGGGGAACCGCAGACGGGCGTGATCCCAGATGTCCCGCAGCAGGTGGGAGGGCCGCAACTCAGCGCGGGTCGGCAGCAGATCGCGCCGCAAATGCCCACTGATCAGGCCCGAAACCAGATAGGCGGCGCCGTTGATGACGAAGAGCCAGGCGAAGAAGAAATGCCAGCGGCGACCGGTCGCCAGATCCTGATAGCTGGGCAGCGTGGCCCAGGATGGCAGGCCGCGCGCCTGCAAGGCGCCGTCCGGTCCGGCGGAGGCCCCCAACAGGCCTGTCGTGGTCAGGGTCAGGGCTCCCACGCGGGTCCGACCGATGATGGTTTCGCCCTGCTGGACCGCGGTGAATTCGATGAAGGCGTGATCGTCGTTGGCGCCGTACTGGCCCCAATAGAGCGCCGGATGGGCGTTGAGGATCTGCAGGCCGCTCATCAGCAGCACCGCCAGGCAGAGCACGTTCAGCCAGTGTGTCAGCCGGGTCGCCAGCCTGTGGCGATAGATGACCTCGGGAGGCTCGGGGGGCGCCATCACGAGGTCCGGCGCCGCTTCAGCAATCTCACTCATGGCAGGTTCCGCCTCAATTGGGCCCAAGGGGCGGCCGCCTCCGCTCGAACAGCGGAGACGGCCGAAGGCAACGGGTCGCTACTTCTTCATGGGCGAGGCGGCCATGGCGTCCGAGGCCATGGCGCCCGAGGCCATCGCGGCCGTCGTCTTGGCGGCGGGAACGACGGGCTTCTTCGCCGCCACCTTGATTTTCGTAACCCGTTTGGCCGCCGGCTTGGCCTTCACGGAGGTCTTCTTCTTGATCGCCGCCTTGGGCGCGGCGGGCTTAGTCACCATGTGGTCGGATCCCATGCGGTCGGACGACATGGCGCTCGAGGCCATGGCCCCGCTGGCCATTTTGTCCTGGGCCAAAGCCCCGCCGGCCATGGCGAAGGCGCTGACGCAGAGGGCGACGGCGGCGAAGTGACGAAGAGGACGATTGTGGGCGTTCATGAGTGGTTCCTTTCGAGTTGCCTGACTCCGGGGGCGGAGCCGGCGGGTTAACCGTCAGCGCGGGGGGGGCGACGACGACTTGGAGGGCGACAGCGGCGCGTTTCTCCGAAGGGGGATTTCAGCCTTTGGCGGCGGACAGGATCGCGCCACCCGGTCCGTCCTGGACCAGGACGGCGGTCCTGAGCGCGGGGTCGCTGGAGGGCCTGATGGCAAAGCTGATGGCGGGGCCGGACCAGCGGCCAAGCTTGACCAGGTCGCGGACCACGTTGCGATGCGGCAAGGTCCTGCCGCCGTTCTCGCCGCGTTGGATCGGCACCTGAATGATCCGGGGATCATAGCGCACCAGCCAGACCTGAGCGCCTTTGGGCGGCGCGGTGGCGGCGGCAATGCTTACGCGGTCAACCTTCAGCTCGATCCTCGGCCCTGCGGCGCGACGGCTCCGGGCGGCGAGGATCAGCGGTTCAATCTGCGATGACTTGCGACCGACCGTGTCGGCCCGGCCGTCGACCACCACTTGCGGCGTCCAGACCTGAGTGTGCCGAAGACTGCGCGCATAGTCCCATTGGCGATCAGTAAAACGCGGGCTGGCGAAGGTGTCCTTCCAGCCAAGATTGTCCCAGTAGGTGACGCCGAAACTCAGAGCCAGCACATCCGGCCGGTCCGCCAGGCCCGCTACGAGCTGATTGGCCGGCGGACAGGAGGAACAGCCCTGGCTGGTGAACAGCTCGACGACAACCAGCCGACCTGCCGCCGCCGGCGCGGCCGCCATTAGCAGAGACGCCGCGGCGGTCAGCCCGATCACCAGGGGCCTGCTGAAAGCGGTGGCGGGCGATGACGCCGGGCGGGCCTGTGGGGTACGGATCATGGACGGTAACTCGTTGTTTGAGTTGGCGGGGCGCTGCCTTGCGCCACCGCTGGTGTCCTTCAAACGACCACTGATGCTGTCAGAGGGGTATCGGCTCGTTTGGGAATGGATTGTCGCATCCGACGCAGCAATGGTCGGCCAGACTTGGTGGCGCGAACGCGGGTCTGTCGGGAAGCATGGCGGCCTTGAGGACCTAAGGCGGCCAGGCGCCCCCGGCTCCGATCTCATGGCGATCGCCAGAGCACCGCCGCCAGTTGACCGGCGTTATTTCAACTGAGCAAATGAAACGCGCATTGCGACCGGCTCTTGTCGGGCCTCGGTTCAATTGAAAGCGCGGGGGGCAGAGATGATCTACTTGTGCGGCTTTGGCGTGAGCAACTATTATAACAAGCTGAAATTTGTTCTGCTTGAGAAGCAGATCGAATTTGAGGAACGGCTGTCCTACCCTTGGGAGCGTGAAGCGTTTCTAAGCGCCTCGCCAATCGGCAGGATTCCCTACATTGAGACCGACCAGGGCTGTCTGTCCGAATCCCAGGCCGCCTTGGAATACCTCGAAGACGCCTTTCCGGAAATTCCGCTCTATCCCTCGGACTCCTTTGCACGGGCGAAGTGCCGTGAGCTGATCCAGCACATAGAACTCAATTCCGAGTGGGTGGCGCGGCGCCTTTACAAGGAGGCCTTCTTCGGCGGTGCGGTGTCGGAGGAAACTAAGCGCGAAGCCTATGAAAAACTCGGCCTGGGTCTTTGCGCGGTCGCTCAGCTCGCGTCCTTTTCGCCCTTTGTGCTTGGCTCTTCATTTACCGCGGCTGACTGCGTCGCCTACATGCACTTTGTGATGATCAAGCAGGCCAGTCTCACGATCTTTGAGGAAGACCTACTGGACCGGTACGTCCCCCGAGCGGCGGCCTATATGCGGTTCATGGACGAGCGCCCCCACGTGCAATCGATCATGGCCGACCGCGTGGCCGCTATGGCGGCTTTCCTGGCAACCGGCGTGAAATACGACGGGTAGGCACAGCTGCTCCACCGGTAACAATGCCTTCCAAAACGGGCGGATTATCGCAGCCGTCAAGTCAGTTCATCTTCATCCCAACATGACCGCCAAGACCGGCGGATCCACTGCAAGATGCTGATGAGGCCGCCACGTGATCAAGATCACCATTCTCTATCCAGCTACCCCGGGCAGCCGGTTCGACCACGACTATTACGAGTCGGTGCACATGCCGCTTTCGATCGATCTCCTGGGCGGAGCCATGCGATCGGTGACGGTCGAGCGAGGTATCGCGCCCGGCGCACCCTGGCCTGACCCGACCTTCTGCGCGATCTGCAGTTTCGTCTGCGAGTCCCTGGAGGCCTATCAACGCGCCTTTATGCCTCACATGGAGCGCCTGCAGCGAGACATCCCCAACTACACGGACATTGAGGCGATCGTTCAGATCAGCAACATCGCTATCGAACGCTCGCCCGCCCTCGCGTCGATTGCGACACGGGCGGAAGTGCTGGATACAGGCGCCGATCGGCAACGAGCGGCAGTGTCCGATATCCTCGCGGCGGCAAACTGATATGTCGCGCCTCACGCTCATCAGCCACGCCCTGTGCCCGTACGTGCAACGCGCCGCCATCGTGCTCATGGAGAAGTCGGTCCCATTCGAGCGGATCGAGATTGATCTCGCCAACAAGCCGGCCTGGTTCCTGGCCATCTCGCCCCTCGGCAAGACTCCGGTCTTGCGGGTGGACGATGCGGCCATCTTCGAGTCCGCGGTGATCTGCGAATACATCGACGAGACCACCTCGCCCCGCATGCATCCGGATGCCCCTCTTGAGCGCGCCCATCATCGAAGCTGGATAGAGTTTGGATCAGCGATCCTGAACACCATCGGCGGATTCTACAACGCGGCGGACGAGGTTTCCCTGGCCGCAAAGCGCGATGAACTGGCCGCCCGCTTCCAGACGATCGAGGCGCATCTCGGTGAGGGCCCCTTCTTCGCCGGGCGCGATTTCAGCATCGTCGACGCCGCGTTCGGTCCGATTTTTCGGTACTTTGATACCTTCGACAGGATCGACGATTTCGGGGTCTTCGATGAAACGCCAAAGGTCCGCGCCTGGCGCGTCGCGCTGAACGCGCGCGAGTCCGTGCAGATTGCCGTGAAGGCCGACTACCAGCAGCGTCTTCAGACCTTCCTGATCGCCAGAAAATCCGCGCTATCGGCGCGGATCGCCCTGCGATTTGGACCTAGCTAGGCGCAATCAACCCTTCGATCAGGCGCCGCCGCGCGGCTGATTGCTCGTCCACCTCCCCCACAAACCGCCGGCCCGTTTGCCGGAGCGATCCTGCATGCGCGATCGCTTTTCAGGATCACGACCATGCGTTCCTTCCGCAACCTTGCACTGGCCGGCGTGGCATGCGGCGCCATCTGGACCCCGGCTCACGCCGCCGGCTTCTATCTTCAGGAGCAGTCTGTCGTCGGTACCGGCCGGGCCTATTCTGGCGAGGTCGCCGAAGAGTTGCTGTTAGCCTGACCGCTCCACCCCGCTTGTTCGGGCGCCTCAAGCCTCGGTGAAGCTCCAGGAACGTATTTCTGCCCGGCCCGGCATCAGGTTTCCGCACCACGGCGCGACGATCCGGGTCACCTGCCTGCCGAGTTGGTTGCGCGGCAACGAACACCAGCTATGCGCTTACGGGAGATTTTGCCGTCCTCCGCTTGTGCTGGCGCCAAATCCCCGCATAGCTGTCGGCAACAGCTTCCGAGACGGTGGACGATGGCCCAAGCACCTGAACAGCAGCAAGTCCTGGACAAGCTTCGCAAAGATCTTCTCGAGTTTGTCCTTGAGGAGGCGACCGAGCGTGCCCTGATCCACAAGGATCCGAAGGTGTCGGCCGCCCTGAACACGATGATCGGCAATCACGTCAAGGCGGCCGTGGCCGAGGCGTTGTCGCCTGAGCAGGTCGCTAAATTTCCAGCCGCCGCGAAACGCCAGAAAGAGACAGGTCAGCGGTCGTCGGACGATGAACTCGCGCTGGGCCTTGAAAACATCGTTCGACCGGGCGGCCCAACGGACAACTCGAATCTCGCCCAGACGCCGTCCAAGAGATGGTGGGCACCCAGATGGTTTCCCCGGTGGGCCATGGAAACGGCTGGAGGGTTAGTCATCGTCGCCATACTATTGAGTAGTTTTTTCTACTATTACAGCGTCAATACCACGAAAATTCACGACCATTACATTGCTTTAGGAAATACGAAGGACGCCAATATATCAAAACTCTGCGAGTTTCGTCGTCAGGCAATTGGTCAAGCCACTCTACTTAGGGACACCAATATCTATAGGTCGGCCTGCCCTCAGGGCGCGAAACCAGCAACGGGTCCCGCCTGTCTATTGGTCACGACCATCGATACTGAGCAGAAGACACCGGGGCCTTGCAGCAAATAGACAGGGGTTCAGTCCAGATCGCCGATGACGACGCCAAGCATGTCCCTCAGTTTGCAGACCTTCGTCCTGGGGCCGGAATCCCAGGGGCGCGGCTACCGGCTGCTGGCGCCGCACACATCGGCTCTGCCCAAGCCTTCGGACCTGGCCATGGTTCTCATGGAATGGGCCCGGACCCACGAGCGCGAGTTTGTAGGAGGCTATGACCTGCCTGATGGGGGCGCGGTCGTATTCCGGGCTCGCTATCAGGGAAGAGCGCTGCTGGGCGAGGCGGCCTATCTGCATGGCGTGCTGATCGACGAACAAAGCATGGCGATGTTGCGAGGCCGGCCCGAGTTGATACTGGACCGTATCCCGCCACCCGACGGCGGCATTGATTTCGCCCAGCGCCCGTTGATCGTCGACCCGCCAGCGGCCCCGCAGCCACCGCAACCGGGGCCGCTGGGACTGGCTTGGCGAAATCGCCTGATCCTGACCTCACCGGGCGAAAACCGGGAGGCTGTTCTCACCAACGCCCTCGCCTCGATCGATCCGCCGGAGCAGCGCGCGAGGATCACCGGCTGGGTGACTTCCGGCCGGCTTGAGTCGCGCGGCGGCCTCAACCTGCTTCACAACAGCCAACTGGTGGTGGCCGAAACTCCCTTCGACCCCGCCACCCTGCCCGGACACCTGCCGCTGACCCACGGCGCCCGCGATGAACCCGGTCGGAGCATCGCGCCGCCGCCCAGTTGGGTGGCCTGGGAGGCGTTCAGGGATTCCATCGCCGGCATCCCAGCCTATTCCGGGCTCCACAAGGCTCTGACCTGGCGCGTCCAATACGCCCGCTACACGCCCGAATGGCTGGCCGATGAGGCGTTGCGGGTCGCCAGCGGCATTCTCTCCCCCGGCCAGATGACGGATCTGATGTTGAACCTGTTTCAGGCGGGCGGTCCGCTGTCACGGGGGACCAAGGCGTTCGCACCCGTCTACCTTGAGGCGCTCAAAAATCAGGGCGTCGGCGAGCAGCCGGTTTACCAGCTGCTCGAAGCCATTATCGCGGCGGACCCGGCGGGGCTGCCGCTACGCGTGCTGGTTCTAGCCGGCCCCGCCGCCATCGACCGCATGAGCGAGACCACGCTCCGCAATCTCCTGCCTTATATTCTCGCCGTCATCCGGAAGGGTGAAATCGAGCGGGAGCCCGGGGCTGGTGAGGCCCTGGTGCGCATCATCGGCCGGGCGATCGCCGCCCTGCCGCCCCAGGGTTCCGAACTGGAGACCGTGTGCGACATCGTCGCCGAATGGCCGAAATCGCTAAAGGGGAATCTACTACCGTTGACCCTTTCCGATAGTTTCTCGAATATATACCATAAGTCGCATAGGCTGGCGTTTATCCTGGCGAGCGAGGTCCTGGACCGCCGCCAGTATGCGGTCAGCGCGGGGGAGACAACGCCGGTGACCACGCTTCAATCTGTGCTGGACGCGATACGGGTGCTGGCAAGCCGATGACCGCACCCGCCCTCGCCTGCCAGGAATGTGGGGAGCCGCTCAAGGAGGCGGACGACCCCTGCCCCGTCTGCGATGCGGTCGATGCTCCAAAGTCGACCAGCGCGGCGCTCTCGGTCGTCGGGAATCCGACCCCCGAGACGAACGACGACGGCGACAAGTTCCATTTAGGTCGCGAGCGGACCAGCAAATCCGAGGACCTGAAGGGCGCGGCCGAGCCCCCAAAGCCACCGCGCGACGACACGCCCCTGAACGACGATTCCAGTCTGAACGACGATTCTGGCTCTAGCGAAGGCGCCATTCCGGACAACGGGGCAGCGGTGGATCCGACGCCCGAAAAGGTCGTCCCAATCGATCTGCGCGGCGGGGAGGATTCCAAACCTCAGCTATCACCAGTCGTCCCGGACGCCCCAGGGACGGATGACGAGCGCTTCTTCCGCGAGCTGGCCAGCATCCAACAAGACAAACTGTTCGCCATCCTGTTCCTGGGCTTTCGAGAGGCCGGCAAGACCTGGCTGCTGCATCGGATCAAAGAGCAGCTGTTTTCCCGTGACGCCACCAACTGCGAGCCGGCGTTCAAACGCGTGAAAGCTCGCCAGGGGCAACGGGAAGAGCTTCCCAGCACCAGTAGGATCGAGTTCCACCGGGTGCTCTCGGCTCCAGCTTTCGTGCTGATCGATATCCCTGGCGAGATGACCCGTGATCTGGTCGAGGCGAAATACAGTGAACTTCGTCCGCTGCTGGCGGCGATGAACTACGCCAAGGCGCTGATCGTCGCCCTGCCGACCGACCTGATGGTATTCGGTCCTTTGATGCCGGACGAAGACGACGATCTCCTGGCAGCGGCGGCGGGCGACGGGACCCTCAGCGCCACACAGGAGAACGAAGTTCGAAACTGGGCGGAACAGATCCGGGAGGGCAGTGACACGATTGACGACTTCACCCACGGCCTGTTCCGTGTGGCCGGCATCCTCTCATATTTGCAGCATCATCGGATCGACCCCGCCAATGTCGAAGAGTTCGCAAAGGTCTCGGCCGAGGCGGTGACGGAGCATATCAGTCGCCCGGGAGAGCGACGATCGGTCGGCGGCAAGGATGGACTGGACTGTCCGACTTTCTTCAGCCTGACCAAGGCCGACCGGATCATGCCGCTGTTTGGCGAGATTTCCGATCCGATCATGACCATGCGCAACCAGGAAATCCGGAACCGTCCGCAGACACGGGTGTTCGAGTGGCTTGCGCGCCAGGCCGGCTACTACACGACCGGGGCCCTGCCCCTGGGCGATCCCTGGCTGGCGGTGCGTAAGGTCCGCCAGAACCTGCACACCCAGATGATCAACTACTTCCCCCTGGCCAAGTTCGACTATGCCACAGCCTTCTACGGCCATGACGGCAAGACCAGCCTGACACGGGATCACTACGATAAGCATCCGCAGCACGGCGTGTACGAGGTCCTGCAATGGATCAGCCACGCCCGCAGCCTGGGGCGGCGGCCAAGGCTGCTGCGGCTCCCGTACGCGCTGGCGGCGAAGGCCCGACGTTACATGGCCGGAATTCCCAGCCCCAGGAACCTTACCTTTTGGCGCCCAGGTGATCCCCGATGAGACGTCTGGTCGCCTTCCTGCTGAACGGCTCGGCCTGGGTGGTTTTTGGCGTATTTGGCGCCCTGGCCCTGCTCGGCCTGATCCTGACGCTTTTGGGCGGCGGGATTGGCGGCGTCCCCGCCTATGACGACAAGCAGAACACCGCCTTCGCCAAAGCCGTTGGCGAATATCCCCAACTGCCTGCCGTCGCCGCTGCGCCGCCCGAGACAGCGATCAGGATTGTCGGCGCCGCCAATCATTACCTGCAGTTTGGCGATATCCCCACGACTTCGGCGCCGGACGGGAAGACCAACAGCCTCGACGCCCCGCCGGTCACGTCGACGCCGCCGACTCCGCGGGGGAGCATCGCCACGACGGCCGGGCACTCGGCGAACTGGCGGACGGAGTATCTTTGCGGGCTGAAGGGCTGGGGAAACCACCGCCCCGTCATCCGCAAGCTGGTGGCGGAAGGCTACGGTGACTGTCCGAGCGGCGCGCGCTTCGCCGCCCGCTCGCCTTGGATCTTCCTGCATGGCGCCGCCGGGATGCTGTCGCTGGTGCTGATGGGCCTGCTCGCCCTCTGCCTCGCGCTGTTCGTCCCCAGCCTGATGGCGGTGCGTGGCGGCCACGACTGGCTCTTTCGCAGCAGCGTCAGCCGCCCGGGGGGATGATGCTCCACACCATCATCTTCCTCTTTCTCAGTGTCATCTTCGCCCTCATGCTGTGGGTCGATCGGCCGTCGCGGGAGTCCGGGATGTCGATGGCGGGGATGCGCACGCTGTTGCTCGCCCTGCTGCCCTTCATCGCCTTCCTGGTCGCCGCCGTGAACAACAACGGCACGCGGCTCAACGTCAAGATCGACGAACTGCGCGTGCCGCCCGCCACGGTTCTTGACAGCCGCGCGCCCGATACCTTCGCCAGCTACCTCATCGTCGGCGACCGGCCCGACAGCGCCGACCTCGTCGTTCCCCCCTTCACCGACCAAAACCTGGCGCGAGTCTCGATGTCGGCTCAGCCGCGCCTGCTGCTCAAACTGGAGGCGCGTGCGCTCGAACGCGAGAACTCGGCGCCGATCTCGCTGGAGGCGCGGATCGTCGCCAGCAGCTTCGCCGCTCTGCCGGAGGCGGACATTCCCGGCATGGGCGTCACCATCGACGGCCAGCAGATCGGCGAGGGACAGACGGTGACCCGGCCGCTGGTCCCGGGCAGGCCGCTCAGGATCGGCATCTGGCGCATCGAGACCAGCGGCAAATGGGGTGTCGAGCGGCGCTCCTTTACCCTCGAGCTTCCGCAACTGCCGGGCGCCCCGGTGAAGCTGAAGCTGAACATCCCCATGCGGGCCAACGCCGGCTCCTGTAAGCTTCCGACCCTACGCCTCTCGCCGATGGGCGAGGACGACGACACTGGCGTCGTCTTCCGCGATCCGGAAAACCTGGTGTTCAGCGGGCTGGGCCAAGGCGGGGCTCATCCCGTGGCCGAGCCCAAATGGCTGGGCCCGATCGCCGATCCGTCGGTGCTGTGCGCCCAGAGCCAGACCCGGCTGCTCTGGCCGGTCGGGGTCGAACCGGAGGCCGCTCGACTGGTCATTGTCGGCCAGAAGACCTTCCTGCCCTGGTATGCCTGCTTCTTCGCGCTGTTCGCCCTGGGGGCGACCTATTTCCTCTGCGAGCGCGGCTGGCGGCAGCCGACGGCCGAGCGAATTATTGCACCGCTGCTGCAGTGGTTTCTGGTGCTGCGCCTGTTGGTCGCAGTGGCGGGTCTCTACAACAACTCCAATCTCATCATGTGGCAGATTCTGTGGGACCCCCTCGCGGCGCTGGTCTGCCTGCCGGCCCTGGCGGTCATCGTCCTGCGGCGCGGAAGCCCTGAGCTGCGGCCGCTCATGGCGGGCTTCGCCGCGCTGGTGCTGGCGGCGTTTGCCGGACTGTTTGTCGCCTCCGGCGCGCGCGAATGGTTCGGCCTGCCCGCCCTGCTCTGCCTGGTGACCTTCGCAGCCGCCCTCGCCCGGCTTTGGCGGAACGGCGACCCCAGCCCCCTCGAGGCGCTGATCGACCTGATCAGCCGGCTCTGCGGCGCCCTGGAAGGCGCGCGACCGTCGGCCGATCCCAGTCCCGAGGATCAGGCGCCGGGACTCTGGCGACGCCTCGCTGGCCTGCCGCCGGCCTTCCTCGCCGGGACGGCCCTTGTGGCGTTCATCGTGATCGTCCGCATCGTTCTGGCCATCCTCATCTCCCATAACGGCAGTGGCGGCAGCGAGCGCTTGTTCGGCGTTCCCCTCAGCCTCCCCTATGTTCCGGCCGCCATCCTCGGCTTCGCGCTGATGCTGCAAGGCGCCGACCAGACCCGCTCGCGGGGATGGTCGGCGCTGGGACTGATCGCCGCCTTCGCTCTTGCTTATGTGATCGTGCCTTTCATCACCCACGACGCCGGGATGGTGCTGGTATTCGGCATTCCGATCGGCTTTGGCATTGCCTACGTGGCCCTCGCCCGCTTCGACCCCGTCCCGGCGGGCTGGAAGAAGCTGCTCTGGCTCGCCCCGCTTGCCGCGCCGCCCGCCATGATCCTCCTGGCGACGCTGTCGATCCTGGTCATCGGCGACGCGCCGGCGCCGGGAACCGATATCGGCGCGCACATGACGGCGGTCACCCAATGGGACCGCAACGATATACGGCTGCTGGGTTTCGTCGCGCCTGGCTGGGTCGATGACCTGGGCACCAAACTGGCGTTCGAATGGCTCGACCTCGCGGCCGGCCTTGGGCCCATCACCGACTCGATCTGGGGTCAGGGCTTCCTGGCCCCGTCCAACGTCCAGCCCTCCCTGCTGACAAATCAGTATTCGGATAATTTGACGGCGATCCACATCGTCTGGCCTCTGGGCCGGCTGGGCGCCCTGGGAATCCCGGTGGTGCTTCTGGCGGGCCTGGCGGCCCTCGCTCCGTCGCCCGGCGGCGAAAGAGCCAATCCGCCACCCCTGGCCTGGCCGACGACCGTCTGGCTACTGGCTGGGGCGACCCTTTTGTGGTCCGCCATCTATATGCTGCTGGCCAACCTCAACTGGCTGCCCTTCACGGGACGCAACGTCTACCTCCTGGCGGTAAGCTCAGGAGGCGACTTGGCCGAGGGCCTGGTCCTGGTCCTGATGACCGCGGTAGCGCTCACCGCACGGCGTCAGGACAGAGTCGGCGCATGACCACGCCGCTCTTCAATCAGCACGGGTCTTCAGCCTCGGAGCCGCACCGGGCCCGCTTCCGGATCAATGTGAAGTTGGTGCTTTTGATCGCCGCCGCCGTCCTGCTGGTCGCCCTGGTGAGCAACAAGCCGCGCTGGGGCAACGGTGACGACGCCAGCCGGCTGCTCTCGTCGGAAAGCGGCTACAAGGCCGCCGTCGACGTGCTGGCGCAACGCGGCATGTTCCAGGTCCGCAAGTTGCCGCGGGCGCCGCAGGCGGATCGACTCATCGTCGAGTTCAGCCCCCAGGCGGCCGGCGACCCTGTCCAGGACCTGGGAGACTGCCGTTTCTGGTATCAGAAACTGCCTCAGCTGGGCTTCCTGGAGCGCAAGCCGGGAGCCGACTGCGCCAAGCGGCTCGAGGCCTATCGCCGCCGGACCTACCTGAACGAGGACATGCCGCGGATCGAGCAATGGAATATCTCCGGCGTCTCGATCCAGGGGCTGAACGCCGCCGCCCGCGTGCTGGCCTCAAGTGGCGGACCGCGGCGAATCTGGCAGGGCACGATCAAGTACCGCGCCGAGCCGGCGATCCCAGGCAGCGCCTACCGCCCGGGCGAGGCGACGCTGCTGTTTTCCGAAGTGGGCAGCAATCGCACCTTCTTCCAGTTCCTGGATGGAGCCGGCTCGCCGCCGCCCCTCTTGATCCGGGACGCCCTGCGACCGGAAGCCGTGGCCGGCCAGGGCTCAGCCTTGCTGCTGGCTTTGGCGCCTCGCCAGCGGGATTCGATTTTCGGCAGCCCACAGATCACTCTCAAGCGGCTGGGCCGGGCCATTCTTATAGGGCTGCCCCCCAACCTGGGCCAAGTGAAGGTCTATATCGACGGACGTCTCAGCAGTCGCGAACCCCAGGGGGGAGCCGACCGCGACGATACCGATTTCCTGATCATCCACCCAGGCCAGTTCCTGGCGATCGAGGACGCCGGCACAGGACTGCGGCGAACGATGCAGCTGGTAGAAACGCCAGCGTCAATCTCGGAGTTCGGCGGCGGACGCCGGTTGCGCGAAGCCAGCCTCTACGATGTCTCCCAATGGTTGGAACAGGCCGATGTCAGCGGCGAGTTCGACTCGACCATTATGGCCAGTCTGCATCACGACCTTCAGCGCCGCCTGGCCGCGGCAATGGCGTTTCGCGCCGCGCCAGGTCCCCCGGGACTGTCCTACCGGGGCGCTGTGCTGTTGATTGACGGACTGACCGGCGAGATCGCCGCGGCCGCCACCTACCCCACCAAGGTCGAGCAGCTGTCGCCGGCTGACCGCGGCGACGTCAACCGGCTGGCCTGGTTGCGGACCAACATGAACTTCCAGCCTCTGACCATCGGCTCGGCGGCCAAGGTGCCGTTCGCCGCGGCCATCGTCGAGCGGCGGCCGGCGCTGCTGGCGAAAACCCTGCCATACCGATTGAGGTTCGACTCGATTGGCAGATTCAGGCTCAGAGACGCCAGAGGCGCCAGCCGCGTCATGAAAAACGCCCCGCCCGGGCCCGGCCGGGGCGGCCGCGTAGACTTCCGCAGCTTCCTTGCCGATTCCAACAACGAGTTTGCCCTGTCGCTAATGCAGGACGCCACCCTGGCGGAGATTGACGGCCATCCCGAGGGCAACTGGCGGACCAGCCACGCCTGGCCGGCCAATCTCTGGAAGTTTGCCTGCGTCATACCCTACGCCCTGCGCAGCGACGCGCCGGACGAGGGATGGCGTGACCAATTCGCCGGCTGTTCGCCCTACCTGTGGCGCGACAGCAATGACCTGGCCAGCGGCCGGCGGCCGACGGCAACCCCTTGGCTGAAGCTGCGCATGGGGCTGGTCAGCAACGACTACAACGACTTCTATCTCGACACTATCGGTGGCGGCCGCTCGTTGTGGACGACCGTCAACCTGGGTCAGGCCTACGCCCGGATCCTGTCCGGGCGGGCGATGAGCCCACGCCTGCTGCAGGTCGGCCCCGGCTATGCGGCGCCCACCTTGCCGATCAACCTGCAGACCTGGACGGCGATTACCGACGGCATGCGTCAGGTACTCGTCGACGGCACCGCACACGCCGTCGGAGCTCGTCTCTTCTCACCAGCAGGCCGCGTCCCGGCCGGTGTGTATTTCTTTGCCAAGACGGGCACGTCCGATGTCGAACTCCCCGGACGCGATACGGAAACGGGGCACCTGATCGTCGTGGCCGCCGTGCGGACAGTCTCCGGACAGGCCCCGGCCCGGCCCCAGGACATCTGCGGCTTGAAGATCATGGTCATCAACCTGCAGCGTGAACGCAGCAGCCATCTGGACCTGGCGGAGGAGTTGCTCGATCCCACGCGCGATCCATCCTACCTCAACTGGCTCACCCAGCCCTGCGCGCCGGGAGGGCGGCCATGACTTTCACGCAGCAGCGCGGAGCTGGCGAGCGGGCCGCTCCTCCAGGCCCGTCCAGGCGCTGGGGCGCCATGGCGATGACCCTGCTCTGCGGGCTGGCCCTTATCCTCAGCGCCCTGGTTCCCTACGACACCTGGAACCAGGGCGGCGGCGCCTATCAGGCGATAGCCCAGATGCCGGGCGACCAGCCGGTACATTCGGTTCAGGACGTGATCACGACCTACAGGCTTGAGCAGAATGTCGGCGCCTATCTCGAGGTCAATGATGAGCAGCAGATCTATTTCCACGGCAGGTCACCTGCCGGGAGCTCTAAGAAATGACCAAGGAACCCGTGACCGATTCGGACTCAGTCCAGGATCAGATGTTCAATCCGGCTCAGCGCTGGCTCACGACGCCGCAATGGGAAGCCTACCGCGATCAGGCCGACCAAAGAGCCCTCACGGTTGTCTTCATGCCGGCGGAACTGCGCCACCAGGGCGCCTCTCTCTCTGGGCCGCTGCCCGCGAACCTGGCCGAATCCTACCGAGAGCTGGCCGCCAAGGTAAGGATGGCCTATCGTCGGGCTTCCGGCCTCCTGCCCAACGCAACGACCAAGCTGGGCAAGGGTCAGCGCAACGAGGCTCTATGGTTCCGGATCGAGGCGCCGCGCGCCAGGCTGACCGACCTTAAGCCCACGCCGGAGATGTTGCCGGCCATTGGCAAGGCGCTGGCCACCTCGCTCGGGCGGCTGCATGAGCGGGGCGTGCTGCACCTCGATCTTCACCCAGAGACCATAGGCGTCGATTCGGGCGAGGTCGCGCCGGTAGGTTTCGGGGTGGACGTCCGGCGCGAACTGTCCCGGATATCTACGGACAATCAGCGTCTGGCCCGGCATGGCTTTTCGCCCCCCGAACTGTGGGACGGCTCCGGCAACAGTGAACTGGGTCCGTGGACGGACGTGTATGCCGCCTCGGCCACGTTGTTCACCTGCCTGATGGGCGAGCCGCCGCCGGACTTTCGCCAGCGGATGCGGTCGCCGGGCTCCCACGCCCGTCTCGTCGCCGCCATGGAGGCGCGCCTGGCGTCAGCCGGCCTCTCGGGACCGGGACTGGTCAGCGCCATCGCCAACGGATTGTCGCCTCGCCGCAGCAACCGTCCCCAGACTATTCTCGACTGGGCCAGCGGGATGGAAGTGAGCGCTGCCGCCGCTGAGGCCCCGTCGCCGCCGAAAGAACGGATGGAACAGCGCGCGCGCACCAGGCCTTTGGCGCCATTCTTTTCGCTCGTATTTGCTGTCCTGGTCACGGGCGGGGCCGCCCTGGCCTTCGTCATGAAGGATCAGATCGGGGAATGGCTGTCTCCACCTCCTCCTGAGAAGGTCATTGCCATCCCGGAGGCGCCCAAACGGCGCCCGGAGCCGGCGAAGCCCAAGCCTAAACCTGCGCCGACCTGGCCCAGTGGCCAACTCGCCGGCGTGGCCTTCGAGGACGACCCGGCGTTGCTGAAAGACGCTCTTGAAGAGCAAGGGCTCACCTTGCCAGCTGCTGCCCGGCTGCTGTCCCGGCCATTCCGCGACGCCTCAGACAAGTTGTGCGCGACCCCGCTGCGCCTGCATCTGCGCAAGGATGGCCAGGGCCTGCTGGTCCAGCGGCCGGCTGGGCTGACCTGGGTCACCGAGTGGAGCCGCGGTAAGAAACCGCCAACGGTTGGGTTGAGTTTCACGATCCAGTCCGTCGTCGGGGAAGAAGGTCCCATAGACGCGCCCGGCCTGGTCGGCGCATCGCGCCGGTTGATACTTGAGGCCGATGAAATGACTATTGTGTACGCCTTGGGGAACAGCACGGAACGCGAGACGTATCTGGCATGCTCTGGAAGCGAGTGATCCTTGCGGTCCTGGTGTCGCTGTCCGTCGCTTTTCAAGCGGCGCCAACAGCGTCTCGGTCGATCGACGACGACTGGGCGCTGGTCAACAGCTGCGAGAAGCTGCAATCGTTCAAGGTCCGCTATGGGTCCGCGAGCCGCTTCGCGGGCTATTACGCCAAGCGGGCGCGCGACCTGAAATGCCCGGCGCCCACGCCGCCAAAGCCACAGATCAAAATCCCACCCAACCTTTCGGTAAAGCCGCCCCGCAAGCTACCACCGCGCGCGCCAATCTATAAACCTCTGCCACTGGAGATTATCGTTGACCAAGCTGGGCGCGGGAACACCACCAGCTTGGCGGCGGCTATCGACGTAATTCCCGAAGGCGGAGTCATCACGGTCTACCCCGGGACCTATACAGAAAAAATCTTGATCAACAGGTCAGTCACGATCCGGGGCGTCAAGGACGCTACGACGGGCCAGTACCCGGTCATTCAAGCGTCTTCCACCACACCAGTTGGAACCGTGAGTATCGTGTCCGGAGACGTTCGGCTGGAATCGCTTACCCTCCGCGCGACCGGCTCAGTACCCTTGGCCCTTCTCGTGAAAGGCGGTTCGCTCAGTGCGCTGCAGATCAAGACCGAATGGAAACCCCAGCCACAAGGATTAGCAGCGTCAGGATTCGGAACCGTCCAAATCGAAACGAGCGCCAAAGTTGTCCTGAATAGGCTCGACGTAGGTGCTGGCGGTCAAGCCGCCATCGTGGCGCTTGGCGCCAAGAATCTAACCATAAACGACAGCATCATTCGCAATCCGAACGGCACTGGACTGGTAGGCAGCAACGCCGACATTTGGGTCAACCGATCAAGTTTTGAAACGCCCACCTGGGCGGTTTTCGTGCAGGGAGCATCTTCTGCCAGCCTTGAAGACGTTGTTTTGAGAAGCGGCACTGGCGCGGCGCCCGAGGGGCTGGCGGCGGAAGGGACTTCTACGATTTCGATGCACTCGGGAATTATTTGCGTCGGCGCTAATCAAAGTTGGTCCCTTGCCAACCCACCGGCCACAATAACATCTATCAACGTCTACAATGCCCTTGGAGATCTGATCTCCCCGACGCGGGGTAAGGTCGATTACAGCGGATTTGCCAAAACCTACTGTAGCGGGAAAGCCCCCGGGATTTCCCCCTATTGACGCGCTGCTCCAGCGCCGTAGCGGTTGCGCCAGACTTCTTGAACATCGTATTGCGGGCGCCATCAGGTTATTCGCGAAGGGCCACAACTGGCCCTGCATTCGTCCACTCAAGCGACAGCCGCCGCCAAGGCCTCCTCGGCTCCGGCACGGAAGCGCGAGGACTTAGGTCGGCTGATCAAACGTCGCTGTGTTTGAGACCGCTGCGTGAGTTGTGACGAAGCGATGAGCTGCGGCCTGGGCCTTGAAGAGTTGCATCTTCCGCTCCCGTCTTCGGATCGGCAGGTGGGAGCTCTCTGCCCTGTTGGCCTCGCGTAGTCGCCCCGATCGGAGAAGGTGGCCCAGCCCGAGTTCGCGCGCCGCATTGTCCCCTGCCCTGCTCCCGCCTGAGAGGCCTCTGAGTGGAGATTTGTTAGCGCCGGACTGCCCCCACCTCGGCCAGTCGCTGCAAACCGGCCGTAGGGTTTCGAATTTGGCCCCTCAAGTGGAGAGCGGTGGCGGTTCGACGGACCGCTCCACCACTCACCGTAGCTGGACAGCTTTCTAGGTCGCCGATCATCCACGCCGGCGTATTGAGTTTGATGGCCCAGGCGCTCTTCAGAATGAATTCGGCGACCCGATCGTCAGGACGACGCTTCCGACTTTGTGACCCTCTTCGACATAGGCGTGGGCCTCCGCAGCCATGGCCAACGGAAAGGACCGGTCGACGACCGGGCGGACGGCGCCGGTCTCGGCCAGGTCCGCCAGCAACCTCAAGTCGGACAGCCCGGGCCTGGCCACGCCGCTGATGAGTTTTCGCCCGCTGGACTTGCGGGGACCGCCCATGCCCAGGGCCTGAGCCAGGGTCCCCTGTACGACCAGCAGCCGCCCGCCCGGCTTCAGAAGTTGCTCGCAGCGGCCGTAGGGCGCCGTGCCGGCCGTATCCAGGATGAGGTCATAGCTCTGGCCTGTCTCGGTGAAATCCTGCGCCCGGTAGTCGATGACGTCATCAGCCCCGATGCGGCTCACCAAGGCCTTGCTGGCCGCGCTGCAAACGCCGGTGACCCGCGCTCCGAAATGCCGGGCCAGCTGTACGCCGGCCGTTCCGACACACCCCGAGGCCCCCAGGACCAGCACGGAGTCGCCCGGGCGGATGTTCCCACGAGTCTTGAGAAAGTACAGCGCCGTCGTGCCGCCGAACGACAGCGCGGCCGCCTCCTCCCAGGACAGGCCCGCCGGCTTGAGCAAGACCCGTCCGTCCTCGGGAAGAACCCTGTATTCCGCATGGCAGCCGAACTTTGCGCCGGTAAAGGCGAACACCTGATCGTTGACCCTGAACCGGGTGACGGCCGCGCCGATCGCCACGACCACGCCAGACAGTTCGGCGCCGAGGATGGGCTGCCGGGGCGCGACCATGCCAAAAACCGGCCGGCCCATCAGCCCAAAGCCCGCCGGCATGTTCAGGCTGCGGGCTCTTCGGTCCCCGGAGCTGACCGTCGACGCCTGGACCTTGACCAGAATATCGTGCGGCCCGGGCGTGGGCCGAGGCGTCTCGGCTGTCTCGATGACCTGCGGCGGACCGTATTTCCTGTAGATGGCGGCTTTCATTTGAAGCTGTCCCTGTGCGTTTTTCCGGGGGACCTTCTACGGCTCGGACGTATGCAGGAACATTGACCAAACCCGTCGTTGATATATGCATATTTGCATGGACTGGCGCGCGATCCAATTCGACTGGAACCGGGCGAGGGCCTTTCTGCTCACAGCGGAAGAGGGCTCACTCTCGGCCGCCGCCCGGGCGCTGGGCATGGCCCAGCCGACCCTTGGCCGGCAGGTCGACGCCCTGGAGGCGGAGCTTGGCGTCATCCTGTTTGAGCGCGTCGGCCGCGGGCTCACCCTGACCGCCAGCGGCCTGGAACTGCTCGATCATGTCCGGGCGATGGGCGAGGCCGCCAACCGGCTGTCCCTGGCCGCGGCGGGGCAGTCGCAGTCCGTCGAAGGCAAGGTCGTCATCGCCGCAAGCGACGTCTACGCCGCCTTTGTCCTGCCGCCCATTCTCGCAAGGCTGAGGCGGTCCAACCCGGGGATCACAGTCGAGGTTGTTGTCTCAAACCAGCCCAGCAACCTGCTGCGCCGCGAAGCCGACATCGCGATCCGCAACTTCCGCCCTTCCGAGCCGGACCTCGTGGCCCGGAAGGTCTGCGAGGCGCCGGCAAGGCTCTATGCGACGCCTGAGTACCTGCAGAGCCTCGGCAATCCCCAATTGCCCTACGATCTCCGCAAGGCCGATTTCATCAGTATCGACGGATCGCCCCGGTTTCTGAAGGAACTGAACGCCCGGGGCTTCCCGCTCACCGAAGCCAATTTCCCCATCGTGACCGAGAACTACCTGGTCATGTGGGAAATGGTGAAGCAGGGCCTTGGCATCGGGATACTGGACGGTTTCGTCGGTGACGCCGAGCCCAGGGTAACCCGCGTCCTGCCGGGCGCGGACCTGCTGGCGTTCCCGGTCTGGCTTGTGGCGCACCGAGAGGTCAACACCAGTCGCCGCATCCGGATCGTTTTCGATCTGCTCGCTGAGCAGGTCGCCGAATGGAGTCGGGCGGCGGGTCAGAGCTCGCGCTTCGCTGCCGGACATTCGTCGTGAGACGATAGAACGGAGCGCGCGCGTGGGCGGCTGCCGGAGCGGCGGCGGCCGCGACCCTGGCTGGCGAATCCGCCCTGAAACCTGTCACGTCCGAACCTAGCTGCGAGACGCGGCGGCGGGTGAATTGGCGGCCTGGATCAGAGCCGGAGTCGCTTCATGCCCCTCGCCGCCGTCATCGAAGTCTCCGCCCTGGACGGAACCAACGGCTTCCAGCTCAATGGCGAGGCCACCGACGACTATGTCGCCAAAATCGTCGCGGCGGCCGGCGACATCAATGGCGACGGCATCGAGGATTTCATCGTCTCAGCGGCGGGGATGGAGCATGGCGGGACCAGCACGGGCGGGGCCTTCGTGGTGTTCGGCCGGGCCTCGGGATTTCCGGCGACGCTTGAGCTGTCGAGCCTGAACGGCACCAACGGCTTTCGCATCGACGGCGAGCCGGGGACCTTCACCAGCGGCGGGTCGACCGGCTGCTCGGTCGCCGCGGCCGGCGATCTGAACGGCGACGGGATTGACGACCTGATCATCGGGGCCCCGTTCGCCAGTCCCAACGGCTCGGAGTCCGGCGCGGCCTGGGTGCTGTTCGGCCGCAACACCGCCGTCAGCGGTAATTTCGCCTCCAGTGTCTCGCTGGCGGCGCTGAACGGGACCAACGGCTTCCAGATCAATGGCGTATCGACCCAGACCGTGGCGGGCGGAACCGTCTCGGCCGCCGGCGACATCAATGGCGATGGTTTCGACGACGTCATCGTCTCCGCCTATCGCGCCGCCCCCAACGGCGCCTTGTCGGGAAGCAGTTATGTGCTGTTCGGCCACGGCGGCGCGTTTCCCGCCAACTTCGAACTCAGCGCCGTCAACGGAACCAATGGCTTCCGGCTAAACGGGGTCGCCGCCTCGGACTATGCAGGCTGGTCGGCGGCGGCGATCGGCGACATGAACGGCGATGGTGTCGACGACCTGGTGGTGAGCGCCTTCCGGTCCGACGCCGGCGCGCTCAACGCCGGGGCCGCCTATGTGGTGTTCGGCCATACCGGCCCTTTCGCCCCCAGCCTCGAGCTCAGCAGCCTCAATGGCGCCAACGGCTTCCGGCTCGTCGGCGTGAACGCCATGGACGCGGCCGGTCTCAGCGTTTCATCGGCCGGCGACCTCAACGGCGATGGGTTCTCCGACCTGGCCATCGGCGCCTATGGCGTCGACACCAACGGCGACTACAGCGGCGCGGTCTATGTGGTGTTCGGCAAGAACACGGCGACCAGCGGCGCCTTCGCCCCCAGCCTGGGCCTGGGCGCCCTGAACGGGACCAACGGCTTCCGGATCGACGGCCTGTTCCGCAACTATGCCGGCCACCAGGTCGCCTCGGCGGGCGACGTCAATGGCGACGGCATCGACGACCTGGTGATCTCGGCCTACCGCGCCGAGCCGAACGGCCGTTATTCCGGCGCGGTCTACGTCGTTTATGGCAAGACCGGCGGCTTTGGCGCCGTGCTGGACCTGGGCTCGATCAACGGGACCAACGGTTTCAAGATCAACGGCGAGTTCGCCGGCGACGACTTCGGCTTCGACGTCAGCGCCGGCGACTTCAACGGCGACGGCCTGAGCGACATCCTGGTCGGCGCCCCCTATGCCGACCCGCACGGATCTTCCTCGGGCGCGGGCTATGTGATCTTTGGCCAGCGCAGCGGCTTCGTGGGCGACGCCAGCGACCAGACCTATGTCGGCGGCTCGGGCGTAGACGTGCTGTCGGGCCTGGGCGGCAAGGACACCCTCAGCGGCGGCGGCGGCGATGACCGCATCGACGGCGGGGCCGACAACGACACCCTTTCCGGCGGCGACGGCGCCGACGACATCCTGGGCGGGACCGGCAACGACGTTCTGAACGGCGACGACGGCAATGACCGGCTGGACGGCGGCGACGGCAACGACAAGCTTTATGGCGGGACCGGCGCGGACCGCCTGACCGGCGGCCTTGGCGCCGACCTGCTGTCGGGCGGCGATGGCGTCGACACTCTGGTCGGCAACGACGGCAACGACACCCTGGACGGCGGGAGCGGCGCCGACGCCATGACCGGCGGGACCGGCAATGACGTCTACTATGTCGACGACGCCGGCGACACGACGGTCGAGCTGGCCGGCGAAGGAACCGACATCGTGCGGGCCGCGGTGAGCTGGACCTTGGGCGCAAACCTCGAGCAGCTCGAGCTGCAGGGATCGGCCAATCTGAACGGAACCGGCAACGAACTGGCCAACCGCCTGGTCGGCAACGGCGGCGCCAATACCCTGAGCGGCCTGGCCGGTGTCGACACGATCGATGGCGGGGCGGGGAATGACCGCCTCATCGGCGGGACCGGCAACGACCTGATGACCGGGGGCTCGGGAGCCGACACCTTCGTCATCCTCCCCGAGAGCGTCTATTCGTCGAAGACCCCGGCCGGGCGGGCGCTGGAGATCGACTTCGTCTACGACCTCAGCAAGACCGAGGGCGACAAGGTCGACCTTTCGGCCATTGACGCCGACAGCGCCCTGGCCGGCGACCAGGCCTTCCATCTGGTCGGCGCCTTCAGCAAGCATGGCGGGGAGATGACCCTGGCCTTTACCGCCGCCAGCAACCAGACGGTGCTCAGCCTGGATGTCGACGGCGACGGCAAGGCCGATTACCAGATGAAACTGACCGGTGACGTTCATCTCGACAGCGCCGGATGGATCCTGTGATGAGCCGCGAACCCACGCTTGTGAACATCGGCCAGAAGCTGGCCGCCTTTTCCGACCATTGGGCCCCCAAGATCGTCGCCCGCTACAACGACAACGAGGTACGGCTGGTGAAGACCCTGGGCGAATGGGTCTGGCACAAGCACGACGAGACCGACGAGCTGTTCATCATTCTGGAGGGGGAGTTCGACATGGACTTCCGCGACCGGACGGTGACCGTGCGGGCCGGCGAAATGCTGGTGGTGCCGCGCGGGGTCGAGCACCGGCCGGCGGCGCGACGGGGCGAGGTCAAGCTGATCCTCATCGACCCCAACGACACCCCTAACTCCGGCGATCCCGCCACGGCCACCCGGGCGGTCGAGCTGTGACGCTCGATCTGCGCCCCGCCCAGCCGGGACAGGCCCAGGAGATCGCCGAGCTGACCCGCCGGGCCTACGCCAAATGGGTCCCGGTGATCGACCGCGAGCCCCGGCCGATGACCGTCGACTACGAAGCGGCGGTGCGCCTGCACCGCTTCGACCTGGCCTATCGGGACGAGGCGCTGATCGGCCTGATCGAGACTGTCGACGAGGGCGACGGCCTGTTGATCGTCAACATCGCCGTGGCGCCGGAGGTTCAGGGCCAGGGCATCGGCCGCGGCCTGGTTGCCCATGCCGAGGCCCTGGCGCGGACGTTGGGCCGGGCGCGGGTGCGGCTCTACACCAATAAGATGTTCGCCGAGAACATTCGGCTCTACGGCCAGCTGGGCTACCGGATTTATGACGAGACCACCGACCCGGTGCTGGGGACGGCGGTCTATATGGTCAAGCCGCTGTAGCGGCGCTTCCGCTCAGAGATCGCCGGCCTCGAGTTGTTCCAGATAGTGGAAGGTCGGCGCCTTGACCCCGGCCTGCCGGCGGATTTCGACCAGCGCCTCGGACTCGAAGAACGCCCGGGCCGCAGCCAGTGACCGCCAGCGGGAAAAATGGACGATGCGGTTAGCGACCGTCTCGTCGCGCAAGACCTGGTAGCTGAGCTCTCCGGCCGCATTGCGCAGGACCGCAGCCTCGTCGAAGACTGCCTTCCAGGCCGCATAGTCCTCGACCTCATGGATGATCAGCACATGCGGCAGGGTGTTCACCAGGGCGGCTCCTTCATCGTCAAGGACTCTATGATGCATGTCGTTGATGCCCGAGAAGGGGCGATCCGGACAGGCTTCGCGGCGTCTTCGCCAATTGCCCCGCCTGTCGGATCAGCCCTGATCTTTGTCCGGTCTGCGCCTCCCCGCCTGGTCAGCCGCGCCGCAAGCTCGCCAGCACAAGGAGACCCGCATGACCCCCGACCTGCTCAAAGACGACGACCTGGCCGATTTCGAGCCTCGCCAGATCAGCCTGCTGGGCGTCACCAAGACCGTGCATGTTACCGGCGCCGGGCCGGCGGTCATCGTCATGACCGAGATGCCGGGAATCAGCCCGCACGTGGCCCGCTTCGCCCGCTGGGTGCGCGAAGCCGGCTTCACCGTCTACATGCCCTCGCTGTTCGGCCGTGACGGCGCCGTACCGACCGAGGCCGAGGGCGCGGGTGTCTTCCGCCACGCCTGCGTCAATCTGGAGTTCCGCGCCCTGGGCGGCGGGGTCTCCAGCCCGGTCACCGACTGGCTGCGGGCCCTGGCGCGGCTTGCGCATGCCGAATGCGGCGGGCCGGGCGTGGGGGCGATCGGCATGTGCTTCACCGGCAATTTCGCCCTGACCCTGATGCTGGAGCCGGCGGTGCTGGCGCCGGTGGTCTCGCAGCCCTCGCTGCCGCTGGACAATCCGGGCGGGCTGGAGATTTCACCGGGCGAGCTGGAGACCATCGCCGCTCGGCTGGAGCGCGAGGACCTGACCGTGCTGGCCTATCGTTTTGAGGGCGACGCCTACTGTCGCGCCGAACGCTTCGCCGCCTACGAAGAGGCGTTGGGCAAGCGCTTCCAGGGCCGGGTGCTGCCCGACAGCGCCGCCAACCCCGGCCCCAAGCCACCCTTCTTCGAGAAGCATGTCCCCACCCCGCACAGCGTAGTCACCGTCCATCTGATCGACGAGGCCGGCCAGCCGACCCTGGCGGCGCGGGACGAGATCCTGGGCTTCTTCCGGCAGCGGCTTATGGCGGGGTAGCCGTCAGGCGCCCCGCGCCGCCAGCTCGCCCCGGATTTCCCGCGCGCCCGCCGCCCCTTCCCGGCGCAGCAGGCGGCGCAGGGTTGAAGGCTCGGCATAGCCGACCCTGCGGGCGATCTCGTCGAACGGCAGGCGGGTGGTCCGGAGCATGTCCACCGCCTGGCGCACCCGCAGGCGCTGCACGAACCGCACGGGCGACAGGCCCGTGGCGCGGTGCAGGCGGCGGGCGAAGGTGCGGGCGGTCAGACCCGCCGCCCCGGCTAGCGCATCGACGTTGAAGCTTTCGCCCAGTCGGTCCACCGCCCAGCGCTCGGCGCTGGCCACCCGCTCATCGGAAGCGGCCAGGAAGTCGCTGGCCATATAGGCGGCGTGCGAGGGTCGCTCGGCCGCCAGCAGCCGGCCCGCGCAACGCCGCGCCAGATCGGTTCCGGCGTGGCGAGCCACCAGGGCCAGCATCAGGTCGAGTTGGGCCAGCGGCGCGGCGGCCGTAGCCATCGGCCCGTCGAGGACAACATTGCTGTCGGGGCGCAGGTCGACCGCAGGAAATCGCTGGCGAAAATGTCCGGCCAGCCAGGAGCAGGTGGTCGCCCGCCGCCCGTCCAGCAGCCCCGTCGAGGCCAACAGGAAGACCCCCGCCCCGCAACTCGCCACCTGGGCCCCCGCTTCGGCCGCCACCACCAGCCGCCGCCGCGCCGGGGCGGAGACAGCGTCCAGCAGCCGCTCAACCTCGCCAATGTCACCGCCGGCCCGCAGGCCCGGCGCCACCAGCAGGTCTGGGGCCGGCCTCTCGACATCCGATCCAGGTCCGCTGAGCGTGATCGCGAAGGCCTCGCTGTGCCCGGCCTGACGTTGCAGCCAGTTGGCGGTCTCCAGCAGCTCCAGGGTCAGCGAGAGGCTCGCGGGCGATACGCCTTCCAGGACAAGGATTTCGACGCGGGTCACGGGATGCGGTGCTGCTCTCAAGGCGGCGCAGGATCGCCCCGCCCGCCGCCATACCTGCGGCCGCGCGGCCGGCGCGTCGAACGCGTTTCCCACGGCGACAGTTGAGAAAAGCTCAGCTATTGTCGGCGCGTGGCTCGCCCCTCCATCCCCCTGAACACCCTGCGCGCCTTCGAGGCCGCCGCCCGCCACCAGAGCGTCAAGCTGGCCGGGCTGGAGCTGAATGTCAGCGCCTCGGCGGTCAGCCACCATATCCGCCAGCTCGAGACCCTGCTGGGCGAGGCCCTGTTCGTGCGCGACGGCCGGGGGCTGAGCCTCACCCCGGAAGGCGCGCGCCTAGCCCCCCGGCTGTCGGAGGGCTTTGGCCTGATTTCGGCTGCCCTGGACGAACACCAGGCGCGTCACGCGGCCGGCCCACTACGGATCAGTGTGCTGGAGATTTTCGCCCACTGGTGGCTGCTGCCGCGCCTCTCCAGCTATCCGCTCGCCCAGCGCGGCTTCGCCCTGGAGATCGAGGCCTCGCAGAAGGTTGTTTCGTTCGACACCGAGAACATCGATGCGGCGGTGCGGATCGGCGAAGGCCAATGGCCGGGCGTCTTGAGCGATCACCTGTTCGACGAACGGCTGGGCGTCTATGGCCCCGCCAAGGACCTGCCGGCCGGTGCGCCCGTGTTCGTCTCGCGCCCACGGCAGGAAGAATGGGAGGCCTGGCGCCACAGTGAACGCCCGCCGATCGGGGCCGTCTCGTCGGTGGTGCTGGTCGACTCGGCCTCCACGGCCCTGAAAGCAGCGGTGGACGGGGCCGGCCTATGTTTCGCGGGGGACCTGTTCGCCGAGCGCGACGTCGCCGCCGGCCGGCTGCGGCGGCTGGACCGGGCGCCGGCGGTCAGCGCACGGGGCAGCTACTGGCTGGTCTATCCGCCCCGCCTGCGCCGCGACCCGCGCCTGCAGAACTTTCGAACCTGGCTGCTGGAGCAGGCAGCCGCCCAGCTGTCCGCTTCGGCCTGATTCCTGTCCAGTCCGCGCCTGTCGCCTCGGGTCCGGGCGACCGACACTGCGGCTCAACCGCGAGGCCGCGACTGATCGCCGACGCGCCGGAAGGAAGCCAGGATGCCGAACCCTAGCAGGTTCCTCAGCTACGATTGGGAATGCGATCCCAGAAAGCGCCGCAAGACCGTCCTGACCGCCTATCTGTGCTGGCTGTTCGCGGGGAGTTTTGGCCTGCACCGCCTCTATCTGACCCACTACGCGGCCTGGGCCAGCCAGTTGGCGCTGTGCGTCCTAGGCCTGGTCGCCCGCTTTTCGCCGTCTCTGGGCGCTACATCGGGGCTGGGTCTCGTCTGGTTCGTCCCGCTGGCCGTCTGGCTGATCGCCGACCTGATCCGGATTCCCGCGATGGTCGCCAGGCACAACGCGGCCCTTACCGCCGCCGCGCCGCGATAGTCCCACAGGTCAGGAACGGCATAAAACCATGACCCTGACTGCGCCGCGCTTGTTCGGCCGAACCGGCTCCCATTACACCCGTCTGGTCCGCATCGTGGCCTATGAGGCAGTGGTCGATCTGCCCCTGGAGCCTATCGCCGACCTGGGTGGACAGAATCCAGCCGATTTTGGGGGGCATCCGGGCCTGAAAATGCCAACCCTGCACGACGGCGGCGAGCGGGTGTTCGGCGCCCTGGAAATTTGCCGGCGGGTGGTCGCGGCCTCGCCGACCGGCCTCGCCGTCGTCTGGCCCGAAGCCCTGCCGGCAACCCTGCGCAACGGCTGGGAGCTGCTCGGCCAGGCCATGCAGGCCCAGGTGCAGCTGGTGATGGCGGTCGGCGTCTGCGGTCTCCCCCCCGATCATCCGTTCGCCGCCAAGACCCGCCGAGGCCTGGAGGGCATCCTCGCCTGGCTGGACGACCGCATGCCCGAGCTTCTCGCCGAGGAGCCGGCGGCGGACCTCAGCCTGTTCCAGGCTTCGCTGTTCTGCCTGCTGGAGCACATGAACTTTCGCCCGACGTTTGACCTGCCCAGCCACCCGCGGCTGGAAGCCGCGCGGATGGCCTTCGCGGCGCGATCCTCGGCCAAAGCTACGCCCTATCGGCCCGACAGCGCGGCGACTGCCTGAGCCGACCTCCCCTTACCCCAGCAGCCGCCGCCATTCGGCGGGGTCGGTGGGTTGGGTCTCGAACGCAGGGCGGCCATCGGACAACGCCAGCCAGGGCTGCTGGCTGCGGGTCCAGATGTGGAAGGCCGGGGCCACCGCGGCCGTCTCCTCCAGTGTTCCGACCCTGAGGATGACCAGGCCCGGCCAGAGCGGATTGCGGGTAAAGAGGCGCGTCAGGCAGCGCGGACAGGCATACAGCCGGGCGGCCACCCCGCCGGCCTCGGTCTGCTCCACCGCCAGGACGTCGCCCTCGCAGGCGAAGTGGGTCTCCGCCACCGGCAGCAGCAGGGCGAAGGCGCTGCCCGACCGGGTCTGGCACTCGGTGCAATGGCAGGCATAGCACCGGTCCGCCCGCCCCTTCGCCCGATACCGCACCTGCCCGCAGGCGCAGCCCCCGACCAGCGTCGCGGCGCGCGGATGGCGAATAGTCGGCGGCGCCTGCGGTGACGCAATGGGGTTGGTGGAGGCATCGGTCATGGCTTCGTTCTCCCGCCTTGCACGATGAACCTTTCTGACAGGGCTTACAGATGCCGACCTGACAATTTGAGGGGATGGTTTGACAGAGGTGAGCGACGAGACTCCGCCGCTGCAACCGGACGAGTTGCCGTCGGCCGGACAGTTCCGCATAACCCCTCGATTGAACCGAACTCGCTGACTCAGGATTCCCAAATGCAGTTTGACGACGTTGTCCTCGGTCGCCGGAGCATCCGTGGCTACAAACCCGATCCGGTTCCCAGGGCTCTGATTGAGGAAATCATCGGCCTGGCGATGCGCGCGCCGTCGTCGATGAACACCCAGCCGTGGAATTTCTACATCGTCACCGGCGAACCCTTGAACCGGATTCGCGCCGGCAACACCGAGCGGATGGTGGCGGGCGTTCCGCAGTCGCGCGAGTTCCGCACGGGCCAGGCCTTTGCCGGGCCGCACCGCGAGCGGCAGGTCGGCGTCGCCAAGCAACTGTTCTCGGCCATGGGCATCGCGCGGGACGACCAGGCCATGCGCCAGGACTGGGTGCTGCGCGGCTTTCGCCAGTTCGACGCGCCGGTCTGTATCATCGTAACCTATGACAAGGTGCTCGACGGCAGTGACGACACGCCCTTCGATTGCGGCGCGGTATCAACGGCCCTGGTCAACGCCGCCTGGTCCCGCGGCCTTGGCGCGGTGATCAACAGCCAGGGCATCATGCAGTCGCCGGTGGTGCGTGAGCACGCCGGCATCGCCGATGATCAGATCATCATGAAGAGCATCGCACTGGGCTGGCCGGACGACGACTTTCCCGCCAACGCGGTGGTGTCGGAGCGCAAGTCCGTCGATGAAGCGGCCGTGTTCGTCGGCTTCGACGATCCGGCCTGACACCGCCAACGGGATGACCCGGGGAGAAGTTGGCCGGGGCCGGCGCCGGGTAGGTCAGGCCGCGACCGACAGCTTCATCCCCGCCGTCGGCGCGTCACGCCGGATGTCCTGTTCCATAGTATCGACCTCCTCGCGCAGATCCTTCAGCGCCTTGTCGGCGTCCTCAAAGGACTTGTCGGTCTCCTTGTCGCGCTTGCGAATCGCGGCCTGGCCGCGAGAGGCGTCGAGCAGCTTGACGATCTCGTTCACCGTCGCCCGGACGGTCTTGACGAAATCCAGGCCGTCTTCGCCGACGGCCTTGCGGATTTCGCCGACCACCGCCTGGTAGAGCCCAGCGCCGCCACCGGCCGCTTCGGCGGGCTGGGTCGGCGCCTCCTCCGCCGGCGCGGCCTTGGCGTCGGCATCCTCCGGTGCGGCCTCGCCCTCGGCGGGTTTGGCGTCGCCCTTGTCTTCGGACTTCTCCGGCGGTGCGGACGCGGCCCCACCGATCGCCGCGCCGGCCGCCTCGCCGCTGGCGCTCATCTCGTCACCGCCGGCGTCCTTGTAGGATTTCACGGCGGCCTTCAGGTCTTTGAAGACCTGGGCCAGCGCCTTGGCCATGCCCTTGGGGTCCATGGCGTAGAGCTTCCGGGCGATCTTCAGCCAGTCCATGATCTGCTGGATCTTGGCCTTGGCCTGCTGCTTCTTGGCTTCGGCGCCCTTGAAGACCGGGCTGGACATCGCCTTGGACTTGTCCGTCTCGATCTCGGCCTTGCGCGTATCGGCGGCCTGCTTGGCGGCCGCGCGCAGCTGCATAGTCTGGGCATAGGTCAGGCTGACCGCCGAGGCGGAAGCCGAGGAGATGTTCATGCGCCCCAAGCCTTCTGCTTGTCGGAGGTCGCCTGACCCTAGCCACAAGGTCTTTAAGGAGCGGTTAGGGCTCCATCGCCGTGATCGTGGCGACGCCCGAATTGCCCTTGTCGTCAGTGTAGGGCGTCTTGAAGCCAACCGTGTTGCCCAGTTCCTTGAAGGTCAGGCAGACCGGCTGGTCCTGGTAGGTCGAGCACAGCTTCTTGGAGTCGTTGTCCAGGGTGTAGGCGACGGGCGGGCTGCCGTCGGCGCCGGTGGCCATGCCGTCGCTGCCGAACGTGACGACGATCTTGTTGCCGCTGGCCTTGTCGGCGAATTCGACGGTGGTCGAGCTGGCCAGGGCCGGCGAGGCGATGAGCATTAGGCCGGCAACAGCGGCGAGCAGTTTCAGTTTCATGGGTTCCCCCCGGGGCTAGGTTGATTGGAGCGCCGGAGCGGAGTCGCGACGTCGATAACAACGCTATCCGTCGCCAAGCCGACCGACAAGCGCTTGGTTAACGGCCGGCCGACTTTGCCTTGATCCAGGCATCGACCCGCTTTTCCAGCAGGTCCATCGGCAATGCCCCAGCCCCCAGCACGACGTCGTGGAAGGCGCGGATATCGAAGCCCGCGCCCAGCGCCGTCTCGGCCTTGGTCCGCATGGCCTCGATGCGCAGCTCGCCGAGCTTGTAGCCCAGAGCCTGGGCCGGCCAGCCGATGTAGCGGTCGGTCTCGCCGTAGATGGCCTCGTCGGTCATCGCCGTATTGTCCTTCAGGCAGGCGGCGGCCTGCTCGCGGCTCCAGCCCATGGCGTGGAGGCCGGTGTCCATCACCAGCCGGCAGGCCCGCCACATCTCCATGGAGAGCCGCCCGAACCGCTCCTGCGGCGTGCGGTAGACGCCCATGTCCTCGCCCAGCCGTTCGGCATAGAGGGCCCAGCCCTCGACATAGGCGGTAATGTCGTCGTTGCGGCGGTATTCCGGCAGGCCCAGGTTCTCCTGGGCCAGGGCGATCTGCAGGTGGTGGCCCGGCACGCCCTCGTGCAGGAACCAGGCGGGCATGTTGTAGAGCGGCTCGCGGGTCGAGGCCGAGGCGCTGTAGACCACCTGGCCGGCCTGGCCGGTCTCGGGACTGCCGACCAGATAGCCGTCGGAGGTGCTTTCCAGCGCCGCCGGCTTGGCCCGCACGCCATAGGTCAGGCGCGGCAGGATGCCGATGTAGCGGGGTAGGAGATAGTCGACCCGCTTGGCCAGTTCGCCCAGCTTCTCGGCGTAGACCTGGGGGCTGGTGGCGAAGTTGGCCGGGTCGGCCCGCAGGCTGTCGGAGAAGGCCCGCACATCGCCCTTGAAGCCGACCTCGTCCATCACCGCCTGCATGCGGCCCCGGATGCGGGCGACTTCCTTGAGGCCGATCTCGTGAATCTGTTGCGGCGTGAGGTCGGTGGTGGTCTCGCGGCGGACCACGAAGGCGTAGTAGGCGGCCCCGTTCGGCAGGCTCGAGGCGCCGAGCGCCTTGCGGCTGGCCGGCAGGTAGCGCTCGCGCAGGAAGGCCGCCAGCCTGCGCTGGGCCGGCTTGACTGAGGCCTCGATCGTGCTCAGCGCCTGCACCCGGAAGGCGGCCCTGTGGTCAGCCGGAATGCTGTCCGGCAGCGTCCCCAGCGGGATCAGCAGCGGGCTCTGATCGGCCGGCAGGGCGGCGGCCGCCTCGACGACATCGATGGCGCGCTGGGTGACCAGGGTCGGCTGGGTGAAGCCGGTGTCGATGCCGCGCTGCAGATTGGCGGTCTCGCGGGCGAAGTAGTCGGCGATCCCGGCCATGCGGGTCAGCCAGGCCTGGGCCTCCGCCTCGTTGCTCAGGGTCGTGGCCTGCGCGACCCCGTCGGGTGTGGTGTAGAAGCCCTCGCCATTGCGGAAGGCGATGCGCGCCTCGTCCAGCGCGATACTCTCCAGCGAGATATCGATCTGGCGGGCCATCATCGCCCGGCTAAGGGCGTCGGTCTCGCTCAGGCCAGCGGCCGGGATGGCGTTCAGCCGTGTCTTGAACGCCTTGAGCACTTTGGCCTGGCTGGCCAGTTCGGTGGGAGAATTGTCCGGCCAGCGGTTCAGCGCCGCCAGGTCACCCCGCGCTCCGGCCCGGATGGGATCCTGGTCATGAGTGAAGATGATGTAGTCGCCATTGAGGCGCGCCCAGTCGTTTGGTTTCGGCGCGGCAGCCCCCGCTCCGGCCACCATGAAGGCGGCGGCCATGCCAACCAGGATCAAGCGGGAACGGATCATGCGGTGGGGCCCAAAAGTTCGCATCACCTTTGCCGTTGTCACGTTTTCAACGCAAGGGCAGGGCGCGGCTAAACAGGCGCAAGCTCATCCAACTTTACCGACTACGATTTCACGCAGAAATATACGGTAATTTTCCCTGATATAGTTTATTTGCGTTGGAAACATTAAGTGTTACGGACAATAATATTCCAGTATATATTCATTTTCCTTGTTGGAACTTTTGGTTTTGTTGCGCGTTTCGCATTGCATCCGAAGCTTTGCCAGTATCCCTGCGCAGCGCCGCCGGTGTTTTTCAGGGGTATCTATGAATAGGCTGGTCCTGCTGACAGCCGCCATGCTGGCGGTCGGCGCCAGCGCGCGCGCGCAAACCCCTGGGACCGGCCCAGTCGGCCAGCTTCAGCAGATCCCCCCCACTCCACAGCCCCCCCAAAGCCTTCCCGACATACGAATGGCGCCTGCAAAGCCAGGCCCCGAGGCCACGGCGCCAGGACTGCGCATCCTGGTGCGGTCACTGCACGTCACGGGCCAGACGCGGTTCAGCGAAGCGGAGCTCATCGCGGTGGCGCGGTTCCAGCCCGGCACGGAGCTGGACCTGGCCGGCTTGCGGGCCATGGCGGCTCGAATCACTGATTTCTACAACCGCCAGGGCTATTTCGTCGCCCAGGCCTACCTGCCAGCGCAGGACATTCAGGACGGGGCCGTGACCATCGCCGTGGTTGAAGGGCGCTACGGGCAGGTCAGCTTGAACGCCGCGCCCGGAACGCCGCCGGGCATCGTTCGTGGCGACCTTGGCGGTCTGGCGCCGGGCGATCTGGTCGCGTCTGGGCCGCTCCAGCGCCGGCTACTGCTGCTCTCCGACCTTCCCGGCATGAGGGCCAGCGCCACCCTGTCGCCCGGCCAGGCCGTAGGGACGTCCGACCTTCGGGTTGACCTGGCGCCGGGACGCCGGGTGACCGGCAGCCTTGAGGCCGACAATGGCGGCGACCGCTATACCGGCCAGTACCGGGGAGGCGGCACGGTTTACTTCAATGAGCCGCTGGGGATCGGCGACGTCGCAAGCTTGCGGCTGCTGACGGCCGGCTCGGGCCTGAGCTATGCGCGGGCCGACTATCAGTTTCGGCTTGGCGACGCGACGCTCGGCGCCAGCTACGCCCGCCTCACCTATCATCTGGGACGGGAGTTTTCCGCCCTGGACGCAAAGGGAACCGCCGACGTCGCCAGCCTCTTCGCCAGCTACCCCCTCGTGCGCTCGCGGGACGTCAACGTCCGGATCATCGGTAGCCTGGACGCGCGGGATTTCACCGACCGCATCGGCGCGACCAATTCGATCAGCCAGCGCAGAGCCAATGTCTTCACCGTCGGGTTGTTGGCGGATCGCCGCGACCGTTTCGGCGGCGGCGGCTGGACCACGGCTTCGGCCGACCTCGGGTTTGGCGATCTGAATATCCGGACCCCGGTGGTGCGAGCCATCGACGCGGTCACAGCCCGCACCCAGGGCAGCTATGCCAGGCTCAATTTCGAGATCGCTCGGCTACAGTCGCTATCAGGCCCTTGGTCGCTCTACGGCAGCCTGCGTGGCCAACTGGCCTCCAAGAACCTGGATTCTTCCGAGAAGATGGAGTTGGGCGGGGCTTATGGCGTGCGCGCCTACCCCGAGGGCGAGGCCTATGGCGACGAGGGCTATCTCGCCAGCCTTGAAGGTCGCCTGAGGCTTGCAGGACTGCGGGGTGTGGGTGGCCACACGCAGGCGTTCATGTTTGTCGACCAGGGCGAGGTCACACTCTCCAAGAAGCCCTGGGTCGCCGGACCCAACCGTCGATCGCTGAGCGCGGCCGGGGTCGGTCTGGCCTGGAATGACGACCAGGGGCTTTCCGTCAAGATCTCCTACGCCGTCAAGCTGGGAGACGAGCCCGCCGTTTCTGCACCCGACCGGTCGGGCCGGGTCTGGGTCCAGATTTCGAAATTCTTCTGATGGCGGCGTCAGTACGCACCGCCGCGCCTTAGGCACAGGAATAGCCTGTATGAACAGCTTTTCGCCTTCAACCGCCGCTCCGGCGGCGGGCAGACGCGCTTGGCTCGTCGCCAGCTCCGCCCTGGCCGGCCTACTGGCCCTTTCACTCGCCTCGGTCGCGCAAGCCTTGCCGACGGAGGGAACGGTGGCCGCCGGCGCCGCGACCATCGGGGCCACGCCCGGGAGCCTTGTGATCACCCAGTCGAGCCAGGGCGCCGTGATTAACTGGCAGAGCTTCAGCATCGCCCGTGGCGAGTCGGTCCAGTTCGTCCAGCCCAATGCCCGCTCGGTGGTGCTCAACCGGGTGCTGGGGTCAGACCCGTCCGTGATCCTTGGGCAGCTGTCGGCCAACGGACAGGTCTTTCTGGTCAATCCGAACGGGGTGCTGTTCGGAGCCGGTTCGCAGATCTCGGTGGGAGCCTTGGTCGCCTCGACGCTGCAAATCGACGACGCCGACTTCATGGCCGGGCGCTACCGGTTCGCCGGAGCCGGAACCGGATCGGTGGTCAATCAGGGGACCATCCAGGCCGACGGCGGCTCGGTCGCCCTGCTGGGCGGCTCGGTCAGCAATCAGGGGGTCATATCGGCCCGTATGGGCGCTGTGTCGCTGGCCGCGGGAGACATCATTACCTTGGACGTCGCCGGCGACGGACTGCTGAATGTGCAGGTCGATGCGGGCGCGGTCAGCGCCCTGGCCCAGAATGGCGGCCTGATCCAGGCCGATGGCGGGCGGGTCTTGCTGACCGCCCGCTCAGCCAACGCCCTGCTGGGCTCGGCCGTCAACAATACCGGCGTGATCCAGGCCCAGACGCTGGTTAACCGCCAGGGCGTCATCAGTCTGATGGGCGACGCCGACAGCGGCGTGGTCAATGTCGCCGGCAGACTGGACGCCAGCGCCCCGAACGGCGGCAACGGCGGCTCCATCGAGACCTCCGCGGCCACGGTCAACGTCGCCGCCAACGCCCAGATCACCACCGCCGCTCCGCGCGGGGTCACCGGGACCTGGCTGATCGATCCCCTGGACTTCACCATCGGGGCCGGCGGCAACATCTCGGGCCCAACCCTCTCGGCGCTGCTGGTGACCAATAGCGTGACGATCAGTACGACGCCGGGTCCTGACGCCACGGTCCCCGGAACGCCGCCCGTCACCAGCCTGCACACCACGACCGTCGGCAACGGCGACATCAACGTCAATGAAGCGGTGTCCTGGACCGCCTCGCCCAGCACGACCACCCTGACCCTGACCGCGTTCCGCGACATAAATATCAACGCCGCGATTACCGCCACCAACGGCAACCTGGTCGCCTGCTGCGGCCGTGACGTGAACGTCAGGGCCGCCATCACCACCACCCACGGCAGTGTGCTGCTGGGCGCCGGGCGCGACGCCAATCTCAGCGCCCTGGGCGCCATGACCACCACCGACGGCAACATCACCATCTGTGTAGGTGAGGACATCAATGTCGACGCGGCCATCACCGTGACCCGCGGCAGCACCATACCCTCCCAGAGCCTGGGACTGACGCCCGGCCTGGTGCTGATCGCCGGCAATAGCGGTCGGGGCCCCGGCGTCGCCGGCGGCACGCTGACCTATGGCGCCCTCAGCCCGCCCACGACGGTGACGGGACCCACCGCCAAGGTGGTCATCGACTACAATCCCATCTCGTACGCGGCGCCGACCGACTATTCGATCCATTTCGTGCTTAGCGGGGGCGCCACCCTGACCCAGCACATGCTGGTCTATCCGAACGCCACCAAGCCGTTCGACGGCTCGACCACCGCCACCTTGGTTGGGCTGAAGGGGGCCCCAACGGGTGTCATCCTGGTCGCCGGACCGGGCGCTACGGCCGTGTTCGACAGCGCCGATGTCGGATCGGCGATCGGGATCACCTTCAGCGGCTTCAGTCTTTCCGGCTCGGACGCCGCCCGCTACGCCCTGCCCACCTCCTGCTGCGTGACAGGGTCCAGGACCCTGGGCGCGATCACCGCCGCCTCACCGCCGCCGCCGCCTCCACCACTGCCGCCACCGCCGTCACCCCCGCCGCCTTCTCCGCCCCCTCCGTCTCCTCCCCCACCCCCACCGCCCGTGTCGCCGCCGCCCGTGTCGCCACCGCCCGTCCTGCCGCCCATGCCGCTGGCCGGCGGCTTAGGTCCGTCCGCCACCGGCCCAGCCTTCGATCTGGCGCTGGTGATTATGGCGGGTGGCCTCACCATGCCTGTCCTACCCGTCGAGGCCGCGGCGCCGGCGCAGGTTGCCGACCAGGCCACGCTGCCGGCTCCCGCTACCGCCCCGGTCGTTCACACCCCCACGCCCGTTCCCTTTGTCGCGCCGGCCTACCCCCGAAAACAGGATCGAAACTAGCGTGCCGCCATCCCCGCCGCGACTGGCCGCCCTGCTCTTCGCCATCGCCCTTGGGGTGGGAAACGCCGCGCTAGCCGCCCCGGCCCAGTTCGGCGCAGAGGCAGCGTCTGCCGACGCCAGGGGGGTGGCCGACTGGATCATCGCCACGAGCGACAATGGCGGACTGCCGTTCGTCGTGATCGACAAGGTCGAGGCCCGGATGTTCGTCTTCCGGGCCGACGGCCGCCTGATAGGCGCCTCAGCCGTCCTGCTCGGCCTGGCCAAGGGAGACGAGTCGGTTCCGGGCATCGGGCAACGCAGCCTGGCCAGCATAGGCCCAGTCGAACGCACCACGCCGGCCGGCCGGTTTGTGGCTGCGCTTGGCAATGACCTGGGGCCCCAGGACGTCGTGTGGATCGACTACGACGCAGGCATTTCCCTGCACAGGGTCGTGACCTCCAACCGCGCCGAGCGGAGAGAGCAGCGGCTGGCGACGGCTTCGCCCCTGGACAACCGCATCTCTTACGGCTGCATAAATGTGCCAGCCGCCTTCTTTGACAAGGTGGTCGGTCCCGCCTTCACGGGGACCTTTGGCGTCGTCTACATCCTGCCCGAGGTGCGCTCGATTCGGGATGTCTTCGGCATCGGCGGGCCTGCCGCGCTCGCAGCAACTACGGCCGGCGCGCGCTAGAATAGCGACAAGGGCAAAAGCCCTGGCTATAGGGCCGCCATGCATCTTGCCCTGTACCAGCCGGACATCCCGCCGAATGTCGGCGCCTGCATCCGCCTGACCGCCTGCTTCGGTGTGCCCCTGCATGTCATCGAGCCGGTCGGCTTCCGCTTCGATGACGCCAGCCTGAAGCGCGCGGCCCTGGACTACGGCCCGCTCAGCCACATGGTCCGCCATACGAGTTGGGAGGGCTTCCTGCGCGACCGCCCGGCTGGCCGGTTGGTGCTGTTCACGACCAAGGGGGCCGAGCGGCTGGATCGCTTCAGCTTTCAGCCCGACGACATCCTGCTGTTCGGCCGCGAAACCGCCGGCGTCCCCGATGATGTTCACGCCGCCGCCGACGCGCGGGTGGTCATTCCACTTCGCCCCGACGCCCGCTCCCTGAACCTGTCGGTCAGCGCCGGTATCGGCCTCTTCGAAGCTTTACGGCAGACCGTTGAACTACCAGGCGCCGGGTGAAACTCTACCGGCCTGACAGAGGGACGGGATTCGATGGCTGACGACATTCTCAAGATCGAGCACGACGGCGCCGTCGATCGGGTGATCCTCAACCGGCCCGACCGCATCAACGCCCTCAACCAGCCGCTGACCGACGCCCTGTTGGCCTATTTCGAGGGTCAGCGGCGCAACACCGAATGCCGCATCGTCATCCTCAGCGGCGAGGGCCGGGGCTTCTGCTCGGGGGCTGACCTCAAGGCCGGCGGCCAGCCGGACGCCCTGCGCGATGGGCCCAACGGCGACTGGTCGCTGCGCGACCTCCTGAAAGCCATGCGGGCCTACCCCCAGCCGATCGTCGCCCTGCTGCACGGCCCGGTGGCCGGCGGCGGCCTGGCCATCGCCCTGGCGGCCGACATCATCGTCACGGCCGAGAGCGCCGTCATCCATCCGGCCTTCATCAAGATCGGACTGTCGGGGAGCGAGCTGGGGGTCAGCTGGCGGCTGCAGCGGACCATGGGCGTCTCCAAGGCCCGCGAGATGCTGTTGACCGGCCGGCCGATGAACGCCGCCGAGGCGCTGCGCACCGGCCTGGTCGCCGCCGTCGTCCCCGACGCCGAACTGGCCGCCTACGGCGCGGGCCTGGCCGAGGACATGCTCAAGGCCGCCCCCGATGCGCTGCGCATCTCCAAGCGCACCTTCGACGCGACCCTGGAAACCCCCGGCTTCGAGGCGGCCCTGGAGATCGAGGAACGCGGGCAGATCCAGGCCATCCGGGCGGGGGCGGCGGCGCGCAAGGCCGCGGCGCAGTGAAACGCCTCTGGCTGGGCCTGGCGCTGGCCCTTGTCCTGGCCGGCGGTCCGTCCAGGGGCGCCGAGCCGGTGGCGACCACCGCCTGGTTCACCCTCTATGCCGAGGAGGGGCAGAAGGTCGGCCGCATCATCGAGACCATCACCCTCCGACCGGATGGCCGCCAGATCGTCGACGAGCAGGAATTGACCGTCCGCGAGCAGGGCGCGCCGGTCACCAAGATCGTGCAGACCAACACCCGGCGCGAGGACGCGGCGGGCCGCACGGTGGCGCTGTCGCTCTACGCCACTGTCGGCAAGGAATGGACGCGGATCGAGGCGACCCTGCAGGGCGATCGCGCCCTGATCGTCCGCCGCACCGCGTCCGGCCGCGACGAAACGGTGGTTCACCTGCCCGCCGGGGTGAGGTTCGACGCCGGCGAGGGCCTGTTGGCGGCCTGGGATCCGGTGGCGAACCCCAGTCTGGAATTCGACAACTTCAATCTCGACTACATGGCCGTTGAGCATGTCGTCATCCGACCGGCCGCCGGCGTCGCGCCAGGCCCGGATGGCAACCTGGCGGTTCTGCGCACCCGCTATGACGGCGGCTCGCTGCAGGGGGTGTCCCGGCTGCTGCTGGACGCCCGGCGCGACATCGTCGCCATCACCCAACCGCGGTTCGGGACCAGCATCACCATCAGGATCACCGACCGTCAGACCGCCCTGGCCCCCTACCCACCCTACAGCGTCCTGCCCAAGACCATGACCAAGTCGCTGTTCCGCATTCCGCCGGGAGCCCTGCAGGGCCATATCCGCTATCGCTTCGCCTTCCTGGACGGCCTGGAATTCGCCCTGCCCCAGACCGGCGAGCAGAAGGTCAGCCTGGCGGATGGCGTCGCCGTCGTCGATATCTGCGAAGCCTGCGGCCCCGGCCTGCCCACCGATCCGGCCTATCTGGCCGATGCGCTCAAACCCACGGCCTGGCTGCAGAGCACCCATCCCAAGGTCAAGGCCATCGCCGCCAACATCGCCAGACTGAAGGTTTCCGACACCCGCCGCATGCAGCTTCTGGTCGATGCGGTCGTGCCGCGTCTGGGGCGGATCGATTTCACCGGCCATTTCTCAGCGGTCGATGCGCTGAACCGCCATGCCGGCGACTGCACCGAGGCGGCGGTGATCCTGGCAGCGGCGGCGCGGGCGGCCGGCATCCCGGCCAAGGTGGCAAACGGCTTGGTCTACAGCCGCGAGCGCTATCATGGCGTCAGCAACGCCTTCCTGCCGCACAGCTGGGTGCTGGCCTATGTCGACGGCCATTGGGCCAGCTTCGACGCCGCTCTGCTGACCTTCGACGCCAGCCATATCGCCCTCACCGTCGGTGATGGCGACGCCCGCTCGCTGGGGGCTTCAGGCCAACTGGCCAGCCTGCTGGTCTGGCAGGACCTGACCGAGGTCAGGCGCAGACCCTAGGACTTGGCAGGCTGCGGCGCGGGCTTGTCAGCCGTCTGAACCTGGGCGGGCGGCGCGTCCTCATAGACCACCGGCAGCTCGGCCATGGCCTTGTCCTGGGCGCTCTCGACCATCTCGACCTTGCCCAGGTCGCGGATGCCGCCGACCTCGGTGCTGTCGATGTAGGTGTCGGGGCAGTCCTGAGCCGCCGCGGCCAGGGGCGCGGCCAGGGCGGTCAGCGCCACGGCCGCCGCCGCGGCGACCCGGGGCAGGCGATAGGAAACGCAGACCTCGTCCTTGCAACTGGCCAGGAAGTCGACGCGCTGGGCGTCGGTCCAGTCGGTGATGTCATGGACCTGGCGCTTGCACATCCGGCACTGATCACCGTCCATGACCGCCGCGAGGTTGGCCTTGTAGGGACAGGGGCTCTGGATCTTCGGGAACAGCGCCATGCTCAGCTCTTCTTGCCGCTGTCGGCCGGCTGAGCCGGCTTGTCGGCGGTGGTGGCCGCCTGGACTGTCGGCGCGGCGTCTTCATAGACGACCGGCAGCTGCGGCATGGCCTTGTCAGCCGCGGTCTCGACCATCTCGGTGTTGGCCGGATCGTGGATGCCGCCGACGATGACATAGACCTCGGTGTCCGGGCAGTCCTGGGCCGCGGCCGCCATCGGGGCCGCGAGGGTGGCGATCGCCATGGCCGCCGCGGCGGCGACCTTCACCGGCAGGGTGTAGGAGACGCAGACCTCTTCCGAACAGCCGGCCAGGAACGAGACCCGCTGGGTGTCCGTCCAATCGGTGATGTCGTGGACCTGGCGTTTGCACATGCGGCACATGTCGCCGTCCATCATGGCGGCGAGGTTGGCCTTGTACGGGCAAGGGCTCTGAATCTTCGGGAAAATGGCCATGGCGTCCTCCTCACCCTGAACCTGGAAGACGAGGCTAGGCGCCGAACCGCCATTCGATCAAGCGTTTGAACCGTGCTCGGCCTTCGCCGCCGTCAGGTCGGCCAGGAAGGCTGGGTCCCGCATCAGGCGATCCACCACGGCCACGGCCATGATCCGGCCGGCCTCGACATCGCTGGGGAAATGGACGCCGCAGACTTCTCGGCTCAGTGCGTAGTCGGCCGCGCGGGCCAGCACCTGCTGTGACCGATCGGGAGCGACACGGGCCAGGATCAGGGCCGTCGTCCAGCCATAGGCGGCGTGGCCGGACGGGTAGCTGCTGCGTTCCTTGGGATTGGCTTCCGGGGCCGGGGCTGGGTTCTCGCCGCAGACACGGGATAGCTGAACGCGCTGGTATGGCCGGACTCTCAGAAACACACCCTTGGCGGCAAAGGTCGGGGCGGCGACGTCGCGGATGGCGCGGTTGAGCAGCGCCACCAGCCGGGGCGCGTGGATCCGGTCGATGGGCGAGCCGAACGCCGCGTCGAAGCGCGGATAGACAAAGGCGTCATCCTGGTTGGCGGCCTGCCAGCGCGTATCGTCGGCGGCGGTTTGCAGGCTGAGAACCTCGGCCATGTCCTGGCGGTCGCGCAGCGAGCCCTGGGCCGGCGGCGGCGGCAGGACCAGGCGGAAGTCGACCGCGTCGGCGGGCAGGTAACCGACAGGCTTGGCCTCGCTGGTGGGCGGCGGGGTGGCCTCGCGCTGCTGGGCGCCGGCGGGCAGCGCCGCCAGCAGCAGGACCGCCAGGCCAAGGGCGGCCCTCACAGCCGCTTCTCGATACGGCGATCCGGGATGAACCAGATGCCCGCCACCAGAATATAGAGCCCAAAGCCGATCAACGGCTGGACGAAGGACAGCGCCACGCCGGCGGCGTAGACCGCCAGCGAAATCCAACCCTTGATGTCGGCGCCCACTGCCTGGGCCAGCAGCGAATCCGGCCCCTCATGGGCGATCAGCATGCGGACCAGCAGGGTGTAGCTGAGCGCCGCTGCCATCAGGACGCCGCCGTACAGCGCGACCGGCGCGGTGGCCATGTGGTTCTCACCCATCCAGGCGGCGGTGAATGGCGTCAGCGACAGCCAGAACAGCAGCAGCAGGTTGGCCCAGAGGATCGGCCCGGTGATGGTCCGGGCCGCCTTGAGCAGGTGGTGGTGGTTGTTCCAGTAGATGCCGACATAGACGAAGCTCAGCACATAGCTGAGGAACTTGGGCAGCAGCGGCATGAGGTCCGTCAGATGCGCGCCTTCCGGTGGGCGCAGCTCCAGCACCATGATGGTGATGATCACGGCCAGCACGCCGTCGCTGAAAGCCTCGAGTCGCCCCTTTTCCATGAGGCGACCCTGACTCGAGCCTGCTTAGAATTCCAGACAGATCTTCCCGAAGTGTTTCTGGCTCATCTGGTGGGCGAAGGCGGCGCTGATGCCTTCCAGCGGGAAGGTGGAGTCGATCACCGGCTTGATGCCATTGGCCTCCATGGCGGCGACCATCTCCTCCTGCTCCTGGCGCGAGCCGACGGTGATGCCCTGGATGCAGATGTTCTTGGAGAAGGCCAACGCCGTCGGCACTTCGCCCGAGATGCCCGCCAGGATGCCGATCAGCGAGATATGGCCGCCGATGGCGCAGGCGGCGATGGACTGGGCCATGGTGCCGGCCCCGCCGATCTCGACCACGGCGTCGACGCCCCGGCCGCCGGTGAGAGCGAAGGCGGCCTCACCCCATTTTTCCTCTTCCTTGTAGTTGATCAGGTGGTCGGCCCCGAGGGCCTTCAGCTTGGCCAGCTTCTCAGGCGAGGAGCTGGTCGAGACCACCGTGCAGCCGGCCGCCTTGGCGATCTGCAGGGCGAAGATCGAGACGCCGCCGGTGCCCTGGGTCAGGACGATGTCGCCCGGCTTGATCTGGGCCTCGACAATCAGGGCCCGCCAGGCGGTGAGCGCCGCGCAGGGCAGGGTCGCCGCCTCCTTGAAGCTCCAGCCCTTGGGGATGCGGGTGAAGGCTGTGGCCGGCATGGCGACATATTCCGCCGCGAAACCGTCTGCCTGGTCGCCCGGCACGCCCAGCAGGCGGGGCAGCTTGGGCCCGCCGCCGTCCCAGTTGGGGAAGAAGGTCGAGAGCACCTCGTCGCCGACCTTGAAGCGGGTGACGCCCTCGCCCACCGCTTCGACCGTGCCCGCGCCATCCGACATCGGGATGCGGCCATCGGGGGTGCGGATCATGCCGGCGACCACCGCGAAGTCGTGGAAGTTCAGCGAGCTGGCGCGGACGCGGACCAGGATCTGGCCGGGGCCGGCAACCGGCTTCTCGCGCTCCTCGATGACGATCTTGTCCAGCCCACCCGGGCTTTTGACGGCGGCGACTTTCATGAGGCGGTTCCCTGTTCGTTGAGAAGAGCCATGCCAACGGCGCCGCGACGGCATTCAAGGCATTTCTTGCTCGCTCCCCGCACCGCGCCTATCACCGCGGGATGACCGCCACCGCGCCGCAACGGCCACCGCCGCCCCGGTTCGCCGCGGCGTCGCTGATCGCTGTGATCTTCATCAACATGCTGGGCTTCGGGATCATCGTCCCGTTGCTGCCCTTCTATGCCAAGTCGTTCGGGGCGCCGCCCTGGCAGATGGCTCTGGTGTTCTCGGCCTATTCGATCGGCAGCTTTTTCGGCGAGCCCTTCTGGGGCCGGCTGTCGGACCGCATCGGTCGCAAGCCGGTGCTGATCTCCACCATCATCGCCAACGGCCTCTGCTACGGAATCCTGGCCTTTGCACCGAACATCGCCATCGCCTTCGGCATCCGCCTGCTGGGCGGGCTGGCGGCCGGCAACGGGGCGGTGATCCAGGGGTATATCGCCGACGTCACCCCGCCGGAGAAGAGAGCGCGCCAGCTCAGCTATCAGGGGGCGGCCTGGAACGTCGGGCTGATCGTGGGGCCGTCGCTGGGGGGTATCTTCGCCCATACCGGCATGGGGCCGGCGGGTTTCCGCATCCCGTTGTTCATGGCCTCCAGTCTGGCCTTCGCCTGCGCCCTGGCGGTGATCCTGATCATCCGCGAAAGCCGGGTCCGCGAGACCGACTACGCCCACCGCCCCAGCCGCTGGGCGGTGGTGGGCGAGGTCCTGCGCCAGCCGGTGATCGGCCGGCTGATCCTGCTGACCTTCCTGGTCGGCTTCGCCTTTACCGGCATCGAGTCAGTCTTCGGCCTGTGGGCCAACGCAAGGTTCGGCTGGGAGCCCCGCAACATCGGCGTCGCCTTCGCCTTCGTCGGGATCAGCGCCTTCCTGACCCAGACCTTCGTCACGGGCCCCCTGTCCGAACGGTTCGGCGAGGGGCGCATGCTGGCCATCGGCATGTCGATGACCGTGCTGGCCATGATCCTGCAGACCCTCTCGACCGGCGGGGTGATGACCACGGTGCTGATGTGCTTCACCGCCATGGGCCAGTCGGTGGCCTTCCCCAATGTCGGGGCGATGATCTCCCGCACCGCCGACCCGCACCGCCAGGGCCAGATCATGGGGCTGAACAACGCCGGCGGGGCTCTGGCCCGGGTGCTGGGGCCGCTGAGCGCCGGGCTGATCTTCGCCAAGGTGCTGAACGGGCCGTTTATTCTGGGGGCGCTGGTCGTGGCGCCGGCCATTTTGCTGGCCCTGTCGGCCAGCCGCCGGGCGCCGGCCCGTACAGGACCTGATTTGGCCTGAGATGGATCAAGGCGGCATGCGCCGCTGGCCACCAGGATGGCGCCATGCGCATCCTGGTGATCAACGGCCATCCCGACCCTGACAGCTCGCACCTCTGCGCCGCCCTGGCCGAGGCCTATGCCAAAGGCGCGACCGCCGCCGGGCATGTGGTGACACGGCTGGATGTCGGCGCCCTGGACTTCGCGCTGATCCGCTCGCTGAAGGACTACCAGAGCCCCACCATCACCGAGGACATGCGCCGGGCCCAGGACATGGCCCAGGCCACCGATCACCTGGTGCTGGTCTTTCCGATCTGGTTCGGATCGCCGCCGGCGGCGCTGAAAGCCTTCTTCGAGCAACTTCTTCGCAAGGGCTTCGCCCTCAGTTCCCCCCAGGCGGCGATGTCCAGCCTGCTCAGCGGCAAGTCGGCCCGGTTGATCGTCACGATGGGCGCGCCGGTCTCCGTCTACCAGATTCTGCTGGGCGGCCATGGCGTGGCCAGCCTGGCGCGGGGCCTGTTGTGGGTCACCGGCGTCAGACCGGTCCGCAAGACCCTGCTGGGCAGAGCCCATCTGAACGATCCGGCGACCAAGGCCCGCTGGCTGGCCCTGGCCGAGGACCTGGGCCGCCGCGGCCTCTGATCACGGCTTGGCGGGGGTATCCGGTTGTGGCGCCGGCGTGGGCGCGGTCGACGCTTCGGCCTGAGGCGGCGTCACGTTCGGCGGGACAGGCCGCGGCCGGCAGCCGATGGCCGACACGGCGGTCAGCAGGATCAGGGTGGCAAGAGCCGGGCGTCGCATGGCGAGACCTCCAAGGGTGTCCGAGAAGACGATCCTGGTCTCCGCCGCGTCGCCGCGCCTTGATCGGCGTCAAGGCGTTCTGAGCGCCCGCTCCAGCGCAGCGACGCCGGACTTCATCGCCGCCACCGGAAAGCCCGAAAAGCCAAGCATCAGCCCTGACCTGGGCGGCGCGGTGCGATAGAGCCGGCTGATCGCCCGGGCGGTGATCCCGGCGGCCAGGACACGGGTCTCCGCGTTCAGGTCATCCGCGCCGTCCTTAAGATAGGCGATCAGATGCATGCCCTGGTCGGGACAGTCGACCTCCACCAGATCGCCCAGCCGCTCGGTCAGAGCGGCTGCCAGGGCGTCGCGCTGGGCGCGGTAGGCCAGGCGCCGGCGGCGGATATGGGCGGCGAAATGCCCGCCCTGCATGAAGTCGAGCAGGATGGCCTGGGTCAGGGTCGAGGGCTGGCGGTCCATGATCTGGCGGGCCGTGGCCATGGCGGTCGCCAGGCTTTTTGGCGCGACTAGGTAGCCCAGGCGCAGGCCCGGAAAGAGCGCCTTGTTGAGCGTGCCGACATAGATGACCCGCTCGCCGCCATCCAGGCCCTGCAGCGAGGCCAGGGGCGGGCCGCCGTAGCGGAACTCGGAGGCGTAGTCGTCCTCGACAATCCAGGCCCTGGCCTCACGCGCCCAGGCCAGCAGCTCCAGGCGCCGGGCCATCGAGAGGGTAACGCCGAGCGGATACTGGTGCGAGGGGGTGACGAAGGCGACACGGGCGTCCGGCGCGGCGGCCACTCCGGCGACGACGTCCAGGCCGGAGCGGTCGACCGGGATAGAATGGATGGCCGCCTGGGCCTGGGTCACGGCGTGCAGGGTCGAGGGATAGTGCGGGTCCTCGATCCAGACCGGCAGGCCGGCGCTGAGCAGCACCCGCGAGGCAATGTCGACGGCGTGCTGGGCGCCGGTGGTGACGATGACCTGGGAGGGCTCGCAGACCACGCCTCGGGCCGCGCGCAGATAGTCGGCGATGGCGGCGCGCAGGGTCGGGTCGCCCTGAGGGTCGGAATAACCAAAATGCTCGGGCCCCAGATGGCGCAGGGCACGCCGGGTTGAACGACTCCAGGCCGCCGTGGCCCGGGGGTCGAGCAGGGTGCGGCCGGTGTTGAACAGCCGCTCGCCCGGCAAGGTGGTGAAGCCGCTGACACTGGCGAAGGTCTTGGCCGGCGGTGGGATGTCGGGCGGCTCAGCCAACGACGGGGCGGGGGACGGCGCCAGGTCCGAAAGGCCCGACAGATCGGCGCTGACAAAGGCGCCCGAACCTCGGCGCGTCTGGATGTAGCCTTCTGCGGCGAGCTGGTCATAGGCCTCGACCACCGAAGCGCGGGCCACCTCCAGTCGCGCGGCAAGGTCACGGGTCGAGGGCAGCCGGCTGGCGGGCGAAAGGGCTCCGCTGAGGATGGCCCCTCGCAGCTGGGCATAGACGCCGCGCACCACGCCCCGGCCCGGCTTTTCCCAGGGATAGACATCCGCCCAGCGCGTGGAAGTGGTCTGCATGGATTGTCGAAACTGGACCTGTAATTCAGACCACCCTGCGGCTACCTCGGCATCATGTCCAGCGACTTCATCCCCACCGACCGCTCTCAGGTCCGCCGCCGGCCGCAGCGCGCCGCCTATGACGAGGCGAGCGTGTTCGCCATCCTCGACGCCGGGCTGATGGCCCATATCGGCTACGTCATCGACCGCCAGCCCTTCGTGACGGCGACCAGCTACTGGCGCGAGGGCCGCACCCTTTACTGGCACGGCTCAGCGGGCGGCCGGGCCCTGGCGGCCCAGGTAGAGGGCGTGAAGGTCTGCTTCACCGTCAGCCATCTGGACGGCCTGATCCTGGCCCGCTCGGGGATCGCCCATTCGGCGCAGTACCGCTCGGTGATGGCGTTCGGCCAGGCGCGACAGGTCACTGACCGCGAGGCCAAGCGGGCGGCGATGGCGGCCTTCATCGATCGACTTTATCCGGGGCGCTGGGCCACGCTGCGCCCGACCCAGGACACCGAGCTGGACGCAATCTCGGTGGTCGCCATGGAAATCGAGGAAGCCGTCGCCAAGGTGAAGGCCGAGGGCGTCGCCCGCCTGCCGATCGACGAGGCCTGTCCCGGCTGGCGCGGGGTGATCCCGGTCCGCCAGGTGCTGGGCGCGGCCCAGCCGCTCGACGACGCCGAGCCGCCGTCCTGCCTGGACCTCTATGCTGAAGGCCTTCTGCTGGATGCGGCTCTCACCGCCGCCGCTCAGGCGTAGACGTCGAGCTTCGTTCCGGTGGCGGGATCGTTCAGTTGCGGCTTAACCGCCGGACCATCACCGGGCTTGGCGGCGCCGGGTTTTTCCTGGGCGTCGAGCCCGTAGGGGCCGTCTTTGGGATGGGCCGGATCGATATGTTTCTTGGCGTAGTCGACATCAGTGCAATTATTGCAGGAGAAGCCGTTCACCGTCACCGGACGGGCGTAGTCACCGCTGATCGACACGATAGTGGTCCCTTTCTGGAATCCATGGCTCGTCCGGATTTCGCGCTAAGCCCCGCCAAGGTTACAGGCTGGGGTAAATAAATCGCCGCAAAGGTTGAAAAACCCGGCCCCCTCCCCGGAGGCCGGGCTCATTGCCTCAGCGAAAGGTCGCCGGGCGAATGTCTTCAGCGCTGTCCGACCGCGCGCCCGCCTCGTCCACAGGCTCGCCCGTCTCAAGGTCGTGGCCGCTGAACGTGCGGGTCTCGGGCGGCGGCAGGCTATCCTTGAATTGCACGAGCAGTTCGGCTTTGCGCGCGGCCATCTGCACACCCAGCGCGTCCATATCCAGACCGGCCTTGCGGGCCTGGGCGAACAGGCCCTTGCCGGGCTCTTCCTCTTCTTTGACGTGGTGCTCGATCTCCTCGGACAGCACCTTGACCTTGGCGTCATAGAAGGCCTTGTCCGGCGCGCTGCCCTCCAGTTCGGTGATCAGCACCTTGGCGCCGTCGTGCTCGACATAGGCTTCGTCGAGCAGGTCGTCTTCGGTCTTGCCCTTGCAGGCGGGGTAGAAGATTTCCTCCTCGAGCATCGTGTGAATGGTCAGCTCGGTGCAGATCTGCTTGACCAGCTGGGCCTTCTTCGTGGCCCCGGTGGCCTTTTCGAACGCCTCGAACAGGCCTTCGACTTTGCGGTGGTCAGCCTTCAGCAAGGCGATCGCATCGGGGGTTTTGGTATCAGCCATGACAGCCTCCATAGGTTGGGTTCTCTGGCCGAACGCCGCGCCTTGAGGAGAGTTCCGGCGCGGGCGGCGTCGCGATCGAATTCGCGCTTCAGGCGTGAAAAACCCAGCAGTTTCAGCATACTGTGTCGTTCAGCCGACATATGTGCCCGGGCGTATCGGACGGATTGGCGTCGACCGGGACCTTGCGGCGGGCCGGCCGGCCTGCAACATCGCGCAATGAAAACCCGCCTGATCGCCCTGGCCCTGCTGGCTCTGGCCCTCCCAGCCTCGGCCGCGCCCGTCCTGACCGGCGAAAACCCCATTGTCGTGGGTCAGTCCTATGACCTGCCCTCGGCCGTCCTGAAGCAGAGGATGAAGGTCAACGTCTGGCTACCGCCCGGTTACGCCGATCCTGGCAAGCATTTCCCCGTCCTCTACCTGCTGGACGGCGCCGAGGACGAGGACTTCCAGCACATCACGGGCCTGGCCCAGGTCTCGCAGCTGAACGGACAGTTCGGCGAGATGATCGTCGTCGGCATCGTCGATCCTGACCGCCAGCGCGACCTGACCTTTCCCTCCAGCGATCCGCGCGATCTCAAGGACGCCCCGACCAGCGGCGGTTCGGCCGCGTTCCGGCGCTATATCGAGACCGAGCTGGTCCCGGCCGTCGACGCCCGGTACCGCACCAGCGGGCGCAAGGTGATCATCGGCGAGTCGCTGGCCGGGCTGTTCATCGTGGAGACCTTCCTGAAGCAGCCGACGCTGTTCGACGGCTACATCGCCATCAGCCCCAGCCTCTGGTGGGATTTCGGCTCGCTGGCCAAGGCCGCCCCGGGCCTGCTGGCCGCCCAGCCGCCGGGCCATCGGACCCTGTACCTTTCCGTCGGCAACGAAGGGCCCGCCATGCGGGTGGACGACCTTGCCGCCGCCATCAAGGCAGCGCCGCCCAAAGACCTGACCTTCTACTTCGCGCCCCTGCCCGCCGAGACCCACGCCACCATCTATCATCCGGCCGCTTTGGACGCCTTGCGCAAGCTGTTTCCCAAGCTCTGAAGCCGACAGTCGTTGCCGTAGGGCGGCTTAGGGAACCGGCGACCGGTCCAGTCATTACGCTCCCAGTACAGAGGTGGCGTCATGGTCAAATTTGCAGTCTTCGCAGCCTTTGTCCTAACCGGCCTGGCCCTGCATCCCGCGCAGGCCAACGCCGCTTCGCCCTGCCAGGGCAAGCCGGTGCAGGCCGGTGGGTTCGTGCGCGGTCCGGTGCTGGAAATTCTCGACGCCCGCACCGTCTGCGTGGCCCGCAGCCCCACTGACTGGGTCGCCGTAACGCTGATTCAACCCGCCCAAAGCCGCCCAGCCCTGATGGCCGCTGCGTTTGGCAAGACCGCCACCTGCGCAGTCGGCCCTGACGGCCGGGGTGAGTGCGTCATCGACGGCGTGTCTCTGGGCGTGCTGCTGCGCCAGCCCACCATCCAGAAAACGGCCATGGCCTGGAAGTAGGGCCTACTCGACCTTGGCTTCGCCATAGCGGCCGGCCAGCTTGCCCGTACGGATGAAGTCGGCCATCAGCTGAAAATAGCCGGGCGCATAGCGGGTCGAGATCCGCTCGCCCGAAGGTTTGGTTTCAAACAGGGTCAGGCCATGCTCGGCCCCTGGAAATACCACCAGCTTGAACGGCAAGCCCTTGGCCTGCAGCGCCCGGATTCGCGCACTGGTCATGGCGCTGGGCGCCTCCAGATCGTCCTGGCCCAGGGCCCAGAGCTGCGGCGTTGCGCCGGCTTCCAGGGTCGGCATCGGCTCGTAGGTGAAGGGGGCGCCCCAGTTCAGAGCCTGGCCCTTCTCGATCAGCTGGGCCCTGTCATAGGGCAGCAGGAACCAGGTGAAGTTACCATGCAGGTCCTTGTACCAGGGCTCATTCCGGTACCTGGCGCGGACAGCGTCGAACTCATCGAATCCGGACGTGAACCCGCTGGCGATCACCGTCTCGGCGGCCCGGGCGACCTCCAGGGCCTTGGCGATGTCCTCTGGGCTGTGGCCCTTGAGCTTCATCTCCAGCTCGACCTCCTGCTGGTCTTCCTCCAGCACCGTCACCGCCAGGCCAAAGCTGACGATGACGAAATCGACCGCCTCGCGGTTGGCGGCCAGGGGCGCGACCCAGCCGCCCTGACTACCGCCCTGATAGCCGACCCGGCCGGCCCGATCCTCGGCCAGTCGCCTGGCCTCGCGCATGGCCGCCACCGCGTCGTCGGCCAACAGGTCGAAGTCCTGGCTGTAGGCTCCGCCAGAGCCGCCCGTGCCGCGCTTGTCATAGACGAAGACCCCGATACCCTGGGCCGGCAGCATGCGCTGCAGATAGTAGAAGTCGCGGGCTGAATCATGCTCGGCGCCGTGCACCAGCACCACAATGGGAACCTTGCCCCGGCCCTTGGGCAGGATCAGCCGGCCCTCCAGGTCCACGCCTCGGCCCGGAAAGCGGGTCTCGATCTGGTCAAAAGCAATGCGCCTGCCGGTGCGGCCGTCGAAGGTGATGGCGCCCTTGGCGCAGGAGAAGGTCGCGCTCTTGCCGTCGGGCCGGTCCGTCCAGCCGAAGGTGCTGGTCCAGCGGCCATCGGCGCCAGCATGCAGGGCGCCGGTCTCGCCATCGAAGGTCCGCCAGCGCAGGGTCTCGCTGTCGGAGGGACCGATGTCGACCACCACCCCGTTGGCCAGGCGATAGGCGCCCACCCTGCAGTCGCCGACCGTGCCGGCATGGACGGCTCCCGCGAAGGGCAAGGCCAGCAACATTGCGACGAAGAAGGCGGGAAATCTCATGGCGCGGACCTTCCCGCTCCCTCGCCCTGTAGGCCAGTTAAATCGACTTAACCCGCCTGTATCTGGCCGGCCAGCGACGTTGCCGATTGGCCCGCGCCCGCCCGCCCCCCTTTATGTAGCTTGGCCCGTGCTCCCGACGAGCGTTCTTCTGGCAGGGTCAAGCGAGGCGGCGGGGAGGTCGCGGTGGTGAGGCCAGGATGGGCATGGATATGGCGGGCGCTGCTGGCGCTGGCCCTGACCGCCACCACGGCCACGGCCTGGGCCGGGGGCGACATCACGGCGGCGGCGCGGCGGCTGCAGGATGACCTGGTCACCCAGCGGGCTATCGCCATCGCCCGTGACCAGCGGCTGACCAGCGAGCGCGAGGAACTGCTGCTCGTCAAGCTGGACGGGTCGGAGAAGGCCCTGCGCGTCACCGCCCGCGATCTCAAGCGCAGCCAGGCCGAGCGCGACGCCGCTCTGGCCCAGCTCGACGCCATTATCGCCGACCGCGACCGGGTGACCCAGGAGCTGGCCGCGAACGACAGCGCCTACGCCGCCCAGATCGAAGCCTACAAGGTCCAGATCGCCGCCCTGGTGAAGAACGACGACCCCAAGCTGCAGGAGGCGCTGCAACGCTTCGCCGACGGCGACCGGGTCGGCGCCTTCCCGGTCATCGAACAGCTGATGCGGGCCGATATCACCGCCCAGGACGCCGCCACCGCCGAGCGGGCCGCCACCCAACTTCGCCAGCTGGCCGCCCTGGCTGACGACATGCGCGACAAGGGTGAAAAGACCACCGCCGACATCATTCCAATCTGGGAAGAGGCCCAGAAACGCACGCCTGGCTATGGCGAGGGCTGGCTGGAACTGACCCGGCTCTACCAGACCGCGGGCCGGCTGCCGCAAGCCAAGTCCGCCGCCGAAAGGGCCCTGGCCGCGGCCACGGACGATACCGACCGTTTCGCCGCCACCGAAGAGCTCGGAGAAATCCTCAAGCGCCAGGGCGACCTGATCGCCGCCCGCACCGCCTTCGACCAGGGGCTGACCATCGCGCGCCGCATCCAGAAGGACCAGCCTGGTACGGTGACCACGGGCCGAGCCGGCATGGTGGCTCTCGCCAATCTGGGCGAGCTGCAGGCCGCCACCGGCCAGCTGACGCAAGCCCGCGCCAGCCTGACCCTCTCCCTCGACCTGGCGCGTGAGCTGGTCCGGATTCAGCCGGACGACACACGAGCCCAGCGTGAGCTGGCCCAGGCCCTGGGCACGCTGGCCAACGCCCTGATCCCACTCGGCGATACGGCCGGGGCGGTGAAACTCTATGACGAAGCCCTCGCCATCGGCCGGGCGCAGGCGGCCGCCGCCCCGACCAGCGCCGCCACCCAGCTGGACCTGGCCAGCGTGCTCAGCAACCGGGCCGACACCAAGCTCGTCGCCGGCGATTCCAAGGGCTCGCGCGCCGACTATGAGGAAGCCGGCGACATCCTGAAGAAGCTGGGCGCCGCGGACCCCGGCAATTTGAACCTGCAGCGCAACCTGGCCCTGGTGGAGGGCCGGGTCGCGGCCGCTCTGTGGCTGGCCGGCCAGGCCCAGGACGCCGTGGCGATGATCGACCAGAGCTCCGCCATCTTCCGCCGTCTGGTCGCCGCCGCCCCGGACGACGCGGACGCCGCCGAGCTTTTCGCCCATGCCTTGACCGCCAGCGCCGACATGAAGCTGACGATCGGCCAGCTGGAGCCCGCCCGCCACGACAGTCAGGAGGCCCTGGCCATCCTGCGGCCCCTGGCCAAGGCCAGCCCCGGGGATACCGCCATTCAGACCTCCCTGGCCCAGGTCCTGGCCAAGACGGCCCAGGTCCTGGCGGCTTCGGGCGACGTGCCTGGGCTCAAGGCTGCCTTCGACGAAGACCTGACGATCCGCAAGCAGCTGATCCTGCGTGATCCAGCCAATGTCGACCTGCGCCGCAACCTGGGCGTCGATCAGGTCTATTACGCCTATGCGCTCTTTGGAGCGGGCGACGCGGTCGGCGCCAAGGCCGGCTTCATCGAGGGTATCGAAACCCTGCGCCGCCTCATCAAGGCCAACCCGGACGATCACCTGGCCGCCGAGCTGGTCGCCTCGGCCTTGATGAATCTGGGCCAGGTTCAGGCCCGGGCCGGCGACTATGCCGGGTCCAAAGCCTATCTCGCCGAAGGCGTGGCGGAGATGCGCAAGATCGTTGTCATCTACCCCGTCGACAATCCGGTGCTGTTGCGGGGTTTGGTGCAATACGCGAACAGCCTGATTGCCGGCGACGACCTCGCGGGTTCCCAGCCGGTCCTGGAGGAGGCGCTCGCCCTGGCGCGCCGCATGCTGGCCGCCAAACCCGCGGACCCCGACGCCAACGCCCTGATCGGTGAGATCCTCCAGCAGCTGGGTGACCTGGCCGCGATTGACGGGGATCGCGCCAAGGCCGGGCCGCTGTTCGCCGAAAGCGTCACCTTTCAGCGCGCCCGCTACAAGGCCCAGCCAGGGGATCTGGCGGCGCGCAAGGCCCTGTGCGCCAGCCTGATGGACCGGGGTGACTGGGAGGAGGCCGAGGGCCATATCCAGACGGCCTATGAGCTCTATGCCGAGTGCATCCCGATCAGACTGGCCATCGTCAACGCCGACAAGGACCGCGGCTACCGCAACATGCGCGACCTGGCGCTGACCGAAACCCGGATTTCGGAGATCACCGAGGACGCCGATCAATGGGGGTCCGTCGTGGCCATCTGGACCGAACTGGAGCAGCGCAAGCTGCTGGCTCCGCAGGACAGCGACCGGCTTGCAAAAGCCAAGGCCAGGTTATTGGCAGCCCAGAACAAGGCGGCGGCCTCACCACCCGCACCCGGGACCAAGCCATGAATGACGTCTACATCGCCTACCGCCGCGAGGACCGCAGCTTCGCCGAACGACTGGCCAATGCGCTGCAGATGTCGGGCCTGTCGGTCTGGTGGGACCGTGAGCTGGAGGCCGGGGCCAACTGGCGGGCCAAGATCGAGACCGAGCTGAACGAGTCCAGCTGCGTCATCGTGCTGTGGAGCCAGCATTCCGTCGGGCCGGACGGCGAATTCGTGCAGGACGAAGCCGAGCGGGCCCAGGCGCGGGGCGTGCTGCTGCCGGTGGTCATCGACAAGGTCAAGCCGCCGGTGGGTTTTGGCGGCAAGCAGACCGTCGACCTGTCAGGTTGGAACGGCGACCTGCTGGACAAGAACTACTCCAAAGTCCGGGCGGCGGCCCAGGGCGCGGCGGCGGGCGGAGCGGCCACCACCCTGACCTCGACCTCGCGCCGCCTGCGGCTGACGGCCTATGCGGCGACGGCCCTGGCGCTGTTCTCGGGCGTGATGGGCTTTTCCAACAACGTCGCCTCGGTGCAGAAGCCGGTCTGCAAGGTCGGAGTCATCAAGGCCTGCCTCTGCCGGCCCCTTGGCTTGGGCGGGGTGCCGACGGCGAAGGAAGACAAGGCCTGGGCTGCTGCGATCGGGCGCAATGACGGCGATGGGCTGCGCACCTACCTGGCCAGTTATCCCAGCGGGGTCTATTCGACCGAGGCCCAGGCTCGCCTGGCCGCCTGCCGGATCAGCGACAAGGAAAGCTGGTCGCCGGACGTTCGCCTGCAGCCCCTGATCATGCCAACCAGCCTGAAAGCGTCCAAGACCGAGGCCGCGGCCAAGGCTGACGCGCTGGCCCGCTCGACCGAGGAGGCCGAGTTCATCTGCGGCGGCTACGCCCAGGGAGAATACCGGCTCACCGCCGCCAGCGGTCAGGCCCAGCGCTGGCGCTGCACGCCGCGCGATGGCGGCTACAGTTGCGGCTTTGACGGACAGGCGGTCTGCAAGGTGCAGGTGCGTACGGCCGAACGGGTGGAGCAGTGCAAGGCGCCCGAAGCTGTCCAGACATCCAGCGGCCCAGGTCCTAGCACCCAGGCGGCGGCCGGAAGTCACGGCTCTCCATAGGCTGCAGGCCGAGCGCATCACGGCGGGCCTGCAGGCCGGCCGGGTCCTCCACCTCGCCCGTGGTCCAGACCCCGGCCTTGCAGACCGGCTGGGTCCCGAACCGCTGCGGCCGCCCCTCCAGCACCGCCAGCCGGTCGACGAGGCTGGCGTACCAGGCCGGTTCAACCTCGCCGGCGGACACCAGCGGCGCCATCCGCGCCGCCGCCTCGCGCATCAGACGCCGGTCGTTCACGGCATGCACACTGATCAGCCAGGCCGCCCGCGCCGCGCCGTCGCCATAGGCTGACCGACTGAACCAGCCGCCGTCCGCCGGCATCATGGCCTTAAGCGCCTTCTGGTTGGCCCGGTCGATAGCCTCGACCAGCGCCCAGGCCCCGTCCAGCGTCGCCCGGCTTTCCTCCTGCGACAGGCCGTCGAGATCGAGGCCGTACAGCGCCTCGCGCGCCGACTGCTCCAGATCCGCCATCCGCACCAGTCGCTCGGCGCCAGTGGCCGCCGGCGGCAGCGAGGCCAGCTCGGCCTGCTTGGCGCGGATCGCCGCCCTCAGTTCCGCAACTCGCCTCTGACCGCGCAGCGACAGGCCGGGGCCCGCATCGGGAACCAGGATGGGCGCCGCCCCGAAAGCCGGGATGGCGAGTGCGACTAGCAGCAGGCGGCGAGTGAGCATGACGCCCGCCAGCCTATTCGGCGGCGATGGCCGCCGATACGCCCTGGACGCCGCGCACCAGCTTGCCCGGCATCGCCCCGGTCGCCTCGCCATTCTCGTAGGTGAGAACGCCGCTGACGATGGTCGCCACATAGCCGCGCGCCTTCTGGATCATCCGCCTGCCCTGGGCGGGCAGGTCGAAGACCATTTCCGGGGCTTCGATACCAAGGCCCTCATAGTCGATGACGTTAACGTCGGCCTTCATGCCCACGGCCAGCACGCCCCGGTCGTTCAGCCCATAGAGACGGGCGGTGTCGCGGGTCTGCATCGACACCACTTTTTCCAGCGGCAGGGTCGGGCCGCGCGAGCGGTCGCGGGTCCAGTGGGTCAGCATGTAGGTCGGGAAGCTGGCGTCGCAGATCACCCCGCAATGGGCCCCGCCGTCCGACAGGCTGAGCACCGTACCCGGATCATGCATCATCGCGTGGATGTGGTCGAAGTTGAACTCGGTGTAGTTCAGGAGCGGCAGGTAGATGTAACCGCGGCCGTCGTTCTCCATCAGCATGTCGTAGACAACCGAGTCCGGCGCCGCGCCGCTGGCGGCGGACAGGGCGGCAATGGAGTCCTCGGCCCGGGGCTCATACTCCAGATGGCCGTCGGGCTGCTCCAGCCGGAACATGCGGTCGAAACCCTGGGTCATGATCATGCCCAGCGGTCCCATCGGCCGGCTCTTGTCGGCCAGGATGGCGGCGCGCACGGCCGGGTCCTTCAGCTTGGCCAGCCGCGCTTCGAAGGGCAGGTCGGCAATGTCGCGATAGCTCTGGCGGGCGATGAAGGGGTGAATGGTGCTCTGCCAGCCCAGCACCAGGCCGGTGGGACGGCAGGCGATCTGGGCGGCGATGCTGGCCCCCTGCGCCCGCGCCTCGGCGGTCATCTTGAGCAGCTTCTTCCAGTTGTTCGGCTGCATGGGTGACTGCAGCAGGCTGTAGGTCACCGTGACGCCGGTATCCATCGACATCGACTTCATCCAGTCGAACTCGGCCTCGGCCGGGTTCATGTCGGACGACATCTCGAAGACGCTCGGGCCGTAGGCGGCCATGGCCTTGCCGATGGCCAGCAGCTCGTCGGCCGCCGCCGTCGTGCCCGGCATCACCGTGCCATCCTTGGTGGTGTGGACCACCGTTCGCGAGGTCGAAAAGCCCAGCGCCCCGGCCGCCATGCCCTCGGCGACGATGGCCGACATGGCGGCGATGTCCTCCGGCGTCGCATCCTCGTTGCGCGCGCCTCGGTCGCCCATGACATAGGCCCGCACGGCGCTATGCGGCACGTGGGTGGCGACATCCAGCACGCGGGGCTTGGCGTCCAGGCTGTCCATGTACTCGGGGAAGGTCTCCCAGTCCCACTTGATGCCCTCGGCCAGGGCCGAGCCGGGGATGTCCTCCACCCCTTCCATCAGCTCGATCAGCCACTCATGGGCGTCCCGCTTCACCGGCGCGAAGCCGACGCCGCAGTTGCCCATGACCGCCGTGGTGACGCCGTGCCAGCTCGAAGGCGAGAGGTAGGGGTCCCAGGTCACCTGGCCGTCGTAATGGGTGTGGATGTCGACCCAGCCCGGGGTGACGATCAGCCCGGCGGCGTCGATCTCGCGCTTGCCGGCGCCGGCGACCTTGCCGACCAGGGAAATGACGCCGTTGTCGATGGCGATATCGCCGTTGAAGGCCGCCCCGCCGGTCCCGTCGATAATCTTGCCGTTGCGGATCACCAGGTCGTGCATGCGCTTCCCTCCGGGGGCGTGTGGCGAGATTTTCAGTCGTGTTGCCTCGATTGTGACCCGGCCGGGCTCTGCCGGAAAGTGTGACCTAAGGTCAGCAGTTCCGCGACCGGTCCAAGGCGCTGACTCCTTTTCGGAGGCTCAAACGTCTTTGATATCAGCGGATGCACATTAGCCGCCGCTAGCGGGAGTGGACCATGAGCCTCAGGGACAGGAACGTATTGGTGACGGGCGGCAGCCGGGGGCTGGGTCTGGGGCTGGTCGAGGCGCTGGCAGCTCAGGGCGCGCGGATCACGGTGGTGGCGCGCGGGGCGGAGGGCCTGGCTGAGGTCAAGCAGAAGTACGGCGCGGCGACGATCGCGGCCGACGTCACCGACGCGGCCGCCGCCCAACGCATCCTGGCCGATGTGCGGCCGCAGATCGTGGTGCTGAATGCCGGCTCGACGCCGCCCATGGGCCGGCTGGACCAGATCAGCTGGACTGATTTCACTCTGCCCTGGGAGACCGACGTCAAGGCCGGTCTGGCCTGGATGCAGGCTGCATTGAACCTGCCGCTGGCCCCCAGGTCGCGGGTGCTGGTGGGATCTAGCGGGGCGGCGCAGCAGGGGTCGCCGCTGTCGGGGGGCTATGCCGGGGCCAAGCGCATGCTGTGGTTCATGACCCGCTATGCCGAGGGCCTGTCCCGGCAGAAGGGGCTGGGCATCCGTTTCCAGGCCATCCTGCCGCTGCAGATCGTTGGCGGGACCGGTGTCGGCGACGCGGCGTCGGGGGCCTATGCCCAGGCGGCTGGGATCGAGCGGGCGGATTTCCTGGCCCGTTTCGGCGCCCCCCTGCCGCCCCGCGCGTTCGGCGACCAGGTCGTGGAACTGCTTGAGGACCCCCGCTATGACGATGGCCTGGCCTTTGGCCTGAAGGGCGGCAGCGGGATCACGGTGCTGGAGGGCGCGGGCGCTTGAACCAGGGACCACCCCCTGAGCGCGACACGCGGCTGCTGGCCCTGGCCGAGACCCTGCGGCCGGAGCTGCATCGCTATTGCGCGCGATTGATGGGCTCGGTGATCGACGGCGAGGACGTCGTTCAGGACAGCTTTGCCCGCGCCCTGCTGGCCGAAGCCGCGCCGGAAGACCCGGCCGCCCTGCGGGCCTGGCTGTTCCGTATCGCCCATAACCGCGCGCTGGACCTCCTTCGCAGCCGCGCCATCCGCGCCGCCGAACCGATCGAAGCGGCGAGCGACGTCGCCGACCCGACAAGCCCCGATCCCCTGGAGACAATGATGAGACGCGAGGCGGTCGAGACGGCGGTGTCACGGTTCGCCGACCTGCCCACCACCCAGCGCAGCGTGGTGATCCTCAAGGATGTGCTGGATCAGTCGCTGGACGAGATCGCCGCCCTGCTTGACCTGACGGTCAACGCGGTGAAGGCGCACCTTGCCCGTGGCCGGGCCCGGCTCAAGGCGGTGAACGCCCAGGCCGCCGCCCGACCTGAACCGCGCCCCGTCTCGCCGGCCGTGGCCCGTTACATCAGCCTGTTCAACAGCCGCGACTGGGAAGGCTTGCGAGCCTTGCTGGCCGACGATGTGCGACTGGCGCAGTCGACCTTTCCGATGCGCACGGGAGCCGCTGATGTCGGCATGTTCTTCGGCATCTATTCGCGTGAGGCGCCGGTTCGGCTGGCCCCGGCCTGGCTGGACGGCCGCGAGGTGATCGCCGTCTATGACGAGCCGGGAGCCTCCAGCCCCGGCTACATGATGTGGCTGGAGTGGCGGGAAGGGCGGATCAGCTTCATCCGCGACTACCGCTACGTCCGCTACGTCCTCGACGGCGCCGAACTGGTGCTGGCCCCCGACGATGCCCCCCCTCCCCGCGCAGACTGACAGACAGGAGTTTTGTCATGCAGACCCCACCGATCGTTTCACCTCAAGACTGGGAGGCGGCCCGCGCCCAGATGCTGGTCAAGGAAAAGGCCGCGCTGCACACCCGCGACGCCCTGGCCGCCGAGCGCCGGCGGATGCCGTGGATGGCCGTGGACAAGGCCTATGCCTTCGACGGCCCGAACGGCCGGGTCAGCCTGATCGATCTCTTCGAGGGTCGCCGTCAGCTGATCCTCTACCGCGCCTTCTTCGAGCCGGGCGTTTTTCGCTGGCCCGAGCACGCCTGCCGGGGCTGCTCGCTGGGGGCCGACCAGGTCTCCAACCTCGCCCACCTGAACGCCCGCGACACCACCCTGGCCTATATCTCCCGCGCCCCGCAGCCGGACATCGCGCGGCTCAAGGCCAAGAGCGGCTGGACCATGCCCTGGTACAGCCTGACCGACAGCTTCGACGCCGATTTCGGGGTGGATGAGTGGCACGGCCACAACGTCTTCATCCGCGACGGCGAGCAGGTGTTCCGCACCTACTTCATCAACAGCCGCGGCGATGAGGCGATGGGCACGGTCTGGAGCTATCTCGACGCCACGCCGCTTGGCCGGCAGGAGATCTGGGAAAATTCCCCCGCCGGCTATCCACAGGACCCGCCCTACCAATGGTGGCGCTGGCACGACGAATACGCCACCGAGGTGACCGCCGACCCGCGCTGGATCGAGAAGTCCACCGCCGGCCAGGTTTGGCTGGACCCCAAGGCCTGATGGACCGCTGGCTGTCCCTGGCGGCCGCGCCGGCCTTCGCCGTCATGGCGCTGCTGGCCGGCCTGCCCGGCGGCGGCGTCATGGCCGACCGGCTGTGCGCGGCGCCGCCGGACGGCTGGCGGTGGAACGCCATGGTGCAGATGTACCTGCTGATGGGCATCCTGCATCTGGGGCCGTGGGCGAAACGGTTGACCCCAAAGCTCATCAACCCCACTTGATTCATCAATCTTGATTGATGCAATATCGCGGAATGGACGCTCCGCCTCCTTTCCTGCAGCTTGCCGGCCATCCGCTGCGCTGGCGTCTCTTGCGCCAGTTGTCCCGCAGTGACCGCACGGTGCGAGAACTGACCGGCCTGGTCGGCGAGCCGCAGAACCTGGTCTCCTACCATCTGGGCAAGCTACGCGAGGGCCGGCTGGTCTCGGCGCGGCGCAGCGCCGCCGATCGCCGGGACAGCTACTACGGCCTGGACCTGGAGCGGGTCGGAGCTCTGCTGTCGGCCGCCGGCGGCGCCCTGCATCCGGGCCTGCGGCTGGACCGTCCGCCGCGCGGGATCCTGACCCGGCCGGCCCGTCTGCTGTTTCTCTGCACCGGCGCCAGCGCGCGCTCGCCGATGGCCGCGGCGCTCGCCCGGGCTCTGTCGAACGATGTCGTCGAAGCGTTCAGCGCCGGCAGCGCGCCGCGCCCCCTGCACCCCAATGCCGTGCGGGCGATGCGCGAAGGCTACGACCTGGATATCGCCGGCGGCCCGCCCCGGCATATGGACATCTTCGCCGGCCAGCCCTTCGACCGGGTCATCACCCTTTGCGACCGGGTGCGTGAGATCTGTCCCGAATACCCTGGCCTGGAAGCGATCCACTGGAGCCTGGCCAACCCGGCGACCGGCGAGGCTGACGAGACTACCTGGCCGCAGTTCCAGCGGACCGCCGCCGAACTGGCCGGCCGCGTCGCCTTCCTCCTGGCTACCCTTGCCGATCCGCTCAACAAAGGAGACTCGCATGGCCGATGACATGGTCAGCGTCCGCTACATCGTCGACGACGTGGAGGCGGCGGTCGCCTTCTACACCGGACATCTGGGCTTTGAGGTGCTGACCCACTTCCCGCCGGCCTTCGCCGACGTCGCCCGCGGCAATCTTCGCCTGCTGCTCAGTGGTCCCAAGAGCTCGGCCGGCCGCCCGATGCCCGACGGTGAGACCCCGGTCCCCGGCGGCTGGAACCGCATCCACCTGATCGTCGACGACCTCGCCGCCGAGGTCGCCCGCCTCAAGGCCGAGGGCGCGAGTTTCCGCAATGAGATCCTGTCGGGCCCCGGCGGCCAGCAGATTCTGCTGCTCGATCCCGCCGGCAACGTCATCGAACTGTTCCAGTCGGCCGCCCGCCAGTAGCGCTGCCGTCCGGAGCCCGGCAAGATGGTCGCCTGCTTCGAACGGGACCGCGACCATGAGCTTTGACACCCCCCTGACCCTCAGCGGACCGCTCCGCGCGCCTCGCCAGATGCTGGCCGACCAGGAATATGGCGGCCACAGTTCTATCCATGATGACGCCATGGCCGAGAAGCTGGGCTTCCGGGCCGGGCCGATTGAGGGGCCGACGCATTTCAGCCTGTTCCCGCCGCTGCTCGAGCGGGTCTGGGGCCAGGCCTGGTACGAGCGGGGCTGTCTGTCGTCCCACTATCTGAACATGATCATCGAGGGCGAGGAGACCCGCGCCTTTGTCGAGTGGCCCGCCGAGGGGGCGACCCGCACCAAGGCCTGGGCCGAAAAGGCCGACGGCACGCCGGTGCTGGAGGCCAGCGCCTCCATCGGGCCGGGGCCGACCCTGCTGGACGAACGCATGGCAAAGTTGCGGCCGCCGGAGAAACTGCTGATCCTGGAGGACCTCAAGGTCGGCATGATCGGGGCGGCCGAGGAGCGGGTGCGCATGGACCCGGACCAGCATATGGGCGCCCTCTATCCGTTCTCATTGAACCAGAAGCTCAGCAAGATCACCGAGACCTCGCCCTGGTATTCCGACCCCAAGGCTTCGCCCTGGGGCCGGGCCATCGTGCCGCTGGAGATGGTCAGCGTACTGGCGGAATATTCCAGCCACCAGGCCAAGTTCCCGGTGAACGGCCCGGCCGTGGGCCTGTTCGCCGACCAGGAAATCCGCATGATCGAGGGGCCGCTGTTCGTCGGCGAGGAATATATCCTGCGCCGCGAGATCGCCGCCCTGTCCGAGAGCAAGCGGACGGAAAGCTACTGGGTCCGCACCCGCATCTTCGAAAGCACTGGAAAGCGGCAGGTGGCCGAGATGCTGCTCAACCATGCCAGCCTCAAGGATAGCTACGCCGGCTACCAAACCGCTTAGTGCGGGGTGTCTATAATTTGAAATCTGCCACAAAAATGAAATATGGCCGAAACGTAATTTGCCTCGGCCGCGGCAGCATGATCGGCTCCTCCAGTTCAGGGGAGGACGGGACATGCGTTGGCTTATCGGCTTGGCCGCCCTGTTCATGCTGGCCGCGGCGCCAGTCCCGCCGCAGCCCAGGGAATTGGCCACGGGCGTCTGGCTGATCCCCGGCGGCATCGTTCCCGACCGCCAGCCGGACGGTAACACCGTGATCTTCGCCGGACCCCAGGGGCTGGTGGTGTTGGATACCGGCCGGCACACCTGGCATCGCCAGGCCATCCTCGATTTCGCCACAGCCCGGAAGTCGCCGATTGTCGCCATCGTCAACAGCCACTGGCACCTGGACCATGTCAGCGGCAATCCGGACCTGCGCCGCGCCTACCCGGGCCTGAAGGTCTATGCCAGCGGCGCCATAGACGGGGCGCTGACCGGCTTTTTGCCCCGCAGCGCCGCCGACGGCCGCACCTACCTCAACGACCCCAGCCTTCCCGCCGCGACCCTGGAAGACCTTAAGGCCGACCTCGCCACCATCGACAACGGCCTGGCCCTCCGGCCCGACGTGCTTATCGACCGATCCGCCGTCCGCCGCCTGGCCGGGGTGAAGCTGCGGGTGAACCTGGCCCCCAACGCCGCCACCGACAGCGATGTCTGGCTGTTCGACCCCAAGAGCCGGGTCGCGGCGGTCGGCGACCTGGTCACCCTCCCCGCCCCCTTCCTGGATACGGCCTGTCCGCAGGGCTGGAAGGCGGCCCTGGACCAGGTCTGGGCCACGCCCTTCACCATGCTGGTTCCTGGCCACGGTCCGCCGATGAGCCGTAACCAGTTCAGCCTCTATCGGACCGCCTTCAACGCCTTCATCGACTGCGCCGCCTCCGACAGCGACGCCAAGGCCTGCGCTGATGGCTGGACCGCCAAGGTCAGCTCCCTGCTGGACCCGGGCGAACTGGAACTGCGGCGGTCCCGGGGCATGGCGGCCTACTATGTCGGCATGCTGCGCAAGAACGGCGGCAAGGCGCCGGACTGCAAGACGGCCTGATCGACCTACCTATATCGGTAGCGCCAAGGCCTCGCCGACGGCCCAGCCTGTCTCCCACAGACCGCCGGACCGATCCGGCGCGGGAGATCGCCATGACTCTGCGAACCACGCTCAGCGTTGTCGCCACCCTTTCCCTGCTCCTGGCCGGCGCCGCTCAGGCCGCGCCCGCCCCCGCCCCGGGGGTCAAGCCGGCCGTCAAGCCGACAGCCTCGCCCACGTCGAAAGGCTTCTACTGCAACATGACCCCGCCCGACCCGGCCAAGGCCCCGGCGACAGGCGATCCGGCGCCCAGCGGCGGCCTCTCCACCGAAACCGGTGAGCATGAAGGGAACGGCGGCCACGGCGACGACAAGGACGGCGGCAAGAAGGCTCCGGTGGCCGCCCCGGCGGCAACCCCAGCCACGCTTCAGACCCAGCAGCAGACCGCGCCCACCCCCCAATAACTGCGGACTATTCCTGGGGTAGACTTCGCAGGGTTGCGACCAGCTGCGCCTGGGCGGTCGCCCCGGTCTTGCGATAGACGCCCTTAAGCAGGAAGCGCACGGAATTGACGCTGACATTGCGCTTGCCGGCGTACTCGGCCAGCGTTTCGCCCGAGGCCAGGCCGGCCGCCAGGCGGGCTTCGGAGGGGGTCAGACCGTACCAGGCGCCCAGCCGATCAATCTGCAGCAGCGGCGCGCCGGTGTCGACGCCGATGGTCAGAACCACCGCCGCGCCATCGAGCGGGCCGGCCAGGGCGGCGGCCTGGTGGGGAATCATCCGGGCCCCCAGCACCGCGATCTGGTCGCCGTCCGGACCCCGGGCGACGAAGGCCGCCGAGGTCTGCGTCGCGGCTCGTAGCAGGTCGGCCAGTCGGTTCTGGGCGTTGTGGTCGGCGAAAGCGAACCGCCCGCCGCGCAGACTGATCCAGCCGGCCTTGGCCAGCCCCTCTGCCTTGCTGTTGGCGCTCATCACCGTGGAATCCAGCCGCAGTGTAACTACGGCCACCGGCGCACTTTCCAGCGCGCTGGCCGCCGCCTGGGCGCGCAGGTTGGCCTCGCCCAGAGCGTGGCTGACCCGGACCGCTCGCTGCAGGTGGGGCGCCAGCAGGCGCAGGCCGCGCATCAGGCCGCTCAGGTCGCGGTCCGGCTTGCCAGGCAGGATCAGGCCCAGCCGCTCGGCGCCCTTGCGGTCCAGCATGACGGCGACCGCCCGCTCCAGCCCCCAGGCGTTCAGGAAGTTCTGATAGAGCGGATGCTCGATGAGCTCGTCACGCGACATGATATCGAAGGTGTCGACCACCCGGCCCAGCGGCTGCTTGGAGATGTGCCGATACCAGGGATGCTGGCCGGCGAAGGTCGAGCAATAGACCTGGCGGATAATCGGCCCGACGCCCGCCGCCGCCACGAACCGCCCGCCCGGGGGACTGGCGCACTCCCAAAGCAGCATGGCGACGTCCCAGTCGGCGGGGCTCAGCGTGTGAACGATCAGGGCCAGGGTGTCGTCCCACTGGGTCGGGTCGATGGCGCACTCGTAGATCTGGCCGATCAGATCGCTGAGAGCGCCCCATTCGCGGGCGTTGCTCTCCAGCATATCCGGGGTCAGGCGCACGACGGGGGTCGACTGGGTCAACAGGGCCTACTCAGATGGGTAGCGCCAGGGCGGCGGCGTCCCGGCAAGCTGGCGAAGACTGCCTCATCGAGCCAAGCGAGGAAAGCTCATGCGCACCCTGCCCCTGACTGCCGGTCTGTTGCTCAGCCTGGCCCTGGTGGCCGGCTGCGGAAAGTCTCCGGGCCCCGCCACCGCCCCCGTGGCTGGCGGGCACTCGGCGGCTCTGGCCGGCGCCGTTCCGACGACGGCGCCGGCCGGCTTGCCCGCCTGCCAGCTGCTGACCCAGGCCGAGGTCGAGGCGGCCAGTGGGGTCAAGGTCGGCGCCATCAAGGACGCCGAAATGACCGACGCCCAGACCGGCAAATGCGCCTTCCTGCACGCCGACACCCAGTCCTTCGGGACCAGCGAAGTGGCCTCTATCGCGGTCTTCCGGCCCGAGAAGGTCGCCAGCCAGAAGACAGTCTGGACCCAGTTCATGAAAACCACCTCGGTCCCGGGCGTCGGCGACTTCGGCTATTACAACGAGATGGGCAGTGTCCTGTTCGCCGGCAAAGGCGACAAGGCGGTGACGGTGCAGATGCTGGATGGCCCCGCCGGGGCGGCGCGGTTGACCGCGCTCAAGACCCTGGCCGCCGAGGCCCTCGGCCGCCTCTAGGGTTAATCACCGCCTAACTCCTGTGGGATCAAACCAGGGGCGCTGACCCCGGGGCGAACCATGACCACTGCCGATGCGCTGACCGCGCCCACCAAGACCCCGCCCGGCTGGCTCTTCGTGCTGGCCGTGTTCTGCGGGGCGGCCATGGTCTTTCTGGTCGAACCGATGGTGGCCAAGCTGGTGCTGCCGATGTTGGGCGGGTCACCGGCGGTCTGGAACACCAGCCTGGCCTTCTTCCAGGCCGCCCTGCTGGCCGGCTACGGTTACGCCCACGGGCTGCAGAAGCTGAAGTCGGTGCGGCTGCAGGCCATCATTCATGTCGGCGTCCTGGTCGTGGCGGCCCTGGCCCTACCGCTGCGGGTCACCGGGGCGCTGGGCGAGCCCTCCTCGCACCACCCGGCCCTCTGGCTGCTGGGCGTCCTCACCATCTCGCTGGGCGCGCCCTTCGCCGCTCTCTCGGCCACTGCCCCGCTGGTGCAGTCCTGGCATGCCCGGGTCTTCCGCCAGGCGGGCGCTCCCGAGCCCTGGGCCCTCTATGCCGCCAGCAATTTCGGCAGCCTGCTGGCCCTGCTCGCCTACCCCATCCTGATCGAGCCGACCCTGGGCGTCACCCAGCAGCGCTGGACCTGGAGCCTCGCATACGGCGCTTTCATCCTGCTGATGGCCCTGGTCGCCTATAACGTCCGCCGCACTGCCCCGCCGCCGGTCCCGACTGAGGCCCAGCCCAAGGCTCCCCCCGTCCCGTGGCGCACCCGGCTGATCTGGATCGGCCTGGCCGCCATTCCCTCCAGCCTGATGCTGGGGGTGACCGCCCACCTGACCACCGACGTCGCCTCGGCGCCCTTCATCTGGGTCATCCCGCTGGGCCTCTACCTGATCACCTTCATCATCGCCTTCCAGACCAAGCCGGCGATCAAGCCAGAGCTGGCCCTGACCCTGCAGGGCGCGGCGCTCGGGCTGTGCCTGGCCATCTTCCACGCCAGCCAGATCGAGGTGCTGCTGGCCGCCCACCTGACCTGTTTCTTCCTGACCGCCCTGGTCTGCCATCAGGCCCTGGTGACCCGGCGGCCCGACACCGCCCACCTCACCGAGTTCTATCTCTGCCTCTCCATCGGCGGGGTGGTCGGCGGGGCGTTCAACGCCTTCCTGGCGCCGGTCATTTTCAACACCGTGCTGGAATATCCGCTGGTGCTGATCCTCTCCTGCCTGGCCCGGCCGTTCGGCGCCGGAACCGTCAGCCGCGGCCAATGGGGCTGGATCGCCCTGGCCCTGGCCAGCGCCGCCGGGGCCATCCTGGCGGTCGGCCACATTCAGGAGATCACCCTGGTCCGCGCCCTGCTGGCCGGGGCGGCGGTCGGGGCCTTCATGCTGCGCGACCGGGCCCTGGTCTTCCTCGCCCTGATCGTCGTGCTGGCCTTCGCCTCGCACAAGGTCGATGACCGCACCGACGTCACCCGCACCGACCGCAGCTTCTTCGGCGTGGTCCGCGAGAGCCGCACAACCGTCTCGGCGCTGGGCGGCGAGGTAAAGATGATGGCCCACGGCACCACCCTGCACGGCGCCCAGGCCCAAGACCCCCGCTTCCGCTGCCGGCCGCTGGTCTACTATGCCCCCGAGACCCCGATCGGCCAGGTGTTCACCGCCGAGCGGCTGCGCAAACCGGCCATGACCATGGGCGCCGTGGGCCTGGGCACCGGTTCGGTCGCCGCCTACAGCCGGCCGGGCGACAGCCTGACCTTCTTCGAGATCGATCCGCTGGTCATCAAGCTGGCCAGCGATCCCAAGGTGTTCAGCTACACCACCGAATGCGCCGGCGGGACGGTTGGCTATGTGCTGGGCGACGCCCGGCTGACCCTGGCCAAACAGGCGCCGCCGGGCGGCTTCGACATCCTGCTGATCGACGCCTTTTCCTCCGACGCCGTGCCGGCCCACCTGCTGACCGTCGAGGCGATGAAGAGCTATCTGAGCTATCTGAAGCCGGACGGAGTGCTGGTCCTGCACCTGACCAACCGCAACCTCGACCTGCGCAGCCCGGCCATGGCTGTCGTGGCTCAGGCCGGTGGGTTTTCGCTGCTGCAGAAGCATGAGCAGCCGCCAGGGTCGCCCAACCTGTGGGAATCTTCGGAATACGCCCTGCTGGTCGCCCGATCCCCGGAGGTGCTGGCCCGCTATCGCGCCGACCCGCGCTGGACGCCGGGCGATCCGACCAAGGCCCGGGCCTGGACCGATGACTATTCCAACCTGATCAGCGCCTTCTACCGACGGCTGCGTGAGCGGTTGGCGGAAAGGAAGCCCACCCACTGATTGTTGTCTGAACAGTGTTCAGTTTGGCTTGCGTGATTGCGGGCCGATGCGTAACAGGCGCGAGGCTCGAGCATTTCGGGCGGCCTTGAGGGACTGACCCGTGCAGACGAAAAGACTGGGCAAGAGCGCCATCGCGGTTTCGAAAATCTGCATGGGGACGATGACCTTCGGCAACCAGGCCGACGAGGCCATGTCGCACCGCATCCTCGACATGTCGTTCGACGCCGGGATCAACTTCTTCGACGCCGCCGAGAACTATCCGGTGCCGCCGGATCCCAAATGGGCGGGGCTGACCGAGGAGATCGTCGGCCGCTGGATGAAGACCAAGGATCGCGACGCCATCATCCTGGCCACCAAGGTCTGCGGTCCCAGCCACGGCTGGCTGAAGGCCTCGCAGCGCGCCGGCATGACCGCACTCGACCGTCACAACATCGTCCGGGCCGTCGAGGCCAGCCTCAAGCGCCTGGATACCGACTATATCGACCTCTACCAGACCCACTGGCCCGACCACGGGGCCCGCTACGAAGAGGCCCTGCGGGCCCTCGACGACCTGGTCCAGGACGGCAAGGTCCGGGTGCTGGGTTGCTCCAACGAGACGGCCTGGGGCCTGATGAAGGCGCTGGGCGTTTCCGAGCGCGAGGGCCTGGCCCGCTACGAGACCATCCAGAACAATTTCAGCCTCAACAACCGCCGCTTCGAGGACGCCCTCTCCCAGGTCTGCCTGCAGGAAGGCGTCAGCCTGATCCCCTATTCGCCGCTGGGCGGCGGGGTGCTGTCGGGCAAGTACCAGGGCGGCGCCACGCCGGAGGGCGCGCGGTTCTCCAACTACATCAACCTGGGTGGCCGCCACACGCTGATGAGCCGCCGGTTCGTCAACGAAAAGAGCCTGGCCGCCACCGAGCGCTACATGGCCATCGCCGCCGAGGCCGGCCTGTCGCCGGTCACCCTGGCCACCGCCTGGAGCATGCAGCCCGAGTTCGTGGCCTCGACCATCGTGGGCGCCACCCATGCCGACCAGGTTCCCGACATCCTGGCCGCCGCCGATCTGAAGCTCTCCAAGGAGGTCCTCGACAAGATCGACCAGGTCGGCAAGGACATCCTCTACCCGATGGGCTGAACCGGGCGTAGGATCGGTGCTTCGCAAGTGTGGGAGTATCAGCAATGCGGATTGCGATGATCGTAGCGGCGGCGGGCCTGACCCTGGCCGCCTGCGCCAGCAGCACGGAAACGGCGAACACCGGCTCGGCCGAGTACCAGAAACTGGAGCAGGACTGCAAAGCCCGCGGCGGTGAGCTCAAGCCGGTCGGCGGCGTCCCGGCGGCCAACGACAGCGCCAACTACGCCTGCGAGTTCAAGGGCGCCTCGCCCAAGACCACGGGCTGATTGGAAGGCGACTGGAGCTGCCGGAAGCGGCGGGTTCACAGCCTCTTTGATCACGGGTATGTTGGTCGCTATACTAGCTGGAGTAGAGCGATGCGTGTCGCGATGACGGTGACGGTGGCCGGATTGATGTTGGCTGCCTGCTTTGCTCCTCAGGCGGCGAAAACGCGGTTGGCCAGTGCAGCCATGCCAGACCGGGAAGTTCTTGAATTCTACTGCAAGGCGAGGGGTGGCAAGCTCAAGGTGGTTGGCGGCCCTCCAGCCGCTAACGGCGCGAAGTTCTACGGCTGCGATTTACCAAACGCCCGAGCAAAAAAGGACGGCTGACACAGCCTTCCGGTAGGCCGGAATAGACACTACGGTCGGGTCGATCTCATCCGACCAGCGAGTCTCAATGACCCAAGTTCCCCTCGCCGCCGACCCCGCGAACAACGCGGCCAAAGCTGGAGCCGGCGGTGGCTGGCTGCTGCCCTTCGTGGTGGCGCTGTTCTTCGCCTGGGGCTTCTCCACGGTGATGATCGACACCCTGGTTCCCAAGCTCAAAGGGCTGTTCGCCCTGAACTACGCCCAGGCGATGCTGAGCCAGGTGTTCTTCTTCGTGGCCTATTTCATCGTCTCGGTCCCGGCCAGCATGGTGCTGGCCAGGATCGGTTACCTGCGCGGCATCGTGCTGGGCCTGGTCATCATGGCCGTCGGCTGCCTGCTGTTCTCGCCGGCCGCATCGGCGGGTGTTTACGGCGGCTTCCTCGGCGCCCTGTTCATCATGGCCTCGGGGATCACCCTGCTGCAGGTGGCGGCCAATCCACTGATCGCCATCCTGGGTGACGCCAAGCGCTCGCACTTTCGCCTGAACCTGGCCCAGGCGCTCAATTCGCTGGGCACCTTCCTGGGGCCTTATGTCGGCGCCTCGATCATCCTGAAGAACGGGGTCACTCCGCCCGACCCCGCCACGACCCCCAAGGATGTCATGGCCGCCTACCGGGTTACCGAGGCCCATGCCGTGCAGGCGCCGTTCCTGGGCATCGCCGCCTTCCTGGTGGTGCTGGCGGTTATCTTCTGGTTCTTCCGCAAGAACCCCAATGTACCGTCCCCCGAGCGCAACGCCACGGGCCTCTCCAGCTTCGGCCTGCTGGCCCAGCCGCGCCTGGCGCTGGGGGTGCTGGCCATCTTTCTCTATGTCGGGGCTGAGGTTTCGATCGGCAGCCTGATGACCAACTACCTGGTCCAGCCTCACGTGCTGGGCCTGACGGCCGAGGCGGCCGGCAAGTTGGTGGCGCTCTATTGGGGCGGGGCGATGGTCGGGCGGCTGATCGGCTCGGCCCTGCTCTATCTCAAGGTCCCGGCTACCCGCCTGCTTTCTGTCTGCGCGGTGGGAACGACCGCCCTGGTCATCCTCTCCTCGATCAGCTCCGGCCAGCTGGCCGGCTATTCGCTGATCGCCGTGGGCCTGTTCAATTCGATCATGTTCCCGACCATCTTCAGCCTGGCCATCGAGGGCGCCGGGCGGCGCACCGCCGAGGCGTCGGGCCTGCTCTGCATGGCCATCGTCGGCGGGGCGGCCGTGCCGTTCGTAACCGGGGTCACCGCTGACCATATCGGCCTTAGCCTGGCCCTGCTGGTTCCGGCGGTCTGCTACGTCTTCATCTTCATCTACAGCCTCTTCGCCCATGGCCAGAAGCCGGCCGAAGACTCCATGGTCGCGCCCTTCTGATGTGGAAGTGGTTGCGCAGGATTGTTCTGGCCGTCGTCGTGCTGGCCTTGGTGGGCGCCGGGGTCGCGCTGCGCGTCACCTACCTGCATTTCTTCCCCAGGATCGCCGACGCCATCGGCGCGCCGGCCGCCTCGCCAGCCCTGATGGGCCCCTTCGGAAGCGACCCGGCGGTCACCAGCCTGCAGGCCTGGCATACCCGCCGTGTCCCGTTGCTGCGCGCAGCCCTGGCCGAGAACGTCTTCGGCGCTCTGCCCCCGCATCTGGACGAACAGGTGCTGGCGCGGACGACCATCGTCGATGCCGAGCTGCCGCCTGGGGCCAGGCTGCAGCAGCTGACCATCGGCTTCGGCGCGTCGGGTGATCGGGGCAAGGTCAATGTCCTGCTGGTCCAGCCCGCCACCCGACCCCGCGCCCTGATCGTCATCCAGAACTTCTGCGGCAACGCCGTGGCGCTGCACAACCGCTTCAAACAGGCCTTCAGCCTGGCCGGAACGCCCAAGGAATGCCGGGGCGTGATGGAGGATGTCAGCCACATTATCCTGGGCAAGTACCCGCACGCCCCGCCGCTCAAGCTGATCCTGGAGCGCGGCTATGCGGTGGCCATGGTCTATGCCGGCGACCTGGTCCCGGATGACCCCCGCACCGCGCCGGCCGCCCTGGCGAAACTCTATGGTCCCGCGCCCGAGGGTCCGCCGGGCGGCGCACTATCGGCCTGGGCTTGGCTCTATTCGGAACTGGGCGAGACCCTGACGCGGGAGCCCGGCCTGCAGGGCGCTCCGGTCATCGCCTGGGGCCACAGCCGCAACGGCAAGGCCGCGCTCTGGGCGGCTGCCAATGACCCGAAAATCGCCGGGGTGATCGCCCACCAGTCGGGACGCGGCGGGGCCAGCCTGACGCGCAGTGCGATGGGCGAGACGCTCGGCGGCATCACCCGGAACTATGGCTACTGGTTCACCCCGCGCTATGCGAGCTTCGCCGGACGCGAAGACCAGATCCCGGTCGACCAGCACCAGCTCATCGCCCTGATCGCCCCCCGTCCGGTGCTGATCGGGTCCGGTGATCGCGACGGCTGGGCCGATCCGCCGGGCGCTTTCCGCGCCGCGCAAGGGGCCTCGCCAGCCTACCAGATCTTTGGACTCCCGGCCTTCACCCAAACCCGGCTTAGCTATCCGAACCTGCGCAAACCCCTCGCCTTCTTCATGCGGCCAGGCACACACGGGGTCACGACACAGGACTGGAACACCTTCCTGGAATTCCTCGACGATCACTTCCCGGCGCGCTGACTACAGCACCGCGCGAAAAGCCGCGGTCAGCTTCTGCAGGTCCGCGTCGGGCGTCGTGAAGGCCGGGGTGAGGTAGACCACCCGTCCCATTGGCCGGACCCAGACTCCGTGTTCGGCGAAGGCCGCGCACAGCCCTCCCACATCGACAGCTTCCGCAAACTCCACCACCCCGATGGCGCCCAGCACCCGGACATCGACGACGCCGGGCTTGGCGCGGCAAGGCTCCAACCCATCAGCCAGGGCGGCGGAGACGCGGGCGACGTCGGCCTGCCACTCACCCGTCTCGAACAGGTCGAGCGAGGCGTTGGCGGCGGCGCAGGCCAGGGGGTTGGCCATGTAGGTGGGGCCGTGCATCAGGGCCGCGCCAGGGTCGTCTGACCAGAAGGCCTCGAACACCCTGTCACTGGCGACGGCGGTCGACAGCGGCAGGGTCCCGCCGGTAAGGGCCTTGGAGAGGGTGACGATGTCGGGCTCGATCCCGGCGGCCTGCATGGCGAACAGCGATCCGGTGCGGCCAAAGCCGGTGAAGATCTCGTCGAAGATCAGCAGGATGTCGTGCTTGTCGGCCAGGAAGCGCAGGCGGCGCAGGGTCTCGGGATCGTGGAACAGCATGCCGCCCGCGCCCTGCACGAGGGGTTCGACCAGGATGCCGGCGATCTCGTGGCCCATGGCGGTCAGTTGGGCGTCGAGCGCGGCAAAGCTGGCGTCATCGACCGGCAGGCGGGCCATGATCTGGCTGGGCATGACGCCGGCGAACAGGCTGTGCATGCCCTCCTCCGGATCGCAGACCGTCATCGTCGCCAGGGTGTCGCCGTGATAGCCGCCCAGGAAGGCCAGGAAGCGGTTGCGGCCCGCCACGCCGCGGTTGATCCAGAATTGCAGGGCCATCTTCATGGCGATCTCGACCGCCACCGAGCCGGATTCGGCGAAAAAGACATGGTTCAGCTCGCCCGGCAGCAGGCCGGCCAGCCGCGCGGCAAGCCGATAGGCCGGCTCATGCGCCAGTCCGCCGAACATCACATGCGGCATGCGCTCAAGTTGCTCGCGCACCGCGGCGGCGATATGGGGGTGGTTGTAGCCATGGCAGGCGGTCCACCAGCTGGCCAGGCCGTCGACCAGCTCGGTTCCGTCGGCCAGCACCAGCCGCGAGCCGTGCGTCGCCACCACCGGCAGCGGCGGCCGGGCTGTCTTCATCTGACAGTAGGGGCGCCAGACATGGCGGGCGCCGACTTCAAGCCAATCCGTCATCCGATACTCCACGCCTTATGCCAAAAGGGGTTGCCGCGCCGGGGAGCCTTGCTATGCCCTCCGCGCGCTTACCGCCACCGGAGAGGCCATGCTGAGTCTGGAAAGTTTCGCGGCCGAGCGTCTGGCCGGGCTGGAAGCGCGAGGCCAGCGCCGCGGCCTGGAGCCCACCCACCGCGCCGACGGGGTCTGGGTCGAGCGGGACGGTAAACGGCTGCTGTCCTTCTCCTGCAACGACTATCTGGGCCTGTCGCACCATCCGCGTGTCAAGGCGGCGGCCATGGCGGCGGTCGAGACCTATGGCGCAGGCTCTGGCGCCTCGCGGCTGGTGACTGGCGACACCCCGCTGATGGGCCAACTGGAAGCAAAGCTGGCCGCCTGGAAGGGAACCGAGGACGCCTGCGTGTTCGGCTCAGGCTACCTGGCCAACGCCGGTATCATTCCGACCTTGGTGGGCCCGGGCGATCTCATCGTCATCGACGAGTTAGCCCATGCCTGCCTCTGGGCGGGGACTAAACTCTCAGGGGCCGAAGCCGTGCGTCTTCGCCACAACGACGTCGAGCATCTGGACGACATCCTCAAAGAACGCCGCAGCAGCGTGCGACGGGTGCTGGTCGCCACCGACGGCGTATTCTCGATGGACGGCGACCTGGCCCCGCTGGACCGCCTCTCCCAGGTTTGCGCCGCCCACGACGCCTGGCTGCTCAGCGACGACGCCCATGGCCTGGGCGTGCTGGCGGAGGGCCACGGCTCGACGGCCCTGTTCCCGGGCGCCGCCATCCCGCTGCAGATGGGCACGCTTTCCAAGGCCATCGGCGGCTATGGCGGCTATCTCTGCGCCTCAAAAGCCGTGATCAGCCTGATGCGCTCGCGGGCCCGCACCTTCGTCTATTCCACCGGCCTGCCCCCGGCCAGCGCCGCCGCCGCCCTGGCCGCGCTCGAGGTCATCGCCGAGGACCCGGCCCTCTGCGCCCGCCCGCTGGCCCTGGCGCAGACCTTCACGCGCGCCCTCGGCCTGCCGCTCGCCCAGAGCCCCATTGTCCCTGTCATCATCGGCGGGTCCGAAGCCGCCCTCGCCGCCTCGCGCCAACTGCGCGAGCAAGGCCTGCTGGTCGTCGCCATCCGCCCGCCGACGGTGGCCGACGGGACGGCCCGCCTGCGCGTCGCCTTCAGCGCCCTGCACAGCGAAGCCGACGTGGCGCGCCTGGCTGAAGCGATCCGCCCAATGCTGGAAGCCTGAGCATGGCCGCCGTCTTCATTACCGGAACCGGCACCGACATCGGCAAGACCTTCGTCACCGCCGCCCTGCTGCGCGCCCTAAAGGCCGAGGGGCTGCCGGTGGAAATCTCCAAGCCCGTGGTCAGCGGCTTCGACCCCGCAAGCCCGGCCGGCAGCGACCCGGTCGTTTTGTTGGAGGCGCTGGGCCAGGCCCCAACCTCACAGGCCATCGCGCGGGTCTCGCCCTGGCGCTTCGCCGCGCCGTTGTCGCCGCCGCTCGCCGCCCGCCTGGAGGGCCATAGTCTCAGCGCCCGCGCCGTGCTTGAGCACTGTCGAACCCATGTGGCCAGCGGCGCCCCCCTGCTGATCGAGGGGGCCGGCGGGGTGATGTCGCCACTGAGCGACGACTCTACGATGTTGGACCTCGCGGCCGGCCTGAGCGTCCCCGTGCTGCTGGTGGCCGGATCCTACCTGGGCACGATCAGCCACACCCTCACCGCCCTGCTGGCCCTGCGCTCGGCTGGGGTGAGGCCGCTGGCCGTGGTGGTCAGCCAAAGTCTCGACGCGCCCGACCTGGATGAAACCATCCAGGCCCTGGCCAGGCTGAGCGAGGGAACACCAGTCCTTGTGGTGCGGCGTGGCGGTCCAGCCCCCGCTGAATTGGTTGCGGCGGTCCGGGCGGCGCTAGCCTAAATCCGGCGCAGGCTGGCGGTGTCGATTTTCACCTGAGGCCAGCCGTCGCCGGTCATCAACGCCTGGCCGGTCAGGCGCACCGGATCGGCGAGATAGGGCACGACGTCCTCGCCGAGCGGACTCCCGGCGGCGTCGGTCGCCAACCAGGCGCGGCTGCGGCCAGGACCGGTCGGGGTGACGAGCATCAGCGGCATGCCGCCCCGCACGCAGAGCACCGCGCAGCCCTTGTGGGTCAGCCCCGAGCCGGGCTTCATCGCCCCCAGCCAGCATTTGGAATCCAGCAGCTCGCCCTCAAACGTCACCGGTCCCAGGGGGTTCGGCGGCGCGCTCGCGGCCAGAGGCAGGGCGGAGGGATCGGCGGCGATCCAGTCATAGTGCGAACCGGCAGCGATCATCAGCAGGCCCTGGCGGCGGATGGGCGAGCCCAGCACCACGACGCTCTGCCCGGCGTACTGGGCGACCTCAGCCTGCACGCCGCACTTGTCGGGACAGCACAGCAGGGCGGCGCGGCTGGTCCCGTCCGGTTGCGCCAGCCGAAGCATGGGATAGGGCTCGACGGTCAGCACGCCCCGCCAGTGACGGGCCTCGCCTTGATTCCACAGGCCATCGCCGGCAGGAGCCTGGCGACTGGCGATCGACCAGCCGGCCGCCCCAGCGCCCAGACCCGCGGCCAGGCCGCCGAGCAGCAGGCCGCGCCGGACAGCGCTGCTGGCGGGGAGGTAGCCGACGAAGAAGTCCGCGGCATCGCGGGGCCGGTAGGGCTTCATGCATCCCCCTCCACCGGCGACCCGGCGAAAACTTCGCCCAGGGGGAGAGGGTCGGCGCGGACCAGAACCCGCCCCGCCTCAATCCGCACCGGATGCACTGCCACCTGCTCGTCGAACGGCGGCGGCGAGCGGCCGTCGGTCGGGCGATACTGCCAGCCGTGCCATGGACAGGTGACGCAGCCGTCGATGATCCGGCCCTCGCCCAGTGGGCCGTTCTGGTGCGGGCAGACCCCGGCCATGCCATAGAGCCGGCCCTCAAAGCGGTAGACCGCGATCCGTTCGCCGCCGGGCGGGGCGACGATGACGGCGCGGTTGTCGGGAACCTCACCGGCCGGGCCGGCGTCCAGCCATTCGCCGGTCCGGGCCGCCCGCCGCTCCCGCAGGCTTTCCAGGACGCCCGCCGAGACCTGCAGCAAGGCGACTGCGCCAGCCGCCGCCAGCAGGGCTATGGCGAACGCCCGGTCTCGCTCGACCAGCAGCGCGCCGAAGGCGATATGGGCCACCAGAAGACCATAGGCGGCATAGACGCCGGTATGCAGCCACTTCCAGACCGGCGGGGTCAGGGCCTTCAGCCAATGGTCGTGACTGGTGGCGGCCAGGGCGAACAGCACCAGCAGACCCAGCAGCCCGAACAGCTCGAACGGAACCGCCGACACCGTCGCCGTCGGCGGGTGGCCGGTCAGCAGGGCTGTCAGAGGATTGATCGTTGAGAAGCCGAAATACCAGACGGTGGTCAGAGCCGCATGGATCAGGGCGATGAGGAAGGTCAGTACGCCCAGGTGCCGGCGATTGTAGAGCAGCGGCCTGATCCGGGCGCTGAACCGCGCCAGTGGGCCTATGCTGAGGGTCAGGGTCAACAGCAGGAAGGCCGCCGAGCCGGTGGCCCGCATGGCGATCTGCACCGGATGGGCCGGCTGCGCGACCCGCAGCGAGGCCAGGCTGAAGGTCAGAATGAAGGCCAGGGCGATGGCCAGCGCCCAGCCGTCATAGGCCAGCTTAAAGCGGTTCCAACCGACGGCGCGATAGGCCTGGGCCATCAGGGCGTCCCCAGGCGCTGAGCATCCGGCGTGGCGACGGGCTCGTGCGGCCGCAGCGTCAGGCCGGCGGCGATCAGCAGGCCCAGCACCGGCGCCAGGACCAGCCAGGTGCGCAGATGCGCGCGGCGGCGGGCCCGGATCATGCGCCCCGCCCCCTGAACAGCCGCGCCAGCAGCAGCGGCCAGAGCCCCGCCGCGCCCGGCAGCAGGATCAGCCGCACGCCCCAGCCGCCGGTCTTGAGGATCGGGTCCAGCCGGCTCCCCAGCCACAGGACATAGACCGGCGCGAACAGCAGGCCGACGGCGAGATACGCGCCGGCCGCCAGCACGACGCCGTTAGCCAACCCCATCAAGCCTGTCGCGTCCGCCGCCATGCCCCCAGGTCACGCGGATTGGCGGCCGGGGTCAACGCGATTCGCGCGACAGTCAGTCCTTGCGCGGCTTGCGGAACTTGGGCGGCGTCTGATCGGTTTCGGGTCGATAACCGCCTTCGGTGCGCGGCTTTTCCGGACGCGGGCCGGCGGGCTTGTCGTAAGGCTTCTTCTCGTAGGGCTTCTTGCCTTCGTACGGCTTGGCGCCCTCGTACGGCTTCTTCCCTTCGTAAGGCTTCTTCCCCTCGAACGGCTTCTTGCCCTCATAGGGTTTGCCCTCGTAGGGCTTCTTGCCTTCGTAAGGCTTGGAGCCCTCATACGGCTTCTTCTCGTAGGGCTTCTTGCCCTCGTAGGGCTTGCCTTCCGGGCGCGGCCCGCGATCAGGACGCGGTCCGCTCGGACGCTCGCCGCGCGCGGGCGGAGCGCCGGCTGGTTCGATCCGCATGTCGCCCTCGTCCGTGGCCGTCTTGATGGCCTCCAGGAAGCGGGCTTCGACATCCTTGCTGATCTCGAACTTGGTCTCGCGCGGGAAGATGCGGATCGCGCCGATCTCCTTCTTGGTCACGTGGCCCAGGCGGCAGATCAGCGGGATCAGCCATTTGGGGTCGGCGTTCTTCTCGCGGCCGATCGGCAGGCGGAACCAGGCGGCGTTGGCGCCGACGCCGTCCTTCTCGCGATCGTAGGGGACGCGCTCGCCCTCCTGATAGGTCTTGGGGCCGGGCCGATATTCGCTGACCGCGTCGAACATCTCTTCCGGTTCAGGCAGGCGCGAGCGGTGCAGGCGCACCAGCGCGGCGGCAACGTCCTCGGCGCTGCGCGCGGCCAGCAGCTTGCGGCCCAGCTCCAGGTCTTCCGGCGTCGCTTCGGCGGTGAGGATGGGGTCTTCCAGCATCCGCTGCTGGTCCTTGGCGCGGATATGGTCGGCGGTCGGGGCGCTGTCCCACTCGGCCTCGATATTGGCCGAGTTCAGCAGCATCTCGACCTTCCGGCGCTTGTTGTGCGGCGAGATCAGCACCGAGACGCCTTTGCGACCCGCCCGGCCGGTACGGCCTGATCTGTGAAGGAGCCCGGCCTTGTTGGTCGGGATCTCGGCATGGATGACCAGGGCCAGGTCCGGCAGGTCCAGGCCGCGCGCCGCTACGTCGGTGGCCACGCAGATGCGGGCATGACCATCGCGCAGCGACTGTAGGGCGTCGGAGCGGTCCTTCTGCGAGAGCTCGCCCGACAGGGTCACCGCCGAGAAGCCGCGCTCGCGCAGGGCGCCGTAGAGGTGACGGACCTTCTCGCGGGTGGCGCAGAATACCAGGGCGCCCGGCGCTTCGTAGTAGCGCAGCACGTTGACGACGGCGTTCTCGATCTCGTTGGGGGCGACGCGGACGACCTTGTACTCGATGTCGGCGTGAGCCTCTTCGCGGCGGCTGGTGTCGATGCGGAAGGCGTCGTTCTGATAGCGGCGGGCCAGGGTGACGATGTCCTTGGCCAGCGTCGCCGAGAACAGCAGGGTCATGCGGGTCGGGGGCGTGGAGTCGAGAATCTCCTCGAGGTCCTCGCGGAAGCCCATGTCGAGCATCTCGTCGGCCTCATCGAGCACGGCGACGCGAAGTTCCGACAGATCGAGATTGCCGCGCTCCAGGTGGTCCTTCAGGCGGCCAGGCGTGCCGACGACGATGTGGGCGCCGTTGGCCAGGGCGCGCTGCTCCGCACGGGCGTCCATGCCGCCGACGCAGGTGACGACCCGGGCGCCGGCCTTGGCGTAGAGCCAGGTCAGTTCGCGGCTGACCTGGATGGCCAGCTCGCGGGTGGGGGCGATGCACAGGCAGAGCGGCAGGCCGGCGCGCTCGAAATGCTCGGCCTCGCCCAGCAGCGGACCGGCGGCGGCCAGGCCAAAGGCGACGGTCTTGCCGGAGCCGGTCTGGGCCGAGACCAGCAGGTCACGGCCTTCGGGCGCCTCGAGCACGGCGGATTGAACGGGGGTCGGCTCGGCATAGCCTTGAGCGGCCAGCGCGGACGCCAGGGCCGGGTGAGTGACGGGAAAGGGCATTGAATATCCTGTAGCCGCCCAGGCGCGAACGGGCGCCGGGCGTGATGGACGCGAGCCTGTAGCACAGTCAGGCGGAAAAGGCGCGAATCCTGTTGATAAACCGCCGATCCAACCAATGCTTGGCCTTCAGAGCCGTGGCGCCGAGGCTCCAGACGTCACCGCGCCAGGCGAAGGCCTGCCCGTCGCCGAGGTCCAGAATGGCCAGCCAGCGGGCCTGCGGTCGCCAGATTTTCGCCCCGCCCAGCAGATTTTCGGCCAGGGTCGGCGCTGCTCGCACCCCAAAGACGCCGGCGAAGGGACGGGGTGAGTTGGCGACGACCGCACAGTCACCTGCCGCAAACACATCGGCGTCTCCAGGGCTGCGCAGATCCTCGCCCACCACCAGCCGCCCGCGATCATCTGTCGGCAGGCCCAGTTCGGCCATCAGCGGGGGCGCCCGCAGACCCGTCGCCAACACCAGGTCGTGACAGACCAGGCTCTCGCCGGAAGTCAGACGGCAATGCCCCAGGCCGGCTCCCGCGACCCGGCCCTCAACCAGCCGCACGCCCCGGGCGGCGAGGTTGGCCCGCAGCCGGACGGCGGCGGCAGCCGGCGCCCAGGGGAGACGGAGGTCTGGCGCGACCAGGGCCAGGTCCGGCCTGACGCCTGCCCGCCCGCACAGGCCCGCCAGCACCGCCGCGACCTCCAGCCCGCTGGCGCCGCCGCCCGCCACCACGATCGATGGACAGCGCCCGGTCCGCCCGATCTCCTGGCGCAGGTGGTCGCCGAGCGCCACGAGATTGGTCAGGGGTTTGACCGGCCAGATGCGTTGCGGCGGATCGACCTCGAAGCCCGCCGGCAGGCCAATTTCGCTGCCGACATTGAAGGACATCGCCTGGTAGCCGAGGCTGAACCCATCGCTCAGTGTCAGGCGGCGGTTGGCGCGGTCCACGGCCGTCACCTCGGCCGGCCGATAGGCGAGGCCCAGACGCCGGGCCAGGCCGGCGACGTCGACCTCCATGGCTTCAGGTCCAAGGGCGCCGCTGAGCACGCCGGTCGCGGCGCCCGAATAGCGGAAGATCGGCGGGGCGATCAGGGTCAGCGACCGGCCCGCCCGGCGAAACCTCTCGGCCTGGCGCATGACCAGCAGGTGCGCATGGCCGGCCCCGACCAAAACCACGCCCGCCTGCATGCTGCTTGCCCCTGCCCGGTCGGCCGACATGCTCAGTGGGAGGCCAGGGCTCGGTCCAGGGTCGGCCGCGCGCCCCGCGCCACCAGCAGCAGGCCCAGCGTGGCCAGCAGGGTCAGCACCGCGACCAGCAGCCAGGCGTCGTTGATCGCCTGGGCCAGGGCCAGGCTCTCGACCATCGGCCGGACCATGGCCTCGGTGTCGGCGTCGACGGGCTGGCCGACCGAGGCCTGGAACAAGTCGAGCGGGATGCCGACCAGCTTGGCGGTGGCCACATCGCCCTTGCGCAGCAGGTCGGCGATCAGACGGCCATGCTCGGGCGCGCGGCTGTAGATCACCGTGTCGATCAGGGCGATGCCAATGGCCCCGCCGAGGTTGCGCATCAGGTTGAACAGGCCACTGGCGTCGGGAATACGGTCGGCCGGCAGATGCCCCAGCGCCAGCCGGGTCGGCGGCAGCAGGCAGAACATGATCGCCACGCCCCGGACGATCTGCGGCCAGAACATCTCCTTGAAATCGGTCCCGGCGTCCTGCTGGCTGCTCATCGCAAGGCCAATGGCGAACAGAATGAAGCCCGCCGCCGCCAGCAGTCGTGCATCGATCCGCCGCTCGAGGAAGACCGCCAGCGGGGCGGTCGCCAGCTGGGCGACGCCGGTGACCAGCATGATCTCGCCGATCTCCAGGGCGCTGTGGCCGCGCACCAGGGCCAAGAAGACCGGCAGCAGATAGGTCGAACCGAAGAGGCCGATGCCGAGGACGAAGCTGAGCAGGCAGGCCACGGCGAAGCGCGGATCGGCCAGGGTGCGCAACTCGACGATCGGCGGGCTGCGGCGGAGGGTTCGCCAGGCGAAGGCCGCGCCACAGAGGATGGCGGCGGCCAGCAGCGACAGCACCAGGGCCGAGGTCCAGCCCCGGCCGGGCGCCTCCTTCAGGGCGATTTCCAGGCTGGACAGCGCAATACCCATCAGGACCAGCGCCAGGAGGTCCACCGCCCTGGCCGCGCGCCAGTCGAACTTGGCTTTCTGCAGCAGCACTACCGCGCCGATCGCCGAGACGATGCCCGGCGCGACATTGATCAGGAACAGCCAGTGCCAGCTGTAGGTGCTGGTGATCCAACCGCCCGCGATCGGCCCGACCGTGGGAGCCAGCACCGCCAGCACCCCGGCGATGGTGGTGGCCAGGGCCTCCTGGCGGGCGGGGAACAGCAGGAAGACGGCCGAGAACACCGCCGGGATCAGGGTGCCGCCGCTGAAGCCCTGCAGCACCCGCCAGGCGATCAGGGTCTCGAAACTGGAACTGGACGCACAGCCGATAGAGGCCAGGGTGAAGATGCTGACCGCCACGACGAACAGCCAGCGCATGGTCAGCACCCGGGTCAGGAACCCGGTCAGCGGAATGGCGATGATCTCGGCGATCAGATAGGCGGTCTGCACCCAGCTCATCTGGTCGGGCTTGATGCCCAGGGCGCCCTGGATAGTCGGCAGGGAGGTCGCCACCACCTGGATGTCCAGGATGGCCATGAACATGCCCACGCACATCATGGCGAACCCGGCCCAGACCAGCGGACCGGCGGCCTTTTCTTCTGGGACGGCGTCGGTCATCGCAGGTCCGCCAGGGCGCGGTCCTCGATCCGGACACGGATGATCAGGGCCACGGCGTTCAGCACCGAGAATACCATCGCGAAGATCGGCAGACCGAAGACTAGCGGCAGGACAGCAATCTCACCGACCACGACCCAGTAGTTGGGGTGCCGCAGGTAGAGGTAGGGTCCAGTGCGCACCAGGGTCTCGCCCGGCACGGTGATAATCCGCGTCGTCCAGCGCTTGCCCAGCGCCGCCATCACCCGGAAACGCAGGATCTGCAGCACCCCGAACAGGACCAGCGCGGACAGAACCATCGGCCGATCCCAGGCCAGCCACCACAGGCCGGCCAGCCAGGCCACATGCAGGGCCAGGATCAGCGGAAACAGCGGCTCGGCGTGCAGCACCCCGCCTCGCGCCATCAGGCCCTTGTCGTTGCGCGCCGCGATCAGCGGCTCGGCCGCCCGCTCGGCGGTGATGTAGGCCAGGAGGGCGATGGACCCGATCAAGCCGCGAGCACAGCGCAGCTGGCGCTGAAGCCGGGCCCCATGGCCAGCAGGGCCGAGGTCGGCGGCAGTCCCTTGGCCAGCTGCCGCTCCAGCACGAACAGCACGGTGGGGGCGCTCATGTTGCCGTAGTCGGCCAGCACCTCGCGCTCATCGTCCAGCGAGCCCTGCTCGATGTTGAGCGAGCGCTCCAGGGCGGTCAGCACCTTGGTGCCGCCGGGGTGGCAGATATAGCGGTCGATGTCGGCCCGGCTCATGTCCATCCGGCCCAGAATGCCGTCCACCGCCGGCCCCATATTGGCCTCGGCGAAGGGCGGGATGGCTTGGGCGAAGATCACCCCGAAACCTTCCGGATCGACCCGCCAGCCCATGATGTCGAGGGTGTCGGCCCAGGTGTGCTGGCCGCTGCCCTTCACACGCGCCAAGCCGTCGCCGGGACCGGCGCGGAGTACGCAGGCCGCCCCGCCGTCGCCGAACAGGGCTGTGGCGACCATGTTGGCCTTGGTCAGCTCGTCCAGGCGGAAGGAAAGCGTGCAGAGCTCAACCACCACCAGCAGCACCACGGCGCCCGGATTGGCCTCGGCCATCTTGGCGGCGATAGCGAAGCCAGCCGTGCCGCCCCCGCAACCCAGGCCGAACACCGGGACCCGCTGGATGTCGGGCCGAAAGCCCATGGCGCCCATGGCCTGGGCTTCCAGGCTGGGCGTGGCGATGCCGGTGGAGGAGACGGTGACCACGATGTCGACCTGGTCAGCCTTCAGACGGGCCTTGTCCAAGGCGGCGCGGGAGGATTCGATGAAGAGGCCCAGGGCGCCCTCCAGATAGGCCGCCGTCCGCTCGGGCCAACCGCGGGCCTCGGTGAACCACTCGATGGGCCGGATGCTGTGGCGTTTGCGGATGCCCGTGGTCTCAAACACCTTGGCCATGCGGCCGAAATTGGCATAGCGCGAGCCGAACATCTGCTGGGCGGCGGCCACGACGTCCTTCTGCAGCAGGACGTGAGGCGGCGCGGCGGTGGCCACGGACAGCAGTTGCGCGGGTTGGGTCACGGACGGTCCAGTTCTAACGGATTTGCCGATGCCGAACGCACCGTTCGCCCAGTTCGTTCAACTGCACCTGCAAGTTACTCAGGACAGTCAGTCGAAGATCGCACGTGGGACGGGAATGTCCATATCCAGCAGTTGCTGGGCCTTGCCCTTGGCCAGCGGGTCAAGCCGCAGGCTGGCCATCTGTCCACCGCCCAGCGACTGGGTCAGGTGGAAGTTGAGGGCGTTGAGACCCGGGACCTCGTAGCGGCGCACCTTGGGCAGAGCGCCGGCTGCGCCTTCGTGCGCGAAGAACAGCTGCACGGCCCGCTCGGTGAGCGCCGCGCGGATGTAGGGCAGGTATTCGGCTTTACGGGCGATCACCCCAATGTTGAAGGCGTCGCCCTTGTCGCCGGACCGGGCCCAGGCCAGATCGATCAGCGGGACCGGGTAGAGCTCATCGGCCGTATCTGGCAGCGGACCCGTCGGAATCGGGACCGCCGCCGGGCCTGCCGCGACCGGATCGGGCGGCGTGACGAACAAATCGTCACCAAGCGACACACGCGCCTCAACCTTGTCCCGCTCGATCAGGCTCGAGAACACCCGCATCACCGGCGCCGGTGTCGGCCTGGCCCCGAACCAGCCGGTGGTGCCGACCGACATCGAGGTGGTCGGCGAATCCATCTCCCGCAGCAGCAGGTCAAGGGCGGCGCGGTCGTCATGCTCGACGCCGATCTTGCAGATCACTTCGCGGGTGTCGCGATGCCGGCTATGGGCGCCATAACTGGCCTCCGCGCCCAGCGCCTCGATCCGCAAGGCGCGGAACGGCGGCACCTGGCGGGCGCGCAGCAGCTCCTCGACCCGTTCCAGCACAGCGGCGGCCTGGCGTTCGGCCTTGCGCACGGCGTCGCGGCCGACCACCGGCATCAGCGAGATCAGCCGCCAGCCATCCTGGTGCGTGAGGCAGACCTTGTAGGACCCTGATGGCGCGCGCCCCTTTGCGCCGGCGACCCGGACGCGATGCTCGCCGACCGCCTCGACGGTGACGCCGGTGAAGTCGCAGATCACATCCGGCAGGGCGTAGCTCTGCGGATCGCCGACCTCGTAGAGGATCTGCTCGGCCACGGCCGCCGGAACGACCAGCCCGCCGCTGCCGGCCGGCTTGGTGACCACGAAGGTCCCGTCGGCGGCGCATTCGGCGATGGGGTAGCCGATATGGGCCCAGTCGGGGACGTCCTCCCAGTCGGTGAATAGCCCGCCCGTGGCCTGGGCCCCGCATTCCAGCACGTGGCCGCACAGCGAGCCGGCGGCCAGACGGTCGTAGTCGTCGAAGGACCAGCCAAACTCATGGACCAGCGGCCCCAGCACCAGGGCCGAGTCCACGACCCGGCCGGTGATCACCATATCCGCGCCGGCCGCCAGGGCTGCCGCGATCGGCTTGGCGCCCAGATAGGCGTTGATCGACAACATTTCGGCCGGGTCAGGCGCGGCCGCGCCGGTGAACATTTCGTGGTCGCCGGAGAACTCGGCCGCGCGAGGCCGCAGGTCGTCGCCCTCGACGATGGCGATCCTGAAGCTCAGACCCGCCTCGGCGGCCAGAGCCTCCATCCGCTCGCGGCAGGCGCGCGGGTTGAGTCCGCCGGCATTGGTGACGATCTTCACCCCGCCCGCCTTCAGCGCCGGCAGGTTGTCCTTCCAGACCCAGTCGGTGAAGTCGCGGGCATAGCCGCCCTCCGGCTGGCGCTTCTGGGCCCGGGCCAGCAGCGACATGGTCGCCTCGGCCAGGTAGTCTAGGACCAGGTAGTCGACGCCTGCCGCCAAGAGCTGCGGGGCCGCCGTGGCGCTGTCGCCCAGGAACCCGCCGGCCCCGCCGATGCGGATGGTCTTGGTCACCGTCCGCCCTGCACGTCGTCGATCTTGATCACCGTGCCCGAGACGAACTCCGAGGCGGGCGAGGCCAGGTACAGCAGGGTCGAATCCATCTGGGCCGGGTCGCCGATGCGGCCCCGCGGGAAGGCCTTGGTGATGTCGCCCATCCGCTCCAGCATGCCGTCCATCATTTCCGAGGTGAAGGCGCCGGGCGCGATGCCGTTGACGTTGATGTGGAAGCGGCCCCACTCCACGGCCAGCGCCTCGGTCATCCGCACCACGGCGGCCTTGCTGGTCGAATACAGGGCCGCGCCGCCGCCGCCGTAGCTGTAGGCGGCCATGGAGGCGATGTTGATGATCCGGCCGGGCTGCTTGGCCTCGATCAGCCGGCGGGCGACCTCGCAGGCCAGGATCCAGGGGGCGCGGACATTGGTGTCCAACACCTTGTCGATCAGCTCGACGCTCATCTTGTGGGCGCGCTGGGCGTCGGGGATGCCCGCGTTGTTGACCAGGATGTCGACGACGCCCAGGCCGTCCTGGGCCAGACCGACCACCTTCAGCAGTTGGTCGGCGTCGGTGACGTCGAGAGTCAGGGGGAGCGCCGTGCCGCCCGCCGCCGTGATCTCCGCCGCCAGGGCTTCCAGCCGCTCGGCCCGGCGGCCGGTGATCGCCACTTTGGCCCCCGCTGCCGCCAGCACCTTGGCGAACCGCCAGCCCAGACCCGAGCTGGCCCCCGTCACCAGGGCGACCTTGCCGGTCAGGTCAGTGGCGGCGTTGGGCAGGGGATAGGTCATCGGGCGGTCCTCCGTGTGTTTTCCGGCAAAATGACAGGTTCACCCAGCGGCGCCCAAGCGGCGGGCTTGGCGCCCTTGCCTTGGCCTCTTAAGGGTGTCGGCAGGGAGAGCACAGACATGACCTTCAAACCCTTCGACCTCACCGGCAAGGTGGCGCTGATCACCGGCGGCAACGGCGGCATTGGCTTAGGGATGGCCGAGGGCCTGGCCGCGGCCGGCGCCAAGGTGGTCATCTGGGGCCAGAACCCCGACAAGAACGCCAAGGCCGAGGCGACGCTCAAGGCCTATGGCGGCGAGGCGCTGGTGCGCCAGGTCGACGTCGGCGACGAGGCGGCCGTGGTCGCCGAGGTCGCTCATGCGCTGAAGACTTTTGGCCGATTGGATTTCGTGGCCGCCAACGCCGGCATCGGCGGCGGGGCGCCCTTCGACCAGATGACCACCGAGGCCTGGCGCCGGGTGACCACCATCAATCTGGACTCGGTGTTCTGGACCTTTCGGGAAGCCGCCAAGCATATGATCGAGCGGGCCAAGGCCGGTGATCCCGGTGGCTCGCTGCTGGTCACCTCCTCGACCTCGGCCATCCATGGCGCGCCGAAGAACCAGGCCTATGCCGCCACCAAGGCCGCCGTGCAGGCGATGATCCGCGGGCTGGCGGTGGAGTACGCCCGCTACGGCATCCGCGCCAATGCGGTGCTGCCGGGCTGGATCCGCTCGGACATGACAGCCCGCGCCCAGGCCTGGGACAAGTTCAACGAGCAGGTCATCAGCCGCGTGCCGATGCGGCGCTGGGGCGATCCGGAAGATTTCTCAGGCCTGGCCGTCTACCTGGCGTCGGACGCCTCGCGGTTCCACACCGGCGACAGCATGGTCATCGACGGCGGCTACACCATCTACTGATGGCAGAGGTCATCACGGGGAAGGTCAGCGCGCCGCGCCCGGCCAAGCCCAAGATCAATATCGCTACGCCCAGCCACGCTGACCAGTTCTGCGGGGAATACGTCACCAGCCTCTATGCGCTGCTGACCCTGGGCGGGCGGCAGGGGCTGAACTTCTCGTTCTCGCGGCTGAACTATTCGGACATCGTGGTGTCGCGCAACGCCATGCTGTCCAACTGGTATTTCAACAAGACCGACTGCCAGCACATCCTCTTCCTCGACGATGACATGGGCTTCGAGGCTGAGCTGATCTTCGAGATGCTGGCCCTGAACAAGCCAGTGGTCGGGACCCTCTATCCCAAGCGCAACATCGACCTGAAGGCGCTGCACGCCGCCAGGGACCTGCCGTTCGAGGCAGCCGTGGCAAGAGCCTCCAGCTTCGTCGGTCATGTCGCCAAGCCGGTCGAACGGATCGGCGGCTTCCAGCGCATGGAGTGGTGCGGCACCGGCGTTTTCCTGATCAGCCGCAAGGCCATCGACGCCCTGGTCGAAAAGCTGCCCGAACTGGTCGTCCCCAACCGCATCGCCGTGCTGGACGACAGCGTGAAGACCCTGGTCCAGGCCTTCAACAAGATCACCGAGAACGGCCGCGAATATTCCGAGGACGCCAGCTTCTGCAAACGCTGGGTCCAGCAGTGCGGCGGCGAAGTCTGGGCCGCGGCGCACCGACCGATCCGGCATGTGGGCCGGATGACCTTCGAGTCGAAGTTCAGCGACCTCGACTAACGCACTTACCGAATTCTTTGAGGCGACCCGCCGCCGGCGGCGTCCAGGTTTCCAGACGGCCGACAGACACCGGCCGCATGGGAGACTTCGATGCTGCGACCGCTTACCTCCGCCGTTCTGCTGGTTGCGCTGCTCGGCGCCTGCGCCACCCTGCCCGAGAAGGTTCAGCCGGTCGCGGCGGCCGCCAACCTCTACCAGGGCGCTGACTGCGCCAGGCTGGACAGCGAACGCCAACGCCTGGACACCGCCTATGAGACCGCCTCGCGCCGGCAGTTCCGCACCCGCACGATCGACGCGGTCGGTCTGGCGCTGGTGTTCCTGCCGGTCGGCAGCCTGACAGGGGGCAGCCAGACCAAGTCCATCGCCGCCATCAAGGGTCAGCAGGAAGCGCTGTCGGAGGCCTACCGGGTCTCCAACTGCGCGGGCGCCTGAGCATGCGGGCGCTGGCTCTGTTCGCTGTCGCCGCCCTGGCTCTAGGAGCAACCCCGGCCATGGCCCGGGAGCCGTCCTGGGGCGGCAAGGCGGATGGTCCCGCCTGGACCGCGGCGGCCCAGTCGGCGGTCGAGCCCTTGCTGGCTCTGGCCCCGGCTGACGCGTCGGTCTTCTGCCCGGGCTTTGCCGGGCAGGCCCCAGATCAGCGACGGGTATTCTGGGTGGAATTCCTGGCGAGCCTGGCCCAGTCGGAAAGCCGCCTGGATCCCGCGCGTTCGACATGGCGCCTGTTCGATTCCGACGTGAAACGACCGACCTTCCGTCGGGGTCTGCTGCAGGTGTCCATCGAGAGCGCCAGGCGACCGGACTACAATTGCGATGCGCCGACGGTCGAGGGCCTGCTGCAGGCCGGTCCCAACCTGGCCTGCGGCGCCCGCATTCTGGCGGCGCGGATCGGGGCCGATGGCGTCATCGCCGGAGAGGGATCGAAGGGCGCGGCGCGCTACTGGCCGTCCCTGGCCCGTCGCCGGACGCGTCAGGCCATCCAGGTCCGGACCAGCGCCTTGGCGGTCTGTCGGGCTCCATGAGCGACCAGTCTTCAAATCAAGAGCCGCTCCGTCGGGGCGACCCGACGGAGCGGCTCCTGGGCCGACAGCTAAACCTTGATGTCGACGCGGCCGTTGTCGTTGTCCCCGTCGTTGTCAGTCGCCTTGGCGGCGGCCGGCGGCGGAGGAGCCGGCGGCGCGGGCCGGGCGACCGGCGGGGTGTAGACGGCGCTCGAGGCGCCCACTGCGGAAATACTCATAACAGTCTCCGTTTCAATTAGACCCGTTCTAGGCCTGGGGAGAACTTAGAATCTAATAGTATCTGATAGATTAATATCCAGAATATACTGTACTCGATTTGAGTAATTGCAGATGAAATTCAATATTCGTGAGGAATATTGGAGGGTTTTTCTATGGATCAGCCGATCCACCCCAACGTCCGCTCAAACAGGCTGACCGTCTGGGCGTGCAGGCGATCACCGATTTCCTTAGGGGCCTTTCCGGCCGAGGCGCGAGCGTGGCTGCCTTCCAGGATAATGCCCAGCTTGTAGCAGGCCAGGACTGCGTACCAGTCGATGGCCGTCAGGTCGCGATGGGTGCGGGGCCGGTAGTGCTCGACCAGTTCCTTCGCCGTCGGGAAGCCCTTCCATGGGCGGACCGAGACCGTTCCGGCGTCCGGATCGTCTCCAAGTGGCCAGGTGGCCAGCAGCCAGCCCAGGTCCAGCAGCGGATCGCCGATCGTGGTCAGCTCCCAGTCGACGATGGCCGCCAGTTCACCGCTGTCATAGCGGTACATGACGTTGGCCAGGTGATAGTCGCCGTGGATGACGCCCGGCTCAAAGCTTGAAGGGCGGTTGGCCTCCAGCCAGGCGGCGACCCGCTCAACGCCGGGGATTTCGCTGGGGCCCGTCCAGTCGGAAAATTCGCCGTATGAGGCCAGCTGAGCCTTCCAGCGGGCGACCTGGCGCTCAAGATAATTGTCGGGCTTGCCCAGCCCCTCAAGGCCGAGCGCCCTGTAGTCGAGGGCGCCCAGGCCGGCGATGCCCTCGACCAGGGCCAGGCCCATGCGGTGGCGGATGGCCTCCGAGCCGGCATGCAGCGGGGGCAGGCCGGTGGTCGGGTTGAAGCCGTCGATCGGCTCCATCAGGTAGAAGGCCGCGCCCAGCACCGTCTCGTCCGGACAGGCGGCGATCAGCCGGGGATGCGGCACGCTGGTGTCGCGGATGGCGCCCAGCACGCGGGCCTCGCGGCGCATGGTCTCGTTGCTGTTGTCGCGCAGGTGCGGCGGCGGGCGGCGCAGGACGTAGGTCCGGCCGGCGCGGCTGAACTTCAACAGAATGTTCTGGGTGCCGCCCGCCAGCCGGACCGCGTCCTCAATGGCCCCCTCACCCAGGCCCTGGCCGTCCATCCAGGCGGTCAGGATGGCGAGGTCGACCCCGAGATCAGTGGACACCTTCAAGCCTCGTCCTCCAGTAGTCGACGTCCCAGTCAGGGTCCTCGGTCAGATAGCGCCAGAGTTTGACCCTGTTGATCATTTCCAGCCGGCCGGTGTCTTGCTCGAACCACGGCTCGGGCGCCATCAGGATCGCCTCGACGGTGTTCGGGTCGGGCGGCCCCTTGATGAAGTAGATCGGGCGCTGGCCGTTGGGGCGCTTGAGGTCGGAAGTGTCCCAGTTTCGGGTCTGTTTGCCGCTGGCCCGCATGCGGATCTTGAACATCGAGCGGGTGCGGTCGGCATGGTTGACCCCGCCGCCGTGCCAGATGCCGTGGTGCAGGAAGAGCAGCGTGCCGGCCGGGCAGACCATGTGCTGCTGGCCGCGGATGTTCTGGTAGCGGCCCAGCGCAACCTCCGATACCCTGCGCAGGTGGGCGCCGGGGATGAAGCGGGTGCCGCCCATCGGCCGGGTCACTTCGTGCGGGTAGTACATGACCTGCACATCGAACGAGAGGCGCGGATCGACCGTGGAGTCCTGGTGGGTGTGCTGCGACACCGCCTCGCCGCCCGCCGCCTGGTGGTAGGCCGGCGGCAGGGTCACATGCAGGAAGTGGTGGTCGAAGATCGGGTCCGCCCCCAGCAGGCTCTGCACCACGCCCTGGAACAGCGGCAGCTCGGTCAGGGCATTCAGCGCGCTGCCGTCCGGATAGGCCTGGGCCAGGGGAACGCCGGCCGGGACCTCGGGGATGGCGCTGGCGGCCAGGGCCTCGCCATAGACCTTGCGGATGCGGCCGCCCGGCGCGCCGAAACTGCCGGCCTCCTCCAGGAAGGCCTGGTTGATGGCGTCCGGAACCACGGCGTCGAAACGTAGGAAGCCGCGCGCCGTGAACCGCGCCATGTCCAGGCTGGAGAGCAGGGGCAGGTTCATGGGGCGACCTCGACCAGCTGTTCGAAGAAGAACTCGTATTTGAGGTAGGCCACGTCGTGCTCCTCGCCGCGGGGATGGGGCAGAAGCTGCGAGGCCTGGAAGAGCCGCCAGCCGTCCTTCAGCGCCTCCAGGCCTGTGGCATAGGGCGGCGTGTCGCTGTCGCCGGCCATATGCAGTGTCTCGCCCGTGCCGTCATAGACCGCCCAGGCAATCACCGGCGCATCGAGCGCCGAGTTGGCGAGATAGAGGACGAGAACCTTCTGCCGGGTCTTCATAGCGGCAGCATACCGCCCCCTCCAGGCTTGGAAACCCGGACGCGACGTCAACCAACCAGCTTGGCGATCGCCGACAGCCATTCGGAGAAGGCCTTGCGGCCGGCCGGCGTGATGCGGATGCGCGTCAGGGGTTTGAGGTCGACGAAGCTCTTGTCGATGTCGACGTAGCCGGCCTCCTGCAGTTTGCGCAGATGGACGGACAGGTTGCCCTGCGTCGCCTCCAGCACGGTCTTCAGTTCGGTGAAATCGGCGACCTCGTTGTCGGCCAGGTAGGCCATCACGCCGAGCCGCAATCGGCCGTGGATAACCTCGTCCAGCTTGCCGATGTCGAAGCGGGGCATGGCTCAGGCCTTCCTGGCGCGAGCCTGGCGCATCATGATCAGGCCGGGCGCCACCATGCAGAGCAGCAGGCCGGCCCCTGCGAACAGGATGTAGACTTCCTTGCCGATGGTCAGGCCCATGGCGATGGCGAAGCCGAAATAGCCTAGCGCCGTCAGCAGCATCCAGGCCCGGCGGCGCAGGGTCCAGGTAGCGAACCAAGCCCCGCCCTGCAGGGCGTAGACCACCGCCGGGAAGAACAGCCAGACGGCGAGGCTGTGCTCGCGGAAAGCCACGGGAGCGAAGATGGCCGCCAGCACCAGGTTGGTCATGGCCGCGGCGCTGAAGACCGCCTGGAAGGCGCGATTGGCCGAACCGCCCTGGCTCAGACCTCGCTCGCGGACCAGCACCCAGGTCAGGATGGCCAGGAAGATGACCGTCGGCCCGGCGGCGATCGCCAGGTTGCCCAGCGGCGGCAGGTTGAGCCGGCCGGTCGCCTGGGCCCAATGGCCGATCATCTGCAGTCCATAGAGCAGGCCTGCTGAAACGAAGAGGAAGCCAGCGGCCCCCTGGCCGCGCTCGACGCCCTCGACCAGCGACTTCATGAAGGCCAGGTCGTCGCGGGCGGACTGGACGGGGTCGATCGAACTCATCTGCATTCTCCTGCGGTTCGAGATGGCGTGCGAACTCATGTAATTGAACTAGTTTGAAATGTAAACTCGTTTGATTGACGTAGTCAAGAGTGGTCGGTGACCCGGCCTCTTCGGCTGGAACCTCAGGCGGTCAGAAGGACCTCGCCGTCCTGAACCGAGACGTTTGGGGCTTGCGCCAGCCGCAGACCCCGGCCGTCGCAACTCTCGCCGGTGCGCAGGTCAAAGCGATAGCCGTGCCAGGGACAGCGGATGCGGCCCTCCTCAACACTGGCGTCGTCGAGCGGTCCCAACCAGTGTGGGCAGTCGGCGGCATGGGCGATGAGCGCGCCGTCTAGCTCGACCAGACGAAAACGGCCGCCGCCGTATTCGACGATCAAGGGAAGGTCGGCGCGAACAGTCTCCAGCGCGCCGAGGTTCAGCGGAACCGTGGGGCCGGTCCGGCGACGGGCCGCGAGCGCCGCCTCGCGGTGGACCATCATCGCCTCGTCCTCATCCCAGAGGCGGGCATAGACCTCGCCATAGCGGGCGCCGATGGCGGCCAGGCGTTCTGGCCGATCCTCGGGAACATGGAACTCGACCGCCACGGCGGTGCGGGCTTCGTTCACCGGCGTCAGCCGTGTGCGGATCTCGGTTCCTGCGCCAGGGCCAGACAGGGTGGCGGCCACGTAGAACCCGGCCGGCCGGTCGGCGCGCAGTTCCAGGACCTGGGCCCGGGCGACGTCACCGGGTTGGTTCACCAGCCGGACGCGCCAGCCCCAGTCGCCACTGTCCAGCAGGGCGACGCTATGGAAGGTCGCCTCGTGCAGGCTGGGCAGGTGCTCCCAGTCGAAGACGTTCTCCCAGACCCGCGTCAGGCTGGCGGCGACTTCGCGGCGATAGGTTCCGGCGTGATGCAGACGCACGTCAGGCGGCGGCCTTGGCTTTCACCGCCGCCAGGAAGGCCCGGATGCGCTTGGCATTGGCTCCCATGTCGCCCACCCCGACCCGCGAGGTCGAGCGCACGTCCATCACCGAGCCCTTGCCGTCGGCGCTGGGCCGCACCCGGACGGCGAAGTCGTCCTTGAAGCCGAACCAGAAGCTCTCGGCGGTCGCCTCGACCGTCCCGGCGACGGCGTCGACCTTGGTCACCTTCAGGCCCTGGTCGCGGGCGACCGAAGCGGCGAGATTGGTGGCCTTGTCGGCGGAGATCGGCAGGGACAGCGGCGCGATGTCGGGATTGGCCTTCTGGCCCAGCCCGCCCACCGTCTTGTCGGCGAACGCGGCCTTGCCCTTGTAGGCGGCCAGGGTGGACATCGGCGCGGTCATCGACTCGATCGGGCTGGCCCCGTCAATGGCGGCGCGCGCGGCGGATACGGCCGGCGAATAGGCGGGCGGATCCTGGATGTTGGTGGCGATGTCGTGGATCATCGGGGCGTCCTTGGCCTTGCCGATGGTGACGACCGTCAGGCCTAGCAGCGCCGCCGGAATCAGCAGGGCGACCAGAGCGCGGCCCCAGCCGTTACGCGGTTTGACGAACAGCGCCAGGCCAAGTCCGACCAGAGTCAGCAGGAAGACGCCGATCAGCAGCAGCCCGCCCAGCTTGAGCACCATCAGCACGAAGCCGGTCTGCCAGCTGAACACACCGAACTTGGTCCCCAGGGCCGCCGCTAGGAACCAGATCGGCAGCAGGAGCGCCAGCACCAGACCCAGCCGCACCCAGCCGTCACGAAACTTCGCCATGATCGCTCCCCTCAACATATTGTTGGTCTACTGTGCGCCCGCTCGCCGGCTCAGGCCAGACGCTTGAGCACCGACACCAGCCGCCGGACACCCGGCGAGAACAGCGTCGGGGTGTAGTACTGCCCGGCCAGCCGCTTATTGATCTCGCCCCGGGTCGGATAGGGCGCGATGACGCCGGTCAGGCTGCTGAGCTTGAGCTTGGTGGTGATGGCCTGGGTCCAGACGGCCAGGTGATCGCCTGCCCTCGCGCCGACCAGGGTCACGCCGAGCACCTGGCCCTTGGCCGACAGGATCAGCTTGCCGAAGCCGCAGGTGTCGCCCTCGGCCTGGGCGCGGTCATTGTCGGCGAAGGGCGAGACCAGCACCTTGATGTCGCCGCCATGTTGTTCGCGAGCCTGGGCCTCGGTCAGGCCGACGGCGGCCAGTTCCGGATCGCTGTAGGTGACGCGCGGCACGACCAGGCTGTCGGCATTGATCGGCGCGGCGAACAGGGCCCGGCGAACGAACAGCCCGGCATGGGCCCCGGCCAGATGGGTGAACTGGCCCCGGCCGGCGATGTCGCCGATGGCGAACACGCGGGGATTGCTGGAGCGCAGCGCGGCGTTGGTAATAATTCCGCCCTTGCCGAACTCGACACCGGCGGCCTCGAGGTTGAGGTCGTTGAGGCTGGGCGTGCGGCCGACCGCGACCAGCAGGTGCGATCCGGCGATGCGCACCTCGCCCTGCGGTCCCTCGGCGATGACGACCGGTCCCGCCTCGACTCGGACGACCCTGTGGCCGGCCAGCAGGGTGACGCCGTCAGCCTTGAGCTGTTCCAGGACCACGGCGGCGGCGGCGGGTTCCTCCTTGGCCAGCAGCGTCTGGGCCTCGAGGATGCTCACCTTGGCGCCCAGGCGGCGGAAGGCCTGACCCAATTCCACCCCGATGGGCCCGCCACCGAGAACGATGAGGTGCTCCGGCAGGGTCTTCAGTTCGAACAGGCTTTCGTTGGTCAGGTAGGGGACCGCATCCAGCCCCGGAATCGGCGGGACGGCGGCTCGCGAGCCGGCGGCGATGACGATCTTGCGGGCGGTGACCCTGACGCTGTCGCTTTCGACGGTGCGGCGATCCTTGAAGCGGGCGGATTCGCGAACCACCCGCACGCCCAGGCCCTCGAAACGCTCCTGGCTGTCGATGGGCGCGATGTCGGCGATGACCTTGTGGACGCGGGCCATGACCGCCGGGAAGTCGACCGTGACGTCGCCGACCCCGATCCCCAGCGCCTTGGCCTCACGGGCGGCATGAGCCGCGTCGGCGGCGGCGATCAGCGCCTTGGAGGGCACGCAGCCGTAGTTGAGGCAGTCGCCACCCATTTCGCCGCGCTCGAACAGCACGACCGAGAGGCCCAACTGCGCGGCGCCCGCCGCCACGGAGAGGCCGGCTGAACCGGCCCCGATGATGGCCAGGTCCGCCCTGATCCGCGCCTGCTTCACGCCTTGGCTCCTTTGCCGGCGCGAAGACGCTGGAAGATGGTGGTGCCAAGGGACAGTAGACCCAGGGCCAGCAGGGGTCCAAAGACGTAGGGCTGGAAGATGATGCCAAGGTCAGGCTTGCCGCCGGCGTCCAGAACCTTGCCGATGCCCGAGCCGATCCAGCTGTAGATGAAGGTCGCCGGCATGATGCCGATGAAGGTTGCCAGGGCGTAAGCGCGCAGCGGGGCGTTGGCCAGGGCGGCGGCGACATTGACCAGCCAGAACGGCGCCACCGGGATCAGGCGAAGCGTCAGGATATAGCCAAAGGCGCCGGCGGCCACGCCGTCGATCACCGCCTTGAGCCGGCCGCCCGAGGCCTCCGCCCGTTCGCGCAGGCTGGCGCCGAGCGAGGTGCGCACGATCAGGAAGACCAGGATGGCCCCGATGGTCGCCCCCACCACGGTGGCCGAGCCGCCGATCCACGGGCCGAACAGGAAGCCGCCGGTCAGGGTCAGGATCAGGGCGCCGGGCAGGCTGACCGCCGTGGCGGCCGCATAGACCCCGATGAAGACGAGCAGGGCCACGACCAGATTGGCGGCGACGAAGGCCCGAAGTTCGCCCTCATGCTGGCGCAGGGCGTCGAGGGTCAGGTATTTCCCCGCCCCGCTGGCGAACACGGCAATGACTACCGCCACCAGCACCGCCAGCGGCAGATACCGTTTCAACGCCTGCATGTTTCGAAGCTCCTGTCCGGTAACCAGTCTAGACGGTCTGGCGAAAGCTTGGCCATAGACGGCGGGCATGCGATTTTGCCTGAAGTTGTGGGGAGAGCATCACTTGGACATGTCAGAGGCGGCGATCCCCTCCTCCCCGTTCCTCTCGCCGCTGGCCCCCAGGCTGGACCCGCGCAAGTTCCAGGATCCGCTGGTAACCCTGGACGGCTCGCCCAGGGCCAGCGTGGCGCTGACCGCGCTGGACACCCTGTGGTTCAACACCGGCACGCTCTGCAACATCACCTGCCTGACCTGCTACATCGAGAGTTCGCCCCGTAACGACGCCCTAAGCTACCTGACCCTGGCCGAGGTCCAGGCCTATCTGGACGAGACCGACAACCTGGGCCTGGCCACCCGCGAGATCGGCTTCACGGGCGGCGAGCCATTTATGAACCCGGCCATCATCCCGATGCTGGAGGCGGCCCTGGCGAAGGGGCGCCAGGTGCTGGTGCTGACCAACGCCATGCGGCCGATGCGGCGGTTCGAACGGCAGCTTCTCGACCTCAAGGCCCGCTATGGCGACGCCCTCACGTTGCGGGTCAGCCTGGACCACCACAGCTCAGTCGTGCACGAGGCCGAGCGCGGCGAGGGAACCTGGGCGCCGGCTATCGACGGCCTCGGCTGGCTGGCTCTGAACGGCTTCTCGCTGGCGATCGCCGGACGCCGGCTCGGCGACGAACCCGAAGAGGAAGCGCGAGCGGCTTACGGCGCGCTGCTGAGCGGCCTGGGCGTTGAGCTCGACGTGGCCAGCGCCAGCCGCCTGGTGCTGTTCCCCGAGATGGACGCCACCCGCGACGCACCGGAGATCACCGAGGCCTGCTGGGGCATCCTCGACGTCCACCCCGAGACGATGATGTGCGCCACCAGCCGCATGGTGGTGAAACGCAAGGGCGCCACCGCTCCGGCCGTGGTCGCCTGTACACTGACACCTTACGATCCGCAGTTCGAACTGGGGGGGAGCCTGGCGGATGCGCTGGGAACGGTGGCGCTTAACCATCCGCACTGCGCGCGGTTTTGCGTGCTTGGCGGAGCGAGCTGCAGCGGGCGTTGAGCCTCTCCGTCGTCATCCCTGTGCTCAATGGCGCCGGCGACCTTCCGCTGACTTTGGCGTCGGTCTCCGAGGCGGATGAGATTGTCGTGGTCGATGGCGGTTCCAGCGACAGATCGGCGGCCATCGCCGAGAGCCTTGGCGCGACCGTCATCTCCTCCCCGCGCGGACGGGGCGAGCAACTTCGGCGAGGGGCGGCGGCGGCCAGGGGGCCGTGGCTGCTGTTCCTGCACGCCGACACCCGGCTCGGGTCCGGCTGGCGCGCGGCCGCCGAGATCTTCATGGCCCAGGGCGCCGGGCGGGCCGCCGTCTTCCGCTTCGCCCTGGACGATGCCGACTGGCGAGCCCGCTGGCTGGAGGCCGCCGTGGCCGCGCGGGTCGAGTCCTTCGCCCTACCCTATGGCGATCAGGGCCTGCTGATCCATCGAGAGCTATACGAGGCGGCCGGCGGGTTCGCGGCTCTGCCGCTGATGGAGGATGTCGACCTGGTTCGCCGCATCGGCCGGCGGCGGCTGCTCGCCTTGCCGATCAATGCCGTCACCTCATCGCGGCGCTGGCGGACCGACGGCTGGCTGCGGCGCAGCGGGCGCAACCTCCTCTGTCTGGCGATGTTCAGACTGGGCGTCCCGATCGAGCGGATCGCAAGGATCTATGGCCGCTGAGCGCCCCCACCTGGTGATCTTCGCCCGCCGTCCGGCCTGGGGCGTGGGCAAGCGGCGGCTGGCGGCCGGGGCCGGCGAGGCGGCGGCCTGGCGGTTCCAGCGCTTCATGCTGGCCGACCTGACCCGCAGGCTGGGCCGCGACCGCCGCTGGCGGACCTGGCTGGCCATCACCCCGGACCGGCATGCCGGACGGTTCTTGGGCCTACCGGCTCTGCCGCAAGGCGCCGGCGACCTGGGCGAGCGATTGCGGCGGCTGCTGCGGGCGTTGCCGCCCGGGCCGGTGGTGGTGATCGGCACCGACATTCCCGGGATCGAGACAAGGGACATCGCGGCAGCCTTCCGCGCGCTGGGCGCGTCGGACGCCGTATTCGGCCCTGCCCTGGACGGCGGCTACTGGCTGATCGGCCTCAAGCGGCGGCTTCGCGCCATCGACCCGTTCGAAGGCGTACGCTGGTCCAGTTCTGACGCCCTGGCTGACACTCTCGCCAACCTCAATGGCCGGCGGGTGGCTATGCTTAGATCGCTCGAAGACATCGACGACGCCGAGGCCCTCGCCCGCCTTAGACGCCCTTGAACCGCCGCGCCCCGACGGCGTCCAGCTTGGCCAGCCGCGCCGGATCCCAGGCTGCGGGATTGGTGACAATGGCGTAGTCCAGGCAGGTGTCGATGGGCGAGGCCGGCCGCTCGCCCTGCAGCGCCTCGGCCAGCTTGACGATGGTGTTGCGCGCGCCGTCGGCGTTGGCTGCCATGACTTCCATCACCGCCGAGACCTCAACGGCGGCGGTCTCTTCGCGCCAGCAGTCGTAGTCGGTGACCATGGCCAGGGTGGCGTAGGGCAGCTCGGCCTCGCGGGCCAGCTTGGCCTCGGGCATCGCCGTCATGCCGATCAGGTCGGCGCCCCAGGACCGGTAGAGCTCGCTCTCGGCGCGGGTGGAAAACTGCGGGCCTTCCATGACCACCAGGGTCGCGGCCTCGGCGACGGTCTGGCCAGCGGCGCGGGCTGCGGTCGCGGCGAGGCCCGAGAGGCGCGGACAGGTCGGATCGGCCATCGAGACATGGGCCACCAGGCCCGTCCCGAAGAACGACTTCTGCCGGGCAAAGGTCCGGTCGATATATTGGTCGACGATGGCGAAATCGCCGGGCGCGTATTCCTCGCGCAGCGAGCCCACCGCCGAGACCGACAGGATGTCGGTGCAGCCGGCCCGCTTCAGCACATCGATATTGGCCTGGGCATTGACCTCGGTCGGCGAGATGCGGTGGCCCCGGCCGTGGCGCGGCAGGAAGACCAGCTTCAGGTCGCCGATCTCGCCCATCAGCAGTTCGTCCGACGGCTCGCCCCAGGGACTCTCGGCCTTCACCCAGCGCCTGTTGGCCAGGCCCTCGATCTCGTAAAGGCCCGATCCGCCGATCACGCCCAGCACCCAGCCGCCCATAACTGTCTCCCACTCAAACCGGCGGCGATCATGGCCGCGACGCCATGCCGTGCCAATGGGCGTTGCCTGACGCCGCGGAATTCAGAATATCGCTTGGCAGATAGAGAACAAAGATCGCGGGAGCGGACGATGGCGGACGGTGAAACCAAGCCGGCGGGCGGCATGGACCTGGGCTTCGATCCCGAGGCCCTGCGAGCCCGGTATCGCGCCGAGCGCGACAAGCGGCTGCGCGGCGACGCCAACGAGCAGTATGTCGAGATCAAGGGCGACTTCGCCCACTATCTCGAAGACCCTTATGTCGAGCCGGGCTTCGCCCGGGAGCCCCTATACGATGAGGTCGAGGTCGCCCTGATCGGCGGCGGGTTCGGCGGGCTGCTGGCCGGCGCGCGACTGCGCGAAGCCGGGGTCCAGGACCTGCGGATCATCGAGAAGGGCGGCGACTTCGGCGGCACCTGGTACTGGAACCGCTATCCCGGCGCGGCCTGCGACGTGGAGAGCTACATCTATCTGCCGCTGCTGGAAGAGACCGGCTACCTGCCCGTCGAGAAATACACCCGCGCGCCGGAAATCCTGGCCCACTGCAAGCGTATCGCCAACCACTTCGACCTCTATCGCAACGCCTGCTTCCAGACCGAGGTCACCTCGCTGGACTGGGACGAGGAGATCCAGCGCTGGATCATTTCGACCAACAAGGGCGACCGGATGAAGGCCCGGTTCGTGGTCATGGCCAACGGGCCCCTTCACCGTCCAAAACTGCCCGGCATCCCGGGCGTGGAGACCTTCAAGGGCCACAGCTTCCACACCAGCCGCTGGGACTATGACTATACCGGCGGCACGTCGCTGGGCGGGCTGGAAGGCCTGCGCGACAAGCGGGTCGGGGTGATCGGCACCGGCGCCACGGCGGTGCAGTGCGTGCCGTATCTGGGCGAATACGCCAAGGAACTCTACGTCTTCCAGCGCACCCCCTCCTCCATCGACGTGCGCAACAACCGCCCGACTGATCCGCAATGGGCCGCCTCGCTGCAGCCCGGCTGGCAGCAGCGGCGGATGGACAATTTCAACACCCTGGTATCGGGCGGCTATGAGCCGGAGGACATGGTCGGCGACGGCTGGACCGACATCATCCGCAACATCCTGCTGATCGGCCGCCAGAACCCCGACCCGACCCGCGACCTCGGCGAGCTGATGCAGCTGGCCGACTTCAAGAAGATGGAGCAGATCCGCTCGCGCGTGGACCAGGTCGTGCAGGACAAGGCCAAGGCCGAGGCGCTGAAGCCCTGGTACAACCAGTTCTGCAAGCGGCCCTGCTTCCACGACGACTATCTGGCCGCCTTCAACCGGCCCAACGTCCACCTCATCGACACGCAGGGCAAAGGCGTCGACCGCATCACCGAGACCGCCGTGGTCGCCAATGGCCAGGCCTATGAACTGGACTGCCTGATCTACGCCACTGGCTTCGAGGTCGGCACCAGCTACGCCCGCCGGGCCGGCTATGAAGTGACCGGGCGCAATGGCCAGACCCTGACCGGCAAGTGGGCCGACGGGGTCTCGACCCTGCACGGCATGCACGTCAACGGCTTCCCCAACCTGCTCTTGATCAGCAACGCCCAGTCGGGTTTCTCGGTCAACTATCCCCACATGATGAACGAGCAGGCCCACCATCTGGCCTACATCATCAGCGAGACCGACAAGCGCCAGGCCAAGATCGTCGAGGCGACGCCGGAGGCCGAGCAGGCCTGGGTCAAGACCATCATCGGCTCGGCCCTGATGCGCCAGAAGTTCCAGGAGGAATGCACGCCTGGCTACTACAACAACGAGGGCAAACCCTCGGACCTGGCGGCGCGCAACGGGCCGTACGGCGGCGGCTCGATCGCCTTCACCAAGATGATCACCGAGTGGCGGGAGAAGGGCGACCTGGAAGGGCTGGCGCTCAGCTAGGCGAAAGCCCTTCCCCCGCTGGCGGGGGAAGTGGCCTGAGGCGCGCAGCGACGAAGGTCGATGGGGGTCCTTAGCGGAGTCAGCGGCTTTCCCCACCGTGGGAAAGGGCCCCCAACGGGCCTCCAGCTTCGCTGTCGACCCACTTCCCCCGCGAGCGGGGGAAGGGCTTAGCCTGTCCTGCCCGGTTAGAGAGGTGACAGAGTAGCCCGGATAGATGGGTAACAGTTCTCCGGTGTTTTGGAGGAGGGCTGTGCGATGCCGTGGCTCGAGAGCAGCGCCATGGACGACCGACTGCGCTTTGCCGCTGATTGGCTTGCTGATGAGGTTTCGAAGGCAG
>JBBRZO010000005.1:0-270765 GCA_038236615.1 Caulobacterales bacterium
CCAATCAGCGGCAAAGCGCAGTCGGTCGTCCATGGCGCTGCTCTCGAGCCACGGCATCGCACAGCCCTCCTCCAAAACACCGGAGAACTGTTACCCATCTATCCGGGCTACTCTGTTACCTCTCTAACCGGGCAGGACATCAGGCCACTTCCCCCGTCAGCGGGGGAAGGGCTTTTGCTAGAAGTCCGGATCGCAAGCCCGGATGAAGTCGTACACCTTGGGGAAGATCTCTTCCCGGAAGCGGCGGCCGTTGAAGACGCCGTAATGGCCGACGCCCTTCTGGACATAATCCAGCTTTAGCTCGGCCGGGATCGACGAACAGAGGTCGTGCGCCGCCTGGGTCTGGCCGATGCCCGAGATGTCGTCCAGCTCGCCCTCGACGGTCATCAGGCCGATGTCGGTGATGGCGGCGGGCTTCACCAGGTTTCCGCGATGGAACAGCTCGCCCTTGGGCAGGGCGTAGGACTGGAAGACCAGGTCGATGGTCTGCAGGTAGAATTCCTCGGTCAGGTCCATGACCGACAGGTACTCGTCATAGAAGGCGCGGTGTTTGTCGGCCTCATCGCCGTCGCCGGTGACCAGGTGCTGGAAGAACTGCTGGTGGGCGTTCTGGTGCCGCTCCAGGTTCATCGACATGAAGCTGGCCAGCTGCACGAAGCCTGGATAGACGCGCCGCAGCGCGCCCGGATAGGGCGCCGGCACGGTGTAGACCATGTTCGACTCGAACCAGGTGAAGGGCCGTTCCTCGGCCAGCTTGTTGGTCACGGTCGGCGAGAGGCGCGCGTCGATGGGCGAGCCCATGAAGGTCATGGAGCGGGGGCGGCCGGGGTCATTGGCCTCGGCCATCAGGCTGGCGGCGGCCAGCACCGGCGGACCCGGCTGGCAGACGGCGACCACGTGGGCGCGGGCGCCGAGGGCCCGCAGCATCTGCTGGATATGGTCGATGTAGTCGTGGAAGTCGAAACGCCCGTCCATCATCGGCACGTCGCGGGCGTTGGACCAGTCGGTGACGAAGACGGCGTGGTCGGGCGCGAAGGCCTCGACCGTGCCGCGCAGCAGGGTGGCGTAGTGGCCCGACATCGGGGCGACGATTAGCACGGCGGGGTCCAGCTGCAGCTTGCCGGCCCGGCGCATGTCGGCCATGTCGCGGTCGAACTGGATGAGGCGGCACCAGGGGCTTTCCCAGACCACGGTCTCGCGCACCCGGACCGGATGGCCGTTCACGGTGATCTCGTCGATCCCCCATTTGGGCTTGCCGTAGCGGCGGGTGACGTTGGCGTAGAGGTCGGCGCCGGCATAGAGGTTGCGGCCAATCACCGAGTCCCGCGCCGGATTGAGCGGCGAGGACCAGAAGTCCCGCGTCAGCCGCGCGGCCGCCCGCAGCGGCGAGGCGCCGTAATAGGTCGCTTCATGGAGGGCATAGAGCATTTGTCAGTGACCGCCGTTCTTGTTGCGGTGCAGCATAGCATGCTCAAGGTGAAGAAAGTCCAGCCTTAGCTGCGGTCCGGGTGTCGCGGGGGCAGGCGCGTGCTCGGGATCACAACCCCTCCCACGTCATCCTAGGCCTTGTGCCTAGGATCCCGCCCTCCGCCGTTGGGTGTTCAGGCCGTCGAGCACGACCGGTTCAGCCTAATTTTCAATAACTTGCAGATAGCTGAACGCGGGATCCTAGGCACAAGGCCTAGGATGACAGTGGTGGAATGAGGACGCGCGCGTGTTCTAAAAGTCCGCCCTACTCCCCCCGCATCGCCTTCTGGGTCTGGGTCAGCATCTCGTCGGGCAGGTTATAGACCAGCACTCGGTTGAACTGTCCCTTGGGGTCCATCAGGTAGACGACGGTCGAGTGGTCGAACCGGTAGTCCAGGCCATTGCCGGCCTTGGCGGCATAGGCCTTGTAGGCCTTCACGGCGCCATTCACCTGGTCCTGCGAACCGGTCAGGGCCAGGGTTCCGGGGGCCGCGCCCTGGACCTGTAGCCATTCCTTGTTGTGAGCGGGCGTGTCTCTGGCCGGGTCGACCGAGATGAAGACGATCTGCACGGCCTTGCCCTTGGGCCCCAGGCGATCCTTCACCGCGGTGAGGTTCTGCAGGGTGCCGGGACAGATGTCGGGGCAGTAGGTGTAGCCGAAGAACACCAGGTTCCAGTGCCCCTTTAGCGCGTCCTGCGTGACCTTGGTCCCGTTCTGGTCGACCAGTTGGAACGGGCCGCCGGGGCCATCGATGGAATCGCGCGGATCGCCCTGCGAGGCCTTGATGTAGTAGCCGACCGAGGCCAGCAGGGCGAACAGCATGAAGCCCAGTAAAAACCACCGTGAACGGTTCATGCGGCCTCGCCTTCCGGTCTAATACTGATCATTGTGACCGCATGGCTCCTGTACCGCCGCCCCGGATGAAGGTGTCTCCAGAGGCGTCAGATTACCCGCCACCCGGCCTGTTTGGCCTCGATAGGCTGCGACGGGCTCTGCTGCAAGACGCCGCCGATTTCTGGGCCGGCGGCGCGCGGCGCGGACGGCTTCGCGTCCGGACCCTGGTCCGCCTGCGCTGGCTGGCGGTGGTGGGGCAGTCGGCCACGGTGCTGTACGTCGGGCTGGTGCTGAAGTTTCCCCTGCCCTGGATTCCCTGTTTCATCATCATAGGGGTGGCGGCGGCGTTGAATGTCGTCATCAGCCTGGCCTCGCCGGGCCAGCGGATGGCCGGTGACCGCGAGGCGGCGGGCCAGATCGCCTTCGACATCCTGCAGCTGACCGGCATGCTCTACCTGACCGGGGGCACGCTGAACCCCTTCTCTCTGCTGTTGATCGCGCCGGTCACCCTGGCGGCGGCCACCCTGCCGCTGCGCCACACCCTTTTGCTGGGCCTGCTGGCGGTCGGCGCCAACATCATGCTGTCGGTCAACGCCCTGCCGCTGCCCGCCCCGCACGCCCTGCCGTTCGATCCGCCGATCATCAACCGGATCGGCGGATTGGCCGCCCGGATCCTGGGGGTGATCTTCACCGCCGCCTACGCCTTTCAGGCCGCGGCCGAGGCGGCCCGCATGCAGCTGGCCCTGGACACCACCCATGTGGTGCTGGCCCGGGAGCAGAAGCTGTCGGCCCTGGGCGCCCTGGCGGCGGCGGCCGCCCACGAACTGGGAACACCGCTGGCCACCATCGCCATCGTCGCCAAGGAGCTGGCCCGCAGCGCTCCGCCCGGCCATGTGCGCGAGGACGCTGAGCTGCTGATCAGTCAGGCCGACCGCTGCCGCGAGATCCTGCGCCGCCTGACCGCCGATCCGATGGCCAGCGACGCGGTGCATGAGCGGATGAGCCTGTTGCAGGTGGTGCAGGAGGCCATCGCCCCCCATGCCAAAAGCTCGGAGGTGCGGGTCGAGGCCATGGTTTCCGGGCCGCTCGATGTGCAACCGCCCGACATCTACCGCCTGCCCGAGGTGCTGCACGCCCTGACCAGCTTCGTCGAGAACGCCGTCGATTTCGCCAGGTCCGAAGTGCTGGTCACCGCCCGGTTCGACGCCAACCGCCTGTCCATCGAGGTCCGCGACGACGGCCCCGGCTTCGCGCCCGAGGTGCTGGCCAAGCTGGGCGAGCCCTATGTGACCAGCCGGCCGGGGGCCGAAGGATCGCGTAGCGGCCACGTCGGCATGGGGCTGGGCTTCTTCATCGCCAAGACGCTGTTGGAACGAACTGGGGCCGAAGTGGATTTCCGTAATGGTCGGCGAGGCGGCGCGCAGATTACCGCTCAGTGGCCGCGCGGCGCAATCGAAGCGCCGCCTACAACCGATCCGTTTACGGGACTTGCTGACCAATGACGAAACGCCCCACAATGGGTACTCACCGCCTGCCCGCAGGAGCGGATTAAATGGCTGATCTGAACGATCACATCTCGGCTTTGCCGGACCGCTCATTGCTGGTTTTGGATGACGACGTCCCGCTGCGCACGCGCCTGGGCCGCGCTCTGGAACAGCGAGGCTTCGAGGTCACCCTGGCCGGCGGCGTCGCCGAGGCCCTGACCGCCGTTCGGGGCCACGCCCCGGCCTTCGCGGTGCTGGACATGCGCCTGGACGACGGCACGGGCTTGAAGGTGGTGCAGGCCATCCGCGACGCCCGGCCGGAGTCCAAGGTCATCATGCTGACCGGCTACGGCAACATCGCCACCGCCGTGGCGGCGGTGAAGGCCGGAGCGGTGGACTATCTCTCCAAGCCCGCCGACGCCGACGACGTGGTCCGGGCCCTGCTGGCCCAGAGTGGGGCGCCAGCGGCGCCGCCGGAAAACCCGATGAGCGCCGACCGGGTGCGCTGGGAACACATCCAGCGGGTCTACGAGCTGTGCAACCACAACGTCTCGGAGACGGCCCGCCGGCTGTCGATGCACCGCAGGACCCTGCAGCGCATCCTGGCCAAGCGGGCGCCGCGCTAGCTCTAGATCGCGTTGAGTTTGGATTGAATCAATCCAAACTCAAATAACGTGATCGATTCTAAGCATTTAGAGCGGGTTGCGGGCGGAAAACCGCTTCGCACTTTTCCGCTGGCCCGCTCTATGCCCGTTCCACCGTCGCGGCGGCAGCGTCCAGGGCGTCGCAGATGACGGCGATCTGGTCGGCCGTCAGGGCCTGGCCGGTGGTCTTCAGCTTCAGGGCGGTGCGCAGGTTCTCGCGGGCCCGCAGGATCTGCGGTGAGAACATGGTCGAGCGCGAGGCCGCCTCGGCCAGCCGGCCGAAAAGTCCCGAAACGCCCGGCTCGTTGGCGGCCAGATAGGCCTGGCCCTCGGGGGTGATGGCGTACAGCTTCTTGGCCCCGTCCGCCGTGGCGGTGACCATGCCCATGTCTTCAAGCAGGGTCAGGGTGGGGTAGATGACGCCGGGGCTGGGGGCGTAGGCGCCGCCCGAGGCTTCCTCGATGGCCTTGATCAGGTCGTAGCCGTGGCGGGGCTTCTCGGCGATCAGCTTGAGGACCACGAAGCGAAGATCGCCGTGGTCGAACATCCGCCGCATGCCATGCCGGCCGCCGCGTTCATGATGATGGAAGCCGAAGCCGTGGCGGCCGTGATGGGCGCGCCCGCCAAATCCGAAATGTCTGTGCATGTGATATCGATCCTTTCAAGATATATCGCAGCTTAGATATATCGGAATCGTAACGAGTCAAGAGCATTTCAGACTGTATCTAAAGAACACCCTTCCCCCGCTGGCGGGGGAAGTGGGCCGACAGCGAAGCTGGAGGGTCGTTGGGGGCCCTTTACGGGCTGTGTGCCGCTCGCCAACGCCGTAAGGACCCCCATCGACCTTCGATGCAAGAGCATCTCAGGCCACTTCCCCCGCCAGCGGGGGAAGGGCTTGCCTACCGAAACGCCTCGGCCAGCAGCCGGCCCTCGCGGGCCCGGCTCGACCCTGACCGCCAGGCGACGACGATCTCGCGGCTGGGGTGGTCGGCTTCCAGGTGGCGGATGGTCATCGGCACGTGCTCGGTCAGGCCGGCATTGACCGCCATGGCCGGCAGGAAGGAGACGCCCAGGCCTGAGCTGACCATCTGCACCAGGGTCGGCAGGGAGGTGGCGGCGAAGCTTTCCTCACTGCTGGGCTTGGGCGGCTCCAGCCCGCAGGCCGCCAGGACGTGGTCGCGCAGACAGTGACCGTCCTCCAGCAGGATCAGGTCGTCGCCCTCCAGGTCCTCGGGACGGACCTTGCTTTCGCGGGTCATGCGGTGGCCCACGGGGGCGGCGGCCAGCAGTTCGTCGTCGGCGACATGCTCCCAGGCCAGGCCCGTCATGTCGTAGGGCAGGGCGATCAACGCGGCGTCCAGCGCGCCGGCCCGAAGGCCCGTGATCAGTCGGCCAGTCAGGTCCTCGCGCAGAAACAGCCGCAGCTTGGGGAAACGCTGCCGCAACACTGGCAGGGCCTTGGGCAGCAGATAGGGGGCGATGGTCGGGATGACCCCCAGCCGGAAACGGCCGGTCAGCGGCTGGCCGGCGGTCTGGGCGGCCTGCACCAGATCTTCGGTCTGAGCCAGGATGGCCTGGGCCCGGTGCACGGCCTCCTCGCCGGCGGCGGTGAGGATGACGCCGGAGCGGGCCCGGTCGACGACGGGGGCGCCCAGGATGCGTTCCAGTTCCTGAATGCCGGCCGACAGGGTGGGCTGGGTGACATGAGCGGCCTCGGCGGCGCGGCTGAAAGAGCCGTGTTCGGAAAGCAGCTTCAGGTACTGGAGTTGGCGCAGGGTGGGGAGCATGCGAATAGAGATAATCAATCTCAATCAACAAAACAATCGATTGGCCAAATGAGGGCGGGCTTCCTATCTCTTGGCTTCAAGACCACCCGCCCGCATGCAACCGCCCGTTTGCAACCGTATGGGAGTGGGGGCGTTCTGAAATCGGCAGCACAGAGGCCGCCGACAAACGGACCCGCGAACGGACGCCCCCCGCCGTTCCCCGGTCCAAGGCCGCTGCCGAACCGGGAGCTCGCGCTCCACAGCCCCCCCGATGGGCGCGGGCTCCCGGACTCTACCTTTCCTGAAAGTCAGTCGGGCTTGCCCGTCTCTTCGAAACGCTTGAAACGGTCGATCTGATTGGTCAGCACGGCGTCGACGCCGGCGGGCCATTTGTCGAGGCCGCCCTTGGCATAGCCGCCGACGTCATAGGTCCAGGTGACGGTGGTGAGGCCGTCCTTTTCGGCCAGGGCCCAGCTCATGTGGCCGTCCAGCCCGCTGAAGCTCAAAGGCCCCAGCGCGCCGGCGAACCTCAGCGCCTTGCCGGGCTGAGCATCGACAACCGTCATGTGCAGGATGCCGCCGCCCGGCCAGGTCTCGCACCAGCAGCCGCCGGGCCGGGCGTCGATAGACATGTTCTTCGCATCGCCAGACCAGCTGTGGTCGCTGCTCCACCAGGAACCCACCTTGACCAGGTCGGCATAGACCTTGGCGGCCGACGCCTTGACGGTGACGGTCTGGCGGACCTCGAAGCCGTTCGGCTGGCTGTCAACAACCTCGGCGGCGGCCGGCGTGGCGATCAGCAGGGCGGCGGCGAAGAACATGGCGCGCATGGCGTTTCCCCAAAAGGCCGCCAAACCGTAAGTCAAAGCTTACGAAGTCGTCAAGCCGCCTCGAACCGCAGCGGTCCGCCCCAGAAGGCGGCGACCAGGCCGTTCTGCTCGCCGGGGCGGCCGGTGGTCAGAAAGCGGCGCTTGCCGTCCCGGCCGGCCAGCAGCTCGGGATGGCGCTCGAGATAGCGCTCCAGGGCGTCGGCGGTGGCGGCCGGCTGGTGGATCAGCGGCGTGCCGGGCGGCAGGGCGGCCCGGAACAGGTCGGCGATGATCTCGTAATGGGTGCAGCCCAGGATGGCCCGGTCGGGAAGCCGTCCGATCCGCCGGCGCAGGGCCTCGACATGGCCAGCGACGGTTTCGGACAGGGCCTCCTGGCTGGCGTTGTCTTCGATCATCCGGGCCAGGTTCGGGCAGGGCTCGGAGAACACCGCCACGTCCTGGCGGCGCTTGTCGATCTCGATCTCGAACACCCGGCTGGCCGCCGTGCCCGGCGTGGAGAAGACGCCCAGGATGTCGACCTTTTCGACCTTGTCGCCATGCCGGTCGGCCTCGTGCTCCCAGGGCATGCCGGTGGCCGCCTCGATGGTCGGCACGATGATGCCCAGCACATTGACCGGCCGCCCCAGCGCGCGCCGGTAGGTCGGCAGCCAGGTCTGCTGCAGCCGCCGCAGGGCGATGGCCGAGGCGGTGTTACAGGCCAGGACGACAAGACTGGCCCCCTCTTCGAAGAGGCGGATACAGCCGGCCTTGGTCAGCTCGACGATCTCCTCGCCGGGCCGCCCGCCATAGGGGGCGTTGGCCTGGTCGGCCAGGTAGATCAGGTCGGTGTGGGAAAGCCGCTCGACCAGCGCGCGATGCACGGTCAGGCCGCCGACTCCGGAATCGAAAACGCCTATCGCCATGGTCCAGCGCTTAGCCCCGCGACAGGCCGCCGTCCATCCCGCTAAGCTGGGTCAAACGGGGGAGCGCCATGGGGCCGTTCGACTATCTGCTGACCTTCGCGGCCATCGTCCTGGCGCTGGCGGTGTCAGACATCGTGCTCAGCCTGCACCGGTTGCTGGCGGCGGGGACGCGGGTGCGGTGGGACTGGCTGGCGCCGCTCGCGGGCCTGACCGCCTTCCTCAAGATCCTCACCCAATGGTGGGCCTGGTATCCCGTGCGTCACGAGGCCGAGCAGATCACCTTCGAGCTCTTCGCCCTGCTGGTGGCCAGCGTGGCGGTGCTGTTCCTGCTGGCGGCGACGGCCCTGCCGGACGAGGTCGGCGAGGGCGACCTTCGCGGCTATTTCGAACGGGTCTCGCGGCGCTATTTCCTGCTGCTGGCGCTGCACTATCCGCTGGTCTGGCTGTTTGTCTGGGGCCTGAGCGCCCGCAGCGGCCTGGCGCCCTTTCAGCCGCAAAATCCCGGCAACCTGGTGCCGTTCCTGGCGCTGGGCCTGGCCTTCTGGCGCAACCGCTGGGCCCAGGGGATCTTCCTGACGGTGTTGTGCCTGCTCTATCTTTGGCAGGGTTTCGGACACCCGCTGCCGGAGTGACCCCACAGGGGTTGCTCTTTGCATTACAAGCCCTTCATGTGACGGCCCCGTCCCTATGCCCTAGGGTCCGTCAGCATTTTCAGCCTCCGGAGCGCTTTTCCTTGAAACGCCGCACTTTTCTGGCCGCATCCGCCGCCGCCTGCACGGCCGCCGCTTTGAACCCCTCCCTGGCCCTGGCGGCCGAGGACAACCCGCTGCTGGCGACCTGGACCGGTCCGCACGGCGGCGTCCCGCCCTTCGACAAGGTCAAGGTCGAGCAGTTCAAGCCGGCGATCCTCAAGGCGATCGAGATGAACCGGGCCGAGATCAAGGCCATCGCCGAGAACCCCGCCCCCGCCAACTTCGACAACACCCTGCGCGCCATGCAGGCCAGCGGCGACGCCCTGACCCGGGCCGGTTCGATGTTCAACATCTACACCTCGACCCTCAGCAGCGAGGACATGCAGAAGGTCGAGCAGGAGATCACCCCGGTGTTCGCCGCGTTCGGTGACGAGATCACCCAGAACGCCGCCCTCTTCGCCAGGGTCAAGGCGGTCTACGACACCCGCGGCGCCGCCGGCCTGACCGACGAGCAGAAGCGTCTGGCCTGGCGCAACTACAACAACTTCGCCCGCCAGGGCGCGGCCCTGAACGACGCCGATAAGAAGCGGCTGGCCGAGATCAACCTGCGGCTGGCGACCCTCTACACGACCTTCAGCCAGAACGAGCTGGCCGATGAAGAGGACTACACCATCACCCTGGAAGAGGGTGACCTGGCCGGCCTGTCCGACTCGCTGAAAGCCGCCGCCGCGGCGACGGCCGAGGACAAGGGCCAGAAGGGCAAGTGGATGCTCACCAACACCCGCTCGTCGGTGGAGCCCTACCTGACCTACGCCTCCAAGCGCGACATGCGCCAGAAGGCCTGGAAGATGTGGATGATGCGCGGCGACAACGGCGGCGCGCACGACAACAACGCGATCATCACCGAGATTCTCAAGCTGCGGGCCGAGAAGGCCAAGCTGCTGGGCTTCAAGACCCACGCCCACTGGATCACGGCGGGCCAGATGTCCGGCACGCCGGACGCGGCCATGGACCTGATGCTGCGGGTCTGGAAGCCGGCCGTGGCGCGCGTCCACGAAGAAGTGGCCGACATGCAGAAGATCGCTGATAGCGAAGGAGCAGGGATCAAGATCGCGCCCTGGGACTATCGCTACTACGCCGAGAAGGTCCGCAAGGCCCGCTACGACCTCGACCAGAACGAGGTGAAGCCCTACCTGCAGCTCGACAAGATGCGCGAGGCCATGCACTGGGCCGCCGGTCAGCTCTACGGCTTCAAGTTCGCCGAGATCCATGACGTCCCGGTCGCCCATCCCGACATCCGCGTCTGGCAGGTGACCAAGGCCGGCAACCGGGTCGGGCTGTGGTATTTCGATCCCTACGCCCGGGCCGGCAAGCAGTCGGGCGCCTGGATGAACGAGTACCGCACCCAGGAAAACTTCCGCGGCTTCGTCACCCCGATCGTCTCCAACAACTGCAACTTCGTGAAGGGCAAGGCCGGCGAGCCCGTCCTGATCTCGTGGGACGACGCCTCGACCATGTTCCACGAGTTCGGCCACGCCCTGCACGGCCTCAACTCCAACGCCCACTACACCCAGCTGGCCGGCACCAACGTCGCCCGCGACTTCGTCGAGTTCCCCAGCCAGCTCAACGAGCACTGGCTGCCGACCCACGAAGTGCTGAGCAAGTTCGCGGTGCACTACAAGACCGGCAAGCCGATCCCGGAGGCCCTGGTCCAGAAGATCAAGACCTCGGAGACCTTCAACCAGGGCTTCATCACGGTGGAATACCTGGCCAGCGCCCTGGTCGACATGAAGGCCCACCTGGCCGGCGACACCCCCATCGATCCGCGTGAGTTCGAGAAGGCGACCCTGACCGAGATCGGCATGCCCGACGAGATCATCATGCGTCACCGCATGCCGCACTTCGGGCACATCTTCTCAGGCGACGGCTACTCGGCCGGCTACTACGACTACATCTGGGCCGACACCCTGACCGCCGACGCCGCCGAGGCCTTCGCCCAGGCGCCGGGCGGCTTCTACGACAAGGCCATGGCCAAGAAGCTGCACGACAGCATCATGAGCGTCGGCGACACCATCGACGCGGGCGAGGCCTTCCGCCGCTTCCGCGGCCGGGACGTCAACGTGGATGCGCTGATGCGGGATCGCGGTTTCCCGGTCGGGTAGTCGATCCAGAACCCTTCCCACATCAAGGGGGAAGGGGCGCCTACCCCTTCTTCGGCCTCAGCAGCAGGCTAGAGACGGTCATGATCACCGGGATCAGCAGCCAGCACAGGCGGGCCCAGCCCATCTGGCCCGCACCGGCCAGCCACCAGCCGATAGCGAAGGCGATGCCGGGCGAGGCGGCGCGCACGGCCCGGCGGGCCCGCTCGCGCCCGGTGATCCCGCCGATCAGTCGGCCGCCGCCCCGCGTGATGGTCAGCATCAGCGCCAGGGTCAGGGTCGAGGCGGCCACCATCTCGGCGCTGTAGATCTGCCAGACCAGCGGCCCATAGCCGCCCTGGCCCATCAGCGAGGAGGTGAAGGGCATCAGGCTGACCACCATCAGGAAGCCCAGGTTGACCCAGGCGGTCAGCCAGTCGAAGCGCACCATGTCGCGCAGGGTGCTCATGTGGCCCATCCAGAACACCCCGCCCAGGGCGAAGCTCAGAAAGAAGGTGACGAAGTGCGGGGTCATTTCCCGCAGCCCCTCGACCATGCCTTCCAGGCTGGTGGCGGCGGGCGGCCGCAGCTCCAGCACCAGCAGGGTCATGGCGATGGCGAACACCGCGTCGGTGAAGAACACCAGCCGATGAATCTGCCGATCATCCCTGTGGTCGGGCGGGGTGTCGGCCCTGGCCGGCCGCGCCGGCTTCCTCGCTGCGGTCTTCGCCATCGATCGCCCTCCCAAGAACCGAGAGGCTAGCCGCGCCCGGCGGCTTGCGAAAGCACCGAAGGCTCCGCATCTGACACGGCAAGAGGAAACGCCATGCTCAAGATCACCGGCATCGACCACCTGGTGCTCCGCGCCCACGACGCGCCGCGCCTGATCGCCTTCTATACGGACGTACTGGGGCTGACCGTCGAGCGGGTCCAGGCGAAGATCGGCCTGACCCAGCTGCGCGCCGGGACCAGCCTGATCGACATCGTCGCCGTCGACAGCCAGCTCGGCCGGCTGGGCGGCGCGGGCCCCGGCGCGGAGGCGCGCAACCTCGACCATTTCTGCCTCAACGTCGCGGGGTTCGACCTCGCGGCGGTGAGGGCGCACCTGGAAGCCCACGGCGTTGAGATCGGCGAAGAAGGTGTCCGCTACGGCTCGGGCGGCGAGGGCGTCTCGCTCTATCTCAAGGACCCCGAAGGCAACGGCCTGGAGCTGCGGGGCTGACTCGGGTTGATTTGGCGGGGCTTTCAGCGCATAAGCCGCGCCTTCCGGCGCAATCCATCAGCGCCCTCCACCGCCACGGTCCCAGTCATACAGGCTGGATGAGGGCGGCGAGGAACCTCCGTCGACGTTAGCGTCCACGGAGGCTGATTGGCTTGTGCGTATGAGGTCTTGAATGTTTGACGGCCTGACAGAACGGCTAAGCACCGTATTCGACCGGCTCTCCGGTCGCGGCGTGCTGAGCGAAAAGGATGTCGAGGAGGCGCTGCGCGAGGTCCGCGTGGCCCTGCTGGAGGCCGACGTCGCCCTGCCGGTGGTCAAGGACTTCATCTCCAAGGCCAAGGAAGCGGCCACGGGCGAGGCGGTCATCCGCTCGATCCGTCCGGCCGACCAGGTGGTCAAGATCGTCTATGACGGCCTGATCGAGATGCTGGGCGGCGAAGAGCCGACCCCGCTGACCATCGCCCTGAACCCGCCCAGCGTCATCCTGATGGCCGGCCTGCAGGGCTCGGGCAAGACGACGACGGCCGCGAAGCTGGCCCTGCGGCTGTCGAAGATGGACCGCAAGAAGGTCCTGATGGCCTCGCTGGACACCCGCCGTCCGGCCGCCATGGAGCAGCTCGCCACCCTGGGCAAGCAGATCGAGGTCGAGACCCTGCCGATCCTGGCGGGCCAGTCGGCGACCGACATCACCAAGCGCGCCATGAGCGCCGCCAAGCTGGGCGGCTACGACATCCTCATCCTCGACACCGCCGGCCGCACGACGCTGGACGAGGGGATGATGAGCGAGGCGGCTGAGATCGCCCGCATCTCGCAACCGGCCGAGACCCTGCTGGTCGCCGACAGCCTGACCGGCCAGGACGCGGTGCGCACCGCCAAGGCCTTCCATGAGCGGCTGCCGCTGACCGGCCTGATCCTGACCCGCGCCGACGGCGACGGGCGCGGCGGCGCGGCGCTGTCCATGCGGGCCGTCACCGGCCTGCCGATCAAGTTTCTTGGCGCGGGCGAAAAGGTCGACGCCCTCGATGTCTTCGACGCCCGTCGCGTGGCGGGGCGCATCCTGGGCCAGGGCGACGTCATCGCCCTGGTCGAGAAGGCCTCCACCGACCTCGACCAGGCCAAGGCCGAGGCCATGGCCAAGCGGCTGGCCAAGGGCCAGTTCGACCTGGACATGATGAGCGACCAGCTGTCCCAGATGGAAAAGATGGGCGGCATGCAGGGCATCATGGGCCTGCTGCCCGGCGTGCAGAAGATCAAGCAGCAGGTCGCCGAGGCCGGGCTGAACGACAAGATGCTGGCCCGCCAGCGCGCCATCATCTCCTCGATGACCAAGGCCGAGCGCAAGAAGCCCGACATCCTGGCCGCCTCGCGCAAGCGCCGCATCGCCGCCGGCTCTGGCGTCGACGTGGCAGAGATCAATCGCCTGCTGAAACAGCATCGCCAGATGGCCGACGCCTTCAAGATGATGAGCCGCGACGGCGGCAAGGGCTTTGCCCGCATGGCCGGCATGATGGGCGGCGGCGGCATGGACCGTCTGAAGAACCTGGGCGGCGGCAAGATGGCCGCGCCCGATCAAGCTCAACTGGAAGCCCAGATGAACAAGCTGCAGGGCCTCGGCGGTCCCGCAGCCAACCCCAACGCCCTTCCCGGGCTCGGCGGGCCCAGCCTGCCGCCCGGTTTCAACCCTTTCAAGAAGACCTAGGACCTAGACCCAATGCTGAAGATCCGTCTCGCCCGTGGCGGCGCCAAGAAGCGCCCCTACTACTCGATCGTCGTCGCCGACAGCCACTCGCCCCGCGACGGCCGCTTCATCGAGAAGGTCGGTACTTACAATCCTCTGCTCAAGAAGGATGACCCTACGCGGATCACCCTGAAGCTGGAATCCATCGAAGCCTGGCTGAAGAAGGGCGCCCAGCCCACCGACCGCGTTGCTCGTTTCCTGGCCGGCGCCGGCCTGGTGCAATGGGCCCACGGCAACAACCCCACTAAGGGCAAGCCGGGCAAGAAGGCCGACGAGCGTTCGGCCGAGCGCGCCAAGCGTGAGGAAGACCGCGCCGCCGCCGCCGCCGAGCTGGCCGCCAACCCGCCGGCCCCCGAGCCTGAGCCCGAGCCCGAAGTCGTCGAGGCTCCGGCTGAAGAGGCTCCCGCCGCTGAAGCCCCCGCCGAAGAGGCCCCCGCCGCTGAAGCTGAAGCCGCTCCGGCCGAAGCCGAAGCTGCCCCTGCCGCTGAAGAGCCCGCCGCCGCCGAGGCTGCCGAAGCTCCCGCCGAAGAAGCTTCCGAGGGCTGATGCCCGATTTGCTGATCCAGGTGGGCCGGGTCGCGGGCGCTTTCGGCGTCCGCGGCGAGGTCCGCCTCAGCGCCTATACCGAGGACCCCCTGGCGCTGGCCGCGTACAAGACGCTGCTGCGCCAGGACGGCTCCCCCGGGCTGACCATCACCCAAGGCCGCCCCGCGAAGGGCGGCCTTGTCTGTCGTTGCCTGGAGATCGAGACCAAGGAACAGGCCGACGCCCTGCGCGGCCTGCGCCTCTTCGTCCCCCGCGCCTCGCTGCCCGAGCCGGATGAGGATGAGTATTACCTGACCGACCTGGTCGGCCTGAAGGTCGAGACCCCCGAGGGCGCGCCACTAGGGACCATCAAGTCCGTGCAGGACTTCGGGGCCGGCGACATCCTCGAAATCACCCCGGCCGAAGGCGGTCCCACCTGGTACCAGCCCTTCACCCGCGAGGCCGTGCCGCAGGTGCTGATCGGCGAGGGGCGGGTGGTGGCCATCAAGCCGGAAGAGGTGGAGTAGCCCTTCTCCTCACCCGCTTGCGGGGGAGGGGGACCACGAAGTGGTGGAGGGGGCGACCGCGCTCAGGGTGTCTGACGGTTGGCAGGGAGCGGCGGCGATGCCGCGCACGGCCCTCGCCCCCTCCGTCAGCTTCGCTGACACCTCCCCCGTACGCTCCGCTACGGTGGAGGAGGAATTACTCCTTCACCCGCATCAGGCATTCCTGCGCCACCGAGGCGATCAACCGGCCGTCGCGGCTGTACATCTCGCCGCGGATGAAGCCGCGCCCCTGTGAGGTGCTGGGGCAGTCCTGGTCGAACAGGGTCCAGTCGTGGAAGTCGGCCGGGCGGTGGAACCACATGGCGTGGTCCAGGCTGGCCGACTGCAATCCCTTGGTCTGCCAGGTCAGGCCGTGGACGCGCAGGGCGGTCTCCATGAAGGCCATGTCCGAGGCGTAGGCCAGGGCCGCCTGCTGCAGCTTGATGCTGTCGCCGATGGGGGCCTTGGAGCGCAACCAGACCTGCTTGCGCGGCGGCTTGATCACCGGCTTGAACATGTTCTGCGGGTCGGGCCAGCGCACGTCGACCGGGCGGCGCTTCATGTGCTCGATCATCTGCGGCGGAAGCGTGGAATTGTCGGCCAGCGCCCGGTCCCACTCGGTCTGGACATCCTCGGGCGCCGGGGCGGCCGGCATCGTGGACTGATGCTCCATGCCTTCCTCGGCCACCTGGAAAGAGGCGGCGAGGTTGAAGATCTGCTTGCCGTTCTGGATGGCGATCACCCGGCGGGTGGTAAACGTTCCGCCATCCCGCGAGCGGTCGACCTCGTAGAGCACGGGGATGCGCACGTCGCCCGGCCGGATGAAATAGGCGTGCAGCGAATGGCAGACCCGGTCCTCGACCGTCTCGTAGGCGGCCAGCAGCGCCTGGGCGATGACAAAGCCCCCGAAGATGCGCGGGAAGCCGTCGTTGGGCGACACCCCCCGGAACAGGTTCATCTCGATCGGTTCGAGCGCCAGGGTCTCGATGAGGTTTTCGGTCTCTTCCATAAGGGCGCTTTAGGCCGGTGAGGGGGACTGAGCAAGCGCGAGCGATTGCCGGGCTCACAGGAGCGGTGCAGATTGGCCTGATGAGGCTTTGGATGCTTGCGATAGCGCTGCTGGTCGTGCTGGCGCCATGGACGGCCTGGGGGGCGACAGTCCAGGACGGCTGTGAAATCGCCGTTCTGGTTCTCGATGAGAAGGCCGCTTCCGGCAGGCCGCTGGCCTACAACACCGGCGAGCTTACCGGTTGGCGGATGCTGGACCTGGAACAGCCCCAGGACTTCAGACACCTGGCGGTAATCCCGGCGGAGGGCGCGCCGGATTCGGCCTGGGACGAAGCCTATGGCTGGCGGTTAGATCCGCCGTCCGAGACCCTGGCGACCCGGTTTCTGGCCAGCCGTGGCGTCAGCATGCTGGCCGCCTGTCCCAACCTCGGCGAGGTGTTCAAACAGCGCGGCGTCGTCGTCGATCCCAAGGCGCGGCCCAGACGGGGCCGGGACGGCCTCTATCGCCTGACCTATTTTTCAATCTCGGCGCCGGTGCTTTCGGATGACGGCCTGGAGGCGCTCATCATGGAGGAGAGCCAATCGGGTCCCTTGGCGGGCGGCGGGAGCGTCGTGCATCTGCGCCGCAAACCTGGCGAGCCCTGGCGGATCGTGGACCGGCGCGGAACCTACGTTTCCTGATCAGCCGCCGCTGAACGCCGACCGCTGCTGCTCCAGAACCCGGTCGGCCGCCGTGATGGGGGCCTCGTCCAGCAGGATCAGGCCGTGGCTGACCAGGCCGACGAAGCCGTGCACGGCGGTCCAGGCCATGGCCATGCCGGCGGCGATGGTCATGCCGCCGGGGCGGGGGGTGGCGGCGACCGCCTCGCCCAGCACATTGCCGCAATGGCCCCCCGCCTCGGCCATCTCGCCGTCGGAGACCTGCAGGTAGGTGGGCTGGAACATCATAGCGTAGAGGGCTGGATGGGCCAGGCCAAAGCCGACATAGGCCAGGCCCGTGGCCTTCAGCCGGTCGAACGGGTCCTCGCCGGCCGCGTCGCGCGCCGTGATCATCGCCTGGGTGAGCTGGTTGAAGGCGTGGGCCAGCACGGCGGAGATCAGCGCCGCGCGACTGGGGAAATAATGGGCGGGGGCGGCATGGCTGACCCCGGCCAGCCGGGCGCAGGCGCGCAGGGACACCTTGTCCTCGGGGACGGTCTCGATCAGCCGCAGGGCTGCGTCCAGCAGCGCCCCCCGCACATCGGCCGGTCTTTCACCCTGCTTCACCACGCAAAAACTCCAAAGCTTGACACTGTCAAGGCGCTACGCTACTCAGCTTGACACTGTCAAGCAAAGGGGAGCTGCGCATGACGCCCGCTGAAATGTTCAAGATCGCCAATACGGTCGCCCTCGTGGCCTGGCTGGCGTTGATTATCGCCCGCTTCGTTCCGCCGCTGCGGCGCTGGGTCGATCCTACCGCCGGCTATGTCGTCCCGGCCCTTTTCGCGGTCGTCTACATCTGGCTGCTGGGCCCCGGCGCCCTGGACGTCCTCAAAAACGGCAGCTTCAACTCGTTGGCCGGGGTCGCCGCCCTGTTCGCCCAGCCCCAGGCGCTGCTGGGCGGCTGGATCCACTACCTGGCCTTCGACCTGTTCGTCGGCGGCTGGATCGCCCGCGAAGGGACGGCCCTGAAGATCTCGGGCTTCATCCTGACCCCCATCCTGCTGCTCACCTTCATGTTCGGTCCGGCCGGCTATCTGGTCTTCGTGCTGGTCCGCCTGGCCTTCCGGAGGAACGCCCAATGACCACCTTCGACACCAACTCGACCCGTCCGATGACCTTCAGCCTGCGCGGCTGGAACCTACCCCTGACCTGGGCGGGCCTGGCCTCCCTGGCGCTGATGATCCCCACCGCCTGGCTCGCGCTGCATGACCCGCGCACGTTCAACGGCATCAATGTCTGGGACAAGCCGCTGAAATTCGAGCTGTCGATCGCCGTCTTCCTGCTGATGGCCGGCTGGGTCTTCACCCGCCTGCCGGCCGGCTGGGCGAAGACCGGCTGGGGCCGTTACACCGTCTGGACCCCGATCGTCGCCTCGCTGTTCGAGATCGGCTACATCGCCTTCCGCGCCAGCCGGGGCGAGGCCTCGCACTTCAACCAGTCCTCGGTCACGGCCATCGTCATGTATGCGTTCATGGGGACCGGAGCGCTGGCGATGAGTTCGACCGCCATGGTCCAGGGCATCGCTGTCCTGCGCAGCCCCAACACCTTGGGCGACAACCCGGTATTCCGCGCCGCGCTCGGCTGGGGCCTGGTCCTGACCTTCCTGCTGGGCGCCTCGATGGGTGGCTATATGAGCGCCCAGACCGGCCACTGGGTCGGCGGCGTCCACAACGACGCGGCCGGCCTGCCCATCCTCGGCTGGTCGACCACCGGCGGCGACCTGCGTCCGCCCCACTTCTTAGGGATACATGCCAGCCAGATCATCCCGGTCGCCTCGCTGGTCATCATCCGGCTGTTCGGCAAGCGGGCGGGCCTGATGACCGGCCTGTTCATCGCCGGCTACGTCGCCCTGACGGCGGCGGTGTTCGTCCAGGCGCTGATGGGGCTGCCGCTGATCGCGCTGTAATGTGCTAAGGGGGCGGTATGTTCGCCGCCCCCCTTCTCGCCGGCCTGATCCTGGCCCAGGCTTCCGGACCTGCTGGTCTCGGCTTCGGTGAGGCCCTGTCCCGCGCCGAGCGCTACGAGAGCGACGCCAAGGCCCAGACCTGGCGCGCCGAGACGCTCAACCCCTTCCTGAAGCCCCGCATGCAGCCGGTATTCGACAAGTGCGAGGCCGGCATGACCTCCCCGCAGCGCTTCACCCTGGTGGTCAGCTACAAGGCCGGCCGTTTCGACCGGGTCGAGGCCAATGACGACGGCCCGGTCGCCGCCTGCATGGCCCAGGCCTTCGACGCCTTCCCCTGGCCGACCCCGCCCTATGACGACTTCGCCGAGGAAGTGCGGCTGACCCTCACGGGCGGTCAGTAGGTCGCTCCCAAGCAGCCACTGCGCTATAGGGCCTCGCCATGCCTTTCGACGCCACCGTCCTGACCATGTTCCCCGAGGCCTTCCCCGGCCCGCTCGGCGTTTCGCTGATCGGCACGGCCTGGCGCGAGCAGGGGCTGTGGAGTCTGGAAACGGTGGACATTCGCGCCTTTTCCAAGGATAAGCGCGGCTTCCTCGACGACACCCCTGCCGGGGGTGGCCCGGGGCAGGTGATGAAGGCGGACGTGATCGGGGCTGCGCTCGACAGCGTGGAGATCCGGGGACGGCCGCTTTTGTGCATGAGCGCCAGGGGCAGACCCCTGACCCAGGCGCGTGTTCGGGAGTGGGCCAAGACGCCGGGGATCATCGTCCTCTGCGGCCGGTTCGAGGGGGTGGACCAGCGGGTGCTCGACGCCCGGGGGTTCGAGGAGGTCGCCGTCGGCGACGCGGTCCTGGCCGGTGGCGAGGCGGCGGCGATGCTGGCGATCGAGGCCTGCGTTCGGCTGGTCCCGGGTGTTCTGGGTCAGGCCGAAAGCATCAGTGACGAAAGCTTCGAGGGCGGGCTCCTCGAATATCCGCAGTACACGCGACCGCGGACGTTCGAAGGACTGGATATCCCCGAGGTGCTGGTGTCCGGCGACCACGGCAAGGTCGCCAAATGGCGCCAGCAGATGCGTGAAGAGACCACCCGCGAGCGGCGGCCCGATCTTTGGGCGGCCCACCTCGCCAATCAACAGGCAAAGGGCGCAAAAGCCCAAGGAGATTAGAGTTATGGCTATCAACGTGATCAAGCAGCTTGAGAAGGAAGAGGTCGAACGCCTCGCCGCCCTTCGCAAGACCCCGGACTTCCAGCCCGGCGACACCGTCCGCGTCAACGTGCGGATCAAGGAAGGCGAGCGCGAGCGGATCCAGGCCTATGAAGGCGTCTGCATCGCCCGCCAAGGCGCCGGCCTTCACGAGAGTTTCACGGTCCGCAAGATCAGCTTCGGCGAAGGCGTCGAGCGGGTCTTCCCGATCATGTCCCCGATGATCGAATCCATTGAGGTCAAGCGCCGCGGCGTCGTCCGGCGCGCCAAGCTCTATTACCTGCGCGACCGCCGCGGGAAGAGCGCCCGCATCGCCGAACGCGCCATGGGCAGCCGCGAGCGGCCGACCGAAGACGCCGCCGAGTAGGCTTCGTCAAAGAGACGATACGGAAAGCCCCGCTTGCGACAGCGGGGCTTTTTCGTTTTGGGCTTCAAGCAAGAATTTCACCACGAACAACACGAACAACACGAACAGGTCGGCGCTGACTTGAGCCTTCGCCCGAAGGGCAGTCGGCAGGGTGTGAGGGCCTCCGGCCGGAGCTTTCAGCTCGGGCGCGTTCGTGTTGTTCGTGTTGTTCGTGGTCAATTCTTGGAAGGCGAAAACGCCGCCTCGGTTTTGCCGGCTAGGCCAGCATCCCCCGCCAGGCCCGCACGACCAGCATGAAGTCGTCCGGCTCGCGCTCGTAAAGCAGCGTCCCTTCCGGAAACGCCGTCCAGCCCTGGGCGCTCGAGGTCCAGAAGGCGGCGGCCGGGACCAGCCAGCCGGTGTCGTCGAGCGTGCCGGGCCGCAGGGTCACGGTCTGCGGCCCGCGCGGCGGTTCGGTGAAGAGCCGGGTCCCGCAGTCGGCGCAGAACCGCTGCGGTATGACCCGGCCGCTCTCGGCAGTTCGCGCCCAGGTCGCCGGCTCGCCCCGGGTCAGGGCGAAGCGCTCGCGCAGCAGCGGCATGGCCAGGCTGAAGGCCGTTCCGGTGAGCTTCTGGCAGTCCGTGCAACAGCAGGCGAAAACCCCGATCGGCGCCCCGGTCACCTCATAGCGGATCGCCCCGCAGGCGCAGCCGCCCGGGATCGGGAAGGCGGGAAGGGTCACCCGGCTCACGCCGCGCTCTCCTTCACATAGGTTGTGAAGCCCTCGACCAGGTGGTCGAACATCAGCCGCATGCGGCGGCTGGACTTCAGGTCCTCGTGCATGGCCACCCAGACCTCCAGGTCGAAGTGGAACTGGTCGGTGAGGACGGGGACCAGGTTGACGTCGCGCGCCGCGATGGTCGGCTGGCAGGCGCAGACGCCGACCCCCGCCCTGAGGGCCGCCAGCTGGGCGACGTCGCTGTCGGTGCGGTAGGCGAACATCTCGCGGCGGACATCCAGCCCGATTTCATCGAGCGAGCGGATCGAGGGCACATGGCGGTCATAGCCGATCAGGCTGTGGTTGGCGGCCAGGTCATCCATATCGCGCGGCTCGCCCCTGGCCTGAAGATAGCTGCGGTGGGCGTAGAACTGCAGCCGGACGCTGCCGATCTTCTTGGCGGTGAGGGCGGCCTGGGTCGGCGGGGTCATGCGCACGGCGATGTCGACGTCGCGCCGCAGCAGGTCCTCGACGGTGTTGGACATCGACACTTCCAGCGCCACCTTCGGATGGTCGCGGTGGAAGTCGGCCAGCATGGACGGCAGCACCTCGGTGGCGACGATCTCGCTGGCGCTGACCCGGATGACGCCGCGCTCGGGGTCGGCCCCGCCGGCGGCGGTGCGGACCAGGGCGGCGGCGGCGGCGGACATGGCCTCGGCGTGGGGCTTGAGGGCCAGGGCCGTTTCGGTGGGGTTCAGGCCGCCGGGCGAGCGGGTGAAGAGGGAGAGGCCGCCCAGGCTGGCCTCCAGCGCCTCGATGTGGCGTCCGACCGTCGGCTGGGCCAGGCCGAGCCGGCGGGCCGCGCCCGACAGGCTGCCGGTCTCGATCACCGCCAGCAGCGAGCGGTAGAGGTCCCAGTCCGGTCCGCGGCTATCCATGCGGATATGTATAGCCAAGCCACGGCTTTCGACAATTCCGAATAGGCGGGCGCGGGACCATCTTGCAGTCAAGCAAGGAGATATTCCATGACTGGCAAGACCGCTCTCGTCATCGGCGCCACCGGCGGCTTCGGCTCGCACACCGCGCTCGCCCTGATCAAGCATGGCTGGACCGTCCGGGCCCTGGCCCGCGACCCGGCCTCGGCCGCCGAGCGGATGGGGACCCGCACCCCCATCGACTGGGTCAAGGGCGATGCCATGGACCCCGCCAGCGTCGTCGCGGCCGCCAAGGGCGCCGACCTGATCGTCCACGCCGCCAACCCGCCGGGCTACCGCAACTGGAAGGGGACGGTGATCCCGATGCTGGCCTCGACCCTCGCGGCGGCCAGGACCAGCGGCGCGCGCATCCTGTTCCCGGCCAGCGTCTACAACTTCGCCCCGGACAGCGGCGCCAACATCGCTGAGACCGCCCCGCAGCAGCCGGTGACCCGCAAGGGCAGGCTGCGCGTCCGCATGGAGGCCATGCTGCAGGAAGCCGCCAACGATGGCGTCCGCACCATCGTCATCCGGGCCGGCGACTTCTTCGGCCCCGGCCTGGGCGGCCAGGCCATGGACTGGCTGACCGTGCGACGCGGCGGCCGGGTTCGCGCCGTCTATGCGCCCGGCCCCAGCCATGTCGGCCACGCCTTCGCCTACCTCCCCGACCTGGGCGAGACCGCCGCCCGCCTCGCCGACCGCGCGGGCGAGCTGCCGGCCTTCGCCGTCTTTCATTTCACCGGCCACTGGCTGGGCGGCGCGCAGGCCCTGGCCCAGTCGGTCCGCCGGGTGCTGGGTCAGCCGAACCTGCCCATCCGCCCCTTCCCCATCGCCGTCATCCGGCTGATCGCGCCCTTCAACGAGACTATGAGGGAGCTGCTGGAGATGCGCTACCTCTGGAAAAAGCCCGTCGGCCTCGACAACACCAAGCTGGTCGCCTTCCTGGGCGCGGAGCCGCACACGGCGCTGGACACGGCGGTGCGGGCGACGCTGGACGATATGGGGATGCTGGACGAACTGCCGGTGCAGCTCGCGTTTCAACCGGCGTGAGCCCTCGCCGGCTGCCTTGCCCTTGATCACCGCCTCTGATTGAGTTGGTGGGGAGGTGGTGGATGGCAAATGCCGGCGTAAATATGTGGCGGGGTTTGGCGGCCTTTGGCTGCTTCCTGGCAATGGTGGTCTATGCGGCGGTGTCGGCTCCGACGACGGCAGCCTTGGCGGCGAGCCCCACCGAGGCGCTGGAGTCGATGTGCTCGGACTTCGGCAGCGATCCACAAGCGCGGATCAAGGCTTGCAACGACGTCATTGCCACCACCGGAGAGACTGCGGAGACGAAGGCTGTCGCCATCTTCTATCGAGGCGAGGCCCGGTTTGAGCAAGAGAAGTACGACGAGGCTTTGCGCGACTTCGATCAGGCGCTTGCGATCACGCCCGGCCTCGTTGCCGCCATCAATCGTCGGGCCGACGTCTACTTCGTTCGTGGGGATTTTGAGACCGCACGGATCGGTTACGATCGGGCTATCCAGCTGCAGCCCGACAGTTTCGATGGCCTTTTCGGCCGTGCGTACGCTTGGCAACGCCTGGGCGACAATGAGCGCGCCATGGCGGACGTGAATAGTGCTTTGGCTGCCGATCCCGAGGATGCGGACGCGTTGCTCTTCCGCGGCACGTTGTGGGACGAAAAGGAAGAATACGCAAAGGCCTTGGCGGACTTCGATCACGCGATCCGAACGAGGCCCGACTTCGCTATGGCCTTCTATGATCGAGGCAGGCTTTACCTCATCACGGGCGATCTGGAAAAAGCCCTGGCTGATCTGAACATGGCGCTGAAGCTTCAGCCGAACTATCCGGAAGCCGCAGCCGCCAGGGGCAACGTTTGGTATGGAAAGGACGACTTCCGGCGCGCCGTGGCTGACTACGATCTGGCCTTGCAACTGCGACCGGACTTTGCACCCTTTCTCGACTCGCGCGGGGATGCGCTGATCGAACTGGGCGAGATGGATCGCGCGCTCGCGGATATAGATCGCAGTCTGGAGCTGGACTCGAACGATCTTCACACCCTTTCGGATCGATGCTGGCTGCTTGGTATGTTGAACCAGCGCTTGGAACAGGCTGCAGCAGACTGCGAAAAGGCCGTCTCCAGAAGGCCCGTTTACTCTGGCGACTTCGACGGCCGGGCGCTGGTCCGCTTCAGGCTCGGCGACATGAAGGGTGTCGTTGATGATGCCAGCGGGGCCTTGAAGCTCGACGCAAAGGATGCTCACGCTTTGTTGTTGCGAGGCGTTGCGCGGCAGCGCCTCGGGATTCCAGGCGGCGGAGAGGATATCGCCGCCGCGAAGGCCTTGGACCCCGACATATTCCCTGAATACGTCAAACGTGGCATCGCAGCGCTATAACGGCATATCGGTTCGATCAGCTGTTGGTCGCCGCCGCCTGACGCAACTTCCTGCCTCATTGGCGGGTTCCACACTGGACTTGGCGGCACAGCCTGCCTAGATCGCGGCCATGGCCGGCAAGACCCTCTATGACAAGATCTGGGACGCCCATCTGGTCGCCGAGCGCGACGGTGAGAGCGTCATCTATATCGACCTCCACCTGATCCACGAGGTGACCACGCCCCAGGCCTTCGCGGGCCTTCGCGCCGCTGGCCGCACGGTGCGCCGGCCCGACCGCACGCTCGCCGTGGCTGACCACAATGTGCCGACCGAGGGCCAGGCCAAGGGCGTCGGCGCCGTGGCCGACGAAGAGGCGCGGCTGCAGCTGCAGACCCTGGCCCGCAACGTCAAGGACGCCGGCATCGAGTTCTTCCCGATGGGCGACATCCGCAACGGCATCGTCCATGTGGTCGGGCCCGAGCAGGGCCGCACCCAGCCGGGCATGACCATCGTCTGCGGCGACAGCCACACCTCCACTCACGGCGCCTTCGGGGCCCTGGCCCAGGGCATCGGCACCTCCGAGGTCGAGCATGTGCTGGCCACCCAGACCCTGCGCCAGCGCAAGGCCAAGAACTTCCGTGTCTGGATCGAGGGCGAGCCGCCCCCCGGCGTCGGGGCCAAGGACTACGCCCTGGCGGTGATCGGGGCGATCGGCACGGCCGGGGGCACCGGCTTTGTCATCGAATACGCCGGCGACGCCATTCGCGCCCTCAGCATGGAGGGCCGCATGACCCTCTGCAACTTGACCATCGAGGCCGGGGCCCGGGCGGGGCTGGTGGCGCCGGACGAGACCACCTTCGACTACATGCGCGGCAAGCCGGCGACGCCCAAGGGCGGGGCCTGGGAGCTGGCGCTGGAGAACTGGAAGAGTTTCTTCTCCGATCCCGACGCGATGTTCGACCGCGAGATCCGCATCGACGCCTCAGCCCTGATCCCGATGGTCACCTGGGGCACCAGCCCGGAGGATGTGGTCCGCATCGACGGCTTCGTGCCCGATCCGGCCAGCTTCGAGACTGCCGACAAGCGCGCCGCCGTGGAGAAGGCTCTGGCCTATATGGGGCTGACGGCGGGCCAGCCGATCACCGACGCGCGGATCGACCGGGTGTTCATCGGCTCCTGCACCAACAGCCGCATCGAGGACCTGCGCGCCGCCGCCGCCATCGCCAAGGGCCGCAAGGTCGCCGGCCATGTGGCGGCCATGGTGGTGCCGGGCTCGGGCCTGGTGAAGGCCCAGGCCGAGGCCGAGGGGCTGGACGTCATCTTCCGCGAGGCCGGGTTCGACTGGCGGGAGCCCGGTTGCTCGATGTGCCTGGCCATGAACCCCGACAAGCTGCAGCCGGGCGAGCGCTGCGCCTCGACCAGCAACCGCAACTTCGAGGGCCGCCAGGGCCGCGCCGGCCGCACCCACCTGATGAGCCCGGCCATGGCGGCGGCGGCGGCGATCGCCGGCCACATCGCCGATGTCCGCGATCTGGACTAACGGCCATGTTCGGGGGGCTGTTCGGCAAGGGGCTGTTTCTCGACAAGGATCTCGAAGACTGGAGCTTCGAGACCTGGGCCTGGCTGATGGCCGAGTTCGGCGGCATGGCCCAGATCGGCCGTTCGCACCTGGTCGTCGCCAGCCGCGACTTCTTCCCGCCCACCGAGGCCACCGGCCAGGCCAAGGCCCAGCACGTCTTCGACTGCGTCAAGACCGCCATGGGCATGGACAGCTGGGAGTGCCAGCTGGTCGCCAACGAGCGCCGGGCCAGCCATCAGCAGGTCGCCCAGTTCAACTTCGTCCAGAACCACCAGGACCCCAGCGGGACCTTCCAGGTGCAGGGCAACCAGGCGATCATCACCTATGCCGCCGACCTGACCGACAAGCCGCACGCCCTGGTTCCGACTCTGGCGCATGAGCTCAGTCACTACCTGCTGCGCGCCGCCAAGCACGCCCCACCCGGCGGCTGGGAGGCCGAGGAGCTGGTCACCGAACTGGCTGTCGCCTATGCCGGGTTCGGGGTGTTCGCCGCCAATAACGCCTTTGCGTTCGAGCAACACCAGGACGCCTTCGGTCAGGGCTGGAGCTCCAAGCGCAACGGTTACCTGTCGGAACGCAGCTGGGCCCTGGCCATCGCGGTCTTCCTGGCGCTGAAGGGTGAGGATACGCTGTGGGCCGAGGCCGACCGCCGGCTCAAGCCCGGCCTGGCCGACATGACCCGCCAGGCGCGGAAATACCTGGCGCGCAAACCTGAGCTGCTGGCTCCGCTAAGAGAGATAGCCTGAATGATCGACGGCCTCGACCACATCGCCATTGTCGTCAACGACCTGGAGGCCGCCGTCGCCGGCTATGAGCGGCTGCTGGGCCGCTCGGCCAATTGGCGCGGAGTGTTTCCCGCCGCCCATCACGCCTGGTTCCAGCTGGGCAACACCGCGCTGGATGTCGTCTCTCCCCTGGGCCCGCCAGTGGAGGGGGAACAGGTTCGCGCGCGGCTGGCCAGCCATGGCGAGGGCATCTGGGGCCTGGGCCTGACCACCGCCGACATGGCCAAGACGCGCCATCGGCTGGAGCGGGTCGGCATCAAGTCCACCGAACCCTACAGCATGGTCGCCACCGCGCCGGATGGGGCGACGCGGAGCTGGCCGACTTCGGTCATGCGCCCCAAGGCGACCCATGGCGTCGACCTGTTCCTGATCGACCAGCCGGAGGAGGCCTGGCCCGAGTCGCCGGCGGCCGCCGATCCGGCCGCCTGTGTCTCCGGCCTCGATCACGTCGTCATCCGCACGCCGGATCCCGAGCGCGCCGCCGCCCTCTACGGCGCGCGGCTGGGGCTGGACATGCGGCTGGACCGCTCCAATCCCGACTGGGGGAGCCGGCTGATGTTCTTCCGCCTGGGCGACCTGATCGTCGAGGTGGCCCATGACCTGAAGACCGGGGTCTCGGCCGGTCCCGACAGCGTCTGGGGCCTCACCTGGCGCGTCCCCGACGCCGACGCCGCCCACACCCGGCTGGCCGCCGCGGGCTTCGATGTCTCGGAGGTCCGCACCGGCCGCAAGCCAGGCACCCGGGTGTTCACCGTCCGCGATGCGCCGAGCGGCATTCCCACCCTCGTTCTCGGCCTGGAGGCCAAGTCATGAAGGCCTTCACCCGCCTCGACGCCCGCGCTGTCCCTCTGGCGCTGGCCAACATCGACACCGACCAGATCATCCCCAAGCAGTTCCTCAAGACGGTGGAGCGCGAGGGGCTGGCCAAGGGGCTGTTCTACGACCTGCGTTTCGACGGCGAGGGCAAACCGCGCGAGGACTTCGTGCTCAACCGGCCGGAGTACAAGGGCGCCCAGGTGCTGATCGCCGGCGACAACTTCGGCTGCGGGTCGAGCCGCGAGCATGCGCCCTGGGCGCTGCAGGATTTCGGCATCCAGTGCGTGATCGCGCCTGGGTTCGCCGACATCTTCTTCGGCAACTGCCTGAACAATGGCCTGCTCACCGTCATCCTGCCGCCCGACCAGGTCGAGGCGCTGATGGACGAGGCCAAGGGCGGCAACCACGTCTTCACGGTCGACCTGGAGACCCAGACGGTCACCGCCCCGTCCGGCGCGAAATACCATTTCGACATCGATCCTGGCCGCAAGGAAAAGCTGATCAAGGGCCTGGACGCCATCGGCGAGACCCTGGAAGTGGCCAAAGACATCGACGTCTTTGAGATGAAGCAGGCGCTGCAGCGGCCCTGGCTGGAGCTGGCCCGATGATCCTGGTGCTGGGAACTGTCCGCCTGCCGGTCGAGAACATCGACAAGGCCCGCGAGGCGATGGCCGCCATGGTGGCCGGCAGCCGGGCCGAGGACGGCTGCATTGAATACGCCTACAGCCAGGACCTGCTCGACCCCGGCCTGATCCGGGTGACCGAGGCCTGGCGCGACCGCGACTGCCTCACCGCGCACTTTAAGACGCCGCATATGGCGGCGTGGCGGCAAGTCTGGCCGACGCTGGGGATTGGCGAACGCAACCTCGGCCTCTACGAAGCCCGCGACCCCGAACCGATCTAACCAGCGAGACTCCCATGACCCAGACCCTTCTGCTGCTGCCGGGCGACGGCATCGGGCCCGAAGTCACGGCGCAAGTGCGCCGGGTGGCTGAAGTCCTCACCCCGGACCTGAAGCTGGAAGAGGCGCTGCTGGGTGGCTGCTGTTTCGACACGCACGGCGTCTCGATCACCGACGAGACCGTGGCGCGGGCCAAGGCGGCCGACGCGGTGCTGATGGGGGCGGTCGGCGGGCCGCAATGGGCCAATGCCCCGCGCGCTCAGCGTCCGGAAGCGGGCCTGCTGCGGCTGCGCAAGGAGATGCAGGTGTTCGCCAACCTGCGCCCGGCCCTCTGCTTCGACGCCCTGGCCGACGCCTCGACCTTGAAGCGGGAAGTCATCGCGGGCCTGGACATCATGATCGTCCGCGAGCTGACCGGCGGGGTCTATTTCGGCGAGCCGCGCGGGGTGGAAACGCTCGACGACGGCCAGAAGCGCGGCTTCGACACCCAGACCTACACGACTTCCGAGATTGAGCGCGTCTGCCGGGTGGCCTTCGAGCTGGCCCGGGGCCGGCGCAACAAGGTGACCTCGGCCGAAAAGTCCAACGTCATGGAAAGCGGCATGCTGTGGCGCGAGGTGGTCACCGCCCTGCACGCCAAGGACTATCCGGACGTTACGCTGGAGCACATGCTGGCTGATAACGCCGCCATGCAGCTGGTCCGCCGCCCGACCCAGTTCGACGTGCTGGTCACCGACAACCTGTTCGGCGACATACTCTCGGACGAGGCCGCTCAGCTTACGGGCTCACTGGGCATGCTGCCCTCGGCCGCCCTGGGCGACCCCGGCCGTCCGGGCCTGTACGAGCCCATCCACGGCTCGGCCCCCGACATCGCAGGCAAGTCGGCGGCCAACCCGCTGGCCGCCATCCTCAGCTTCGAGATGGCCCTGCGCTGGTCGCTCGGCCGCGGCGAGACGGCCGACCGGCTGTTCAAGGCGGTGGAAGCCGCCCTGGCCAGCGGCGCGCGGACGGCGGACCTGGGCGGGTCGCTGAAGACGGCTCAGATGACCGATGCGGTGCTGAAGGCGCTGGGTTAGCGCGGCGCCAGCACCATCTGGGTCTGGGTGACCAGGGCCACCAGCCTGCCGCCTTCGCCTTCGATCCGGGTCTGCCAGACGCTGGAGCGGCCGCCGACATGGGCCGGGGTCGAGACGCCGGTGACGGTGGTACCAGCCTTGGCCGCGCCGATGAAGTTGGTCTTGCTTTCGATGGTGGTGGTCATGGCTCCGGCCGGCAGGTTCAGGGCCGCTCCGACCGCGCCCAGGGCGTCGGCGAAGGCCATCACCGCCCCGCCGTGCAGAATGCCGCCGGCGGTGCAGAGGTCGTCGCGGACCAGCAGCCGACCCTCGACGCGGTCCCTGGCGGCGCTGGTGAGCTCGACCCCCATCAGCTTGCTGAACGGCATGGCCGAAACGTCGATGTCCATCGCCCTCTCCCGGTTCTGACAAAAGCTTAACTGGCGCCATTGCGCGCCCGGCGCCAAGCCTCTGACGTGGGAGGACCGTCGATGAAGCTAGCCCTTAGCCAGCGCGTCTTGGCTCTAAGCATGACGGCCCTTGCCGCCGGCTCGGCCGTCGCCCAGACCCCGAAGCCGCCCGCTCCGCCGCCCTGCGCGGCCGCCGAGCATCATCAGTTCGACTTCTGGGTCGGCCGCTGGGACGTCTATCCCTTCGGCAAGGAAAAGCTGGTCGCCCATTCGCTGATCGAGTCCCTCTACGGCGGCTGCGCGATCCGTGAGAACTGGATGCCGCTGACCAGCGGCGGCGATGGCGGCAGTCTCTCCAGCTTCGTGCCGGACGAGAAGGGCTGGCGGCAGACCTGGATCGATTCCAGCGGGGCGCGGGTCGACTTCAAGGGCGGCTATGCCGGCGAAGCCATGGTGCTGACCGGCTTCTGGCCGGACGTGCTGGGGCCTGGCAAGGACGCCCTGATCCGCATGACCTACACCCGCCAGCCGGGCGGGGCGGTGCGGCAGCTGGGCGAGGCCTCGACAGACGAGGGCAAGACCTGGTCGCCCAGCTTCGATTTCCTCTATCGGCCTTCGAGCCTGCAGACGCCGCTCGGCGGCTAGCTCGAACCATTCGCACAGAAGGCTTTTCAAGTTGAGTGTCGTGAACACCTTGCCGGCGGGGATCGGCCTCGCCGGCGCCCTGTTGGCCGCCTCCACCGCCGTGGCCCAGCCGGCTGCTCCAGCGCCGACCGCGCCCGCTGCCGCGCCGAAGGCCGACGGTTCGAACACGGTGGCGGGCGTGACCGTCACGGCCACTGATCCGCCGATGAAGAGCAGCATCGACAAGCGCAGCTACAGCGTCGCCACCGACCTGCAGGCGACCAGCGGCTCGGTCGCCGACGCCCTCAAGCGCATCCCCTCGGTCGAGGTGGATATCGACGGCAATGTAACCCTGCGCGGCGATCCCAGCGTCACCATCCTGATCGACGGCAAGCCGTCCGGCGCCCTGAACAGCCAGAGCCGGGCCGACGTCCTGCAGCAGATGCCGGCCGAGCGGATCGAGCGGGTCGAGGTGCTGACCAACCCTGGCGCCCAGTATTCGCCGGAAGGAACCGGCGGGGTCATCAACCTGGTCACCAAGAAGGGCGGCAAGTCCGGGGCCGGACTCTCGGGGGCGGTGCGGGCCGCTGTCGGGGATCAGGACCGCTACAACGGCGGGTTCAATTTCGCCTACAATAACAACAGGCTGTCGATCACCGGCGACGCCAGCCTGAACCGCTACGCGGGCACCTTCCAGGCCCATGACGACCGCCTGTTCAGCGGCCTGGGCGGCGACCTCCGCCGGCTGCAGCTCAGCCACGGCCAGAGCGAAGGCCTGGGCTGGAACGGACGGCTGGGGGCCGACTACGACCTGGACCCCAAGAACCACATCAGTGGCGAGTTCAGCTACGGCAGCTTCCCCAACGATCTGCGCAACGGCACCACCTACCAGACCTTCGACGCCCTGGGCGCGCCGGTCGGCCGCACCGAGCGGCTAGCCAAGATCGAGGTCGGCGGGGCCTCGACCAACGCCTCGCTGGGCTGGCGGCGGACTTTTGCCGGCGACGACCACAACCTGAGCCTGGAACTGGACGCCAGCACCTGGCGAAACACCCAGTTCGCCGATTTCGCGACCACCACCACCCTGCCCGCCAGCCCGACCCTGTTCGAGTCGCTGGATGTGCGGATCTGGTCCCGGGAGCGGGAGCTGAAGGCCGACTACAGCCGTCCCATGCCCAAGGAAGGCCGGCTGAAGGCCGGGTTCGACTTCGATCACGACGAGGACCGGTTCGGCTCGGACGCCGCCAAGGGCCTGGCGCTGAACGCCAAGACGCCCGATCCGACCCAGACCCACCACGTGATCTTCGACGAGACGGTGCTGTCGGCCTACCTGACCTACGAGCAGCCGTTCGGCGACCTGACCGTGCTGGGCGGGCTGCGCTACGAGACGGCGACCGACGACATCAACCTGACGACCACCGGTTTCAAGAACAGTCACGGCTACGACAAGCTCTATCCGTCGCTGCACCTGGACTATCGGCTCAGCGATACAAGCCGGCTGAAGGCCAGCTATTCGCTGCGCATCACCCGGCCCAACTCCTGGGACCTGGACCCCTTCCTGGTGAAGATCGACGCCCTGAACTTTCGCCAGGGTAATCCCGACCTCGAGCCCAGCCAGACCCAGTCCTGGGAGGCCAGCTACGAATTCCGCCAGCAGCGGACCTATTACCTGATCACCGGCTTCTGGCGCGACAACAGCAACGGCGTCACCGATGTGGTGACCGATCTGGGCGGCGGCCGGATCCTGAGCACCAAGGCCAATCTGGCCACCAGCCGGTCTGGCGGGGTCGAGTTCGTCGTCAACCGGCCTCTTTCCAAGACCCTCAGCGCCAACCTGACCGGCACGGCCCTGTGGAATCAGATCGACGCCAGCGCGCTGGGCTATGCCGGCGACCGGTCGACCTGGGCGTTCGGCGGCCGGGCCAGCCTGGACTGGCAGGTCACGCCTATTGACCTGTTGCAGGTCAACACCGTGGTCAACGCCAAGGCTCTCACCCCGCAGGGCTATGTCCAGCCGACCTACGGGGTGAATCTGGGCTATCGGCGCAAGCTCAATGACCGGATCTTCCTGACCGTCACGGTCACCGACGTCCTGGCCAGCCTGAAGAACGAGGTGGTCTTCGACGCGCCCGACGTGAAGGGGACCTTCACCCGCACCCGCTCGAGCCGGGGCGTCTTCGTCGGCCTGCGCTACCGTTTCGGGGCCGGCAAGCCGCAGCGCGACCCGACCTTCGACTACAATGCCGGGTCCGGCGGTGGCGGACCGCCGGGGTAGGGCTGCAGTCCGCCCGCACCACCGTCTTTCTTTTGCCCCCTTGGCCGAACACGCTTAGGTAGGCGTCGTTTTGGGGGTTCCGTCCTTGCGTGTCTTGAATTCCGCGTCGGCCGGCGTCGGTCTCGTCGGCGTGCTGCTGGCCGCGCCCGCGGCCCAGGCTCAGACCGCGCCGGCCTCGCCCCCACCAGCGCCCGCCGCGCCGACTGGCTCGGCCACCGTGTCGGGCGTGACGGTCACGGCCGCCACGCCGCCGATGAAGAGCTCCATCGACCGGCGCAGCTACAGCGTGGCGGGCGACCTGCAGGCGACCAATGGCTCGATCGCCGATGCCTTGAAGCGCATCCCGTCGGTCGAGGTCGACCTCGACGGGAACGTCAAGCTGCGCGGCGATTCCAGCGTCACCATCCTGATCGACGGCAAGCCCTCCGGCATCATGAAGGGGCCGGGCCGGGCCGACGCCCTGTCGCAGCTGCCCGCCGACCAGATCGAGCGGGTCGAGGTGCTGACCAACCCCGGCGCCGATTTCTCACCCGAAGGCACGGGCGGGGTCATCAACCTGGTGACCAAGAAGTCGCGCACCTCGGGGGCGGGCGTCTCGGGTTCGGTGCAGGCCTCCACCGGGACGGGCGGCCGCAACAAGGGCGGACTCAACTGGGCCTACAATAGCAAGAAGCTGTCGCTGTCGGCCAATGCCGGCTTCTGGCAGTTCGACACTGAGTTTGACTCGGTGGACGACCGCACCCTGGGCGGCGCCTTTCGCCGGCGTTCGACCAGCACGGCCGCGCTCACCGGGGCCGGTGGCTATGCGCGGCTGGCCGGGGACTACGAACTGGACGCCAGCAACCGGATCAGCGGCGAGTTGAACGTCTTCGGCTATGGGCCAACGTCCGAGGTTCGGTCGCGTTACGAGAACTATGACGCCCTGGGCGCCCTCACCAGCGCCACCGGTCGGCGAGGTCAGTCGGACAACAGCGCCGCCTCGCTGGGCGCCAGCCTGACCTGGCGGCGAGACTTCACCGGCGAGGACCATAACTTCACCCTGGAAATCTCCGGCGATCGCGACAAGTCGGACAACGCTTCGGACTACGAGCTTTTCGCGGTCACCCCGCTGGCCCCCAGCAGCTTCGAGGCGACCGACAACAAGGGCAGCTCGAATGAGCTGAACATCAAGGGCGACTACAGCCGTCCCATGCCCGGCGAGGCGCGTCTGAAGGCCGGCTTCGAATACCAGGACAGCCGCGACGACAACGACAATGTCCTCTCGAAGGGGCCGTCCAAGAGCCTGCTGGCTATCGACCTGACCCGCTCGCACCGGCTGATCTTCGACGAGACGGTCGGCTCGGCCTATCTGACCTACGAGCGGCCGCTCGGCGACCTGACCGTGCTGGCGGGTCTGCGCTTCGAGACCGCGACCGACGATCTGAACCTGCTGACCACGGGGCTGAAGACCAGCCACGGCTATGACCGCTTCTATCCCTCGCTGCATCTCGACTATCGGCTCAGCGACGCCAGCCGGCTGAAGGCCAGCTATTCCCTGCGCATCGACCGGCCGGGCGCGAACGACCTGGATCCCTTCCTGATCTATGTCGACGCCTTCAACTACCGACGGGGCAATCCCGACCTGGAGCCGTCGGAGACCCGGTCCTGGGAGGCGTCCTATGAGTACCGCCAGCAGCGGAACTACTACCTGGCCACCGTCTTCTGGCGGCAGACCGACAACGGCGTCACTGACCAGCTGGTCGACCTGGGCGGGGGCGTGCTGCTGACCACCAAGGCCAACCTGGCCCAGAACCGATCGGGCGGGCTGGAGCTGGTGGTCAACCGCTCGCTGACCAAGGCCCTGACCCTGAACCTGACCGGCACGGGCTTCTACAACCAGATCGACAGCGGCTCTTCCGGGGTCGGCAGCGACCGCGCGGCCTGGTCGGTCAGCGGCCGGGCCAGTTTCGACTGGCAGGTTTCGCCGGTTGATCTTTTCCAGCTCAACGCCGTGGCCAACGGCAAGCGGATCACCCCGCAGGGCTTCACCGACCCGACCTACACGGTGAACCTGGGCTATCGGCGCAAGCTGAACGAGCGCTGGTTCGTCACGGTCACCGCCAACGACATCTTTGACACCCTGGACAGCCGCACGGTCCTGGACGCGCCGGGTCTGAAGGGCCTCTCGGTCCGCCACGGCTCGAACCGCGGCGTCTATGTCGGCCTGCGCTACAGGTTCGGAGCCGGCAAGCCGCCGCGCGACCCCGCTTTCGACTATGGCGGCGGGGGCGGCGGGGGTCCGAGTTAGTCCCCTCGTTCCTCGCCCCTTGGGCGAGGGGGACCACGAAGTGGTGGAGTGGGCTCTTGGAACTGCACCCAAGTATCAGGCACGCCCACTCTGATCGTGCTCTATCCGGAAACCCCGTGTGTTCCACGGCCCACTCCGTCGGCTTCGCCGCCACCTCGCCCAACGGGCGAGGAAGGCTAGACGACGGCTTCGGCGACCATGATCTGTGGGTCTTCGGCAAAGCCCATGAATTCGCCCAGGACGGCCTGGACGGTGGCGCCGCCGAAGTCCTCGCCCATGAAGCCGGCCAGGTCGGGCACGTCGAACATCTCGACATAGTCGATCGGCGCCTTGGCGGCCGGGTCCAGCAGCATGCCGGTGGTGCGGTGGGTGACGAAACTGGCCACCCGCGCCAGGCCTCGCATGGCCGGGTAGTCGCGCGTGGTGATCCAGGTCTCGAAGTCGGCCGGCGAGACGCCGGCCTTCAGCTTGTAGGTCAGGATGATCTTGGACATGGCTGCCCCCTTGGTTTGTTGAGGAGAAGCTAGTCCAGGGCGGCCGCGCGGCAACCGCCTGAAAGGGGGGCGGCGTTTCTTCTGAAGCCGCCCTCAACTTTCCTCTGCTTGCACCTATATGCGGCGGGGCGTAACACGCCGCCTTCAATCAAGGAGAAGCCATATGGGTTACCGGGTCGCCGTAGTGGGCGCCACGGGCAACGTGGGCCGTGAGATGTTCAATATCCTCGAGGAACTGAAGTTCCCCGTGGACAAGATTCACGCCATCGCCTCGCGTAAATCCATCGGCATCGAAGTCTCGTTCGGCGACAAGATCCTCAAATGCGAGGACCTGGCGCAGTTCGACTTCTCGACCGTCGACCTGGTGCTGATGAGCGCCGGCGGCACGGTGTCCAAGGAATGGTCCGAGAAGATCGGCAAGGCCGGTCCCATCGTCATCGACAATTCCTCGGCCTGGCGGATGGACCCCGACGTCCCGCTGATCGTGCCGGAGGTGAACCCCGACGCCATCGAGGGCTTCCGGAAGAAGAACATCATCGCCAACCCCAACTGCACGACGGCGGGCCTCTTGGTGGCGCTGAAGCCGCTGCATGACCGGGCGAAGATCAAGCGGATCGTGGTCTCGACCTACCAGTCGGTCTCCGGCACCGGCAAGGAAGCCATGGACGAGCTGTGGGACCAGACCAAAGGCGTCTTCGTCCTGGGCCCGTCCGAGCCCAAGAAGTACCCCAAGCAGATCGCCTTCAACGTCATTCCGCAGTGCGACGTCTTCCTGGAGGACGGCTCGGGCGACACCAAGGAAGAGCGCAAGATGGCCGACGAGACCCACAAGATGCTGGATCCCAGCATCAAGGTCTCGGCCACCTGCGTCCGCGTGCCGGTGTTTGTCGGCCACGGCGAGGCGGTGAACATCGAGTTCCACGAGGCGCTGGACGAGGACGAGGCTCGAGAGATCCTGCGGGAATCGCCCGGCATCATGGTGGTCGATAAGCGCGAGGACGGCGGCTATGTGACGCCCAAGGAGGCCCAGGGCGAGTTCCCGGTCTTCGTCAGCCGCATCCGCAATGACCCGACGCTGGAGCATGGCCTCAGCATCTGGGTGGTGTCGGACAACCTGCGCAAAGGCGCAGCCCTCAACGCCGTGCAGATCGCCGAGCTCCTGCATGAGCGCGGCCTGATCAAGCAGCACGTGATCGCCTGATATGAGCACGGCCAATTCGCCGGGCGGCGAGGGCCGCGCGGCGTTGACGGCCGGTCTCGTCTGCTACGGCCTATGGGGGTTCCTGCCCCTCTATTTCCACCTGCTCGGCGGCATGGGCGTCGGCTCGGTCGAGATGATCGCCCACCGCATCCTGTGGGCGGTGTTCTGGGCCGCCGGCCTGGTCTGGCTGTCGAAGCAGGGGCCGGAGATGCGGCGGGTGCTGACCGAGCCCAGGACGATGGGCGTGCTGGCGCTGTCGACCCTGGCCATCCTGATCAACTGGTCGATCTATGTCTGGGCGGTCAACGACAACCGGGTGATCGAGGCCAGCCTGGGCTACTACATCAACCCGCTGCTCAACATGGCTGTGGGGGCGGTGCTGTTCCGCGATCGGGTCGGCCTGGCCGGCAAGATCGCCATTGGCCTGGCCATCATCGGGGTGGCCGTTCAGACGATCGCGCTGGGCCATCCGCCGTTCGTCTCGCTGGGGCTGGGTGTCAGCTTCTGCGCCTATGGCGTGCTGCGCAAACAGGTGAAGGCCGACGCACAGACGGGCCTCCTCATTGAGTGCCTCTACCTGGCGCCGTTCGGCCTGGCCTATGTGCTCTGGCTGGAGCACAGCGGCGGCGGCCACTTCCTGAAGGGCGCCGACTACAGCCTGTTGTTGCTGGCCGCCGGGCCCCTGACGGTCGCCCCGCTGGCCCTGTTCGCCTGGGCGGCGCGGCGGCTGTCGCTGACGGCGCTGGGCTTTCTGCAGTTCACCGCCCCGACCCTGCAGTTCTTCGTCGGCCTGTGGCTGGGCGAGAGCTTCACCCCGATGCGGGCCCTGAGCTTCGCCTTCATCTGGGCGGGGGTAGCGGTGTTCGCCTACGGGGCCTGGCGGGCGACGCGACGGATCAAGCCGCTCAAGGCCGATTGACAAAGAGTACTTTGCAATGCAGAGTCCAGGTCGTTGCTTCCCCCAAGGACCCTTCTCATGCGCCGCTTCCTGCTGACCGCCGCCGCCGTTTCCGCCCTGTGCGCCGGGCCGCTCGCCCCCGCTCTGGCCCAGACCGCGCCGGCCGCCGCCACGCCCGCCAGCTATCCCCAGCCGGCCGCCGACACCCGGCCGCTGCAGTACGGCCGCTTCACGGTCGAGGTGGTGGGCAAAGGGCCGGACGTCATCCTGATCCCCGGCCTCAACTCCTCGCGCGACACCTTCAAGGCCCTGGTGGCGGCCGAGAAGGGCCGCTACCGCTTCCACCTGATCCAGATCGCCGGGTTCGCCGGCACGCCGGCCGGCGACAACGCCACCGGCGAGGTGGTCGCCCCGACCGTCGAAGCCATCGACCGCTACATCCGCGACCAGAAGCTCAAGGCCCCCATCGTCATCGGCCACTCGCTGGGCGGCGAGGCGGCGCTGATGCTGGCGGCGCGGCATCCGGGCGATGTCGGCAAGGCCATGGCGGTCGACAGCCTGCCCTTCCTGGGGGCGCTGTTCGGCCAGCCCGGACCGTCCGACGGCCTGACCAAGATGGCCGACGGCATCGCCGCCCAGATGGCCAAGAGCGATGACGCCGGCTGGCAGAAGGGAGCCATCGCCAACACCGCCCCGCTGGTCGGCGAAGGGCCCAACCGCGACATGGCCATCGGCTGGGGCCTGGCCAGCGACCGCCGCGTCTCGGCCCAGGCCTTCCGCGACCTGATCGTCACCGACCTGCGCCCCGAACTGCCCAACATCACCGCCCCGGTGACTGTCCTCTATGCCTACGGCCCGCAGATGGGCGGCCAGACCACCGCCCAGGTCGATGGATTCATCGGCGGCCTCTATGCGGGGCTGAAGGGCGTGAAGCTGATCCGGGTGGACGACAGCCACCACTTCATCATGTTCGACCAGCCGGCGCGTTTTCAGGCCGAGGTCGAGGCGTTCCTGAAGTAGCGGCCACCGGGGACTGGCTCGCCGCGCAGCGGTGTGCCTGTCCCCATCGTCGAGGCTGGACGGCTCAGTCAGGCTGGATGGGGACAGGCACGGCCTGTGGCCGAGCCAGTCCCCGGTCAGGGTTTCTGCCGCCGCAGCCTGCGCCCGCGGATCACGCCATAGGCGGCGTTGATCAGCCGGCGTGAGCGCGGGTCGCCCATCAGGTGGACGTCCTGCTTGTTCATGACATAGGCGCCGGCCACGTCCCAGTCAGGGTCGGCGAAGGCGCAGGAGCCGCCCCAGCCGCTGTGGCCGAAGGTATTGGCGCCCGGGCCATAGAAGCCGTTCGGCGGATTGCGCATGACGCCGGCGCCCCAGCTGAGGTTGAACGGCAGCACCAGGTCCTGGCCCTGGATGCGCTCGGCGCTCATCGCCGCCACGGTGTCGGGTTTCAGGATGTGGACGTCGTCGATCTCGCCCCGGCTGGCCAAGGCGCCCATCAGCCGGGCCAGACTCTCGGCGGTGGCGTGGCCATTGGCTGACGGAATTTCTGCCCGCCGCCACTCCGCCCCGGTCCGGCCGCCGGGCGCGGCCCAGGGGGTGAGGAAGGCGGCCCTCTTGGGATCGGTGACCTCGCCGAACTGCGGCAGGGCGCTCGGGCGCTGCAACTCGGCGACACGGCCGTCCTCGCTCTCGGGCAGGCCGATCCACAGGTCCAGGCCGCAGGGCTCTGCGATGTCTTCGCGGAGGGCCTGGCCCATGGTTCGGCCGTCCACCCGGCGGAAAATCTCGCCGGCCAGGTAGCCGAAGGTAATGGCGTGGTAGCCGCTTTCGTCGCCGGGTTTCCACATTGGGCTCATCGCCGCCAGCTTGGCGCAGATGGCGTTCCAGTCGAACCACAGGGCCGGGTCCATCTGCTCCAAGAAGCCGGGCAGGCCGGCCTGGTGGCTCATGACCTGGCCGACGGTGATGGCGCCCTTGCCGGCCTGGGCGAAGTCCGGCCAGACATCGGCGACCGGCTGGTCGTAGGCGAGCTCGCCGATCTCGACGAGCCGGGCGATCAGCAGGGCGGCCAGCGCCTTGGTGGTCGAGAAGACCGGGGCCAGGGTGTCGGCGGCCCAGGGCTTCTCGCCCTTGCGGTCGGCGAAACCGCCCCAGAGGTCGACGACAGTCCGGCCTTCGACCTGCAGGGTGAAGCGGGCGCCCAGCTCTTCGCCGCGCGCGAAACTTTCCTCCAGAACCGCGCGGACCGGCTCGAAGCCGGCGTCGCAGCGGCCATGTATATCCGTGGTCACGCCAGCCGCTCGATGCGCACGGTCGGGCTGGCTTGCATGATGCGGGCGCCCATGGCGACGATGGGCAGTTCCGGGCTGGCCCAGATGTTGGCCGAGGTGATGGTTTCGGCCAGGCCCCCGACCGCCCGGGCCAGGCCGTAGCTGGCCGTCTGGCCGCCCAGCAGCGAGGCGGCGAAGAGGGCGGTCAGCAGATCGCCGGTACCGTTGGGGGCGGTCTCGGACTTGGCGTGGGCGGCCAGCCAGGCCTCCTTCTTGTCGGCATAGACGACGCCGATCTCGGCGCCGCGCTGCACGGACGAGACCAGCACGGGCTTGCCCAGCAGGCGGGCGGCGCGCATGGCGCTGACCGGGTCGCGGGTCTCGGCGCCGGTCAGGCGCTGCAGCTCCCAGGCGTTGGGGCAGACCAGGTCGGCGCGAGGGATCAGCTCCTCAGCGATGGCGGCGGCAACGTCGGGCGGCACATAGAGGCCCTTGCCGGCGTCGCCCATGGTCGGGTCGACCACGATGATCGGCTTGCGGGCGGCGGCCCCGTCGCGGGGCGCGGCCTTGACCGCGTCGATGGCCCGGCCGGCGGCCCGCACCTGCTCGACGCTGGCGTAGTAGCCCGACAGCACCAGGTCGGTCAGGCCGAACAGGCCATTGGCCTCGATGCCGTCCAGCATGCCCTCGAAGGCCTCGACCGGCACGCTCGCCCCGCCCGGCGCGCCCCAGCCGGGGTGGCGGCCGTAGAGCACGGTCGGCACCACGATCGGGTCGATCTTGAACGGGACAAGCGCCAACGCCTGGGCCGAGCCGCCGACGCGGCTGCCGGCAACATGGCTGGAGAGGATCAGGGCCGTGGGCATGGCGATGGGATTAGCGGAGGCGGACGGGCCGCGCTAGGGGCCTCACCCGCTCTTCGTGCTCACGCACTCAGAGTCGACCTCTCCACGGAGTGGAGAGGAGACACGTACACGGCTCTCCCCCTCGCTTGCGAGGGGGAGCGAGGGACACGCGCCGAAGGCGCGGCGTCCCCGGAGGGGGAGCCCTCTGCCCTAGTACCGGTAATGATCCGGCTTGAACGGCCCTTGGGTCGGCACGCCGATATAGTCGGCCTGCTCTTGCTTCAGGGTCGTCAGCTTGGCGCCCAGCTTGGCCAGGTGGAGCATCGCCACCTTCTCGTCCAGGTGCTTGGGCAGGGTGTAGACCTGGTTCTCGTAGGCCTTGCGGTTGGTCCACAGTTCCAGTTGCGCCAGGGTCTGGTTGGTGAAGCTGGCGCTCATCACGAAGCTGGGGTGGCCGGTGGCGTTGCCCAGGTTCACCAGGCGGCCTTCCGACAAGAGGATGATCTTCTTGCCGTCCGGGAACTCGATGTGGTGGACCTGCGGCTTGATCTCGTCCCAGCGGAAGTTCTTCAGGCCGGCGACCTGAATTTCGCTGTCGAAGTGACCGATGTTGCAGACGATGGCGTTGTTCTTCATCGCCCGCATGTGGTCGACGGTGATGACGTCCTTGTTGCCCGTGGCGGTGACGAAGATGTCGGCGCGGCCGGCGCTGTCGTCCAGGGTCTGGACCTCATAGCCTTCCATCGCCGCCTGCAGGGCGCAGATCGGATCAATTTCCGTGACGATGACCCGGGCGCCGCCCTGGCGCAGCGAAGCGGCCGAGCCCTTGCCGACGTCACCGTAGCCGCAGACCACCGCCACCTTGCCCGACAGCATCACGTCGGTGCCGCGGCGGATGGCGTCGACCAGGCTCTCGCGGCAGCCATAGAGGTTGTCGAACTTGGACTTGGTGACGCTGTCGTTGACGTTGATGGCGGGGAAGGGCAGCTCGCCCTTGGCGGCCATCTGATAGAGGCGGTGAACGCCCGTGGTGGTCTCTTCCGACACGCCGGTGACCGAGTCACGGATGGCCGAGTAGAAGCCGGGCTTCTCCTTCAGGTACCGCTTCATCACTTCATAGAGGGCTTCTTCTTCCTCGTTCTGCGGGTTGTTGAGGACCGAGGGATCCTTCTCGGCCTTGGGACCCAGCACGCAGAGCAGGGTGGCGTCGCCGCCGTCGTCGAGGATCAGGTTGGGGTAGCCGCCGTCATGCCACTCGAAGATCTTGTGGGCGTAGTCCCAGTACTCGACCAGGTTCTCGCCCTTCAGGGCGAACACGGGCGTACCGGCGGCGGCGATGGCCGCGGCGGCCTGGTCCTGGGTCGAGAAGATGTTGCAGCTGGCCCAGCGCACTTCGGCGCCCAGGGCCTGCAGGGTCTCGATCAGCACGGCGGTCTGGATGGTCATGTGCAGGCTGCCGGCGATGCGGGCGCCCTTCAGCGGCTTGTCCTTGCCGAACTCCTCGCGCACCGCCATCAGGCCGGGCATTTCGGTCTCGGCGATAGCGATTTCCTTGCGGCCCCAGTCGGCCAGCGCGATGTCGCGCACGATGTAATCAGCCACGATGGGCTCCATTGCAGATGAGGGTGTGTTGGCTGGCTCTATAGCCGCCTGCCGTCAGGGTAGCAATGGAGATATAAGGATATCTTTATATCTAGGTTGGCCCGCTGCCGCTAATCCATCCACCGCCGTCATCCTAGGCCTTGTGCCTAGGATCCCGCCGTCCGCCGCATTTACGGAAGGCCGTGGCGCTGTGTCAGCCCGGCTCCACCGCATCCTTTGCAGCGAGCTGAGCGCGGGATCCTAGGCACAAGGCCTAGGATGACGTGGGGGGTGGGGATGAAGTGGTTTGGCCAACGCCTATTTCCAGAACGCCTTCGCCTCGTCGAACCGTTTCCAGGCCTTGTGGGCGGCCTTGTCGCCGCTGTCCTTGAGCTCGCCCAGCGCCGCCGCGACCGCCAGGGCGGTGTCGCGTATGATCCCGGTTTCAGCATCCGCCAGGGCCTGGAGCCGCTCGGCGCCGGCCTTGGCGTCGTTGAGGGCGCCCAGTTCGTCCTGCAGGCCTTTCAGCGCCTTGATCAGCTTGCGCGCCCGCTTGGGGCGGTCGAACAGGCCCTGCAGGGCCTCGGCGTCGTAGCGCAGCTTCTTGCCGTCGATGCGCAGCGCATGCCGCTCCTCCGGGGTCAGCTCGGCGAGGCGGTGGCCGCGATTGTGCATCCGGCGGCGCCAGGCCTCCAGGCGCTTGGCGGCGAAGCGTTTGAGCGGCGGGCTGGGCTGCTCGGTCCAGGCGCCAAAACTAAGCCATTGCAGGGTGTTCAGCAGCAGGGCGCGGGTTCGCAGGCCTTCCAGCGCATGTTCGGCCGCCGCATAGGCCTCGCCACGCGCCACCAGAACCTTGTCGGTCAAAGCCTGCAGGGCGTCGGGTTCAGCCGCGCCGGCCTGGGCCGGCAAGGTGTCGGCCAGCAGGACGTCCAAGTCGCGGGCGGCGTCCAGTTCGCCGGCCAGCCAGGCCAGCTCGTCCTTGACGCCGACCCGGCCGTCGTCGTCGCAGACCGCCTTGAAGCTGGCGATGGCGCCGCGCAGCCGCCGAAGGGCGACGCGGATTTCGTGCACCGGCTCGGGACCCGGCTGGGCGTGGAAGGCGGTGATGGCGTCGGTCAAGGTCTCCAGCGCCGCAACGCCTAGGGCCTGCAGGCCCTCAGTGGCGGTCATCGTCTCGTCGAGCTTGGCCGGGGCACGGTCCGCCCCGTCGGCCAGGGCGTAGCCGCGGGCGGCCTTGCTGGCGAACGAGAGGGTCAGCGGCGCGTCCGCCATCAGCCGGCGGGCCAGGGCGAAAAGGTCGGCGACCTCGCCGCGCAGCAGCTCAAGCTCGATTTCGCAGACAGGCAGGGAGCGGCCGCCGGAGCGGATTTCGCCCAGGTCGATACAGGCCTCGACGCGCGACGACCCCTCATCCAGTTCAATGGTGCGCCGCTGCACCCGCACCGAGAAGATCGGCAGCAGGTCGGCCTTCTTGGGCAGCAGGGCCGCCGCTGGCGTCCCGGCCAGCGCCTTGCGGTCGGGGGCGGCGGTGGGAATGGCGGTCTCCCATTCGCCCCGCGCCACGCCTCGGCCCAGCTTGACCGCCTGGATGAAGACGCCGCTCTTTTCGCGCACCCGCAGGGCCACGCCCGAGCGGCTGAGTTTTCGATTGGCGGTGTCGAAATAGACGCCGGTCATGGCGGTGGGCTTGGCGTCGCCGCCGCCGATCGCCTGCCAGACGGCCTCCGCCTGCCCATCCGGCAGCACGAACTTCAGTTCGATTTCCTGGTCGCTGGCGGACATGGTTCAACTATGGCGCAGGTGGGAGGGCGAGGCTACAAGGCGCTGCCGCGCCGTGTCGGTCCTTGTTTCAGGTCAAGTAGCATGAACGCTCCGGTGAAGTTTATTGATCCCGCCCAGCCCCGTTACGACTGGACGCTGGAGGAAGTCGAAGCGCTGTTCGACCTGCCCTTCACCGAGCTGGTGTTCAAGGCTGCCGAGGTCCACCGCGCCTGGTTTGATCCGACCGAAGTGCAGATGAGCCAGCTCCTTTCGGTCAAGACCGGCGGCTGCGCCGAAAACTGCGGCTACTGTAGCCAGTCCTCGCATTTCGACACCGGTCTGAAGGCCTCGCGCCTGATGGAGCCTGACGCCGTGATCGCCGAGGCCGCCAAGGCCAAGGCCGGCGGGGCGCAGCGCTTCTGCATGGGCGCGGCCTGGCGCGACCTGAAGGACCGCGACGTGCCGAAGCTTTCTTCTATGATTGCGGGGGTGAAGGCCCTGGGCCTGGAGACCTGCGCCACCTTAGGGATGCTGACCGCCGACCAGGCGGGCGCCCTGCGTGAGGCGGGCCTGGACTACTACAATCACAACCTCGACACCGGCCCCGACTACTACGCCGACGTCGTCACCACCCGCACCTACCAGGAGCGATTGGATACCCTGGAGCATGTGCGCTCGGCCGGTATTTCCACCTGCTGCGGCGGCATCGTCGGCATGGGCGAGGCGCGGCGCGACCGGGCCGGACTGCTGCACGCCCTGGCCACCCTTCCGGCCCATCCCGACAGCCTGCCGGTCAACGCCCTGGTGCCGATCGCCGGCACGCCGCTGGGCGACAAGGTCAAGGCCGAGGGCCAGATCGACCCCATCGAGTTCGTCCGCACCATCGCCGTGGCCCGGCTGGTCTGCCCCAAGTCGATGGTGCGGCTGTCGGCCGGCCGCGAGGGCATGAGCCGCGAGACCCAGGCCCTGTGCTTCCTGGCCGGGGCCAACTCGATCTTCGTGGGCGGGCGGCTGCTGACGACGTCCAATCCCGAGAAGAGCGCCGATGAGCTGCTGATGGCGGATCTGGGGCTCAAGCCGATGGCCATGGGCGCCTCTTCTCCTCACCCGTAGCGAAGCGTGCGGGGGAGGTGGCAGCGAAGCTGACGGAGGGGGCGACCGCGCTCACGGCTGTGGATGTTTGGTGCGCAGTGTAGCCACAGACGCTCTCGCGCTGCATTCGCCCCTTCCACCACTTCGTGGTCCCCCTCCCCCGCTACGCGGTGGAGGAGAAGGTCAGCGATCCTCGTCGAACTTGTTGGCCACCAGCTCGACCAGCGCCTCGACGGCCTGGGCGGCCTCGGTCCCCTCGGCGGTGATCTCGATGCTGCTGCCCGGCCCGGCCGCCAGCATCATCAGGCCCATGATCGAGCGGGCGTCAACGGTGGAGCCGTCCTTGCTGACCTTGACCTCGGCGTCGAAGCCGGCGGCCAGGCGCACGAACTTGGCCGAGGCCCGGGCGTGCAGGCCGCGTTCGTTGACGATCTCGACCGTGCGCCCCGTCACCTATTTCTCGCCGGCCAGGACATAGGAGGCGACCGAGATGTATTTGCGCCCCGCCTCCTGGGCGTGATGGACGCAGGCTTCCAGGCTCTCGCGGGTGCGGAGCGAGGCCAGCTTGATCAGCATCGGCAGGTTCAGCCCGGCGATGACTTCGGCGCGGGTCTGTTCCATGACGCTAATGGCCAGGTTTGAGGGGGTGCCGCCGAACATGTCGGTCAAGAGGATGACGCCGTCGCCGTGATCGACCTCGGCGCAGGCGCGGAGAATATCGCGGCGGCGCTTTTCCATGTCGTCCTCGGGACCGATGCAGATGGCCGCGACAGCCTCCTGCGGCCCGACCACATGTTCCATGGCCAGCACGAACTCATCGGCCAATCGTCCGTGGGTGACGATCACCAGTCCAATCATTCCGGAACTCTCAACCGGGTTATCCCCTGCCCGACCGTCGGCCCCGAAGGGCCACAAACGCGCCGTATTACGCTCGTTGACGCTCAGGTCAAAGCGACTCCAGGGCAAGCCGCAGTTTCAGGGGCGCGGCGGGTTCGAAAGGCCACAGCGGGCGAGTCGGCAAGGCGACATCCAGCAGGGTTTCGACAAGGTCGTCGGGCATGCGTTCTACGGCCTGGGTCAGCGGAACCGTCAGGGTGATCTGGGCAAAAGGCAGGGGGGTGAGGCGCTGGATGCCCAGGCCCCGCACCTCGATCAGCCCCGCCAGGGTCGGCGGGGCCGCGCCGAACAGCCGACCGCCCGAGACCCACAGGCTGACCCGATCATCGGCGACCAGTCTGAAACCCTCGCTAAGCGCCCGCAGCGCCAGGTCGCTCTTGCCGCTGCCCGACGGCCCCTGCAGCAGCGCGCCGCGCCAGGTCCCGCCCAGCCGCAGGGCCACCAGGGTGGCGTGGACGATCATCCCAATCCTCCCCCGGAGGGGGAGGGGGACCATGCGGAGCATGGTGGAGGGGGTTTGAGCCTACATCCAGGCGTCAGGAGAGAACGCGGCGGATCGGCTGAGATTAGCTGGACCAGCGTGAATGTAGTGGCTGACCCCCTCCACCACGCCTTCGGCGCGGTCCCCCTCCCCCTCCGGGTGAGGATTTGCAGAGAGATCATCAGTCGGCTTCCGGCAAAACGACCGTGAAAATGGCTCCGCCTTCGGGACGATTCTCGGCCCGGACCTGGCCGCCATGGGCCTCGACGATCTGGCGGGCGATGGAGAGGCCAAGGCCCGAGTTGCCGCCGAAGGCCTGGCCCTTGGGGCGTGAGGTGTAGAAGCGCTCGAACACCGTCTCGAGGTTCTCGGGCGGAATGCCGGGGCCGCTATCCTCGACCTTGAGGATGGCCTCGCCCTTGGCCGCTTCGAGGGTCACCAGCACCTCGCCGCCGGGCGGGCTAAACGAGCGGGCGTTGTCGATCAGGTTGCGGAACACCTGGCCCAGCGGTCCCTCGCGGCCCGAGACGGTCAGCGGCTCGCTGGTCCCTACCAACCGGACCGGCGCCCCGCCGGCCTTCAGCGAGGCGTCATAGACGGCGGTGATGTCGGTCAGCAGGCGGTTCAGATCGATGCGGCGCGGATGCTCCCTGGAGAGCTCCGCGTCCAGGCGCGAGGCGTTCGAAATATCGCCGATCAGGCGGTCCAGCCGGCTGACGTCCTGCTTGAGAATACCCATCAGCCGGTCGCGGGCCTTGGGGTCCTTGACCAGCTCAAGGGTCTCCACCGCCGAGCGGATCGAGGTGAGCGGGTTGCGGATCTCATGCGCCACATCGGCGGCGAAGCGCTCGATGGCGTCCATCCGCTGACTGAGGGTGTCGGTCATGTCTTCAAGAGAGCGGGCGAGGTCGCCGATCTCGTCCTCGCGCCGCGACAGGTCGGGCATCGAGATGGAACGGGCTCTGGAGAGCCGCACCCGGTCGGCGGCCTGGGCCAGGCGCAGCATCGGCTGGGCGACCAGGATCGACAGCAGCAGCGAGGACAGCAGGGTCACCCCGACCGCGATCAGGATGAAGGGGATCAGGGCCGCGCGTTCGCGGGCGATGATGGCGTCGACGTCGCTGGCCTCCAGGGTCAGCACGCCCAGCACCTCGGCGACATGCTGGATGGGGATCGAGACCGACACCACCTGCTTGCCGTACTCGGTCACCCGGCGGTTCTTGACCGGGCCTTCGCCCATCGCCCGGGCCACTTCCTCGCCCAGTTCGCGGCGCGCCTTGTCGATGGCGGCCTTCTTGGGCGGGGCGTCGGACGGGCCCATGAACGGCCAGCGGAAGCCGCCGGCCTTGCGCGGCGGCGGCAGGACCCGCCAGTCGACCCGGTCGGCGACGGCCCAGCTGTCGGCCAGCAGGTTGCCCTGGGCGTCGAACAGCCGGACCCGCTGGGTCGAGGGGAAGTGCAGCACCTCGATGATCCGCGCCGCCCGGTCGGCCTGCAGCTGCGGGTAGGGGTCGCCCAGGGTGGCGGCCTGGTCCATCACCTTGACGATGGTCTCGCCCTGCAGACTCAGGCTCTCAAGCCGGGCATTGACCAGGCCCCGGCGCAGCTCATTCAGAACAAGCGCCCCCGAGACCAGGATCAGCAGGCCCAACAGGTTGAGCGTGATGATCAGCCGGGCCAGACGCGAGAAACGCGGCCAGCGCCAGGCGTGGTCGATCTCGTCATCGACCGAGTCCGATTCGGGAGTCGGCGCTGAACGTCCCCAGGGTCGCCGGGATGCGTCTTTGGGGGAGGCCTCAGGCCTCGCGGTATCGATAGCCGACGCCATACAGGGTCTCGATCGCGTCGAATTCGCCATCGACCTGGCGGAACTTCTTGCGCATCCGCTTGATGTGGCTGTCGATGGTGCGGTCATCGACATAGACCTGATCGTCGTAGGCGGCGTCCATCAGGTTGTCGCGGCTCTTCACGAAGCCGGGCCGTTGGGCCAGGGACTGCAGCAGCAGGAACTCGGTGACGGTCAGCCGGACGGGCTTGCCTTCCCACAGACAGTCGTGACGCTCGGGGTCGAGCGTCAGCTTGCCGCGCTTCATGGCCTTGGCGCCGGGGTCGGTGCGGGGCTCGGGCGCGCCTTCCTCGATGACGCCGGCGCGTCGCAGCACCGCCTTGACCCGCTCGATCAGCAGCCGCTGCGAGAAGGGCTTGTGCATGTAGTCGTCGGCGCCGAGGTTGAAGCCGAGGATCTCGTCGATCTCCTCGTCCTTGGAGGTCAGCATGATGACCGGCAGCTCGGAGGTCTGGCGCAGGCGCCGCAGGACTTCCATGCCGTCCATTCGGGGCATCTTGACGTCCAGGATGGCCAGGTCCGGCGGGTCGCTCTCCAGCGCCGCCAGGCCCGAAGCGCCGTCATAGTAGGCCTTGACGGTGTGGCCGTGGCTTTCGAGGGCGAGAGAGACAGAGGCGACGATGTTCTCGTCGTCGTCCACCAAAGTGATGTTAGCCATTACAGTCCCAGCGGTTTCAGTCGCGCCTTAATAGCGTGGCGAAGGCGGTCGCGCCATGGCGCGTCCATGTCGGGAATAGGGCGCAATCTATGTTACGGATACAGGCATGAGTGTCGCGTTCACCAAGGAAGAGGACTACGAGTCCCAGGCCGCCGACCTGCCTGACCGGCCGGTCTCGTCCAACCCCAACCTCGTTACGCCGCAGGGCCTGGCCGCCATCGAGGCCGCCCTGGCCCAGGCGCGCGCCGCCTATGGCGCGGCCCAGAGCAGCGGCGATGTGCAGACGGATCGCACCGCCATGGCCCGTGCGACCCGCGACCTGCGTTACTGGTCCTCCCGGCGGGGCAGCGCCCAGCTGGTCGAGACCGACCCGACCTCGAACCGGCTGCAGTTCGGCGGGACGGTGACGATCGACCGTGAGGACGGCCGCCAACAGACCTGGCGCATCGTCGGCGAAGACGAGGCCGACCCCAAGCAGGGCACGGTGGCCTATGTCTCGCCGCTGGCCCAGGCGCTGCTCGGCAAGGCCGTTGGCGATGTCGCCGTAGTCGCCGGAGGAGAAGTTGAAATTGTTTCAATCAGGGCGTGAAGCCGGCCGTTTGGGATAACAGCGTCTTAAGTCTCTCTGCCCATAGTGACCTGCCATGAGCCAGAACCAGGTCCACTACGAGGTTTTCGTCCGCAAGCAGGTGAACTCGACCTGGGTGCTCGACATGGCCTGCGAAGAGCGGGACAGGGCCCTGGAGGCCGCCAAGACCGCCCTGGCCGAGACCCGGGTCATCGCCGCCCGCGTCACCAAGGAAACCCTCGACGAGGACACCCGCGAATTCCGTTCGGTGACCATCTTCAACGAGGGCGCGCCCGAGCGGAAGAAGGGCAAGGAACGGCCCGAGGACCACACCCCGCTCTGCCTGACCCCGCAGGATCTCTACAGCGCTCACGCCCGCGAGCGGATCGGGCGGCTGCTGGACAACTGGCTGACCCGCCAGAAGGCCACGCCCTTCGAGCTGCTGCACCGCCCGGACCTGGTCGAGAAGCTGGACGCCTCGGGCGTCGAACTGCAGCACGCCATCCAGAAGATCGCCATCCCCGAGGCCCAGGCCAAGAATATCGGCGTCCATGAAGTCATCCGCAGCTTCCAGGACCTGATCGAGCGGGCCGTCCAGCGGCTCCTGAAGGACAGCCGCCGCGGCGCCCTGCCCAACCTCGACAAGGAGGGCTTCGCCCAGGCCTGCCAGCGACTGGTGGGCGAGCCCGAGCGCGGCTACCTGCTGGGCGCGGCCGTCGCCGCCTCCCTGGCGCCGGCCCGCACCTGGAAGGAAAAGGTCGGCCGCCTGCTGGACCTGGCCGACGCCGCGCCGGCCGAGCCCAAGGCCCGGGCTGTCGCCTTCGACGTCCTCGAACAGCCCCTGGCCGAGATCCTGGGCTCGAAGACGGGGCTCACCGATTTGCTGGGCGAAACGGACCTCGGCGATTCCCTGGCAGCCATGACCCGCCTGGCCGGCGCCGAGGCGGTCGAGATGCTGGTTAAGATGGAGCCGGCCCTGATCGGCATCATGCCCGAGCTGACCGGCCCGGCCGCGCGTCTGGCCAACTGGCTGGGCGGCGAGCATTTCGGGCCGGTCCGAACGGCGCTCGCCCAGCGCGTGCTCCGCGAGCTGAACGGGCCGCGCCGGGTCAAGCCGGGCGACGCCATGGCCGAGATCGAATACCTGCGCGCCCTGGCCATGGCTCTGACCGCCGCCAGCAGCCAGAGCCTGAAGATCGAGGACATCCAGGAAGCCTTCATCGCCCGCTCACGCGCCCTGGTGGCCAGCGATTTCGTCGAGGCCCTGGTCGGCCGCGACCGGAGCGCCCGCGAAGAGTTCGAGGTGCTGGTCAAGCTGGCCGAGAACGTCACCGGCCCGGTCAACAAGTGCCACGCCGCCCGCTGGATCATGGCCTGCGCCAAGGCGCTGAGGTTCGAACGAGAGTTCCGCGAGGGGACCGATAGTCCGGTGCAGCGCATGGCGGTGCTGGCCAGGATGCAGGTCAGCCTGACCCGCAGCGGCCTGCCGGTCGAGGACTATGGGTCGATCCAGCTGCGGCTGGGCGAGCTCGGGGCGATGATCGAGGCCGACAGCCGCATCGTCGCCAGCATCGTCAAGGCCGGGGTGCCGCTGGTCCACAAGCTGACCCTGCTGCTGCGCATGGCCATGGCCGAGGCCGCCCCCGCCGGTCCAGCGGCTGACCGCGCCAAGGCCGAGGCGATGAAGCTGATCCGCATGCCGGAGTTCCGGGCGGAACTGGCCAGCTCTCCCGAGGCCGTGGCCAAGGTGCGGGACCTGATGCAGTCGGCGGGGCTGGCGGCTTAGACTGCCTGGCTCGCGACCGGGAGGCGACCAGTTTTAGATGGCTGTTAAGAGCAATATCACCCGAGGAGAACGGCAGGTGCTCAAAGGGGTCCTGCTCGGCGTAGCCATGATTGTCCTGATGGGTCTCTCGAGCCTGGTTGGCGATATGCTCGGGAATCCCTTCAATCTCATTTCGGTTGCCCTGTTTCTGGCTGGCCTAGTGTGTGCGGCAACCGGGCGCGCGATTCTCCGGAGAAGGTTCTTTATCTTGATGTCGGGGGAAAAGGACCCTGCGGACGTGGAGAGAAAGGATGGCGAGGAAAAGGCCTCTGATTCTATCATCAACCGTCTGAACCCTTAGGCTCCAGCGAGGGCTACTCCACCACGTCCCAACTGAGCCGATCTCCCAGCCTCAGCGCCCGCTTCGCCCGCCGGCCCAGCACTTCGGGCAAATGCTTGGGCGCGAGCCCGAAGCCCGGCCGCACCGAGCGGACATTGGTCTGGGTGAACACCTCGCCCGCCGCGATGTCGGCCGCGACATAGAGCGAGCGGCGGTGGTTGGCGGCCGCCGCTTCGCTTCCCAGCGCATCATAGTGGACGCGGCCCACGGCCCGCCAGGCGGCCTTGCAGTCGGCGACCAGGGCGGTGAACTCGGCCGGCTCCAGGCTGAAGGACGCGTCGGGGCCGCCGTCGGCCCTCGCCAGGGTGAAATGCTTTTCGATGATGCTGGCGCCCAGGGCGACCGCGGCCACCGACGCCGCGGAACCTGGCGTGTGGTCCGAGAGCCCGCTGACCACCCCGAACCGCGCCGCCAGGTCGGGGACGGTGGCGACATTGGCCTCCTCGATGGGGGCCGGATAGCTGGAGACACAGTGCAGCAGGGCAACCTCGCCGCTGCCGTGCGCGCGGGCGGTTTCGAGCGCCTCGGCCATTTCCTCGAGATTGGCCAGGCCCGTGGAGATGATCATCGGCTTGCCGGTTGCCGCCACGCGCGCGATCAGCGGCAGGTCGACGGCCTCGAACGAGGCGATCTTGTAGGCGGGCGCCCCCAGGCTCTCGAGCAGGTCGACGGCGGTGTCGTCGAAGGGGGTGGAGAACAGGATGACGCCCAGCGCGTGGGCCTTGGCGAACAGGACCGCGTGCCATTCGTAGGGGGTGTAGGCCTCGGCGTAGAGTTCGTGCAGCCGCCGTCCCGCCCAGAGGCCCGACTCGATCAGGAAGTCGGGGCTGTCGCTGTCGAGCGTGATGGTGTCCGGCGTGTAGGTCTGCAGCTTTATGGCGTCGGCGCCCGTGGCGGCGGCGGCCTCCAGCATGGCCAGGGCGCGATCCAGGCTGCCGTTGTGGTTGCCCGACAGCTCGCAGATCACGAAGGGCTCGTGGCCGGGCCCGATTGTGCGGCCCGATATGGTCAGGGACGGGGTCATTTCAGCCCCAACAAGTCCCCCAAAACCTTTACCACCCGCTCAACGTCTGCCTCGGTCATCGACGGATAGAGGGGCAGGGTCAGGCAGCGGTCGTACCAGGCCGCCGCGCCGGGCAGGTCGAGCGGGCCGTAGCGCTCGCGGTAGTAGGGCTGGGTGTGGACCGGGATGTAGTGGACCTGGGTCCCGATCCCCTGGGCGGCCAGGGCGTCGACCAGCTTGCGGCGGCTGACGCCGGCCCGCTCGAAATCGATCAGCACGGTCAGCAGGTGCAGGGCGGGGTCGGAGCCCTCCGCGGTGGTCGCCAGGGTCACGGTCGGGGCGAGCGGGGCCAGCAGCTCGGCATAGCGGGCGGTCAGCAGGCGGCGCTGGGCGACGAAGCGGTCCAGCTTGCTGAGTTGCGAGAGGCCGAGCGCGCAGAGGATGTCGGGCAGGCGGTAGTTGTAGCCGGGGCTCGGCATCTCATAGACCCAGGGATCGGCGCCCGCGGGGCGCACCATGCCGTGGCTGCGCAGGGTCTTGAGCTTTTCGGCCGTTGCGGCGTCGTTGGTGGTGATCATGCCGCCCTCGCCGGTGGCGATGGTCTTGACCGGATGGAAGCTGAAGGTGGCCATGGCGCTGTGGCGGCAGTCGCCGGCCTGGTTCTGCTGGTTGCCGAACAGCCGCTGGGAGCCGAGGGCATGGGGCGCATCCTCGACCAGCACGCCGCCGGCCTGCGAGGTCAGCTTTGCCAGGGCGGGAAGATCGCAGAGTTCGCCGCGCAGATGCACCGGCAGCACCGCCCGCACCGGCCGCCCGGCGCGGTCGAGGGCCTCGCCGAGCGTGTCGGGCGTCATCAGGCCGCTGAGCGGATCGACATCGGCGAACACCACCTCGGCCCCGACGTAGCGGGCGCAGTTGGCGGTCGCCAGGAAGGTGATCGAGGGGACGACACAGAGGTCGCCCTCGCCGATCCCCAGCGCCATCACCGCCAGATGCAAGGCCGCCGTGCCGTTGGCGCAGGCCACGGCATGGGCAGCGCCGACCTTTGCCGCGAAGGCGGTTTCGAAAGCCGCCACGGTGGGGCCGGTAGTCAGGAAGTCGCCGCGCAGGGCCTGGGCGACGGCGGCGATGTCATCGTCCTCTATGGTCTGGCGACCATAGGCGAGGAAGCCGCTCAAGCCCCGCCCTCCTCCAACATGGCCATCAGCCCGGCGCCTGAGAGCCAGTCGGCGTTGTTGTCGCTGGCATAGGAGAAGCCCTCATCGACGGCCTTGCTCGCCGCTTCACCAGCGAAGGGCTTGCGCGGATACTCGACGAAGGACGGCTCGATCACATAGCGGTCGTGAAGCTCGATGGTCTGGCGGGAGTCATCGGCGCTGACCATGGTCTCATGCAGCTTCTCGCCCGGCCGGATGCCGACGATCTCGACCCCGGCCCCGGGCGCCATGGCGGCGACCAGGTCGGTCATCTTCATCGAGGGGATCTTGGGCACGAAGATCTCGCCGCCGCGCATGGTGGTCAGGGAGGAGAGCACGAAGTCGACGCCCTGCGGCAGGGTGATCCAGAACCGGGTCATCCGCGCGTCGGTGATCGGCAGGGTCTTGGCCCCCGCCGCCAGCAGCCGGCGATAAAGCGGCACCACCGATCCCCGCGAGCCGACCACATTGCCGTAGCGCACCACCGAGAACCGCGTGCCGATGTCGCCCGACAGGTTGTTGGCGGCCACGAAGGTCTTGTCCGAGGCCAACTTTGTTGCCCCATAAAGGTTGACCGGATTGCAGGCCTTGTCGGTGCTGAGCGCCACCACCTGGGAGACGCCATTGGACAGGCTGGCCCAGACGACGTTCTCGGCGCCCATGACGTTGGTGTGGATGCATTCGGACGGGTTGTACTCGGCCGCCGGCACCTGCTTGAGGGCGGCGGCGTGGATGACGATGTCGACCCCGCGCAGGGCCAGGGTCAGGCGCATGCGGTCGCGCACGTCGCCCAGGAAGAACCGCAGCTTGCCGTAGAGCTCGGGTGAGACCTTCTCACGCAGGTCGATCTGCATATCCGACTGCTTGAGCTCGTCGCGGCTGTAGATGATGACCTTGCGCGGATTGTAGCCGGTCAGCACGGTCTCGATGAACCGCTTGCCGAACGAGCCTGTGCCGCCGGTGACCAGGATCACCTTGCCGTCCAGGTCGAGATTTTCGGGCGCGAACTGCCCCATTGGCGGTTTCCCCAGCCCTCGCCCGATTGGGCGAATCAATGGGGCCGAGTCTCGGACTTGCGCGAGTCGTTGTCACGCGCGGCGGTAAGCCTGCGTCAACCTTGCAGGGGCACAAGCTGTCGGCATGGATCGCCGCCTCGCCTTCGCCGCCCTGGCCCTCATGGCTCCCGCCCTGGCCTCCCAGGGCGCGCAAGCCGCCGAGACCGAGAAGAAGAAGGGCGGCGGCGCCAGCTTCATCCAGATCCCGACCCTGGCCGCCACGGTGACCTTTCGCAACGGTCAGCGCGGGGTGATGACGGTCGAGACCGGCATCGATGCGCCGGGCGCGCTGCACGACCTTGCCTTCATCAGCCAGCCGCGCCTGCGGGCCAACTGCCTGGACGTGCTGCGCATCTATGCGGCGGGCATGCCAACCGGTTCGATCCCAAACGCCGACTATCTGGCCACCGCCATGCAGCGCCAGGTCGACCTGGTGCTGGGCAAGAAGGGCGCGCGGCTGCTGCTGGGTACGGTCCTGATTACTTAGGCCACTCTAGGCCATGGACGGTGCTCCGCTCTCTCCTCGCCCCCAGGGCGAGGTGGCAGCGAAGCTGACGGAGTGGGGAGCGCGCCCGGCACTCAGGCGCAGAACGAAGCGTCGCCGACGGGGGAACGCCTGTTCTTGTGTGCAGTAGTCACTCCCCACTCCGGCCCTCCGGGCCACCTCGCCCTAGGGGCGAGGAGAGAGCGGAGCCGCTTTGAGGCGTCGCTAGATCAGCCCGCCGCCGCGTCCATGAGCTTGGCCAGGGTCACGTCCAGCTCGGTGACCCCGTCGGCGTCGTGGGTGGCCAGGAGCACCTCGACCCGGTTGTAGACGTTGAACCATTCGGGATGGTGGTCGAGCTTTTCGGCGGCCAGGGCGATACGGGTCATCCAGCCGAAGGCGGCGTTGAAGTCCCGGAAGCTGAAGGTCTTCCGGATGGCGTCGCGGCCCTCGGCGGGCGTCCAGCCGTCCAGCTGCGCTACCGCCGCCGCCGCGCCGATGCGGGGCGGGCTCATGCGAAGGTCAGCCCGGTGGCGGCGGCCAGGTCGTCCAGGGCCTGCTGCTCGCTGACCACCTTGATCGCCTTCATGCCCAGCACCGAGGCCGGCTTGCAGTTGATGCCCAGGTCGTCGAGGTAGATGCAGTCGGCCGGATCGACCACAAGCAGCTCGCACATCATCTGGTAGATGCGCGGGTCGGGCTTGCGCAGGCCCGCCTTGGAGCTCTCGATCACCGCGTCGAAGGATTCCATGATCGCCTCGACGGCGGCCGCCTTGGCGGTGCTGGCCGACATGCCGGCGCCCTGGCCGGTTTTGACGTTGTTGGTGATGCAGCCGACCTTGAAGTGCTGTTTGCACTGGTTCAGCGCCGCCACGACCCGGGGCCGGATGTCCCCGCTCAGCAGGCTCAGCACCTCGGCGCCGCGCACCGGATGGCCGAGCGCCGTGGATTCCTCCAGGAACTTGGCGTCGAAGCCGGCCGTGTCGATCTCGGCCCGCTCGAACAGCGCCCAGGCGTTGTCGTCGGGGTTGGTCGAGTTGACCTTGCGGATCAGGTTGTGCGGCAGGCCCTTCTCGGCCTCGAAGCGGTTGAAGGCCTCGAACGGCGAAGAGGTCAGCACCCCGCCAAAATCCCAGATCACCGCCGCTATCGCCACCTTGCCGTCCTTCTCGCTGAAGCTGGCGGACGCTAGAGAGACGGTCCCGCTCATGCAACCGGTCCCGTGATGATTCCCCGCCCGATCCGCCTCTTCCTGTTCGTCGCTGCCTGCCTGGTCATCCTCTACCTGTCGCTGGCCCCGACGACGGCCATTCCGCAGGTGACGCTGTGGGACAAGGTCGAGCACGCGACCGCCTATTTCGGCCTGTCGGTGCTGGGCGTCTGGGCCTTCCACGAGCGCGTGCGGCGGGTGGTCATCGGCCTGATCCTGGGCGGTATCGGGGTGGAGATCGCCCAGGCGACCATGGGCTGGGGCCGGGACGGCGATCCGCTGGACGCCCTGGCCAACACCGTCGGCGTGGCGGCCGGGACCGGGCTGGCCCTGCTGATCGGTCTCGCTTGGAAGCGATTCCGGTCTCGCTAGACGGCTGGCGCCCTCCTTGCGCTGCGAGACCCAAATGGGTGTCGGAGCGTTCACATGCGTCTCAAAATGATCGGATTGGCGGGGGTTTCCCTGCTGTTGCTGGCCGGGTGCGATGGCAAGTCGCCCCTGGCCCAGGCGGACAACAGCTGTGTGCAGAAGCCGGTCTGTGCCGCACCGGCACAGCCGATCCCGGCGTCGGCCGTGGTCGCTTCGCCGCCCAGCTATGATTCAGCGCCTCGGCCGCGCCGGGCCGTTCGCTATCGTTCCGCCCGCTGGAGTTCCGGCGGCGGCGGGTCCTACAGCCGTCGCACCACCAGCTATGTGGGGTCCAGCGACTATGACAGCGACACCGGCAGCACGGGCGACACCCGTTACGTCGGCAGCCGGGTCCAGGTTCAGGGCTCGTCCAGCTATTCGCAGAGCAGCACCTCCGACACGACCTACAGCAGCTCAGGCGGCGGCTATATCGTCGGCTCCAGCTCCGGTTATGGGTCCGGCTCATCCGGCGGCGTGGTCTATGGCGGCCCGGGCGGTTGCCCCGGTCCCTGTGGCCAGGGCGGCGTGCGCGCCGCCGGCCGCGACCGCGACGGCTACCTGACCTGGCCCAGCAAGTAGGGCGTACGAACCATCAATGCCGACCTCTCGCGGGCGCGCTTTCGGTGCGTCCGCGATTCCATGTCGCAGTCCCCTAGCCCTTTGGAAGGGTTAACAATTTCTTTCAGTACCAGTGGCGCGTGGCTTGCGAGTGGAGTCTTCGCTGGATCGATATGGGACAGGGGGATTTCATCTATGCGCTCACCTAACGGGCCACTTTTCAAAGCCTACGAGATCGTGGCCATCGTGGCCTTCCTCGCCGCCGCCGGCGGCCTGGCGGCGCTCAAGCTGGTTTACTAACTAGCCTTCTAGGGAACGATTTAGCCCCTCTCGCGCGTTCTGTTGCGATGGGCAACTTTCCGGAACAGACGGCCACTGGCCAGAAATGGCCGGCGCGGCATGCCCAGGCGCTACATCGCCGCTGGACGGGGCTGAAGCCGCGTGACCGGTGGGGCGCCCTCGGGGCCACGGCGATCATGGCCGTCTTCGCCGCCTTTTTCCTGTTCTTCCACTGGAACATGCTGCGCGGCCCGATCGGCGGCTTCCTGTCGGCTCGGCTGCAGCGCCAAGTCCAACTGGTCGGCAATCTGGAAGTCCATCCCTGGTCCTTTCAGCCGAGTGTCACCGTCACCGATTTTCGCATCGGCCAGCCGGACTGGGCGGGCCCCGGCGACATGGTCCGGGTCAAGCGGCTGACCGTGCAGGTCAAACTCATGCCGCTGATGCGGGGCCAGACCATTCTGCCGCTGGTGCTGATCGACCGGGCGGACGTCAGGCTGCTGCGCGACAAGGCCGGCCGCTCCAACTGGACGTTCGACAAGTCGGGATCGGGCGGCAAGCTGCCGGCCATCCGGCGGCTGATCATCCATGACACCCACCTCGCCATCGACGACGCTCCGCGCGGCGTGGTGTTCCGGGCCAAGGTCGAATCCAGCGAGACAGTCGGGCCCGGCGGCAAGGGCCGCTTCTCCATCGTCGGCGACGGTACGCTGAACCGCGCCGCCTTCAAGGCCCAGGCGGACGGCGACGCCCTGCTCAATGTCTCGCCCAGCCGGCCCTATGGCTTCTCGGCCTGGGTGACGGCGGGCGCGACCCGCATCGCCGCGCGCGGCCAGGTCACCCACCCCTTCGACCTTGGCCAGATCGCCACCAGTCTCTCCATTCAGGGCAACGACCTGAACGATCTCTATGCGCTGACGGGACTGGCCCTGCCCAACTCCCCGCCCTACCGGGTCAGCGGGCAGCTGACCCGCAACCACAGGCACTGGGCCTTTGACCGTTTCAACGGGCGGGTCGGCGACAGCGACCTGGCCGGCAGGCTAGCCTTCGATACCGGCCGCGAGCGCCCGCTGCTGAGCGGCGACCTGCATTCCCGCCGACTGGACTTCGACGACGTGGCCAGCATCTTCGGCGGCGCCCCTTCGCGGGCCAAGGGCGAGACCGTCTCGGCCGATCAGGTCGCCATGGGTCAAAAGATGAAGTCCCAGCAGCGGCTGCTGCCCGACGCCACTCTGCAGGTCGACCGCCTGCGCAGCATGGACGCCAAAGTCACTTATCGGGCCGAGACGATCAACGCGCCCAACATGCCGTTGCGCAAGGTCTCGCTGGGCGTCGATCTACAGGACGGCCTGCTGGTGATTGATCCGCTGAAGGTCAGCCTGGATCGTGGCCAGATCGTCGGCAAGGTCCGGCTGGACGCCCGCCCCGCCACGCCCGTCACCGACGTCGAGGCCAGGATGACCGGCTCGGACCTGGCCAACTGGATCCCGGTCAAGAGCCTGGGCCAGCCGGTGATCCAGGGACCGCTCAGCGCCAGCCTCAAGCTGCATGGGGCCGGCAATTCTGTGCACAGGATGGCGGCCAACGCCGACGGCTCTCTGCGCTTTACCATGGAGGGCGGTCAGATGCGCCAGGCCTTCGCCGAGCTGCTGGGCGTCAATATCGGCAAGGGGCTGATCCTGTTGCTGTCGGAAGACCCCCGACAAACGCCGGTCCGCTGCGCGGTGGCCGATTTCAAGGTCACCGGCGGCATCGCCCGGGCCAACCGCGTGGTGATCGACACCGGCGTGGTCGTGGCCACCGGATCGGGCGCCATCAACCTGGACAAGGAACGCATCAGCCTGCGGCTGGAGGGCCATTCCAAGAAGCCGCGCCTGCTCCGCCTGTTCGCCCCCATCACCCTGGAGGGCCCGCTCGTCGCGCCCAAGGTGGGGGTGCAGACCGGCAAGCTCGTCGCCCAGGGGAGCGTGGCGGCTGTGCTGGCCACGGCGCTGTCGCCCTTCGCCGCCTTGCTGCCGTTCCTGGAGCCGGGCGACGAGAAGAACGTCAACTGTCCGGCCTTGCTGGCCGGGGCCTCGGCCCTGAAGGCCGGCGCCCCGCCGGCGCCGGTAGCCGCCAAGCGCTGACTACAGAATCCAACCCCCGCTATCGAGGTGGACATCGCCTGTGATCTTCATGCGGTAGTCCGTCCCTCCGTCGCCGTCGACGTCGAGTTGAAGGGTGGTGACGCCGCCGGCGAAGCTCAGGGTCATTTCGCCGGCGTGGCGGGTGAAGGCCCCCACCAGATGGAAGGCCTGGTCGCCGGCCGTGTTGCTATCGGCGTCGATGGCAGACAGGTTGATCCTGTCGCCCTGGGCGGTGACCAGGTCGTTGACCGTGTCGATCTCCAGCACGCCGCCCAGGTGGCTCTGGCGCACCGAGGCCTGCAGCACCGTGAAGGTGTCCGCCCCGCCGCCGCCGATAAGAATGTCCGAGCCGGCCCCGCCGATCAGGATATCGTTGCCGAGGCCGCCCTTCAGAATGTCGTCGCCCGCTCCGCCGTCCAGGGTGTTGGCGCCGCCGTTGCCGGTCATGGTGTTGTCCAGGCTGTTGCCCGTGCCGTCGAAGTTCCCGGCGCCGTCCAGCACCAGGTTCTCGATGTTGGCGCCCAGGACCCAGCTCAGCGAGGCGTGGATGATGTCGACGCCCTGCCCGGCCAGCTCGGTGATCGTGTCTCCAGCGTCGTCGGCATAGTAGAAGTCGTCGCCCAGGCCGCCGGTCATGGCGTCCGCGCCCGTCCCGCCGTCCAGCGTATCGTTGCCGTCTCCGCCCAAGAGGGTGTCGGTTCCCGCGCCGCCGTTCAGCTGATCGGCCCCGCCGCCGCCCTGCAGGCTGTCATTGCCGATCCCGCCGTCCAGGCTGTCATTGCCCGCACCGCCATCGAGGGTGTCGTCGCCGTTGCCGCCGTCCAGCCGGTCGGCGCCGTCGCCCCCATTGAGGCTGTCGGTCCCATCCTGTCCCAGCAGTTGGTCAGCGCCATCACTGCCAGCCAGACTATCGGCGCCGCTGCCGCCCTTGATCAGGTCATCGCCGCCGCCACCGTCGAGGGTGTTGTTCCCGGCATTGCCGGTCAGGATGTTGGCCTGGCCGTTGCCCGCGCCGTTGATATCGCCCGAGCCCTCCAGGATCAGGTTCTCGAGGTTGGCCCCCAGCGTCCAGTCGACACTGGCGCGAACCAGGTCGACCCCCTGGCCGCCGGCCTCGATCGTCGTGTCGCCGGCGCTGTCGACGACATAGGTGTCATCGCCGCTGCCGCCGCTCATGGCGTCATTGCCCGAACCGCCGTCCAGCCAGTCGCCGTTGGCCCCGCCGCTCAAGGTATCGTCGCCGGCCTCGCCGTACAGCTGGTCGGCCCCATTGCCGCCGATCAGGCTGTCCGCCCCGCCGCCGGCGTTGATGATGTCATTGCCGTCGCCGCCGTCCAGCGTATTGGCCCCGCTGTTGCCGGTCAGCGCGTTGGCCAGGCCGTTGCCGGTCCCGTTGATATCCCCTGAACCATCCAGGACCAGCGCCTCCAGCTCGGTCCCCAGCGTCCAGCCGATGGTCGCGTGGACGGTGTCGTATCCCTCGCCCGAGACCTCGACCGTCGTGTCGCCGATGTTGTCGACATAATAGGTGTCGTCGCCCAGGCCGCCGGTCAGGCTGTCCGCCCCTGCGCCGCCGTTCAGGACGTCGTCGCCGGCCAAGCCGCTCAGGGTGTCGTCGCCGCTGGTGCCGGCGATGGTGTCGTTGCCGGTGCTCTCCAGGCTGGCGGGCAGGGCGGTAATGCTGGTCGGCGTCGAAGACTGGACCGTCCGCGTGTCGGTCAGCCTGATGGTGCCGGCGCTGGTCCCGTCGCTGTAGTAGAGTTCGGCGCCATTGATCCCGTCGTTGGCGGTGAAGACCACACCCGATCCCTGGACCGACAGAATGCTTGGGCCCGACCCGCTGGTCCCGGTTCTGATGTCCTTGACCAGGTGGGTGCCACCCGCCGTGCCGTCACTGACCCACAGTTCCGAGCCGTTGGTCGTGTCGGAGAGTGAGAAGAATACCGTGCTTCCGGCGACGGTAAATTGTCCGGCGGTTCCGATAGCCAGGGCTATGGTTCCAGCGCCCGTACCGTCTGTCACCCAGACATCTAGCCCGCCGGACGCGCTGTTGGCCTGGAAAAAAGCCTTGGACCCCACCACGGTCATCCGCTGCGGGCTGCCCGCGCCGCCCGCCAGGGTGTCCTTCAGCAGCACGGTCCCGGCCGAGATCCCGTCGCTGATCCACAGTTCGGCGCCATTTGTCCCGTCATCCGCCGTGAACAGCAGCCTGCCGCCCAGGACCACGCCGGGAGTGGGCGACGAACTGGTGGCCCCGGCGCGGATATCCTTGGTCAGCACGGTGCCGGCGGTGGTCCCATCGCTGACCCACAGCTCCCGCCCGCCGGCCGCCGTGGTGGCGGTGAAGAACATCTTCGAGCCCGTCGAGATGAAGTTGCTGGGGAAGGAATCGCTGGCCCCCGCATTGATGTCCTTCAACAGGGCGGTGCCGGCGACGGTCCCATCGGTGACATAGAGCTCCTGGCCGTTGGCGCCCGTCGCCGTGAACAAGCCCTTGGAGCCCATGACCACCACGCGGCCGGGGTTGGAAGACGTGGCGCCGCTGAAGATGTCACGCAGCAGGATGGTGCCGGCCGCCGTCCCGTCGGTCACCCAAAGCTCGTTCCCCTGGCCGGCCGTCGTGGCGTTAAACAACACCTTTGAGCCCAGGGCTACGAACTGCGTCGGGGCGCTGTCGCTGTTACCAGCGTTGATATCCTTGACTATATGAGTGCCGGCTACCGTCCCGTCGGTCGTCCACAGTTCGAAGCCGTTGGTCAAGTCGAGCGCCGAGTAGTAGGCCACGCCACCGGCCACGAAGAGTTCGGTAAGGCCGCTCGAAGTCGAAGGCGGCGACGTCGACAACTGCACCGTTCCAGCAGCTGTGCCATCGGATACGTAGAGATAGTAGTTGTAGTAGATGGGGGTAGACCCGAAGAATCCGGCGATGCCTTCGCCCTGAGGCTTGGCCCCGAACAACACCTTCGATCCCAAGGCGGTAATTCCGGCGAACCCCGTGGCCGATCCGGCCGAGCCGGCCAGAATATCGATGATCTGGGTCTGGCCGGTGGCGCTGTCGTATACGCCCAGTTCGTTGCCATGGGTCCCGTCGTCGGCGCCGAAGAACACCTTCCCGCCGGCCACCGTCGGGCGGTAGGGACTGCCGGAATAGACGCCGGGATTGATGTCCGAGACGATGTGAGTCCCCACCAGCGTTCCATCGCTGGTCCACAGCTCATTGCCGGTCAGCGGCTGGGTGACGCCCAGCAGGGACACCCCGGCAAACGTCGTCTGGAAGCTGGCCGACAGGCTGGTGGACGCCAGGCTGGTGGCATTGATGTCCGCCAGGCGATGGGTGCCGGCGACCGTGCCGTCGGTGACCCAGGGCTCGGTCCCGCCGGCCGGGTCGTTGGCGCTGAAGAACAGCTGACTTCCGACCACTTTGGAAGTGCCGAAGATGCTGAAGGTCCCGCTGTCGCTCCCGGGGTTGGTGTCGGACAGCAGCACCGTGCCGGCGACAGTGCCGTCGGTCGACCACAATTCGCTCCCGATGCCCGTGCCGCTTGCAGTGAAGATCACGTGCGAGCCCACGAGCGTGATGTTGGACGGCTGGGTGAACTGCAGGGCGGCGTTGTGATCGACCAAACTGAAGGTGCCGGCGGCCGTGCCGTCCGACACCCAGAGCTCGGCGCCGTGGACGCCGTCGTTGGCCTGGAAGACGATCTTCTGGCCTAGCTGGACAGCGCTGTTGATCGAGGAGCCCGTCACGCCCGGCCGGATGTCCAGCAGCAGCCCCGTCCCGGCGGTCGTCCCGTCCGTCACGAAGAGTTCTGAGCCCGACGTGGCCGACGAGCCCAGATAGACCACGCGGCCGCCCAGGGTGAACGGCGTCATCGAGGTGCTGTAGCCGCTCCCGGCCGTATTGGCGTCGAGCACCATCTTCGTGCCGGCGGTCGTACCGTCGGTTGTCCACAGCTCCAGCCCGTTGGTCCCATCGTTGGCCGCGAACAACAGTCGGCTGCCGAACTGATAGAAAGCGCTGACGCTTGAGCCGGTGGCCCCCGGGTTGATGTCCTTGACCAGCCGGGTGCCGGCCACCGTGCCATCGGTGACCCAAAGCTCCGAGCCTGTGGCCGTCGTGGTGGCGGTGTAGAAGAGCTGGCTGCCGGACAGGAAATAGCCGGTCGGCGAACTGGAGGCCGAGCCCGCCGCGGCGTCGGCCAGCATCAGGGTCCCGGCCACCGTGCCGTCGGTGACCCAGGCCTCGGCGCCGCCCGCGACGTTGGTGGCGGTGAACACCATCTTGGCGCCCAGGGCGATCGAGGATCCGAAGGTGGTCGAGGCGCTGCCGGGGCTGGCGGCGGCTGACAGCATCAGGGTCCCGGCGGCCGAGCCGTCGGTCACCCACAACTCCTGGCCGTTGGTCCCGTCGTTAGCCGAAAAATACAGCAGGTTGCCCAGGGCGAGGAGCGGCGAGGGGCTGCTGCTGAGGCTGCCCGCGTAGATGTCCTGGACCATACGGGTGCCGGCGGCGGTCCCATCGGTCACCCACAGTTCGGAGCCCGTGGCAGTGGAAAACGCCGTGAAATACAGCCGCCCGCCGACCAGCTTGAAATTGCTGGGCGAACTGGAACCCACGCCTGGCGCGATGTCGGCCAGCAGGAAGGTCCCCGCCGTGGTTCCATCCGTCACCCACAGCTCGTTGCCCAGGCCCGTGACGGTCGCCGTAAATACCAGCCGCTGGCCCACCTGGAACAGGTTGGCGATCGTCGTGCTGCCGCTACCCGGCGTCAGATCGGCCAGCAGGGTCGTCCCCGCCTCCGTTCCATCGCTGACCCAAAGCTCCGACCCGTGCACGCCGTCATTGGCGATAGCCACAATCCCGCCCATCACGCGCTCTCCCTTGCCCCGCGCAACGGGCGCGTCGACCCAGCAAAAGGCACGCCGGCGCCGGGCCGCGCATCGTCTGTTTAGGGTAGGAGCCGCTGTTTATTTTGCCGCGAAACGCGTGCGGCGCGAGGAATGCAACCGGCTGGCGGGCCCGGTCCTATCCGAGGCTGAGACGGCCCAGGAAATCGGTGATCAGCCGGCTCATGGGCCCAAACGCCTTGGCCGACTCGCTCAAGGTTTCGGCGTGACTCAGCGGGTGGTCGGCGATGCCGGCGGCCAGGTTGGTGATCAGCGAAACGGCGGCCACCCGCATGCCGCAATGGCGGGCGACCAGGGTCTCGGGCACGGTCGACATGCCCACCGCGTCGGCGCCCAGGGTGCGGAAGGCGCGGATCTCGGCCGGGGTCTCGAAGTTGGGTCCGGCGACCTGCAGATAGATCCCGCGCTTGAGATCGACGCCCTGGGCCGCCGCCGCCTCATTGAGCAGGGCGCGGAGGGCGGGGTCATAGGCGTCGGTCATGTCGACGAAGCGCGGTCCGACCGCCTCGTCGTTGGGGCCGATCAGCGGGTTGAAGCCCGACAGGTTGATATGATCCTCGATGGCCATCAGCGAGCCGGGCGTCAGGTCGGGGCGCAGGCCGCCGGCCGCGTTGGTCAGCACCAGGGTCTCGACCCCCAGCAACCGCAGGGCGCGGATGGAGACGGCCAGGCTGGCGGGCGGATGGCCTTCATAGAGGTGCATGCGGCCCTGCATGCAGACGACCGGCGCGCCGCCGGCGGTCCCGATCAGCAGCCGGCCCGCATGGCCCTGGACGGTGGAGACCGGAAAGCCCTCGATCTCTCCGTAGGGGATGGCCTCGGCGACCTGCATGGTCTCGCCGAACCCGCCCAGGCCACTGCCCAGCACCAGGGCGATTTTCGGGAAGGGGCCGATATAGCGGGCGGCGATGGCGTCGGCGGCCTTTGCAGCGACGTTGGGGGCAGCGATGGTCATGAGGGCTCCGTCGATGGCCGGCCAGCATAGGGCGCTCGGATTTCCTTGTCGCCTTCCGCCAGGGCAGTCATGAAAACCGGAGATGTCACTGCTTGAGGAGCCCGCCATGACCGACCGCCTGGACGACCTGACGCCCGTGCTGATCGGGGTGGGCGAGGCTTCCGAGCGCATCCAGGCGGCCGGCTATGCCGCGCTGTCGCCGGTCGAGCTGGCGGCCGAGGCGGCGCGGGCGGCCATCGACGACGCCGGCGGCGAGGGGCTGGCGAACCAGATCGACGTCATCGCCGCCATCAAGCAGTTCGAGATCTCCACCCCGATGGCCAAGGCGCCGTTCGGCTGCTCGAACAACCTGCCGCGCTCGGTGGCCAATCGCATCGGGGCCGGCCCGGCCCGGGCGATCTCGGAAATGACCGGCGGGCAGGGACCCCAGCACCTGGTCAACGAGATGGCCCACGCCATCGCCGCCGGCGAGGTGAAGATGGCGCTGCTGGTCGGTTCGGAAGCCATCTCCACCGTCCGCCACCTGATGGGGCAGGGCGAGAGCCGCGACTGGTCCGAGGTGATCGATGGCCAGATTGAGGATCGCGGTTACGGCCTGGAAGGCCTGCTGACCCAGGTGGTCACCGACCACGGCGGCCGCACGCCGATCCAGTGCTATGCGATGTTCGAGAACGCACGCCGGGCCAAGGGCGGCAAGGACCGCGCCGCCTATCGACTGGAAATGGGCGAGCTGTTCGCGCCCTTCACCAAGGTCGCGGCCGGCAACCCGCACGCCATGTCGCAGGAGGTGTTCGACGCCGACGCCCTGGCCACGGTGACGGCCTCCAACCGCCTGACCAGCGATCCTTTCCCCCGCCGCATGGTGGCCCGTGACCAGGCCAACCAGGGCGCCGCCCTGCTGCTGACCAGCGCGGGCCTGGCCCGCCGGCTGGGCGTGGCGGAGGAGAAGTTCGTCTATCTCTACGGCGGGGCCGACGTGAAGGAGCGGACGGTGATCGAGCGGGCCGACCTGGGCGCCAGCCCGGCGTCCGTCGCGGCGGTGCGCCAGGCGCTGGATGGGGCCGGCGCGAGCCTCGCCGACATCGGCCATTTCGACCTCTACAGCTGCTTTCCCATCGCGGTGTTCAACATCTGCGACGCCCTGGGGCTGAGCCCCACCGACCCGCGCGGTCTGACCCTGACGGGCGGCCTGCCCTTCTTCGGCGGGGCGGGGAATAATTACAGCATGCACGCCATCGCCAGCATGGTCCGCCGCCTTCGCGAGCATCCCGGCGAGCTGGGCCTGGTTGGGGCCAACGGCGGCTTCCTGTCGAAGTATTCCGTCGGCGTCTACGGAACCGCGCCCCGGCCCTGGAAGACTTTCGACAGCAAGGGTCTGCAGGCGCAGATCAACGCCTGGCCCATCCCGCCGATGCGGTCGGAGCCGGCCGGCGAGGGCGTCGTGGCGACCTACACCATCGACTATAGCGGCCCCGAGCCTCGGGCCATGGTGGTGGGGACCGACGCGGCGGGAGACCGCTTCGTGGCGATGAGCGACAAGGACGATGCGGCCATGGTCCAGCGGCTGATCGACGAGGAGCCGCTGGGGGCGAACGTGAGCTTCCAGGCCGACGACAAGGGGCGGCGGGTGCTGACCGGATTCGAGCCGAAGGGGTGATGCGACCGACGCCAAGCCCGACGCGCCGGACGGCCCTGGCCCTGGTGCTGGGCACGCTGGCCACGCCAGCCTTCGCGGGGCCGGAAGAGTCCGCCGCACGATGGCGGGACCTGACCCTCCGCCCCGGCGTCCGTTCGCAGCCGTCCAGAATCGAATGGCCCCCCGCTGGGCCCTGGACGAGCGGCTTTGCTGGAAACGCGCTCAGTCTTGTCGTCCAGGGGCCGAACAGGCAGCCTCGGCCTGGGCCTCTTACCGAAGGCGCGACGGTTCGCCCGGCGGGACCGGTGGTCAACCCTTCGACGGCCGTGTTCCTCTGGCGGGTTCGCAACGCGCACAGGAAGCTGCCGAAGGCTGCGGGGCCGGGACTTTCGCTGGCCGCCGCCCTGGGCTGGCCGCAGAAGCAGGTCTGGGACAAGACCGCCGCCGCCGACCGGACGCCCTCCGCATTCAACGTCCCGCCAGTGGGATATATTGTGGCGTTTCACCCCTCCGCCGGGGGCCTATCGGGGACTCCGCCAGCGGTCTAGGCTGACGCTATGGCCATCATCCCCACCGTCCGCTGTCGTGACATGCAGCGCGGCATCGACTTCTATACCGGCGTCCTGGACTTCACCTGCGTCCAGTGTTCGCCCGAGGCCGGCGATCCAGCCTATGCCGTGCTGATGCGTCAGGGTGATGAAATGCACCTCTCCAGCTATGGCCCGGACGGGCCGTTTGGCCAGGCGGTGGTGGTGATGACCGAGGATGCCGAGGCGGAGTTTCAGCGCTATCGGGCCAGGGGCCTTATCCTGCCGGACAAGCCAGACTCGCCGGTCCATCACGGCGTGGTCGACCAGACCTGGGGTACCCGGGAATTCTACGTCGACGATCCCGACGGCAACACGCTCGTGTTCATGCAGGCGCTCTAGCCCATCCTGAACAGCGTCAGCGCCGTCTTCCCCACGATCATCTGGGCGTCCTCCACCGGCACGGCGTCGAACACCGCCTGGATGGCGCTGCGGCTGTAGCCGAAGGTGCTTTCCTGGTGGGGGTAGTCGGAGGACCACATCACCGTCTCGGGCCCGATGCGATGCAGCATCTCCAGCCCCACCGGGTCGGTCATGAAGGTGGCGTAGCAGTGGTTGCGCCAGTACCAGCTGGGCGCATGGGCCAGCTTGGGCGAGATGGAGGTTGGGAAGCTGTTATAGATCATGTCGGCGTCATGAAGCATGCCGGGGATCCAGCTTAAGCCCCCCTCGACGAACACGCATTTGAGGCCGGGGAAGCGGTCGAACACCCCGCCGAACACCAGTTGCCCCCAGTTCTGCCGAAAGCCCTGCATCTGGGTCAGGACCGAGACGCCCACGGCGCCCGGCTCGGCCGTCGGGATGGCCTCGCCGATGTGGAAGGCCAGCGGCAGGCCGCTGGCCTCGACCGCCGCCCAGAAGGGATCCATGGCCGGGTGGTTGTAGTGGATGGTCCGGCCGCCCCCGGACTTGCCGCTCTCGTACTTGCCGGGCTTGATCGGGGTCATCAGGCAGGCCGCGCCCAGCGCGACACAGCGCTGCACCGAGGCGGCCGCGCCCTCGGGGTCCCAGTAGCTGGGGATCATCACCGGGAACAGCCGGCCGCCCGACTTGGCGCAGACCTCGCCGATATGTTCGTTATAGGCGCTGAACACCTCGGCCCGGTTGGTCAGCTCGCCGAACATCAACAGGCCGAACAGGCGCTGGGGGAAGATCAGCTCCTTCTCTACCCCCTCGATGTCGAGGTCGGCGAAACGGGCCTCCAGGTCGGTCAGGCCGGGATAGCATTCCATCTGCTCGCACAGCGAGGCGGCGACGGCGGGCGGGGTCATCGACTGGCCGGCGATGGAGAGGTCCCAGCCGCCGTCCTTGAACACCATGCGCGGGGCCTGGTCCTTCATGTGCTCGGGAAAGCGGCCGATCCAGCAGTCGGTCTCCAGCATATGGCTGTCGGCCGAGACGATGACCGTGCCATCCGGCCAGGCGCGGGTGGCGGCCTCGGGGGTGCGCTGGCGGGCGACGGCGATGCCGACCTGCTTGTCGATCTCCAGGATGAACCCATCCGGCATGGCGTTTCCTCCGGGCCTCTGCGGGCCTCTGAACGGAAGTATCGCGCCGCGTCCGACGGGGTGACAAGCCGGACGCTGGGGAAGGCTCAGGCGGTCTGCGCCTGGCGTCGGCGCTTGGGCAGCCGCACCAGCACTAGCCAGACGGCCATGGCCATCAGCGGTGCGAAGGCCAGCAGCAGGGGCCCGATCGAGTCGCGGAAGGCTGGGGGAAGCAGTTGCTGCTGGCCCAGGAAGAACGAGCCCGAGGCGATGAACCAGGACACGCACAGCCGCCAGAGATGCCGCGACAGCCGCGCCGGGCCGCTCAGGCCGCGCCGCAGAATGAAGTTCAGCTCGCCCGCCACCGCCGCCCCGCCGGCCACGGTGAACAGGATGAAGCCCTGCGGCGGCGACCCATCGATGGTGTGGGTTGGGCTGAGGGCGCCCAGGCGCATGAAGTAGAGGCCCAGCCCGGTGATGGTCAGAGCCACGACCAGGCCGCCGTAATCGGCCGCGCCCGGCGCCGGGTCGCGGCGCTTGACCGTCCACCAGCCGCTGGTCAGCAGATACAGGGCCAGCACGCCGGCGACGAAGTTGGGCCGCTGGCCGTCGCTGAGGAACGGGGCGACGCCGGCGCCGATCAGGTAGGCGGTGAACATGGCGGCGAAGAACACCTTGCCGGCCGCCCGATGCGCCTTCCCACCCTTGCGCGAACCGATCGCCACGGCGCCTGAGATCATCCCCACTGTCCCGCCGCCGATATGCAGGGCCAGCAGCGCCACGGCGCCCCAATGCGCCCAAAGCGGGGCGTTCGGCGGCACCTCAAGGTTGGTGGCGAAGGCGACGGCGGGCATGAGCGCCAGCACAAGGCCGGCGCCCAGAAGGGCGGCAACGCGGGACATACAGACGACTCTGACAGGACGGGGCCGATTGCCCGCCTGTTCAGGATCGCCGATACTGGGGCCAGGAGACCATGATGGCGCGTTGCGGACGCATGATCGTTTGTAACAGGGCCCGCTGAGGCGATGGCGAACCTGACTGTCTCAGCCGGCGTCGCCAGCGGCCTGATCGCCTTCGCCGCCACCCGCGGCGCCGACCCCGCTGAGCTGATCCGCCTCGCCGGCCTGACGCCCGCCATGCTGGACGACGCCGACGCCCGCGTGCCGCTCGAGGCCTACAAGACCGTGATGCGCCAGGCTCAGCGGCTGTCGGGCGATCCGGCCCTGGCTCTGCACTGGGGCGAGGCGGTCGACATGGCCGAGCTCTCGATTGTCGGGCTGATCATGAACGCCGCCGAAACCATGGGCGACGCCTTCCTGCAGATGCAGCGCTTCGGTCGGCTGGCCCTGGAGGTCGAGGGGGTCAGCGACGGCCCGCGCTTCGAAATTGTCCCGCGGGACGGGGCGCCGTGGATGGTCGACCGGCGGGCCGACCCCAACGCCTTTCCCGAGCTCAGCGAGGGCGGCTTCGCCCGGTTGGTCTGCGGACCCCGGCGTTTTCTGCCCCGTCCGTCGGTGCTGGAGGTCCACTTCAGCCATCCGGCCCCCGCCTACCGGGCCGAATATGAGCGGGTCTTCCAGTGCCCGGTCCGCTTCGACACGGGCTGGAACGCCCTGCGCCTGGATCCCGAGACGGCCGGCTGGCGGGTCTCGCTGCAGCCCCGCTACGTATTCGGCGTGCTGACCGAGCGGGCCGACGGCCTGCTGAAGGAAATGGACCAGGCCCGCACCACCCGGGGCCGGGTCGAGGCCCTGCTGCTGCCGATCCTGCACACCGGCGAGGTCTCGTCCGACCAGGTCGCCAAGGCCCTGGGCTTCAGCCGCCAGACCCTGTTCCGCCGCCTCAAGGCCGAGGGGCTGACCTTTGGCGCGGTGCTGGACGACCTGCGCCACCGCATGGCCCTGCGCTACCTGCGCGGCCGAAAGGCCTCGGTCAACGAGACCGCCTATCTGGTCGGCTTCTCCGAAGCGGCCGCCTTCTCCCGCGCCTTCAAGCGCTGGACCGGCCGAAACCCGCGTGAGGTGATTGGGTCGGGCCAGGTGTGAATCAAACCAGACCTAAGGTGCGGTATTTTGTACTTGATGTTATGTTTTTTTAACATCATAAGGGCGCATCACGCACTTGGAGCCCGCCCCTCATGCCCTACAAGGAAAAGTCCGCCTGGCTCGCGCTGATCGCGATGCTCGTCGCCTACATCCCCTTCTTCGCCTACGCGGCCGTCGCGCCGCCGGGCTCGCCGCCATACCTCAAGATGCTCGCGGCCTTGGCTGCCGTTTCGGTCCTGCGGCTGCTGATCCTGGGCGTGGGCCACCTCGTCCTTCGCCTGGGCTCGCCCGAGGACGCCCGCACGCCGGCCGATGAACGTGACAAGGTCATCGGCCACCGGGCAGCCAGCACGGCCTACTATCTGCTGATGGCGGCGGCGCTCGGGATCGGCTGCTTCATGCCCTTCTATACCGGCGGCTGGGATATCGTGCGCGCCACCATCCTGGCGGTTGTCGCGGTCGAGATCGTTCGCTGCGCCCTGATCGTGGTCGGCTATCGGCGGGGCTGGCATGGCTGAGGGCCCGATCAGCAACCAGATCCGCACCCTGCGCTTCATGGCCGGGGAAATGTCCCAGGCTGAGCTCGGCCAGCGCATCGGCGTCACCCGCCAGACCATCGCCGCCATCGAAGCCGGCAAGTACTCGCCTTCGCTGGAGGCGGCCTTCCGTATAGCCCTGGTGTTCGGCAAGCCGTTGGACGAGGTCTTCCAGTGGCGCGGCTGAGCCTGCTGTGGTTCATTCGTCCTTAAATTGAGGAGTAAGCGGATGACTCAGCGGATATGGATCGGGCTGGCGGCGGCCGTGCTGGCCGTGCTGGTCGGCTGGTATGCGGCCTCGCCCTTCCTGGCCATGGGCGACCTGCAGAAGGCCGCCAAGGCGGGCGACCGAGACCGCCTGGAACAGCTGGTCGACTTCCCCCGGGTGCGGGAAAGCCTCAAGGCCGACTTCACCGCCGGGCTGATGGCCAAGGCGCAGAACGACAAGGAATTGCGCGACAATCCCTTCGCGGGGCTGGCCGCCATGTTTGTCCCGGCCCTGGTCGACCGCATCGTCGATGTCGCGGTGTCACCGGAAGGCATCGCCCGGATGCAGGAGGGCAAGGGCGTCGCCACGCCGCCCGGCGCCAAGCCGATGGGTGAATCGACGGCCGCAGCAAAGGCCTCGAAGCCCAAGGGTGAGGCGGAGGGCAAGCCGGTCGACAAGCCCAAGCTCACCTACCACTACAGCAGCCTCAACCGCTTTCGCGTGGTCCAGCCGACCGACGCCGGGCCGATGAACTGGGTGTTCGCGCGCAAGGGGCTGTTCGGCTGGCAGCTGATCCGCATCGAACTGCCGCCGAAAACCTTCCAGCAAGGCTAGCCCTCGACGCCGGTCCGCCAGGCAACCGACTGGATCGTCATTGACTCGCAAGCAAACGCTTGCTTGCATAGGCGAATGACATCCGAACCCACCCCGGCAGGGTCCAGCGAGGGGCGCTCGCCGCGCGACCGCATCCTCGACAGCGCCATCGACCTCTTCGCGGTTCACGGCTTCGAAGCTGCGACCATGCGCCTGCTGGGCAAGGCCGTCGGGCTGGACAACAGCAGTCTCTACCGGCACTTCGCCAGCAAGGCGGCGCTGGCCAACGCGGTGCTGGATCGTGTCGCCGGAGACTTCCTGGCGGAAGTCGGGGCTCAGATCGATCCTGCCCGCCCCGCGACGCTCGATGGGCTGGAGACGGCGGCGGCGGCGGCCGGCGGCTATTTCTTCGACCGGCCGGCGGCGGCGCGGTTGATGATGCACTGGGTGATGTCGCTCGGCGCCAACGGTCCCGGGTTCGGGGTCAGCGGTCCGGCGACCGACGCCAGCCGGCCGGGCGGGCGTCTGCTGGGAGGGCTGTGCGGCTGGCTCGAGGATGGCGTGCGTCGCGGCGCCCTGCGCGCCCACGCCACGCCCGACGCCCTGGTCATTCTGCTGGGCGCGATCCTGCTGCGCCCCGCCACCTACGGCCATCTGCTGGCCAGCCTGGAGCCCGAACGCTCGCGGGGCGCGGCCCGTGAGGCCTGGCAGGGCGAGCTGCGGGCCGCCGTGCGCGGCGCTTTCGCACCGTGACCCCGACCGCAACGCCGAGCGCTTCCGGGCCGATCAAGGACAGCGAACGCGCCGACGTGCTCGACGCGCTGCGCGGGTTCGCCCTGCTGGGGATATTGATCTCGCATATCCCCGACTTTTCCGGCCACGCGTTCATGACGCCCATGCAGCAGGCGGCGCTGGACCGCTTCGGTCTCGATGGCCCGGCCGCGCTGGTTCAGGACTTCCTGATCCGGGGCAAGTTTTACTCGCTGTTCTCACTGCTGTTCGGCATCGGCTTTTCGATCCAGCTCGAGAGCGCCGCCCGGCGAGGCGCGGACTTCGCGCGGCATTTCCGTCGCCGCCTCTCGGTGCTGCTGGTCATCGGCCTGGCGCACGCCGCTCTCTGGTACGGCGACATTCTGAAGGACTACGCGCTCATCGGCTTTGTCCTGATCCTCACGCGCCGCTGGAGCGTGAAGGGCCTGGCCTGGGCCACGGCGGCGGCCTTCGTGCTCAGGCTCGCCTGGCCATTTGCTGTCCTCGCCATCGCTTCCGGGCTGTCGGCGGCATCGTCCGACGCCGATCCGGGCGGCAGTTTCGGCGCCCAGAGCCGCGCGTTCGCGGGCGCCGATCCGGCGGCGGTCTTCCTGGCCAACCTGCAGCTGGTGAAGATCAAGGCCCTGCAGCTAATGTACGAGGGCCGGGCGATCTCCATCCTGGCCATGTTCCTGCTGGGCGCCCTGGTCGGCAGGCTGCGCCTCTATCGCGACCTGGCCAGCCATCGAGGTCTGTTTGCCGCCCTGTTCTGGATCTGCGCGCCGATTGGCCTGATCGGCAACCTCGTCCTGACGCCGCTGCACGCCGCGACCCCGGCCTTTCCGCCCACCCCACAGTGGGTGGCGGAGAGCTGTCTGTACGCCATCGCGGTCCCGGCCCTGGCCGTCGCCTATGCCAGCGGCTTTGCCTGGCTCTGGGCGAGCGGACGGGGCGCCATCCCCCGCCTGTTCGCGCCGGTGGGGCGGATGGCGCTGACGGCATATGTCTCGCAGACCCTGATCGGCATGGGCTTGTTCTACGGCCTGGGCCTGGGGTTGGCCGGCCGTATCGGCCTGCTGGAGGGAACGGGCCTGGCGTCGGCGATTTTTGTGTCGCAGAGCCTCATCGCCCGGCTCTGGCTGCGGGCCTTCCAGTTCGGCCCGGTCGAATGGCTCTGGCGGCGGGCCACCTATGACGGGCCGATCCCGATCCTGCGGCGCAACCCCCGGGCCTGAGCGCGACTCAGCCTTTTCCGCGTTTGCGGCTCTGGGGCGCCACGACCCAGGAATAGGCGATCCGCTCGCCTTCTCCGCCCGCTGACTGGGCGATCAGTTCGGTGATGGCGTCCAGATGAGCGTTGATCTGCCTGAGGGTCTTGGCGTCGGGGCGGCAGACCAGGTGGGCGAAGCGGACATTGCGCTCAGGCCCCGTCGTCTGGCGGTGCGGGGCGTCGAAGCCTCGGGCGAAGTCGCGGTTCGCCTGTTTGCAGAGGGCGTCGACCAGGGCGTTCAGCACCTCGTGGTTGGCCGGGTCCTGCAGGGCCTCCAGCATCCGCATGCGGGGCGCGGGGGTGTCGTAGAGCTGCTCGGGCTTCTTGGCGGCGTGGCGCTCGCCAGCCAGGGTCAGCAGGCCGACGGCCAGCAGTTGCTGGACATGGTGATAGAGCGAGGACGGCGCCGCGCCGGTCAGCTCGCCGATCTCGCGCACCGACAGCGGCCCGAAGGCGGCGACCTGGTCCATGATGTCGCTGCGGACCGTCGAGACCACGGCCCGGAGCTGGTCCGGATCGGTGATCTGGTAGGTGAGGTCTTCCGCCCGGCGTTTTCTGTCTGTCATGCCGGCCATCGATGTCAGCGGCGCGGCAAAGGTCAAGCGCTGCCCAAGCAAGACTTCAGAACACGAAGGTCCCGGTCCGGTCGTCATAGGCGTTGAAGAAGGCCGTTATCTCGGGCGCCGGCGGGCCGAGCGGCCCGAAACTCTCGCCCAGCCGCATGACCTCGTCGCCGGGCCAGGCGGGCAGGCCGCCGCCGTTCGGGTCGCCGGTTTTCACGAAGTTGAGCCAATAAGCCATCATCCGCTCGGCAATAGCCCGGTCCTCACCGGTGAAGGGCCGCGGGATGAGGTCGAGTGAGCCGAATACGTAGGGAACTTCCGAGGAATGGAAGGCGCGGTAGAGCCCGGCCTGCGGTCCGGGCAGGGCGTGATCCCAGAGGTAGACGAAGGTTTGACCACCGCCGAGCCTGGCGCGGGCGGCCCGCCAGCGCTGCAGTCCGACCAGGTTGGCGTCGCGATCGGCGCGCAAGGCGGCGTCCAGGGCCTCGGCGTCGTTCGTTGCGGGATAGAGTTTGAGGAAGCTCGGGCCAAAGGCCTCGGCGGACTTGCGGTGGGTTTCCAGGCTGGGCCTGAGCCAGGAGGCCTCGTCGGCGGTGACGCCGATCAATACCGGAATCGGCGCCACATCAGCCAGCGGCGCGAACTGCGGGTCGCGGATGTTCACGCCGTCGACGAAGAGGTTCAGCCCGGCCTCGTCCGAGGCGGCCAGCACGGCCTTGGCCGGTGCGGTCAGCAGCGCCTCGCCAAACGTCAGGCTGGCCTGGCGCATCGCCGCTGCGTCCGGCAGCCGCTCACCGCCCGGCGGGAAGCTCTGGATGATGGCCCCGGCGATCATGCCTCGCGCCTGGGGATGGGCCAGCAGGACATAGGCGAGGGCCCCGCCCGCCGACTGGCCGGCCAGGGTGACGCGGCTGGGGTCGGCGCCCAGGGCGGCGGCGTTGTCATGGATCCAGGTGAGGGCGGCCAGAGCGTCCCGGAGGGCCTGGTTGCCGCGTTGGCCGTCGGGCTCGGCCGGGACGGCGGAGTGGGCCAGCAGCCCGAACGCCGCCACCCGGTAGTTGATCGAGACCACCAGGATGCCGTGCGCGGCCAGGCCGGCGGCATTGGTGGCCACGGTCGCCTCGCCGCCGTCGGTCAGCCCGCCGCCGGGAATCCACAGCATCACCGGCAGGCGCTCGCCCTGGCGGTGGGCCGGGATCCACACCGTCAGGGTCAGGCAGTCCTCGCTGACCGCGCCCTGCGGCGAGAACTCCGCGGTCCAGGGGCCCCAGCCCTTGGCCGAGATGTTCTGGATGCAGCTGGGCCCGAAGGCCTTGGCAGATCGCACACCCGGCCAGGGCGGCGCCGGCCGGGGTCCGCGCCAACGCAACGGCCCGACCGGCGGGGCGGCGTAGGGCAGGCTGTAGAAGACGCTGACGCCGTTCTTGAGCGCGACGCCCTCGGCGAGGCCGCCTGCCACCCTGATCCTCGGGTCCGCGACGGCCGGCGCCGCCAGCAAAAGCAGCGCGACAGAAAGGGCCGCCCGTATCATGCCTGCCGCGCGGCGAGCCGCTTCTGGCGCCAGCGGTCGACAGGGTGCTCAACCAGGACCAGCAGCAGGGCCGAGATGGCGAAGGTCCCGCCGATCGCCACGACGATCGGGAACGGCGGCTTGAAGGTCATCACCAGGCCGATGACGATCAGCTGGCTCAGATAGACCGGATAGGAAAGGTCGCCGATCCAGCGGTCGAACCGGTTGTCCTTGAAGGCGTGGAAGATCCACGGAACCGTCACGGCCACGACGCCATAGGTCACCCAGCGCGCGGTCAGCGGCTGCAGGGGGAGGGCGGTGAAGACCAGGCAATAGACCAGCAGGATGGCGGTGGCGGCCCAGCCCACCCATTTCGGCGCCCGCTCGACCCACGGCAGGGCCTTGAAGCCCAGCACCCCCAGCAGGAACATGAAGAGGGCGGTCGGGAACAGCCGCCCCTGCCAGAGCAGATAGTCGACATCCAGCCAATGGCCGGCCAGCCGCAAGGCGATGCTGGCGGCGGCCAGCAGGGCGATCCACCACCACCTCAGCCGGGTGACGAAGGGCGCGACGGCATAGAACATCAACTCGGTCGACAGGCTCCAGGACTGCGGCGCGAGCAGGCCCTGCCAGGCGATGGTGCTCTTGGCCGGGTCGGCATAGGCGTCGAAGATCAGGTTCCCGTGCGGATCGACGGTGAACCAGAACAACAGGTCCTGGCCGACCACCACCAGGTTCTCGACCGCCAGGACCAGGGCCGACAGCGGATTGTGGAACAGGCCGGCCATGATCTGCGGCGAGCCGGTGACGCTGGCGTTCAGCCCGAACAGCGCCACGGCGCCGAGGATCAGCATGATGAAATAGGTCGGCGCCAGCCGCAGCAGCCGGTTCGACCAGAACAGCCGCGTGTCGCGGTATTTCCCGTCCAGCACCAGGGCCATGTAGAAGCCCGAGATGATGAAGAAGGCCTGCACCGCCAGCCCTCCGCTCAGGATCTTGTACTTGGCCAGCGGCAGGTGCGACAGCAGCACCGCCAAGGCCAGCAACACCCGCACCGTTCCCATGTCAGCCCCCTGCTCTGGTAGGGCAGGTCTAGGGTGAATTTAAAAAACGGGCCAGTTTCAAATTATTAATGGTGGTCGGCTGGCGGTCTCGGGTCAGTCCCCTTAGTCTTCCGGCGGCCGCATGGCTTCCATGAAGACCGCCTGGACCTCCAGAATCCGCCAGCGCAGCGCCATCTCCCGATAGTCGGCGGCGATCTCACCTTCGGCCTCTGCGGCCAGCCGATCCACGGCCTGGGCCTGGAGCCGGATTTCGTCGAGGGTCATCATCAGACGCTGCCGCCGCTGAGATCAGGCGCCGCCAGCAGGCGCGCGTGCACCTGCCGAAGCGCCTCGTAGCACTCGCAGGAGCGCTGCTCGAGACCGGGGCGATCGAGGATTTCGATCTGGCCGCGGCTGTAGCGGATCAGGCCTTCATCCTTCAGCTGGCTCGCCGCGGCGCTGACCGTGGTGCGCTGAACCCCCAGCATGATGGCCAGGTAATCCTGAGTCAGGGGGAGGACGCGGGCGTTAAGCCGATCCTGGCTCTGCAGCAGCCACCGCGCCAGACGGGGCTCGGTTTCATGCAGCGCGTTGCAGGCCACGGACTGCTCTTCCTGGGCGATGACCACCTGGGCGAAGCGCAGCAGCAGGTCAAACAGGCCAACGCTGACTTCCGCCCGCCTGCGCAGCGCCGCCGCCGGAATCGAGATGCCCGAACCGGCCAGCTGAACAAAGGTGCGGTTGGACGAAATGCCGCCGCTCAGGGCCGGCAACAGGCCGACGGCGCTTTCAAAGCCCACGGTGGCGCACTCCACGCAGGCGCCGTTCTTCATGACCGAGACGATGGACAGTCCGGCGCTGCTGGGAAAGTGAGCCTCGCTCACCGGCCCAGCGACTTCATAGAGCAACTCGCCGGGGCCCCAGGTCACTTCCCGCATATCCGGGATCAAGGCCGCCACGTCACTCTTGGATAGGGCGGATAGAATACGATTTCGAAATAGCACTGGGGTTCAACAACTCTGCCTGTCTTTGACAATAGAGCATATGGCCAGTTGCGTTCGTAACATTTTGTCGTAAGTCAAACAAATACTGCCTATGTACTTCCATAAGCTCACTCAATCATAGACATTGTATAATATGTCGAAGGGTGACTTAGTGGCGTGGCGCGGTTTCGAAATCCGGATGGAGACCAACATATCAGCCTCGATTTTCCACTCCGGCGGCCAGCGCGCCCTGGATGCAGCCTGATGCGGACCAGCAACAGGCTTCTGCTCTCGCTCGCGCCGGACGACCACGAGACGCTCGGCAGGCACATGCGGCCCATGGCCTTCAAGCAAGGGCGGGTGCTTTACGAGCCGGAAGACGTCGTGGAGTGGGTCTATTTCCCGGAAGAGGGCCTGGTCTCCCTGCTGTCGGTGATGTTGTCAGGGACGGCCGTGGAGACCGCCGTCGTGGGCAACGAAGGTGGGGTCGGTTTCCTCGAGGCCGTTGGCGCCGGTGTGATCTTCTCGCGGGCCCTGGTGCAGGTCGATCTGCTGGCCATGCGGGTGCCGGCGGCGGCCTATGTCGAGGCCTACGACGCCAGCGCTTCCCTTCGGCGGTTGGTGGGAAGCCATGTGGAACTCAGCCTGGCCGAGGCGCGCCAGACCCTGGCCTGCCAGACGCATCATTCCCACGAGCAGCGCCTGGCCTGGTGGTTGCTGGAATGCCAGGACCGCACCGGGGGCCACCCCACTATCCCGCTCAAGCAGGACTTCCTGGCCGCCATGCTGGGCGTGCAGCGCCCGACCGTTTCCCAGGTGGCCAGCCAGCTCAAGGCCGACGGCCTGATCGACTATACCCGGGGGGTCATCAAGATCCTCGACCGGGCCGGCCTGGAGAAGCGCTCCTGCGAATGCTACGCGACCAACCAGCATTTCAGGCATCTGATCGAGACGGCGCAGCCTGCCGGGTGAGGGAAAGGGGCGCCCCATTTCCCTCTACTTCAAGGACGTTACGCGTCCGCGAAATCCGCCCCTCGACCAGGCCAGCCCAAGGACGGCGACGCTGGCGATCAGCGAGACGATCAGGCTGGCCAGCGAGTTCTCGGGCCCGAAACCCCCGCCGCTCAGCAGGGGCGACGCTCCGAAACAGGGTGATAGGATTATCCGTCACCCTTTCCCGCGCTGGGGGCTGTGCGGAACAGCGCATCCAGATGGGTGAAGCTTGACAAGTCGGTCTCTGTAGGTGGGAGACTCCGGAAACGGGCATGAGCAAATCATGGGGGGCAGAATGCGGCGGCTGTTGATTGTTGCAGTTGCGACGTTTGGGCCGTTGGTCGTCGCCTTTGAAGCCAATGGCCAAGTCCAACCTCCAGACCAAGCCGCCATTGTGGCCTGTGTCATGTTTGGTCCGAACCTTGCCAAAATTGCATCAGCGGCGACGAGCAATGGCTACACGCGCTGGTCACAGTCTGATGTAACGTCTTACACGAAAACTCGGATGGGCGAGGTGGGAAGCGGAGTTTCAGTTCCCGAGAAAGATGGTGGGAGTGACACCACATTTTATACGATAGAATCGGTACATGGATGGTGGATAGATTCCTCTCATAGAGAGTCGATATTGATCGAGAACGCGACAACCGTTGATCTCTATAAAGAGAAGGTTGGCGGGAGGTTTCAAACGTCAAAGACGACTATGGTAACCCAGGCCTGTTCGGTCAGAGGAACGGTGGGTAGTGGATATCAGTTCTTCAAGCGAACGCTTGCGCTTCTCGACGATCCGATAATCACGACGGCTACACCCGACGGATTGGTCCTATTCGCGAGAAACATTTCAGAGAAAACCACCAATGAGATCAGACTGCCGGAGGTGACGCTCACACAACTGGCCGGACCCCGCCCACGTGAAGTGGCTCGTATCAAGTTCAGTCCGTCACTTCCCAACGAAGACAACAGGACGGATCCCTTCGTTTCCGCCTGGACCACAGCGGGGACGGCGACGGTTTCCGATGGCGTATTTCGAAAACGGGCTGATCGGCCGATGTTGGTCATCTTCAACGCAAAGCGGATTATCTCGAGCTTCTGAGAAAACCGAGAGACAAAATCTCATTCACCTAGCCGCAATTTCGCGTTGGATTACGCCCTTATTGCGAAGCCCAGATACTAAGGGCGCTTGGGTTTGACGTGACGGACCAGGCGGGCCTTTGCCAAGGCGAGGGAAGAATGAAGTCGACCCTATTGAAGGCTATCCTTTCAGCCATAGCAGCCTCAGCGATGCTGACGGCATGCCACCCACCGGCACGGACGCCCGACACAGCCGCCGGCCGCACCTTCACCTACGACAGCATCCCCCGCTCCTACCTGGTCTACGCTCCCAAAGCCCGCCCCTCGCACCCGGCCCTCATCCTCGTCCTCCACGGCTGGAAGGGCTCGGGCCCCGAGATCGAGCGCCGGACCAACTTCCAGTTCGACCGCCTCGCCGACCGCGATGGCTTCATCGTCGCCTATCCGGACGCCGTGGCCGGCCAGTGGCATTCGGGCCATCCCGGCGAGGCCGCCACAGCCGATGACGTGGGGTTTCTGGCGGCGCTGATCGAGGCGCTGTCCAAGACCTATGGGGTCGATCCGGACCGCGTCTATGTGACCGGGTTTTCGAACGGGGCGTCGATGACCTACCGGCTGGCCTGCGAGCGGCCGGACCGGATCGCGGCCATCGCGCCGGTGTCCGGGGGGCTGGCCGAGGGGCTGATGCCGGGGTGCGTGCGGGGCCGGCCGGTTCCGATGCTGCTCATCCACGGGACGGCCGACCCGGTCGTGCCGTTCGACAGCGGGGAGCTGGAGGGTAATCTGGCCTTCTGGGTCCGGCGCAACGGCTGTGCGACGAGCCCGACCGCGGCCTGGCTGGCCGACGCCGATCCCCGCGACGGCACGCGCACCCGCATCGATCGCTATGCAGGCTGCCGGGAGGGGGCGGACGTCGTCCTCTACGCCATCCAGGGCGGCGGCCACCACTGGCCCGGCGGGGTGGAACCCGTTCGGCTGCAGCCGCGCGGCCGGACGAGCCACGACTTCGACGGGGCGAGCGTCATCTGGGAATTCCTGAAGGCCCATCCTCGGCCGCCGGCTTGGCAGCCCGCCGCATCGCCGACGCCCACCGGGCCGTAGACTTGGTCAGTCCAAGGTCAGCGTGGCCGGATCGATCCCCAGCTGACGCAGCGCCTGCACCAGTTGCAGGAACCGCTGGTTCACCAGGTTGCGGGACCTGTGGGCGTCGGGGGTCACCTGCTGGGCCATGACGAACAGGTAGCCGCCGGGCACGCGGCGGACCCAACCCCGCCCGACATAGTTATTCACCTGCCGACGGACGATTTCCTCGGTTGTTTTCAGGCGGCGAGCGATCATGGCGATGGTTACCGGTTCGCGGACCGAGTCGGGTGGCGGGGTATCTCCCCCGGCATATTTCCAGGTCAGCTCGCGGCTACGCCGCACCGGCTCGCCATTCATGTTCATCATGGCGGTGATGATATTGCTTTCGATGATGTCGACGTTGGAGCGCCGCGCTTCGATCAGCCTGAGCATATAGTCGTCAACCAGAGCGGCGATGGTTCGGGACAGGGTCGGCGCCCGAACTGCGACCTGCGGCGAGACCTGGCCGAACTGGTCGAAATCGAACCCGATGTCTCTCAGCTCGACCAGATGCACGCGCAGATTCCGCCACCGCGCATCGCTGTAGGCCTGGTAGGCGGGGGTCTCCAGCCGTTCATGGGCGATCACCAGCCGGTTCGCGGTGACACGCCGGCACCGCCCGTTGGCCTCAAGCGCCCGCACCTTTCGGCGGCAGGTTTCGTAGGGGAGGCCAAGGGACGCCCCGATCGCCCGCACGCTGATCGTACGCTCACTGGCCGCGCCGCCGGCGGCGATCTGGCGGGTCGCCTGCAGGATCGAAAGTTCGACGATGGCCATGACGTAGTCGCCGTCACATCCCTCGGTGAGCAGGGCGATTTCATCCAGCAGGAAGTCGATCACCGGCCGGGTGAGGACCCGGGCATGGGCCATCATCAATTCTGAATCCGCGCTGGCGCCCGGCACCTTATTCCCCCCGCAAGGGTCTCGATCGGCCGGCCAGCCCAATTCCCCCAAAGTGAGTAAATCGATGGGTCGCGGCGGCTGTCAATGCGGCGGCGCGTGCTGGTTCAGAAGATGACCTCGCGCCAGACAGGATTGGCGCACCCGACACGATTCGAACGTGTGACCTTTGCCTTCGGAGGGCAACGCTCTATCCAGCTGAGCTACGGGTGCGGATCGCTGGGCGAGGCGGGGTCATAGCGGAAAGGTCTGCTGCGTGCAAACGCCCCCTTTCGCGAGTCTTGGTCAGGCTGCCGCCATGTAGATGAACCTGACGATGAACAGGGCGGCCAGGACGTAGAGCAGCCAGTCGTTCAGCCTGGCCTGGCCCCGGACCAGCTTGAGGATGGCATAGGCGATCAGGCCGACGGCCAGGCCGTTGGCGATCGAGAAGGTCAGCGGGATCATGATGAGGGTCAGGAAGGCGGGGATGGCGACCAGCGGGTCCTCCCAGTCGGCCTCGGCCAGCGGGGCCATCATCATCGCCCCGACCAGGATCAGGGCCGGGGCCGTGGCGGCGGCGGGGACGGCCTGGACCAGGGGGGCGGCGAACAGCGCGATCAGGAAGAGCACGCCGGTGGTGACCGCGGTCAGGCCGGTGCGGCCGCCGGCCGCGACACCCGAAGCGCTCTCGATATAGCTGACCGTGGTGCTGGTGCCCGCGAGGCTGCCGACCACGCTGGCCGTGGCGTCGGCGAAGAGGATGCGGTTCAGGCGGGGGATGGAGCCGTCGGGCTGGGTGAGGCCGGCCTTCTTGGTCACCGCGACCAGGGTGCCGACATTGTCGAACATGTCGACAAACAGGAAGACGAAGAGGATTTCGAGGATGGCCGCGCTGAGGCCGCCTCCGCCGAGGCCCAGCGCGCCGGGGATGTCCAGCTTGAAGGCCGTCGCGGTCATGTCGCTCAGGCTGTAGGGGGTCGAGTGCCAACGGACGAGGCCGGTCAGCCAGCCCACGGCGGTGGCGGCGAGGATGCCGATCAGGATGGCGCCCCTGACCTTCCAGACCTGCAGGGCGGCGATGATCAGCAGGCCGATGAGGGCGACGCCGACCGCCGGCGCCTTGAGGTCGCCCAACCCCACCAGGGTGTCGGGATTGGCGACGACGATGCCGGCTTCCTTCAGGCCGATCAGGGCGATGAACAGGCCGATGCCGGCGGCGATGGCGGCGAACAGGCTCTTGGGAATGGCCTGCACGATCAGCTGGCGGACGCCCGCGAAGGTCAGGATCAGAAAGACGACGCCCGAGATGAACACGCAGCCCAGGGCGATGGGCCAGGGGATGCCCATCCCCTTGACCACGGTGAAGGTGAAATAGGCGTTCAGCCCCATGCCGGGAGCGAGCGCGATGGGGTAGTTGGCGAACAGGCCCATCAGGATCGACCCGACCCCGGCTGCCAGGCAGGTCGCGGCAGTGACGGCGGCGATGGGCATGCCGGCCTGGCTGAGGATCGCCGGGTTGACCAGCACGATATAGGCCATGGTCAGGAAGGTGGTGGCCCCGGCCAGGACCTCGGTGCGCACGCCGGTGTTGTGGGCGCTGAGCTGGAAGGTGCGCTCCAGGAAGCCCGGCTTGGCGGCTGGTATGTCGGTCATGGCTGCGCCCCCGCGTGAGGGGGTCAGCTTGCCCGCGTGGGTGGGGGCGTCAAGGCCGCTAAGGCTTGTCCACGAACAACACGAACCACACGAACAGAAGAGCGCTATCCGCATCGGCATCGCGAGCGGTTAGGTGGGATTCAGCCGCTGCGCGGGAAGGCAGAGAAGTTAGAGAAGAAGGGCAAGCGGCCGGGACATCCTTCAAGCGCCGCAGGCGAACAACCCGAAAGACGGCCTGCGGCGCATCCAGCGAGACACCGTCGCTTGCGCTTCTTCTCTTGAACTTCTCTGTCTTCCCGCGAAGCGGCATTCCTTCCAGCCGAACCCGCCGCAGAGCGCCGGCCGTCACGTCCACCCGTTCGTGTGGTTCGTGTGGTTCGTGGACAAACCTAGTCCCGCGTGGGATCGGCCGCCCCCGGCGCGTCGTAGGTCAGGGCCAGGAAGACGTCTTCGAGGTCGGGGTCCTCGGTGGCGATGTCCTTGATGTGCAGGCCCGTGGCGCGGACGGCGGCCAGGACCTGTTCGACGCTGGACTGGCCGGTCTTGTAGGTGACGGCAAAGCTGCCGCCGGCGCGCAGCTTGGTCTCGAAGCCGGCCAGGTTGGGAACGTCGGTAACCGGCTCATCCGGGGTGACCACCACGTTGCGAGTGTCGAGGCGGCGCAGCAGGGTCGAGGTCGGCTCGCAGGCGGCCACCTCGCCGCGGTTGATGATGGCGATCTGGTCGCAGAGCTCCTGGGCTTCTTCCAGATAGTGGGTGGTCAGCACGATGGTGACGCCCAGCTGGTTGAGGCCGACCACATAGTTCCACAGCTGGCGGCGCAGCTCGACATCGACCCCGGCGGTCGGCTCGTCGAGGATCAGGACCGGCGGGTTGTGGACCATGGCCTTGGCCACCATCAGCCGGCGCTTCATGCCGCCGGAGAGCTGGCGCACATAGGCGTCGGCCTTGTCGCCCAGGCCCATGGCGTTGAGCAGTTCGTCGGTGCGGCGTTCCGCTCGGGGGACGCCATACATGCCGGCCTGGACGTTGAGGCTCTCACGCGGGGTGAAGAAGACGTCGGCGGCCAGTTCCTGCGGGACGACCCCGATGGCGGCGCGGGCGTCTCTGGGGCGCTCGTCGATGTCGCGGCCCCAGATCTTCACCGTGCCGCTGGTCTTGCGGCAGAGGCCGGCCAGGATGTTGATGAAGGTCGACTTGCCCGCTCCGTTGGGCCCCAGCAGGCCGAAGATCGAGCCGCGCGGGATCTGCAGGTCGATGCCGTTGAGGGCCAGCTTGGCCGGGGTGGTCTTGGTGGCGGCGTAGGTTTTGACGAGACCCTTGGCCTCGATGGCGTATTCGGGAAGATCCATGATGTCCGTCGATTGACGCCCAGGCCGGGCCTCGCATAGGTAGGCCGCACGGGCCGCCGCGCCAAGGCCTGCTGCAAGGACTGACCGTCATGGCCAAAAAGCCAGCCGCGAAAGCGACCGCTCTTCAGGGGACCACCGAGCCGACCTACGGCCAGTCTGCCGGTCCGGCGCCGGAAATCGTCAAGGTTCGGAGCCACCGCGTGGCCTGCGACGGCGTCGGCGGGGCGCTGGGCCATCCGCGGGTGTGGCTCGAGATCGGCGCGGCGCACTTCGTCGACTGCGGCTATTGCGACCGGCGCTTCGTGCTGAGCCATGACGAGATCCCGGAAGACGAGCGGCTGGCGCCGGGCGTCTATGAGGGCGCCGGCGGTCACTAAGCCTGACTTCGCCATTCACGTCCGGAAATCGCCACTTCGGGGGCTGACAGAACGGCGGTTTACCCCCATCTTGCGGCCATGAACAAAGCCGCAACATTCCACGCCCTGCACAAGGGCTCCGACATTTTGCTCCTGCCCAACGCCTGGGACGCCGCCAGCGCCAAGCTGATGGAGACCCTGGGGGCCAAGGCCGTCGCCACCTCCAGCGCCGCCGTGGCCTGGAGCCATGGCTATGCGGACGGCCACCACATGCCGGTCGAGGCCGCCGTGCTGACCGTGCGCGAGGCCGCCCGAGTGCTGACCGTGCCGCTGACCGCCGACATCGAGGGCGGCTACAGCGATGATCCGGCCGAGGTGGCTGAGACGGCGGCGAAGATCATCGACGCCGGGGCGGTGGGCATCAATCTGGAGGACGGCGGCAAGTCGGCCGAGGTCCTGGCCGCCAAGATCGAGGCGGTGCGCGCCGCCGCCGACAAGGCCGGGGTCGACCTGTTCATCAACGCCCGGTCCGATGTCTATCTGCGCAGGCTGGCTGAAGGCGAGGCGGCGGTGGCCGAGACCCTGCGCCGCGCCGCCCTCTACCGCGCCGCCGGGGCCAGCGGCCTGTTCGCGCCGGGCGTCTCGGACGCCGGCCATATCGAGACGATCGCGCGGGAATGCGGCCTGCCGCTGAACGTCATGGCCATGCCCGGCGTCCCGGTGGCGGCCGAACTGCAGACGCTGGGCGCGCGGCGGCTGTCCTCTGCAACGGGGATCTCGCGGGCCGCGCTGCACGCCGCGGCCGAGGCCACCCGCGCCTTCCTGGCCACGGGCGACAGCGCCGCACTCAGCGCCGCCGGCGGCGGGGCGGCCGACTACAACGCCCTGTTCCGCTAGCGCGAGGTTTTCCGATGTGTCGCAACATCAAGACCCTGTTCAACTTCGACCCCGCCGCCACCGACGACGAGGTCAGCGCCGCGGCGTTGCAGTTCGTGCGCAAGCTCTCGGGCTTCAACACGCCGTCCAGGGCCAATCAGGCGGCCTTCGACGCCGCCTGCGAAGAGGTGTTTCAGGCCGGCCGCCGCCTGCTGGACAGCCTGGAAACCCAGGCCCCGCCGCGCGACCGCGAAGTCGAGGCGGCGAAGGCCAAGGCCCGGAACGCCGAGCGGTTCGGGGTGAAGGCCCCAGCTTAGGCGCTGGGCGCCAGCCCGAACTGCACCGGCAGCTTGATCCGCACGCCATCGACGGGACTGCCGTCGTCGGTCCAGGGGTTCATCTGCATGATGGGGGCGACCAGCAGGGCGGCGTCGCCGAAGCCCACGCCCGTCGGGGTCTCGCGCGAGACCTTGCAGTCGGTCAGATGGCCGTCCGGAAGGACCTGGCAGTCGATGACGCCGACCCCGTGGGTCACGCCGGCGTCGGCCGCCGCCTTGGGGAAGACGCCCTGGATGCGGCCGGGGTCGGGCATGGAGATCCAGCGCGGATTGCTGACCTTGCGGACCTTCCCGAGCGGGGTTTGCGGATTGAGGAAGTGGAACGGCACCATCACGAAATAGTCCCGGTCCTTGCGCAGGGACCGGGCGTCGATCTTCAACTGAAACTTGCCTGCCAGGGTCTTGGCCGCCCGCGCGAAGCCCGCGCCGACCGGCTCTTCGCTGATGGTGTCGCAGCCCGTCAGGCGGCCGGCCCCGACGATGCGGCACTGCAGGGTCGCTGAACCCTGCATGTCATAGGCCTGGGCCGGCCAGGCGGCGGCCATGTCGTCGAAGCTGGGCGCGGACGCCCAGATCAGGTTCTCGGAGGTGACGGTGGCGGCGCCTAAATCCGAGGGGAGGGCGGCGCCGGCCAGCAGAACGGCAGCCGGAATGGCGATCAGGGTCTGAATGCGCATCGTGGTTCTCCCGCGGTCTCAGGGTTTGGGGGCGGCCTCGGGCGCCAGGTCGAACCTGATGGGCAGCTTGATGGTCGCGCCCTCCACCGGGCGGCCTTCGTCGGTCCAGGGATTCATCTGCATGCTCTGGGCCACCAACACGGCCGAATCGCCGAAGCCGAGCCCGCTGGGTTCTTCCCGCGCCGTCCGGCAATTGACCAGGTGGCCGTCGGCCGAGACATCGCACTCGGCAATCCCCAACCCCTTGGTGACGCCCGCGTCGGCCGCCTGCTTGGGATAGACCGCCTGGACCTTGGCGGTGTCGGGCAGGCTGATCCAGCGCGGCTTGGCGACCTTGCTGACCTTGCCATCCGGGCTGTCAGGATTGAGGAATTTGAATTTTACCTCGACGAAGGCGCCCTTGCCGCCCATGCCGGGTTGCAGCTTCAGCTGGAACCGCGAGGTCAGGGTCTTGGCCTTGGTCCCGAAGCCCTTGTTCTTCGGCAGTTCGTTGTTCGTGATACAGTCGATCAGCCGGCCCTGGGGGGTAACGTTGCAATGCAGCACTGCGCCGCCGCCGTCGGGCTGGTCGCGGGCGTCGGGCGGATAGGCCGCCTTCATGTCCTCGAAGGTCGGCGCCGAGATCCATACCGGGTCGGTTATCGCGTTAACCGAGCCGCCGACCATCGTAGCGCCGAGGTTGCCGAAGACGATCGGGATGCGGACCTGCCCGCCTTCGACCGGCTTGCCGTTGATCTTCTTGGGCCGCATCTTGAACTTGGTGGCCAGCAGAACGGCCGCGTTCCCGAAGCCGGACCCCTCGGGCGTCTCCGACATCACCTTGCAGTCATGGAGGAGGCCGTCAATATCGACCGCGCAGGAGATGACGGCCTTGCCGCCGATGCCGGCGCGGGCGGCCTGATAAGGCCAGACGGATGCGAAATCCTCTCGGCGAGGCTGCTTAATCCAATCGGGACTGGTGATCACATCCTGCGCCAGGGCCGACCCCACCAGGATCAGTGCCGCCATGCAGGCCAGGGCTACGCGCATCACCAGTACTCCCCCACTCATGCGCGCCATGATGGACCCCGTGGGACAGTTTGCAAAGTGGCTGACCCGGGCCCGCCTTGCCCCTATTCTGCGCGCATGTCCGACGAATCCGCCGCCGCTCCGCCGCTCCCCGACACAAGTCGCCCGCTGACCCAGGACGGGCCGGCCGTGCGGCTCTATCTGGTCGATGGGTCCAGTTTCATCTTCCGGGCCTATCACGCCTTGCCGCCGCTGACCCGCAAGACCGACGGGCTGCCGATCGGGGCGGTGTCGGGGTTCTGCAACATGCTGTTCAAGCTGTTGCGCGACATGAACAGCGACGCGCCGACCCACCTGGCGGTGATCTTCGACCATTCGGAAGAGACCTTCCGCAACAAGCTCTACGACAAGTACAAGGCCCACCGCCCGCCGGCCCCCGAGGACCTGGTCCCGCAGTTCGCCGTGGTCCGCGAGGCGACCCGGGCGTTCGGCGTCTCCTGTATCGAGCTGCCCGGCTACGAGGCCGACGACCTGATCGCCGCCTATAGCTGCAAGGTGCGCGACGCCGGGGGCGAGGTGGTCATCGTCAGCTCCGACAAGGATCTGATGCAGCTGGTCGGGCCGAACGTCTCGATGCTCGACACCATGAAGAACCTGCGCATCGGTCGCGAACAGGTGATCGAGAAGTTCGGGGTCGGACCCGAGCATGTGGTCGACGTCCAGGCCCTGTGCGGCGACAGCGTCGACAACGTGCCGGGCGCCCCGGGTATCGGGGTCAAGACCGCCTCGGCCCTGATCAACGAGTACGGCGACCTGGAGACGCTGCTGGCCCGGGCCGGCGAGATCAAGCAGGACAAGCGCCGCCAGACCCTGATCGACTTCGCCGACCAGATCCGCCTGTCGCGCCAGCTGGTGCAGCTGGACTGCGACACCCCGCTGCCCGAGCCCATCGAGGACCTGGCCGTACGTGAGCCGGACAAGGCGGTGCTGGCGGCCTTCCTGGAGACCTACGAGCTGCGCAGCCTGGCCCGCCGGATCGGCGAGGCAGGGGCGAGCAGCAGCGGGGCGATCCCCTCGACGCCCAGGCCCGCCCCGGCCGAGTCCCCGGAATCGGCCATCGATGTCAGCGGCTATGTCTGCGTGCGTGACGCCGCCACGCTCGAGGCCTGGGTGGCGCGGGCCTATGAGGCCGGAACCATCGCCTTCGATACCGAGACCGACGCCCTGGGCTCGGCGACGGCGGGCCTGTGCGGCATCTCGCTGGCCGTCGCGCCGGGCGAGGCCTGCTACATCCCGGTCGGCCATTGCGAGAAGGAGGGTCTGCAGCTCGAGGCGGCCGCCGACCTGGTGCAGATGCCGCTTGAGGATGTGGTGAAGATCCTCAAGCCGATGCTCGAGGACCCGACGGTCCTGAAGGTGGCGCAGAACGCCAAGTACGACATCGCCGTCCTCAGCCGCTACGGCATCGACGTGGCGCCCATCGAGGACACCATGCTGATCAGCTACGTGCTGGAGGCCGGCATGCACGGCCACGGCATGGACGAGCTGTCGGCCCTGTGGCTGGGCCACCAGCCGATCCCGTTCAAGCAGGTGGCGGGGACCGGCAAGGCCCAGGTCAGCTTCAAGCATGTCGAGCTGGGCAAGGCGACCGAATACGCCGCCGAGGACGCCGATGTCACGCTGCGCCTCTACAACCGTCTCCGCCCAAGGCTGGCCCGCGAAGGCCTGCTGACCGTCTATGAGACCCTGGAGCGGCCCCTGCCACCGGTGCTGGCGGCCATGGAGAACGCCGGCGTCAAGGTCGACCCGACCTTCCTGCGCAACCTCTCCAACGAATTCTCCATGCGCATGGCCGACTTCGAGGCCAAGGCTCAGGCCCTGGTCGGCCACCCGTTCAACCTGGGCAGCCCCAAGCAGATCGGCGACGTACTGTTCGGCGAGATGGCCCTGACTGGCGGCAAGAAGACCGCCACCGGCCAGTGGGCGACCGATTCCGACGTTCTGGAGGGCCTGGCGGCCCAGGGCCATGAGCTGCCGCGCGTGCTGCTCGACTGGCGACAGCTGTCCAAGCTCAAGGGCACCTATACCGACAACCTGGTAGCGGCCATCGCCCCGGCGACCGGGCGGGTCCACACCTCCTATGCGATGGCCTCGACCACGACGGGGCGGCTCTCCTCGACCGATCCCAACCTGCAGAACATCCCGGTCCGCACCGAGGAAGGCCGCAAGATCCGCAAGGCCTTCATCGCCGACATCGGCAACGTGCTGATCAGCGCCGACTACAGCCAGATCGAGCTGAGGCTGCTGGCCCATGTGGGCGACATCGAGCAGCTGAAGCGGGCCTTCCGCGAAGGTCTCGACATCCATGCCATGACGGCTTCCGAGATGTTCAACACCCCGATCGAGGGCATGCCGTCCGAGGTCCGGCGGCGGGCCAAGGCCATCAATTTCGGCATCGTCTACGGCATCTCGGCGTTCGGCCTGGCCAACCAGCTGTCGATCCCGCAGGACGAGGCGGGGGCCTATATCAAGACCTACTTCGAGCGCTTCCCCGGCATCCGCGCCTACATGGACAGCATGCGGGCCCAGGTGCGCGAGCACGCCTATGTCACCACCATCTTCGGGCGTAAGATCAACATCCCCGATATCCGCGCCAAGGCGGCCGGCCACCGCCAGTTCGCCGAGCGGGCGGCGATCAACGCGCCGCTGCAAGGGGCGGCTGCCGACATCATCCGCCGGGCCATGATCCGCATGCCCGATGCGTTGAGGGCCGCGGGGCTGAAGGCTCGCATGCTGCTGCAGGTGCACGACGAACTGATCTTCGAGGCCCCGGCCGAGGAAGCCGACGCCACCTGCAAGCTGGTCGCCAAGGTCATGGAAGCCGCGCCGGAACCGGCGGTCGCGCTCTCCGTTCCCCTGGTTGTCGAAGCCCGCGCCGCTTCCAACTGGGATGAGGCGCACTAGCTCAGGATTCCATGCGCCTCATCGTTCTGCTGCTTGCCCTCGCCGCCGCGACGCCTGTCGCCGCTGCCGATTTCAACGCCAAACCCGCTGTCTCGGTCCGCGCCGAGGGCGACGGCGGGGCGGCCAATGCCAGCGTCGACATCGCCGCCCCGCCATCGGCGGTGTGGGCGGCCCTGACCGACTGCGCCGGCGCGCCGCGCTACATGCCGGGTCTGGTCAGCTGCAGGATCGTCAGCCGGGGGCCGGGCTTCGAGGTGCGCGAGCAGAAGATCCGCGGCCTGCCGCTGATGAAGCCGCTGACCAACGTCTTCCGCGCCGACCTGACCCCGCCCAGCCGGTTCAAATTCCACCGTGTCGGGGGCGACTGGAAACGGTCAGAGGGCGAGTGGCGGCTGACCGCCATCCCCGGCGGCACGCACGTGACCTATGAGATCCATGTGGCGATGAACGGCGCCGCGCCGGCCGGCCTGGTCCGCTCGTCAGTGGCCAGCGGTCTGCCGCGCTCGCTTGAGGCGCTGCGCAAAGAGTCCCTGCGCCTTGCTCAGTAGTGGCGGTCCTGGCGAAGGAAGTCGCTGGCGGCCGGGCTGAGCGCCCAGCGGTGGCTCTCACGACCGAAAGGCTTGTGGAAAAGCATGCGCCCGCGGGTCGGGACGCCCCCTTCACAATGGGCCTCGAAGGCCTGGTAGACATCGGCCTTGAGCGCCGCGCTGGCCTTCAGGGTCCGACCGCTGCGGCGCTCGGCAATACGGTCGGCGACCCTGTCGCGATGGGCGGCGCCGCCCAGGCCCTGCAGGCTCTCGACGATTTCGCCGACGATGGGATGGATGGTGTCCATCCGCTTCAGCCGCGCCTTGCGCGCCCGGCCCAGTGCATTGGCTTCTACCATCACCATGGCGTCGTTGCGTCCTATCCCTTCGGTCGGTTCCGGCTAGACCAAGACGGCTCCGGAGTCTGCATTGGGGCTGCCCGAACTGGGCGCCCGCTCGCCTGAAATCTCCACTCAAACGGCTGGCGGCGGCCGAGGGGCGGCGAACGGTGTTATTGAATCCCCAATACGGGCAGCGAGGCGTGAGCATGGCGGAGCAGGACGAGCGGCTGACCGATCTTCTGCGTCGGCTAAAGGACGTCGGCTACGCTTTCGTGACACCGGGCAATGACAGCCATCGCCGGGTCGTCTGGCGACGTCTTTTTTCGGGGCTGGGCCTGGCCGGCGATCTGCGCGACGTGTTCGGCTGGAACCTGCCGTTCCGGCCCCGGACGGTGGGGCCCGCGTTATTCGAGGCGATGGGCGAGGCGGGCATCCTGGTCCGGCGACGGCGGTTCTGGCGCAGCGCCCTGCGTGTCGCCAGTGCGGACGGAGCTCTGTTCTGGCATTCGTCATGGCCGCCCAAGACCCGTGATGCGGTGTTCTTCGGACCCGACAGCTACCGTTTCGCCGACTTCGTGCGGGCCGAACTGCCGCCCGGGCCGGCGCGGATCGCCGACATCGGGACGGGCTCAGGGGTGGGGGCCATCATCGCCGCCCTGGCCCGCCCGGGCTCCACGGTCGCTGCCAGCGATCTCAACCCCGCCGCTCTGGATCTGGCGCGGGTCAACGCCGCCGCCGCCGGGGTCGAGCTGACCCTGGCGCAGAGCTCAGGCCTCGCCGGTCTGGACGGAGAGTTCGACGTCATCATCGCCAACCCGCCCTTTTTCGCGGGGAAGGGCGGGCGGCTCTATCGCGATGGCGGCGGGGACCTGGGGATGGAGGTCGCCCTGGCCTGGGCCGAGGAAGCCGCGGGGCGCCTGGCGCCCGGCGGGCGGCTGCTGCTCTACAGCGGCGCCCCGGTCGTCGCCGGGAGGGACCGGCTGCGTGAGGCGCTGGAAACCCGGCTGGCGGGGCTGTCGCTGCGCTATCGCGAGATCGATCCGGACATCTTCGGCGGGCTGCTGAACCACCCCCGCTACTGGGGGGTGGAGCGGATTGCGGCCATAGGACTGGTCGCCGAGCGGCGGGAACCTATGTCTGGTTCAAGGTCTTGAGGTCCCACTAGTAACCCAAGGGTGGGGCGGGGTAGGGTCTTCGCCTGTCGCCGGAAAAAGCCGAGAAGCCGAATGACCGCGCAGCCGCTTTCGATTCAGTCTGTCCTGAACTTCGACGCCGCCTTCCATCAGGAGCTGGCCCGCTGGAACCGGCGGCGCCTGGCCATTGGGACACCCGACGAGGCCTGGCGGTCCAGGCTCGCCGACGACCACGCCATGATGCTGGCCGAAGGCGAGTTCATCGAGGCCTTCCGCGCCACCGTCGCCGAACGGGCCGGCGCGGCGCCCAACGATCCGGATGGCTTCGTTGCCTGGTTCGAGTCCCTGAAGGCGATGGGCCCCGGCCAGAACGACCCGCTGTTCGCCTGGCTGGCGGAGGCGGCGGATCTGGCCCAGATGCGCTGGTTCCTGACCCAGGAAGTGGCCGGCGAGGCCGGCTTTGACGACCTGATCTCGCTGACCCAGGTCAAGTTCGAGGGCGCGCCCCGCCGGGAGTTGGGGGCCAATCTCTGGGACGAGCTGGGACAGGGTCGGGCGGCGGTGATGCACGGCCCCATGCTCAGCGAACTGGCCGAGGCGCTGGAAATTTCGCCCCGTATCGAGACGACCCTGACCCCCGCCCTGGCGCTGGGCAACATCATGGTCGGTCTGGCCGCCAACCGCCGCTATGCCTACCAGTCGATCGGGGCGCTGGGGGTGATCGAGCTGACCGCGCCGGGCCGCGCCGCCCAGGTCGACGCCGGCCTTAAGCGGCTGGGGGTCGGCCGGGCCCGCCGCTATTTCACCGTCCACGCCACCCTGGACGTGAAGCATTCCGAGGACTGGAACCGCGAGGTGCTGCGTCCGCTGATCGCCGCGCGGCCGGCGGCGGCCCGCTGGATCGCCGAAGGGGCGCTGATGCGGCTGACCTGCGGCGCCCGCTGTTTTGTGGCCTATCGCGATCGGCTCTGGCGGCTGGCGCATGCCTGATTTCGGAGCCGGTGGGATAAGAGAGCAGACACCCCGGGTCGGCGAGGGCGACTGGCGGACCGACTTCACCTTCCGGCGTGGCCGGGTGCAGGTGAAGAAGACCGGGGCTGACCTGAAACTGGACGGTGTGCTGATCGGCGAGGCCCTGATGTGGCTTGCCTACCATCTGATGGTGCTGTCCGTGGCCGGCTGGCGGCGGCTGACCTTCAAGCCGGCGGGGCCGCGCATCTGGTTCGAGCCCGACACGCCAAGACCATGGTACCTGATCCGCGCCGCCATGACCTGGGGCGGCATGCGAGTGGCCCGCAGTCCTGGTCACGCCGACGCCTGCTTCTATTTCGACGACTCCACCTGGGGCGAGTCTCCCGTGCGCGACGCGCCGGCCGGGTTCAACCAGGCCTGCCGCGACGTCTCCAAGAGCCACGTGTCGGCGGTGTTCGAGCAGGTGTTCGGCTATCCCCTGGCGCTCGATCCGGAAACCTGGATCGGCCCGGCCGTGGAGAAGGGCGAGCTCAACGGCGTTCATGACGGCCGGGTGGTTTCCTGCCCCACGCCGCGGTTGCCGGGCCGCTGCTACCAGAAGCTGGTCGACACCGCCGAGGGCGAGTTCATCCACGACCTGCGCACCCCCACGGTCGGCGGGGTTCCGGTCGTGGTCTGGGAAAAGAAGAAGCCGGGCGACACCCGCTTCTCGATCCACAATCTCAGCGTCCGGCGCCACGACCCGGCGTCCGTCTATTCGCCGGAGGAACTGGTCCTGATCGGTAGGTTCTGCGCGGCGATGGGGCTGGACTGGGGCGGGCTGGACATCCTGCGCGACCGGCCGAGCGGGCGCATCTACATCGTCGACGTCAACAAGACCGATGTCGGACCGGTTATCGCCCTGTCCTGGCGGGACAAGCTGGTCTCGACGGGCATGCTGGCGCGGGCGCTTGCCCGGTTGGTCGAGGGATAGCCACTACTCGACCGGGCGGCAGGCGCGGTCGCCATCCGGCGTGGTGGCGCAGACGGCCAGGCGGCTGTCAGCCTCCGAAACCGCCACGTCATAGTAGCCGCAGCCGGGGCCACGGCCGCTGACGGCGCCGGTCAGGAAGATCGGCCGCGAGGCGGTTTGCCCGCCGGCGGCGTTCAACTGATCCAGGCTGGCGGACACCCGGCCTGCGATCCGCACCGGGCCGGCGCGGCAGACCGCGCCGCGCAGCGACACACCGTCGGCGGTGCGCACCAGGCGCGGCGCGCTGAGGTCCAGGGTCGGGGCGGCTGCCTGGACGGCGCCGGCGGTCAGCAGCAGGGCGGCGGCCAGCGCCAGAGGGATATTACGGAGAGACATTGTCATCCTGACCCAATTTGAACCTCTGTCGCGGTCCATTGCAAGGGTCAGGCCTGTCGATATCAATCTCGCGGTAACCAAACCCAAGTTGAGTAGCGGTCGTAAAGACTTAGATCATCTTTGATTCAGCCGCTGTTAGAGCCGGCGCGCTAGTTGTTTCTGAGTGAGACCACAGAACAGTGGTCGTTCCGGGACAGAAGCGTGATCAATACTCAAAACGGGTTTAGCCGCCGCATGGCGTCCGGGATGGCCGCCCTGGCCTTGGTGATGGTCGTCGCCGGCGTGGCCCATGCTGAAGGCCCGCTGACCCTCAGCCTGGACTACAAGGTCGACCTGTCCGGGGTGGTTTCGGGCGGACAGCAGCGCGGTGGGCGGGTGCTGGACAACCTCACCGTTGCCGCCGACCTGGACCTGGATCGGGCGGTTGGCTGGCGCGGCGGCGCCCTGCATCTGGAGCTGCTCTCCAACAGCGGCGGAACGCCCGGGGCCCTGGCCGGTAACCTGCAGGGAGTCGACAATATCGAGGTGGGTCGCCCCTCGGCCAAGCTGTTCCAGGCCTATGTCGAACAGGCCCTGGCCGGCGGCCGCGCCAACCTGCGACTGGGTCTGTCCGACCTCAACAGCGAATTCTACGCCGCCGATTCCGCCGGTCTCCTGCTGGCCCCGGCGTTCGGCATCGGTAGCGAGCTGGCCGCCACCGGCCCGGCCGGCCCCTCGATCTTCCCCTCCACCGCCCTAAGCGCCCGCCTGCGGCTGGCGCCCAGCGACAACAGCTATGTCCAGGCGGCGGTGTTGAACGCCCGGGCCGGCGTCCCGGGCGACCCCGGCGGACCAGACTGGAGCTTCGACGACGGCGTGCTGGCGATCGTCGAGGCGGGCTGGACCGGCCCTAAAGCAGGCGGGGGGGACCGCATCGCCATCGGCGTCTGGTCCTATTCGCAAAAGGCCGACGACATCCGCGAAACCGATGGCCTGGGCCAGCCGCTGCAACGCCGCAGCCAGGGCGTCTACGCCATAGCCGAGCACGACCTGGCCGGCGCCTGGACGGGTGGCCGTACCACCACCGGCTTCATCAAGCTGGGGGTCTCGGATGGCCGCACCAGTGATTTCAGCGGCGGCTGGCAGGCCGGGGTGCTGATCGAAAAGCCGCTAGCCTCCCGCCCCGACTCCCTGCTGTCGTTCGGCGTCTCCCAGGCCTGGATCTCGCCCGGCGCGGTCAAGACCCTGCGCGACGCGGGCGGCGACGCGACCCACCTGGAAACCCAGTTTGAACTGACCTGGTCCGACAAGCTTTCCGAGCACGTCACCCTGCAGCCCGACCTGCAATACATCGTCAGCCCGGGCGGCGACCGCTCGGTCGACAACGCCCTGGTGGCGGGGGTGCGGCTGGGGATCGGCTTTTAGGCGCTCTTGCCCAGCGGGGCGCCAGGGGGGTCCCTGGTGGAGCCGAGGGGAGTCGAACCCCTGACCTCCTCATTGCGAACGAGGCGCTCTACCAACTGAGCTACGGCCCCCTCCCTGGAGTGGGGAGGCGCGAAATAAGGCTCGGGGTCCCGATCTGTCAAGGCGCGAGCTTGCTCGACCGGCGTGGCGCTGGCTACAAGCGGTCCAACTTCGGAGACGCCTATGTGCCAGCTCGATCCCATCCTTGCCTTCATTCAACTGGTGGTGAGCGGCGTCATCACCTTCCTGATCATCTGCATGGTGGTCTATGCGGTGGTCAGCTGGCTGACGGCGTTCGATATCATCCGGATGACCAGCCCGGCGGCCCGCCAGATCACCAGCTTCCTGGACGCCATCACCCGGCCGATGGTCGCGCCGATCCGAAGGTTCCTGCCGACCCTGGGCGGGGTGGACCTCAGCTTTCTGGTCGCCTTCCTCGTCCTGGAGGGCGTCAACCGGTTCCTGTTGCCCGGCGGCCTCTATGCGCTGCAGAAGCTGATGGGCGGGTGCGGTTAGCCGTCCGCCTGACCCCGAAGGGCGGACGGGATCGGATCGACGGCTGGGCCAGGGACGCCGCCGGCCGTCCCTATCTGAAGGTCCGGGTCAGCGCTCCGCCCGTCGACGGCGAGGCCAACGCCGCCCTGATTGCTGTGGTCGCTAAGGCCCTGGGCTTGCCTCGCTCGGCCGTGGTGCTGGCGGCCGGCGCCGGCGCCCGGATCAAGTCTCTGGAGATCGCCGGGCTGGACGAAGCCGCCCTGGCCGAGGCGTTCGGCGTTCCCTGAGGCGCCCCCCCCTGAGGCCCGTCGGCGGACCTCCGTTCTCTATGCGGGCATGGGTCGCATGTTCATTCCGGCGAAAATGGCTATTCTGGGGCGGAGATTGCCAGGAGATTGTCCGTCGTGAGTCGCCTCGCCCAAGATCGTGCCGCCACCCCGTCGGCATCCCTGGACGTGCAGCGCGCGACGCTGCGGGTGACATCCGACTTCTTCCTGCGCATCACCAGCCTGCTGTCGGGCCTGATGGACGGCGACCTGATCAAGGGCCTGGTCTGGCTGGGAATCGTTGAGGCCAATGTCCGGCGGCTAAGCGCCGACCCCGAGCTGTCGCTGGCCTACGCCAGCGCCGAAACGCCGCCGCCGGACAGCGAGCGCGACCCGGTCAGCGTCTACGCCCTGGCCCAGGCTCTGCGCCTGCCCTACGAGACCACCCGCCGCTATGTCTCCAAGCTGATCGACGCCGGCCAGGCCGTGCGGGTCGAGCGGGGCGTGATCGTGCCGATGGCGGCCATGGAGGCGCCGGCGGTGCGGCAGGCCAGCGCGCAGTTCCACGCCAGCCTGCGGCGGTTCCTGGAAATCCTGCAGCGGATCGGGGCCTATCCCGACCTGCTGGGCGCGCAGTCGACCGCCAATCGCAAGACCTATCTGACCTCGGTCAACCAGGCGTCCCCCAGCAACAGCCTGCGGCGCATCGGCCGCTCCACCAACAGCTTCCATCTGCGCACCGCCGAACTGCTGGCCGACGCCGTCGACGGGGACCTGGTGCGGGGGATCATCTTCCTGGGGATCATCCAGGCCAATGTTCAGACCTTGAACAGCGACCTTGATCTGTCGCTGCGATACGCCGGTGTCGAGACCATTCCGCCCGACGCGCTTCGCCGTCCGATCAGCGTCTACGCCCTGGCCCAGTCCCTGGACCTGCCCTACGAGACCACCCGCCGCTATGTTCAGAAACTGATCGAGGACGGGCGGTGCGCGCGGGAGGCCTCCGGGATTGTGGCGCCCAGCCAGGTCCTGGCCCAGCCGGCCATGATCGCGGCGCTGGAGCGCAACCACGCCAATCTGGGAGCCTTCGTCGAGTCTCTGCTCAGTGACGGCATCGACCCGCGCGCGCTCGCCGGCTGAGTACGCCCACCGGTCCAGACCTTGCCCCGTAAGGGATAGGTCAATTCAGGCATAGTAAGGCGTAGATCACGCCTAATGGCGCGATAACCATTTTATTTACTTATCCAACTCAAAAGAGGTCGAGAGGAACCTTGGAAAGTCCGCGCCTGAAGCGGATATTGAGAGAACCGTGTTATGTTGAAGACCATCAGGGCGCGTGTACTGTTCGCCGGTAGCTTGATGTTACTTATCACCGCTGCCATCGCCGGGACGGGGCTACTGTCGGCCACCAGCCTGTCTAAGGACCTAGTCGCCGCCCAGCGGCAGGCTGACATGCTGCGCTATCAGGTCGATGCCGACATGATGCACGACGCCATCCGGGCGGACACGCAGTTCTCGCTGATGGCTCATGATCCGACCAACGGCATCGACATCACCGAGGTCAAGGCCGATGTCGCCGAACACGCCAGGAACCTGACGGACTACATCGCCAAGAGCCGCCAGTTGGCCGGCGACACCCCGGCCGGCGCGGCTCTGGACCGCCTGCAAGGCCCCGCCGAGGCCTATGCCCGGGCCGGGGTCGCCGAGGTCGACCTGGCCGCCAGTGACCCGGCCGCGGCCCAGGCCGCCATGGCCGGCTTCCTGGCCAACTTCAAGACGGTCGAGGGCCTGATGGCGACGGCCTCCGACCAGCTGTCGGCTGTCGCCACGGCCCAGAACGCCCGCGTCGCCCGCGAGTCGGGCATGGCCCGGCTGGCCATGGCGCTGGCCCTGTTGCTGGGATTGGCCGTGCCGTCCGCCCTGATGCTGCTGGGCGTCAAGCTGGTCACCCGGCCGCTGACCGTTCTGACCGCCGCCATGCAGCGGCTGGCGCGGGGCGACACCGACCAGGCCGTGGCTGGGGCCGACCGCGAGGACGAGATCGGCGCCATGGCCCGGGCTACCGAGGTGTTCCGCGAAGCCGGCATCGCGAAGATCCACCTGGAGGCCGAGGCCGAGCGGCTGCGGCTCGACACCGAAGCGGCCCGCAAGGCGGCTGAGGCGGAGATCCTGGGCCGTGAGCGTTCGGCCGTGGTCGGCTCGCTGGGCCAAGGCCTGGCCGCTCTGGCGGAAGGAAGGCTGACCTTCCGCCTGGCCGATGACCTGCCGGCCGAGTACGCCCAACTTCGCGATGACTTCAACAACGCGATCGCCGAGCTGCAGGCGACGGTTCAGTCGGTCGGCGCCGCCACGCACGGCGTGCGGGGCGGGTCGGACGAGATGGCCCTGGCCGCCGACGACCTGTCGCGCCGCACCGAGCAGCAGGCGGCCAGCCTCGAGGAAACCGCCGCCGCGCTTGAGGAGCTGACCACCACGGTCCGTCGTTCGGCCGAGGTGGCCAAGACGGCGTTTGACACCGTCACCAAGACCCGGGGCGAGGCGGAGCAGTCCGGCGGGGTCGTGCGTGACGCCGTGCAGGCGATGGGCCAGATCGAGCAGTCGTCGCGCCAGATCGCCCAGATCATCGGGGTCATCGACGAGATCGCCTTCCAGACCAACCTGCTGGCCCTAAACGCCGGGGTGGAGGCCGCCCGGGCCGGGGATGCCGGCAGAGGTTTTGCGGTCGTCGCCCAGGAGGTGCGGGCGCTGGCTCAGCGTTCCGCTGACGCCGCCAAAGAGATCAAAGCCCTGATCTCAGCCTCCAGCGAACAGGTGGGATCCGGCGTCGAGCTGGTCGGGCGCACCGGCCAGGCGCTGGGCCGGATCGTTGAGCGGGTGGGCGAGGTCGATCGGCTGATCGCCAGCATCGCCGCCTCAGCCGAGGAACAGGCTACGGGCCTGGGTCAGGTCAATACGGCCGTCAATCAGATGGACCAGATGACCCAGCAGAACGCGGCCATGGTTGAACAGTCCACCGCCGCCACGCATTCGCTGAGGGCCGAATCGGAGGCCCTGGCCGGCCTGATGCAGCGCTTCCAGGTCGGCGAGCAGTCGGCCCTGGCCCCGCCAGCCCTGGCCGCCGCCAAGCCTATCGCGCCATCGCGCCCGCCAGCGCCGGCCCAGCCACGGCATGCCCGTATGCCTACTTTAGCTAGTCACGCCCTGGCGGCTGATTGCTGGGAGGAATTTTGACGCAGGCGGGGGCTTGGGCGGCGTCTGACAACAGGCCGTTAACTAAGCCGCCCGTACTGACGTTCAAGGGCCGCGATTGCGGGCAGTCGGCGGGGAGTTCGGGCCAGACCATGCTGCGTTGGTATTTTCAGGATACTCCGATCAAGGGCAAGCTCAGCCTCATCACGCTGGTGATGATTGGCCTGGGCGCGACAACCGCCATCCTCAGCGCCGCGCTGATGATCGGCCTGGACAAGGCCGCCAAGGCGACCGGCGCCGACCTGGCCGCCCTTCAAGGCTCCGCCCACACCCTGTTCTACTTCGCCAGTGGCGCGGTGGTGCTGTCGGTCGTGTTCGGCTTCGGCCTGGCGGGGGCCATCGCCGGACCGCTGCATGCGGTGGCGTCGCGTCTGGAGCGGATGGCCGCGGGGGACCTCGACGGCCCCATCCAGCATGCCGATCAGAAGGATGACGCCGGCCGCCTGGCCCGGGCGACCGTCGCCCTGCGCGACAGCCTGGCCAAGCGCGGCGAAGCCGAGGCCGCCCTGGCCGACAGCCGCGCCCGCGACGAGGCCGGCCGCGCCCAGAACGATCAGGACCGCCAGCGCGACCAGGAAGACCAGCGCCGCGTCGTCGAAGGCCTGGCCCAGGGACTGGACCGGTTGTCGGCCGGTGACCTGACCTACCGCATCTCCACAACCTTCCCGCCGGCCCATGAGAAGCTGCGCGAAGACTTCAACCGCGCCATGGGCGAGCTGCAGTCACTGCTGGGCCAGGTGGCCACCGCGACCGGCGGCATCCGCGCCGGCTCGGCCGATATCAACGCCGCCGCCGACGACCTGTCGCGCCGCACCGAGCAGCAGGCCGCCAGCCTGGAAGAGACCGCCGCCGCCCTGGACGAGATCACCGCCACGGTCCGCCGCACCGCCGAGGGCGCCGAACAGGCCAGGACCGTCGTCGGTTCGGCCAAGACCGCCGCCGAGCATTCCGGCGAGGTGGTCCGCAAGGCCATCGACGCCATGAGCGAGATCGAAGGCTCGTCCAACCAGATCAGCCGCATCATCGGGGTCATCGACGAGATCGCCTTCCAGACCAACCTGCTGGCCCTCAACGCCGGGGTGGAAGCCGCCCGGGCCGGGGACGCCGGCCGGGGCTTTGCCGTGGTGGCCCAGGAAGTTCGCGCCCTGGCCCAGCGCTCGGCCGACGCGGCCAAGGAGATCAAGGCCCTGATCAGCGCCTCGACCCGCCAGGTCGGCGCCGGGGTGTCGCTGGTCGGCGAGACGGGTGAGGCTCTGGGCAAGATCGTCACCCAGGTCGCCGAGATCAATGCCGTGGTCAGCGAGATCGCCGCCTCGGCCGCCGAGCAGGCGACCGGGCTGGGCCAGGTCAACACCGCCGTCAACCAGATGGACCAGGTTGTTCAGCAGAACGCCGCCATGGTCCAGCAATCGACCGCGGCGGCCCAGGCCCTGACCCAGGAAGCCGGCGATCTGGCCCAGCTGCTGTCACGCTTCGAGACCGGCGTGGCGGTCGGCGCCGTGCGGGCTCCCCGTCAGGCGCCCAGCTTCAGCCATTCCAACAGCCGTCAGTCGAGCTACAACCCGCCGGCCGCCCGTCCGGCGTCGCAGCCGGCCCTGCAACACACCGCGAGGGCTCCGGCCATCACAGCGGTAAATCCCGAACAGCCGCGCGGCTACGTCGCCCCGCCGCCGGTGCTGAGCGCCCGCGAGCGGCTGAACGCCTTCGTCACCCCGCCCGCCCGCCCCAACACTGCTAGGGGGGCCATCGGCGGTTCGGCCAAGGCGTTGGCCGACGAGTGGGAGGAGTTCTGAGCATGAGCGCCGTACAGATTAGCCTGCCCGAAACCCTGGACATGCGCGCGGCACAGCCGCTGCGCGATCAACTGATCGCCGCCCGTGGCGCGCCCGCCGAGCTGGATGGCTCGGGCGTTCGCCGCCTGGGCGCGCTGGGCCTGCAGGTTCTGCTGGCCGCCGAGCGGCAATGGCAGGCCGACGGCCATGCCCTGCGTCTTGTCGAACCTTCGCCCGACCTGCTGGCGGGCCTGAAACTGCTCGGCGTCGCCGAGTCGCAATCCTTCCTGACCGGAGCTTAACAGGATGATCCAGACGATTTTGACCGTCGATGACTCGAGGACCATGCGCGACATGCTGCGCCTGGCCCTGGTCGGCGCCGGCTTTCGGGTGGTCGAGGCCGTAGATGGCCTGGACGGCCTGGCTGTCCTGGCCGGCGAACGCCCCGATGTCATCATCACCGACATCAACATGCCCAACCTCGACGGCTTCGGCTTCATTGAGGCGGTGCGTGACGATGTGGAGAATCGCGGCACCCCGATCCTGGTGCTGACCACCGAGAGCGATCCGGACAAGAAGGCTCGTGCGCGAGACGCCGGCGCGACGGGCTGGATCGTCAAGCCGTTCAACCCGGAAAAGCTGGTCCAGGCCATCCGCCGCGTCGCGGCCTGATTTCTCTTAAAGAGGCGGTTGGTCCGTGGACGAACTCGAGATCATCAAAGGCACCTTTTTCCAGGAATGCGAGGAGCTGCTCGCCGACCTGGAGAACGGCCTGCTGGCCATGGAGGCCGGCGCGGGCGATGGGGAGACCGTCAACGCGGTCTTCCGAGCGGTGCATTCGATCAAGGGCGGGGCCGGCGCGTTCGGTTTCGAGGCCCTGGTTCGCTTCGCCCATGTTTTCGAGACCCTGATGGACGCGGTGCGCTCCAACAAGGTGCCTTCCACCCAAAGCCTGGCCGCCGATCTGCTGCGGGCCGCCGACATCCTGGCCGACCATGTCAACGCGGCCCAGAGCGGCGATCTGGTCGACGAGGGGCGTACGGCCGCCATGGCGGCGGAGCTCACCGCCCTGACCGACCCCAACGGCCTCGCGACCCCGGCCGATGACGAGGGCGACTTCCCCGACTTCACGCCCCAGCCGATCGCGATGGGCGGTGACTCTGACGGCGAGCCCGACTTTGGCTTCACGCCCATGGCTGTTGTCCTCCTCGACGCTCCGGTCGCGGACGAGCACCACGACGCCGAGTGGGAAATCGTCTTCACCCCCCATGCCAGCCTCTATCGCAACGCCAACGAGCCGGCCCTTTTCCTGCGCGAGCTCGAGCGCCTGGGCCTGCTCAGCGTCAGTGTGGACGCCAGTCGACTGCCGACCCTGGAGGGGCTGGAGGCCGAAGGCGCCTACCTCTCCTGGACCGCCCGCCTGACCACGGACGCCGATGAGGCGACCATCCGCGAGGTGTTCGACTTCGTGGAGGCCGATTGCGACCTGATTATCCGTCCTTTCAGGGACGATGTTCACGACGACCATGACGATGACGCCCCCGCCGCACCCGACATCGCCGCCATCCTGGCCAGGGCCGCCGCCGAGGCGCCGATAGCCGAAATGGATGCGCCGCCCATCGCGTCGCCTGGCGCCGTCGCCACGCCAGCCGCGGCTGCCGCCGCTGCTCCCGTCGCACCCAAGGCCGCCGAGTCGAACCAGGGCTTCGCGGCCCAGTCCACCATCCGGGTCGACCCCGAGCGGATCGACAAGCTGATCGATCTGGTCGGCGAGCTGGTCATCAACCAGGCCATGCTGGCCCAGCGGGTGGTCGAATGCGGCCTGGCCCCCTCGTCCAGCGTCGCCACCGGCCTGGACGACCTGGAGCAGCTGACGCGGGAAATCCAGGAAAGCGTCATGGCCATCCGGGCTCAGCCCGTGAAGTCGGTGTTCCAGCGCATGCCGCGCCTGGTCCGCGAGACGGCCTCGATGGTCGGCAAGCAGGTCCGCCTGGTCACCGAGGGTGAGGGCACCGAGGTCGACAAGACGGTAATCGAACGCCTCAGCGACCCGATCACCCACATGATCCGCAACGCCATCGATCATGGCCTGGAAGCCCCCGACGTCCGCGTCGCGGCGGGCAAGCCGGCCGAGGGCGTGGTCAAGCTGGCCGCCATGCATCGCGGCGGCCGCATCGTCATCGAGGTCTCCGACGACGGAGCCGGCATCAACCGCGAACGGGTCAAGGCCATCGCGGTCAGCCGTGAACTGGTCGGGCCGGACGTCCAGCTGACCGACGACGAGATCGACAACCTGATCTTCCTGCCGGGCTTCTCCACCGCGGCCAAGGTTTCCGACGTCTCGGGCCGGGGCGTGGGCATGGATGTCGTCCGCCGTTCGATCCAGGCGCTGGGCGGGCGGATTTCCATCACCTCACGGCCGGGCCTGGGCTCGACCTTCACCTTGAGCCTGCCGCTGACCCTGGCGGTGCTGGACGGCATGGTCATCGATGTGGCCGGCCAGACTTTGGTCTGCCCGCTGACCGCCATTGTCGAGAGCCTCAAGCCCAAGGCCGAAGAAATCCGCAGCCTTGGCCCGTCCGGCGCGGTGCTGGCGGTGCGCGGCGGCTTCGTGCCGTTGATCGACATCGGCTATGTGCTGGGCTTCCGAGCGACACCGCTGAACGCCGCCGACGGTGTGGTGCTGCTCATTGAGAACGAGGACGGCGGCCGCGCCGCGCTCGTCGCCGACGGCATCCAGGGCCAGCGCCAGGTGGTGATCAAGAGCCTGGAGTCCAACTATCGTCAGGTGGAAGGCATCGCCGCCGCCACCATCCTGGGCGACGGCCGAGTCGCCCTGATCCTCGATCCCGACGCCGTTGTGGCCATGCGCCGCCAGCGCGCCGCCGACCCAGCCCTCATCGCTGCGGAATAGACCCATGACCAGCGCCATGAACGCCTATGACAACACAGCCTCCGGCGATCAGATCGAACTGATCTCCTTCCACATCGGCGACCAGGAATTCTGCGTCGACATCATGTCGGTGCGGGAAATCCGCGGCTGGGCCCCGGCCACGCCGCTGCCCCAGACCCCGGCCTATATGCGCGGGGTGATCAATCTGCGCGGCGCCGTACTGCCGATCATGGACCTGGCGGTGCGGCTGGGCCTGCCGGCCACCGAGCCCTCGGCCCGCAGCGTCATCATCGTCATCAAGGAAGGCGAGCGGCTGGTGGGCCTGCTGGTCGACGCGGTCTCCGACATCCTGACCATCAATCCCGGCATGATCCAGCCGACTCCGGACGTCGCCTGCGCCAACGTGCGCAGCTTCGTGCGCGGCCTGATCTCGATCGAAGGGCGGATGATCAGCCAGGTCGCCCTGGAGCGCGTGCTGCCCGAGCAGGAGGCGCTGGCTGCATGAGTACGGCGCGCGCCTATCGCAGCGCGGACGAGACGAAGCTGGTCGAGGGCGAGTTCGCCTTCACCGGCCACGACTTCCAGCGGATTGCCTCCCTGCTCTACGGCGAAGCCGGCATCACCCTGCCCGAAGGCAAGGCGACGCTGGTCTACAGCCGCCTGGCCAAGCGTCTGCGGACGCTGGGGCTGGCGACCTTCCGTGAGTATTGCGACCTGATCGAGACTCCGGAAAACCTGGAAGAGCGCCAGGCGATGATGGCGGCCCTGACCACCAACGTCACCCGTTTCTTCCGTGAGCCCCACCACTTCGACCTGCTGAAGAGCCAGGTGATCCAGCCCCTGGCGAACGCCGTGCGGGGCGGACGCCGGCTGCGCCTGTGGTCGGCCGCCTGCTCCTCGGGGCAGGAACCCTATTCGATGGCCCTGACCCTGCTGGAAGCCATGCCGGACGCCGGGCGTCTGGACGTGCGCATCCTGGCCACCGACATCGACCCCAACATGGTGGCCGCCGCTCGCAACGCGGCCTATTCGGAAGAGCTGATCGAGCCCATCCCGGCCGCTATGCGCAGCCGCTGGCTGGAGCGCGACCCCGAGGCCCGTCATCTGTGGCGCCTGTCCGCCGAGGTGCGCGACCTGGTGCGGGTGCAGCCGCTAAACCTGATCGGCGACTGGCCGATGAAGGGCCGGTTCGACGCCATCTTCTGCCGCAACGTGGTGATCTATTTCGACGACGCCACCCAGGAGCGGGTTTGGAAGCGCTTCGCCCCGATCCTTAATCCCGGCGCCCGGCTCTATGTCGGCCATTCCGAGCGGGTCGGCTACGACGGCAGCCCCTTCATCAGCGACGGTCTTACCGCCTGGCGCACCCCGGGGGTGCTGGCATGAGCAAGATCCGAGTACTGATTGTCGACGACTCGGCCACCATGCGCGGCCTGATCACCGCCACCCTGCGGCGGGATCCCGACATCGAGGTGATCGGCTCGGCCGGTGACCCCCTGGAAGCCCGTGAGGCCATCAAGGCCCTCAATCCCGATGTCATCACACTCGACATCGAGATGCCCAACATGAGCGGGCTGGAGTTCCTGGAACGGATCATGCGGCTACGGCCCATGCCCGTGGTCATGGTCTCGACCCTGACCCAGGCGGGCGCCGAAGAAACCCTGCGCGCCCTGGAAATCGGCGCCGTCGACTGCGTGGCCAAGCCGACCCGCCTGGATGAAGGCTCGGCCGGCCTCAGCGAGCTGGCCGCCAAGGTCAAGGCCGCCGCCCGGGCCAGAGTGCGCGCACACATGCCTTCAAGCGCTGGCCGCCGCGCGCCCGAGACTTTCAACCCTGGCAGTCATGTGGTGGCGATCGGCTCGTCGACCGGCGGGGTCGAGGCCCTGCTGACCGTGATCGGCCGTTTCCCGGCCAACTGCCCGCCGACCGTCATCACCCAGCATATGCCGGCCACCTTCACCGCCAGCTTCGCCGCCCGCCTGGACCGCGCCACCGACGCCCATGTGGCCGAGGCGCATGACGGGGCGGTGCTTGAGCCCGGCCGGGTCTGGCTGGCCCCAGGGGGCGCCACCCATCTGAGCGTGACCGGTTCGGGCACACTGCGCTGCAAGCTCACCGCCTCCGACCCGGTCAACGGTCACCGGCCCTCGGTTGACGTGCTGTTCCATTCGGTGGCCCAGGCGGCCGGCGCGCGCGGCGTCGGGGCCATCCTGACGGGCATGGGCAAGGATGGAGCCGAGGGCCTCAAAGCCATGCGAGACGCGGGGGCCCATACGCTGGGCCAGGACGCCGACAGCTGTGTTGTCTATGGCATGCCCAAGGTGGCCTTCGAGATCGGCGCGGTCGAGCGCCAAGCCAGCCTGGGCGCCATGGGCGACTCCATTCTAGACCTGTGCAAGGGGAGGGCCTAAGCGATGCCCGCCGCCAGTTCCATCAGCGTCCTCGTGGTCGATGACCAGATGACCATCCGCGCCCTGGTGCGCAATGGTCTGCAACAGCTGGGCTTCCGCGAGATCAGCGAAGCCCCGGACGGCGAGGAGGCCCTGCGCATCCTGGTCCAGCGTCCGGCCCAGCTGATTATCAGCGACTACAACATGCCCAAGCTCGACGGGCTGGGCCTGCTGCGCGCCGTGCGCAGTCATCCACCGATCAAGTCCACCGCCTTCATCATGCTGACCGGCCGCGCCGACAGCGAGCTGGTCAAGCGGGCGGCGCAGTTCGGGGTCAACAACTACCTGGTCAAGCCGTTCACCGTGGCCGTTCTGCGCCAGAAGATCGAGCAGGTCTTCGGGGCCCTTACATGACGCCAACTGAGACCGCGTTCCGCAAAGTGCATGTGATCCAGGGCGGCCACTACGTCACGGACGACGGCAATGTCGTGCTGTCGACGGTGCTGGGCAGCTGCGTGGCCGCCTGCCTGCGCGATCCGTTGGCCGGTATCGGCGGCATGAACCACTTTCTGCTCGGCGAGAGCCGCGATGGCGCGGGCTCAGGCGACGGCGAGATGATCCGCTACGGCGCCTACGCCATGGAAGTGCTGATCAACGGCCTGATGGCCCGTGGCGCCAGCCGCAACAGACTGGAAGCCAAGTTGTTCGGCGGAGCCCGCATGCTGGGCGGTCTTTCGGACATCGGGGCGGCTAACGCCCGCTTCGCCCGCAAATTCCTGGCCGATGAAGGCATTCCGCTGCTGGGCGAGAGCCTGGGCGGTGAGGCCGCGCGCCGGCTGGAATTCTGGCCGGTCTCAGGCCGGGTCCGCCAGCGCCTGGTCTCTGTCCAGGAAGTCGAGCAGAAGCCCGTCCGCGCCCCGATCCCCGCTCCCGCAGCGGCCGACGGCGGCGATCTGGAGCTGTTTTGATGACGGCCCAACACCAGAATCTGGCTCGCCAGTCCTTCGACCAGGTCCTGCCGCTGGGCACGGCGCTCAGCCGCATGGCCACCACCCTGGCCCATGCCGCGGCCCTGACCGACGAGTGCCAGCACCACGTCAGCGACCTGCTGGCCCTGGCCCAGGACCGCCCCGACGCGGCGGCCGACCTTCAGCGGCTGGATCTGCTCAGCCAGATGCTGCACGGCCTGGAGCGCATGTTGCAACGCGCCGCCGAGGCCGCGCCCGACGGCGCCAAGCTGGATGTCGCAGCCCTGATCGCGGGCATCGGCCTGGGCGACCTGGTCCTGCGTATCGGCGCCGGCGAGGCCGGCCCTTCGCCGATCCAGGCCGCCGACTCCGGCGACTTCGAGGCCTTCTGAAATGTTCGGGTCTGGCCAGCACTCGATGAACTCGGGGACGCGGTTCAGCCTGGACAAGACCAGCTTCATGCTGGTCGACGACAATCCCCAGGCCCTGGACATCATCTCCCAGGTGGTCAACGGCTTCGGCGCCAAGTCGATCACTCGCTGTGAGTCCAGCGAAGAAGCCAAGTCGCTCCTGGCCCGCCAGTCGTTCGACGTGTTGCTCACCGACGCGCAGATGCCCGATCCGGACGGCTATGAGCTGATCCGCTGGCTGCGGCATGAGGCGGGCGAGCCCAACCGCTTCATCCCCGCCATCATCATCAGCGGCCACGTCCGGATGGGCCAGGTGCTCAAGGCCCGAGATTGCGGCGCCAGCTTCACCATCGCCAAGCCGATCACGCCCAAGGTTGTCCTGGAACGCCTGTTCTGGATCGCCAAGGACCAGCGCATGTTCGTCGACTGCGGCGCCTATATCGGTCCCGATCGCCGCTTCAAGCGCGAGGGCCCGCCGGCCGGAATGGAGGGCCGCCGCAGCGACGACCTGGGCACGGAGGTCGGCAACGCCGCCGCCCCTAACATGTCGCAAGAAGAGATCGACGCGATGATGAAGCCCTCCAAGGTGGTCCTATGAGCGTTGTCCGCAAGTTCAAGGTTCCCAACCGCCTGGCCCAGCAGATGTTTGGCCGCGGCGGCAAGATGGTGAAGGATGCGATCCTGGCGTCCGAGGCTTCGGTCGCCGAACTGCGCGAGCAGGGGCTCGTCGTGCTGGACGAATTGCTGGCCGGCATCATGGCCGCCTACGGTCCGGAGGTGGCGCAACCGGACGCAGACCTCGAAGCCCTCTACATCAAGTCCAGCGCCATCATCGACCTGGCCGGCTTCATGCCCGACAGCGGCCTGGCCGAGGCTTCGGTCAGTCTGTGTGATCTGGTCGACCGCTGCCAGGAGGCTGGGGCGGCTGACTGGCCGTCGGTGCGGGTGCATCTGGACGCCCTGACCCTGCTGCGCCGCCAAGGCGAGAAGCTTGGGCCGACAGGTCGTGAGATGGTTCTGGACGGCCTGCGCAAGGTCAGCCGGCGGCGGGCCAATCCCGCCTGAGATTTGATCTTTATATCGTCTTTATGCCGCCGGGCGCCGCCCTGCATTGATCGCTGACGTCGGCCTTGTCAAAGGTCACGCGCCTCGCGCGGCGCCTTGAGTTGCGTCAAGGCGACCGGCCCACAATTCAGCCAGGGTCGGCGAGAAGGATAGCCATGACAGCCGGCCCAGCATCCGAGACCAGCCTCGCCGCGGCCCATGGCCCCGGACGTCGCTTCTGGCCGCTGGCCTTGGGCAGCATTGGCGTGGTGTTCGGCGATATCGGCACCAGCCCGCTCTATGCGTTCCGCGAGGCCATGGGCCAGACCGGCGTGATCGGACCCGAGACGGTCATGGGCGTTGTGTCGCTGGCGCTCTGGGCGCTGTTCCTGGTGGTCACCGTCAAGTACGTCCTCTTCCTGATGCGGGCCGACAACAACGGCGAGGGCGGGGTGCTTTCTTTGGCCGCACTGGCTGAGGCGGCCGTGGGCCGGCGCACCATGCTGATCTTCGGCCTCAGCGTCGTCGGTGCGGCCCTTTTCTATGGCGACGCCATCATCACCCCGGCCATCTCGGTGCTGTCGGCCATCGAAGGCCTGCGGACCGTGCCGGCCCTGGAAAGCCACATCACCGTTGGCGTGGTCATCGCCGCAAGCCTGGCCATCCTGGCCGCGCTGTTCGCCGTCCAGTCCAAGGGGACCGGCGGGGTGGGCCGCTGGTTCGGCCCCATCTGCCTGATCTGGTTCCTGGCCATCGCAGGCTTTGGCCTGCCGCACATCCTGGCCAGGCCGGGCATCCTGATGGCGCTGAGCCCGCATCACGCCGTCGGCTTTCTTGCCAGCCACGGGGTCATCGGCCTTTTCGTTCTGGGCTCGGTGTTTCTCACCGTCACCGGGGCCGAGGCCCTGTTCGCCGACATGGGCCATTTCGGGCGTTGGCCGATCCAGGCTTCCTGGCTGTATTTCGTATTGCCGGCCCTGGTGCTGAACTATCTGGGCCAGGGCGCCTTCGCCCTGCGCCAGATCGATGCGGCGGGCGGCGCGGCGGTCGCCAACGCCGACTGGTTCTTCCTGATGATCCCGGAGATCGCCCGCGCGCCGATGGTGTTGTTGGCGACGGCGGCCACGGTCATCGCCAGCCAGGCGGTGATCACCGGCGCCTATAGCCTGACCAACCAGGCGATCCAACTCGGATACCTGCCGCGCCTGACCATCCGCCGAACCTCCGAACATCAGGCCGGCGAGATCTACATCCCGCAGATTACTCTGCTGCTGGCCATCGGGGTCTTCCTGCTGATCGCCATCTTCAAGACGTCCAGCGCGCTCGCCCACGCCTATGGTCTGGCGGTGACCGGGACCATGGTGGTGACCACGATCCTGGCCTTCATCGTGGTCACTCGCAAATGGCGCTGGCCCCTGGCAGGCGCGGTGGCGCTGATCGGTCCGCTGCTGGCCATCGACACCGTCTTCCTGGGGGCCAATGCGCTGAAGCTGCTGTCGGGCGGTTTCGTACCCCTGGCCATCGGGGCGGCCCTGGTCTTCGTCATGGTGACCTGGGCCCGGGGCTCCGGTCTCATCCGCCGCAAGACCGAGAAGGATACGCCGCGCCTGGACGACATGGCGCCGCTGCTGGCCTCGCGCTCGGTCTACCGCGCACCCGGCATGGCGGTCTTCCTGGCCGCCGATCCCGTGCATGTGCCCGGCGCCCTGCTGCACAATCTCAAGCACAACCGCGTCCTGCACGAGCGCAACCTGATCGTCACCATCCGCACCGCCCAGCGGCCGCGGGTGGCCGAGGCCGAGCGGGCGGAGATCCGCAAGCTCACTGACGATTTCACCAGCGTGATCCTGACCTACGGCTTCATGGAAACGCCCAACGTGCCCCGCGCCCTGGCGGCCCTGCGCAAGCGCGGCGTGGTCATGGAGATCATGACCACCTCCTTCTTCGTCGGCCGCAAGACCATCGTCCACGCGCAGCGCTCGCTGCTGCCGGCGGGCATGGACAGCCTGTTCATCTGGCTCAACAAGAACGCCGCCGACCCGATGGACTTCTTCCAGATCCCGCCCGGCCGGGTGATCGAGATGGGGACGCAGGTCAGCGTCTGAGCCGGGGCCTGACTATCGCCGATAGCGATGCCGCAGCGATGCCGCACCTTCTTCTCCTCTCCGCCTAGGGGGAGGTGGCCCGGAGGGCCGGAGGGGGGAGTGCGCGCGGCACATCACCTCGGGACTGGCGGCATAGATAATGGGGCGTGCTTGTTTTTGTGTGCGGGCGTCGCTCCCCCCTCCGTCGCTCCGCGACACCTCCCCCTACGGGTGAGGAGAGCGCAGAGTCGAACGGCTTCATGTGCGACCAGCCTGGGCCTTATGCGGTCCTTATGTCGATCCCGGCTCTTCCATCTCGAAGCCTGACGAGCCTCCGGCGCATGGTCCAGCCTGGTTGAAATTCCAGGAGACCGGCCATGGCCGACGTCATCTTTCTTGTTCTGGGCGTGGGCGTGTTCGCTGCCTTCGCCGGCTACGCCGCCCTGCTGAGGCGCGCCTGAGATGCTGGTCACTCTGCTCTATGGCGCGGCTGCCGTCGTGGTCGGCGTCTACATGGTCGCGGCCCTGCTGCGCCCCGATAAATTCTGAGAATTCAAAGTCATGAACTGGCAAGGCTGGGCGGAAATCGCCTTTACCCTCATCGTCACCGTGGCGCTCGCCTGGCCGCTGGGCCTGTATCTCGAGCGCGTCTGGCAGGGCGGCAAGACTTGGCTCGACCCGGTGCTGCGCCCGGTCGAAGGCACGCTCTACTGGAGCTTTGGCGTCAAGCGCGACCAGCAGCAATCCTGGCTGCAGTACGCCTTCGCCTTCCTGGCCTTCAGCGCCGCCAGCTTTGTGGCCCTCTACGCCATCCTGCGTCTGCAGGGCGGGCTGCCGTTCAACCCGCAGGGGTTCCCGGGCCTGTCCTCCGACCTGGCCTTCAACACCGCCGTCAGCTTCGTGACCAACACCAACTGGCAGTCCTACGTCCCCGAGACGACGCTTTCGTCCTTCTCGCAGATGGCGGGCCTGACCAGCCATAACTTCCTCTCGGCCGCCGCCGGCATCGCCGTGGCCGCAGCCCTGGCCAGGGCTTTCGCGGCCAACCGCGCCGAAGGATTGGGAAGTTTCTGGGTCGATCTGACCCGGATCAGCCTCTACGTCCTGCTGCCGATTTCATTCATTGGAGCCCTGGTCCTGGTCGCGCTGGGCGTGCCGCAGAGCCTCGCGGCCCATGTCGACGCGACCACGCTTGAGGGCGGCAAGCAGACCATCGCCCTCTATCCGGTCGCCAGCCAGGAATTCATCAAGCAACTGGGGACCAACGGGGGCGGCATCTTCAACGCCAACTCCGCCCACCCGTTCGAGAATCCCAACGCCTGGACCAACCTGATCGAGATCGTGATCATGAACGCGCTGAGCCTGGCCTGCGTGTTCGCCTTCGGCAAGGTCGCCCTGGCCGGCAAGGAAGCCCGCGCCCTGGTCGCCGTGATGGTCATCCTGGTGGCCGCCGCCTCGGCGGGACTCTATTTCACCGAGACGCAAGCCCCGCCGGCCCAGGTGGCCGCCGGCGCTTCCCTGGGAACCAGCCTGGAAGGCAAGGAGGTCCGCTTCGGCGCGCCCTCGACCGCCGTCTGGACCGCCTACACCACCGGCGCCTCCGACGGCGGGGTCAACGCCATGCATGACAGCTTCATGCCGCTGGGCGGCGGGATCGCCATGTTCATGATCCAGCTGGGCGAGATGCTGCCCGGCGGGGTCGGCTCGGGCCTCTACGGCATGATCGTCATGGCCATGTTGGCGGTGTTCGTGGCCGGGCTGATGGTCGGGCGCACGCCGGAATACCTGGGCAAGAAGATCGAGGCGCGCGAGGTCAAACTGGCCATGCTGGCCGTGCTGATCCTGCCCCTGGCCATTCTGGGCTTCGCCGCCGTGGCGGCGGTGCTGCCGGTGGCGCTCAAGGGCCTGGCCAATCCCGGCGCCCATGGTCTCAGCGAGATCCTCTATGCCTACAGTTCGGCCGCTGGGAACAACGGTTCGGCCTTCGCGGGCCTGAGCGCCAACACCCCCTGGTGGAACACCACGCTGGGCATCGCCATGCTGCTGGGCCGCTTCGCCTACGCGGTGCCGGTGCTGGCCATCGCCGGCGCCCTGGCGATCAAGCCCAAGCTGGCTCCCACCGCCGGCACGCTGCCGACCCATGGCGGTCTGTTCATCGGGCTGGTGATCGGGGTGATCCTGATCCTCGGCGGTCTCAGCTTCTTCCCGGCGCTCGCGCTGTCGCCGATCGTCGAACATTTCCAGGCCCTGGCGCTGGTTCGCTAGAAGCCCATCGGAGTCACAAAGATGACTGCAATCGATTCCGCCGGCGAAGCCCGCCGCACCAGTCTGTCGGGCAGCGCCTTTTCCGGGGCCATTCTCGGCCGGGCCGTCCGCGACGCGTTCGGCAAGCTGGACCCGCGCAAGCTGGCCTCCAACCCGGTCATCCTGACCACCGAGGTGGTGGCCGCGCTGGCCACCGTCTCCGCCGCGGTCGCCGTGCATGATGGGGCCAAGGCGGTCTGGGCCATCCAGATCGCCGCTTGGCTCTGGGCCACGGTGCTGTTCGCAAACTTCGCCGAGAGCGTCGCCGAGGGCCGGGGCAAGGCCGCCGCCGATGCGCTGCGGGCCACCAAGGTCGACACCAAGGCCAAGCTGGTCATCGATCCCAAGACCCAGACCTGGATACCAACCCCCGCCCACACCCTGGGCGAAGGCCAGGTGGTGCTGGTCGAGGCCGGCGACGTCATCCCGGCCGACGGTGAGATCATCGAGGGGGTCGCCTCGGTCAACGAGGCGGCGATCACCGGCGAATCCGCCCCGGTCATCCGCGAGGCAGGCGGCGACCGCTCGGCCGTCACCGGCGGCACCACCGTGGTCTCCGACTGGATCAAGGTGCGGATCACCTCGCAGCCCGGCAACACCTTCCTTGACCGGATGATCGCCATGGTCGAGGGCGCCGAGCGCCGCAAGACGCCCAACGAGATCGCCTTGGCCGTGCTGCTGGCGGGCCTGACCCTGGTCTTCCTGATCACCGTCGTCACACTGCTGGGCCTGGGCAAGTATTCCGGCGTCGTGCTGAACCCGCTGGTGCTGGGCGCCCTCTTCGTCTGCCTCATTCCCACGACCATCGGCGGGCTGCTGTCGGCCATCGGCATCGCCGGTATGGACCGGTTGCTGAAGTTCAACGTGCTGGCCACCTCCGGCCGGGCCGTGGAAGCCTCGGGCGACGTCGACACCCTGCTGCTCGACAAGACCGGCACCATCACCTTCGGCAATCGCATGGCGGTGGACGTCATCCCCGTCCCCGGCGTGCGTCCGGAAGTCGCCCTGCGCGCCGCCCTGATGGCCAGCCTGGCCGACGAGACGCCGGAGGGCCGCTCCATCGTCACCCTGGCCCGTGAGCGTGGCCTGACCGCCGAGTCGCCCGAGGGCGGGACCGCCATCCCGTTCAGCGCCACCACCCGCCTGTCCGGCCTGGACGCCGGGGCGGAGTCCTGGCGCAAGGGGGCGGTCGACGCCCTGCTGCGCACGGTCAATGTCGCGCCGCAGGACGCCCCGGCCGAGTTCCGCGCCGCCGTTGACCGCATCTCCCGCTCGGGCGGCACGCCGCTGGCGGTCAGCCACAACGGCGCCCTGGCCGGGGTCATCCATCTGAAGGACGTCATCAAGCCCGGGGTGAAGGAGCGCTTCGCCGAGCTGCGGGCCATGGGCCTGCGCACCGTGATGATCACCGGCGACAACCCCGTCACCGCCGCCGCTATCGCCTCGGAGTCCGGGGTCGACGACTTCCTGGCCGAGGCGACCCCCGAGGACAAGCTGCGGCTGATCCGTGAGGAGCAGGGCAAGGGCCGGCTGGTCGCCATGTGCGGCGACGGCGCCAACGACGCCCCGGCCCTGGCTCAGTCCGACGTCGGCGTGGCCATGCAGACCGGCGCCCAGGCCGCCCGCGAGGCCGGCAACATGGTCGACCTGGACAGCGACCCGACCAAGCTGATTGAGATCGTCCAGGTCGGCAAACAGATGCTGATTACCCGCGGCGCCCTGACCACCTTCTCGATCGCCAACGATGTGGCCAAGTATTTCGCCATCATCCCGGCCATCTTCGTGGTCTCGCTGCCGGCCCTGGCCGCGCTCAACGTCATGCATCTGGCCAGCCCGGAGAGCGCCATCCTCTCGGCGGTGATCTTCAACGCCCTGGTCATCGTCGCCCTGATCCCGCTGGCGCTGAAGGGGGTGAAGTTCCGGGCGGTGGGGGCGGGCAAGCTGCTCAGCCGCAACCTGACCATCTACGGCCTGGGCGGCCTGATCGCGCCCTTCATCGGCATCAAGCTCATCGACCTGGCCATTTCCGCTCTTCACCTGGCCTAGGAGGCCACCATGTTCGCCCAACTGCGTCCCGCCATCGTCTCCACCCTGGCCTTCACCCTGCTGCTGGGCCTGGCCTATCCCCTCGCGGTCACCGGCATCGCCAACCTCGCCATGCCCTGGCAGTCGCAGGGCTCGCTGCTGAAGAACGCCAAGGGCCAGGTCGTCGGCTCGGCCCTGCTGGGCCAGGGCTTCGCGGGCGATCAGTACCTGCAGGGGCGACCCTCGGCGGCCGGCGCGAATGGCTATGACGCCTCGGCCTCGTCCGGCTCGAACCTGGGGCCGATAAATCCGACCCTGATCGATCGCGAGAAGGCAGGCGCGGCCGCCTACCGCGCCTCTACCGGCCAAGCCAGCGTGCCGGCCGACGCGGTGACGACCTCGGGCTCGGGCCTTGACCCTGACGTCTCGCCACAGAACGCCCTGGCCCAGGCCGCCCGGATCGCCAGGGCGCGGGGCGTGTCGCCGGCGCTGGTCCAGACCCTGATCAACGAGAACACCCAGGGCCGGACGCTGGGCTTCATCGGTCAGCCGCGGGTCAATGTCCTGAAAGCCAACCTCGCCCTCGACGCGCGCTTCCCGGTCCGTCACCCTGCGGGCTGATGACACCTGACGAGCCGCGCCGGCCTGACCCCGACGCCCTGCTGGCCGCCGCCGGCAGGGCGGGACGCGGTCGGCTGAAGGTGTTCCTGGGCATGTCGCCTGGGGTCGGCAAGACCTACGAGATGCTGCGCGCCGCCCGCCGCCGAAAGGCCGAGGGCGGCGATGTCCTTGTCGGCGTGGTCGAGACCCACGGCCGCAAGGAAACCCAGAGCCTGCTGCGCGGCCTGGACGTGCTGCCCCGCAAGCCCTTCGATTACAAAGAGCGGAAGTTGCTCGAATTCGACATCGACGCGGCGATCGCGGCGCGGCCCGGCTTGCTGCTGGTCGACGAGTACGCCCATTCCAACGTCCCCGGCTCGCGCCACAACAAGCGCTGGCAGGACGTAGAGGAAATCCTGGCCGCCGGCATCGACGTCTGGACGACGCTGAACGTCCAACACCTGGAGAGCCTGGTCGACGTGGTCTGGAAGATCACCGGCGTGCGCCAGCGCGAGACCGTGCCCGACAGCGCCCTGTCGCGGGCCGACGAGATCGAGCTGATCGACATCACCCCGACCGAGCTTCGCCAGCGGATGAGCGAGGGCAAGGTCTATGTGCCCGAGACGGCGCGCCTGGCCGCCGACCGCTTCTTCAAGCCCGAGAACCTCACCGCCCTGCGCGAGCTTGCCCTGCGCCGGGCGGCCCAAACGGTCGACGACCAGCTGACCCAGGAGATGAAGCGGGCCGGGGTCGAGGGGCCCTGGGCGGCGGGCGAGCGCATCCTGGTGCTGGTCGGCCCGGACGCCATGGCCTCCTCGCTGGTGCGCGGCGGGCGGCGGCTGTCGGACATGATGATGGACGCGCCCTGGATCGTCGCCCATGTCGAGCGGCCGGGCCATGCCGCCCCGCCCCCCGCCAGCGCGGCGCGGATGAACGAGGCGCTCAAGCTGGCCGAGCAGCTGGGCGCCGCCACGGTGGTGCTGAACGGCGATGACCTGGTGACGGCGGTGATGGACTATGCCCGCGCCGGCAACATCACCCAGATCGTGGTCGGCAAGTCGCGGCCCCGGCGGCTTCTGCCGGGCCTGGGGCGCGGCCGGACCCTGGCCACGGCCCTGCTCGACCAGGCGCGCGGCCAGGCCCTGCACATCATCACCGAGGGCAGCGAGCGCGAGCCGGCGCCTGTGCGCCGCGCCGCTGTAGCGCCCGGAGCCCTGGCCTGGCGCGGCCATCTGGGCGCGGCGGCCATGGTCGCGGCCGCTGCCGGGCTCGCCGCCCTGACCGACCGCTATGTCGAGAACGCCAACCTGGCCATGGTCTTCATGCTCAGTGTGCTGGGCTCGGGCCTGGCCTTCGGCCTGTGGCCGGCGGTGACGGCGGCGGCTCTGGCGGCCTTCGTCTACAATTTCTTCTTCCTGGAGCCGAAGCTGACCCTGTGGATCGGCCATCCTGGCGATGTGCTGACCTTCGCGGTGTTCTTTGCCGTGGCCCTGACCACCGGCTGGCTGACCGGGCGGATCCGCGACCAGAGCCTGACCGTCTCGCGTCGCGCCTCGGCCATCACCGCCCTGCTGGCCGCCAGCCGCCGGCTGTCCGGCGCGGCGCGGCAGGACGATGCGGCCAAGGCTCTGGCCGAACAGCTGGCCGCGGCGACCGGCGGCAAGGCGGTGGTGCTGCTGCCGTCGGGCGACGACATCGCCATCGCCGCGGGTTCACCGGAAACCCCGACCCTGGCGGCCGCCGACATGGCCGCCGCGCGCTGGGCCTGGGAGAAGGGCGAACCGGCCGGAGCCGGCACCGGCACCCTGCCCAACGCCGCCTGGACCTTCCGGCCGCTGCAAGGAGTCAAGGCCCGCTCCGGCGTGGCCGGAGTCGAGCCCGGGGCCGTGGCGGCGGAGGAGGGCGAGCGCTTCGTCTCTGCCCTGCTGGACCAGGGGGCGGTGGCGCTGGAGCGGGCCGAGCTGGCGGCCCAGGCGGCCGACGCCCAGGCCCTGCGCCGCTCCGACCGCCTGCGCGCGGCGCTGCTCAACTCGGTCAGCCACGACCTGAGAACGCCGCTGTCCACGGTGTTGGGGGCGGTGACCACCCTCATTGACCTTGGCAAATCCATCAAGCCTGCCGTCCGCACCGACCTTCTGCTGTCGATCCGTGAGGAGGCCGAGCGGCTCAGCCGCTATGTTGGCGACCTGCTGGACATGACCAGGCTCGAAGGGGGCGCGCTGGTCGCCCGCCGCGACTGGACAGACCTGCGCGATGTGCTGGCCGCCGCCATCGCCCGGGTTTCGCCCCGGCTGGAGACCCGCCGCCTGGACACCGACTTCCCGGCGGAACTCAGCATGGTCAAGGCCGACGCCTCGCTGCTGGAACAGGCTCTGGTCAACATCCTGGAAAACGCCATCGCCTACAGCCCGGACGGCTCGGCCATCGAGACGGCCGCCTACGAGGACCGGGGCAATGTCGTGGTCTCCATCGAGGACGAGGGCCGGGGCATCCCGACGGGCGAGCTGGAGCAGGTGTTCGAACGCTTCCGGCGGCTTGAGGAACCTTCCGACCGCGGCAAGGGGGCGGGCCTTGGCCTGGCCATCGCCAAGGGCTTCGTCGAGGCCATGGGCGGCCGCATCGCCGCCGCCAGCCCCATCCATGACGGCCGGGGCACCCGCATCCTGATCAGCCTGAAGAAGGAGATCGAGACGCCGGGGCATATGTTATGAGGTTGCGCTCATGACCGCCCACCGCCCCCGCATCCTGGTCGTTGACGACGAGCCGCAGATCCATCGTTTCCTGGGTCCGGCCCTGGATGCGGCCGGCTACGAGCATGTGCGCGCCGACACGGCCGCCGAGGGGCTGCGTGAGATCGCGCGCAAGCCGCCGGACGCGGTGGTGCTGGATCTGGGCCTGCCCGACATGGACGGCAAGGAGGCGCTGATGAAGGCGCGGGCCTTCTATGACGGCCCGGTGATCATCCTGTCGGCCAGGGACCGGGAGACCGAGAAGATCGATTCGCTCGACGCCGGGGCCGACGACTACGTGGAAAAGCCGTTCGGGGTGGGCGAGCTGCTGGCGCGGCTGCGGGTGGCCCTTCGCCACCGGCTGATCCGCGACGGGGCACAGCCGGTGGTCACGGTCGGTGACGTGGAGATCGATCTGGTCAACCGCCGCATCAGCCGTTCCGGCGAGGCGGTCCGCCTGTCGCCAAAAGAGTTCGACCTGCTGGCCCAGTTGGCCGAGGGCGGCGGCAAGGTGGCCACCCATCGCCAGCTGCTGACCGCCGTCTGGGGCCCGGCCCATGTCGAGGACGTGCAATATCTGCGCGTCTTCGTGGGCCAGCTGCGCCAGAAGCTGGAGGCGGACCCCGCAAGGCCCGCCATCATCCTCACCGAGCCGGGCGTGGGCTACCGCCTGGGCTGAGGCCGCGGGCGATCTGGATCAGGTTGCCCACCGCCTTGGCGATGTTGACGGCCACCATCACCCACAGCGACAGCTGGATGATCATGTTGACCAGGCTCATGGCGTGCTGGAGCTTCTCCGGCAGTTCCGTCGCCAGCTGGAAGAGCGGCAGGGCCGAAAGCGCGACCCCGGCGAAGACCAGCCCGGCCAGGTTCAGCGCCAGGTGGGCTACGGCGTTGCGGACCGGGCGGTCCGGCCAGACGAATTGCACGACGCGGGATACGACCTGCAGGGCGGCGATGCCGGTGATGATGGCCCAGAGCGTCGGCCACCAGATCGGCGCCGGCTGCATCAGGATGATATGAACGTCCGACTGGCTCTCGATCAGGCCGGCAATCCGCTGCCAGTAGAAGGGGACCAGCAGCCAGAAGATCAGGCCCAGGATCTCGAAGAACAGCGCCGCCCCGACCTCGAGCCGGCCGGCCGCCTTGAAACGGACGGGCGAGAGGTCGTTCAGCGACCATTTCTCGAAGGGGCCGGGCTTGAGGCGCTCGATGAAGATGACGCCGATCGTCACCACGCCGACGATGAAGATGATGGTCTGGAAATAGTGCGCCCAGACCCGCGGCGCGACGGAGAGGCCGTCCGGCAGCCCGCCATGCTCGACGATGCCGACCACGAAATTGGCCAGGTAGACCACCGTGGCGATGGCCAGACAGACCCGCAAGGACAGCCACCAGATCGGGAACATGGTCGGGCCGATCAGGGTGCGCTGGGGGCCGTAGCGGCCGGCGACGATGATCGGGTGGCCGAAGCTCTTGAGGATGGCCTCGACCTCGACCGGCTTCAGCGGCCGGCCCAGTTCTGACTCGCGGTCCTCGATGCGAGCCTCGATGGCGTCCCGCAATTCGGCGATGATGTCGGCCTGCTGGGCGCTGGGCAGCATCTGCTTGACGGAATTGAGATAGCGCTCGGTCAGCGCGCGGGTCTTGTCGCTCACAGCGTCCGCTCCAGGGATGAGTTGATCGACCGCCACTCGGCGAGCAGGCGGTCCAGGGTGGCCACGCCCTCGGTCGAGAGGCGGTAGAAGCGCTTGTTGCGCCGGTCTTCCTCACGCCACTCGCTGACCAGCAGCCCCTGGCTCTCCAGGCGGCGCAGCAGCGGGTAGAGGGTGCCTTCTTCGATCTCCAGGCCCAGGTCGCTGAGGGCGACGCGCAGGGTGTAGCCGTAGCGCTCGACCCGAAGCTGGCTCAGCACCGCCAGGGTCAGGGCGCCGCGGCGCAGTTCCTGTTTCAGATTCTCGAAGACGTCGGTTGGCACGGGATTACCTGTGTGGCGTATGGTGTGTGTCACACAGTATGCGGCGCACAGCAAGGAGAATTTTGGAAGGATGGGCTTGGTCTTTCAGCCCCTCTCACCGTCATCCTAGGCCTTGTGCCTAGGATCCCGCCGTCAGCCGCACGGGCGGAAGGCCGTCGAGCCGTGACGGTTCAGCTTTATTTTCAAGGGTTTGCAGCAAGCGGAACGCGGAATCCTAGGCACAAGGCCTAGGATGACGGTCGATGAATGAGGAGAGGCCCCACTCAAACCACGTGCGTCGCCGTTCCCGCCACGATGTACCAGGTCACCGCCAACCCGCAGAGGATGGCGCCGGGGACATAGCTGTTGGTCCGCCGCCAGGTGAACATCGCCACCACGCCGACGGTGGCCAGCAGCGGCCAGAACTGCATGGCGATGATGCTGGCCAGAGGGTCGAAGCCGGGTGGCAGGGACCCGGTCAGGAAGAGGCCGCCATAGGCGATCAACAGGAACAGCGCGAACCCGCCGCCCATCGTCCACTTGGCCCAGCCGTAGCTCTGCAGCCAGCTGTCGCCCTGCACCGGCACGCGGGCGCAGAAGGCGCGCAGCGTCACCAGGAAGAAGGCGGTGAAGGGCAGGACATAGACCGCGAAGGATTTCCACTGGTCGGCCGTCAGCGGCCGGACGGCGACGACCCAGAGGCGGAAGTCGGTCAGGAACAGCTTCTCACTGACCAGCAGGGCGGCGTAGCCGATGGCGACGCTGAGCACGGCGATGGCGATCGAGGCCGGCCAGCGGGTGTCGAACCTTGGCTTTTCAGCCCTTAGCAGGAGACCCAGCAGCAGGCTGATGGCGGCGCTGACCAGAGCCCAGACCAGAAGCTGGTTGGTGATCCCCTGACGCAGCAGCGCATTGGGCGGCAGGGCCAGGGCTCCGAACAGGAACAGCGGGAGGTAGGTGGCGACGGGGAAGAGGGCGGTGAGGACCACGTTCTTCCGCCAACGGACATCACGGGCCGCCACCGTCGCATGGCCTGTGTGGCGCAGGCCCGCGAAGATTGGAAGGCCCAGCAGCAGTTCGAACGCCCCCAGCATCAGGGTCACGAAGCCGCCCAGCGCCAGGGCCGTGCCCAGTTCCTTCCACATCCAGATCTGGTCGCTCGCCGGACGCGGCGTACCGCCTTCGAGGGTCTGGGCGAACCAGTCGGTGGCGCGGCCGATGGCCTCCCGCGAGATGTGGTCGCCCGGATGGGTGGTCGCCGGCTGCCAGAAGACACGGCCGGTTCCCAGGCTGAGGTCGCCATAGACCCGGCCGGGCAGCACGGGGCTGGGCGTGCCGAACACCGCCTTGAGTTTGTCGCCGCCGGCTGCGTCGACGGCCTTGGGGACGCCCCACATCAGCTTCGAAAACTCGTCATAGCGGCTGTAGACTACCGCCAGATTGCGCGGCCAGAAGGGCGTGCCCTCGGCGGCGAAGGGCTTGCCGGTCGAGGAACCTTCCAGCACCACCGCCTTGTAGTCGGCCGACATGGCCGCGGCGGCGGCCAGCACCGTCCAACCGCCCATGCTGTGGCCTTCCAGCCCGATATTAGCCTTATCGACCATCGGCAGGGACCGCAGATAGGCCAGCCCCGCCGGTCCGCCGAACCCCTGGCTGAACGCCGCCCCGCCGCTGGCGCCATGGCCGGTCTGGTCCAGAGCCAGCACGACATAGCCGCGCCGGGCGAACTCGATGGCGAAGCCGTCCTGGGTCTCTCTGGAATTAATGTAGCCGTGCACGGCCAGGATGCCCGGCGCCGGCTTGGCGGCCGTGGCGGTCTTGGGAACATAGAGCAGGGCCCGCAAGGTGACGCCGTCGGCGCCCGGAACTGCGATGTCCGTGACCGTGATGCCGCCTGCCGTCTGCACCCGGCTGGCCAGGTAACCGCCGCCGAACACCAACAGCAGGCCCAGTACGAACAGCCACCCGCGTTTCATCGCTTCGTCCCCGCCTCGCGGCTCTGTTGGCCGCATGCGGTCAATGTCCCGCAGTCGCTTTCGAGGAGCAAGCGGCCGTTGAGCGAGATCAAGGCCAACCCGGCCCGCGCTCCCCAGAATGGGGCCAGACCTGGAGAGACGCCATGACCTACGCAAGCCTTCTGACCCTGGCGACCGGCGCGCACGACGACGCTCTGGCCATCGAGTTGGGCGGAGCGCTGGCCGCCCGGCACGGCGCGGTGCTGCGGGTGCTGCCGGCCGCCCCCTACATCGCCGCCTCCGCCTGGGTCGGGGATTTCAGCGGCTCGATGGTCTCTGGAGAGCTGGCCGAGATCATGGTCCGCACCCAGGCCGAATTCGTCGCCGCCACCCAGGCCCGGGTTCAGGCCATGGCGGCCGACAAGGGCCTGGACTTCGGAGAGGGCGAGACCGGCAAGCGCGCCCAGATGGCCGAGGCCGGAATCCTGCCCTGGGAAGCGCTTAGCCGGGAATGCCCTCTGGCCGACCTGACCGTCATCGGCCAATCAGCCGTGGAGGGCGAAGGCCCCTGGACCGGCCTGCTCGGCCAGGCCTTGATGGAGGCGCGGACACCCGTGCTGATCGCCCGCCAGGGCCAGGCGGCCGACACTGGCGCGGCCATCGTGGCCTGGAATGGCACCCTGGAGGCTGGCCGGGCGGTCAGGGCGGCGATGCCGCTGCTGACTCTGGCGTCACGGGTGATCGTCGCCCAGTCGATCGAGGGCGAGGCCCTGGAATCGGACCGCCCCGACGCCAGCCAACTGGCGGCCTATCTGCGCCGCGCCGGCGTCCATGAGGTCAGCCTCTGGCGCCGCCAGAGTCATCGTCCGGCGGAAGACCTGATCACCCTGTCACGGGAGCTGTCGGTGAGCCTGCTGGTCAGCGGCGCCTTTGGCCATTCGCGGCTAAGGGAGACCTTCCTGGGTGGCGTGACCCAGAGCTTGCTGCGCGAGGCCCATGGCTGTGACCTGCTGATCGCCCACTGACGTGGGACAATGACCTGGACCCTGCTGGCTCCATTCCTGCTGGCGGCCGCGCTCTCTGAGCTGACCCCTGGCCCGAACATGGGCTATCTGGCCCTGGTGGCCGCCCGCTGGGGCCGTCGCGCCGGCCTGGCCGTGGTGGTCGGGGTGACCCTCGGCCTTGCGGCCTACATGGTGGCGGCGGTGGGAGGACTGGCCCAGGTCGCGACAGCCTGGCCATGGACGCTTCGTATCCTTCGCTGGGCCGGGGTCGCCTATCTGCTTTGGCTGGCCTGGGACGCTTGGCGGGGCGAGGACGGCGCCGTGGCCGAGCTGGCGACCGAGCCGCCGCAGTTCTGGCGGCTGGCCGGGCGCGGTCTGGCCGCCAACCTGCTCAATCCCAAAGCGGCGGTCTTCTACCTGGCTCTGCTGCCGGGCTTTACCGACCCGCACCTGCCGTTCGCGCCGCAGGCTCTGCTGCTGGGGTCGCTGCACCTGTTCGTCGCGGTCGTCGTCCATACGACCATCGTGCTGGTCGCCGCCGGCGCGCGTCCGGCGTTCAGCGCCTGGACCGTTGATAGCGCGGTCGTCCGCAAAGGCTTCGCTCTGGGCCTGGCGGCGATCGCGGTTTGGCTGGCCTGGGAAACGCGGACGCCACTCTAGCTCAGGCGGCGACGGCGAGCCCGGCCCGGCGCCGCGCCCACTCGAAGTGGAAGAGCAGCACGGCGCTGCCGGTCGCCGCGAAGTAACACCAGACCGACTCGCCGGCCGTGCGGTAGGCGATGTAGGCGCTGGCGGCGCCGACCAGCACGACAAGCCCGAAGGCGAAGACCGCCCGCTGCGACGAGATCAGCAGCGGCAGGATCACGGCGGCCAGATAGGCCAGGGCGATGAGGGTCGAGTGCTTGGGCTCTGTCCAATAGAGGATGTGGCCCGCAACGATCCGCGCCCCGTGCGGCTGAGCGCCGAGATACCAGAGCAGCATGGCCGAGACGCCGACGCCCAGTAATATCAGCGGCGCCATCAGGGCCCGCCGCTTGGCGTCGGGCTCGGCCAGCCAGGCGGCCAGTGGCGCATAGGTCGGCCAGAAGACCTCGGCCATGAACAGGAAGGCGATGACCAGCGCGCCCGAAGCGCCGCCGCCCGGCGCGGACGGCAGATTGAGCCACAGCAGGCCTTCGATGGCCTGCTGGGCGGCGAAAACCAGCGGCGCTGCCGCCAGGGGCAGCTCGCTGACCCGGCGGGTCCGCAGCAGGCAGACGACGCCGATCGCGCCGGTCACCGCGGCGGTGGCGAAACTCGCCTCGGGGGAAAAGCACATGTCAGGAGGCTCCCGGCCAACCGCGCTCAGTGGGCCGTGTAGCCGCCATCTACCACCAGTTCGCTGCCGGTGACGAACTTGGCCTCGTCCGAGGCCAGATAGACCGCCGCCCAGGCGATATCGTCCGCCTCGCCAATGTGACCCAGCGGGTGCAGGGCGGCCACCGCCGCGCGGGTCGCCTCGGCGTCTTCGGAACCCTCGGTGAAGTGCTCGACCATGGGGGTCCAGATGAAGCCGGGATGGATGGAATTCACCCTGATCTTGTCCGGCGCGTAGATCATGGCGTCGGTCTTGCTCATCAGTCGCACCGCGCCCTTGGAGGCGTGATAGGGCGGGGCGTCGGCGGCCCCAACCAGGCCGTAGATCGAGCTGAGGTTGATGATGCTTCCGGCCCCGGCCGCCTTGAGGTGGGGGATGGCGTGCTTGGTGCAGAAGAACACGCCCTTGACGTTGACCGCCTGCACGAAGTCCCACTCGGCCTCGGTGATCTCGTGGGTGGGCTTGCTGGCCCCCGAGACGCCGGCGTTGTTGACCATGATGTCCAGCCGGCCGAAGTGGGCGGCGGCCTCGTCGATGACCCGGTGGACGTCGGCTTCCTTCGTCACGTCGCAGCGCCAGTAGCGGGCCTTGTCGCCGATCTGCTTGGCGAGCGCTTCGCCGGCCTCATCCAGCACATCGAGGATGGCGACCGACGCGCCCTCTTCCGCCATGCGGATCGCCGTGGCCTTGCCCAGCCCCAGCGCCGCGCCGGTGATGATGGCGACCTTGCCTGCCAGTCGGTTCATGAGAAGCGCCTTTTGTTGGGGAAAGAGCCTAGGGCCCTGTGGATCTACCGACACCCTTGGCGGCCGGCGCGCCTTGATGCGGGTCAACCGGGCGGAACAGCAGCAGCTTGGCCGCCTCGGTGGCGGCGATATAGGCCAGGACGGTCAGGCAGAGGGCCGCGAGCAGGGCGGGCGACAGCGGGGTCAGCGAGACCAGGGCTGACACCGGGCCCAGATAGGGGCTGGCCAGGGCCAGGGCGGCGACGGCCAGGGTGGACCCCAGCAGCAGCTTGCCGGGGCGGCTCTTCCAGGCCGGCCGGCGGGTGCGCAGCACCAGCAGCACGGCCAGCTCGGTCAGCAGTGAGACCACGAACCAGGCGGTCTGGAACACCGCCTCATGGACGTGGAAGACCTTGAGCAGCAGGGCGAAGGTGATCAGGTCGAAGGCCGAGCTGATCAGGCCGAAGACGATCATGAACTTCTGGATGTCGGGGATGCCCAGCCGCCGGGCCCCGGCAATCTCTTCGGGCTCGACCGTGTCGGACGCCAGGGTGATGGCCGGCAGGTCCGAGAGGAAGTTGTTGAGCAGGATCTGCTTGGCGGCCATCGGCAGGAAGGGCAGGAACGGCGCGGCCAGGGCCATGCTGACCATGTTGCCGAAGTTGGCGCTGATGGTGATCGAGATGTATTTCAGGGTGTTGGCGAAGGTCCGCCGGCCGCCTTCAACCCCGTGGCGCAGGACGTCCAGGTCGCGGCTGAGCAGCACCACGTCGGCGCTCTCGCGGGCCACGTCGACCGCCTCCTCGACCGATATGCCGACATCGGCGGCGTAGAGGGCCGGGGCGTCGTTGATGCCGTCACCCAGGTAGCCGACCGAGTGGCCGGTGCGCTGCAGGGCGCGGATGATCCGCTCCTTCTGCTGCGGATCGACCTCGGCGAACAGGCTGGCGTGGTCAACCAGATGCCAGAGCGCCTCGTCCTTGAGCTTGGCCAGGGTCTCGCCGGTGACCACGGCCTGCGACATGTCCAGGCCGAGGGTGCGGGCGACATAGGCGACCACGTGGCGATTGTCGCCGCTGACCACCTTTACCGCCACGCCCAGGGCCGCCAGGCTGCGCAGGGCGACCATGGCCTCCGGCTTGGGCGGGTCCATGAAGACCAGGAAGCCGCGCAAGCACATGGCGGCTTCGTCGGCCATGACATAGTCGTCGCGGCTGGCCAGGCGCCGGGTGGCCAACGCCAGGACCCGGAAGCCTTCCTCGCCGCGCTGCTGCAGGTAGGTCTCGGCCCGGGCGCGCTCGGCGGCGTCGAGTGGCGCTTCACCCTTGGCGGTCATCACGGTCGCGCAGCGGGTCAGCACATTGGCGACCGCGCCCTTGGTGATCAGCAGGCGGGTCCCGGTCTCGCCCGGCGACTGCACCGCGATGGTCAGACATTTGCGGCTGAAGTCGTAGGGTATCTCGTCGGTCTTCAGCCAGCCGACCGTGCTCAGACCGCGCGCCGCGCCGTCCGCCAGGATGGCCTTGTCGAGCGGATTGTCGATGCCGGTCTCGAAAGCGGCGTTGAGGAAGGCCAGCTGACCTACCTCGGCGGAAGGTGCGCCCGAGACATCGACCATCTCGTGCAGGCGGATGTCGCCCTCGGTCAGGGTGCCGGTCTTGTCGGTGCACAGCACCGTCATGCCGCCCAGGTTCTCGATCGCCTCCAGCCGGCGGACCAGCACCCCCTTGGCGGCCAGCCGCCGCGCCCCTGCCGACAGGGTGACGCTGACGATGGCCGGCAGCAGCTCGGGCGACAGGCCCACGCCCAGGGCCACCGCGAACAGCAGGCTGTCGATGAAGGGCCGGCCCATGAGCTGGTTGATGATCAGCACGAACAGCACCACCGCGATCATCACCCGGATCAGCATGGCGCCGAACCGGCGGATGCCGCGGGCGAAATCGCTTTCCTCGGGCCGGGCCTTGAGCCGGGCCGCCACGGCGCCGAACTGGGTGGCGCGGCCGGTGCGGGTGACCAGCACCCTGGCCGTGCCGCTGCGCACCGAGGTGCCCAGGAAGACCATGTTGCTGCGGCCGGCGACCGGGGTGGCGACAGGCAGAACGTCGGGGCGTTTCTCGACCGGGAAGGATTCCCCGGTCAGGGCCGCCTCGCTGACCAGCAGGTCCTGGGCCTCCAGCACCACCGCGTCGGCGGGAACGATCGCCCCGGCGCTCAGGGCCACCACGTCGCCCGCCACGATGTCGGCGAACGGCAGGGGGATGAACTGGCCGTCGCGCAGGACCCGGGCGCTGAGGGCCAGACGCTGGCGCAGGCCGGCGATGGCCGAGGAGGCGCGCCACTCCTGGACAAAGCCCAGCAGGGTGCTGCCCAGCACGATGGCCAGGATGATCCCTGCCTCCAGCCATTCCTGCACCACGCCCGCCACCCCGGCGGCGAACACCAGGATCAGCACCAGGGGGCTGCGGAACTGCCGCAGCAGCAGGGCCAGGGCCGAGAAGCGAGCCTCCTCGGCCACCAGGTTGGGGCCGTCGCGACGCAGGCGCATCGCCGCCTCGCCGGCGGCCAGCCCGGTGGGGGCGCCGGCCAGTTCGTCGAGCAGCGCCGCGACCGGACGGCTCCATTCGGCCGCCGCGATCGCCTTGGGTGACAGGCGGGGTCGATTGGGGTCGGAGGCCATGGCCAGAGCCTACGCCTCAATCCATCCCGCGCCTTGATATAAAATAACGGCCGGGCGCGGTTGACCCGCATCAAGGCGGGCGTCGGGCGATAGCCCCAGACTGGGGCCATGAATTCAAGCCGCGAACTCCGGATCCGACCGCGCGTGACCGGGCTGGCCGCCGTCGCGCTGGCGACGCTGAGCCTGGCCGCCTGCGCCACCACCGGCGAGCGTCCGTCGTCCGGGACCCGGGCCGGCTTTGAGGGCGCGGTGACCCAGCCGCTGACCGATCTGGACCTGATGCGCCAGCTCAGCCCCACGGTGCTGGTCGAGGCGGCCGCCGCGCCCTACGACCTGACCAGCGGTCTCGACTGCGCCAAGGCGGCGGCGGCAGTGGACCGCTTGAGCGCGGTGCTGGGGCCCGACGTCGACGAGGTTCCGGCCAAGCGGCCCGGCGCCGGAAGCGCCCTGCTGATCGATGCCCTCAAGGGCGTCGTGGCGCTGCCCTATCGCGGCCTGATCCGCAAGATGAGCGGGGCCGAAACCCGCGAGCGGGTGCGCGTCCAGGCCGTGCTGGCCGGCATGGTCCGGCGCGGCTTCCTCAAGGGCTGGATGCGGGCAAACGGCTGTCCGGCTCGGTCCCCAAGCGCGGCATGAGCCAGATCAAGGCGTTATCCCCTCCCGCGCGTTGTAGTCGGCATCCCGACATGGGAGCCAACTTGGAACCACCCGTCATGATCCGTTACGCCTTGCCTGCCGTCGTTGGCCTGACCCTGCTGCTGGCCGCCGGCGCGGCGGTCGCTGTCGAACCCATCGAGATGTTCGTCCAGGGAACCTTCAGCGGCGTCGTCGGTCCCAAGCTGGCGAACGGCGGCGCTGTGCGCCGTGTCGAGCGGGCTCTGGGCAGCGCCGTGGGCGCGCTGGCCGAAACACAGTTGGCTCGCAAACTGCCCGCCACCGACCGCGAGCGGCATGACGAGGCGGCAGGCACCGCCCTGTGGCTGACGCCGGGCGGCACGCCGGTGGGCTGGCGCAATTTCCGCACCCGCATCCGGGGCGAGATAACCCCCGACGTTGGCCTGTTCCGCAACGGCGACCTGATCTGCCGGGGCTATTCCGAGCACTTCGTCTTCACGCCGCAGGACGAGCGCTCGTTCACCGGCGTCGCCTGCTGGAATGAAAAGACATCGACCTGGAGCGCCACCGCCCGTCTGCCTGACCACCCCCCGATCCAGCCTTGAACTGCGGCCGGGCCGCCGTCGGCGAGTCCCCCCTGCGCGAAGGGCTGCGCCTGGGCCTGATCTATTTCGCCGTCGTATTCGGCGCTGGCTTTGCGTTGGGCGTGTTGCGGGTGCTGGTGGTCGTTCCCCGCCTGGGAGAGACCCGGGCGGTGCTGCTGGAGTTGCCGGTCATTCTGACCCTGGCCTGGTTTCTCAGCCGGCGGCTGATCCGCCGTCTGGCCGGAGGTCTGGCGACCCGGGCGGCCATGGCGGCCTGCGCGATGCTCCTGGTGCTGGCGGTCGAGTATGGCCTGGCCCTGCTGGCGCCCGGCGCTCGGCCCGTGGAGCTGATGCGCCACTGGACCAGTCTGCCGGGCCTGCTAGGCCTGGCCGGGCAGGTCTTTTTCGCGCTGATGCCGCTGATCGGCGGGACCCGGCCCGTACGCTGAAGCTCAGAAGCCCTGGAAGGTGGCGAAGCTGTCGAGCGGCTCGCGCTCGGCCACCAGGGTGTTCACCGGCGCTGTCTCATCCGCGTAGCCCAGCGACATGCCGAATACGATGTACTCGTCCTCGGGAATGTTCAGCACCCGGCGGGTCACCGACCAATAGTTGTTCCAGGCCCCCTGGGCGCAGGTGCCCAGGCCCCGGGCGCTGGCTGCCAGCATCAGCGACTGGGCGAAGATGCCCAGGTCGATGAAGCTCATGGCGTCCAGGTCCTTGTCGAGGGTGAAGATCAGCCCGACCGGCGCGTCGAAGAACTGGTAGTTGCGGCCCCACTGGCGCCAGTTCGCCGCCGAGTCGCCCTTGGGAATTTCCAGAAGCCCGTACATGGCCTTGCCCAGGGTGCGCATGCGGGTGGTGTAGGGCTCCTTGCGCTTGGAGCTGCGCGGGAACTCGGACGTCTTATCGTGCGGATCGGTCTCGCGGTGGGCCAGCACCTCGGCCTCGAGGCGTGCGCGCACCTCGCCGGCCGCCACATGGACCTTCCAGGGCTGGATGTTGGTGCCTGAAGGCGAGAGGGTGGCGGCCTCAAGAATTTCCCGCACCAGCTCGAGCGGCACGGGATCGGGCTTGAAGGCGCGGATCGAGCGGCGGGCGCGCAGGGCGTCGTCGATGTGCAAGGGGCTGATTCCGGGGGCTTGGTCGACCAGACCCTAGGGGACTGCGGACCTGCGTCAATCGCCCAGCGCTGGATCAGCCGCCGAAGCGCCGCTACAGACGGGGCATGGGGCCTCTGGATATCGCGATCGCCGGCTGCGGACCGGCCGGCATGGCTGCGGCGCTGCTGCTGCATCGCGACGGCCACAGGGTGGTTATCTTCGAGCGATTCGACACGCCCCGGCCGGTGGGATCGGGCATCATCCTGCAACCGACCGGCCTGGCGGTGCTGGCGGCCCTGGGCCTGAAGGATGAAGTGGCGGCCAGCGGGGCCCGCATCGACCGGCTATACGGCGTTTCCAACGGCTCCACCGTGCTGGACGTGCGCTACGCGGCCCTGGCCAGCGGCCACGGCGTGGGCATTCACCGCGCCACCTTGTTTTCAACCCTTTACGCCGCGGTGCGGGCCGAGGGCATTCCCATCGAGACGGGCCGCATCCTGACTGGCGTTTCCGACGGCGAGCGGCGGACGCTGAGCTTCGAGGGCGGCGCCCGGGCCGGACCGTTCGATCTGGTCATTGATGCGCTGGGCGCCCAGTCGGCCCTCGCTCAGTCGGCCCTGGCGCCGGCGACGGGCAGGCCGCTGGCCTATGGCGCGCTCTGGGCAAGCCTCGACTGGCCGGAGGAGGCCGGGTTCGAGCCCGCCGCCCTGCAACAGCGCTACCGCGCCGCCAGCGTCATGGCCGGGGTGTTGCCGATCGGGACACCGCCTGGCGCCTTGAGGCCACAGGCCGCCTTCTTCTGGTCGCTGCGGCAGGATGCGCTGGAGGCCTGGCGGGCGGCTGGGCTGAAGGCCTGGAAGGCCCAGGTGCTGGCGCTCTGGCCCCAGACCGCGCCACTGCTGGAACAGATTCACGCGCCCGAACAGCTGACCTTCGCGCGCTATGCCCACCGCACCGACCCGGCGCCGGTCCAGGCCGGCCTGATCCGCATTGGCGATTCCTGGCACTCGACCAGCCCGCAGCTGGGGCAGGGCGCCAACATGGCCCTGCTGGACGCCTACGCCCTCGCTTTGGCCCTGCGCGGCCCAGGCGGCCTGGCCGAGGGGCTCGAACGGGCCGTGCGGCTGCGCCGGGGGCATGTGCGGCTCTACCAGTTGATGAGCTGGCTGTTCACGCCGGTCTATCAGTCCGACGGCAGGCTGATTCCGCTGCTGCGCGACAGGGTTGCCGGTCCCCTGTCGCGTCTCTGGCCCGCCCCACCTCTGCTGGCGGCGATGGTGGCGGGCCTGGTGGGCGACCCGCTCAAGCGGCTGGGCCTATGAGCCGCCGCCAGGGCTACGACTTCCACACCGCCTTCTATCTGCAGCTCAAGGCCTTTGACCTGGAAGAGGAGGGCCGACTGGACGAGGCCATAGCCCTCTATCGCCGGGCGGCGGCCATGGGCGACATCTCGGCGAACCTGCCTCGGCTGCTGACCGACAAGGGCGGCGACGACTGGGCCGAAGGCGTGCTGTGGTACCGGCGGATGCTGCGTGCCGGCGATCCGTCCGGCGCCTGGAACCTGGCCATGGTCTATCGCCAGCAGGGCAATCGCCGCCGCTATCTGAGCTGGATGCGGCGCGCGGCGCGGATGGGCGATGAGGACGCGATCGTTCTGCTCGCCGAGATCGAACATCGCCAGGCCGCCCGTCAGGTCTGGCCGATGTTCGTGAAGCAGGTCCTGGACGCCGATGACGCCATCTGGGTGCTCGACGATCTGCGCAAGGGGGTGACGACTTTGGAGAGCGTGACCGTCTGGGCCGGTCGGGCTGCACGCGGCGAGATCGCCCCTCAGACCGAGGACGACACGAAGGGCCGGCTGGCCTCGGTGCTGGCCGAGCTCGCCGACCCTGCCCGGGACCTGACGCGGCAGCGGGCGCTGGAGCTGATCTACAAGCTCTCCTGACGCCCGCGCCTTCGTTCGTCAGGCCGCCAGCATCATCGTGTCGTGGCGGGCTGTAATGTCCGCCATGGCCTCTGGGGTCAGCCGTCCCTCGGTCTCGGCGGCGTCGAGGTCGCGGAACATGGCTTCCAACCGTCCGCCCGGGGTCACGGCGACAACCATCGAGACCGGCCGGTCCCCGACATTGCGAAAGCCATGGACCGCGCCGCGCGGGATGTGGACAAAGGCGCCGGGCCCGGCGGTCATCGATCCGGCCAGGCTGTCCAGGGTCAGCTCACCGTCCAGGATGTAGAACAGTTCGTCCTGCTCGCAGTGGACATGCAGCGGCACGACGTGGCCGACCGGGACGGGGTGGTCGGCGAAGAACATCTGGCTCGGATCGCCCGCCGTGAGAATGCGCACGGGCGAGCCCAGCACGGTGACGGTCTCGCCGCCGGCGGGGCCGACGATCTGGATGGCGGTGGGTTCGGGGGTCATGTCTGTCTCCTGTTTTGATGACCCCCGATCGATACAAAAACCCGGTATCGTTCGACAGACCGGCGCCCTGGACAGACTGTTCGGCCTGGGCCAACAATCGGGGCATGAACCCTTTCGACGGCATGGCGGTGTTCGCCCGGGTGGTGGAGGCCGGCAGCTTCACCAGGGCGGCGACTGAGCTGGGGCTGACCAAGTCGGCGGTCAGCGACAGCGTCCGACGGCTCGAGATCCGCCTGGGAGCCCGGCTGCTCGACCGCACGACGCGCCGGCTGGCTCCGACCGAGGCCGGCCAGGCCTATTACGCCCATGCCCGCCAGGCGCTCGAGGCGGCGCTGCTCGCCGAAGCCGAGGCCCGCGCCCGCCAGGCCGAACCGGTTGGCCGGCTGAGGGTGGCGGCCCCGGAAATCTTCAGCCGCCTGCACCTGACAGGCCTGCTCAAGGAGCTGCTGGCGACCTGGCCGGACCTCTCCATCGAGCTGGTCGAGGCGGTGACCTATGTCGATCTGATCGAGGCGGGGGTCGATGTCGCCATTCGCGTGGCCGAGGCGCCGGCCGACAACCTGGTGGTCCGGCGGCTGGGCAGCTCCAGGGTGATCATCGTCGGCTCGCCGGCCTATGTGGCCGAGCGGGGCGGGCTGAGCCATCCGAGCGACGCCGCCGGCCACCGGATCATCGGCTACACGCCGCTATTCTGGAGCCGGGAGTGGCGGCTGGAAGGACCGGGCGGCGAGATGCTGGTCACCCCGGTCGCGCCGGCCCTGTTCACCGATTCCACCGAGACCCTGCGCGGCGCGGCCCTGGATGGGGTGGGGCTGACCGCGCTGCCGTCCTGGGTGGTGGCCGACGACCTGGCGTCCGACGCGCTGGTCAATATGCTGCCCGACTGGCGCGGACAGGATCGCGGCATCTATGCGGTCTACCCCTCCAACCGGCTGATGGCGCCGAAGGTGAAGCTGTTCGTCGACCGGGTGGCGCGCCGCCTGCGCCAAGTGGGACTCAGCGGGGGAACAGCAGCGTAGCGATCAGCGCCACGCCGGCCACGGCCATGCAGCTGAACGCCACCCAGACCAGGCCGCGGGACAGCAGACCGCCGCGATGCTTGCCCAGAATGGCCTTGTTGCCATTGATCCTGGCCACCAGGAACAACAGCGGCGCGGCCGCCAGGCCGTTGAACACCGCGGTCCAGACCAGGGCCTTCATGGGATTGATGCCGACGAAGTTGAGAGTCAGCCCCGCCAGGGTGGCCAGGATGATCACCCCGTAGAAGCCCCGCGCCTCGTGCAGCTTCTTGTTCAGCCCCTCGCGCCAGCCCATGGCCTCGGCCAGGGCGTAGGCGGCGGCTCCGGCCAGCACGGGAATGCCCAGCAGGCCCAGGCCGATAATGCCGACCGCGAAGATGTCCCGCGCCACCTGCCCGGCATTTGGGAAGGACTGCACCAGCGGTTCCAGCGCCTTGGCGGCGTCGGCGGCGGTTTCGATGTTGGTGATGCCGTGGGTGAACAGCACCGAGGCGGTGGTGATGACGATGAACCAGTGGGCGAGCTCGGCGGCGATCATGCCGACGGCGGTGTCGATCCGCAGGTTGCGCATGAAGCGGCTGGGCAGGCGGGGCAGGCCGTTGCGCCCGATGGGTATGCCCAGGGCCCGCTCCTCTTCGACCTCCTGCGAGGCCTGCCAAAAGAACATGTAGGGCGAGATGGTGGTGCCGAACACGCCGGTGATGATGAACAGGAAGTCGAAGCTCCAGGTCACATGCGGGATCAGGGTGGCGCGCAGGATCTCACCCCAGGGCAGGTGGATGATCAGCGCCGTGGCGGGATAGGCCAGCAGGGCCAGGGCCAGCCATTTCAGCACCCGGGAGTATTGGCGATAGGAGATGAACACCTCCAGGCCGACCACCAGCACCGCCGTGCCGACGGCGAGGCTCCAGAAGGGCACGTCGACCACCAGCCGGGCGGCGGCGGCCACCGCGCCGATATCGGCGCCGATGTTGACGACGTTGGCCCCAACCACCAGCAGCACGACGCCAGTCAGGATGTTGCGCGAATAGTGGGTCTTGATCACCCCGGCCAGACCCGTGCCCGTCACCGCCCCGATGCGGGCGCAGGCCTCCTGTACCGCGATCAGCAGCGGCAGCTGGTAGAGCGCTGTCCACAGCAGGCCAAAGCCGAACTGGGCGCCGGTCTGGCTGTAGGTAGCGATCCCGGAGGGGTCGTCATCGGCCGCGCCGGTGATGATGCCGGGGCCAAGGGCGCGTAGCCAGGCTGGCAGGGACTTCTTCGGCCTGGACTTGTCAACTGGCGCAGTCATCGAAACGGTCCATGCCTCCGGAACGGCAGGTTCGCCTTGTGGCCCGGATGGCCCCGCGTCGCAATGGATCGCTCCCTGCGCCGGTTCCGACTGGCGTGCGGCGGATGAACGGCGGCTGACCAACTGCCTCAGACAGCGCTCACAGAAGGCGGCGCAAGGTGTCTCCTGTTCCGAAGCCGCCGTGGCTGCCGGACACCGGGAGTTCTTTATGAACCGCTTCGTCCTGGGCCTGATGGCCAGCGCCGTCGTCGCCACTTCTTGTGTGACATGGGCCCTGCCGGCCGCGGCTCAATCCTATTCCAGTCCTTCCTACCCCGACTCCTTTCAGCTCCAGGGTGGCTACGGCGCGCCCGCTGGCGGCTATGGAACGCCGTCCTATGACGACGAGGACGGTGGCGTTTCCAGCAATGGCCGGTACGGCCGGCCCGGCTACGGCTCAGGCCAGGGCGGCGATTTCAGCGCTCAGCTCGAGCGGCTGACCCGGCGCGTGAACCATGGCGTCGACGAGGGCAGCCTGTCGCCCCGCCAGGCCCAGCGCTTCTTCGCTCAGGTCGGCGGCCTGCGCCGGCTGGAGCGGCAGTACCGCTACAGCGGCGGTTTTCTCGACGGCCGCGAGCGCATGGACCTGCAGGCCCGGCTCGAGCAACTGAAGGATCAGGTTCGCGGTCCGCGCGGCCCCAGTGGTTATGGTCAAAGCGGCTATGATCAAGGCGGCTATGGTCAGGACGGCTACGGCTCTGACGGCTACAACGCGCCCGGCTACGACAACGAGGGCGGCTGGAGCCAGGATCGTGGTGATCGCGGCCCTCGGCGCTAGGTCTGCCGCGAACTCTGTCGTCGCAAGTCAATATAGCCGACGTCTAAGGCGCAACAGTCGCTGACAGACAAATAAAGCGCGAGTCCGGCAACCAACACGTCGGGCTCGCGTTTGTCGTCTGTAGGGATGACACACTGTCTGTCCAGGAGCTTTTTCCACCATGCGTAAGCATCTTTGGGTCGCCGGCATCGCCGCTGCGGCTCTTATTCCGTCGCTCGCCATGGCCCAGACCAGCTGTGAAAAGCAGCAGCAGGACCGCCGCAACACGGGGACCGTCGTTGGCGGTCTGGCCGGCGCCGTGATCGGCAACCAGGTCGCCAGCAAGGATGATCGCACCGCCGGCACCGTGATCGGCGCCGTCGTCGGCGCGGTGGCGGGCAACCAGATCGCCAAGTCCACCGAGACCGACTGCGCCCGGGCCTATGGCTACTACGACAATGACGGCCGCTGGCACGCCAATGCTGTCATGCCCACCCGCGCCGCTGGCTACTTCGACCGTGACGGCCGCTGGGTCTCCGGCGCGCCGCAGGGCTATGCCGGCAATGACGGCTACTGGGTCGCGAACGCCTCGGATGGCGGCTACTACGACGCCCAAGGCCGTTGGATGCAGATCTCGAACAACGGCCAGCCTTCGCAAGGCGACATGCGCCGGGCCGACGCCTACGGTTACTATGACCGTGACGGCATGTGGCATGCCGGGACCGCCGGCCGCGGCTCGGCCACCGGCTACTACGACCGTGACGGCGCCTGGGTCAGCGGTGCGCCCAACGGCTACTATGACACCAACGGCCGCTGGGTCAGCGCCACGACCAGCAGCCAGGCCGCGGGCTATTACGACACCAACGGCCGCTGGGTTCCCGCTTCGGCCTCGGGCTACTTCGCCTCGGACGGCCAATGGGTTTCTGGCGCCGCCACGGGCTACTATGACAGCCGTGGCCGCTGGGTCGCCGGTCCGGTGACGGGCGGCTACGACAGCAACGGCCGCTGGGTCAGCGGCCAGGCTTCCGGCCACCGCGATGCCCGCGGCGTCTGGATCCCCGACGCTCAGCCCGGCTACTATGACAGCAACGGTCGCTGGCACGCCGGCCAGACCATGGGCTACTATGACGCGGGCGGCCGCTGGATTTTCACCTCTAGTGACAGCCAGCCTTCGCAAGGCGACATGCGCCGGGCCGACGCCTACGGCTACTATGACCGCGATGGCATGTGGCATGCCGGGACCGCCGGCCGCGGGGTCGCCACCGGTTACTACGACCGTGACGGCGCCTGGGTCAGCGGTACGCCCAACGGCTACTATGACAGCAACAATCGCTGGGTCAGCGCCACGACCAGCAGTCAGGCCGCCGGCTACTACGACACCAACGGCCGCTGGGTTCCCGCCTCCGCCTCGGGCTACTTCGCCTCGGACGGCCAGTGGGTCTCGGGCGCCGCCACGGGCTATTACGACAGCCGTGGTCGCTGGGTCGCTGGTCCGGTCACGGGTAGCTATGACAGCAACGGCCGCTGGGTCAGCGGCCAGGCTTCCGGCCACCGCGATGCCCGCGGCGTCTGGATCCCCGACGCTCAGCCCGGCTACTATGACAGCAACGGTCGTTGGCGCGCCGGCCAGACCATGGGCTACTACGACGCTGGCGGCCGCTGGATTTCCACCAACGGCGGCATGACCACGCGCAGCCCGATGTGGAACGGCGACAACGCCGATACCCGTGGCCGTGAAGACTGGCTGGCCCAGCGCATCCGGGCCGAGGCCGCCAGCGGCTCCATGTCCCGCGCCCGCTCGAACCAGGCGCTGGCCACCCTCACGGCCATCCGCCGCGAGGACACCTCAATGCGCCGCCGTGACGGTCAGCTGTCACGCCGTGGCCTCGCCTACATCCAAGACCGCCTGGATCGCCTGACATCGACTCTGCGTCTTGACGATCGTCGTTCCCCCGATCGCGATCGTCGCGGCCAGTAGGCTTCTGCGTTAATTGAAGCCGGCAACGCCCGGGAGCCGCAAGCTCCCGGGCGTTGTCATGTCCGGATCGATAGGCAATTCGTCTAATAGCGCTTGTGCGAATTCCTCCCTCGCGCGACCCCGTTTGACAAGCGGCGAAGGCGGGCCCCCAATGGCGGCAGGGGAGCCAATTCCATGTCCTTTGATCGTCGCGCGTTGCTTGGGGGGCTTTCGGCCCTGGGACTGTCAGCCGGGCTGGCGCCTGACCTCGCCGGTGCCGCGACGCCGACGCCATCCCTGCCGACCACCACCCGTCCGCGCCGGATTCGCAAGCCGATCTCCAGCCTGACCCGGCGCGATCCGGACATCATCGCCTACCGCACGGCCATCCCCCTGATGAAGGCTTCGGGCTACTGGGACGCCCAGGTGGCCCTGCACGCCGACATGAGCCATCGCCACCACGGTTCGTGGCGCTTCCTGCCCTGGCACCGGCTGCAGCTGGTCTGGTTTGAGCGCCAGATCGCCCGGCTGTCAGGCAAGGCCGACTTCGCCATGCCCTACTGGGACTGGGACGACGACCGCGTGCCGGACCTGTTCTACGACGATCCGGTGCTGCTCAATCCCAGCCGCGAGGCGGCGCGCGGCGAGAGCATCAAGGGCTTCCTGACCAGCACCGGCCAGCGCTACACCGGACGGATCACCGATAACTTCGCCACCTTCTTCGGCCGTCCCCGCGCGGGCTCGGTCGCGGCCAGCCGCTACTATTCCGGCTCCTGCGAATGGAGCGGCCACAACATGATCCACGGCTTCGTGGGCGGCGATATGGGCCGGCTGGACCTGTCGCCGAACGATCCGCTGTTCTGGCTGCACCACGCCAATATCGACCGCATCTGGTCGGTCTGGAACGCCCGCAACGCGTCTTCAGTCTATCCGCAGGCCTGGCGCAACGAACTTCTGGACGGCTTCGTCGACACCAATGGGCGGACCGTCACGCCCGCCTATGCCGCCACCACCCTGGACACCGCCACGTTCGGCTACATGTATCCGGTCGACACCACCCCGCCCGTGGTCTTCCTGGTCGGCCCGGACGGCGGCGGCGGCGGCCCGACGGTCAAGCGGGTCAAGGACTATGCCTGGGCCATGAAGCGCATCGACGCCTTCACCGGCCAGATCGATATCTCGCCGGCCATCGCCGCGGGCATGAGCGCCACGGCCATCGGCTATGTCGAGGCCACGCCCGACCCGACCGCGACCTCGGTGGTCAACATCGTCGCCACGGCCAAGAACGGCGGGCGCGAGCTGTTCCGCGACACCATCAACATGGTCGGCATGGGCCATGTGATGGGCAGCCAGGGCCATCGCATGACTCTGGACAAGGTCTGGAGCGCGGCGCGCGACACCGGCGGCATCACCCTGACCGCCACCGCCGCCCCGCTGGCCGGCCGCAAGGCGGGCGAGTCACCGGCCTATCTCGACACCTTCATCGTCGACGCCCGGGTGACCTTTACCAGCTAATAGACCCACTGGTCGAACAGTGGCTGGAGCGGCTTGTCCGCTTCGGCCTGCATGGCCCGCTGGAAGTCGTGGCTGTCGGCCGCTCCGCCGGCATAGGCGCGGGTGTAGCGTTTCAGGCCGGCCCAGAAGGCGTCGTCGCCCATCGCGGTGCGCAGGGCGTCCATGAACAGCGCCCCCTTGCCGTAGACGATGGCCCGCTTGAGGCCGAGGCTCGGATAGGGGCCATGGAAGGTCAGCGGGACATCAATCCCCGCCGCCCTGGCCTTGGCGACCCGGGCGCGCATCAGGGCCATCTCGCGGTCATAGGCCGGCCGGCCCCAGCGGTGCTCCTTCCAGGCGGCGACCATGAAGCTGGTGATCCCCTCGTTGAGCCAGAAGTCGTCCCAGCTCGCGCAGGTCACCAGATTGCCCCACCACTGGTGGGCCATCTCATGGGCGGCGAGCCAGTCCTCCTGAGGGTCCTTGAGCACGGCGGAGAGTGAGTCCCAGCCCAGGGTCGAATAGTCGGCGCTCTCCTGGGCGGCCGAACCGGCGACGATCAGCTGGGTGTAGAGGCCGCCCGGGAGCGGGACTCCCGCCTTGTCCTGGAAGAAGCGCAGCATGGCCGGTGTGTCGGCCACCGCGGTGGGCTGGTCGCGGTAGGGCGCCACGTTCTCGTCGGCATAGGTGTCGATATTCGCCGCGCCGACCTTCACCCGGTGGTAGTCGAACCGGCCGGCGGCAAAGCCGTAGAGGTAGCTGGAAGTTGGGCGGTCCAGCCGCCAGGTCTCGGCGTCGTCCGCCAGATCCGTCATCCGCCCGGGGGCGAGGGTCGCGCCCGGCGTCCGGATCGTCAGGGTCAGGGTCGCCTTGTCGCCGGGCCGATCCTGGGTGCAGATCATCCAGTCGCAGGCGAAGTAGTCGGTGTGCAGACGGTTGGACTCCAGCACCCACCCCCGCGCCGGTTTGCCGGAGAATTTCAAAGTCAGCACCGCCCGCTTGCCCTTCGCCAGGGGATGCCGGAACCGAACGACCCAGAATTCACCCCGACGTTCGGTCGAGGCGGCGAGGTCGCCGTCGGCGGTGACCGTCAAAGCATTGCCAGTGAAGGCGGCCTCGGTCAGGCCATTGTCCAGGCTGGCGAGGGTGATCCGCTCGCTACCGACCAGGCTGCCGTCCGCAAGGTTCGGCGTCAGAGCAACCTCATAGTCCAGCACGTCGAAGTCCGGTCCCGGCCGGTCGGGCGCGACGCGCGGGCGTGAGCCGCCCAGGCCGAGGACGGCCAGGGCCAGCACCGCGCCATAGACGGCGAAGCGGACCTTGCCGGACTTCAAACGGCCGGCGCCGCGTCGGAGCGGGTGAACTGGATCACCACCTTCATCCCCTGTCCCGGACTGGAGACCACCTCGATACTGGCGCGGGCGTTCTGGCGCAACGACTGGACGATCAGGGCCGACAGCTTACCGGCCTTTGGCCACACCGCGCCTTCGGGCAGGCCGATGCCGTCGTCGGCGATGGTCACCGTGCAGCCGCGTGCGTCGGCCAGGCTGTGCAGGGTGATCCGACCGCCCTCCCGGCCCTCGAAGGCGTGTTTGAGAGCGTTGGTCAGCACCTCGTTGACGACGAGGCCGGCCGGCATGGCCACGTCCACCGACACCGGCCAGGTGTCGACCTGCAGGTCCAGGTGGATGCCCTCCACAGCGTGGGCCCGCATGACCGCCGAGGCGATCTGGCTGAGATAGACCCCCAGGTCGATACTGTCGCCGGCGTCGCCCTCGGTCAGGGCGCGGTAGAGCAGGCCCAGCGCCTCGACCCGTCCAGCCAGGCGGTCGAAGCCCTCGACCAGTCCCTTCTGGGCCATGCCGCGCGCCTCGACCCGGATCAGGGCGGTGATCATCTGCAGATTGTTCTTCACCCGATGCTGCAGTTCGCGCAGCAGGGTGTCTTTCTCCTGGACCTGCCGCTTGAGCTCCTCACTGGCGGTCTCGCTGCGCTGGCGCTCGACCAGGGCCAGCAGCCGATAGGTCGGCCGCGAGTCGTCGTCCTCGATGATGTTGGACCAGGCGTCGACACTGGCCTCCGTCCCGTCATGGGCGATGGTGAACTCGCCGATATAGTCGCTGTCCTGCGCCACCGCGTCGGGCAGGGCGCGCTCGGCGTCATCGCTGCCGGGCAGCACCTCCCAGGGCCGGCCGACGATGCCGGAGGCGGCCAGGCCGGTCAGCCGCTCGAACTCCTTGTTGGCATAGACGATCCGCTCGCTGGGGCTCAACTCGGCCACGGCGATGGCCAGGGGCATCTGGTCCAGGAACTGCTTGAACTGATCGCTTTCCAACGCGTCCGCCAAGTGGGGCGTCGCCAGGAGGCCCTCGACGGGCTCGTCCTTGCCGCTCATCGCTTTGACTCCGGCCGAAGCCACACACTTGTACGCAGATACATGAGTCAATTTCGTGCGCGCCGGGGCGGCGCCCGTCAAGTCTTGGCGGTCAGCAGAGCCGCCCCGACAAGGTCCTGCAGCATGGCCGAGGTCGGATAGGGCTCATGCCGGTATTGCCGGAACCCCTCGGCCTGGACGACGCCGAACTCACGGCCGCGCTTGCGGCCCAGCGCGGTCATCGCCGCCAGCGGGTCGTCGACGGCGTGCTGCTTGGCCAGCCATTCGGTCTGGCTGCGGTGACAGGCGAGCATCGCCTGCTTGGCCCCGAACACCGTCCCGATATCGACGGCGAAGTCGGGCGGAACCGGCTGGCCCATCCGGTCGCGGCCGCCGATCGGGTCGGTGAAATAGAGGTGGGGCATGGCGGCGAGCGGGGCCGCCGGGCCGGTCTGGTAGTTGGGGGCCGACGAAGCGAAACAGGCGTCGCGGACCAGCAGGCTGATGGCCTCATGGTCGGGATGATAGTCGGCCGGGGCCCCGGTGATGACGATGTCCGGTCGGGCCGCCCGCACCGCCTCGGTCATCCGTCGGCGCGCCGAGTCGTCGTTGAACACCCCCAGGTCCGGCAGGCCGACACAGCCGTACTCGGCCCCGATCAGCGCCGCCGCCTCGGCCGCCTCGCCGCGCCGGATAGCGCCGGTTTCCTCGGGGGTGAAGGCCGTGGAGCCGCACTCACCCGCCGTGGCGGTGACGATGGTGACGTGATGCCCGGCGCCCGCCAGCAGGGCCAGGGTCCCGGCCGCCAGGGTCTCGATGTCGTCGGGATGGGCGTGCAGGGCCAGGATGCGCGTCATAACGCCTTTCTACAGGGGCCTGGCCCCGTTGCGCCAGTGACGCGGGCGCGCGAATGGGCGTAGACCTTGGGCTCTATAAGGAGCGGGGCATGATCGCAAAGGCGGCTCTGGGCGAGCGCACCAGCCTGCTCATCGCGGCGATGGGTGAACGGCGGCTGGTCCGACTCTCGCGCCGGTTCGAGGAGGCGCAGGTCGCCGGCTATGTCATCGCCGTCGGGCCGGGCCTGGTGCTGCTGGCCCTGGTCAACGGTTCGATCCGGCTGGACGGCTATGAGTGCTTCCGGCTGTCCGACGTCACGGCGGTCGAGACCGACCCCTTCGCCGACTTCATCGAGGCGGCCCTGAAGGCGCGGGGCCAGAAGCTGCCCAACGTCCCGCCGGTCTCGGTGGACAGCATTGAGGCCCTGCTGGTCAGCGCCGGCAAGGCCTTCCCGCTGGTCACCGTGCATCTGGAAAAGACCGACCCCGACGTCTGCTGGATCGGCAAGGTGCTGGAGGTCGACGACGGCAAGGTTTCGCTGCGCGAGATCGGCCCCGACGCGGTCTGGGAGCCGATCCCGGCGGCCTACCTGACCCAGGAAATCACCCGCGTAGACTTCGGCGGCGACTACGAGGCCGCCCTGTTCCTGGTCGGCGGCGAACCGAAGGTGAATTAGCGGCGGACGTAGGTGTCGAGGTTGCCGGGCGCCGCGGCAAAGGCGCTAAGGGCCGCCCGCAGTTCAACGCCTGACTTGAAATGGCAGGTGTCGCCGCCATCGGCCGGGGAGGCGCCGTTCTGCTGGGCCAGGGCGGCGGTCTTCTTGCAGTCCGGGGCGGCGACCAGGGCCTGGTCCTTGTCGACGAAGACCACGCCATAGTCCCAGCGGCAGTCTTCGACCTCGCCTTTCTGGCAGCCATCCTCGGCCATGGCGGCGGCGAAGGCCTGGCGCCCGCCGATGACGCCCAGTGGGGTCAGGGTGAAGACACTGATGTCGCCTTCGTCCTGCATTTCGTACCAGCCGCCGCCCTTCCAGACGAGCGTCTCGGTCTCGCCGGTCTTGTCGCCGACCTTGACCCAGGCGCCGTCGGCCAGCGGGCGCGCGCCGGCGGCGGGATCGAGCAGCAGCGCATCGGATTCCCAGCAGCCGCCCAGAAGCAGGCAAGCGGCCAATGTCAGGAGAGGGGTGAGCAGGCTCAGGGACTTCATCGGGCGTCCTCCGCGATGGCGGAGGCTAGCACGGCCCTCTCAGGCCGTCTCATCCTTGAAGGTCAGCCCGGCTTTGGCATGCAGGCGGTCGACCAGGGCCTGGCCCAGGGCCGCGCCGGGCGTCCAGACGCCGCCGGCGACCTGAGGGGCGCCGACCAGGCAGATGGCCGTTTCGGCGATCAGCTTGGAGGTCGAGCCATACCCCGGGTCCTTGTCGCCATAGACCGAGCCGCGCACCTGGGCGCCGTCCTTGTCGATGCCGATGAACAGCAGGTCGTAGAAGCCGGTCTCGCGCTCTTCCAGGCTGGGGCCTTCGCCGGGCTTGGGGCCGTCGTCGCCGCCCATGTCGGTGAATTCGGTGGGGGCGCCGGGGACGATGACGCTCATCTCGTCATAGACGAAGTCGGTCCCGTAGGCGTGGCCCTGCAGGGCGTTGGAGCGGTGGACGTTCTTGGTGTTGATCATCGCCATCATGAACGGCCCGACCTCAGCGTTCAGGTCGGAGTCCATCTCGCGCTTGTCGCCGCGCGGCTGGTCGGGGCCGGTGAAGCCGGGGGTCAGGGCGAAGGGGCTGACGATCAGGCCCAGCAGGGCGGGGTTGGCCTGGATGGCGGCCATGGTCGCCCGGCCGCTGGCGGCGGTGCCGCCGGACAGACCGCCCTTCATGGCCCGCACCCGGCCTTTCACGCGCGGGACGGCATGGCCCAGCTTGGCCCTGGCCAGGCTCTCGACGTAGAAGACGCCCAGCTCGAAGGGGATGGAATCGAAGCCGCAGGAGAACAGGATGCGCGCGCCGCTGGCCTTGGCCGCCGCGTCATGGGCCTCGATCATCGCGGCCATCCAGTTGGGCTCGCCGCAGAGGTCCAGATAGTCGACCCCCTGCTTGACGCACTCGGCCACCAGGGCTGAGCCATAGAGCTGGTAGGGCCCGACCGTGGTCAGCACCACCTTGGTCCGTCCGACCATGGCCGCCAGCGAGGCGGGGTCGGCGGCGTCGGCTACGACCAGCGGGGTTTCCTTGGGCGCGCCGATCTCGTCGCGCACCTCTGCCAGCTTGACGGCCGAGCGGCCCGCCATGGCCCATTTCACGCCGCCGCTGAGCCCATAGGTCCTGGCCAGATACTCGGCGACCAGTCGGCCGGTGAAGCCGCTGGCTCCATAGACGATGATGTCGAATTCCGCGGCGGTCTTCATGGCGCTCTCCCGTGATGCGGGCCGCACCGTATATTATTTACGACGTAAGCCAATAGGCGATCCAGCCTTGCCCCTCACGCGTATTCCCCGCAACTTGGCTTCAAACGGGAGGGTGTTATGGAATTCTTTTTCGGACACGGGATGATCGCCCCGGTCCTGGCGCTGATCGCCTGGACCTTCTTCATGCAGTTCTGGCTCTACGCCTCGCGTATTCCGGCGATGCGCAAGGCCGAGGTCAATCTGGAAGACGTCCGGCAGGGCCGGCCGGTCAACGCCCTGCCGCCCAAGGTGACCCGGGTGGCCGACAACTTTAACCACCTGCATGAGCAGCCAACGGTGTTCTACGCCCTGGCCCTGGCCGCCCAGGTGGCCGGCGCCACCGACCTGGTGAGCCTGCATCTGGCCTGGGGCTATGTGGCGATCCGGATCCTGCACTCGCTGATCCAGGCGACGGTCAACATCATTTCGATCCGCTTCCTGGTCTTCAATATAAGCTCGTTCCTGCTGATCGCCCTGCTGGTTAAGACAGCGGCCCAGGTCTGGGGCTGCCCGCTGCCGTTCTAGGTTGGCTGACGCCAACCTGGATTTTGCGTGACGCGCGCTTTATCCGAAAACCGGTTCCCACTTTTCGGAACGCGCTCAGGGTTTCTTCAGCACCACGATCAGCGGCCCCAGGTCTGTCCGCCCGTCCAGGCGGCCCAGGTTTGGGGCCCAGAGGCTGGAGACCGTGCCGTCGAGATGCAGGGCGTCGGGGCAGCCCAGCCCGTCGCGGAAAAACCGCGCCAGCTTGCCGAGCGAAACCGGGTCTTCGCTGATCACGAACAGGGCCCGGCCGCCGGCGCAGAGGCCCACGCCGTTGCGGATCAGGCGCGAGGGTCCGTCGGGCGAAATCTTCGGGTGCAGCTTCCCGGCCTGGACCAGCAGCGGTCCCGACTGGGTCGCCCAGCGCGGCGCGGCCCCGCTGGCCAGGAAGGCTGCAGTCTCGTCCAGGTGCGGGATGCCGCCAGCGTCGGTCCAGAAGACCCCGTTGGGGGCCAGGCAGAAGTTGCTGGAGCCGTCGCACAGCTTGGCGGGCTTGCGGCGGCGGCCGTCCTCGACATAGAGGCCGACCGGTTTCTGGGCCGGGTCGTACATGCCGCCGTTCACGGCGAACCGCACCCTGGCTGTGTCCGGCCCCAGCCGGGCCTTCAACCCCGCCAGTCCGCCGACGGGACCCTTGGGGCCATCCAGGACCAGCCGCAGTTCGCTCTCGGCCGGATCGTAGCGGCAAACGGTGAAGCCGGCGCCCTCGAACCGCTGCAGGCGGCAGGCCGGCGGTTCGCCCGGAGCGGCGCCGCAGGCCGGCAAGGGCAGGGCGGCCAGCAGCAGCAGGGCCAGCCACCAGCCCCTCACGAAGTGATCTCGGCCGAGGTCTTCAGGTCGCGCAGGTAGCGGGCGGCGAGCGAGGTCAGGCGATCAGCGGCCAGCTGGTCGGCGGCCACGTCGGCGCCAATGGTCGGCGGGGCGGCCGCGCCACCGGGCTGGTAACGGTCCAGCACGGTCAGCAGCAGCACACCATCGCGAATTTCGATGGGATCGCCCACCGTTCCGACCGGCGCATCGGCGATCTTCGCGGCGATCTCTGGATCGAGGCTTTCCACCAGCATCCAGCGGCCGGCCCGGCCGGCGGAATAGGGCGAGGGGTCGGAGAAGGTGGCGGCCAGGGCTTCCAGCTCAGCGCCGGCCCGGACCTGGGCCGCCAGCTGGGCGGCCATGGCCAGGCCCGTGGCCCGGTCGCCCGCCGATTGGTCGCTGATGAACAGGCCGGCCAGCCGCAGCTTGGCGGTGTCGGGCGCCGAGAGCCGGGTCGCCGCCTGGGCGCCCTGGTCCGCGCTGACCGGCGCCCGGCCGCCGAGACGCCCGCGCACCAGGTTGGCCCAGGCGATCTGGCCGCGCAGAAAGGCTCGCATGGACTCGGCCTGCACGCCCGCCTGGTCCAGCGCCGCCAGCAGCCGGGCCGGATCACCGCCCGACAGCGCCTTGATCTGGTCCTCGATATCGCTGTCCAGCTCTGTCAGCGGCCGGAACCGCGCGAACTCCTGTTCCTTGAGCTGGTCGTTGATCAGTCCGGTCAGGGCGTATGTCTGCAGCCAGGCCACGGTCTGATCGTCGGGTTTGAGGCCTGACAGCATGACCAGCAACCGCATGCGCTGGACCAGGTCATAGGTCGAGATGGCGTCGCCATTGACCTTCGCCGCCACCCCGTTGTCGGCGGTGAGGGAGGGTTCCCGCGCGAAGACCGCGACGGGAGCCAGGGCCAGAAGTCCGCCCAGAAATTCACGCCGCCAGATCATGCCCGTCCCCAAACCAAGCCGGCAATCTGACAGGCCGGCCCGCGCCACTCAAGCTGTCGGGCCTTGGGCGCGCGCGGTCTTGACGCGACCCGCGCCCGGAGCGTCCAGATAGGGTCCTGCCTGACGGAGGGGCCATGAAGCCTGACGAGATCCAACGCTGGCCCGCCGGGGCAGAGGGCCGTAGCCGGACCTCGGCCTATGGCGGCATGATCTGGACCGTGGCCAACGCACGCGACCAGACCGGCGGGTTCGAGGCGCAGGTCATCGACAGCCTGGCGGTGCTCGACAGGCACCTGCGCGAGGCCGGTTCGGGCCGGGATCGCATCCTGTCGCTGCAGGTCCTGCTCACCGATATCGGACGGCGGGAAGCCTTTGACCGGCTGTGGCTGGACTGGATCGGTCTCGACCCGCGTGCCTGGCCGCAACGCGCCTGCTTTCAGGCGGGCCTGGCCGGCGGGCTACTGGTCGAGCTGGTCGCCGTGGCCGCGAAACGCTAGATCACGTTGAGCGGGTTGCGGGCGGAAAACCGCTTCACACTTTTCCTCAACCCGCTCTAGGCGCCGGCGGCTTTCTCGGCAGCCGGCAGCAGCTTGACGATGGCCTGGCGGATGGCCTGGCGCACGGCCGCTTCCACGGCGGGATTGCTGAGCTTCTCGGCCTCGACGGTCTGGCCGCCGCGATTGATCGCGCCGGCGGTCACCCCGCGGCTGGAGGTCGAGGCCTCTCCGCTTGAGATGCCAAGCACCTGGCGAGTCTTGGGATCCAGAAGGCGAAGGCCGATCGACAGGCTGATGGTTTCGGATTTGACCCCCGCCCGGCCGGCCAACGGGCCGCCCAGGCCGCCCAGCGACAGGCCGCCTGCGCCCCCGGCCGCGTATTTGGTCACCACCCCGCGCAGGATCATCGGCTGGGCGTCTCCCGCCGTCCCGCCGGTTTCATCGACGACGATCCAGCCACCCTGGGCGATCAGTTCCTCGATCAGGATGGCGACCAGGCTGTCTTCGGTGGCCTCCGCGCCGAGCAGGCTGCTGGAGCCGAAGCCCTGGACGGAAACTGTCACGCCCTTGCTCTGGGCTTGGGCGAGGGTAGCCATAAGGGGCGCGGCGATGACCAGGAACAGAAAACTGCGTCGGGCCGCCGACGCGCAGGTTTGAGTCCGAAGCGAGCGAGTGGGCGTCATGGGGTTCTCCGAATCCGAAGGTGAGGAGAGGCCGTGGGCGCCTCGCGGACACCCACGGCCGGCTCGTCAGGCCAGCTTGGCGACGAAGTCGGCCAGGCAGTGGATGCGCCAGACCCACAGGGGCGTCCATTTCGACTTGCCGGCGCCGTTCCAGCAGCTCTGGAACCGACTCCAGGCGGCCACCGCGGCCGGTCCGGCCCGCACGATGCAGGAAAGGCAGGCGCCCCAGTCCTTGTTGTAGCAGGGGACCACGCAGGGCGCGGCCAGGCTGCAGACCTTGGACTTGAGGTCGACGGCCGCGAAGGCGCGGGGCGCGGCGGCGCCGGGCGCAGGGGTCAGCTCGGCCAGGGTCGGGTACTTGCCCCAGGCCTGCGGCGACAGGAAGGCCTTGAAGGCGGCGCGGTCGGCCTTGGACCAGCTGGCCACCTCCCTGGCCTCGATGACCACATCACCCATCCGGATGCGGGACATCAGGGTATCAGCCTCTTCCGCCAGGCGGGCGAGGCGGGACTCGTGACTCACCGCCAGGTCCTCAAAGGCCTTCAAGGAGGCGACCTCGCCCTTGGCGCCCTTGCTGTCGACGGCCAGCTTGGCGGAGGCCAGGGCGCTGGTCATGCCGCGGTTCATGCCCGCGGCGTATTCGAAGTCGGGCGACAGCTTCATGTCAGCCGACGACAGCGTTCCGCCCCGACCCAGGCCCTGGCCCGTGGCCTCGATGGAGTCCAGCTTGGATTCCAGCATGCCGATCTGGCCCTCCAGGCCGGCGGGAGCGACCAGGACGGACTCGCCGGCGAAGGCGGGCGCGACCTGAACGCTGGTGACCGCGCCCACGGCGAGCACGAGCGCTGCGAGCAAACGGACAGTCTTGGTAAGCCTCATCATCCTGATCCTTCCTTGGCGAACGTGGTTATCGCGGCCGGACCGTGCGTCCGGGCGGCGGCCGGTGGCATCCCAGGATCATGGGGGCCAAGGGGGCTGCGGCTTGTCGAGGGGGGCGCCGGTGCTAAGGTGAATCAGGCGCGCGGACCGGGGGTGAGCTCATGCGGCTGACCTTGAGCCTTCCAGCGGTCGTCCTGACAGTCTGCGCAGCCCTGGTGGCCGCGACGATGGGCGGCGGCGTGGCTTCCGCGCCGCCCGCCGCCCGCCCTCCCCGAAGTGGCATGGAGCTGCTGGAAGCCTTCCGTTGCCGGAGCGCCGAAACCAAGCGGGTGATTGTGCGCGGGGTCGAGGATGACTTCTCGCCGGCCGGCTATGAGCCCAGCTTCATCCGCCCGGCTAGCCGATCGGCCCGCACATTGTCGTTCAACAAGGGCACGGCCTACGATCAATCCCAGGCTGACCGCAACTTCATCGATTCCATCCTGGTTCCCACGCCAGTGGCGCGCGGCCTGTTCGTCATCGGTCTGCGGCCGATCCTGAACAACGACAACGACACCATGCTGATCCGCGACCAGAACAGCGACACGGCCAGCTATATGGACCAGCCGGGCTTCAGCGCGGCGGTGTCGGCGCTTGACCGCCTGGCCGGCTGGCGGCGGCTGGGGGACGTCCGCTATGCCGAGTTCGCCAGTCTGACCTATGACCCCAGGGGCGTCTCCCCGTCCCTGACGCCGGGCTGGACCCTGCTCGACAGCCTGCGGGCCGCCCGGGGCGAGCGATGGATCGATGTGCTGGTGCAGGACGACACCAGCGTGGATTTCATCGGCCTGGCCCTCTGCCTGGCGCCCACCGACCGCAAGGGTCTGACCCTGGCCCCCGATCCGCGTCCCCTGCCTGGCGGACTGAGCCTGCTGGCCCTGACCTGCCAGTTCACCAAGGATGAGGACCGGGTCTGCGACCCCTACGCCGGCGACACGCCCTGTGACACAAAACTGCCGGTGGCCTGCCTGCGGCCGCGGGAGACGCCGATGCCGGCGGCCTTGGCCCAGACCGACGCCGGAAGCCAGTGGGTCGGCGGCGAAATCGCCATGACCGAGCCGGTCGCCGCCAGCCGGTTCGCCACTATTGGTCAGGTCGACCGCTTCTGCGCGGACCGGTTCGGGCCGGGATGGCGCACTGCGGCGCTGCACGACAGCCTGTCCGTCGCCGGGCTGGTCGGGGAAGGCCGCGACGGACCCTCGCGGTCCCGCGCCTGGGTCGATATCGTCGACCAGCCCTATGGCGTCTGCTGGGCCCGCTGATGATACCCCTCGCAACGTCCATCCACCGCGTCGGCATCCTGGAGGATGACGAGGATCTGCGCATCTATCTGGGCCAGATCATCGAAGCCACCGACGGTCTGGAGCTGGCCCTGGCCGTGGGCAGCGTCCAGGCCGCCTGCCGCCGATGCGAGGAATCGCAGGTCGATCTCTGGCTGGTTGACCTCAAGCTGCCCGACGGCAGCGGCCTGGATTTCGTCGCCCACATGAAGACGGTCCGGCCGGCCCGTTGCCTGATCCTCACCGTCCTGGGTGACCGGGCCAGCGTGATGATCGCCCTGCAGGCCGGCGTCGACGGCTATCTGCTCAAGGACACACCGCCGGATCAGCTGCGGCGGGCCATTGTCTCCACCCTGGCCGGCGAGACTCCGCTCAGCCCCCGCGCCGCCGCCTTCCTGCTGGAAATGTGGAAGGCCGGCGCCCCGGCCGCCCTGGCCGCCGGCGGGGACAGCGCCCTGACCGGCCGGGAGGTCGAGGTGCTGCGGCTGTTCTCGCGCGGCCTCAGCTATCGCGAGACCGCCGACACCCTGGGCATCTCGCTGCACACCATCGGCGACCATGTGAAGGCCATCTACCGCAAGCTCAGCGTCCACAGCCGTAGCGAGGCGGTGTTCGAAGCGCGTCAGCTTGGGTTGATCTCGCCGCTTGATTGAAGCGGATTTTCCGCGCCCTTGCGGGGCACGGGCAGGTCCAGCCGCACGCAGGTCCCCACGCCGTCAGGCCCGGCGCCGATCTCCAGGCTGGCCCCCATCTGCCGGGCCCGGTAGGCCATGTTGGCCAGGCCCTTGCCCGCGGCGGCGCGGCCCGCCGCCAGGCCCACGCCGTTGTCGGCGATATCGATCTGCAGCCGCTCGCCGGCCTGACGGATTTCGATGTCCAGGCGGTCGCCGCTGGAATGACGCGCGGCGTTCGACACGGCCTCCTGCAGCAGGCGGTAGAGGTTGAGGATCCAGCGCGGATCGTGCGCCTCGACGTCCAGGCTGTCGGGTTGACGCCAGCGCAGGGTCAGGCCGGCGGCCTCGGCCTGCGGCTGGGCCCGGCCCCGGAAGGCGGTTAGCGCCTCGGACAGCGACTCTCCGGTGGCGTCCAGGGAATCCACCATCAACCGCAGCTCGGCCAGCCCCTCGCTAAGCTCGGATTCGAACTCCTCCACCCCGATGCGTTTCGAGCGGGCGCGGGCGATCAGCGACACCAGGTGGCCGCCGATGCCGTCGTGCATGTCGCGCGCCAGGCGCTGGCGTTCCTCCAGGATGGCCGAGCGGCGCATCTCCTGATCCAGGGCGCGGCCCGCGGCGTCGATCTCGGCCCGCTGGCGCCGCACGACCCGCGACAGGTCCAGATGGGTGCGGGCGAAGCGCGCGCCGCTGACCAGGGCGACCCAGCCGGCTGAGAGCGCCAGCAGTGCGAGCAGGATGGCGGCCCCAATGTCGTACGTCCAACCCAGCTCTAGCTGCCAGAGCCCGCCGAACAGTCCCAGCCCGTTCCAGCCGCCGGCCAGGGCCGCCGCCCCGACCAGACCGCACAGGCTCGCCAGGACCCGTCGCCGCCAGGGCTCCGTCGGCATGGCGCCGGATCGGATCAGGGTGGCCAGGGACGCCAGGGCGAGGACCAGCAGCAGCCGGTCCAACCAGGGCCAGACCATCTCAAACCGGGCGTCGAGAACAGCCGTCGCCAGCCAGGCGCGGGTCCCAAACGCCGCCGCCGCCGCCGCCAGAGGCAGGAAGGGCCGGGAGGCTCGCCGCGAGAAGGCCGCCAGTCCGGCCAGCACAGCGGCCAGCAGGGCCAGCAGCGGCAGGCCGCGCCCGGCCGTCGCGGTCCGCCGGTTCAGCTGGGTGGCCACGGCCCGCAACCGCGGCTCCGGTCCCAACAGCAGCGGGACGCTCAGCGCGCGGCCCCGTCCGTCGCGGACCAGAAGGTCGATGCGGTTGCGGCCGGGCCGGAAATAGTCGGGCGGGATGGCGAACAGCATCGGCCGCGCGCCGGGGAGGGACAGGTAGGGCGGTCCGGCCAGCGACTCCCGGATCGCGGCGCCATTGACGAAGAGATCGACCTGGCCGCTGACGGCCGGCAGCAGCACCGCTTGTGACCCCACCGGCGGCGCGTCCAGCAGCCGGTAGATCTGCACGGGTCGTCGGCCATCCAGGGGCAGGCTCGCCACCGGTTTGACCCGCTCCCCAACCTGCGGCCGGCGCGGCAGGCCATAGTCGGCCTGAGGCATCCAGAAGGTCTCCGACGGCGGGGCGATCCAGGCCCGCAGGCCGCCAAGGTCGGGCCCGGCCAGCCGGCCTGCCGCCGCCAGCAGCGCGAGCGCCGCCAGCGCCCAACTCCAGTCCTTCCAGCCGAACGCCCGCATCGCCGAAGCCGTACCTCTCCCGTCGGGACCAGGGTGACAGCGCCCCGGCAGGCGCGCCACCCCAGGATCATGGAGCGGCGGCGTCGAGGGCGTGGATCAAGGCGGCGGAAATGTGGGGTAGCCCTGCTTTGCCAAGGCTTCGCAGGGTCATCCTGCTTCGAATGATAGGTGGTCACTCAATCCTGCGAAGCCCGGAGGGCGAAGCAGGATGGTGCCGCTTACAGGACTCGAACCTGTGACCCCCTCATTACGAATGAGGTGCTCTACCAGCTGAGCTAAAGCGGCATCGGGTCCGATGCGGACACTGGTACGTCAAAACAAGAACGGCCAACTAAGAATGGCCCACCGCGCGAAACCCAAGGGGTCATGCGCGGGAGGGCCTATCTAGACCGTGGACGGGCGGGCGCCAAGTCCCGCTCCGTCGGAAGGGCTCAGCCGACGTTCGAGCCCGAGCTCAGCGACTTCCACTCATTCATCCGCGCTTCCTTGCGCGACTGTTGCTCGGCCCGGGTCGAGGCCTTGCGTTCCTTGATCTGGCTGTTGCGAGCCTTGCGGAGCGCTTCGGCCGCTTCCAGGCGGGCGCGGCGGGTCGCTTCTTTTTCGGCCGCGCGTTCGGCGCGTACGCGTTCGAGTTCGACTTCCTTGCCGGCGTGGCGGTTTTCGAAATCGGGATCAGTGACGGTCGGCTTGACCTTCATCTTGGCCAACAGGGCCTGCTTGGCCTCCAGCGAGGTTTTGCGGCGATCGGCGAAGTTGGTTTCGTTAAAAATGGGCATGAGGCTTTCGGATGTGGGGCCGGGATGGCGAGACACTAGAACCCGCATGTGTGACAGGGGTTCAACGGTCGCATTCGGCGCCGGTTGGGGAACGGCGGTTACTTAGGCGGTCTGGGCTGTTTTGTCGAGGCGCCGCGCGGCGAAGGGGGTCTTCTGCCGCCTCTGGTCGCCGGCCGTGGCGGCGGAGCCACAGGCTCGGGCGGCGGCGCGAAGTCGTCGAACCCGAAATCCGGGCCGAATCCCGGGTCGTCCGGGATGGGCATGATCGGGGCCCCGGTCTCGGCCGCCTGCACGAAGGGGGCCGATTCGGCATAGCCCATCGGCAGCTCAGGCAGGTCCGACAGGCCCCGCTCGGCGCGCTCCAGCCTGGGATGGATCAGCTCGCCCGTCTCGGCATAGCTGGACACCAGGCGGGCCCAGTCGGCGGGCGCGTAGGCGAAGGCGCGGCCCTCGGGGTCGAGGTCCGACCAGTCCGGCTCCTGCGGGGCGGCGGTCCCCCGGGCGATCCAGGCGCGGGCCTCGTCGGCCGCCCCGGCGGCGGCGGCGGCCCGCGCCATCAGGCCGGCCAGGCGGGCGGTGAGGGGTTCGGTCTCCAAGGTCTTGGCCGAGAGGCGGGCCAGGCCGATCTCGCCGCCGATCAGGGCGCTCTCGACCGTCAGGACGCGGCTCTCGCGGGCGCCGGGGTTGCGGGCGGCCAGTGTGCTCAGCCGCTTGGCGCGCTCACGCGGGGTCTCGTCGGTGCGCAGGTCGCGATAGGCCAGCCAGAGGGCCGGGTGCGGGGTCTTTTCCCAGGCCGTCTCGATCAGGCTGGCGGCGCGCGAGCCCTTGCCGTCGGCGGCCAACAGCCGCGCGGCCATGATCACGCCGGGGGCGAAGTCGGGGGCCAGCTTGGCCGACTGGACGGCGTAGTCCAGGGCGTCCTTGCGCATGCGGTCGTCGGGCGCGTTTTCCTGGGCCGCGGCGCTGGCGGCCAGCAGGGCGGCCCGAGTGCGGTCGGCGACGATGGGGCTGACGATCTTGCGCTCCTGGGCCCCCTGGATCAGCTCCAGGGCGGCGGCCCAGTCGCCGCCTTCAAGGCGCGATTCCAACAGGGCGCGCCAGGCCCAGCGGGCGGTCTTGGCCAGGCCATAGGCGGCCTGGGCGTGGCGCAGGGCGGCGACGCGGTCACCCTCCTGCAGGGCAATCTGCATCTGGCCCTTCAGGCCGGCCAGCCGCATGTCGGGAAAGCCCATCATGGCCTGATAGGCGGCCTTGGCGGCAGGCAGGTCGCCGGCGGCCTCGGCGGCCTGGGCGGCCAGCACCCGTACAAGATGGGGCATGTCGTCGACCAGGTCGGCGGCCTTCTGGGCCAGGCGACGGGCCTCGGAGCCATCGCCGGCGGCGGCGGCCAGGAAGCCGCGGGTCAGGGCCTCGCCCCCCTGCTTGCGGCGGGCGTCGAGGCGCTTGCGGGCCGAGCGGGCCGGGGCCTCGAGCAGCCATAGCAAGCCGCGCCAGAGGGTGGTGGCCATCAGGGCCGTCAACAGGATCAGCAGGGCCGCGGCCGCCGCCGTCATGTCGACGCGATAGCCCTGCCACACCATGTGTGCGAGGCCCGGGTCCTGGGCGCCCATGACCACCAGGACGCCTGCGATCAGGACCAGCGCTACGGCCAGGACGATGCGGATCATGGCGAAAGCGGCCGCGCCCGGCTGGCCGCCATCAGGTCGGCCAGGGCCTGGCCGCGGATGGCGGCGACATGCTGGTCCAGCTCGATCCGCCGCTGGGCCTTCTCGCGCCATGCGGCCATGGCGTCCGACGATTTCGGCGGCAGGGCGGCCAGGGTTCGAACGGCGCCTTCAATATTGCCCTCGCCGACCTGGCGTTCGGCCCGGGCCAGGATGGCGTCAGTCCCCGAGCCGGTCTCGCTGGTGCGCCGGATGGTGATGATCGAAGCCAGGATGAACTTCAGCCGCGCCACGACCCCGCCCCGCTCGCCGGGGTCGCGGGCGGCGATAGCGGCCTTGGTGGCGGCGGCGTCGAAGTCGGCCGCCAGGGCGGCGCGGCTGGGCGCCCCTGCGCCGGCCATCTCGCGCAGGGCCTGCACGTCCCGCGACATCGGCAGCATGCGCTCCAGCACCGCCAGGCTTGTGGAGTCGAACGGGCCGGAATTCTGGGCGGTCTCGGCCAGGGTGGCGGCGGCCAGTGAGGCGGTGGCGGCGTCGGCCGTGCGGGCCTGGATGTTTTCCAGCGCCGAGATGCGGCCGGCCAGGGCGGCGACCTCCGCCGAGGGAGCAGCGGGCGCTTCGGCGGGGCCGCCGAACAGGTTGGGGCCGGAGGGGGCCTGGTCAGTGTCGGCGGCGGGGCGCGCGGCCGGGGCCGGGGCTGAAGTTTTGGCCGGCTCCGCCTTAACCGGCCAGATTGCCGGCAGGACGCGGCCCACCAGTATGCCGCTGAGAATACAGATCAGGCCGAACACCATGACGAACCAGAAGGCGCGTCCGGGCCCGAAGCCTCGGCGATAGGTCGCCGGATCGGTCGGCGGGGTGAGGTCGGCGGGATCGGCGGGGTCGGTCATGGCCTGATCGTACAGCTGCGAGTCACCTGTCTATCAGATTAAGCAGCGCAGCTTCGATGGGAAAGGGCGCCGAGGCCAACTGACGTAACTTGGCTTTGGCCAAAGGCTTGGCGACGGCCGCCGACAGACAGAGGGCGCGCAGGTTCGGCGTGCTGTGCGCCTTGAGGAAAGTCGCCAGGGTCGCCGCCGCTCTAGGCGAGTGCAGCAGCACCGCGTCCAGGTCCGGCAAGGCCGCGATCAGCGCCTCGTCCGGCTCCAGATCGACCGCTTCATACAGAATCAGCGGCCTGGCCTCGATTCCCGCCTCTGTCAGGGCGCCGCAGAGGTCTCCCGCCGGTTCGGCCGCGCCGGGGTGCAGGACCGCGCCCTTGAGTTCGCGCTTGCGCGAGACGATGCGCTCGGCCAGGGCCGCCACGTCGCCATCCGAGGCCAGGACGCCGCGAAAGCCGGCCGCCTTGGCCGCCGCCGCCGTCGTTCCGCCCACCGCGAATACCGTCAGGTCGCGGCGCGTCTCAGCCTCGGCAAAGGCCCGCACGCCGTTGGCGCTGGTAAAGGCCAGGGCGGCGACGCCGGTCAGGTCCACGCGGGCCTCGACCGAGCGCAGTTCGATCAGCGGCGCGATGAGCGGCTCATGGCCCATTTCCCGCACGCGCTGGGCGGTGGCCTCGGCGGCCGATTGGGCGCGGGTGATCCAGATCTGGCGGCTGCCGTTGGGAGGAGGGCTCAATAGACCAACGCCTCGCCGCCTTCGGCGCGCACCTGCTCGCCGAGCCGGCGGCCAAGGTCGCGGGCCTCGCCTTCCGGGTCAGCGCCCAGCACGGTTTCGCCGAAGCGCCGGAAACGCCGGGCGCCGTCAGGGGTCAGCGCCTCGACCAGCAGGGTCAGGGTCTGGCCGTCCAGCTGGGCGCGTGCTCCGATGGCCGTGCGGCAAGAGCCTTCCAGGGCGACCAGAGCGCCGCGCTCGGCGGCCACGGCGATGGTGGTGGGTCGGCAGCGGACAGCCTCAAGCCAGGCGGCGTTGGCGTCCTCGGCCCGGACCTCGATCGCCAGAGCGCCCTGGCCGGGAGCCGGCGGGCATTCGTCGGGGTCGATGAAGCTCTTGACCACCCCGCCCAGACCCAGCCGGTTCAGGCCCGAGGCGGCCAGCAGGATAGCGTCGGCCACCCCCTCCTTCAGTCTCGCGATGCGGGTGTCGACATTGCCGCGCAGCATGACGATTTCCAGGTCCGGCCGGCGGTGCAGCATCTGGGCCTGGCGGCGCAGCGAGGCGGTGCCCAGCCGCGCGCCCTGGGGCAGAGCCTCCAGGCTGTCATAGGTCTCGGACAGGAAGGCGTCGCGGACGTCCTCGCGCTCGGGGATGGCGGCAATGGTGAGGCCCGGCGGCAGCTCGGCCGGCATGTCCTTCATCGAGTGGATGGCGCAGTCGATGCGGCCCTCCAGCAGCGCCTCCTCAATCTCCTTGGTGAACAGCGCCTTGCCGCCGATCTCCAGCAGCCGGCGGTCCTGCACGCGGTCGCCCGTCGTCGTGATGTGGACCAGCTCGGCTCCGCCAGACACCGCCGCAATGCGGTCGCGCATCATGCCCGATTGGGCCAGGGCCAGCTTGGAAGCGCGGGTGCCGATCCGGACGAACGGTTGCGAGGTCATGGCGGGCGGTCTACCTCGGGGTCATGGACAGTGAAAGCGCTATCGGCGAGATCGCAACCGCCGGCGTGATCGGCGGCGGCGCCTGGGGCACCGCGCTCGCCCAGGTCTGCGCCAGAGCGGGCCTCGCCGTCACCCTGCAGGCCCGCGAGCCCGAGGTCGTGGCCGGGATCAACGGCGGGCATGAGAACAGCCTCTTCTTGTCCGGCGTGAGGCTGGACGACGCGGTCCGCGCCACGGCCGACATGGCCGAACTCGCCGCTTGCGACATCATCCTGGCGGTCGCGCCGGCCCAACATCTGCGCTCGGCGCTCAAGGCCTTCGCGCCGCACGCCCGCCCCGGCGTCCCGATCCTGCTCTGCGCCAAGGGGGTGGAGCAGGGGACGCTGAAACTGATGACCCAGGTGCTGGCCGAGACCGTGCCGCTGGCCGTTCCGGCCGTGCTGTCGGGCCCCAGCTTCGCCGGCGAGGTGGCCCGCGGCCTGCCGACAGCCGTCACCCTCGCCTGCCCGGACGAGGATCTGGGCGCGGCCCTGGCCCAGGCCATCGCCACCCCGACCTTCCGGCCCTACCTGGCCGGCGACATGATCGGGGCCGAGGCCGGCGGGGCGGTCAAGAACGTGCTGGCCATCGCCTGCGGCATCGTCGAGGGCAAGGGCCTGGGCCGCAGCGCCCATGCCGCCCTGATCACCCGCGGCTTCGCCGAGATGACCCGCCTGGCCATCGCGCTGGGCGGCGAGGCCGAGACGGTGGCCGGGCTCTGCGGCCTGGGCGACCTGGTGCTGACCTGCTCCTCGCCGCAAAGCCGCAACATGAGCGTCGGCCTGGCGCTCGGCCGCGGCGAGACGCTGGAGGCGGCGTTGTCCGGCAAACTGACCGTCGCCGAGGGTGTCACCTCGGCTCCGGCCGTCCGCGCCCTGGCGGCGACGCTGGACGTCGAGGTCCCGATCTGCGAGGCCGTCGCCCAGATCCTGGCCGGCGAGCGCGGCGTCGACGAAGCCATCCTCGGCCTGCTCTCCCGGCCCCTGAAGACCGAACGCTAAGGAACACCCATGCCGCTTTTCGTCATCTCCTGGACCGACCGCGAAGACGGCGGCGCCGACATCCGCGCCGCGACCCGGCCCGACCACCTGGCTTACGTCGCGGCGAACCCCGGGGTTGTAAAACTGGGTGGCCCCTTCCTCGACGATGACGAGAAGATGGTCGGGTCCATGATGATCGTCGAGGCCGCCGACCTGGAGGCCGCCGCCGAGTTCCACGCCAACGATCCCTACCGCGCGGCGGGGCTGTTCGAGCGCTCGCAGATCCGGCCTTGGCGCGTGACTATCGGCAGCCTGGGGTGAATAATCCCGCCAGACCACAGCCTGGCGTCGACCTCTGCGCTGTCGAGGACCTGCCCGAGGGCGCCTCCAAGGGTTTCCGTTTCCGCCAGGGCGAGGCCATGTTCGCCGGATTCGTCATTCACAAGGCGGGCCAGATCCTGGGCTACGAGGACAGTTGCCCGCACGCCGGCTGGCCGATGGGCATGTTCGACGCCTATTTCACCCGCGAGGGCGACTACATCCTCTGCCGGGGACACGGCGCGCTGTTCCGGCCGCTGGACGGCCACTGTGTCTCGGGGCCCTGCGCTGGAGACAATCTAAATTCCTGGCCAGTCGAAGTGCGCGAAGGGCGCGTCGTGACGGCATGATCGAGTGGCTGAAGCGGCAGATCTACAACATCCCTTTCGTCTGGATATGGGTGGGCGTGATCGCCGTGATGGCGGTGATCATCTGGCTGCTTATGACCCTGACCGGTGCGGAGATGTGCGGGGGGCCTGTCAGAGGCTCTGACAAGAGCGGCTGGTCCGGTGGCATCTGCTTCCGTTAGCGCCTATCTACGCCGCGGGCCGACCCAACCCTCAGCCGGAGACCCCACGATGACCCTGCAGCTCAACCAGATCGCCCCCGATTTTGAAGCCCAGACCACGCAAGGGCCGATCAAGTTCCACGAGTGGGCCGGCGATTCCTGGGTCGTGCTGTTCTCGCACCCCAAGGACTTCACGCCCGTCTGCACCACCGAGCTGGGCGCCGTGGCGCGGCTGAAGCCCGAGTTCGACAAGCGCGGCGTCAAGGTGATCGGCCTGTCGGTCGATCCGGTCGACAACCACGGCAAATGGGCCAAGGACATCGAGGAAACCCAAGGGACCGCCGTCAACTTCCCGATGATCGGCGATCCGGATCTGAAGGTCTCCAAGCTCTACGGCATGCTGCCGCATGACGCCGGCGAGACCTCCGAGGGCCGCACCGCCGCCAACAACGCCACGGTGCGCAACGTCTTCATCATCGGGCCTGACAAGCAGATCAAGCTGATCCTGGTCTATCCGATGACCACGGGCCGCAATTTCGATGAGATTCTGCGGGTCATCGATTCCATGCAGCTGACGGCGAAACACAAGGTCGCCACCCCGGTGAACTGGAAGAACGGCGACGACGTCATCATCGTCCCGGCGGTCAATGACGAGCAGGCCAAGGAACTGTTCCCGGCCGGCTGGACCACCCACAAGCCTTACCTGCGGACCACCAAGCAGCCGGGCTGAGTCGCTACTTGGCGTGGGCGACCACCCACGCCCCCAGGCGGTCCAGGAGCGCCGGCGAGATGGTCTCCTCGATCGTGCCGTACTCGTCGTCCAGCCCGGTGTCGGCCAGCTGGAACAGGTGGTTGAGGCTCGGCAGCACGGTGACCGTCGCGTCCTTGTCGCCCTTCAGCGCGGCCTTCATCGGCTCAGCGTTGGCCGAGGGCGGCACCTGGAAGTCCTTGTCGCCATAGAGGGCCAGGACCGGGACTTTCAGGCTTTTGAGGGCCGGGACCGGGTCGTAGGCGACGAACCCCCGGAACCAGGGCGAGCTGGCGATCTGCCGCGAGGCCGCCGCCACGTTGGGGTCCAGCCCCGGCGTCTCGGCCAGCACCTGGTCGACCGCCGCCTTGGCCGCCGCCTCGTCCTTGCCGCCCAGGGCCGCGAGCAGCCGGGCTTCGAAGGCCACCCGCTTCTCGACCTCTTCCGGCGGCGCGCCGGCCGCCTCGGCCTTGGCGCGCACCTGCAGCTTGAGGATCTCGGCGCCCGAGATGGCGGGGCCGGCCAGCAGCACCACGAAACTGATCTTCGGGTCCTTGGCCGCGACCATGGGGGCGATCAGACCGCCCTCGCTGTGGCCGATCAGGCCGATCCTGCCGCCGGCGATGTCGGGACGGGCGCGGAGGAAGGCCACCGCGGCGGCCGCGTCGCTGGCGAAATCGGCGCTGGTGGCGGCCGGGTAGGCGCCGGTCGATGCGGCGACGCCGCGCTTGTCATAGCGCAGCACGGCGATCCCTCGCCGGGTCAGGGCGTCGGCGATGACGGCGAACGGCTTGTGGTCCTTTATGGTCTCGTCACGGTCGTTGGGGCCCGAGCCCGAGATCAGCACCACGGCCGGGAACGGCCCGGCGCCCTGGGGCAGGGTGAGGGTCCCAGCCAGCTTCGCCCCGCCTCCGCCGTCGAATTTCACGTCCACGACCTGGTAGGGGAAGGGCGGTTTGGGAGTCTGGGGCCGGTTGGCGGCCGGGGTCGGCGCGAAGACGCCCGGCTCCAGGGCCAGCGGCAGGGCGACGCCGCCCTGGGTCCACAGCCCGGCCCAGGCTGCGCCGTTCCACACGCCGACGAAATGGCCCGAGGCCACGGGCAGGTCGAAGCTCAGGGACTTGCCGTCGCTGGTCAGGCCCGACAGCGGCAGCCCCTTCGCGCCCTGTTCCAGGCTGTCCAGCGTGCCGGTCAGCGCGCCGGCCGGGTCCTTGACGATATGGACCTGCAGCCGCAGTTCCCGGCCGTTGACGCTCAGGGTTCCCTTCCAGTCGCCCGCCGCCTCCTGGCCGCCGGTCTCTCTTGGCAACGCCGCGCCCGCGGAAAACACCAGCAGCAGCGACAGCGCCGCGCCCACCCAGCCACTCAGCATCCTGGCCATGACTCTGGCTCCTCAGCCCATTGATGAGGCGATCTTCTAATTAGTAGAAACACTAATTACAAGCCCCCCCGTGACGCCGTTGGCGTCGACCGGTCGACACAAGCAGCCGCAAGGGGCGGGATTGCGGCGGGAAAACCGGCTATCCTGTGGCCATGCCCGCCCCTTTCGCCGGCCTCGAACGGTTCTTCGACCAGCCCATACCCGACCAGCGGCCCCGGCTGGCGGCGATCCAGGGCTATCGGGCGACGCCCATCGACACCACCGCCGCCGCCGCCGGCGAACCGCTGGTCGATGTGACGGCGCAGGCCGGGATCGCCGCCGATTGCTACTACGCCCACGACCGCAACCCGCCCTACTACGCGGTGATGCCGGGCTCGACGCGGGTCGCCTGGCTGCGCCGTGGCGTCGCCCAGCGGCTGGCCGAGATCAACGCGCGGCTGGGCCGGGCCGGGTTGGAGATCGTGGTGCTCGACGGGTGGCGCTCGCGGGAACTGCAGGCCCATATGCACGACGTCTGGGTCCCGGCCGCCTTGCGTCAGCGCTTCCCGGCGATGAGCGAGGATGAGATCGCCGAACGGGTCGGCCTCTACTGGGCCGCGCCGACCGTCGATCCGCACCGGCCGGCGCCCCATGCCACCGGCGCGGCGGTCGACCTGACCCTGCGCTGGCGGGACAGCCTGCAACCGCTGTGGATGGGCTGCCTGTTCGACGAGACCAGCGAACTGGCCACGCCCGACCATTTCGAGCGGGATGGCGGAGAGACGGTTGCCTTTTCGGACGAGGAGGCCCGCCGCAACCGCCGCCTGCTCTATGGGCTGATGTCCGAGGCCGGTTTCGCCTGCCATCCGGGCGAATGGTGGCACTACAGCTACGGCGACCAGATGTGGGCCCGCCTGACGGGCGTCGAAACAGCCGTCTACGGCCAGGCGGAACCGCCGAAGGGCTAGGGCCGATCGACATTCAGTCGTCCGGCTTTCAAACCACCCCTCAACCGTCATGGCCGGGCATGTCCCGGCCACCCATAAGCATCAGCCGGGGTGATAACGCTCGGACGCGCCGCGCCCTCTGGATCGCCGCTCGCGCGTATAGGTGGCCGGGACAAGCCCGGCCATGACGATACAAAGAGTGGGGAGCGATAGGCTAGGCGACCGCGCGGTCCGCCGTCTCACGGCTTGTCAGGTGATGCGCCGCGATAGCGATCAGGCTGGCCGGGACCAGGGGCTTAAGGATGTCGCCGTTGAAGCCCATTGCCCGGCGGCGGGCTTCGCCGGCGCTGTCGGCGTCGGCTGAGAAGGCCAGGATGGGCGTGGCGGCGTTGGGGCCGCCGCCGGACCGGATGGCCTGCATGGCGCCCGTTCCGTCCAGGCCCGGCATGCGCAGGTCCATGAGGATCAGGTCGAAAGCCTCGGTCTGGGCCTTGGCCACGGCCTCGACGCCGTCCTCGGCCTCGGTCAGGTCGGCGCCCAGCGGGCCCAGGATGGCTCGGACCAGCTCGCGGTTGACCCGGTGGTCGTCGACAACCAGCACCCGGGCGCCGGGCGGGAAGACGGCGGCGTCATCCGGCTCGTCGACGGCCTGGGTCGCGGCCGTGGCGGCGGCGGGAATCTCGAAGTGGAAGCGGGCGCCCCGGCCGAGCGCGCTCTTGACGCCGATCGAGCCCCCCATGGCTTCAACAAGCCCCCGACAGATGGCAAGGCCCAGGCCCGTGCCGCCGTGCCGGCGGGTGGTCGAGCCGTCGATCTGCGAGAAGCGCAGGAACAGCAGGGACTGCTGGTCTGCCGACAGGCCGGGTCCCTGGTCGATGACGCTGATCTTCAGCTTCTGGCGGCTCCAGGCCGCCTCGACGCGCACCTCGCCGGCCTCGCTGAACTTGACCGCGTTGCCGACCAGGTTGAGCAGCAGCTGGCGGAGCCGATCGGGGTCGATCTCCAGGGCCGGCGGCAAATTCTTGGTCGACAGGGTCAGGGTCAGCCCCTTGGCGGCCGCGCTCTGAGAGAACAGCTCCAGGGTGTCGCGGATCAGGCCGGCGGTCTCGGTCGGGCGAGGACGGATCTCGACCTGGCCGGCCTCGAGCTTGGAGAAGTCCAGGATGTCGTTGACTGTGGCCAGCAGAGCGGCCCCGCCGTTGTTGGCCTTGCGGATGAAGTCGCGGCTGACCGGGTTGAGATCCGGCTGGTCCAGCGCCAGGCGCGTGAAGCCCAATACGCTGGTTAGCGGCGTGCGCAGCTCGTGGCTCATATTGGCCAGGAAGGCGGCCTTGACCTCGGCGGCCTCGATGGCGGCCAGCCGGGCCTTTTCCAGCTCGGCTTCCAGGGCCTTCCGGGTTGTGATGTCGCGGGCGCAGTCGATGAAGCCGATCACCCGCCCCGTGGCCGGGTCGCGGGACAGCACAGGCCGGGACTCCAGCCAGACTACGCCGCCGTCCTTCCGGTTGGCGCGGAACTCGACATAGATCTTGGGCGGGGCCTCGCGGTTCTGGAACAGGGCGCGGCAGGTCGTCTGCACGTGCTCGATGTCGTCGGCGTGGACCAGCGTGTAGAGGTCCTTGCCGACCATCTCCTCGGGCGTGAAGCCGGTGATCTCCAGGCAGGCGTCCGAGACGTAGGTGTAGACGCCTTCCAGGTTGCTTTCGCAGATGATGTCGGGCGCGGTCGCGGCCAGGGCGCGGAACCGCGCCTCGCTGCGGGCCACGGCGGTCGCGGCGTCAGCCTGATCGGTAATGTCCATGGTGGTGCCGACAATCGCCGTCACCCGTCCGGATTCGTCCGTCTCGCAAAGCGCCCGGCCTTCCATCTGCCGCACGCTGCCGTCGGCGCGGGTCAGGGAGAAGTGCTCCTGGAAGGGCTCCCCGGTCTGCAGCGCCCGGGCCGCCTTGGCCTTGATGCTGGCCAGGGCGACCGGCTCGATCTGATTGTTGCCGGCCGCGATGACCTCTGGACCGCCGGGTGTCAGGCCATAGATACGGAACATGCCGTCCGACCAGGTCATGGAAAGGTCGCTGGCCTCCAGCCGCCAGTAGCCGATGCCGGCGATGTCCTCGGCCAGCGCCGCCAGCCGCTGCTGCTCGGCCGCCGAGGTCTGCAGCCGCCGCCGCTGGGTCAGCACCACTGCGGTCGGCAGGCTGATCAGCACGGTCGATAGCAGGAACACCTGGGCCAGCAGCATCTGCGCCACCGCGCCGCCCGGCACATTGACCAGCGGCCCCTGGTGCGAAAGGTTGAGGGCTACCGCCAGCACGGTCACGCAGAGCACGCCCAGCACCGCGCCCAGCATCTCCAGCTGGAACACCGTGACCAGCAGGGCCAGCGGGATCAGGAAGGCCAGGGGCGCCCGGATCCAGTAGACCCCCGCGCAGACCAGGATCAACGCGGACAGGGCCAACACCCCCTTGGCGCCCACCGGTTTCTCGGCCAGCTGCCGGCGGATGTCGCCCAGGGTCAGCAGCAGCGGGGTGAAAATCAGCGCGCCCAGCCCGTCGGCGGCCACCCAGGTCAGCAGGTTGGACGCCGGACGCGGGCTGGTCAGCAGATGAATGGCGCCGGTGGCCAGCACGCCGCTGATCAGCGGGGCGATGACGCCGGCGATCAGCCCGAAGGCCAGCAGGTGGCGGACCCGCGCCAGGTCCAGGTTCGGGCCGATGACCCGACGCAGGGCGATCGCGCTGAGCGCCACCTCGAAGGTGTTGAAGCCCGTGGAGGTCAGCGCCACCAGGGGGCTGTGGATGCCGATCAGCGCGGCGGCCAGGTTGCCCAAGGTCCCGGCGGCCAGGAATTCCATCGCGCGCCGCCGCCCCGTCCCGGGCGCCAGCAGGGCCGCCAGCACCACGGCGTTGGCCGGCCATAGCGGCGCGGAATGTCCCGCCTCGCGCGGCAGAACGATGCTGCCCCAGGCCAGGACCAGGACCGCCAGCCCAAGGCCCAGCAACGGCGCGCCGCGCCGCATCCAGTGTCGCCAATCACCCGGGCCAGCCATGGCGGCGACCGTCATCCCCGTCTCGTCCATACCCCTTCAATAAGACCCAATCCGCAAGCGTCCGGTTAACGACAAAGCGGTTTTCGTGAGCCCGTGACGGCCGTCACGCGGCCGGCGGCGACGACCGCCCAACATGTCGCTCGACCTCACCCAGATTGCACCGCACAGTAGGTGCAACCCAACCAGCCCAGGAGCCCCGCATGCCCGACTGGACCCCCCACGCCTCTCTGGCCGTCGGCGTGCAGGCCGCGCTCGACGCGGCCGCCACCGCCACGGCGCTGGACGACGCCACCGCCGCCGCACTGGCCGCCTCGTATTACAAGGACTTCCACACCGGCCAGCTGGTCGGGACCCTGGGCCCGGGATGGACCAAGATCCTGCAGGGCGCCCAGACCGGCGGCTATGACGGCATGGTCTGGCACCACCCGGCCAGCCGCACCCTGGTGGTGGTCAACCGCGGCACCGAGGGCTTCGACTCTCTGCCCGACTGGATCGCCAATGTCGGGGCCCAGATACTGACCCAGCCAGGATCCCAGCTGCACAACGCCGTCGACCTGCTGCATGACGGCTTCCTGCACGCGCCGCAGGACCAGATCGACCGCATCCTGATCTGCGGCCACAGCCTGGGCGGCGCCCTGGCCGACGTCCAGGGGGCGGTCGGCCGCTCGCTGTTAATGAAGGCCGGGATCGCCAACCCGCCGCCGATCCGCACCGTGGGCATCGCCTCGGCTGGCTTCCGCGCCGCGGGCCAGGCCCTGGCCGGCCAGCGCGGCCTGACCATCGACCTGAAGGCCGACATCACCCACTATATCCGCACCCAGGACGCGGTGCCCCACCTGCCGAACCACGAAACCTTCGGCAAGACCCAGCTGGTCGCCTCGGTCTACGAGGCCCGCCTTGGCTACAGCCCCGGCGCCCACCCGACCCCGGAATGGCAACGCATCGCCGACTTCCTGCGCGAGCACACCGCCTCGCTGTACTGGAAATTCCTGGCCGAGCCGGACACGCGGCACCTCTGGTACAGCCGGTCGCAGGACGCCTACGCCGCCCGGGCCGGGACGCCGCCTAAGCGGTGGGGGACGCGGCCGAAAGACTGGTAGCAACCTCACGCACCGCCGGACTGCGAGCCGCTACGACCAGTGCCGGCTCCAATGATGTCCGCACGTCCCACAGATATTGTCTTTCTTGGGCGTCGACATGAAGCCCTGGCAGTTGCAGGAGTGGCAGCGGCCCCAGTCAGCCCTGGGCGGATTTATCTGCGGCTCGGTGAGCTCCTTGGCGAGCCCGTCAGGGACAGGTTGGTCATCGAACGCCATGTCGGATCCTTTGCTGACTGAAGAGGCGGTGACGGCTTGAGTTACGGTCTCGTTTCAGGCGTCCAGGCCGCTGCCGGCCAGGACGAGCAGCGTGGTCGCGAGAGATCGCCAAATGCGGCGGTCCTCCAGCGTTTGCGTCTCTGGAGGGAGACGTTAGACCGGGGAACGCGGCCTGGATAGCCGCCCAGACGCCGGCGGAGCCTTCGGGGGACGTGACCTCATGCGGGCCCATGAGCGGAGGCCGCACGAGGCGTTTGGCGCATTGAGGATCTTGGCCCCGGGGGTGCGGAGTGCTTGGCGCTGGAGTGGCCGAGCGCGTCGCTTCGTATAACTGCCCCTTGTCTCTCGTGCGCTGCTATGGTGACCGCTACAGGCCCATCGCCTTGCGCAGTGATACATGAGAGGTGGGTGTCAACCGGCCGATCCAGTCGTCGTCCGTCTGGCTCCAGTCGATTAGGTAAGCATTGGGATCGCCCAGTACAGTACGCACCCGTTTAGTCATTCCGCCCCACACCCCCCGCAGATCTTCCGTCTCCCAGTCGGCGCCAACCGCCTTGAAGACCTCGGACAGCACAAAACCATTCGGCTCTTGTTTCAGGATCGACTTAAGCGCCATTCGAATCTTGTCGCCACAGGGCTCCAGGAATCGCCTGGCCTGCGCTGGTGACAGCTCCGCCCAACTCTCATCCACTTCGATTTCGGGAGCCCACTCCGCGAGGGGCGCCGTGGGCTCGGTGACGGCGGGAACGAGCGGCGCTGTCGATTCGATGCGGCGAGCGGCTGCGCGGATTGCCTGAACGACGTCCAACAGAGCCTCGTCCCGATCCGGCCATCGCGTGATTGCCAAGCCGTCTTTAGGAACTGCTTTCAGATCTTTGAATGGCGGGTGCTTCCAGTCGCAAGGCCGGAGGATGACCGGTATTATGATCGCCTCCCCGCGCTCGTGCCGCGCCATCGCCTGGGTCATTTCCGTGTCATAGCAATAGTCCGACGCCAGGAAGTCGGGGCTTATCAGCAACAGGACGATCTCGCAGTTCTGCAGCTGCTCACGGATCGCCGCATCAATGTTCATGCCCGCTCCAATCCGCCCATCGAACCAAGTGTCGATGACCTTCTGGCGCTTGAGGATGGTCAGATGCTTTTCGAGTTGCTCGCGCAGGACGTCGTCAACATGCGAGTAGGAAATGAAGATGGTCGCCACGGGAGTGTCTCTTGGGTTGATTCCCTACTATCCGGCGACTTTCAGATGTTGGGAAGGCCGATGAGGCAACGCCCCATGCATTGGTTTACTGCTGCGAGAGGGTGACCCTTCGCCGTAAGGGTGATGGCTGCCGCTGTTAGGCGTCCCGTAGCCCGATCCAGCGATGAATGTCATCGGGGCGTTTGGCCAAGGACCGGGCCTCTTGCGCGAGCCAGAAAGTGTAACCAGGCAGTCCAGCGCCGTCGGGCGTCTTCACCATCGCGGGCTCCAGCCGGTTGGCCAGGACGCCATCGCGCTCGGCCTCTCTGAGGGCCCGCCCGCCCTTGGAGGCACTTTCGATGAGGACGTGGTTGTCGAGCCCGAAGACGCGGGCATTTTCTATCGCCTCGTAGTGGGCGATGACCACGGCCTGCCAGACTATGGCGCACGCGTGGATCGATAGCAGGCCGTCCTCAAGGACCTTCCGCCTTTGGCGGTCGATGCGCAGGCGTCGCCAGGTGAAGAAGCCGGCGATCAAGGCCGCTCCGCCGGTAATAGATATGCGCAGGACGCTCCATTTATCCTTCAAACTGGCCTGCGAGACGAAGGATGCCAGATCATCCCAGCCTGACAGAAAGACCCCTTTCCAGGTTTCACTCGGCCGGGCCAGGAGTGCGCCGACGGCGGTCCAGTTCCAGTGCGGGAACCAGGCGGTGGCGCTGGCTGGCGGCGGCACAATCAGGTAGCGCATGGGAGCCAGGGCCATGATTAGGATTACCGCCACCGCCATGGAGGTCAGGATGTACTGCATGACCTTCAAAGAACCGCCGGGCCGCCAGTGAGCGGTCGGTTCGGCGCCGATCATTGAGCGTTGAGCGTACCAGTGCGAGCGGCCGCGCTCCAGCTTTCGGTGGGGCTCGAAGCCGGTCTTGTACCGCCAGGCGCGCCACCAGTTTTCCGGCCACATCACCGCGTTGAACAGGGTCGGCTGCATGACCCGCCAGGCGCGCATCGCCTCCTCCCAGCCGATGCGGTGGTAGTGCGGTCGCCAACGACCTTGCCACTCGACCGGTACGTCCCGGGTGCGTTCCAGGTGGAGCAGATAACCCAGATTGCGATGCATGATCTCGTAGTTGGTCGTGGCCAGTTTCGAGGTGATGAGGATGATCGGTAGCAGCAACGCCGCCGCGGTGCCCAGGTAAGGCTGCCCGGCCATGTAGTGGACGATCGTGCCCGCCCCGATGGCGCCGATGCTGACCGTTTGGAAGATGTAGCGGGTGAGGTTGTCGCGGGCCTGGTTGACCTCCTCCATCAGGTGTTCGCGCAGGCTGCGGCGGCGGACCTGCGCCCGCCGGTCGCCCTCCTCGCCGGCCATAGCTTCCTCGGCCTCCAACCCCTCGTCGAAGGTGTCGGGATCGCCCTCGCTAAGGACTGATGCTGTCGCCATGGCCCCCTCCCCAGGGTCGAGTTGCCACTATTGCGCGAGTATTTTCTCCTTTGCAAATTCGAGTTCGTCGCGATCGGGCCGCTTGGCGCACTTGCCTACCCCCCCGCCCCATCCGCATACTCCCGCACCAGAGAAATTCACCCTCGGGGAGAGCCGTCGTCATGTCCGAGTCCCAAGTCTTCCCCGTGCCTGCCGAGTGGGCCGAGCGGGCTCATATGGACGCCGCCGGCTATGACGCCGCGGTGGCGCGGGTTGAGGCGGATCCGGAGGGGTTCTGGCGGGACGTGGCCGGGCGGCTGGACTGGATCAAGGCGCCGACCCAGATCAAGGATGTGTCGTTCGCCAAGGACGACTTCCATATCCGCTGGTACGCCGACGGGGTGCTGAACGTCTCGGCCAACTGCCTGGACCGGCATCTGCCGCATCGGGCCGACGATGTGGCCATCATCTGGGAGGGGGATGACCCTGCCGACAGCCGCAAGATCACCTACCGGGAGGCCCATGAGGAGGTCTGCCGGATGGCCAATGTGCTGAAGGGCCTGGGGGTCAAGAAGGGCGACCGGGTCACCATCTATATGCCGATGATCCCCGAGGCGGCCTTCGCCATGCTGGCCTGCTCGCGGATCGGGGCGGTGCATTCGGTGATCTTCGGGGGGTTCTCGCCCGACAGCATCTCGGGCCGCATCAAGGACTGCGACAGCCGCTTCGTCATCACCGCCGACGAAGGCCTCCGAGGCGGCAAGATTGTGCCGCTGAAGATGAATGTCGACCTGGCCCTGACCGCCTGTCCCGACGTCGAGAAGGTGCTGGTCATCCGCCGGACGGGGGCTCACTGGCTGGAGCATAACGGCCGGGACGTCGCCTACGAGCCGCTGCGCGACGCGGCCTCGACGGTCTGCCCACCGGAGCCGATGGGGGCGGAGGATCCGCTGTTCATCCTCTATACCTCGGGCTCGACCGGTAAGCCCAAGGGGGTGCTGCACACCACCGGCGGCTATCTGACCTGGGCGGCCTGGACGCATGAGCTGGTGTTCGACTACCGGCCGGGCGAGATCTTCTGGTGCACCGCCGATGTCGGCTGGGTGACCGGCCACAGCTATATCGTCTACGGACCGCTGGCCAACGGGGCCACCACCCTGATCTTCGAGGGCGTGCCCAACTATCCGACCACCTCGCGGTTCTGGGAGGTGATCGACAAGCACCAGGTCGAGATCTTCTACACCGCCCCCACGGCGCTGCGGGCGCTGATGCGGGAGGGCGAGGAGCCGGTAAAGAAGACCTCGCGGGCCTCGCTGCGCCTGTTGGGCAGCGTGGGCGAGCCGATCAATCCCGAGGCCTGGCTGTGGTATCACCGCGTGGTCGGCGAGGGCCGCTGCCCGATCGTCGACACCTGGTGGCAGACCGAGACCGGGGCCTGCCTGGTCTCGCCGCTGCCGGGGGCCACGGCGCTGAAGCCCGGCTCGGCCAGCAAGCCGCTGCCGGGGGTCAAGCTGCAACTGGTCGACGCCGAGGGGGCGGTGCTGGAGGGGGCGATCAGCGGCAACCTCTGCCTGACCGACAGCTGGCCGGGCCAGATGCGCAGCGTCTATGGCGACCACCAGCGCTTCTTCGACACCTATTTCTCGACCTATCCCGGCAAATATTTCACCGGCGACGGCTGCCGGCGGGACGAGGACGGTTACTACTGGATCACCGGCCGGGTCGATGACGTGATCAACGTCTCCGGCCACCGCCTGGGCACCGCCGAGATCGAGAGCGCCCTGGTCAGTCACCATGACGTGGCCGAGGCCGCGGTCGTCGGCTTCCCGCACGACATCAAGGGCCAGGGCATCTACGCCTATGTCACCCTGATCGCCGGCGTCGAGCCGACCGAGGCCCTGCGCAAGGCCATGGTCCTGTGGGTGCGCCAGGAGATCGGGCCGTTCGCCGCGCCCGACGTCATCCAGTGGGCCCCGGGCCTGCCCAAGACCCGCTCGGGCAAGATCATGCGCCGCATCCTGCGCAAGGTCGCCGAGAACGACATCGGCAACCTCGGCGACATCACAACGCTGGCCGACCCCAGCGTCGTCGATGACCTGGTCAAGAACCGGGCTGGCGCGTGATGCTCCGCTGGCGGATCGGTGACGTCACCGTCACCCGGGTTCTCGAGCTCGAAATGCCGGTCGCCTACAGCGAAAAGCGGCCCTTCCTGGCCGGGGCGACGCCGGAGGCGTTGGCGGAGATCGCCTGGCTGCATCCGCACTATGTGACCCCCGAGGGGGCGCTGCGGCTGTCGATCCACGCCCTGCTGGTCGAGGCGCCGGGGCTGCGGCTGGTGGTCGACACCTGCATCGGCAACGACAAGCCCCGGCGCTTCATCGGCCGCCAGCCGCTGGCGACCGGCTTCCTCGCCGAGATGGAGAAGGCCGGCTGGAACCGCGACAGCGTCGACGCGGTGGTCTGCACCCACCTGCATGTCGACCATGTCGGCTGGAACACCATGCTTGTGGACGGCGCCTGGGTCCCGACCTTCCCCAAGGCCCGCTACCTGATCGGGCGGCGCGAGTACGACTACTGGAAGGCCGAGGGCGACGAGGAGCAGCAGGTCATCCTGGGCGATTCCGTCCAGCCGATCTTCGACGCGGGCCTCGCCGATCTGGTCGAGCCCGACCATCGTCTGTCGGCCGAGGTGGCGCTGAAGCCGACGCCCGGCCACACCCCCGGCCATGTCAGCGTCGCCATCGAGAGCCAGGGCCAGCGGGCCCTGATCACCGGCGACATGATGCACCACCCCTGCCAGATCGCCCGCCCCGACTGGTCGCCGCCCTTCGACGAGGACCCGACCCAGTCGGTAGCCACCCGCAACGCCGTGCTGAACGAGGTCGGCGGCAGCGACATCCTGGTCATCGGCACTCACTTCGCCGCCCCAACGGCCGGGCTGGTCGTCAGGGACGGAGACAGCTGGCGTTTCGAAGGCGCGGCTGGATGAACATCGGCTTCCCCAGATCCTCCCCCCTAGGGGGAGGTGGCCCGGAGGGCCGGAGGGGGGAGAGATCGCGGCACATCATTGCCGAAAGGGTCCGGCAAAGGTTGGGGGCGTGCTTGAGGCAGTGCGCCGCTCCGGCTCCCCGCTCCGACCCCCTTCGGGGGCCACCTCCCCCTAGGCGGGGAGGATCGTTAGGGCGCCGGCTTCTGCCCAGTGTCGCCGTCACATGGTTGGGTCTGTCGGGGGCGCAGGCCGGGATCCGCGACACCGTCCTGGCCGAGGTCTGGCCCGACCCGGGCGGGGCCAGCGGTATCGTCCGCGGCCAGGTCGATATCCCCGCCACACCGGAGGTGGTCTGGTCGACCATCCTGGACTGCGGCCGGGCCAGCCGCATGGCTCCCAGCGTGCGCCGCTGCCAGGTCACCCAGCGCGACCCGGCCGGCCGTTGGGACATCCGCCGCATGGAGGTGCAGTGGAGCGCCTTCCTGCCGGGCTTCTCGACCACCTTCCGATCGGACTACGAGCCGCTGCGCCGCATCCGCTTCCGCTGCACGGGCGGCGACATCGCCTTCTGCGAGGGCGAGTGGCGACTGGAGCCGCTGCCCGGCGGCGGGGTGCGGGTGTCGTACCAGAACCGCGCCACAGCGCCATTTCCCGCCCCGGCCGGCATCCTGCGCTTCGCCATGAAGCAGGACGTGGCCAACGCCCTTAGAGCCCTGCGCCGCGAAAGCCTGGCGCCGGCGGTGGAGTAGTGTCCGACCCGCTGCATCCTGACGGGCTGATGCTGTTCGACGGGGTGTGCCACCTTTGCTCCACTTCGGTCCGCATCGCCGATCGTCTGGCCAGTAACAAGGATGGGGCCCAGTCCCTGCGCTTCACCCCGATCCAGTCGCCCTACGGCGCGGCATTGGCGAGGGCGCACGGCATCGACCCCGACACCCCCTCGACCTTTGTCTTCTTCGACCAGGGTCAGGCCCGGCTGCGCAGCGACGGAGCCTTGGCGCTGCTGGCGCGGACATCCTGGCGCTGGCTGGGCTTCCTGCGGCTTATCCCCAGGCCGGTCCGCGACGCCGTCTATGACTGGATCGCCGCCAACCGCTACCGGCTGTTCGGCCGCTCGGAGGTCTGCATGATCCCCTCGCCCGGCCTGGCGGCGCGTTTCGTGACCGAAGAACCCTAAAGAGTCTCTATCCGGGTCCGCAGCGCCTGGCGGTGGCCTCGGCTCACCCGCAGTTCGACGCCATCCGCCAGCGTCACCTGGGCGTCGCCGTTGGCCAGGGGATCAAGGCGGCGGACGCGGTCGATGGCGACGATGGCGCGGCGATGGACGCGCACGAATCGGTCAGGGTCCAGCCGGGCCGCCAGCCGGGCCGACGTCTCGCGGACCAGCCGGGTCTCGGGCCCCAGATGCAGGGCCTGGTAGTTGCCCTGGGTCTCGATCCAGTCGATGGCCGCCACCTCGATCACCTCGCGCCGCCCGCCCTCGCCGATAGTCAGCTGGGCCGGCCAGGATGGCCCGGGCGCCGGCCGGGCGCGTCCGACCACCTGGATCACGGCCAGCAGCAGGGCCAGGCAGAAGATCAGCAGCAGGCTGTTGGCCGTGAGCTGCTGGCGGACCTCGTCGAGGCCCGGCAGGACGCGGCCCTCCAGGAACCAGGCGACCAGCAGGCAGGAGACCATGATCAACCCTACGGCCAGCCCCGCCACGCCCATGGCCTGAACCGCCAGATTGGCGGCGGGCCGGGGCTTGGCGACGGGAAATAACCTCGCCAAGGCCAACAGGGCCGGCGTGGCTGAGGCGCCCAGCGCCGCCGCCGCCAGCAGCCGGATCGCCTCGCCGCCCCAGTTGACCGGCCGCCCGGCCTGCAGCGCACTGGCGAGGTTGCCGGGCACAAGCACGGCCATGAAGACCAGCCAGTAGACAAAGGCCAAACCCATCCAGGCGCGGGTTGAAAGGGGCGGGGCGAGGGTCGGCATGCCCCATCAATCTGATACGCGCGGGCGGGTCTCGTCCAGCCGGCAGGCGATTTGTGACGAACCGGGGCGAGGCTGGGACGAACCGGTCTGGCCTCCGATCGGGTCCACGGCGAGGGTCCGCGGCGCAAGGAGACCCACATGAAATATGCCGTCGCCACCCTGGCCGCCGCCCTATCGTTGCTGGCTCTGCCCACCCAGGCGGCCATGACCGTCCGCACGGAGGCCGGCCTGGCGCGCGGCGTCCAGATCGAGGGCGCGCGGGCCTGGCTGGGCCTGCCCTATGCCGCCCCGCCGGTCGGTGACCGCCGTTGGCGCCCGCCCGCCCCGGCGCCGGCCTGGCGCGGCGTGCGGAGCGCGTCGGCCTTCGCGCCCGCCTGCCCGCAGGTCGGCGTCTCCATCCCGGGCGAGCCGCCGCCGCGCACCGCCGAGGACTGCCTCTATCTGAACGTCTGGACCCCTGAGGGCGGCGGCGGCAAGGGGTTGCCCGTCATGGTCTTCATCCATGGCGGCGGCTACACCAACGGCGCCACCGCCCTGCCGCTTTATTGGGGCGACCGGCTGGCCCGGCGCGGTGTGGTGGTGGTCAGCCTGAACTACCGGCTGGGGCCGCTGGGCTTCCTGGCCCATCCCGAGCTGACTGCTGAATCCGGAGCCGGCGGGTCGGGCAACTACGGCCTGATGGACCAGATCGCCGCCCTGAAGTGGGTCCGGCGCAACATCGCCGCCTTCGGAGGCGATCCCGGCAGCGTCACCCTGTTCGGCCAGTCGGCGGGGTCCATGTCGATCAGCCTGCTGATGGCCTCGCCACACGCCCAGGGCCTGTTCCAGCGGGCCATCGGCCAGAGCGGCGGCGTCTTCGAGCCCCTGCAGCTGGCCCCCGGCTATCTGTTGCCGCAGGCCGAACGCGACGGTCAGGCCTATGCCGCCTCGGTGGGGGCGGACTCGCTGAAGGCGCTGCGGGCCCTGCCGGTCGAAACGCTGCTGGGCGGACGGGCGGGCCAGGTTTCGCACCCGGTCATCGAGCCCGCCATCCTGCCGCTGTCGCCATACCAGGCCTACGCCGCCGGGCGGCAGGCGCACGTACCGATCCTCATCGGCTCCAACGAGCAGGAGGGGCGGTCGCTGGTCGATCTATCGGGCGTCACCGCCGCCGGCTTTCAGGCCGACCTGACCCGCGCCTGGGGGCCGCTGCCGCCCAGCCTCGCCGCCGCCTATCCTTTCACGGATGATGTTGGCGCCCGCGCCGCGCGGGCCGGATTCGAGCGCGACCTGCGCTTCGGCTGGGATATGTGGGCCTGGGCCCGTCTGCAGGCGCGCGGGACGAGGCCGGTCTGGCTCTACCGCTTCACCGCCAACCCGCCCTTTCCGGCCGGCTCGGTCCGCGCTGATTGGGGCCCAAGCCACTTCGCCGAGCTCTGGTACATGTTCGATCATCTGGACCAGGAGCCGTGGGCCTGGACCGCCACCGACCGCCGGCTGGCCGATACGATGGCCGGCTACTGGGTCAATTTCGCCCGCACCGGCAATCCCAACGGCCCCGGCCTGCCACCCTGGCCTCGCTTTGCCGGCGACGAGGGGCCGTTGCAGGAGCTGGGCGCCGGGATCGGTCCAAGCGAAGTCACCGGCCTTGGCCCGCTGCGGGTGTTCGACGCCACCTATGACGCGGTGCGGGGGACGCCTTTCGGCCAGGGCCAGGCGGCTATTTCCCCAGCGGGCTGATCTCCAGCCGGTAGGGAATGAACAGGGCCAGATCCAGCGGCCCGGCGCGGTACCAGTTCAGCGCATGCTCCAGCCCGATGGCCTTGACCTGATAGTCGGGCCCGAAGGCGGCGGCGGCCTTGCGGGCGTCTTCGGCGACGGCGGCGATGACCGCGCCGCGATACTGCGAGGGGCCGATCAGGGTCAGGTCGAAGCCGCCGACTTCAAGGATCTCGGTGCGGCCGACCTTGGCGACCCGCTTGATGAAGGCCTCGATGCGGCCTGTAGCGGTGGCCTCGGTGTCATCCTTGGTGACGTTGGTCTTGAGGATGAAGGTGGTGAAGCTGGTGTCGGCCTTGGTGTCGGCGCTGATTATCTCATCCAGCTTGGTCTCGTCGAACCCGCCGATGATGTCGTCAGAATCCTGGCCGAGCGCGATGCGCGGGTCCTTGGCGGCCTCCTTGAGAACGTTGCGGATGGTGGCCTTCAGCTCGTCCAGCCGCTGGCCATTCTCGCGGGTGTCGCAGACCACCTTGACCTCGATAATCAGATTGTCGGCCCGGCGGATCACCGTGACGGCCGGGGTGGAGTCGACGTCGTACTCACTGATCCGCGAGCCGGTGACGACGACCTCCTCAACGTTTGACCCCTGTTGCGCCCAGCCGGTGGGCGCGCTCCCGAGCGCGATCAGCAGCGCGGCGCCCGCCGCCAGCAGTCGTTTGGGTGTCATGGCAGCCTCCCGTTTTGCGGGAGCATGACCCCGCCCATGTCAGGGGTAAAGGGGGCGGCGGTAAAGCATGACAGACCTGTAAGGTTTCGTTTGGCCGGGCCTCTGCTAGGGTCCGCCTCCCAGTTCAGGAGCCCCTTGCATGTCACCGGTTCGCGGCCTCGCCCTCGCCCTCTTCCTGTCGACCGCCCTGGTCCCCGCCGGCATGGCGCTGGCCAAGCCGGCCGCGCCCGCCGCCGCGACCGTCCCGCCGATCAAGTTCAAGGAGCGGGTGCTGCCCAACGGCCTGCATGTCTATTATTCGCTCGACCGCACGACGCCGAACGTCACCGTCCAGGTCTGGTACGGCGTCGGCTCCAAGGATGACCCGGAGGGCCGCTCGGGCTTCGCCCACCTCTTCGAACACCTGATGTTCAAGGCCACCAAGGACCTGCCGGCCGAGAGCTTCGACCGCCTGACCGAAGACGTCGGCGGCTTCAACAACGCCTTCACCGCCGATGACACCACCGCCTATTACGAGGTCGTGCCCTCCAATAATCTGGAGCGGCTGCTGTGGGCCGAGAGCGAGCGGCTGGGCTCGCTGGTCGTCGACGAGGCCGACTTCAAGTCCGAACGGGCCGTGGTCGAGGAAGAGCTGCGCCAGCGGGTGCTGGGCGACCCCTACGGCCGCTTCTTCCGCCTGCTGATCCCCTCGGCCTCGTTCCAGGTCCACCCCTATCGCCGCGCCGGCATCGGTTCGATCGAGGAGTTGGAGGCCGCCACCCTCGATGACGTGCGCGCGTTCCACGAGACCTATTACCGCCCGTCCAACGCCGCCCTGATCATCGTCGGCAACTACGACGAGGCCCAGCTCAACGCCTGGGTCGACAAGTATTTCGCCGGTCTGAAGAACCCCGACAAGCCCGCCCCGCAGGTCACCGTAAAGGAGCCGCCGCGCACCACCGGCCCCCGCACGGTCAATGGCTATGCGCCCAACGTGCCGCTGCCGGCCCTGGCCATCACCTGGCTTGGCCCGGCCGCCAATGATCCCGACGCCCCGGCCCTGACCGTGCTGAACGCCATCCTGTCGGGCGGTAAGTCCAGCCGCATCTACAACAGCCTGGTCTATGAGCAGCAGCTGGCGGCCGAAGCCTCGTCCGAGTCCGACACCCGCGCCCAGCCGGGGATGTTCTATGTCTGGGCGGTGATGGCCAGCGGCCATACCCTCGACGAGGGCGAAAAGGCCCTGCGCGCCGAAGTCACCAAGATCCGGTCCAAGCCGGTCGACGACGCTGAGCTCGCCAAGGCCAAGACCGGCCTGGTCGCCGACGCCGTGCGCCAGCGCGAGACCATCGATGGCCGCGCCTTCGTGCTGGGCGACGCCATCCGCACCGAGGGCTCGGCCGACCGCGCCAACAGCGACATCGCCGCCCTGCAGGCGGTGACCGCCGCCGACGTGCAGCGCGTGGCCGCCAAGTACCTGGCCGACGACCGCCTGGTGGTGGTCCGCTATCAGGACGAAAGCGCTCGCCCGGCCGGGGATGCGTCGGTGCTGACCCCGCCGCCGCCCAAGGTGGAGTCCAAGCCCTTCACCGGCCAGACCTTCGCCCTGGCCCCAGAAGCCGACCGTCAGGCGCCGCCGGCTCTGGGCAAGGCGGTCGCCCCGACCCTGCCGACCCCGGCCGAGAAGGTGCTGCCCAACGGCCTGCGGGTCATCGTCGCCCGCTCCAGCGATCTGCCGCTGGTCACCGTCGACCTGACGGTGAAGGTCGGCGCGGCCGCCGATGGTCCGGGCCTGGCCGGTACGGCCAACGTGCTGGCCGACCTGCTCACGGAAGGCACCAAGACCCGGACCGCCAGCCAGATTGCCCTGCAGACCGAGGCCCTGGGGGCCAACCTGGGGGCCGGCGCCGGGTGGGAATCCTCGTCGGTGACGCTCAACGTCATGCCCGACAAGCTGTCCTCGGCCATCGACATCATGGCCGACGTGGTCCGCAACCCGGTCTTCGACCAGGAGGAGCTGGATCGGGTCCGCGACCAGGACCTGGACGGCCTGGCCGTGGCCTACAAGCGGCCGGGCTCGATCGCCGCCTTCGTGGTGGCCCCGGTCATCTATGCGAACAGCCCTTACGGCCACCCGGCCGGCGGCGCCGAGGCCAGCCTGAAGAAGATCACCAAGGCCGACCTGACCGCCCAGCACGACCTCTACTGGCGGCCGGACAACGCCATCCTGGTGATCACCGGCGACATCACGCCGGAAGAGGGCTTCGCCCTGGCCCAGAAGGCCTATGGCGACTGGAAGGCGCCCTCGACGCCGCTGCCCGCTCCGCCCAAGGGCGGCGCCACGCCACCGGCTCGCACCGTCGTCATCGACATGCCCAATGCCGGCCAGGCCAGCGTGGTTGTCGCCAAGCGCGGCATCCTGCGGAGTGACCCCCGCTACTACGAAGGCATCGTGGCCAACACGGTGCTGGGCGGCGGCTACAGCGCCCGGCTGAACCTGGAAATCCGGGTCAAGCGCGGCCTCGCCTATGGGGCCGGTTCCAGCCTGACCCCGCGCTGGGGTGTGGGCGGCTTCTCGGCCACCACTTCGACCAAGAATCCGACCGCCCCCGAGGTCGTCACCCTGATCAAGGGCGAGATGACCAAGCTGGGCGGCGCCCCGCCGACCGCCGACGAACTGGCGGCCCGCAAGTCGGTGCTGATCGGCAGCTATGGCCGCGACCTGGCGACGACGGACGGTCTGGCCGACATCCTGGGCGACCTGGCGCTCTATGGCGTCAACCTGACCGAGATCCAGGTCTATACGTCCAAGGTCGAGGCCGTGACGCCGCAGCAGGTCCAGGCCTTCGCCGCCGACGTCTTCAACCCGAGCCAGGCCAGCGTGATCGTGGTCGGCGACGTCAAGCTGTTCAAGGACACCATGAGCCCGGCCCTGGACGGCGCGGACATCATCCCGCTCAGCGACCTGGACCTGGACAGCCCGACCCTCAGGAAGCCGAAGTAGCCCTCAAGAACCCTTCCTCCTCGATGGAGGAAGGGCAGGGTTGGTGGTGCGCGCTCGGGATTAGGGAGCGAGCTCAGGGTGGCGACCACTCCTCCCCGAGTGCTTTCGGAAGCGCTGTGGCGCCACCCCCATCCCCGACCCTTCCCCCATCGAGGGGGAAGGGAGCACTAGGGAACATCCACATCGAACAGCACGCCCTGGTCCTGCGTCGGGACCAGGGCGATGTTGTCCTTGAACAGGCGGCCCGCGCCCTGATCCCCCATCAGCGCCATGACGGCGGGAAACAGCCGTGCGGAGATCAGCACCGGATGACCGCGCTGGCCCTCGCAGACCGGCGCGGCGGCGTCGGACTTGCCCAGCGCGTCGGCCAGCCGGCCGGCCATGTCATGCGGTATGGCCGGCATGTCGCCCAGGAAGACGAATACCCCCACCGTATCGGCCGGCAGGCTGGCGACGCCCGCCTTCAGCGACTCCGCCATGCCCTCGGCGTGGCGTACGGCGGGGACGATTTCGACCGCTCCCAGACGATGCGCGGCCGCTTCGACCGCCTCGGCGTCATGGCCGGTGACCACCCGCACCGAGCGGATTGGGGCCGCCAGGGCCGCGCGCACCGCGCCGTCGAGTAACGTTCCGCCCTGGTAGGGCGAAGTCAGCTTGGCTCCGCCGAACCTTGTCCCCAGGCCCGCCGCCAGCACGATCGCTTCCAGAGCCCCTGTCGCCACAGCGGTTTCATCCCTATTCTAGGACCAGCATGACGCCCTACGACGCCAGTCCCGCGCAAGTCCCAGCCCTCATAGACGGCTTCGGCAGGACCGTGACCTATCTGCGGGTCTCGGTCACCGACCGTTGCGACCTGCGCTGCGTCTACTGCATGGCCGAGAAGATGACCTTCCTGCCCAAGGCGGAGGTGCTGACGCTCGAGGAGTTGGACCGCATCGCCTCGGCCTTCATCGGGCTGGGCGTGCGCAAGCTGCGGCTCAGCGGTGGCGAGCCGCTGGTCCGCAAGGGCTTCATGAGCCTGGTCGAGGGCCTGTCGCGCCACCTGCGCTCGGGGGCGCTGGACGAGCTGACCCTGACCACCAACGGCACGCGGCTGGCCCAGTTCGCACCGGACCTGGCCCGGCTGGGGGTCAGGCGGATCAATGTCTCGCTGGACACGCTGAACCCGCACCTGTTTGCCCGGCTGACCCGGGGCGGCGACCTGAACCAGGTGATCGCGGGCGTCGACGCGGCCCAGGCCGCCGGCATCGCGGTCAAGATCAATACCGTGGCGTTGGCCCAGGACAATGCCGGTGAGCTGCCGGCGCTGATCCAGTGGGCGCACGGGCGCGGGGCCGACATCACCCTGATTGAGACCATGCCGCTGGGCGAGATCGAGGCGGACCGGACCGACCAGTTCCTGTCGCTGGGCGAGGTGCGTCAGGAGCTTTCCAGCTACTGGACCCTCACCGACCTGCCGCTGACCACCGGCGGCCCGGCCCGCTATGTGCGGGTCGAGGAGACCGGCGGGCGCCTCGGCCTGATCACCCCGCTCAGCCACAATTTCTGCGAGGCCTGCAACCGGGTCCGCCTGACCTGCACCGGCACCCTGCACAGCTGCCTGGGCCGCGAGGACGCCAGCGACCTGCGCGCCGTGATCCGGGCCGGGGCCGACGATACTGACCTGGTGGCGGCCATCCGCGCGGCGGTCGACGCCAAGCCGCAGGGCCACGACTTCCAGATCGGCCGGACCGCCGTCGGGCGGCACATGTCCACGACGGGCGGCTGACATGGCGCGGGTGCTGCTGTTCGGCCGGCTGGCCGACGCCGCCGGCTGGCGCGAGCGAACCATAGACGCTGAGAGCCTGTCGGCCCTGCGCGTCACACTGGGCGAGCTGGTCGAAGGCCCTGGCGTCCAGGCCGCCGTCGACAAGGCCATCGTGCGCGGCGATGTAGCGCTGACTGCCTCGTCTGAGGTCGCCTTCCTGCCCCCGATGAGCGGCGGATGAGCGTCACCCTCCAGACCGCGTCCTTCGATCCCGGCGCCCTGCTCAGCGCCTTCAGCGCCGGCCGCAACGAGACCGGGGCGGTGGTCAGCTTCACCGGCATTGCCCGGGCCGAGGCAGGGTCCACCACGACGCTGGAACTGGACGCCTATCCCGGCTTCACCGACGCCGAGATCAGCCGCATCGCAGACGAGGCCGCAGATCGGTTCGGCCTGCACGACCTGCTGATTGTCCACCGCATCGGCCCCATCGCGCCCGGCGAGGCCATCGTCTTCGTCGCCACGGCCGCCGCTCACCGCCGCGCCGCCTTCGAGGCCTGCGACCACCTGATGGACTACTTGAAGAGCCGCGCTCCCTTCTGGAAGAAGGAGCACGGTCCGGCCGGCGAACGCTGGATCGAACCCACAGCCGCCGACCTGGCCGACGCCTCGCGGTGGGACCCCAAGGAGACTGCATGACGCCCGGCGGCCGTATCGACGAGACTCTGACCCTGACCCCCGTGCGGGTGGCGGTGCTGACCATTTCCGACACCCGCGACGAGGAGAGCGACACTTCCGGCGCCATCCTGGTCGGGCGGGTGCAGGCCGCGGGTCACGAACTGGCCGGCCGAGCCGTGGTGCGCGACGACGTCGAGGATATCCGCAAGCAGGTGAAGGCCTGGACAACGAGCGGCCAGGTCGACGCCATCGTCACCACCGGCGGAACCGGCATCACCGGCCGCGACGTGACGCCCGAGGCCATCGAGCCGCTGTTCAGCAAGAAGATCGACGGCTTCTCGGTGGTCTTCCACATGGTCAGCTATCAGTCGGTGGGCCTCTCGACCCTGCAGTCGCGGGCCACGGCCGGATTGGTCGATGGCGTGTTCGTCTTCTGCCTGCCGGGCTCGAACGGGGCAGTGAAGGACGGCTGGGACAAGGTCATCGCCGCCCAGCTCGACAGCCGCCACCGGCCCTGCAACATGGTCGAGCTGATGCCTCGCCTCAACGAACAATGAGCAGGCTGACTCACATCGACGCCGAGGGCCGGGCCCGCATGGTCGACGTCTCCGACAAGCTCTCGACGGCGCGAGAAGCCGTGGCCGAGGGCCGGGTGACAATGTCGGACGCAACGCGGGAACTGGCGCTGTCGGGCTCCGGCAAGAAGGGCGAGGTGCTGGCCACCGCCGAGCTGGCCGGCGTCATGGCGGCCAAGAAGACCTCCGATCTTATCCCCCTCTGCCATCCCCTGGCCCTGTCGAAGGTCGCCGTGGCGGTCGAGCCCTGCGAGGGCGGGCTGTCGGTGACCGCGCGGGTCAAGACCACCGGACCGACCGGGGTGGAGATGGAGGCGCTGACGGCGGTGTCGGTGGCTTGCCTGACCCTCTACGACATGCTCAAGGCGGCCGACAAAGGCATGACCATCGAGGCCGTGCGCCTGGTCAGCAAGACCGGCGGCAAGTCGGGGGATTGGGCGCGGGACTGACTCATCAATTCCGCTCATCCCCGCGAAGGCGGGGACCCAGGCTTTTTTGTTTCGGCAGTTGAAACACCCAGGAACTCGAAAACAGGATCGCGGTCACGGATGGCCCGCTAAAACACCTGGGTCCCCGCCTTCGCGGGGATGAGCGGTTTTTTGGGTCTCTAGCGAACCAGTTCCCTTGCGCTATGCCACATCGCCACCACCTCGCCGATCGTCGCTACCGCCACTTCCCAGGGGGCCTTGCCGCCAAGGTCCAGGCCGATGGGGGCTCGCAGCTTTTCCAGTGACTGTTCGCTGATCCCAGCCGCGCGCAGGTCCGCCAGCCGCTCGGGCAGCCGGCGGCGGGCGCCCAGCAGGCCGACATAGGGGGCCGGCGAGGGCAGGGCGGCGATGAGGGCGGCGTGGTCGTTCTGCAGGTCATGGCCGGCAATGGCCACGGCGCTCCAGGCGTCAAGACCCAGCGCGGCCAGGGTATGGCCGGGTTCGGCGCGGCTGTAGGCCAGGCCCGGGATGGGCGGCGGGGCCTCCGGGCCGAGTGGGCGGATCAGGGTGGTCTCGAAACCGGCCTGCACGCCCAGCGTGGCGATGGCCAGCGCAGTCGGGTCGCCGCCGACCACGGCCAGGCGCCAGACCGGATCGTGGCGCCGGGTCAGGGCGCCGGGCCAGGCGGGCGGCGCATCGCCCGCAGGTACACAGAGCCTTTGCAGGCCGTCGGTGATCCAGACGGCGGGGCGGCGTTCCTCCTGCAGGGTGAACAGCATGGCGGCGGCGGGTTCGTCGGCGGCGATGCGCTCGACCAGGATCTCGATGCGAGCCCCACACAGCAGGCGAATATCCGGCCAGGGACTGCCCTCGCCATAGACCAGCCGCCGGGGCGCGCCGTCGGCCAGGACGGCGCGGGCGTGCAGGGCGACGTCGCCCTCGACGCAGCCGCCGGACATGAAGCCCGACAGCGTCCCATCGGCGGCGAACACCATCTGGGTCCCCACCGGCCGGGGCCCGCCGTCGCCGAGCGCCGCGATTGTGGCCAGGGCTGCAGCCTGTCCGCCCGCCAAGGCGGCGCGCAGGGCCGGCCGCTGATCGTCATCCAGGCCGTAGGTGGGCCAATCCGGCAGGGGGGTGTCCATCCCGCCGACATTAACCTCAGCGAAACGCCTCTGATACCGCTTCCTTAAGTATCTGCGGCGCATGGTTGTTGAGACTTAACCCTAACAACCCAGAGCCCATCATGGGGACGCCCGCCTTCATCGTCGACAAGCCACAGGCCCACCGCCCGGTGCGGGTGCGGGCCCAAGGCTGCCGGCTGTGGGACAGCGAAGGCGCGGTCCGCATCGATTTCGATATGGCCGGCGGGTCGGTCCTGCTGGGCCACGCCCATCCGCGCGTTGAGGCGGCCGTGGCCGAGGGCCAGGGCTGCGCCGAGCGCGTCGCCGGCGGCCTGAAGACCTTGATCCCCTGCGCCGAGGCTGTCCGTTTCTGCGCCGAAGAATCCCAGGCCCTGCCGGCCGCCCTGGACGGCGCCCGCCGCGCCACTGGCCGCCGCCGGGTGGCGGTCTGGCGCGCTGACGGTCCGTTCGGCGGCGTCGATGATCTGGCCGCCTTGGTCGTCGATCCGCTGGGCGCTGATCCGGCCGATCTCGCCTGCGCCCGCCGCACCGCCGACGCCGCCGGCGCCGTGCTGGTCTTTGACGAGGGCGTCTCCTCCTTCCGGGTCGATGCGCGCGGGGCCCAGGGTCTCAGCGGCGTGACGCCCGACATGGCCGTGTTCGGCGCGGCCATCGCCAACGGCCGGCCGCTGGGCGTCGTCGCCGGCCGGGCCGACCTTATCCGGGCGCTGGACGCCGACGACCTGCCCGAGCCCGCCGCCGCCTCCCTGGCCGCCGCCGCCGCGACGCTGGACATCCTCAGCGCCCATCCGGCCGCCCCGCACCTGCGGGTGCTGGGCGCGGAACTGCAGGCCGAGGTCGCCGCCCTTATCGAACGCGCCGGCGCCGAGCGCCTGTTCGGCCTGGCCGGCGATCCCAGCCTGCCCGCCCCCCTGTTCGCCGCCCCCGAACTCGAAGGCCTGTGGCTGCGCGAGATGGCCGCGCGCGGCCTGGTCGTGGTCGGCGCCCACTGCCTCAGCGCCGCCCATGACGAGCCGGAAATGGCCCGGCTGATCGACGCCTATGCCGCCCTGGTCCCGGCCATGGCCGCCAAAGGCATGCTGGAGGCGCTGATGCGCCGTCCGGTCCGGGGTTTCTCAGTTGACGGTCGTCCAGAAGGACAAGCATGACATCCTACTTGCACAAGCTCGGTCTGGGCTCGGCCCAGTTCGGCCTCGACGGCAGCGCCGGTCCGCGCGCGCGGCCGCCCGAGGTCGAGGCCCGGGACATTCTGAACATCGCCGCCCGTGGTCAGCTGGGCGTGCTGGACACCGCCGGCGTCTATGGCCGCGCCGAGTCGCTGCTGGGCGATCTGATGCCCCGCCCCGTGCCGTTCAAGGTCACCCTGTCGACCGCCCGTTGTGATCGCGGCCCCGACTTTGTCGAGGCGGAGGCCCGGGCCAGCCTCAAGCGCATGGCGCTGGAGCGGGCCGACGCCATCATCATCCCCTCGGCTGGCGACCTGCTGGGACCGCACGGCGACGCGATGTGGACCCGCCTGCGCCTGATGCGCGACGCCGGCCTGTTCGCCCGCATCGGCGTGGCCGTGCATGCCTCGGACGATCCCGTCGGCGTGGCCCGCCGCTTCAAGCCCGACATCGTCCAGGCCCCCGGCTCGCTGCTCGACCAGCGGCTGCTGGCCGACGGCACCCTGGCGCGGCTGGCCGGCATGGGTGTGGAGGTGCAGCTGCGCTCCATCTTCCTCAACGGCCTGCTGTTCCTGCCGCCCGACCGCATTCCCGCCCCGCTGAAGGGCGCCTCGGGTCGGCTTTCCAAGATCCGCCGGATGATCGCCGAGGGCCGAAGCGATCCGCTGCAGGCCGCCCTGGGCTTTGCCCTCTCGCGCCCGGAAGCCAGCGCCGTGCTGGTGGGCGTGACCTCCGCCGCCGAGCTGAACGCGGTGATCGCCGCCGCCGCCAGCCCACCCCCCGACCTCGACTGGGATGACATGGCCATGGACGACCCCGTGGCCCTGGACCCCCGCCGCTGGGCCGCCGCCTAGACCCATCCGAACTGCTGTCGCTCAGAAGGAGCGCGTTATGACCGAACAGGTTCTCTGCATCGTCCAGGCCCGCCTGGCGTCCCGTAAGCTGCCGGGCAAGCCGCTGGCTTCGCTGCGTGGCCAGCCGATGATCTGGCGCCAGCTGGAGCGGCTGCGCGCCGCCCGTTCGCTGAACCGCATCATCGTGGCCACTAGCCTGGAGGCCTCCGACGATCCGCTGGCCAGCTGGCTGGTGTCTCGCGGCCAGCCGGTGTTCCGCGGCGCCCCCACCGACCTGCTGGGCCGCTTCGCCCGCTGCCTCGCCGCTGCCGGCCCCGTGAGCCATATTGTGCGGATCAAGGGCGACTCGCCCTTCGTTGATCCGGGCGTCATCGACCGCGCCGTCTGGCTGGCCAGGGACAGTGGCGCTGACTATGTCGCCAACCGCGAGCCGGCCAGCTTCCCGGTCGGCCTGGAGGTGGAGGTGGTCACCGCCGCCGCCCTCAACGCCGCCGCCGAGGCCCCGCGCGACCCCATGGCCCGCACCTCGCCCACCGCCTTCATCCGCAGCCGGCCCGACCAGTTCAGCTGGAAGAGCTTCGAGGCCGTGCGCGATCACTCGCGTCTGAACTGGCGGGTCAAGACCCACGCGGACCTGGCCTTCGCCCGATCGATCTACAACGCCCTTCACCCGGTCGATCCGCTGTTCGGCATGAACGACGTGCTCGACCTGATCGGCGGCCGCCAGGACCTGGCGCGGTTCAGCGCGGCGGCCTAGCCCAGGGTTCAAGCTCACCCGGGCAGGCGCGCCGCCAGCCGGGCCACCTGCAGCTCCAGCCGCTTGATCTCGCGGACCGTGGCGTTGCGCTGCATCTCCATCCAGAACCACAGCTTGGTCATGCCCAGGCCCGACCAGGCCAGGACCACGCCCCCGCCCCACAGCAGCATCTGCCGCGGCTCGGGCGTCTGGGCGAACCGCCAGGCCGCGTAGGCCCCGCCGGCGAACAGGATCACCCCGCCGACCCCGCCGATCAGGTTCAGCCAGCGGAACGGCCCGCCCATGGCGCCGAACACCTGGGCCAGCAGCGGCTGCTCACCGGCGAAATCGTCCATGGCCCGCTTGTCGTCGGCCGATAGGGCCTGACGGATAGCGTCATCGAGATTGGACATGACTAGGCTCCTTCGAGAACTTGCTTGAGAAACTGCCTGGCGTGATGCAGGCGCGACTTGACGGTGCCGAGGGGGACCCCCGCCGCCGCCGCGACCTCTTCAAGGCTGAGGTCCTCGCCGTAGAACAGGCTGGCCACCAGCCGCTGGTCGGCCGGCAGGCGGCGCAGGGCTGCGGCGAAATCCAGCTTCACGTCGCTGCCGGCTGGCGGCGCCGGCAAGGGCTCGGCCATCAGGCCGGCGGCCAGCCTACGGCCGCGCGAGGCCTTGCGGATGTGGTCGACGCACTTGCGGGTGGCGATGGCGTAGAGCCAGGCCGGGAAGCGCGCCGGGTCATCCAGCCTGCCCAGGCTGCGCAGGGCGCTGATCCAGGTCTCCTGGACGATGTCGGCGGCCGCGTCGGCGCTGTTCAGCGTGCGGCCGGCATGCCGCAACAGGCGCGGCGACCAGCGGCCGATCAACTGCCTCGCCGCCGCCCGCGAGCCGGCGCGGCACTGCAGCACCAGATACTCATCAAGCACATGCTCCAGGTCGCGGTTCATCGCCCCACCCATCGGGTTTCAGGGTGATAGTCGTCCCAACACCGGAAAAGGTTCGCACAATTCGACAGGCTGCCGGTTTTGGTTGGCCCGGACGGGCGACGGGCGCATGAAGGCATGGCTGGAGCGCGACGATGATGGCGTGGTTGGGGGAGCCCTGGCTACTGGTCGGCCTGGGATTTGGGCTGCTGATCTTCGGGGGCGAGGCCCTGGTGCGCGGCGCGGTCACCACCGCCCGAGGCCTTGGCGTATCGTCGTTGCTGATCGGCCTGACCATCGTCGGGTTCGGCACCTCCTCGCCCGAGTTGCTGACCAGCGTCACGGCCGCCTTGGCCGGATCGCCCGGCCTGGCGGTGGGCAATGTTGTCGGCTCCAACATCGCCAATCTGCTGCTGGTGGTCGGGCTGGCGGCGCTGTTGCGGCCGATGGCGGTCGAGCCCCGGGGATTCGTGCGGGATGGCCTGGTCCTGCTGGCAGTGACCGGCGCCGCCATCGTCTTCATGCTGCGTGGCCATATCGACGGGCGGATCGGGCTCTGGTTCCTGGGCGCCCTGGTCCTCTACATCCTGATCAGTTTTCTGCAGGAGCGGGGACGCGCCGCCCAGTCCGATACCGCCCCTATGCCGGTGGGGCGCGGGTCCATCCCGAGGGCCCTGCTGCTGACCCTGGTTGGCATCGTCATAACCGTGCTGGGCGCCAAGCTTCTGGTCGACGGGGCCTTGGTGCTGGCCCGGCAGGCCGGCGTCTCGGAGACCCTGCTGGGCCTCACCCTGGTGGCGGTGGGCACCTCGCTGCCGGAACTGGTGACGACCGTGCTGGCGGCGGTCCGCCGGCAGTCCGAGGTGGCGCTGGGCAACGCCATGGGGTCCAACATCTACAATGTCCTGGGCATCCTGGGTGTCACCGCCCTGTTCCGGCCCATCGACGTGCCGGCCGATCTGGGCTGGGTCGACCTGGGCGTCATGGCCGCCTCGGCGCTGTTGCTGGTGCTGACGGGTCTGAGCCGAGGGCGACTGGGGCGGCTGTTCGGCCTTGTGATGCTGGCCGGCTACGGGACCTACATCGCCTGGCTGGCCTGGCGATCCGGGGCCTTCTGAAACGAAATGCCTGCACGTCGTGGCGGGCGCCGAAGGACCCTGGTTTTGACATTCCCTCTCTTTGAACGGCAGCCTACCAGAGGTGGTCGTTCAGCCGGGGAGCCTTGCCGCGTGACGTTCTTGAAATCCGTGGCCCTGGCCGTCAGCCTTGTCCTGACGCTGGGCGCCGCCGCGCCGCCCGTGGAGGACCCGGAAGGCTCGCTGGTCGAGGCGGTGGTGATCTCGGCCCGCACGCCCGGGCCGGCCTGGTGGAAGGTGAGCGACGGCGACTCGGTGGTCTGGATTCTGGCGACTCCGGATAGCCCGCTGCCGCCGGGCGTGAGCTGGGACCAGTCGGTGGCCGAGCGCCGGCTCAAGGGCGCGACGGTGCTGGTCGACCAGGTCTCGATGGTTGCCGGCCTGCGCGACCTGCCGGCCCTGCTGAGGCTGCGCAAGCAGCTGATGTCCAAGACGCCTCTGGAGCCCGGTCTGCCGCCGGCGCTGCGCGACCATTTCGTCGCCGACCGCGTGCGGCTGGGCAAGCCGGCCAAGCGCTATGCCGACTGGACGCCGCTGGCCGCGGGCTTGATCCTGATGGGCGATGCCCGTGAGAAGGGGCGCTGGAGCCGGCCGGACATCGATGTCCAGCGTCTGGCCAAGAAGGCCAGGGTTCCGGTCCGCGCCGCCGCCCGCTACGACGCCATGCCCTTCCTGCAGAAGGCGCTCGGCGGCCTGACCCCCGCCGTCCAGCAGCAGTGCCTGGAAAGCGCCCTCGACGATATCGACGCCGGCGGACGGCTGCGGCCCGCGGCCCAGGGCTGGGCGGCCGGCAATGTGCAGCAGGCCCTGACCGCGCCGCGCGCCGTCGAGCGCTGCCTGCTGCTGCTGGCCGGCGGGGCCGATCTCTGGCGGCGGGCCTCGCGGGACCAGGCCCAGGCCATCTCTGACGCCCTGAAGAAGCCGGGCCATGCGGTCGCCCTGGTCAGCCTGCGCCGGCTGCTGGCCAAGGACGGGGTGCTGGCCCTGTTGCGCGCCAGAGGCTTCACCGTCACGGGGCCGGCCGATACGGCCCCGTGACGGTGGCTGTTTAGAGCTTCAGGCGGATGCCCACATAGACGGCCCGGCCCGTCTCGCCATAGCCGAGCGATTCCGACCAGGTCTTGTCGGTCAGGTTCTCGATGCGGCCGGTCAGCTCGACCTGGTCACTGAGCTTCCAGCCGGCCGAGAGGTCCGCCAGCGTGAAGCCGTCGCGAGTCTGGGGGCTGAAGGTCGAGGGATTTGAGTCGGCCTGCTGGCCTTCGGCCCGCACGGTCAGGGCGCCGCTCAGCCGATCGTCCGTCCACCACAGCGCCACCGAGCCCGACTGGGCCGGGACCCGCAGCAGTTCCGCCCCGGTCGAGCGGTCGACCGCGTCGGTGAAGGCGTAGGACGCCTTGACGGTCAGGTGATCGGTGAGGTTGGCCTCACCCTCGGCCTCGACCCCGGTGGTCAGGGTGCGGTCGATGTTCACGTAGCGGCCGACGCCGTAGCTGATCTGGTCCCTGACGGCGAGCCGATAGCCGGTGATCCGAGCGTAATAGCGGTCGTCTGAGGAGCGCCAGGCGAGGGAGGCGTCCCAGCCCTGGGCCGTCTCGGGCCTGAGCCCCGTCGATGGCCCGACGGGGAAACAGAAGTCGCAGACCGTCTGGCTGATGGTCGGGGTCTTGAAGCCCTGGCCGAACGAGGCCGAGGCGGTGAAGCCGGCCGGCAGTTTGGCCGTGGCGCCGATCCGGGCGGTAGCCTTGCCTGCGTACTTGTCCGGGTCGTCATAGCGCAGGCTGGCGGTCAAGCTGACCGCCTCGATGGGGTTGAGCCGGGCGACCGCGAAGGCCGAGGTCGCGCCCAGGTCCGAGGTGGCGCCGCTGCTGATCGAAGCCTGGGTGTCATCCCGCTCGACGCCCAGCAGGAAGGCGAACGGGTCGCTGGCCCCGCCCCGGCCGCCGGTCCAGCGCCAGGTGGTGCGCCGGGCGTCGTAGCTGGACGAGAAGGCCGAGATGTTGTCGCGGGTCAGGTCGTAGAGCGAGACGCTCAGCGACTGGTCCAGGCCCAGCAGGCCGTCGGCGCGCAGCCGGGCGAAACCGGTCCAGGCCCGGCTCTTGGAGCGGTCGGGCGTGTCGCCGAAGGAGAAGAAGGCGTCGTAGCCGTCGATGTCGGCCCGGGCCTCGTTATAGCGGACCTGGCCGTCCAGCCGCACGGTGTCGGAGAGGTCCAGCCGGCCCTTCACCCCGGCCGTCCAGCTCTGGAAGCCGTCGGCCTCGGTCCCGTTGATGGCCTTGGAGACGCCGTCCGAACGGTAGGCTGAGACCGAGGCGCTGATGGCGCTGTTGTCATTGACCTGACCGATGGCGGCCGAACCGTGCAGCGTGTTGTAGGTTCCGCCTTCCAGGCTGGCGCGAACGCCATCCAGGTCGCGGGTGGTGAAGCTGATCACCCCGCCGATGGCGTCCGAGCCCCAGAGCGAGCCCTGCGGGCCCGACAGGATCTCGATCTGGCTGACATCGTCCAGATCGAAGCTGGCGAAATCGAAGCCGCCATTGGGGCTGGAGGGGTCGTTCTGGACGACGCCGTCGACCAGGACGAGCGTCTTGTCCGAGGCCGCCCCGCGCATCCGCACGCTGGTGATGCCGCCGAACCCGCCGTTGCGGCTGAGCGACAGGCCGGGGACTGTCTCCAGCACATCGGCGGCGAACACCGCCTGGCGCCGGTCAATCTCGGCGCGGGTGACGACCCGGGCGTCGGGGGACTGGTCCAGGGTGGCAGGCAGGCGCTCGGCGGTGACGATCACCTCACCGACGTCTGTGGTTTCGGCGAGCGCGCAGGCGGGCGCGAGGACGAGGGCAGTAGTCAGCAGAAGGCGCTTCATGGCGCAGGTCTCCGTCAAGGAGCCCGCGCGGCGCCGCGAGGCAGGGGTCACAGCGACAGACCCGGCGCGCCGGCCGGGTGTCGCTTCGACGGAAGATGCAGCTGCACCTTCGCGCGCCGATGGTCTGAACCCGGACCCCGGTCGAACGACGTCGGCGGCAGGTCTCCTGGCTCACGGGTCACCAGACAGCGCTCTCGCCTTCCCGGATCGCTCCAGTGGCGCCGCCCCTTAGTGGGACGGAACGAACGCGGCCCTCGCCGCTGACAGTTGCGGGCACAGCCGGGGTTTCTCACCCCGTTCCCTCTTGGCCCCCGAGGGGGACCGCCTGCGGGCCTTATGCTGCCGCGGTAAGACAAGGGCAAGTTGGAGTTGGCGCCTCCCTGGTCTAATCACAACGCTAGGTTCCAGGTGAGTTGGGGGCGACATGAAACGGTTCTGGGCCATTGTGGCCTCTCTGGTCCTGCTGGCGTGCCCCGCCCAAGCCGCGCCAACCCCGGCCGGGATTCAAGCCGGCGATGTGTTCGAGATCACCCGCGACATCGAAACGTCGCAGACCGCTGAAGACTCATCGGGCAGTTCGACGGATCGAGACACGATCGTCGTGCGGGTCGTCGCGATTAGCCAGGCAGGCCTGGAACTGGAATATGACCTTCCTCAGGATACCTCGGCAGAGGATCGGGCCCGGCAGTGGCAGTTTCCCGCCCGGGTGCTGAAGCCAACCAACGGGCCGCTGGAACTGCTCAATGGCCCCGAACTTGAGGCGCGCGCCAAGGCGTGGCGCACGGCGGCGGGCATACCGGTGGCCGCCTGCGGACACTGGATTTTCACCTGGACGGCGTACCGCATCGACTGCGACCCGCTGTCGGTGATCGGGACCATCAATGGCTTTGATATGGGCCCCGACGACCTGCGGCAGGGCTTGCCCTATCGGGACGCGGATTCGAGCGGACCGGCGCCGCTAGTACGAAAAGCCGCCTCGTCCGATGGCGAGACCTTTGTCGCCGAGTTGACCGTCGATCCGGAGACCGTGCGCCGTGGCGAGGCTGAGTCCGACGTTGTGGTCGGCGAGATCACCAAGCGGCCCGTGACGCTGGACGCGGCGCTTGCCGCGCGGGTCACCGAGGACATTTCCGGCACGATCGTCATCACCTTCGAGACAGACGCCGCCGGCCGTGTGCGCCGGCAGACCAAGGTGACGACGCTGACCATCAAGCGCGCGGACGGTCAGACCGAGACCCGCATGGCGACGGCGATCCTGGAGCGGCGGTTGCTCTCGCGGACCGGAGCCTAGCCCCACACCCCGTACGGATCGATACTGGGCTTGCCCAGCGCCTCGGCCACGGCCGGGTGGGTCAGCTGACCGCCCAGGACGTTGAGACCCTTGGCCAGGTGCGGGTCGCGCTTCAGGGCGTCCAGGCCGTGGTCGGCGAGGGCCAGGCCGAAGGGCAGGGTGGCGTTGCCCAGTGCGTCGGAGCTGGTGCGCGGGGCGGCGCCCGGCATGTTGGCCACGCAGTAGTGGACAACGCCGTCGACCGTATAGGTCGGCTCGGCGTGGGTGGTCGGGTGGCTGGTCTCGAAGCAGCCGCCCTGGTCGATGGAGACGTCGACCAGCACGCTGCCGGGCTTCATGCGCGACAGGTGCTCACGCTTGACCAGCTTGGGGGCGGCGGCGCCGGCGGTCAGCACCGCGCCGATCACCACGTCGGCCTTGAGGATCTCGTCCTCGATGGCGTCCAGGGTCGAATAGCGGGTCAGGACCCGGCCCATGAAGATGTCGTCCAGCTCGCGCATGCGGGGCAGGGAGCGTTCAAGCACGACGACTTCGGCGTTGAGGCCCATGGCCATGCGGGCGGCGTTCATGCCGACCACGCCGCCGCCCAGCACCGCCACGCGGGCGGGCATCACGCCGGGCACGCCGCAGAGCAGCAGGCCCATGCCGCCGTTGTGCTTGAGCAGGGTCTCGGCGGCGGAGAAGACGGCGATGCGGCCGGCCACTTCGCTCATCGGGGCCAGCAGCGGCAGGCCGCCCTTCGAATCGGTGACGGTCTCGTAGGCGATGGCTGCGCAGCCGCTCTTCAGCAGGCCTTCGGTCTGGGCGGGGTCGGGGGCCAGGTGCAGGTAGGTGAAGAGGATGTGCCTGGGGGTGAGCCGCTCCCACTCGACCTTTTGCGGCTCTTTCACCTTCACGATCATCTCGGACCCGGCGAAAACCGCGTCGGCGTCGGGGGCGATCTGGGCCCCGGCCTTGCGATAGGTCTCGTCGGCATAACCCGCGCCCTGGCCGGCGCCCGCCTGAACCAGGACATTATGGCCTCGGGCCACATATTCCCGCACGGCCGTGGGGGTCAGACCCACCCGATGCTCGCCCGGCTTGATCTCGGAAGGAACCCCGACGCGCATGACCGTTCTCCAATTGGCTTGGTTGCGGGGGCAAGTGACCCCGAAATGCCGCTAGGTCAAGCACGATCTTGCGCCAATGACCCCACATGTTCAGGGGACGACTGCGCACAGCGCTTCGATTGACCAGACTACGCGGTTGGGATCACATCGTTCCCGATACCTCATCCCTTTTATCGAGACGCCCCATGGCCCCGAGCGACGAGACCCCGCCGCCTGAGTCTTCCCCCGAATCAAACGGCTCGTCCGCCCCCCAGCCCGCCGGCGACCGGCCCCTGACGCTGCAGCAGCGCTGGGAGGGTCTCAAGGGTCGTATGCCCAGCAGCCTCGACTTCCTGAAGGCGCCGGGCGTGGCCCTGGCCATCGGGGCGCTGGTGATCGGTTTCGGCGGCGGATTCGTTACCGCCAAGGGCCTGGGCATGCTCGGCACGGGCACGGCGGCCCTGAGCAACGGCCAGGCCCCCGGGGCCTCGATCTGGGCGATGTTCGGCAAGCCGCGGGCGGCCAACGCCCCGCGCCGAGGCATCCCGCGACCCGAGGGCTTCAAGGTCTGGCAGACCCGGCTCGATACGTCGAAGGCCGCGCCCCTGGCCTGTATTCAGATGAGCAAGCCGCTCGATCCGACCAAGTCCTATGCCGACTATGTGCTGGTTTCGCCCGACCTCGGCGGCGCGCCGGCCGTCAGCGTCAAGGGCGACCAGCTGTGCCTGGGCGGGCTTGGCTTCGTCGATCGCCGCGTGACTCTGCTGAAGGGCCTGCCGGGCGCCGGCGGGCTGACCCTGGCGGAGAACGCCGATGTCGACTTCACTTTTGGCGAGAAGCCTCCGTATGTCGGCTTCGCCGGCGACGGCGTCATCCTGCCTCGCGACGAGGCCGATGGCGTGGGCCTGGAGACCGTCAATGTCAGCCGTCTGAACATCGAGGTCTGGCGCGTCTCGGACCGCAACCTGGTCCGCAAGTCGATCAGCGCGCCTGATCCCACCGGCGAGGGCGACTGGCCGGACGACTACGGCGACGACAGCCCCGACAGCGAGGGCGTCATCGTCTGGAAGGGTCAGGTCCAGGTGAAGGGCGGCTCGGGCGGCGAGCGGGTCACCACCGTATTCCCCCTGGGCGCGGTGCTCAAGGAGATGAAGGCGGGCGGCTATGTCATCAAGGCGCGCGACGCCAGCCGCAGCAAGGACCCCAACGACAAGGACGCCAGCGACGACAGCGGCGAAGGCACCCAACCCGCCCAGGCCCGCCGCTGGATCATGTTCACCGACATGGCCCTGACCGGCTACAACGGCGCCGACGCCATGGACGTCATCGTCCGCTCGCTGCAGAGCGCCAAGACCCTGGGGGGCCTGCGCGTCGCCCTGGTCGCGGCCAATGGCGAGGACATCGCCAGCGCCACCACCGACGCCTCGGGCCGGGTGCGCTTCCTGCACCCGCTGTTCGCGGGCGAGGGGGCGATGAAGCCCAAGATGATCATGGCCTATGGACCCCAGGGCGACCTGGCGGTGCTGGACCTGGACCGCTCGCCGGTCGACCTGTCGAACCAGGGTGTCGGCGGCCGCAATGGGCCGGAGGGTGACGATTCCGCCACCTCGGGCCGCATTCCCGGCAGCGAGATCGACGGCTTCCTCTATGCCGACCGCGGCATCTATCGGCCCGGCGAGACCGTCCACCTGGCGGCCCTGGTCCGCGACCTGAAGTCCAAGGCCATCAAGGACCGCAAGGGCGAGATCATCGTGCGCCGGCCCTCGGGTGTTGAGTTCAAGCGCTACGCCTTCGCGGGCGCCCCGGACGGCGCCCTGGCCTACGACATCGCCCTGCCCCGGAGCGCCCCGCGCGGGCGCTGGACGGCGACCCTGCAGATCGAAGGCCTGGACCAGTCTTCCGGCGACATGTCGTTCTCGGTCGAGGACTTCGCCCCGCAACGGCTGGCGGTCGACACCGACGGCGGCGCCACGCCGCTGGCGGCGGGCGAGACGCGCGCGGTCGCGGTGACAGCGCGCTTCCTCTATGGGGCGGCGGGCGCGGGCCTGCAGACCCAGGGCGAGGCCCGACTGGCGGCCGACCCCAACCCCTTTCCGCAGTACAAGGACTATGAGTGGGGCAACCAGAAGGACGGCTTCGATGAGAAGATGCTGGACCTGGGCTCGACCGTCACCGACGGCGCGGGCAAGGCGCTGCTCAATGTCTCCTCCGAGGAGGCCGGCGACACCGCCATCCCGCTGAAGGCGGTTGTGACCGCCTCGGTGTTCGAGCCGGGCGGCCGGCCGGTGCGCGAGAGCCTGTTCCTCAAGGTCCGCACCAAGCCGACCTATCTGGGCGTCAAGATCGACCAGGGCGACGGCGACACGCCCTCGGTGGCGATGGACATCATTGCCGTCGACGGCCAGGGCCGGCGCAAGGCGGCCGGCGCGACCTACAGCCTGATCGCCGAGAACTGGGACTACGACTGGTTCCAGCAGGACGGCCGCTGGCAGTGGCGGCGGACCAGCCGCGATGTGGTGGTCCAGAAGGGTAATCTGAACATCGGGGCGGGCGGCGGCGCCCGCATCGCCCGGCGCCTGGGCTGGGGCGACTATCGCCTCGAGGTCGAAACGGCTGACGGGGCCAAGACCCTGATCCGCTTCGCCGCCGGCTGGGGTTCGTCCGCCAAGGACGCCGAGGCCCCCGACATGGTGCGGGTCAGCGCCGGGACCGGGACCCACGCCCAGGGCGACACCATCGATATCATGGTCAAGGCGCCCTATGGCGGCGAGGCCCAGGTGGCGGTGGCTACCGACCGGCTGGTCGAGTTCAAGACCTTCACCGTGCCCGCCGGCGGCGGCAGCGTGAAGTTGAAGACCTCGCCGGCCTGGGGCGGCGGCGCCTATGTGATGGTCTCGGTCATCCAGCCGCGCGATCCGGTGGCGACGCCCAAACCGCGGCGGGCGCTGGGCCTGATCTATGTGCCGCTCGATCCGAAGGGCCGTAAGCTGACGGTCGATATCGGCACGCCGGCCAAGCAGGACGCCAAAGCGATGGTCGAGGTGCCGATCAAGGTCAACGGCCTGGGCGTCGGCCAGTCGGCGCGGGTCACCGTGGCGGCGGTCGACGAGGGGATTCTGCGGCTGACCAAGCAGGACAGCCCCGATCCGGCCAAATGGTACTTCGGCAAGCGGGCCCTGACCGTCGACTATCGCGACGACTACGGACGGCTGCTCGATCCCAACCTCGGCGCCCCGGCCAACGTCAATTTCGGCGGCGACCAGCTGGGCGGCGAAGGCCTGACCGTGGTGCCGATCAAGTCGGTCGCCCTGTGGTCCGGCGTGGTCAAGACCGGGCTGGACGGCCGCACGACCGTCAAGCTGCCGGCCGCCGACTTCAATGGCGAGCTGCGGATCATGGCGGTGGCCTGGACCGACGAAGCTGTCGGCTCCGGCTCCAAGGCGATGACGGTGCGCGAGGACGTGGTGGCGGACCTCAACCTGCCGCGCTTCCTGTCACCCGGCGACAAGCCGGTGGCGACGCTGGAGCTGCATAACGTCGACGGCAAGGCCGGCGGCTACACCGTCGAGACCCGCTCGTCCGGCGGGGTGCTGATGACGCTCAAGAAGCTCTTCACCCTGGCGCTCGGCCAGCGGATCGCCGAACACATTCCCTTCCTGGCGCCCAATCGCACGGGCATCGGCGGGGTCGGGTTCACGGTCAGCGGCCCTGGCTTCACTACCGCCAAGGACTACCAGATCCAGACCCGCCTGGGCTGGGGGCCGCTGGTGCGCACCACCACCGCCTTCCAGCAGCCGGGCGAGGCCTGGACGCCCAGCGCCGACCTCCTGGCCGGCCTGGCGGCTGGGGATGTGTCGCTGCAGGTCAGCTACTCGCCCTTCAAGGGCTTCGACCCGGCGCCCATCGCGCTGGCCCTGTCGCGCTACCCCTATGGCTGCACCGAGCAGACGGTCTCCACGGCCTATCCGCTGCTCTATGCCGACCAGCTGGCCAGTCCCGATCCCAAGAAGCGGTCGGCGTCCAAGGCGCTGAACGACGCGGTCGGCCGGCTGCTGGATCGTCAGTCGGCGGACGGGGCCTTTGGGCTCTGGCGGGTCGGCGACGGCGAGGCGGACGGCTGGCTGGGCGCCTATGCCACCGACTTCCTGTGGGAGGCCAAGCAGCAGGGCGCGGCGGTGCCGGACTCGGCCATGAACAAGGCCCTGGACGCCATGCGCCAGATCAGCCGGCCGGAAGGCTGGGCCTCGGTCTCCTACCGCCTGGACTATCCCGACTGGTGGGCCCGCACGCCCGATGAGAGCAAACAGGCGACCGAGCGCATGCGTTCGCGGGCCTCGGCCTACGCCCTCTATGTGCTGGCCAAGTCCGGGCGAGGCGATCTGGCGCGGCTGCGCTGGTGGCATGACGTTCAGATGAAGAAGGATAATTCGCCGATCGCCCGGGCCCAGGTGGCCGCGGGTCTGGCGATGATGGGCGACCGCGCCCGGGCCCGCTCGGCTCTCCAGGCGGCGGTGGCCTCGCTCGGCCATCGCGACGAGGCCGACTGGTATCAGAGCCCGCTGCGGGACCTGGCGGCGGTCATCGCCTACAGCTACGAGGCCGGCGAGACGGGGATCGGCCGCAGCCTGCAAGGGCGGTTGGAAGGGGTGGTGAAAGATCCCGACAGCCTCAACACTCAGGAACAGGCCCGCCTGCTGCAGGCCGCCTTCCGCATGCTGAAGGCCACTGGGCCGATGCAGATCTCGGCGACCGGCGCCTATCCACAGCAGGCCGCCGTCGGCGCGCCGCGCTGGTCGGTGGGCAAGCTGGCCGACGCCCGCTTCGTCAATAACGGACGCGGCGGGCTGTGGCGGACCGTGACGGTGCGGGGCACCTCGCTCTATGCGCCGGCCGCTTCGTCCAGCGGCGTGTCGGTCTCCAAGCGGCTGTTCAGCTTCACCGGCGGACCGGTCGACACCGCCGCGCTTCGGCAAGGCGACCGGGTGATCATCCTGGTCTCGGGCCGCTCGGAGGAGGGCCGGACCATTCCGCTGGTCATCGATGACGCGCTGCCGGCCGGGTTCGAGATCGAGACGGTGCTGGGGCCTGACGACGCCCAGACCGGACCGTTCAAGTTCCTGGGCGAGCTGACCAGCCCCGATGTGGCCGAGGCCAGGGACGACCGCTTCATCGCGGCCATGGATCTGGGCGGCGGCAAGCCCTTCGCCCTGGCCTATGTGGCGCGGGCGGTGACGCCGGGCGAGTTCTTCTTCCCGGCCCCCGAAGTCCGCGACATGTACAAACCGACCGTCAACGGCCGGGGCACGTCGGGACGGCTGACCATCGCGGCGGGAGGGTAGCGGCATGAGAGGGCAGGGTTTACGCACATGAAGGTGTGTGGCTCTGCTCTCTCCTCCCCGCCTAGGGGGAGGTGGCCCGGAGGGCCGGAGGGGGGAGCAAATCCGGCACGCAGCTAAAGGCATGCCCCCAACCTCTATTGAGCCAGTCCGGAACGAAGTGCCGCGATCGCTCCCCCCTCCGTCGCTCCGCGACACCTCCCCCTACGGGTGAGGAGAGAGCGGAGCAAACCGTCCCTGTTAGCGACAGCCTCTCCGCGGGGAGGATTTGAGAACCTGATGAAGTCCTCGCCTGAACGCCGCATCGTCCTCGCCCTCATCGCCATCCTGGTGATCGAGACGGCGCTGGTCGCGCTGGACGGCATCTTCCCGCCGGACCTTGGCCGGGCGCATCGGTCCTCGCCCGTGGCGTTGGATCGGCGGGGCGCGTGGCTGCGGGCCCTGCCGGTGGAGGACGGGCGCTGGCGAATCCGGGCCGACCTGGAGCGCACCGACGCCAGCTTCCTGCGCCGGGTGATCCGCATCGAGGATGCGCATTTCTACGACCATCCCGGGGTCAATCCGCTGGCGGTCGTGCGGGCGGTGGTCTCGGCCCTGGCGCACGGCCATGTCACCTCCGGGGCCTCGACGCTCAGCATGCAGACGGCCCGGCTGCTGTCGCCGCATCCGCGCACCCTGCTGGGCAAGCTGGGCGAGATGATCCGGGCCGTGCAGATCGAGGCCCGCTACTCCAAGCACGACATCCTGGCCCTCTACCTGACCCTGGCCCCCTATGGCGGCAACCTGGAGGGCGTTCGGGCCGCCAGCCTCTCCTATTTCGGCCATGAGCCCGAGAGCCTGACTATCGGCGAGCAGGCCCTGCTGATCGCCCTGCCCCAGGCCCCAGAGGGCCGCCGCCCCGACCGCCGCCCCGCCGCCGCCAAGGCCGCCCGCGACGCGGTGCTGACCCGCATGGCCGCCGCCGGCCTGATCACCCGACAGGAGGCGATGGAGGGTGAGAGCGAGCGCATGCCGGTCCGCCAGCCCTTCCCCTCGCTGGCCTGGCATGTGGCCGGCGAGATGGCCCGCGCCGCGCCGGACCGCCAGGCCAGCGTGGTCTCGACCCTGGACGCGGGGCTGCAGGCCCGGCTCGAACCGCTGGCGGCGTCCTACGCCAAGGCCCAGGGGGCGGAAGCGACCGCCTCGATCCTGGTGGTGCAGATCGACGGCCGCGCGGTGCGGGCGGCCGTCGGCTCAGGCGGGCTGGAGCGGCCCGGCGGCTGGATCGACATGACCACGGCCCTGCGCTCGCCGGGGTCGTCGCTGAAGCCCTTCATCTATGCCTTCGCCTTCGATGACGGGGTGGCGGCGCCCGACACCCGTATCCAGGACGTCGCCACCCGGTTCTCGGACTATCAGCCCGAGAACTTCGACCGCACCTTCCACGGCCAGGTCACCGCCAAGGAGGCCCTGTCCTATTCGCTGAACGTACCGGCGGTGGCGATGATGGAGCGGATCGGCCCGGCCAGTTTCCTGGCCCGGCTGGAGAGCGCCGGCGTCAAGCTGGTGACCCCCAGCAAGGGTCTGACCGATCCGGGGCTGGCCATTGCCCTGGGCGGCGAGGGCATCACCCTGCGCGACCTGGCCCTGCTCTATGCTGCGCTGGGTGACGGCGGGATCGCCAAGCCGCTGGCCTGGACCGAGGCGGACGCCGCCCGCCGACGCCGCTCGCTGGGGACCCGGCTGATCCGGGCGGAGTCGGCCAAGATGGTGCTCGACATCCTACGCGACGCCCCGGGTCCCAAGGGCCGCGTTCCCGCCGCCCTGACCCGGGGCGGGCCGGGCCTGGCTTTCAAGACCGGCACCTCCTACGGCTTCCGGGACGCCGTGGCGGCGGGGGTGGTCGGCGACTATGTGATCATCTGCTGGACCGGCCGGGCCGATGGCGGGGCGCGGGGCGGTCTGACCGGGCGGGAAGCGGCTTTGCCGATGCTGTTCGACGTCGCCGACATGCTGGCCGCCCCGTCCTCCAACGCCCCCCAGGTCCAGCCCAAGGCCGCGCCCCAGGCCCTGCAGAAGCTGGAGCGGCCAGACGCCGGCCCCCGGATGATCTTCCCGCCGGACAAGGCGACCATCCAGGTCGACGCCTTCGGGCCCAAATCGCGTGGACTGTCGCTGGCGGCCACGGGCGATGCGCTGACCTGGTATGTCGAGGGCCAGCCGCTGGACCGCGATCCGGTCAGCGGCCAGGTGGTCTGGCGGCCGGCGGCGCCGGGCTTCTACCGGCTGAAGGTCATCGACCCCGCGGGCCGCGAGGCTGTGGCGCGGGTGCGGGTTAAATAGTCCGCTCCCGGCGGGAGCGGACGATCGCGCCAGAGCGCGATCCGGTGAGGGTTTCAAAGGCCGTGCGGCGACAGACGATGGTTGGCTCAGTCAGATGCGCCAGGCGCCCGAGCGAGGCTGCAGCAACTCACATCCTGTCGCGGCATGGCCTTTGAAACTCTCACCTGGCCCGGTCTCGGGCGCGCTCGCTGCGCGCCTCGGACGGCCGTCAGCCCCCGCCGGGGGCGGAGTTAGTACGGCAGCTCGGCGGCTTCTTCCGGCGAGCCGACGGTGACATTCAGATCGTTCACCAGCCCGTTGGAGATCGAATAGACCCAACCATGGACATGCAGCACCTGGCCGCGCGCCCAGGCGTCCTGGACGAAGATGTCGGAGGCCACATTGCGCACCTGGCGCACGACGTTGAGCTCGACCAGCCGGTCCCATTTTTCCCGGTCGCCTTCGATGGCGTCCAGTTCGTCGCGGTGCTGCTCGTGCACCTCGCGGATCGGGTGCAGCCAGTGATCGACCAGGCCCCGGCGCTGGCCGTCGACCGCCGCCCGCACGCCGCCGCAGCCATAGTGGCCGACGACCATGACATGCTTGACCTTGATCACGTCGATCGCGAACTGCAGCACGCTGAGATAGTTGGCGTCCTGCGGCGGGGCTAGGTTGGCGACGTTGCGGTGGACGAACAGCTCGCCGGGATCGAGATCGACGATCTCGTTGGCCGGCACCCGGCTGTCCGAGCAGCCGATCCACAGGTATTCCGGGCTCTGCTGGTTCTCGAGCCGCTTGAAGAAGTCGGGGTCCACCTGGGTCTTGCGCGCGGACCAGGCGCGGTTGTTGGCCTTGAGGTCTTCGAGCATCAGTCGGCATCCGGTTGGCGGCTGGGATGGGCGGCGGCGAAGGCGTGGTGGTCGGCCGCGCGCTTGCCGATCGCGGAAATAGTGGGGAAAGGCGTCAGGTCAACTCCGAAGCGCTCGGCGGCATAGATTTGCGGGATAAGACAGCAGTCCGCCAAGGTGGGCGCATCGCCAAAGCACCAGCCTTGATCGCCGACCATGGTCTCCAACGCGGCAAAGCCCTCGCCGATCCAGCGGGCGATCCAGGCCGATACGGCGGCTTCGTCGGCGCCCAGGTCGTGGCGAAGGCTGTTCAGGACGCGCAGGTTGCCCAGCGGATGGATGTCGCAGGCGACCAGCCCCACCATCGCCCGCACCCGCGCCCGATCCAGCAGATCGGCGGGCAGCAGCGGCGGGGTCGGGTGGGCCTCCTCCAGCCATTCGAAGATGGCCAGGCTCTGGGTGATCACCGCGCCGTCGACCTCAAGAGCCGGGACCAGACCCTGGGGATTGAGAGCCCGATAGGCCTCGCTTTTCTGCGATCCGGCCCGCAGATCGACCGGGGTCTGGTCATAACCCAGGCCCTTGAGATTCAGAGCGATGCGGGTCCGGTAAGCGGCGCCGGAGCGCCAGTAGCCGTGCAGGTTCACGTGCATCAGACCACCGTGAAGGACAGCGCGCCGACGCCGGCGACGGAGCCCTCGACCCGGTCGCCCTTGGCGATGGCGGCCACGCCCTCGGGGGTGCCGGTGAAGATCAGGTCGCCGGCCGCCAGGGTCCAGAGTTTGCCGGCCTGCTCGATGACTTCCGGGACCGACCAGATCATGTCGCCGATGCTGGCCGCCTGGCGCACCTGGCCGTTGACGCGGATTTCAATGGCGGCCTCCGGATCCACCGGGCCTGGCCGGATGGCCGAGATCGGGGCGCTGTGGTCGAAGGCCTTGCCGGCTTCCCAGGGCTGGCCCTTGTCCTTGGCGGCGTTCTGCAGGTCGCGGCGGGTCAGGTCGACGCCGACCGCATGGCCGAACACCGCCCCGCCCTCGCCGATGGCCACCACCAGCTCAATCTCGTGATGCAGACTTCGGGTCATCGAAGGATAGGGAACGTCCGCGCCCGGCAGGACCAGGGCGTCGGCGGGCTTCGCGAAGAAGAAGGGCGGGTCACGGTCATCGCCGCCCATTTCGCGCCGATGGGCGGCGTAGTTGCGGCCCACGCAAAGGATGCGGCGGACCGGAAAGAGCTTGTCGGAGCCGACCACGGGGACGGCGGCCTGCGGGGCGGGGGCGAAGGCGTATTGGCTCATGGGGCGTCTGCTACTCCCAAAAGCCCGCCCGGCAAACGTCCAATGCCTGCTGGCCGCCAGCCTGAACTTTCTTTCACTTGCCCATCTTGGCGCCGGAGGCCATGACAAGGGCGGGGTAGGGCATTGTAGCGGACGCGGGGGCGGAACAACGCGATGTTGATCATCGAGAATCTGACGCATGTTTATTCGAACGGCGTGAAGGCCCTGGACGAGGTCAACCTGACCGTCCCCAAGGGCATGTATGGCCTGCTGGGGCCTAACGGGGCCGGCAAGTCGACCCTGATGCGCACCATCGCCACGCTGCAGTCACCGACCGCCGGCCATGTCCGGTTCGGCGACATCGACGTCCTCAAGGATCCGGAGGCCCTGCGCCGCACGCTGGGCTACCTGCCGCAAGACTTCGGCGTCTATCCGAGGGTTTCAGCCTACGACATGCTCGACCACATGGCGGTGCTCAAGGGCCTGTCGAACGGCCGCGAGCGCCGCGAAACCGTCGAGGCGCTGCTTAACCAGACCAACCTCTGGGGCGTGCGCAAGAAGGCCCTGGCCGGCTTCTCCGGCGGCATGCGGCAGCGCTTCGGCATCGCCCAGGCCCTGATCGGCGATCCCTCGCTGATCATCGTCGACGAGCCCACCGCCGGCCTGGACCCGGAAGAGCGCAACCGCTTCCTCAACCTGCTGGCCGAGATCGGCGAGAACGTGGTGGTCATCCTGTCGACCCACATCGTCGAGGATGTCTCGGACCTCTGCCCGGCCATGGCCATCATCTGCGACGGCCGCATCGTCAAGCAGGGCGCGCCGAGCGAACTGGTCGCGGCGCTGAAGGGCCGGGTCTGGATCAAGACCGTCGACAAGGGCGACCTGGAGGCTGTCAAGGCTCGCCATCAGGTCATCTCGACCCGCCTCTTCGCGGGACGCACTGTCGTGCACGTGTTCAGCGAGAGCGATCCGGGTGAAGGCTTCACCCAGGCGCCGGGCGGTCTGGAGGACGTCTACTTCTCGACCCTGTCCGACACCCGTCGCGCGGCCTGAGCCCATGTTCGGCAAGGTCGCGGCATTCGAGTTCCGCTATCAGATCAAGAACCCGGTGTTCTGGGTCGCGGCGGGCATCTTCTTTCTGCTGACCTTCGGGTCGGTGACCATCGACCAGATCCACATCGGCGGCGGCGGCAACATCCACAAGAATTCGCCGTTCGCCATCGCCCAGACCCATCTCATCTGGACGCTGTTCTACATGTTCGTCTCGACGGCCTTCGTCGCGAACGTCATCGTCCGAGACGAGGAGACCGGCTTCGGCGGCATCCTGCGATCCACGTCCATCAAGCGGTTCGACTATCTCTACGGCCGGTTCGCCGGCGCGTTCGCCGCGGCGATGGTGGCCTATCTGGCGGTGCCACTGGCCCTGGCGCTGGGCAGCTTTATGCCCTGGGTCGACAAGGAGGTGCTGGGACCGCTGACGCTGCAGCCCTTCCTGTTCAGCTATTTCGTTCTGGCCCTGCCCAATATCCTGCTGACCTCGGCGCTGTTCTTCGCCCTGGCGACGGTCACCCGCTCAATGATGTGGACCTATGTCGGGGTGATCGGTTTTCTGGTCGTCTGGACCGTCGCCAACATCATGCTCGACAAGCCCGAGCTCGAGAAGATCGTCGCCGTGTGGGAGCCCCTGGGCTTTGGCGCCTTCGGTCTGGTGACCAAGTACTGGACCGCCGCCGAGCGGAATACCCTGGTGCCCGCTCTCCAGGGCCTGTTGCTCTACAATCGCGTCGTCAGCCTGGTGCTGTCGGCCGCCATCCTGACGCTGCCGATCCTGCTGTTCCGCTTCACCCCGGCCCAGCTCAAGGGCAAGCGCGCCCGGCAGGCCAAGGCGCTGGCCGCCGCCGCGCCCGCGGGTCCGTCGCCGGAAGGCGTCGGCGTGCGCCACAAGCCAAGCTTCGGCCTGGCGACCGCCTGGGCGCAGCTGCGCATCCGCACGCGCCTCGACATGGGCCAGGTGTTCGGCAGCCCGGCCTATCTGGTCCTGCTGGGCCTGGGCCTGTTCAACGCAGCCGGCGCGCTGTGGGGCGTCACCGACGACACCGGCTACGGCGGCCAGATCTATCCGGTCACCCGCTCACTGATCCCCGCCCTGCTGGGCTCGTTCAGCCTGATCCCGATGATCATCGCCATCTATTACGCGGGCGAACTGGTCTGGCGCGAACGGGACCGCAAGACCCACGAGATCATCGACACTACCCCGGCGCCGGACTGGACCTTCGTGGTCCCCAAGACCCTGGCCATCTCGCTGGTGCTGCTTTCGACCCTGCTCATCAGCGTGGCGGCGGCCATAGCGGTCCAGGCGATCAAGGGCTTCCCGCATTTCGAATTGAGCAAGTGGCTGATCTGGTACGTACTGCCCCAGGGCGTCGACTGGATCCTCATCGCTGTGCTGGCGGTGTTCGTCCAGGCGATCAGCCCGCACAAGTTCGTCGGCTGGGGGATCATGGTCCTCTACCTGATCTCCAGCATCACGCTGGGCAACCTGGGCTTCGACCACATCCTCTACAACTACGGCGGCACGCCCAGCGACGGCGCCTTCGGCACGCCGATGTCGGACATCAACGGCCTGGGCAAGTTCTGGATCGGCGCCTGGGTGGCGCGGACCTACTGGTCGCTGTTCGCCATCCTGCTGACCGTGCTGTCCTACGCCCTCTGGCGGCGCGGAACTGAGACGCGGCTTTGGCCGCGCCTGCGCCGGCTGCCCCGGCGGCTGACCGGCAAGGCCGGCATCGTGTTTGCTGTCGCGCTGATCGGCACGGTCGGGGTCGGCTGCTACATCTATCTGAACACCAACGTCTGGAACCACTACCGCACCGCGCTCGACGACGACCAATGGCAGGCGGATTTCGAAAAGACCCTGATCGTCCAGCGCCACTACGACAAGGTCCCCCAGCCCAAGATCATCGCCATGAAGCTGGAGGTGGACCTGCGGCCGCATGAGCCGAGGCTGACCACCACCGGTAGCTATGTGATCATCAACACCACCGACCAGCCGCTGCGCGAGATTCACGTCCTCTTCGACCGCGACCTGAAGGTTCAGGGGCTGTCCATTGAAGGGGCCCGGCCCAAGGAAACCCTGGCCCGCTTCAACTACCGCATCTTCACCTTCGACCAGCCGATGCAGCCGGGCGAGAAGCGCAATATGAGCTTCATCACCGAACGCTCGCAGCGCGGCTTCAAGAACCGCGGCAACGAGACGCGGGTGGTCGACAACGGCACCTTCATCGATTCCAGCGAGTTCACGCCGATCCTGGGTGTCTGGCCGGGCAGCGGTCTGCAGGACCGGGCCAAGCGCCGCAAGTACGGTCTCAACCCCGACCAGCCGGTGACCCCGCTGGGCGACGTGGCCTCGCGGCAGTTCAACTACCTGCGGCACGACGCCGACTTCATGACCTCGGACATCACCATCAGCACCGAGGCCGACCAGACCCCGATCGCCCCCGGCAAGCGGGTTTCCGACACGACCAAGGACGGGCGGCGCACGGCCCGGTTCGTCACCCAGGCCCCGGTGCTGCCCTTCTTCGCCATCCAGTCGGCGCGCTACAAGGTCTCACGCGAGATGTTCAAGGGCATCGAGCTGGAGGTCTATTACGACCCCGCTCACCCCTACAATGTCGAGCGGATGAAGACGGCCATGAAGGCCGCGCTGGATTACTACGGGACCAATTTCAGCCCCTACCAGTACGACTACATGCGGTTCATCGAGTTCCCGGGCTATGCCAGCTTCGCGCAGGCCTTCCCCGGCTCGATGCCCTGGTCCGAGAACCTGTTCTTCGTCGCCGACTACCGCGATCCTGAGAAGATCGACATGGTCACCTATGTCGGGGCCCACGAGATCGGCCACCAGTGGTGGGCCTATCAGGTGGTCGGCGCCGACCAGGAGGGCATGACCCTTATGAGCGAAACCATGGCCCAGTACTCGGCCCTGCGGGTGATGAAGAAGCTCTACGGCGAAGAGCAGATCCGCAAGTTCCTCAAGTACGAGCTGAACAGCTACCTGCGGGCGCGGGGCGGCCAGCCGCTGGACGAGAAGCCGCTCAACAGGGTCGAGGGCAGCCAGGGCTATATCCACTATCGCAAGGGTTCGCTGGTCATGTACCGGCTGGCCGAGGAGATCGGCGAGGACAAGGTCAATCACGCCCTGCGCACGTTCCTGCAGCAGCACGCCTTCAAGGGCGCGCCCTACCCGATCTCGTCGGACCTCATCGCCCTGTTCCGGGCCGAGGTCCCAGGCGACAAGGCCAAGCAGGACCTGATCACCGACCTGTTCGAAAAGATCATCCTTTATGACGTCAAGGTCGCTTCCAGCACCGTGACGGCGCGCAAGGATGGCAAGTTCGACGTCAGTCTGGTCATCAGCGCCCGCAAGCTCGAGGCTGACGGCAAGGGCAAGGAAACCGAGCGACCGATGGATGACATGGTCGATGTCGGGGTGTTCACCGCCCAGCCCGGCCAGAAGGACTTCAAGAAGACCAGCGTGCTGAAGCTGGAACGGCGGGAGATCCGCTCGGGTCGCCAGACCGTCACCTTCACGGTGGACAAGCGCCCGACCTATGTTGGGGTCGACCCCTACAACATCCTGATCGACCGCAACTCCGACGACAACGTCGCCAAGGCCGGGGTCAACGCGGGCTAGAGCGCGTTCCGAAAAGTGGGAACCGGTTTTCGGAATAGACGCGCGGCACGCTTTAGATACGAAAACGCCCCCTCCGTTGGGAGGGGGCGTTGTCTGCAGATTGTTGAGCGCCTACTTCAGGGCGTCCTTGATGGCCTTGGCCTTGTCCAGGTGGGTCTGGACGACCGGGGCGGTCTTGGTCGCGAAGTCCTTGATGTCCGGGACCGTGCCGTCCTGGGCGTAGCGGGTCATCAGGTCCAGGGCGGCCTGGTGGCCGTCAACCTGACCGTCCATGTACTTCTTGTCGAAGTCCTTGGCGTCGGCCTTCTTCAGGTCGTCGATGGCGTCCAGCCTGTCCTGCGGCAGGGCCATCGGAAGGTCGATGGTCTGGCCGGAGGCGGCGATGGCGGCCTTCAGGCCGGTTGTCGAGGCCGTGTGGGCGTCGACCATCATCTGGGCGAAGGCCTTGACGTCCTTGTTGGTCGAACGCTCCAGGGCGACCTTGGCGGCCGCGACTTCGAACATGTCGCTGATCGCCGCCTTGGTGGCGAAGTCAGGGGCGGCCGCTTCGTTGGCCGGGGTCGGGATGGTGGCGGCCGGGTTGGCGTCGGGGGTGGCGGCGGCGGTGGCGTCGCTGGCGCCGGGCTTCTTGCTGCAGGCGGCCGACGACAGGGCCAGCACGGCGCAGCCGGCGATGAGAACTTGCCGGATCATTTGTCTCTCCCATGATTGACAGCCGGGCGGGAGGGTCCCAAGCCCGAGTGATTGCAGACAGAAGCTCACGGGGGCGTGATGAGTTCCGGGAACTCTGAGAAAAACGACGGTCCCCTCAAGGGCCTCACCGTCATCGAGATGGGTTCGCTGATCGCCGGGCCGTTCTGCGGCCAGATCCTGGGCGACTTCGGCGCCACGGTGATCAAGATCGAGGACCCCAAGGCGGGTGACCCTATGCGGCAATGGGGCCGCAGCCTGCCCAAGGGCCTGTCGCCCTGGTGGCCGGTGATCGGCCGCAACAAGCTGTCGGTGACTCTGAACCTGCGCACGCCCGAAGGCCAGGACATCGCCCGCAAGCTGATCGTCGGCGCCGACGTGCTGGTCGAGAACTTCCGGCCGGGCGCCCTCGAAAAATGGGGCCTGGGCTATGAGGCGTTGTCGAAGCTCAACCCCGGCCTGGTCATGGCTCGCGTCTCCGGCTTCGGCCAGACCGGCCCGATGGCCCAGCGGGCCGGCTACGCCCTGATCGGCGAGGCCATGGGCGGTCTGCGCCACATCACCGGCGAGCCCGACCGGCCGCCGGCCCGGGCCGGGATCTCGATCGGCGACAGTCTGGCGGGGCTGCATGCGGCGCTGGGCGTGATGATGGCCCTGCATTCGCGCCACAACACCGGCCGGGGCCAGGTGGTCGACGCGGCCATCTATGAGAGCGTGCTGTCGGTGATGGAGAACCTGATCACCGAGTACGGGCTGACCGGCTATGTCCGCGAGCGGTCGGGGGCCATCCTGCCGGGGATCGCCCCGTCCAACGCCTATCCCACCTTGAGCGGCGACCGTGTCGTGATCGGGGCCAACCAGGAGACCCTTTGGCGGCGGCTCACCGTGGCCATGGGCCGGCCGGAACTGGCCGAAGATCCGAAATTCAGCGGCCACGCGGCCCGGGGCGTCAACCAGATCGAGCTGGACGAGATCATCTCGGCCTGGACGGTGACCCTGACCGTCGAGCAGCTGTTGGCGGCCATGGACGAGCATGGCATCGCCGCGGGGCGGGTCTTTCGCGCGCCCGACATGCTGGACGACCCGCAGTTCATCGCCCGCGAAGCCATCGTCGAGCGGCCTCACCCGGTGTTCGGCTCGGTGAAGATGCAGAACGCCTTTCCCAAGCTGTCGGAGACGCCGGGAAGCGTGCGCTGGCCGGGGCCGACGCTGGGCGAGCATACCGACGCGGTGTTGAGCGAGCGGGCGGGGGTGGATGCGGCGACGCTGAAGGACCTGCACGCCCGGGGGATCGTCTGATCCTACTCCGCCCCCGGCGGGGGCGGACGATCGCGCCAGAGCGCGATCCGGTGGGGGTTTCGGAAGCCGTCTGGCGACCGCTCGTGATTGAACTACCCCAGCTGCGCTTGGCGACAACAACGGTGGCCATGTTGAAAGGCAAAGGCCGGCGCACGTCGTCCGAAACCCTCACCGGGCCGGGCCACGGGCGCGCTGCAAGCGCGCCTCGGGCGGCCGTCCGCCCCCGCCAGGGGCGGAGTAGCTACTTCCTGATCGCCTCGACCAGCGCCCGCACGATCTGGTGGACGTTGTAGGGCTTGCGCACGATCGGCACGTCGAAGCCTTCCGGGGAGCCCTTCTCGCCGTAGCCGGTGGCGAAGACGAAGGGCACGCCCTTTAATTTCAAGGCCTCGGCGACGGGCGCCACCGACTTGCCGTTGAGGTTGGCGTCCAGCACCGCGGCGTCCAGATCCTGGTCCAGCATGGCCATGGCCTCCTCGACCTCGGCGGCGCTGCCGACAATGATCGCCCCGGCCTCTTGCAGCCCGGCCTCCAGCTCCAGGGCCAACAGCACGGCGTCCTCGACAATCAGGATCTTCAGACCGGCCACCCCGCCTTGCCCGCCGCCCTCGCCGGAAGAGGCGCCGGCGGTGGGTGGGGGAGCGACTTCAGCGATCATCGGCTGGTCGGCCGGTTCGGTCATGGACCCGGCGTCGGCGATCAGCCGAGCGCGCACGCCGCTGGCGCGGTACTGCACGCTGGCCTCGCCGCCCAGTTCGCGGCCGGTGACCTGCTCCAGCAGGGTCGTGCCGAAGCCGCGCCGCGTGGGGGGCTCGACATGCGGGCCGCCGGTTTCGGTCCAGTCGAGGACAAAGCCACCCTCCGGCCGCTCGCGCCAGACGACGCTGACCCTGCCGGCGTCCACCGACAGGGCGCCGTATTTCACCGCGTTGGTGGCCAGTTCGTGCAGGGCGAGCGAAAGGGCGTTGGCCGCCCGGGGGGTCAGGAACAGCTCCGGCCCTTCCCACTTGGCCTGGCCCGGCGCCAGACCGCCCAACTCGGCGGCGGCAATGTGCGACAGGCTGGCGCCGCGCCAGCGGGTTGCGGTCAGCAACTCGTGGGCCGAGGCCATGGCCTTTAGCCGGCCGGCGAAGGTGGCCAGGAAGGCCTCGATCGAGGTCGTCTTGCGGGCCGACTGGGCGGCCAATGACTGGACCGCGGCCAGCACGTTCTTCACCCGGTGATCGAGTTCCGCGAGCAGCGTCTCGCGCTGTTCCTCGTCAACCTTGCGGTCGGTGATGTCCTGGACAACCCCGATGACCTTGGCGGGCTGGCCATCGGCGGTGCGGACCAGCACCCCGGCGCCCTGCATCCAGCGGGTGCGGCGGTCATCAGGCCTGACCATGCGGTATTCGACCATGTAGCGGCCCTCGCCGCGCAGGGCCTTGTCGACCTCGGTGCGCAGACGGTCGGCGTCGTCGGGATGCACGAAGCGGAAGCTGACATTGCCGCCGTCGCCCTCGGCGGACTTGCCGCCCACCCCGGTCAGAGCCTTCATCTTGTCGCTGATGAACACCTTGTCGGCGATGATATCCCATTCAAATTCGCCCAGGCCCGCCGCGTCCAGAGCCAGGTCCACGCGCTGCTGGTCCAGACGGCGCTGGCGGTCGGCGGCCAGCTTCTCGCCATCGCGCACCAGCTCCTCGACCGCCATGGCGGCCAGGTCGGCCATCACCTGGCGCTGGGCGTCGGTGGCGGGGCCATGTGCGGCGGTATCGCCCACCGCCAACAAGCCGGCCACCGCCCCGTCAGGCAGCACCAGCGGGGCGCAGGCGTAGAAGCGCACATCCACGGCCGGCAGCTGGCTGAGGGTGCTGGAGAACATGGGGTCGATCGTGATGTCGGGGCAGACCGTCACCTGGGCGACGCCGACCATCAGGTCAGCCAGTGTGCCCGCCCGGGGATGCTCGATGGCCGGGATGCCGATGCGGGCCTTGTGCCAAAGCCGGTCTTCCTCGACCAGGACGACGGCGGCGCGGGGGGCGCCGAACAGCGCGGCGGCGGTGCGGACGATGCGGTCGAAGCGTGGGTCGGCGGCGCTGCCGACAGCGCCCAGCGCCCGCAGACTGCGCAGCCGCGCGGCCTCATCGACCGCCTGAACCCTGTTGGCCTGGCCATCATCCATGGTCGGACCATAACGCCTCTCAGGCGAGCACTCCATGCGGCAATCATCAAACGCTGTTCACGGAGTGGCGCCCCATAGCGCCTCTGGGCGCGTACGCGCTTTCACGGAGTGGCGTCGAAGCCGCTTCCGAGGTAAAGGCATGGAACCGGCTGCGTTTGCTTGCGTTGACGGGGCGAGCCTAATCCGCATCGCTCCCGTCGGGGGAGCGACGGAGTCCCCTGGAGATCGCCATGTCCGCTTCCGATGCCGCGGGTGAAGCCGCCAAGACCGGCAAAGCCCTGAAGAACGCCGCTGATCACGCTGAGCGCGGGTTCAACGAAGCTACCGAAAGCGCCAAGGCCAGCCTGGCCGCCGCCGCCGCCCGCACCGAGGCGGCCGTGCGCGAAAGCCTCGAAGCCCTACGCAGCCACACTCGCACCTATACCGACCAGGCCGGTCAGCAGATCGACGTGGCCCAGAAGTATGTGGTTGCACGGGTGCAGGAAAAGCCGCTGACCGCCACTCTGGCCGGGGTGGGCGTTGGCCTGCTGCTCGGCCTGCTGCTGGCCAGCCGCAGCAACCATCGTTGATCATCAACACTTGATCTTCGAGAGAACACTTCTGGCCGTGGCGGCCGCGGCCGCCATCGCAGCCGCGGCGGCCGTTAGCGTCGTCGCGGCTTTCTTTGCGCTCTATGCCCTGGTCCTGCCCTATATCGGCGCGGCCGGGGCGGCGGCGGCTGTCGCGGCGACCGCCGCACTGTTCGCTGTCGTCGGCGCCCTCATCCTGGCCCGACGGGCGGAAGGGCCGCGCCGCAAAGCCGCTGCCCCGCCGCCGGAAGCCAGCCTGGTCGAGAAGATCATCATGGTCGCTCGCGCCCATCCGATCCTCTCGGTCGGCGCGGCGGTCGCGGCGGGGGTCTATGGCCTGAAAAATCCGGAAATGGCGGCGGCCGTCATGCGCGCCTTCATGAACAAGCCGGACCAGCCCAAGTCCTGAACCCTAAACGGTGAACTGGCGGCGCGGCTTCGCGTTCCCCTCACTTCGAGTGAGGAGTTCCCCATGTTCAGCCTGCCAGACCTGCCCTACGCCTACGACGCCCTGTCTCCGGTGATTTCCGCCCGGACGATGCAGCTGCATCACGACAAGCATCACGCGACCTATGTGAAGACCCTCAACAGCCTGCTGGATGAGGCCGGCCAGCATCCGGCCACCCTGGAAGACGTGGTGCGCGCCGCGCACGAGAACCCCGACGCCAAGAAGCTCTACAACAACGCCGGCCAGGCCTGGAACCACGCCTTCTTCTGGATGGCCATGAGCGCGGAGCCAACCCGCTGTGACGGCGACCTGGCCAGCGCCATCAACGAGAAGTTCGGGGGCGTGGCCCAACTGGGCGAGGCCTTCGTCAAGCAGGGCGCCGAGCATTTCGGCTCGGGCTGGGTCTGGCTGGTGGTGCGCGGTGGAGAGCTGGCAGTGATCGCCACCCACGACGCCGACGGCCCACTGACGCTCAGCAACACCACGCCGCTGCTGGTCTGCGACCTGTGGGAACACGCCTACTATCTCGACCACCAGAACGACCGGAAGGCCTACCTCGGCGCCTGGTTCAAGGCTCTGCCCGATTGGAATTTCGCCGCCAAGCAGTGGTCCGCCGCGCATGGCGAGGGCGAGGGCTGGTCCTATCTGAAGCCGGACATCGCGCCGGGAACCCGGGCCGCATGACGGCGTTACACGACTGACATGCAAGGAGAAACGGTCATGCTCAACTGGGCTCTGGTCTTCCTGGTCGTCGCGCTGATCGCCGGCGTTCTGGGCTTCACGACGATCGCCGGTACGTCGATCGCCATCGCCAAGATTCTGTTCCTGGTCTTCCTGGTCCTGTTCGTGGTCTCGCTGATCATGGGCCTGGGCCGACGGGGCCGCGTCTAGCTTCCCAACCTTCCCTATCCCCAAACTGGCCCCGCCTCGCGCGGGGCCTTTTCTTTTAGGCTCGCCGGGTCAGATGCCAGGTTCGCCACGCGTCATAGTGCGAGCCGGTCCAGCCCAGCGCCTTGACGGTGATGGCGTCGTCCGCGATCTCGATGCGGTTAAAGCCGGGCGGGACCTTGCGCTCCCGGAGGGATAGGGTCGAGGCGCCGACCGCATAGGTCTTGCCGTCGTCATAGGGGTAGGCGAGGGCGAAGGGCGCGTGGATATGGCCGGTCAAGACCAGGTCGATCCTGGCCTCGCTGAAGGCCCGCGCCGCCCGCTCGCCGCCCCAGACCCGGCCGGTCATCGGTCCGCCCAGCATCTCGACCAGGGGGTGATGGCAGGCCAGAATCCGGACCGCCCCGGCCGGCGCCTGAGCCAGGGCGGCCACGCCGGTGCGGATCTGGCTGCGCGACACCTGGCCCTTGGACCAGTTGAGCCGGGGCTGGAAGCCGCGGGCGCTGTTGAGCGTACGCACCGCCAGACCGGGCTGCACCAGCAGGCCGCCGGGCTCGCCCCGCCCGAAATGGCGGCGATAGCGGGCCCAGGGCGCGAAGAGCCGCTTCATCGGGTCGAAATAGGGGGTGTCGTGGTTGCCCGGCACGACCAGCACCTGGCGGTGCAGGCTGTTGACCCAGGCGCGGGCGGCGGCGAACTCGGCCTCATCGCCCTGTTGGGTGATATCGCCGGTGATAATCACCAGATCGGGATTGCAATCCGCGATCCACTCCCGGGCGCCCGCCACGGCAGCGGTGTTCTCGCCACCGAAATGGATGTCGGACAGGTGAGCCAGGACTTTGGTCATAGGGGGTCGGACGGTCACGCCGGAACAACTCGAGGGGTGGGAACAGTAACCCGCAGATCGCCAGGCGCGCAGACCGGTTCGTCCACGGGGACCAACGCCCGGAAGGCCAGCGGCTTGAAACGCACCTCGGCCACGCTGCCGACGTGCACCGTCTCGCCGTCCAGGATGGCAGGGATGGCGCCCTTGGCCCAGACCCGAACCCGCCGGGCCAGGCTGGTGCGGACGTTGCGGTCGGCCCGCCAGTCGCCCATGGCGGCATGCAGGCCCAGCGCGATCAGGTCGGCGGCGTTTTTCGGGTCGAGGGCGGCGATTTCCAGAGCCGGCTCCTGCTCGTCCAGCACCCGCGAGATCAGCGGACAGATGATGCTCAGCGCCTCGACCTTGCGGGGCATGCCGCCTTCCAGGGCATAACGGAGCCGGCCCGCGAAGGCCGCACCCACCGCCACTTTCGCCCGCTTGATGGCCCGCCGCATCTGACCGTGGCGCACCGCCTCGCGAGCCCGCCCAAGCAGGGCCGGCGCGCCCAACATGGCGGCGCAATAGAAGGGATGGCCGTCGATCTCGCCGCCCGATACGCCATGCGTCGCGCCGTTATGCAGGGCATCACCCAGGGCGTCCTGCCAGGTCCGCTGGCCGTATAGGGCCCGGGGCAGCATGTTCATGGTGCCGCCGGGCAGGGGCGCCAGCAACGGTCCGTCGGGACCGGCCATCGCGGCGGCGGCCCGCGCGGTGCCGTCTCCGGCCAGGATGACCAGGAGGTCCGGCTTGCGGTCCAGCGCCCCCTGGATGCAGGCCTCCAGGTCGCCATCCGGCGTGTGGATGCGATGCTCCAGGCCGAAGCCATCGAGGATCTGGGCCAGTTCGTCGGGCGCGCCGGGACCGGTGCTGCCCGAGGCGGTGTTGACCACCGCCTCGACCCGCCTGACGAAGCAGGATGTCGGAACCCCCCCGTCCATTGGTCCTAGCCGCCCACGCCGGCGGGCGTTTGCGCCGTCTCAGTGTTGGTGGCGTCTTGCAGCGCCTTTCCGGCCTGGGCCGCAGCGTTGGAGACCTGCCTGTCGACCACCGCCCCGCCGGTCTGGAACGAGCCTTCCAGAGCGGCCAGAGCCAGAACCGCGCCGCCCACCAGGGCGGCGGACCCCACAGTCAGGGCCATAAGCGGGGAGCGGCGACGGCGGGCGCGTTCGTCGCGGCGGCCGCGATCATAGGCAGCGCGAACCTCCGCCTCGGTAGAGGCGGCGTGGTGTTGATCGCCGCTGTCGGCGGTCTCCTGGCGCCAGAAACGCATAGCCAATTCCTCTCGTATTGCAGACAGGAGTCAACGACCCCGTCGCGTTCGGGTTCCCTTGATGGAACCGGGGCGATTTCCGCCCGTTGATCCCTTGCCGCACGACTGTGTGCGGCGAACACGGGTCTGGCGCTATCGGGGCGCGGCCGGATGAGGGGAAGAACATGACGATGGGTGGCGCATCTAAGGGCCTGGCCTTGCTGGCCATGGCTTCGATTGGCCTGGCAGGCTGCGGCCATATTTCGCTGCCGGGCGGACCAAAGCCGGCCGGGGTGGCCAGTCTTTGCGAGGATTTCACCGTCTCGATCTATTTCGACCGCGGCGCCTTCAAACTTTCCCCGGAAGCCAAGGCCGTGCTGGACAGCGCCGCCGGCCGGGCCAGGGGCTGCACCGCGGGGCCGGTGAGCGTCACCGGTCTGACCGACGCCGTGGGCGCGCCGGACGCCAACCTGCAGCTCTCTGAACGTCGCGCCGCTTCGGTGACCCAGGCGCTGAACAGGCTGGGCTTCAAAGACGTCAAGCTCAGCGCCGCCGGCGAGTCCGACGCCCAGACGATGAACGGCGCCGACCGTCCGCTACGCCGCCGGGCCGACGTGATTGTCCATCTGACGAAGTAGCGGTTCGAACAAATCCTCACCCGGAGGGGGAGGGGGACCGCGCCGAAGGCGTGGTGGAGGGGGTCGGTGTGGTTTCCACGGCTGGTGTGAGTCCTCAGCCGATCCGCCGCGCATCTTTCTGAACCGGGGAAGTCACACAGACCCCCTCCACCATGCTTTGCATGGTCCCCCTCCCCCTCCGGGTGAGGATTTTCGCACAACGAAAAAGGCCGGTCCTGGCGGGACCGGCCTTTTCCAAAATCTACCGCCCTGGGGAAAGGGAGGGGAAAGGGTGCGGAGACGGCAGGCTGACTGTGGTCAGCCTCAAGTCGGGGGGGGCGTCGCCGTCTCCGCAAATATAGAACGCCTCACCGGAGAATTTCGTTCCTTTGAGGCGAATCTTTTTTCAAACGGTTCAGGCGGCCGCCGCCTTTTGCCGGTGCGGGTGGAAGAACAGGGCCTGGCCGATCGCCGCCTTCACCGTTTCCGGCTGGAAGGGCTTGGTGATCAGGAAGGTGGGTTCCGGCCGCTCACCGGTCAGCAGCCGCTCAGGGAAGGCGGTGATGAAGATCACCGGCACATCGTAGCGGGCCAGGATGTCCTTCACCGCGTCGATGCCGGACGAGCCGTCGGCCAGCTGGATATCGGCCAGCACCAGGCCGGGCATCTTGTTGCTCACCGCTTCCAGCGCCTCGGCACGGGTGGCGGCGATGTCGACGACGTTGTGGCCCAGCTCACGAACCAGAGCCTCGATGTCGGCGGCGATGACCGGTTCGTCCTCGATGATCAGCACATCGGTCGCCAGCTCGGCGTCGATCTCGACCTGGGCCAGGGCGATCAGCCGCTCGACCTCGGCGAAGTCACAGCCCAGAATCTGGGCGGCTTCGGTGGGGGTGAAGCCTTCGAGCGCGGTCAGCAGGAAGGCCTGTCGCGAGCGCGGGGCGATCCGCATCAGCCGTTGCGAAGGGTCGCTATTGGAGCCGTCGCCTTCGTCGCGGTTCTCAAGCCGGGCCCCGGTGGACCCCCAGATTGCGTGGAACACATGATAAAGCGCCACCCGGGGCGACAGTTGGCTGGGCAGGGTCGCTTCGCCGGCCGCCAGGGCCTCGAGCGCCACCCGGACATAGTGATCACCGGTGTTCTGAGCGCCCGTCAGGGCGCGGGCGTAACGGCGAATATAGGGCAGATGTGGTCCCAGACGCTCAACAAGGCTCATATACCCCTCCCTCTTAGATCAGGTCTCACGCGGGCAGGCGATTCCGCCCGCTCTGGGCGGCGCCCCCGCAGCAGTGAAACGCCGCTTTCACAATAGGGTTCCATCCACGCAACCAAGAATGCAAGATAATCCACGACCCCATGGAACCGGGGAACTTTCACGGCGTTGAGCATGTCTGGAAAACGACCTGAAGGGGGGCGGCCTTCCGTGCGCGCCGACGAAATGATCAATCCCGGACCCAACGACCCACACCGCCGCGGCAATGATCCGCTGGATGAAGCCCGCCTGCGCCAACGCGCCATCGGCGTAAAGTTGCGCCAGATGTTCGACGAGGTGGTCAACGAACCCGTCCCCGACGATTTCCTCAGCATTCTGCGCCGCGCTGACGGCGAGAAGGGCGAGGGCTGACCCATGGCGTCGAGCAAGCCAAACGCGCCGGCGGACACAGCGCCCCCGGCCGCCGAACTGACGGGCCGCGCCCGGGACGAGGTTTTCCAGCGTGACCTGGTCAAGCTGATCCCGCACCTGCGCGCCTTTGCCCGCACCCTGACCGGTGACGCCACACAGGCCGACGATCTGGCCCAGGACGCGCTGATCAAGGCCTGGGACGCCCGTCTCAGCTATCAGATCGGCACCAACATGAAGGCCTGGACCTTCATGATCCTGCGCAACCAGTTCTACTCCGACAAGCGCCGGTCCTGGCGTCAGACGCAACTGGACCAGGAGGCGGCCGAACGCACCCTGGTGGCCGTCGATGATCCCGGCGCGCCCATCGCGCTGGACGAACTGCGCCTGGCCCTGGGCATGCTGCCGCCCGAGCAGCGGGAAGCCCTGATCCTGGTCGGGGCCGGCGGCTTCGCCTACGAGGAAGCGGCCGACATCTGTAACTGCGCGGTCGGCACGGTGAAGAGCCGGGTCAGCCGGGCGCGCAAGGCTCTGCAAGGCATACTGGACGACGGCGCCTATGACCGTGACGGCAGTTCCGCCGGCGACGCCATGGGCACCATCCTGGCCGACGCGGAGAGGCTGAGCGCCCCGAGGTGACCTTCGTCAGGCGGCCGCGCTGGGGGCCCGCGACCACCATCCGTGTCCGTCTGGGCCTGGCCCTGGCCCTGGCGCTGCTGCCCGTCCTCCTGTTGGGGGCGGCGCAGTCGGTGCTGTCGTTCAACCACGAGAATCTTGAAGCCAAGAACGCTCTGCAGGCCTCCGCCCAACGCAGCGCCTCCACGACCAAGGCGCGCATGGAGGCGGCAGGCGTCCTGCTGGAAACCCTGTCGCCGGCCTCGGTGGGCCTGAATTGCGCCAATCGGCTGCACGATATTTCCGGCCGGTTGCCAGGCTACGCCAACCTGATCCGCTTCGACGCCATCGGCCGGGTTGTCTGCTCGTCCGAGAGCGTGCCGGCTGACCCCGATCGCCGCAACCGGCCCTGGTTCGCCCGCCTGCCCAGCGAGCGCGAAATGACCGTGGTCAGCCGGCCCGGCGTCGACTACGCCCGCGAGCCCTCAGTCCTGGCCGCCGTGCGGGCCAGCGGCCCCGACGGCGCCTTCAACGGCGCACTGGCGGCGGTCATCCCGCTCTCCAGCCTTCGCCCCGAGCTTGATGATCCCAGCCTGCCGAAGGGCGCCGAGGTGGCCATCGTCGACCGCACGGGCAATGTGCTGAGCGCCACCCGCCCCAGGGCCTTCCCCGTTCTGCCCGGAACCTGGACCGAGAAGGCGCTGAAGACCGGCGGGACCATGGCCTATGGCCGCGACCGTGAGGGCGCCAGCAGAGTGTTCTCGATCGCCCCGCTGGTCGGCGATGAACTGTTCGTGGTGTTGTCGGCGCCGCGCCAGGGCTTGGTTTCCTGGGCCCGGCTCAATCCGTTCTCGGGCCTGCTCTTCCCGCTGTTGGCCTTCCTGCTGGCCCTGGTGACGGTCATGCTGGTCACCGAGCAGGCGGTGATCCGCTGGATCGCCTATCTGCAGCGGGTGGCGGCCATCTATGCCCGTGGCCGCTTCACCGTCCGTCCCCTGGCCGCCGAACGCGCGCCGCCCGAGATTCGCGACCTGGCCGAGACCCTCGACGCCATGGCCGCCACCATCGTCGCCCGCGACAGCTCGCTGCACGAGAGCCTGGCCCACAAGGACGGGCTGATGCGCGAGATCCACCACCGGGTGAAGAACAACCTGCAGGTCATTTCCTCGCTGCTGAGCATGCAGGAGCGCTCGCTCAGCGACCCGGCCGCCCGCCAGGCCATGAGCGACACCCGCCAACGGATCACTGCTCTGGCCCTGATCTACCGCGCCCTCTACCAGGGGCCGGATCTGAAGCGCGTGGATCTGGGGCCGTTCCTGGAAGAGCTGACCGCCCAGCTGCTGGTCGGCGAGATGGCCCCGCACCCGACCATCGCCACCGAGATGCATGCCGATCCGCTGATCATCGACCCGGACAAGCTGGCGCCGCTGGCCCTGTTCTCGGTCGAGGCGATCACCAATGCCCAGAAGCATGGGCTGGCCGCCAAGGGCGGACTGCTGCGGGTCGAGTTCAGTGTCATGGGACCCGAGGCGGAACTGATCATCAGCGACGACGGGGGCACCAGCCGGGGCCATGCGCCGACCTTGCCCGAGGTGGTCGAAGCCAAGGGGGTTGGCCGCACCCTGATGACCGCCTTCGCCCGACAACTGCGCGGCAAGGTCTCGTTCGAGATCAACGAAATAGGCGGCCTGACCGCCCGCCTGACCTTCCCGACGCCTGAAGCCGGAACCGTCTCTTAGGGGCGGCGTTGATATGACGCCGCGGCTCTGGCCGCCTCTAGGAGAAACATCATGCGCAAGCTGATCCTGCTGGCCGTCCTCGCCGCCGGCCTCGCCACCACCGCCTGCAACACCGTCAAGGGTGCGGGCCAAGACGTCCAAGCCGCCGGCGCCGCCGTCAGCGACACCGCCGAAGACGCCAAGCCCAAGTAAGGCTGGTCGTCAGACGAATGGATGAGGCCCCGCGCGAGCGGGGCCTTTTTCGTATCCGCCCCCGGCGGGGGCGGACGATCGCGCCAGAGCGCGATCCGGTGGGGGTTTCCAGGGCCGTGTTAAGGAGGCGGGGGTTTGCGTCGGCCTATGCGCCAGGCCCCCGAGCGGAGCGATGACAACTCACCGCTTGTCGCCGCCCGGCTTTCGAAACCCTCACCTGGCCGGCCACGGGCGCGCTCACTGCGCGCCTCGGGCGGGCCGTCCGCCCCCGCCGGGGGCGGAGGTCAAACCATCTCGTACCTGATCGGCAGGGTCTTGGGGCCGCTGACGAAGTTGGCCTGGCTCATCCTGGGTTCGCCCGCCAATTCCAGGCTCTTGAGCCGGGGCAGCAGTTCCTCGAACAGGATGCGCATCTCCATCTTGGCCAGATGCTGGCCCAGGCAGACATGGGCCCCATAGCCGAACGCCAGGTGCTTGCCGCTGGTGCGGTCGACGCGGAAGGCGTCGGCGTCCTCGAAGATTTCTTCGTCACGGTTGCCGGACGGATAGGCCAGCCACAGCCAGTCGCCCTTGGCGATCTTGCGCCCGCCGATCTCGGTATCCTCGGTGGCCGAGCGCATGAAGTGCTTCACCGGGGTGGTCCAGCGGATGGCCTCATCGACCAGGCCGGGGATCAGCTTGGGGTCGGCCTTGACCTTGGCGAACTGGTCGGGGTTCTGCGCCAGGCCCCAGATGGCGCCCGCCGTCGAGGACGAGGTGGTGTCGTGGCCGGCGGTGGCGACGATCACGTAGTAGCTCATAGCCTCGAAGTCGTTGATCGGCTCGCCGTCCAGCTTGCCGTTGGCGATGACGCTGGACAGGTCGCCCTTGGGCTCGGCCTTGCGGGCGTCGGTGATGCCTTTGAAATACATGAAGAAGTCGGCAATCACTCCCTGCATCTGGGCCATGGCGTCGGCGTTGTCCATCATCTCGGACCGGCCGCGGTTCAGCTCCGGGTCCTGGGCGCCGAACAGCTCCTGGGTCAGGCGCAGCATGCGCGGCTCGTCTTCCGGCGGCACGCCCATGATCTCCATGATCACCCGCAGCGGATAGTAGAGGGCGATCTCGTTGACGAAGTCGCATTCGCCGCCCAGCTCGGCCATGCGGTCGACGTGATCGCGGGCGATCTCGCGGATGCGGTCTTCCAGCTTGCGGATGTTCTGGGGCAGGAACCAAGCCTGGGTCATCACCCGGTATTTCGGATGATCCGGAGCGTCCATCTGCACCAGGGTGCGGACCAGATGCGGGCTGCCGCCGGTCATCTTGCGCACCATCTTGTCGCCTTCGAGGGTGGTGAAGGTGGTGGCCAGGTCGCCGGAGTGGAACAGGTCGTTCTGCCGGCTGATCTCCAGGATGTCGGCGTGCTTGGTGACCAGCCAGAACGGCGCCACGCCTTCCAACTCGGCCTTGCCCAGCGGGTTGTTGGCCCGCAGCCACTTGAAGGCCTCATAGACGCTGTTGTCGGCATAGGCCTTGGGGTCGATGGCCTTGAAGGCGATCTCGTCGGGGATGCGTTCGGGCGCGAGCGTGGCGGTGGTCATGGCGTGTTCTCCCTAACCCAAACATGCCGTCATGACGCGGGGGAAGAAAAGGCTTTAGGCGTGGAAGAAAGGGACTTAGGCGGCCCGGCGCGCCCTGGCGTAGAGCTCAAGGTCGCGGGCATAGAGCTTGTCGATCAGTCGCTGTTCGGCCTGGCTGACGGCCAGTTGTCCGACGTCCTGGGTGGCGTTGCTGCGCGCCAGCGTCACTGGCCGCCCGACCCGTTCTGAAACCCGTTTGGCAAAGGCGTCGCTGGACTCCAGCACCCCCCAGTCCCACAGGCTGTTGTTCAGATGCGCCTCAAGGTCCGTCCCGGGCGTCCAGCCAATATAGGCGCTGGCCAGGTCGGCAAAGGCCGGCTGGTGATCCAGTTGATAGCCCAGAAAGCCTTCGAAGCTGTAGCGACCGGCGATCTTGGCGGCGATATGGGAGTCGAAACGCTGCCAGGGCTTGCGGCGCAAGTAGCCCGCGCGGGCGTAGTTGTAGTCACTGCGGGCGCGCTCGCCCGGTTCGCGCAGGAGGGTGACGAACCTCACGGGCTGACGGAGGTTTTCCTTCAAGGTCGTGTAGTCGGCATGGCCCCCGACCAGGATTTCGCCCGGCTGCGCGGCGGCGTCGATACGCGCCAGGGCCTGGGGCAGGGTCGCCACCCCATATCGCTTCATCAGATTCTGGGTTTGCGACCGCCGAAGTCGCAGAGCCTGCCACGCGCTGATAAGCGCCTCGCGGCGCAGAGTATCGGGGACATAGTGCTGGGAGCGGCCCGCGAAGGCATCAACCGCCATACGACTGAGTGACTTGCTGGCGCTCTTGGGCACCCTCACGACCAGGAGCAACGGTTCAGTCTCGTCGCAAGCCGACCGGGAAGATGACTGGGATACAGCAGGGGGCAAGCGGACGTCTCAGGTTGGCCGGGCTGGCAAGCGTAGCCATTAAACGCAAGAGCCGCGACATTCCGTCGCGCGCCGCCGACAATTATTAATCGCCCCGCCTTTCAGGGGACGCCTTTCAGGCGGCGACCTTGAAGGCCGGATTGCGGGCGTGGAGGCCGGCCCGCCCGGGGATGGCCTTGAAGGCGTTGGTCACCTCGAAGGCGGTCTCGTTGAGGCCCAGCACCAGAAAGCCGTCCTCGGGCAGCAGGGCCGCCAGGCCTTCCAGCACGCTCTTGCGCGCCGTCTCTTCCAGGCCGCTGATCACATTGCGGCAGAAGATGATGTCGAACCGGCCCGAGCCGCCCAGGTCACTGGCAAGGTTGACCCGCCGCCATCGGACTTTCTGGCGGATGCGCGGCGAGATGCGCCAGTTCTGATCGTCGACTTGTTCGAAATGGCGCAGCAGCTGGCGGATCGGCAGGCCGCGCTGGACCTCGAACTGGGTGTAGAGGCCGCTCTGGGCCTTCTCCAGGCAGCGCTCGGAGATGTCGGACCCATAGATCTCAACCGTGTTGGCCGGCGTCAGACCCTGGATGTCCTCGGCGGCCATGGCCAGGCTGTAGGCCTCCTGGCCGGTTGCGCAGCCGGCGCTCCACACCCGCAGGGGGCCGGGTCCGCGAACCCGCGCCAGGGCCGGCAGGACTTCGTCGCGGAACTGGGCGAACGGCGTGCGGTCCCGATAGAAGGCCGTGTCGTTGAAAGTCAGGGCCTCGACTACGGCCCAGATCAGCCGCTCCTCGCGCAGCGAGCGCAGGGCCAGGACCATGTCGGCGATGGCCCCGAAGTTTTCGCGGCGGGCCAGCGGCGCAAGGCGGCTGTCGATCAGATAGGTCTTGGTCGGATCGACCTTGAGGCCGGCCCGCACCTTGGCCAGGGCGGCCAGCAGCTCATAGTCCTGCGGGGTCATGCCGGCCCCGGGCGCCGCGCTGCCGCTCATATCAGGCCTACTTCGGCGAACTTGTCGGCGATGATGTCGCCGTCGAACGGCTTCATGATGTACTCGGCCGCCCCGGCGTCCAGCGCTTCGCGGATGCGCTCGACGTTGTTCTCGACGCTGCAGAAGACAACCTTGGGGGCCTCGCCGCCGGGTTCGCGGCGCAGTTGGCGCAGGAACTCGATCCCGGTCATTACCGGCATGTTCCAGTCCAGCAGGATAGCGTCGGGCATGGCCGCGCGGCACCAGGCCAGCGCCTCCATCCCGTCGGAAGCCTCGGCTATGTCGAAGCCGATCTCCTCCAGGATGCGGCGGGCCACCTTGCGGATCACCCGGCTGTCATCGACCACCAGACAGGATTTCAAGGCGCGGGGGTTCCTTGCCGACCATTACCAAGGGATTCATTTGGCCGTGCGTTGGTTAAGGACCGATGAGGAGTCCGGCCAAATCCAGTGCGCAATTCCTCGCCCGTTGGGCGAGGGGGACCACGAAGTGGTGGAGTGGGCTCTTCAGCCGGCACTCAGGTGAACATAGACCCACTTCGATAGCGCTCAATTCTGACGCTCCGTGCGGGCCACGGCCCACTCCGTCCGCTTCGCGGCCACCTCGCCCAACGGGCGAGGAATATTTGAGCGCTAACCCACCGGCGCCCAGGCCGCCAGGGTGACGGTTTCCTCGCCCGATTCCGCCGCTGCCTGCCCGCCCGCCGCCTTGGCGATCAGGTGCAGATAATAGGCCTGCACCCAGTGGCCGCCCATGGCCTCACCCTTGGGGCCGCCGGCGATGCCGGACAGCACTTCGGGCCGCAGCCGGGCGCGCGGGCCCTTCGATTCGATCGAGATGGCGTAGCGGCCCTCGGCTTCGACCACCCGGATGCGGGTCGTGCCGCCGGTGGGCAGGGCCTCGCCGCCGATCTGGGCAAGGTTGAGCAGGATGCGGGCGGCCGGCTTGTTCAGCCCCGCCGGCTCGACCTGCCAGTCCAGCTCGGCCCGCATATGGGCGAAAAGGCCGCGGGTCAGCTTTTCCAGGTCGCGTACGTCGAAGGTGTCGGCCGCGGCCGAGGCCCCGAAGGCGATGCGGTTGAACTGCAAGAGGTCGCTGAGCTTGGCCGCGCTCTGGGCGATCAGGCGCATGGCGTCTTCGCGCATGTCCTGGGTGGTCGGATCGTCGATCAGGTCCAGCCCCGAGACGATGGCGCTGGCCGGGCTCATGAAGTCGTGACAGAGCCGCGCCGACAGCATGGCCCCCAGCTCGACGGCGGTCGGCGGGGCGGGGGGCGGGGCCGTCTCGGCAGGCTCGGGCGGATCGAAGGAAGCGGCGGCTTGGGTCATGGGCGCAGAATCTGCCCTGATTTGAGCCGTTGGCAAACGCAAAGCGGCCCCGTAACAAGGCCTCCTTAAACAAGGATGGGCATGGACCCCTTCATCGAGCCCGGCGCCCTGGTGCGCCATCCGGATCGCGAGGACTGGGGTCTGGGTCAGGTGCAGTCGGTCATCGGCCGGCGGGTGACCGTGGATTTCGAACATGCCGGCAAGCAGGCGCTCGATACGACGATCGTGCGGCTGGTCTTTGTCGGCGATGACTCAGAGGGCTAGGGCATGGACTTCAAGGCAGCCGGCGTGATCCTGGCCGACATCGTCGAAGAGGCCGGCCGGGTGGTCATGCCCTTCTGGCGCTCCGATGTGGCGGTGGAGCACAAGGCCGATTCCAGCCCGGTGACCGAGGCCGACCGGGCCGGCGAGGTGCTGATCTTCCAGCGGCTGGGCGAACTGTTCCCCGGCATCCCGATCATCGCCGAGGAGGACGCCAGCGAGTTCGGCACGCCGGAATCCATCGGCGCGACCTTCTTCCTGGTCGACCCGGTGGACGGCACCAAGGCCTTCGTGCGCGGTGACCCCAGCTTCACGGTCAATATCGGCCTGGTCCACGACCGCCGCCCCGTCGCCGGCGCCGTCTGCGCGCCCGCCACCGGCGAGACCTGGTACACGGCGGCGGAGGGCTGCCTGAAGCGTCACATGGGCGGGCCCGAAGCGCACCGGGTGCAGGTGCGGGCCTGGCCGCAGGGCCAGTCCGTGGCCCTGATCAGTCACACCATGAAGGAAGACACCCTGGCCAAGCTGAAGGCCGAGTACGGCTTCGACCTGACCAGCGCCATGGACAGCTCCGTCAAGCTCTGCCGCATCGCGGAGGGCGTGGCTGACATCTATCCCCGACATGGGCCGACCAGCGAGTGGGACGTCGCGGCCGCCCAGGCGGTGCTGGAAGCGGCGGGCGGGTCGATGAAGACGCCGGAGGGCGCGCCGTTCCTGTATGGCAAGGCCGATCAGGCCTTCAAGAACGGCTGGTTCGTGGCCCGGGGCGGGTAGGCGTGTTCAAGGCTCTGGTCGATCGGATGCTGCGGCGCTCCGAGATCAAGGCGCTGCCGGGGCCGAGCCAGGGAGTCGAGGCGCCCACAGGCGACATCTATCGATTTCGTACTGCCCCCTTCAACGAATTTGGCCCGCCGGATACCGGACGATACGCGGCTATCAAGGTGCTGAGGGTCGATACCGATCAATTCGTGGTGGCGGTTCTCGACGGCGTTTGGACGACACCCCCATCCTTCGAAGAGGTCAGCAGGGCCGACGTCCTCATGGAAACTCGCTTCGGCTTCGACGGTAGTCCGGCAGTCTTCGGGGTCTTTCGGACATGGTGGGATCTGGCCGATCTGCAGGATGTGACACTGCTGGGCGCCAAGCCTCTAACCCTCGCAGAGCAGAGATTTGCCGCAGAACTCAACGCCTACACCACCCTCAACAATGCCAACTATGCAGCGGAGGGTGAGTGGCGTTGGAAGCATGACCGTCAGGCCTTGGAAGCCGAAGTGGCGGAGAACGCCAAGCGTGAGGCCGCCAAGCGAGAGGCGGCAGAGCTTCGTTATCGGACGCGGCTGAGCAAGCTGACCTGGGACCAGCTGTTGTCGGAAACACCGTTCGAGCGCTGGGCGCCGTCGCCGCCTTTTCCGCCGGAGGTCTTCACCCTCGAGGCGCGCCGAACCATCCACGAGGCCTGTGTCACGCTCCGCGACCTGGGTCCCAAGCCAAAAAAAGCGGCGGTCCGGGTGGTGCTCCGTCAAGTGGTTGAATGGTTCAACAAAGCCGATCGCGACGCCGGCGAGGTCATCGAGACGGAAGAGCGCGAAGATATCTGCGCCGTACTGGAGGAGATGGCCTTTGTTGCCCGGCAGAAGTCGCTGGTGGACGAGGTCGATGCCTGGCGAGAGTGGTGAGGCCTGCTGATTTCTGGAACCCTTCCTCCATCGAGGAGAAGGGGAGAAGAAATCAGATCGCCACCGCCGGCGGGGCGACAAACCCCCGGATGTTCTCGTCGCAGGCCTGAGCCACCGCCAAAGTCCGGGCGTCCGCGCCGCGCGGGCCGATGATCTGCACGCCGACCGGCAGGCCGTGCCCCGTCAACCCGGCCGGCACGGCCGTCGCCGGCAGCCCCAGCACGGTGGCCAGGCTGATCCACTGCAGCATGCTGGGGTAGGGGATCTTCTTGCCGTTGCAGGTCAGGGTGCGGCTGTTGAAGGGGCGGTGGTCGTGCGGGAAGGGCGGCACGGGCGTGATCGGGGCGACGATGACATCGACGCCGTGGAAGACCTCGGCCATGGCGGCGGCGGCCCGCATGCGGATCTCGTCCTTGGCCAGCCATTCGCTGTGGCTGGCGGTCATGCCCAGGACCGAGGCGGCCGAGGACATCGGGCCCGCGCCCATGGCCCGCGACAGCGTCGCGGGGCCGCGCATCATCCGCATGGCGCGCTGCTGGCCGGGCGGCAGGCCCGCGCCGATCACCGACATCAGCAGCAGCAGGTAGGCGTCGAACAGGCTCTCCATGTCCAGGAAGCGGGTCATCGGAACCACATGGGCGCCCTGGGCCTCGAGCTGCTGGCCGAACGCCTCGACCACCGTGCAGACCTCGTTGTCGAGTGAGAAGCCGGGCTCCTCAAGCCAGAGGCCGACCCGCAGGCCCTTGAGGTCGCCGGGCGGGGCCTTGGCGGCGAAGGGGCCGTCCTCGAGCACCGAGAACAGCAGGCGCAGGTCGCGGGCTGAGCGGGCCATCGGGCCCATGACGCCCAGATCAGTGTCCAGCAGCGAACCCGGCGCGGGCGGCACATGGCCCTTCTGCGGCAGCAGGCCCCAGGTCGGCTTGTGGCTGAAGACGCCGCAGAAACTGGCCGGGGTGCGTAAGGAGCCGCCGATGTCCGAGCCGATCTCCAGCGACGTGATCCCCGAGGCCAGGGCGGCCGCCGCCCCGCCGGATGAGCCGCCCGGTCCGCGGTCCAGATCCCAGGGATTGTTGGTCGTGCCGTAGAGGGCGTTGTAGGTCTGCCAGTCGCCGGCCATGACCGGCAGGTTGGTCTTGCCCCAGATCACCGCCCCGGCGGCGCGGGCTCGGGCCACCATGGTGGCATCCTGGACCTTGCGGCCGAGCAGCGCCTTCAGCCCGGACGAGGCAGGCATGCCCTGGACGTCGAAGCTGTCCTTGACGGTCATCGGCAGGCCGGCGAGGGCTCCGACCGGATCGCCCTTGGCGCGGTGGTCGTCGATGGCCCGGGCCGCCTCCATCGCCCGCTCGACATCGGTCATCACCACGGCGTTGAGGCGGGGATTGAGCTCGTCCTTGGCCGCCAGCGCGACCTTTAAGAGCTCGACCGAACTGATCCGCCGGCTCTGCAGGGCCTGAATCTGGGCGGTGGCGTCCAGGGCGGTGAGGTCGGTCAGCGGCATGTCAGCGATCCTTCATCCCCAAAACGTCCTGCATGTCATAGAGGCCGGGCCCCTTGTCGGCGACCCACAGGGCCGCGGCCACAGCGCCCCGGGCGAACAGGCCACGGTCCAGCGCGGTGTGGGTCAGAGTCAGGGTCTCGGACTCGCCGGCGAACATCACGCTGTGCTCGCCGATGACGCCGCCGCCGCGCAGCACGGCGAAGCCGATGTCGCCGGGCCGCCGGGCGCCGGTGATGCCGTCGCGGCCGCGCTGGGCGACCCTTTCCAGATCGACCGCGCGGCCCTCGGCGGCGGCCTGGCCCAACATCAGGGCGGTGCCCGAGGGGGCGTCGACCTTGCGCTGGTGATGGGTCTCCAGAATCTCGATGTCCCAGTCGAGGGCCGGCAGGGCGGCGGCGGCCTGCCGAACCAGGCCCATCAGCAGGTTCACCCCCAGCGAATAGTTGCCCGACTGCACGATGGCGATCCGCTCGGCCGCCGCAGCGATCCGACGGGTCTGGTCAGGCGACAGGCCCGTCGAGCCGATGACCAGGGCCGGCCCGCCGCGTCCCGCCGCCTTTTCCGCCAGGGCGACCGAGGCCTCCGGCGTGGTGAAGTCCAGGATGACCTTGGCGGCGGACATGGCGCCGACCAGGTCGGTCAGGCCCGCACCCTCGACGCCCGGACGGTCGAACCGGGCAGCCAGATGGGCGCGGGGGTCGTCTTCGACCACCTGGGCCAGCGCCTGGCCCATGCGGCCCAGGGCCCCGGCCACCGCGATATTCACCTGATCGCTCACGCTTCGCTCCATTCCGCCCGTCCTGGTGACCATCCCATAAGGCGAAGTCCAGTCCAAGGTTGTCCCCACCCGCCGTGGCCGTTAGGGTGCGCGCCTTCCTGATTTCCAGTGGCGCGCTGCTTCAGCTGCGCCCGAACGCGTCTGAAAGCCCCATGGACGAGAGCGAAAAACGCACCTTCACCGACGAAGAGGCGCTGGCCTTCCACCAGTTCCCCAAGCCCGGCAAGATCGCCATCGTGGCCACCAAGCCGATGGCGACCCAACGGGACCTGAGCCTGGCCTATTCGCCGGGTGTCGCCGTGCCGGTGCTGAAGATCGCGCAGGACCCCGACCTCGCCTATGACTACACCTCCAAGGGCAACCTGGTGGGGGTGATTTCCAACGGCACGGCCATCCTGGGGTTGGGCGATCTGGGGGCGCTGGCCTCCAAGCCGGTGATGGAGGGCAAGGCGGTGCTGTTCAAGCGCTTCGCCGACGTCGACGCCATCGACATCGAGATCAGCACCCGCGACGCCGAAGAGATCATCACCGTCGTCAAGAATATCGGCGTCACCTTCGGCGGCATCAACCTCGAGGATATCAAGAGCCCCGAGTGCTTCATCATCGAGCAGCGCTGCCAGGAACTGCTCGACATCCCGGTCTTCCACGACGACCAGCACGGCACCGCCATCATCTCGGCCGCCGGCCTGATCAACGCCTGCGAGATCACCGGGCGCAAACTCGAGGACATCAAGGTCGTGCTGAACGGCCCGGGCGCGGCGGGCATCGCCACCCTGGAACTGATCAAGGCCATGGGCTGCCGGCCCCAGAACGTCATCGCTGTCGATTCCAAGGGCGTGCTCTATCAGGGCCGCGTCAATGACATGAACCAGTGGAAGTCGGCCCACACCACCGACACCGACCGGCGCACCCTGGCCGAGGCCCTGGTCGGGGCGGACGTCTTCATCGGCACCTCGGTCAAGGGCGCGATGACCCAGGCCATGGTGGCCAGCATGGCCCCCAAGCCGATCATCTTCGCCATGGCCAATCCCGATCCGGAAATCACTCCGGAAGAGGTGCTGGCCGTGCGCAACGACGCCATCGTCGCCACCGGCCGGTCGGACTACGACAACCAGGTCAACAACGTTCTGGGCTTCCCCTACATCTTCCGCGGCGCACTCGATGTGCGGGCCCGGCGGGTCAACATGGAGATGAAGGTCGCCTGCGCCCGGGCCCTGGCCCAGCTGGCGCGCGAGGATGTGCCCGATGAGGTGGCCGCCGCCTATCATGGCCGCCAGCTGAAGTTCGGCCCGCAATACATCATTCCCACCCCCTTCGATCCCCGGCTGATCTGGTACATTCCGCCGTTCGTCGCCCAGGCGGCCATGGACACCGGCGTCGCCCGCCGGCCCATCGAGGACATGGACGCCTACCGCCGCAGCCTGGCCCAGCGGCTCGATCCGACGGCGGCCTTCCTGCAGAAGATCTCGGGCTCGGTGCTCAGCCAGCCGCACAAGCGCATCGTCTTCGCCGAAGGCGAGGAGCTGTCGGTGATCCGCGCCGCCTATGCCTTCCAGACGCAGGGGCTGGGCCATCCCATCCTGGTCGGGCGGGAAGAGCTGGTGCACGAGAACATGCGGCTGGCCGGCCTGGACCCGGCCGAGGTCAATCTCGAGATCATCAACGCCCGGCTGTCGGACCGTAACCCCGACTATGTCGACCATCTCTATCAGCGGCTACAGCGCGAGGGCTTCCTCAAGCGCGACGTCCAGCGACTGATCAACCAGGACCGCAACAGCTTTGCCGCCTCAATGGTGGCGCTCGGCGACGCCGACGGCATGGTCACCGGCGTGACCCGCAGCTTCGACCAGGTGCTGGAGGAGGTCCTGCACGTCATCGATCCGTCTCCGGACGGCCGGGTGATGGGCATGTCGATCCTGCTGACCAAGGGCCGCACCCTGTTCATCGCCGACACCAACGTCACCGAGATGCCGGAGGCCGAGGAGCTGGTCGAGATCGCCTGCGAAGCCGCCCGTGCGGTCAGCCGGCTGGGCTTCAAGCCGCGCGTCGCCTTCATGAGCTATTCGACCTTCGGCAACCCGATGGGCCTGCGTTCGGAAAAGGTCCGCGAAGCCGTCGCCATGCTCGACGAGATGGACGGCGTCGATTTCGAATATGAGGGCGAAATGCCCCCGGAATTGGCCCTGGACCCCGATGCGCGGGCCAATTTCCCGTTCATTCGCCTGACGGGCGAGGCCAATATCCTGATCATGCCGGCCATCCATTCGGCCTCGATTTCCACCAAGCTGGTGGCGACCCTGGGCGGGGCGACGGTGATCGGGCCGATCCTGCTGGGCCTCTCCAAATCGGTGCAGATCTGCCCGCTGGCCGCCTCGACCTCGACCATCCTCAATCTGGCGATGATGGCGGCCTACGACCGGCCGCTCGGCGAGCCGGAAGCGTAAAAGGTGGGTTATGGCCTCATGACAGCGCGGATGACGCAACTCTCGACCTGACGACGCGCCTGCCCTTGCGGGGTTGAGGCGCCGTCGCCTCTTCCCACTTCTACTGAAAGGGCCAACGCCATGTCGCCTTCGCGCGCGCCGGCCATCGGCATCGACTTCGGCACCACCAACACCGTCCTCTCCCTGGCCGACGGCCAGGGCGGCAGCCACTTGGCGGTCTTCCCCACGGATGGGGGAGACACCGCCGCCTTCCGCTCGGCATTGAGCTTCCACGCCCCGATCAACGACCCCAACGGCCGCATCGTCGAGGCTGGCCCCTGGGCCATCGAGGCCTATCTGGAAGAGCCGCTGGAGACCCGGTTCATCCAGTCGTTCAAGTCCTACGCGGCCAGCCCGCTGTTCACCGACACCGAGATCATGCGCCGGCGGTTCACCTTCGAGGACCTGCTGTCGTCCTTCCTGATCAAAGTGCGAGACCACGGCGGGCCAGCGCTGCAGGACCTGCCGGCCCGGGCCATCGTCGGTCGGCCGGTCAACTTCGCCGGCCTGCGTCCCGACCCCGAACTGGCCCTCAAGCGCTACGAGACCGCCTTCGGCCGGCTGGGCTTCACCGACATCCGCTACGCCTATGAGCCGGTGGCGGCGGCCTTCTTCTTCGCCCGCCAGCTCAAGGCCGACGCCACGGTGCTGGTCGCCGACTTCGGCGGCGGCACCAGCGACTTCTCGCTCGTGCGGTTTGAGCAGTTGGGCGGCGGCAAGGTGAAGTCCACGGGCCTGGCCAACAGTGGCGTCGGGGTAGCGGGCGACGCCTTCGACTACCGGATCATCGACAACCTGGTCTCGCCGCGCCTGGGCAAGGGCGGCCGCTACAAGGCCTTCGACAATCTGCCTCCGATCCCCAACCGTTACTTCACCGCCTTCGCCCGCTGGGAACAGCTGGCCCTGCTGCAGGCCAGCCGCGACATGAAGGACATCCGCGGTCTGATGAAGACGGCCCTGCAGCCCGAGAAGATCGCCTGGCTGGTCGAGCTGCTCGACGACAACCACGGCTACCGCCTCTACCAGGCGGTCTCGCGGCTGAAGGAGGCCCTGTCGCGGGATGAGGTGGGGAAATTCAGCTTTGTGGCCGGGACCATCCGGATTGAGCAGGACGTGCCGCGCACAGACTTCGAGGGCTGGATCGCCCCGGAACTGGCGGCGATGGAAGCCGCCGTCAACGAGGCGCTGGAACGGGCTGGCCTGTCTGAAAACGAGGTAGACCGTGTATTTCTGACAGGCGGATCGTCATTCGTGCCGGCGGTGCGGGACATCTTCGCGCGGCGGTTTGGGGCCGGGAAGCTGGAGAGCGGTGATGAACTGGTGTCGATCGCGTCGGGACTGGCGCTGATCGGGGATGAGGCAGATTTGGATCCGTGGTGCCGGAAAGCCTAGCGGCATCTACGCAATGAGGCGCACATTCGCGATCATGTCTGCTCCCTTCTCGAAAGACTGGGCTCGCCGATTCGCCCGGCGGACGTTCGGCGCGTCTTTGATGTCCGATACCAAATGGCGCAAGGTCTTTGGTGCGGCCGAACGGGCCGGGATTCAGCGTATTCGCGTCAAGTTCATCGATGTGGACGAGGTCCGTGAGATCGGCCTGCCATGGATGCAGGCGCCGGCCGGGTGGGTGGACACCATGGAGTTTGGGCCCATTGAACCGCTGGATATCGAATGGATCGAGGTGGCAGCAGCCTATGTCCCTAAGCTTGGCGTGGTCACGCCTCAGGCATTGGCGGAATTCAAGGCCGAACTGACCAAATCCGGCCAGTTTCCCCTCGAGGAGAACGGAACAGACCTACGCATTTGGGGTCACGTTTTGCCGAAAACGTAAGTTTCAGGTTCCTCGCCCGTTGGGCGAGGGGGACCACGAAGTGGTGGAGTGGGCCGTGGACTGCACAGGCCTTCAGGCACGCCCACTTTGTCAGCGCTTAATCCGGAGACACCGTGTGTTCCACGGCCCACTCCGTCGGCTTCGCCGCCACCTCGCCCAACGGGCGAGGAATATCTGACCGCGTCACCCCTTCACGAACGGCAAACTCGTCGTCGCCGGCTGGCCCATGGCGAACAGGGCGTTGGCCACGGCCGGCGCGATGACCGGGGTGGCGGGTTCGCCGATGCCGCTGGGGGCGTTGGCCGAGGGGACGTTGTAGGTCTCGACGTGGGGCGCCTCGTTCATGCGCAGCACCCGGTAGGTGTCGAAATTGCCCTGGTCGACGACCCCGTCGCTCATACTCACCTTTCCGAAGAGCGCGGCGGCCAGGCCGTAGCAGATGCCGCCTTCCACCTGGGCGGCGATCTGGTCGGGGACGATGGCGATGCCGCAATCGACGGCGGCGACCACGCGGCCGACCTTGGGCTCGCCGTTCTCCAGCTTCACCTCGGCGATCTCGGCGACCACGGTGCCGAAGCTCTCATGCACCGCCACGCCGCGGGTGTAGCCCGGGGTCACGGTCGGCCCGGCCTTGTCGACGGCCAGCTGCAGGGCGGCCAGATGGCGTTCGCCCTCCTTGCCGGCCTTCTTGTAGAGGGCCTGGCGGTAGGCCACCGGATCCTGGCCGGCCTTCTTGGCCAACTGGTCGATGGTGTGCTCCATGACGAAGGCGGTGTGGGTCGCGCCCACCGAGCGCCACCACAGCACCGGCACCCCGGCGTCGGGCAGGGCGACCTTGGCGTCGACGATCGGGGTGGCCTTCAGGTAGGGCGAACCCATCGCGCCTTCGACGGCGGAGGTGTCCACGCCCTTGGGGGCCATGGGCGAGCCCTTCATGATCGACTGGGTGACCACGCGGTGGGTCCAGCTGGCCGGATAGCCTTCCTTGTCGAGCACGATCTTGACGGTGTGCAGCACCATCGGCCGGTATTTGCCGGCCCGCATGTCGTCTTCGCGGGTCCAGACAAGCTTCACCGGATTACCCTTGCCGGCCTTCTTGGCGATGTGGACGCACTCGGTGACGAAGTCGGACTGGAAGTTGCCGCGCCGGCCGAACGAGCCGCCGGCGAAAAGGGTCTCGATCTGCACCGAGCCGGGCAGGGACCCGACGATCTTGGCGGTGTTCAGCTGGTCCATGGTCGGGATCTGCGAGGCGACCGTCAGCTTGGTCTTGCCGCCCTTGATCTGGGCCACGCAGTTCATCGGCTCCATGGTCGCATGGGCCAGGTAGGGGAACTCGTAGCTGGTCTCGAAAATCTCGCCGTCCGGCGCGCCGCTGCCGTGGACGTCGAAGTCTTCCCACTTGATCTTGTCGCCACCCTTGCCGGCGGCGATGTCGCGGTACTGCTTAAGGATGGCGTCGGTGCCGCGCTTCTCGGCCTTGGACTCGTCCCAGGTCACTTTCAGCGCCTCGCGGCCCATGCGGGCGGCGTAGGTGTTCTTGGCCAGGACCGCGACGCCGGTGGGGATCTGCACCACGTCGACCACGCCGGAGACCTTGCGGGCGGCGCTGTCGTCGAAGCTCTTCACCGTGGCGCCGAAGCGCGGGGCGTGGGCGACCATGGCCACCAACATGCCGGGCAGCTGGACGTCCTGGGTGAAGCGGGCCGTGCCGTTCGACTTGGCGGCGCTGTCCTTGCGGCGGATGCGGTCGGCGCCGATCAGGGTGAAGGTCTTGGGGTCCTTCAGGACCGGTTTTTCCGGCGGCTTGATCTTGGCCGCGTCAGCCAGCAGGTCGCCGAAGCCGGCTGTTTTGCCGCTCTTGTGGCTCAGAACGCTGTCCTTGACGGCGATCTCACCGGCCGGGACGCCCCACTTGGCGGCGGCCGCCTGCACGAACATCGCCCGGGTCGCGGCGCCGACGTTGCGAAGCTGCATCCAGCTGTTGGCGATGGCGGTCGACCCGCCGGTGCCCTGCACCCCCATGCCGAGGTTGGCATAGACCTTGGCGTTGGCGGCGGCCTGCTCGATGACGACCTTGTTCCAGTCGGCGTCCAGTTCTTCGGCGATCATGGCCGCGAGGCCCGTGTGGCTGCCCTGGCCGAACTCGATGTGCTTGGAAATCACCGTCACCGCCCCGTCCGAGGCGATCTTGATGAAGGGCCCGAAGGCGCCGAAGTCATGCGGGGCGCCGACGCTGAGCACATCGCCCAGCGAGCAACCGCCGATCAGCAGCGAGCTGCCCACGACCGCGGCCCCAATGACCACTTGGCGCCGGGTCGTCTTGGGGGTCGTTTCCGGATTCACATGCGCGTTCATGATGTTTCCCCTCAGGCCTGAGCCGGCGCGGCGGGCATGGTCGCGGCGTCCTTGATGGCGGCGCGGATCCGCTGGTAGGTCCCGCAGCGGCAGATGTTGCCGCTCATCGCCGCGTCGATATCGGCGTCGCTGGGATGCTTATTCTCGTTGAGCAGCGCCACGGCGCTCATGATCTGGCCCGACTGGCAGTAGCCGCACTGCGGCACGTCAGCCTTGACCCAGGCCTGCTGGACCGGGTGGTTGCCGCCCAGGCCCTCGATGGTGGTGATCTTGTTGCTGGCCACCGCGCTGACCGGGGTGACGCAGGAGCGGGTCGGCTGGCCATCGACATGGACCGTGCAGGCGCCGCACTGGGCCATGCCGCAGCCGAACTTGGTGCCGGTCATGCCGAGCTCGTCACGGATCACCCACAGCAGGGGCGTATCGTCGGCGGCTTCGACCGTGACGGACTTGCCGTTCACATTCAGTGTGGTGGGCATGTTGGCTTTCCTCTTCCCCGTAAGAGTTCGCTATTTGCGCGCAAAGGCGAGCCAAGCCGCGCGCTAGGCCCTATCTTAACGCCGTTAAGGCGCTTCGACGCCAGTGAAAAAATCTGAAGGGCGGGCTAGCCTGTTCCTTCAGCTGGAGACACGCCATGCGCCTGGTTCTTATTGCCGCCCTGACCGCTGTCGCTCTGCCCGCCGCCGCGCCCGCCATGGCGCAAGACGGCGCCGCATTGTTCAACGGCCAGTGCAAGGCCTGCCACAGCGTCACGGCGGCCAGCGGCCCGGCCGGGCCCTCGCTCAAAAGTGTGGTGGGCCGCAAGATCGCCGGAGCGCCGGGCTATGCCTATTCGGCCGGACTGAAAGCCAAGACCGGAAGCTGGACCGACGCCAGCCTCGACAGCTTCCTGGCTAACCCCGGTGGCTTCGCGCCCGGCGGCAAGATGTTCGTCAAGGTCGCCAAGCCCGCCGACCGGGCGGCGCTGATCGCCTTTCTGAAGACGGTGAAGTAGGTGCGGCGCGCTCTTATGCTGCTGCCGCTGTTGCTGGCCGGTTGCCAGTCGACCCCTTCGACGATGATGGCTCACACCACCGTCTATGAGTGCGATGAGGGCCGCCGCTTTACCGCGACCTATGACGAGGCCAACGACATCATGGCGATCGCCGCGGGGACGGTCATTGTCGGCCTGTCGCACGCCAAGTCGGCCAGCGGCGCGCGCTACGCCAGAGGTGATATGGAGTATTGGAGCAAAGGCTCCGAGGCCATGCTGAACGGTTTCCCCGGCGGGCCCTTCGATAATTGTCACGAGGTGAAGTCCTAACCGTGGACGCCTTCCCCGCCTTCTTTCCCCTCGCCGGCCGCAAGGTCGTCATCGCCGGCTCCGGCGAGGCGGCCGAGGCCAAGGCGCGGCTGTTTGCCGGTTCGCCGGCCGTGCTGGTGCGGGCCGAGGGGACGGACGCCTTCCTGATCGGCACCTATGCCGGGGCGCTGCTGGCCTTTATCGCCGGAGACGACCTGTTCGCGCAGTCGGCGGCCAGCGCGGCGCGCGGGGCGCGGGCCCTGGTCAATGTCGTCGACCGGCCGGAACTCTCGGACTTTCACACTCCGGCCCTGGTCGACCGGGGCGAGGTGGTGGCGGCCATCGGCACCGGCGGCTCGGCTCCGATGCTGGCCAGCCTGCTGCGCAGCGACATCGAGGCCCGCATCCCCGAGGGGACCGGCCGGGTGGCCGCCCTGATGCGCATCCACCAGGCGGCGGTGCGCGCCGCCCTGCCCGATCAGGCCGACCGTCGCAATTTCCTGCGCGAACAGCTCAGCGGCCCCGCCGCCCGGAAGGCCCTGGACGGCGACATGGAGGGCGCCGGCGCCCTGCTGCTCGCGGCGCTGAAGACCCGCGACGACCCGCGCGGCCGGGTGGTCTATGTCGCCGGGCGCGGCCCCTCGGACCTCCTGACCCTACGCGCTGCCCGCATCCTGTCGGAGGCCGACCTGGTCATTCCCGATCCCGACACGGACCCGGCCATCCTGGCCCTGGCTCGCCGCGACGCCGGCCGCCTGGCGCCCAGTGAAGGCGGGGCGGAGCAGATGGCGGCGCTGGCCCGGGCTGGTCGTCTGGTGGTGCGGATCATTACCCGCGCGCCGTCCGCCGCCGACCTGATGGCCCTGACTCGCGCCGGCGTGACGGTTGATGTCATGCTGGCCGCGCCTACGACGTGACATTGGCCAGGTGAGTTTGCTGACCCCAGACGACTGGACGGCCGTGGCGCTGTCGCTGCGGGTGGCTAGCGTCGCCACGATGGCCAGCCTGCCCGTCGCCTTCCTGGTCGCCCTGGTTCTGGCGCGGGGCCGCTTTCCGGGCCGCTCGCTGCTCGACGCCCTGGCTCATCTGCCGCTTGTGCTGCCGCCGGTGGCGACAGGGTTCGCTCTGCTGATGCTGTTCGGCCGTCAGGGTGTGATCGGCCACGCGCTGGGCAAGGTCGGGATCGTCTTCGCCTTCAACTGGACCGGCGCGGCCCTGGCCGCCGCTATCATGGCCTTCCCGCTGATGGTCCGGCCGATCCGTCTGGCCATCGAGGCCATCGATGCCGAGGTCGATGCGGCGGCCCGCACCCTGGGCGCGGGGCCCCTGCAGCGGCTGGTCCGCGTGACCATCCCCCTGGCCGGGCCGGGGCTGATGGCGTCGATTGTGCTGGGTTTCGCCAAGGCGCTGGGCGAGTTCGGGGCCACCATCACCTTCGTCGCGGCCATTCCCGGCCTGACCCTGACCCTGCCGGCCGACATCTACCAGACGGTCCAGACCCCGGGCGGCGAAGCCCGGGCCTGGGCGTTGTGCGCCCTGTCGGCGGCGATCGCGCTGGCGGCGGTTTGGGCTTCGAACGCGCTGACGCCGCGGACAAAGCGCTAAATTCCTCGCCCGTTGGGCGAGGGGGACCACGAAGTGGTGGAGTGGGCTCTTCAGCCGGCACGAAGAAGAAATAGACCCACACCGGCGCCGCTTCGTTCTGATAACCCGTGCGGACCACGGCCCACTCCGTCGGCGGAGTTTATCCTCGGGCGCGCGCTTCGCGCGACCCGGGGGCCGCCACCTCGCCCAATGGGCGAGGAACTAGAGCCGTGCGGGCCGACTAGTCGATAGACCGGCCACGCGTCTCAGGCAGGAACAGCAGGCAGACGACCACGCTGATCCCAGTGAACACCGCCGAGTACCAGAGCCCCGAATAGATATCCCCAGTCGCGATCACGATGGCGAAGGCGGTGGCTGGCACAAAACCGCCGATCCACCCGGTGCCGATGTGATAGGGGAAGGACATGGCGGTGTAGCGCACCCGGGTCGGGAAGATCTCAACCAGGGTCGCCGCCATCGGGCCGTAGAGCGCCGTCGCTCCGACCACGAAGATCATCAGCACCCAGAACAGGCCCCAGAAGTTCAGCCGGGCCGGATCGGCCTTGGCCGGATAGCCGGCGGCGGTCAGGGCGGCCTTGATGTCCTTCTCGACGCCGGCCTTGACGGCCTTCGCTTCGGGGGCGGTAAGGCCGACCGCGCTCTTGGCGGCCACCACCGCGCTGCCGACATGCACCGTCGTGGCCGAGCCGGCCGGGCCGTGCTGGTTGGTGTAGGAGACCCCCGCGTTGGAGAGCACGTTGCGGGCGATGTCGCAGTCGGTCAGGAACTTGGCCTTGCCGATCAGGTCGAGCTGGAACGAGCACTGGGCGGGGTCGGCGACGACCACCACCTGGTTGCGCTGCTGGGCCTCGACCAGGGCCGGGTTGGCCAGCGTGGCCATGGCGTGGAAGACCGGGAAGAAGGCGATCAACGAGATGGTCATGCCGCACCACATCACCCACTTGCGGCCCACCCGGTCGCTCAGCCAGGCGAAGAAGACGTAGAGCGGGGCGCTGGCGATGGTGAGGGCCATGATCAACAGGTTGGCCGTCGGCTCATCGACCTTGAGGAACTTGGTCATGAAGACCTGGGTGTAGAAAAACGCGGTGTACCAGGCCGCGCCCTGGGCGCTCATGAAGGCGAACAGCACCAGGATGACCAGCTTGAGGTTCTTCCACTGACCGAAGGCTTCCTTGTAGGGCGCCTTGGTCTGCTCGCCGGCGTCCTTGAGCTTCTGGAAGGCGGGGCTCTCGCCCAGCTTCAGGCGCATGAAGATCGAGATGGCCACCAGCACCGCCGACAGCAGGAAGGGAACCCGCCAGCCGCCGGTCCAGGTCGGGGCGTTGAAGGCGTCCTCGCCCATCAGCTTGCGGGTGACCAGGATCACCGCCAGGGCGCCGACCAGGCCGAAGGCGGCCGAGGTCTGGATCCAGCCGGTGAACTCGGCCCTGCGCTTGGCCGGGGCGTGCTCGGCGACATAGATGGCCGCCCCGCCGTACTCGCCGCCCAGAGCCGTGCCCTGGATGACCCGCATCAGGATCAGCAGTAGCGGCGCGATCGGCCCGGCCTGGGCGTAGGTCGGCAACAGGCCGATGGCGAAGGTCGCCCCGCCCATCAGGGTCACGGTCAGCAGGAAGGCGCCCTTGCGCCCGACCCGGTCGCCGATATGGCCGAAGATCAGCGCCCCGATCGGCCGGAAGAAGAATCCGACCCCGAACAGGGCCAGCGCCGCCAGCAGGCCGGCCGTCTCGTCCAGTCCCGAGAAGAAGTTCTTGCCGATCAGGGCCGAGAGCGACCCGAAAACGAAGAAATCGTACCACTCGAACGCGGTCCCGGCCGACGAGGCCGCGATCACCGTGCGCATCGACGCGCGCTGCTCGGACATTTGGTTTCTTCCCCCGAAGGCTTTCGCCAAGGTCTAGGGCGATCAGACCTTGATGTCGAGAATCGAACCCGGCCGACGGTAGCGGACCGGCTCATTGGGGTCAGGCGTCAGGTTGGCCATCGGCTGTTGGGGAGGAATGGCGGCGCGGACCGGCGCGACCGGCGCGGCCTGGACGGCGGGGGCTTGGGTCGGGGCGGCGGCCGGAGCGGCGCGGCCCATGGCGGCGTCGAAGAAGGCCCGTTGCGCGGCCGTGCGCGCTGCTCCCGCCGGATTGGCGGTTGGCGGCGTCAGGGAGGGGCGAACGGGCGTGACCACGGGCCGACGGTTCGGCCAACATGGTTAGCGAAAGGTTAACGCGGGCCTATCGGTCCGCCGCTGAAAGCTCGCGGGCCAGCTTGTCGGCGCTGGCGGGGGTCAGGGGCTCGGAGATCTTGTCCAGGATGACGCCGTCCTTGCCGATCAGGAAGGTCTCGGGAACGCCGGTGACGCCGAACTCGAGGCCCGCGCGGCCGTCGCCGTCGACCAGGGTCTGGGCATAGGGATCGCCCAGTTCGGCCAGGAAGGCGCGGGTAGCGTCGGTCTTGTCCTTGTAGGCGATGCCGATGACCGTCACGCCCTCGGTCTTCAGTCCCATCAGCACCGGCGCTTCCAGCCGGCAGGGCGCGCACCAGGAGGCGTAGAAATTGACCAGCACCGGGCCCTTGAGCCCGCCCAACGGCACGGGCGCGCCGCCGTCCAGAGGCGTCAGGGTCACGGCGGGGACCGGATGGCCGACCAAGGCCCTGGGCCGCACCTGCGGATCGCGGTGCAGGCTGTAGACGCCGAACACCACGGCCAGCAGGGCCAGGACGATCAGCGGCGCGAAGGCGAACAGGCGCTTCACGGCCGGTTACCCAGGGTCTGGGCTTCCAGATCGTCGACCCGCTTCTTCCATTTAGCGGCGCGCAGCAGGCTGTCGGCGATCATGCCTGCGAAGGCCAGGGCGGTGATCCCGAACGCCCACCAGATGTAGACGCCATACTCGCCGGTGTGCAGGTCGGGCATGTCTCTCAGGCCTCCGCCGCGCGCAGGGCCAGCAGGCCGGCGCGCCGCCGATAGAGCTCGGCCCGGATGCGCACCAGCCAGAGGGAGCCGAAGGCGGCGGTGTAACCCAGCGCCATCAGGGCCAGCGGGGCCAGGTAGTGGGTCGCGCCGGTGTTCTTCATGAAGTTGGTGGAGCCCTCGTGCAGGGTGTTCCACCAGACCACCGAGTAGTGGATGATAGGCAGGTTGATCGCCCCCACCAGGGCCAGGATGGCGGCGGCGCGGCCGGCCTTGGTCTCGTCGTCGATGGCCGAGCGCAGGGCGATATAGGCCAGCCAGAGCAGCAGCAGCACCAACATCGAGGTCAGGCGCGCGTCCCACACCCACCAGGTCCCCCACATCGGCTGGCCCCACAGCGAGCCGGTGATCAGGGCCAGCGCCGTGAAGGTCGCGCCTAGCGGCGCGCAGGCCTTGGCGGCGGCGTCGGCGAGGGCGTGGCGGAAGACCAGGCTGAGGAAGCTGGCGATGGCCAGGCAGATGTAGGTGAACAGGGCCAGCCAGGCGGCGGGGACATGGATGAACATCATCCGCACCGTGGCGCCCTGCTGGTAGTCATCAGGGGCCGAAAAGGTCAGCCACAGGCCGCTGGCGAGCAGCAAAAAGGCCACCGCCCCAATCAGAGGGGCGGCGACCTTTGAGAAGGCCATGAACCGCTGCGGATTGGCCAGAAAGGCAAACATGCCCGCCGTCTAGTCTCTCGCTGGACGGCGGGCAAGTCAGTGGGACTACGGAGCCCTATCAGCCCAACCTATTGTCCGGGGGGCGGCGGCGGCATGTCGCCGTCCGGACCACCAGGGCCGTGCGGGCCACGGCGGATGATGCGGATGTCAGGGCCGCCACCCATGCCGCCCGGGCCGCCCATCATTTCGCTGTGCAGGGCGTCGAAGGCCTTCTGCTGCGAGGGCGAGAGCTGGGCATAGAAGGCCTTCACGGCCGCCACATGCTTGACCATCTCGGCGCGGTGGTGATCCAGCATCATCAGCATCATGTCCAGCCGCTCGGGCGTGGTCATCGGCTTGTCCATGTCGGGCATGGGCGGCATGTCCTTGGGCGGCGCCATCGAGGCGAGGAAGGCCTGCAGGGCGCCTTCCTGGTCAGGCCGCAGCTGCAGCACATCGCGCAGGTGCTGGGCGTGCTTGGCCGGATCCATCTTCATGGGCCCGCCCATCATGTCGCCACCCATCATGCCCCCGCCCATCATGCCAGGTCCCTCGCCGGGGCCGCCCATGATGACGACCTTGCGCTCGACCTTGGGTGGCGGCGCGTCGGCCGCCTGGGCCGCGCCGGCCAGGGTGAGGATGAGGGCGGCGCTGGCCAGCAGGCCAATGCGGGTTGGATTGAAAGTCATGGTGAGGGTCTCTTCCCGAGTTGTTGTTGCCGGCAGACTGGACGGCGCTTGTAGCTGCACGATGTCAGGCGAACGTTGGTTTATTGCAGGCTTGTAGCACCCCCGCCGCCCCGGACGGGTTGATCCTGCTCAATCCAGGGCGTTGCGGACCGCCGCCGCCATGGCCAGGGGCGATAGCGCCACGGCCGCTGCTGTCCAGGCCGCCAGCAGCATCAGCCCTGCGCCGCCTACCGCCGCCCCTCCTACCGCTGTCAGGGCGCCGCCGCCGAAGATCACCGGCGGGGCGAAGAGGGGGAGGACGATGACCGCAATCAACAGGCCGCCGCGCCGGCTGCCCAGGGCCAGGGCCGCCCCCATGCCGCCGGCGAAGGCGAAGGCGAGGCCGCCCAGGGCTGCGCAGAGGGCGATCAGTGGGGCCAGTGTCACTGGAGCGCCTAAGGCTATGGCGGCGACGGGGGCGGCCAGGGCCAGCGGCAGCCCGATGGCGATCCACTGGGCCAGGCATTTGACTGCGCAGACCAGTTCCAGCGGGACCGGGCCCAGGCTGAGCAGGTCCAGGGTGCCGTCCTCGAAATCGCGCTCAAAGAGGCGCTCCAGCGACAGCAGGGCGGCCAGGGCCAGGGCCAGCCAGGCCATGCCCGGCGCGACCGAGGCCAGCCGCTCGGGCTCGGGTCCCACGGCCAGGGGCAGCATGGTGGTGACGCCGGCATAGAAGGCCAGGGCGGGCAGCGGTCCGCCGCCGCGACCCCAGGACAGCGACATTTCGCGGCCGAACAGGGCGCGTAGGGGGCTCATGCGCCGACCTCGGCGTTGCGGGACGGCACGGGTAGGGGGTCATGCACGGCGGCCAGGATCAGACCGCCGCCGTCCAGATGCTTCTGCATCAACTCGCCGAACCGCCGCCGCTGCTCGGCGTCCAGCGGCGCCATCGGCTCGTCCAGCAGCCAGAGCGGCCGGGGCGCGGCGACCAGCCGGGCCAGGGCCAGGCGCCGGCGCTGGCCGGCCGAGAGGCGGCGGACTTCCAGGTCCTTCAGCCGGACGATGTCGAGGGTCTGCAGGGCGGCGGCGGCGGCCGCGTCGGTCCCGCCGGTCCAGCGGGTCTGGAACAGCAGTTCCTCCCAGACCGTGCGGCCGGTCTTCAGCCCGTCCAGGTGACCGACCATGTGCAGGCCCTTGGCCCGAGCCTCGTCCGCCTCGACATCGCCGAATCGAATCTCACCGGCCGCCGGTCGCAGCAGACCGGCCACGGCCCTCAGCAGGCTGGTCTTTCCCGCCCCGTTGCGGCCGGTCAGCGCCACCGCCTCGCCGGCCTTCATCTCAAGCGACAGGCCGGAAAACAGCGTCCGATCGCCGCGTTGAATCGACAGGGACTGGATGGCGAGGGCGGTGATCATGCGTGGGCGCGTCGAATCCCAAGTCGAAACCCACGCCGCGTGCATGGACGCGCGGCCCGTCGGGGAGTATGCAGCGCGCGCCGATCCCTCGCAGAGCGAGGGAAAGAGCCGCGACGGGGGAAGACGCTGTGAGTCCCCCCTGCGCGCGGTCCCGGAAGTGGTTTTCGGGCGGCCAAGGACAGGAAAGGATCTCCAAACATGGCGTCCATCGACAGCCTCAAGACCCGCCGCACGCTCGCCGTGGGTCGGACGAAGTACGTCTACTACAGCCTCAAGGAAGCCGAACAAGCCGGACTGGCGGGAATCAGCCGCCTGCCGGTGTCCATGAAGGTGCTGCTGGAAAACCTGCTGCGCAATGAAGATGGCGTCGGCACCTCGGAAGCCGACCTGAAGGCCATCGCCGCCTGGATCGACAACAAGGGTTCGGTCCAGCACGAGATCAGCTTCCGCCCGGCGCGGGTGCTGATGCAGGACTTCACCGGCGTGCCGGCCGTCGTCGACCTGGCCGCGATGCGCGACGCCATGACCGCGCTCGGCGGCGATCCGGAAAAGATCAACCCGCTGAACCCCGTCGACCTGGTCATCGACCACTCAGTGATGGTCGACCACTTCGGCAACGCCAAGGCCTTCGGCGACAACGTCGCCCGCGAGTATGAGCGCAATATCGAGCGCTACCGCTTCCTGCGCTGGGGCTCCTCGGCCTTCAACAACTTCCGGGTCGTGCCCCCGGGCACCGGCATCTGCCACCAGGTGAACCTGGAATACCTGGCCCAGACCGTCTGGACCGCCGCCGACGCCGGCCATCCCGAGCATGAGGTCGCCTATCCCGACACTGTGGTCGGCACCGATTCGCACACCACCATGATCAACGGCCTGTCGGTCCTGGGCTGGGGCGTGGGCGGCATCGAGGCCGAGGCCGCCATGCTCGGCCAGGCCATCCCGATGCTGATCCCGGAAGTCATCGGCTTCCGCCTGACCGGCGCAATGCCGGAAGGCGCGACGGCCACCGACCTGGTGCTCACCGTCACCCAGATGCTGCGCAAGAAGGGCGTTGTCGGCAAGTTCGTCGAGTTCTTCGGCAATGGCTTGGTGAACCTGACCCTTGAGGACCAGGCGACCATCGCCAACATGGCCCCGGAATACGGCGCCACCTGCGGCTTCTTCCCGGTCACCCAGTCGACCATCGACTATCTCAAGGCGACGGGCCGCGAGACCGCCCGGGTCAACCTGGTCGAAGCCTATGCCAAGGAACAGGGCCTGTGGCACGATCCGGACGCCGAAGAGCCGGTCTTCACCGACGTGCTGGAACTGGACCTCGCCGGCGTGCTGCCGTCGCTGGCCGGCCCCAAGCGTCCCCAGGACCGGGTGCTGCTGACCGACGCCGCCGCGGCGTTCGAGGAAGCCCTGGCGGGTGACTTCGGCAAGAAGGAAGGCGCCGATCTGCGCGTCCCCGTCGCCGGCGAGAAGTTCGACGTCGGCCATGGCGATGTGGTCATCGCCGCCATCACCTCCTGCACCAACACCTCCAACCCCTCGGTGCTGATCGCCGCCGGCCTGCTGGCCAAGAACGCGGTCGCCAAGGGGCTGAAGGTCAAGCCGTGGGTGAAGACCTCGCTGGCCCCCGGTTCGCAGGTGGTCACCGACTACCTGATCAAGGCCGGGCTGCAGAAGTCGCTGGACGCCCTGGGCTTCAACCTGGTCGGCTACGGCTGCACCACCTGCATCGGCAACTCCGGCCCGCTGCCGGAAGCCATCAGCGCCGCCGTGAACGAAGGCGACCTGGTCGCCTGCTCGGTTCTCTCCGGCAATCGGAACTTCGAAGGCCGGGTGAACCAGGATGTCCGCGCCAACTACCTGGCCTCGCCGCCCTTGGTGGTGGCCTACGCCCTGGCCGGCTCGATGCGCATCGACCTGGCGACCCAGCCGCTCGGCCAGGACAAGAAGGGCAATGACGTCTTCCTGAAGGACATCTGGCCCACCAACGCCGACATCGCCGCCCTGCAGAAGAAGTCGGTGACCAGCAAGATGTTCGCCGAGCGCTATGGCGACGTCTTCGCCGGCGACAAGAACTGGCAGGCCATCGAGATCAAGGGCGGCAAGACCTACGCCTGGGACATGGGTTCGACCTATGTGCAGAACCCGCCCTACTTCCAGGGCATGACCATGACCCCCGACCCGGTGACCGACATCATCGAGGCGCGGATTCTGGGCGTGTTCGGCGACTCGATCACCACCGACCACATCAGCCCGGCCGGTTCGATCAAGAAGACCAGCCCGGCGGGTGAATACCTGCTGGAACGCCAGGTCCGCTTCGAGGACTTCAACGGCTACGGCAGCCGTCGGGGCAACCACGAAGTGATGATGCGCGGCACCTTCGCCAACATCCGCATCCGCAACAAGATCACTCCCGACATCGAAGGGGGGGTGACCAAACACTTCCCGTCGGGCCAGGTCATGTCGATCTACGACGCGGCCATGCGCTACCAGGCCGAGGGCCGTCCCGCCGTCGTCTTCGCCGGCAAGGAATACGGCACCGGCAGCTCGCGCGACTGGGCGGCCAAGGGCGCCAAGCTGCTGGGCGTGCGCGCGGTGATCGCCGAGACCTTCGAGCGCATCCACCGCTCCAACCTGGTGGGCATGGGCGTTCTGCCCCTGCAGTTCACCTCGGAAGGCTGGCAGCGCCTGGGCCTGACCGGTGAGGAAATCGTCTCGATCCGCGGTCTGCAGGACCTCTCGCCCCGCAAGCAGCTGATCGTCGAGCTCTACCGCCCGACCGATGGCCGCATCGCCCGCTTCCCGGTGCGTTGCCGCATCGATACGCCGACCGAGCTTGAGTATTTCAAGAACGGCGGCGTCCTGAACTACGTCCTGCGCAACCTCGCCAAGACGGAAGCCTAGGATGAGAAGCGGCGTGGTTCACGGCCTCGTGAAACGCGCCGCGCTCTCTCTTCCGGTTAATTGCCGGCGATGAAATCCGCGATTGCCGCTTTTTTGGTCTGGGCCCTTGCGGCCACGCTGGCGCCCTCGGCCATGGCCGCGCCTGCGAAGCCGACAAAGCCCCCGGTCCTGATCGAGCTGTTCACCGCCCAGGGATGTTCGTCCTGCAACGAGGCGGGCGAGCATTTCAACGACCTGGCCCAGTCTCCGGGCGTCCTGGCCCTGACCTTCTCGGTCGACTACTGGAACTATCTGGGCTGGCAGGACAGCTTCGCCCGCCCCGAATTCGTCGAACGCCAGCGCGCCTATGTCCGCGCCTTCGGCCTGCGCGAGGTCTATACGCCGCAGGTGGTGGTCTCCGGCCGAACCCAGGTTTCCGGGGTCAAGACCGACAAGGTCGACGCCCTGCTCGCCCAGGCCGCCAAGAGCCCCATCGATCCGCCGGACATGCTGTTTCTGTCCACGGGTCGCGTCGCGGTCGGCTCGGGTCGAGCGCCGCGCGGCGGCGCCGATGTCTGGATGGTCCGCTACGATCCCCGCGCCCTGGAGGTGAAGGTCCGCCGCGGCGACAACAGCGGCAAGACTCTCATCGAACGCAACGTGGTCCGAGAACTGGTCAAGCTGGGCGCCTGGAAGGGCCGGCCGACCTCCTACCGGTTGCCGGTCGCCAAGACCGACGGCCTGGTCACCGTCGTGCTGGTCCAGACGCCGCGCGGCGGCAAGGTGCTGGGCGTGCTGCAGGACACGGGGCGGTAGGCGCTCATTTGACCCACCAGGTCAGGCGAGGCTCGCTGCGGGGCGTGCGCGCTTCGACGGCGATCAGTTCGGCGACCGCTTCGGCGTTTTTGAGCACATAGTCGGCGGGAAACCGCACCACCCGGATGCCCCGTTCGGTCAGCCAGGCATCGCGGACGCGGTCATGCTCAATCTGGGCTTCATAGGTGTGATGCTGCCCGTCAACCTCGACGGCCAATTGCTGCTCGGCGCAGAAGAAATCGAGGACATAGCCGCCAATAGGATGCTGGCGGCGAAACTTCAGGCCACCAGTTCGCCGCCCCTTCAGGAGTTCCCACAGCAGACCTTCCGGCAGCGAGAGATTTTGCCGGAGATGCTGCGCGTATTTCAGAGTCCGGGGGCGGGTCTGCATGGGAACAGTTAGGGAACAGTCAATCGTCTCGTCAACCGGTTCCTCGCCCCTTGGGCGAGGTGGCGGCGAAGCCGACGGAGTGGGCCGTGGCGCACACGGCGTTTCCGAATTAAGCGCCGTCAGAGTGGGCGTGCCTGAAACCCCGTGCAGTTCACGGCCCACTCCACCACTTCGTGGTCCCCCTCGCCCAACGGGCGAGGAATTGGGTGTCCTAACCCAGCAGCGAGCGATAGACCTCCATCGTCCGCTCGATGACGATGGTCTCGTCGAACAGGGCCAGGGCTTTCTCGCGCGCCGCCGCGCCGAGTCGGGCGCGCAGGTCGGCATCATCGTCCAGTCGGGCAAAGGCCGCCGCCAGGCACCGCCAGTCGCGAACGGGGACCATCAGGCCATCCACGCCGTCGGTGACAACCTCCCGGCAACCGGGGACATCGGTGGTCACGAGCGGCAGGGCGCAGGCCGCGGCCTCGATCAGGGTCTTGGGCAGGCCCTCCCGGTAGCTGGGCAGGGCCACGACATCCACCTCACCCAACAGTTTGGGCATGTCGTCGACATGGCCTAGCCAGGTCACCACGCCCTGGTCGACCCACTTGCGAAGGGTCTCCACCGGGACGGCGGTGGGATTGCCGGGATCGGGATTGCCGGCCAGCAGGAACTCGATGTTGCGGCCTTCGGTCTTCAGGGCGATGGCGGCCTCGACATACTCCTGCAGGCCCTTGTCCCACAGCATGCGCGCCGCCAGCAGGATGCGCAGCGGCTCGCCGGCCTGACGGACCCGACGGGTCTTCTCGAAGCGCGAGCAGTCCACGCCAGAACCGGCGATGATGTGTGTCCGGTCGGCGCGAACCAGGCCCGATCCGACAAAGGCGGCGTGATCGTCCGGGTTCTGCACGATCAGGCGGGCGCGGTGGTCGTCGAAGGTCAGTTTGGCCAGGGCGCGGACGATGGGCCGCAGCGCTCGGGCCTGCATCTGGCCACTCATGAACACATAGCCCAGACCGGCCACGGCGTTGACGCGCCGAACCCCCGCCAGGGCGCCGGCCAGGGCGCCGTACACGGCCGGCTTGATGGTGAAGCCGTGAATGATGTCGGCCTTTTCCCGCCTCAGCAGCTGGGTGATGTGCAGGATCAGGCCGGCCTCGGCCACGGGGTTGATGCTGCGCCGGCGCATGGGCAGCGGGCGCCAGTCGAACCCCGCCTCGACCAGCTTGAGACCATAGGGACCCTCTGGCGATATCAGGATCAGTGGGTGGCCGGCGTCTCGCAGACGGCGAGCCAGGGACTGGCGGAAATTGTAGAGGTACCAGTCGGTATTGGCGAACAGCACGATCTTGGCCGGCGGCGCGACGCCTGCAACCGCTGGCGTGGGCCGGCTGGCCGCCAATCCGGCGGATCCGACAGGCGTGGCGACATGGCTCATGCGGCCAGCCCCCGCTCGCAGCCCTGCTCATCGAGCCAGGCCTGGGCCATCAGCACCACCCACAGGCGGGTGTCCCAATTGCGCCGGCCGCTCTGGTGTTCGTCCCAGCAGCGGCGCACCGCCATCGGATCGAACAGGCCCTGGTTCTTCAGGCGATCGGGCGCCAGCAACGCCTCGCCCCAGTCCTTCAGCTCGCCGCGCAGCCAGCGGCCGATCGGCAGCGCGAAGCCCTGCTTGGGTCGGTCGATCAGGCTGCGTGGGACGTAGCGGTCCAACACCTTGCGCAGCACCTGCTTGCCGCGCCCGCCACCAATCTTCATCGTCATGGGCAGCGACCAGGCGAAGCTGAAGAGATCGCGGTCCAGGAAAGGAGCCCGGGCCTCCAGGCTTACGCCCATCGAAGCGCGGTCGACCTTGGTCAGGATGTCATCGGGCAGGTAGTAGCGGGTGTCCAGATACATGGCCCGCTCGGCGAAGCTGGTCATCGCCGCCGGGACGGCATGGTCGCCGGGAAGGCTGAGGCCCAGAGCGCGGTCGGTCAGGACCTGGGCAGGGTCGTCCCACAGGGACAGCAGGCCCTGGTGGTAGGAATCCTGGTCGGTGGCCGACAGCACCCCGGCCAGTTTGTGAATCTTCTCTCCGGCCCGGCCGCCCGAAAGCTCGGCCGGCAGCACGGCGGAAAGCGCGCCCGCCGCGCGGTTCCAATCGTCGGGAGAGACCGCCTGCAGCGCCGCCGCCGCGCCGGCGCGGATGGGCCGGGGGACGCCGCCGGCGCGTTTCCACACCTGCGCGCCATGGAAATAGCGGCTGTAGCCCCCGAAGATCTCATCGCCGCCGTCGCCGCTGAGGGCGACCGTCACCTGGCTGCGGGCCATGCCGCTGACCAGGAAGGTGGGGATCTGCGAGGCGTCGGCGAAGGGCTCGTCGTACAGACTGGGCAGCTTGGGCACCACGGCCAGGGCGTCGGCGGCGGTGACATACAGCTCGGTGTGATCAGTTCCCAGATGGGCCGCTACCGCCTTGGCCTGCTCGGCCTCGTTATAGCCGGCCTCGTCGAAGCCAATGGTGAAGGTCTTCACCGGGCCGGCCGCCTGGCCGTGGGCCTGCATCATCGCCACCACGGTCGAGGAATCGACCCCACCGGAGAGCATGGCCCCCAGCGGCACATCGGCGATCATCCGGCTTTTCACCGTTTTCGCCAGCAGATGGTCCAGGACCTCCACCGCCTCGGCCTCGCTCCCCCGCCAGGGCGCGGCCATAGCTTTGCCGGCTGCCTCCCCCGCATCCCAGTAAGTAACGATTCGGGGTTTTGATTCCGGGGATTCTTCGGGACCGAACGAAGTCCAGGTTCCAGGCGGCAGCTTGGCGATCCCCCGCCAGATCGAGCGGGGGTGCGGCACGAAACCGTAGCGGACGAAACTGGCCAGGGCTTCGCGGTCGATCTCGGCCGGACAGCCCGGGACCGCACGCAGAGCCTTCAGCTCGGAGCCGAACACCAGCGCCTTGCCGGCCCAGCCGTAATAGAGCGGCCTTTCGCCGAACCGGTCGCGGGCCAGATACAGCCGGCGGGTTTGGCGGTCCCACAGAGCGATGGCGAACTGACCCTCGATGCGGGCCAGGGTCGCGGCCAGACCCCAGCGGTCGATGGCCTCGAGCATGGTCTCGGTGTCGGAGTGGCCGCGCCAGGCCGGAACCGGCCCGCTTGCCTCCAGCTCAGCCCGCAGGTCGAGATAGTTGAAGATCTCGCCGTTGTAGTTGATGACAAACCGGCCGCTGGCGCTCTCCATCGGCTGCAGGCCGGCCTCGGAGGTGTCGATCACCGCCAGCCGCCGCTGGCCGAACACCAGGCCCGCCTCATTGTCGGACCAGATGCCCTGGCTATCGGGGCCCCTGTGCGCCAGGGCGTCGCACATCCGTCCGGCGACAGACCTGGACGCCAGCCTTGGTTGGTCGGCCGCATAGATACCGGCGATGCCGCACATGGCGCCTTGGCGTTTCCTACCGACGTTTCCCCCGCGCCAGTGTTTCGGCCGCGGCCATAAAGTCTTGATCATATAGCCGGGTCGCGGTCCAGCGATTGCGCGCCGCGGTCGCCATACGGTTGAACAGTTTTGTGTCGGCTAGCAGACATTCAAGGTCGGTGGCTGTCTGGTCCTCGTTCTGGAACACGACACCTGTTTCCATCGCCTGGCAGTATTCGGCCATCTCACCCACTGGCGTCACCACGGGGACAAGCCCAAGTTGCATCGCCTCGATCACTGACATGGCCGCCCCCTCCTGATCGCTCAGTTGCAGGAAGAAGTCCGCGCCGGCCGCCCGCTCCATGATGGCGTGAAAATCCAGCGGGCCAGTGAAGGTCACATGGCCTGCAAGGCCCAGCGAAGCGACCAGGACCTCCAGCTCGGCGCGGCTGCCGGCGTCGGGACCAACGAGGGTCAGTCGCGCCTCCGGGTGACGGGCGGCGATGCGGGCGAACAGACGGATGGTCCGGTCGATTCGCTTCAGCCGCGTCAGCCGGCCCCAGGCGATGAAGGCCGGGCGCGGGGAGGTGCGGACAACGGCTTCGGGGCGGTGCTGAACGAAGGAGATGACCCGGCCCCGTTTCAGACCGGCTTCGCCGAGTCGGCCCCTGAGCGAGCCGGGACTGTCGGCCCAGACCTGGTCGGCCAGCCTCGCCGCCAGGTCGGTCAGCCAGCGGTCGGCCACATGCACTGGCCGGTCGGAATGCAGGAACAGCACCGTCTTCACCCCCGGTGCGGTCAGCCGGGTCATGATCAGGGCGGGGATCGCCTTCCACAGCGAGAACACCGCCACATCGACCTGCAGCCGACGAGCCAGGGCGCTGGCCGAGGCCCCGCGCAGGTAGTGGACATTGGCGGGGATGTCGCCGGGCGGGCCATCGGTCAGCGAGGCGATGTGCAGGTCGTCGCCAACCCGGTCGGCGGCGATGCGGGCGGCGATCTCGGCGCCGCCCATGCCGTCTTCCGGGATGACGTGCAGGACGCGGACCATCAGCTCTTGCGGCCGACCGCGCACCAGTAGGGCGGGCCTTCGGAGAAGACGATGTCTTGAAGGCCGGCAGCGCTCATCATCGCGGCAATCTGGGCCCTGGTGAAGCGCTGCTCCAGCCGGGTGCCGAAGCGGTCCAGGGCGTCGGTGCGCATCGAATAGAAGCTGTTGTGGCGATAGTCGGCCAGCGGCAGATTCTCGACCTGGACGCCCAGTTTTTCCAGCAGCCAGGCGGCGCGGGCCAGGGGCCAATAGACCGTGGCGGCGATGACCTGGCAGGTCGCGAACTTCAACGGCCGGGGCAGGGCGGCGACGCCGCGCCGGACGCTGTCCGATAGCCTCCAGACCTGCCGGTACCAGCCCGGCTTATTGTCCAGCGCGTAGTAGAGATAGACCAGGAAGGGCGCGCCGGGCTTGAGCTTGGCCACGCAGCTGGCGATGCCGGCGGCGGTGTCGGGAACGTGGTGCAGGACCCCCAGGCTGTAGCCGAAGTCCATCGACCCGTCGGCCAGCGGGATGGCGTCCACCCCGGCGTTGTGGAACCGGGTGTTGGCCTGTCCAGCCAGGTTGCGCCGCGCCACCGCAAGCGCCGCGGTGGCCGGGTCGATACAGTGCAGGGTTCCGACCCGCCTGGCGGTCAGGCTGGCCCAGCGGCCGCTGCCGCACCCAAGGTCGAAGCCCTCGGCGTCGGCCGGCAGGTCGTCCCAGGGAAAAACCGCGAAATAGCGTTCGAAGATGGTCGCCTTCTCGGCGTCGGACAGCGCCGACTGGTCGAACCGGCTCCACTCGGCCCCAAAGTCATCAACCACCTCCCCATCAAGGTTGGGGGCGTCGAGGTTCTCGCCCAGCTTTGGGGAGTCTTGGGCGGTCATACGGGGTCCTTGCGGCCGAGCCTGCAGAGATGCATGAGCCGTCCGCCAAGCTCAAGGCCGTATCCGTCAGGACAGCCTGCCGTTAGCATCGGCGACCGGAGGCCTGTTTGACCCTAGACGCTCTCATGGATCGCGCCGCGGTCGCCGACCTGGTCCAGACCGAGCGGGCCGCCCGCGACCAGGGCCAGTGGGACCGTATGGCCGCCTGTTTCCACGCGGACAGCGTCGTCAGCCTTTCCTGGATCGAGACTTCGGGGCCGGCCTTTGTCGAGGCCTCGCGCGCCGCCTTCGCCGCCGGGGTGCGCCATCTGCACCAGATGTCGCCGACCCTGGTCAGGCTGAAGGGCGACCGGGCTCTGGCCGAGACCGGCTGTGTCATCCAGCTGCCCGGCGCCATCGGCGGCGTGGCGGTGACCGTCACCTGCCAGGCCCGACTGTTCGCCCGCGTCGAGCGGCGAGGCGATGGAATCTGGCGGATCGCCGCCCTGCGCCCGCACTATTTCCGCGACGCCCTGACCGCTGACCTGCCGGGCCAGGTCCCGGTGATCGAGGCCGGGCGGCTGGCGAACTATCGCGAGAGCTACCGTTTCCTGTCCTACCTGCTGGACGAGACCGGCAAGACCCCGCGCGCCGATCTGGCCGGCGCCGACCGGCCCGACCTCGCGGCGGCGGCCGAAGCCCGGGAATCGACCTGGCTGGGCGGCGCGGCATGAGCGAGCGGCGAGCCATCCTCCGCGGGGCCGGCGCCTCGCTGATCCTGCAGGTGGCCAGCCTGGGCCTGGCCTATCTCGGGTCGGCGGTGATTGTCCGGGCGCTCAGCCAGGCCGACTTCGGCGTCTATGGCTTTCTGCTGTCGCTGGTCAGCGTGCTGGTGTTGCCCGCCCAGTTTGGCGTGCCGACCCTGGTGATCCGCGAGACCGCCGCCGGACGCCAGACCGGCGACTACGCCGCCGTCAAAGGCCTGCTGATCCGCTCCAACCAGTTCGCCCTGATCGTGGCCCTGATCCTGGTGGTTGGCGCGGTAGGTTGCGCGCTCCTCTCGCCCGGGCTTCGGCCCCACCTGCCCGTGGCGATCTGGGCGCTGGCCACGCTGCCATTGCTGGCCCTGACCGCCATTCGCGGGGCGGCGTTACGGGGACTGGGGCGGGTCGTCGATGGGCAATGGCCGGACCTGGCGCTCAGGCCGGCTCTGGTGCTGCTGTTCGTGGCCGCCGCCACGCCGGCGGCCGTGCCCCGGTTGGCCGCGCTCTGCCTTCAGTTCGGCGTCGTCCTGCCACCGGCGGCCCTGACCGCCACCCTGGCCATGGCCATGAATCTTGCGGCAACCGCCCTGGCCTTCCTGGTCGGGCTGATCCTGCTGTGGCGGGCCATGCCGGACGAGCTGCGCCAGGCCCGTCCTAGGTTCGACAGCCGCCGATGGATCGCCAGCGCCATCCCCCTGGGCGTCGGCGGCGGCATCGCTGTGCTCAATATTCAGATCGCCGTGCTGCTCATGGGGCTGCTGGGCCGGCCACCGGCGGAAATCGGTGAATACCGCCTGGTCGCCCAAACCGCGATGCTGGCGGCGCTGGGCTACACGGCGGTGATCGCCACGCTCAGTCCCCGGTTCGCCGCGGCCCGGACCGCGGGCGATCTGCCCAGCCTGCAGCGGACCGCCAGCCTGGGCGCCCTGCTGTCCACGGCCGTCTGCCTGCCCTTCGTGCTGTTCTTCCTGGCCTTCGGCGGGCCCTTTCTGGGCTTGGTCTTCCGGCCGGAAGTGGCGGCGGCGGGGCCGACCCTGGCCGTGCTGGGCCTGTCCCAGCTGTTCAATGCCGCGTTTGGCTGCGCGGCGGCGCTGCTGAACATGAGTGGGCACGAGCGCGACTTCACGATCAGTTCAGCGACAGGCCTGATTCTGCAGACGATCCTGGCGCTGGTTCTGATCCCTCTCTTCGGGTTGATGGGGGCCGCGGTCGCCTCGGCCGCGGGGGTGGCGGCGTCGAATTTGATGCTGTGGCGCTTTGCCCGCTTGCGTCTTGGCGTGGAGACGGCCATCTGGGGCTTCGGTCGAAAAACAGGCGCCCCCCCCTTTTGAGCGCGACGGATTGTCAACTTTTGTGCGTTGGTCTGTCGCAGGCGCCCGTTAATTGTCGTGTTGGAACAATTCGACGCGCCGGCGGTTGATCGGGTGTTGCAGGTTGGTCCCGCAAGCCGAATGAATTGCCCGAGTAGGGTGATCGTTGGTTGCGATTGAGGGTCTCCTGGGTTAAAGGCTAATGGAGCCTGTGGCGCAACGTCGCACTGGGCGTGTAATTTTGAGGGGTAGATCATGATCCGCCGTATCGCCGTGGGCGCCACCATCGGCCTGCTGATTTCGAGCCAGGCGCTCGCTGCAGGGGCCCAACTGGGTGGAGTTCAAGGATCCGTCCTGGTCAACCAGAATGGCCGCTACGTGCCGGTGACTGCCAGTACGCCGCTCAAATCCGGCGACCGCATCATGTCCATGGATGGCAGCGCCACTGTCACCTACGCCGATGGCTGCAAAGTCACGGTCGGGGCCCGCTCGATGGCGACGGTCGGATCGTCCTCGCCCTGCGGCGCCGCTTCCTCGGGCGTGGTTCGCGCCGCTTCCGGTGACGGCTACGACGACAGAGAAGGCGCGGGCTTCTGGGGTAGCAAAGATCTCCTGTTGTGGGGTGTTTTCGGCGTTGTGACCGGCGCCGCGGTCGCCCAGGCTGTTCACAAAGACAATACGCCTACCAGCCCGTGAGTTCTGTGATGGTCGCTCGCAAGAGCGGCTGATCCTACAACAGAACAGGCATTGAATCAGGACCGTGGCGGAACCCCAGACTAGCGGCTTTTCCGCGCGACTGTTTCCGATATTCTCATATCTCTTCCTGCTGATGGCGCTGCTCCTGGGCGGCGCCACTCGGCGTGAGGTGATCTCCTCAGACATCATGGCGCTCGCCGCCCTGCCGTTACTGGCCTGGTCGGTCTGGCGCATGCGCGATGGGCCCTTGCCCGACAGTTGGCGCGGGCCGCTTTGGCTGCTGGGCGGGCTGGTCGCGGTGGGGCTTCTACAGCTCCTGCCCCTGCCGCCCGCGATCTGGACCCTGCTCCCGGGTCGGGGCAGCTTCGCCGCCGACATGATGACGGCGGGACTGATGCCTGGCTGGGCGCCATTGTCCCTGAGCCCCCAGGCCACCCAGCACAGTCTGATCGCCCTCCTGCCCGGCCTGGCGATGTTCGCCGCCGCCCTACAGCTGTCGGCTCAGGACCGGAAGGGGTTGCTGTGGCTGCTGCTGATCGTGGGTCTGGTCAGCGTCGTGATCGGCGGGCTGCAGGTCGTCCAGGGCGAACATAGCCCCTTGCGCTTCTATGCGATCACCAATCCCAATCCCGCCGTCGGCTTCTTCGCCAACCGCAATCATCTCGCCTCGCTGCTGGTCGCCCTCATGGCGGTCGCCGCGGCCCTGGCCGTCGATGCCGCGGTGACCCGGCCGATCCCGCGCTGGCGGCTGGGCGGCGCCCTGGCGATGCTGTTGGTGCTGCTGGTCGGCGACGCCCTGACCCAGTCCCGCTCTGGCCTGCTTCTGCTGGTTCCCCTGACGATCGGAATTCTGGCCATGGCCTGGCGGGCGGGGCTGCACCGCAAGTTGGCCCGCATGACCCAGGTCGCCCTTGGTCTGGCGACAATCACGGTGCTGGCCCTGGCTTTCGTGGCCTTCCAGGCGACGGCGGAGCGTCTGGCCGGCGGCTTCTCGAACGAACAGCGCTTCCAGGCCTTTGGGGTGATCGTCCGGGCCATCGGCGACTACATGCCGTTTGGGTCCGGCTTTGGAACCTTTGTGCCGATCTACAAGATGTTCGAGGTTCCGGCGGTCATGCAGTCGACCTACCTCAACCACGCCCATGACGACTGGCTGGAAATCGTCCTGGAGGGCGGACTGCCGGCCGTGGCCCTGCTGATCGGCTTTCTGATCTGGTGGGGGCGCTGCGGACTGGCCCTCTGGCGCAAGGCCGGCGGCCGCGACACCCTGACCAGGGGCGCCTGGCTGGTGACGCTGGTCTTGCTCACCCACGCCTTTCTCGACTACCCCCTCAGGACGCCGGCCATGATGTGCGTTTTCGCGCTGGCCTGCGCCATGCTGGTTCCGCCGCTCTCGACCGAGATGGGCGCGGCGGGGTCTCGTGGTCTGAACCTGGCCGGGGATTGAGTTCGATGCTGTCGCCGAAGGATGCCCGCGTCTGTGTGGTGGGCCTGGGCTATGTGGGCCTGCCCCTGGCGGTGGCGTTTGGCGGCGCCTTCGACACCCTGGGCTATGATCTGGACACAGGCCGCATCGAAGAGTTGAAACGCGGTCACGACCGCACGCTCGAGGTCGACGCCGCTGAGCTGGCCGGCGCCGGCCGCCTGAAGCTCAGCGCCGACCTGGCGGATCTCGCGGATCGCAACGTCTATGTGGTCACGGTGCCCACCCCGATCGACGCCAACCGCGAGCCGGACCTGGGCGCCATCTCCTCAGCCAGCCGGGCCATTGGCCAGCATCTCAAGGCCGGCGATGTGGTGGTCTACGAATCGACCGTCTATCCGGGCTGCACCGAAGAGGTCTGCGTTCCGATCCTGGAGCAGGTCTCGGGCCTGACCTTCAATCGCGACTTCTTCTGCGGCTACAGCCCCGAGCGGGCCAATCCGGGCGATCGCCAGCATCGTCTGACCAGCATCATGAAGGTGACCAGCGGCTCCACGCCTGAGGCCGCCGCCTTCGTCGACGCCCTCTATTCGACGATCGTTCCGGCCGGCACCCACCTGGCCAGCTCGATTCGCGTGGCCGAGGCCGCCAAGGTGATCGAGAACACTCAGCGTGACCTCAACATCGCGCTGATCAATGAGGTGGCGATGATCTGCAATCGCCTGGGCATCGACACCCAGGAGGTGCTGGACGCCGCCGGCACCAAGTGGAACTTCCTACCCTTCCGGCCCGGCCTGGTCGGCGGCCACTGCATCGGGGTCGACCCCTACTACCTGACCCACAAGGCCCAGGCGATCGGCCTCAATCCCCAGGTCATTCTGGCCGGGCGGCGGATCAATGACGGCATGGGCGCCTATGTCGCCGGCCAGATCCGTGACCTGGCGGCCGGGGCGGGGATCAAGCCGGGAGCCAAGGTCCTGGTGCTGGGCCTGGCCTTCAAGGAAAACTGCCCGGACCTGCGCAACACCCGGGTCATCGACGTGGTGGCGGAGTTGGGCCGCCTGGGCTTCGCGGTCGATCTGCACGATCCCTGGGTCGACGCCGCCGAGGCCCGCCACGAGTACAGCGTCGAGCTGACGGCCGAACCCGCCCAGGGCGCCTATGACGTCGTGGTGCTGGCCGTGGCTCACAAGCGTTTCCTGGACCTCGGCGTCGCCGGCGTCCGCGGCTTCGGGCGTCCGGGAGCGGTGGTCTATGACGTCAAGTCGGCCCTGCCGCGTGACGGCGTCGACGGTCGGCTGTAGAAGCACTCGCCATGAAGATCATGGTCACCGGCGCGGCCGGATTCATCGGTTCGGCCACCACCCTGCGTCTGCTGGCCCGCGGCGACAGCGTGATCGGGGTCGACAATCTCAACGACTACTACGATCCCGACCTGAAGCGAGCCCGGCTGGCCCGCCAGATCGATCATCCGAACTATACCCACCTGACCACCGACCTCGCCGACAAGGCCGGCATCGAGGCCGCCTTCGCCGAGCACCGGCCCCAGCGGGTCATCAACCTGGCCGCCCAGGCCGGGGTGCGCTACGCGGCGATCAACCCGCACGCCTATGTGTCCAGCAACGTCACCGGCTTCCTGCACATCATCGAGGGCTGCCGGCACAACGGGGTCGAGCACCTGGTCTACGCTTCGACCAGCTCGGTCTACGGGGCCAACACCACCATGCCCTTCTCGGTGCATGACAGCGCCGAGCATCCCCTGACCCTCTACGCGGCCACCAAGAAGGCCAACGAGATGATGGCCCACAGCTACGCCCATCTCTACGGCGTGCCCTGCACCGGCCTGCGCTTCTTCACCGTCTATGGCCCCTGGGGTCGGCCGGACATGGCGCTGTTCCTGTTCACCAAGGCGATCCTGGCCGGCGAGCCGATCAAGGTCTTCAACCACGGCAAGCACAAGCGCAGCTTCACCTATGTCGACGACATCGTCGAAGGGGTGGTCCGGGTGCTGGACACGCCGCCCGCCGCCAACCCCGACTGGAACGCCGCCCAGCCCGATCCCGCCACCAGCTCGGCCCCCTATCGGCTGTTCAACATCGGCGCCGAGCAGCAGGTCGAACTGCTGCGCTATATCGAGGTGCTGGAGGATTGCCTGGGCAGGAAGGCGATCATGGAGATGCTGCCGCTGCAGGCGGGCGACGTCCCCGACACCGAGGCTGACGTCACCGATCTGGCCGAGGCCGTCGGCTATAAGCCCAAGGTCAGTGTCGAGGAGGGCGTCGCCGCCTTTGTTGACTGGTATCGCGGCTACAACGGCGTGCTTTAGAGGCGCCTGAGGGTAACGCCATCGCGCCGCCGCAAAGCGGGCTTCTCTGTCGCAGGCGAAGCAGTCTAACGCTTCGATCCGTTCAGACCCTTTTCACCATACGCCGGTAACCTCGATCGCAATCAGCGAAACAGGCCGGGAATAGCGCCAGTGCCCTTGAGAGTATTTCAGACCGCGTCCGATCTGGTTGGAACCCTGGCCCTGGTCTCGGGCCTGGGCTTTGAGCACGCCAGCGACAAGGCCGGTGGTCCCTGGCAAGCCGCGCGCATCGCTCTCCTGGTCGCCGCCATTCCGGCTATCGGCGCCATGGCCGCCCATGAAGCCGCCTCGCCGGCCAGGGCCAACCCCGTCACGGTCGCCGCTAAAGCCGGAGCCGGGCCCGCCCATACCGCGCCGGCCTATCGCCTCAAGCCGGTGGCCGACGCACCCAACGCGCCAGCGACCCTGCAGGCTCGCCTGTCCCAGATCGTCCAGGCCTATGGCGAGCCGGTCGGTATCGCCGTCTCCGATGTCACGACCGGCTGGGTGGCGCAGGTGAACGGCGACCAGCCCTTCCCACAGCAAAGCGTCTCCAAGACCTGGGTGGCCATCGCGGTGATGGACGCGGTCGACGCCGGCCGGGTGCGGCTGGACGACACGGTGATGCTCACCGAGGCCGACCGCAGTGTCTTCTTTCAGCCGGTCAGCGCCAACATCACGCCCGAAGGTTATCCGATCAAGATCAAGGACCTGCTGCGCCGGGCCCTGGTCACCAGCGACAACGCCGCCAACGACAAGCTGATGCGGCTGGTCGGCGGGCCCGAGGCCGTGCGCGACGTCATCGAGAAGAAGGGCCTGGACGGCATCACGGTCGGGGCCGAGGAGCGGCATCTGCAGGCGCGGATTTCCGGCATGGTCTGGCAGGACAGCTATGGCGACGGCTCGTTCAACCAGGTCCGCGCCCGCCTCAAGCCCGAGATTCGCGACGCGGCCATGACCGCCTATCTGGCCAATCCGCTGGACGGCGCCACGCCCGTTGGGATCGTCCGGGCCCTCAGCGGCCTGAAGCTGGGCCAGATCCTGTCACCGACCTCCAGCCAGGTGATCCTGGACGACATGGCTGACGCCCGCACCGGTCCGCGCCGCCTGCGCGGCGGCCTGCCGCCCGGCTGGCATATCGCCCACAAGACCGGCACGGGCCAGGATTGGCGCGGGGCCAGCGTCGGCATCAACGACATCGCCCTGATCACCGCCCCGGACGGCCACGTTTATGCGGTGGCGGTGATGATCCGCCGAACGCGCCAGGCGACGCCGGCGCGACTGGCCATGATGCAGTCGGTCACCCGCGCCGTGGCCGACACCTGGGCGACCGCCAAGAGCTAGCCCGCATAAGGGTGCAGCACGATCTCGACCCGGCGATTGGCCGCGCGGCCCTCGACCGTGCTGTTCGAGGCGATCGGATCCTGTTCACCCTCGCCGCTCACCGCCATGCGGGCCGCCAGAGCCCGGCGCGTCACCAGATAACCCGCGACCTTGTCGGCCCGGCGCTCTGACAGGGTCTGGTTGTAGGCGTCCGAGCCGATCGAGTCGGTGTGGCCGGTAATGTCCATGTAGGTGGCCGGATAGGCGTTCAGAATCTTCGCCACGCTGTCCAGCACCGGGATGAAGCGCGGCCGGATGTCGGTCTTGTTGAAGGCAAAGGTCACATCGCCCGGCATGTCCAGGATGATCGACTGACCTTCACGGCGCATGTGAACGCCGGTGCCGGCCAGGCCGGTCTCGAGCTCCTGATACTGCCGGTCCATATAGACCCCGACTTCCGAGGTGCGGATCGGCGCGACGCCGGCGGCGACCAGGGCGCGGCGGCGCGCGGCGCTCAGATTGACCGGGGCGTTGATATCGACCTGGGCGTCGGGGACCTTGAGCCCCGGCGTGCGGACGACGGCTTTCGGGGCGGTGATCGGGCCGGGCGAGGCGCGAGGAACCGGCGCGCCGATCGTGCCTCCCACGTCGCCGGTGACGCCGCCCGGCGGCAGGCCGACCGTCCCACCCACCGTCCCGGTGACCGGACCCAGAACCTGCGCCTCGGCCAGTCCGCCAACGAGCAGTCCGCCCACGACGGCGGTGGTGATCAAGAGCATCTTGCGAGTCATGACGTATCCCTTTGCAGGGGCTCCGCGCGGAACCCTTCAGGGAGTCAACGTCTGGGACCGGGATTCATCACCCTTTGGGGGCGAAGAAACTCCGTCAGGGTGTGAGACCCCAACCGGCGAACCGCCCGGCCGTCTTGGGTTCGAGCGCCTGGGCGGCGGCCAGATCCGCCTGGCCCTCCGCGGTTCGACCAAGGCGTAGCTTGGCCAGTCCTCGCCCATAAAGTGAAGTTGGCTGCTTGGGAGCTTTTGCGAGCGCGGCTTCATAGTCAGCAATGGCCTGATCGTATTGCCCCAATCGCAACCGAACCAGGCCGCGGCTGTCCAGATAGCTGGCCGAGCCGGGCGATAGCTTCAGGACGGCGTCGCAATCGGCCAGGGCCTCATTCAATTGCTGGCCCCATACGGCTCGCGTCCAGCAGCGCTCATTGAGGTATTCGGCCTTGTCTCCCGCCATCGTCAGGGCTTGGGTCTGATCGGCGACCGCATCAGCATATTGCCCCCGTCGCTCGCGAACCTGGGAACGCATGAAATAGGTGTCTGGATCGTTGGCGGCTGTGCGCAAGAGGTCAGCGATCGTCACGTCGGCTTCATCGACGCGATTGAGATAAATCAGCGCCAACAGGCGCGCCCTCCGAGCCGGAGCCAGGTCGGGCTGCAAGGCCAGGGCGTGATCCAGATCGGAAATGACCGAGTCTACCTGGTCGGGGCCCCATGTCTGAGCACGTCCCAGCCAGAGTGGCCCGCTGGGCCGGATCGCCAGTCCCTTGTCAAAGGCCGCACGGGCCTCCTCGCGGCGGTTCAGCACCAAGAGAATCTCGCCGCGCCGGCCATAGAGGGCTTCGTCGTCGCTGCGCGCCCCCAGCGCCTGGTCAATAGCCGCGAGAGCCTCCGGAAAGCGGTTGAGCAGTTCCAGGACATAGGCCTTGTTGGCCATATCCCGGACCTCGGGGCGCAGGGCCAGGGCGGCGTTGAGGTCCGCCAGCGCCGCTTCAAGGTCGGCTTGCGACAACGGGCCGGATGCGCTGAGGCGCAGCATGGCGCGCGCCGACAACAGGCTGGGATTGTCCGGCAGCAGAGCGATGGCGGTCGAGACGTCGGCCAGACCGGCCGCCTGCTGACCCTGCTGGAAGCGGATCTGGCCGCGCATGACCAGGGCCAGGGGATTGTTCGGCTGAGCCTTGAGGGCGACGGCCAGATCCGCGTTCGCGCCGTCCAGGTCGCCCAGGACGAACTTCGCGCCCGCCCGGGCCGCCAGCACAAAGGCCTGGACCAGCGAACTGGGCGGCGTCAGGAGCGCTGCCTTGTCCAGGTCGACAAGAGCGCCCTTGGCGTCTCCGGCGTCCAGCAGGAGCCGGCCGCGATCGAAGTAGCCGATGAACCAGTCTGGCGAGAGCGCGATCACGCGGTCGAAATACTGCCGCGCCTTGTCCGTCTCGCCCCGCGCTTCCGCCAATTCTCCCGCCGAAACCAGGACCCCGGCATCGTCAGGCGCCAATGTAAGGGCGTGGTCGATGTCGGCCTGAGCGGCGTCCCGCCGGCCGAGGGTGATTTCCAGCCGGCCGCGCACGGTCAGGGCTTCGAGATTGTCCGGATCGTCCTTGAGCGCCAGGTCCAGGTCGCTCAGGGCCTCGGCCGTCCGGCCCAGGGTCATCAGGGTCTCACCCCGCAGGGCCCGGTAGTGACCCCGTCGCATCCCGGCCCCCTCAGGACCAGACAGCAGCTGGCTGCAGGCGGCCACGATCTCTTCGGAGCTGGCCTCGCTGCCGGATTTACAGACCTCGGCGGGATTGACTGACGTCTTCTTGCCCGTGGCCGCCGCCGGTCCCGCCACGGCCAGAGCCGCAGCGAGCGCTACACCAATCCAGATCCGCATGACCGCCCCCTTACTAGGCGCTCAATCTAGGGCCGCTTCCTCAGGAGCGGAAGCGTCCACGTCGTCGGGCCCGGCCAGCAGCACCGTCACCCCCAGGTCGCCCGTGACATTGCCCACGGTGCGGAAGATGTCGGGCAGGACCTCGACGGCCAGGAAAATGCCCAGCAGCTCGACCGGCACGCCCAGCGCCAGGCAGATCGGGCCGACGCTAGCCATGAAGCTGACCTGGCCGGGCAGGCCTACCGAGCCCACCGCCACGGCCAGGGCGACCAGGGCGGCGGCGGCCATTTGGCCCAGGCTTGGATGGATGCCGTAGAGGTTGATCAGGAAAAAGACGACGGCCAGGTTGGCCACTGGGCTGGTCAGTCGGAAGATGGCCACCGCCAGGGGCAGGATCAGGTCGGCCACCCGCTTGGAGACGCCCAGCGGCCCTCGCGCCTGGTCCAGCATGGCCGGCAGGCAGGCCAGCGACGACTGGGTCGAGACGGCCAGGGCCTGGACCGGTGCGACGGCGGCGATGAAGCGGCCCAGCATCCGGGGCTTGAAGGCCGCGATCAGGATGTAGGGGACCAGGGTGATGCCCAGCTGCACCAGGATGACCACCGCCACATAGTGGAAGATGGTCGTGGCCGCCGCGACCCCGGCCTCGAGTCCGACGCCGAGCGAGAGGCCGAACACCCCGATCGGCGCGGCCCACAGCACCCAGTGGACGATGATGACCATCGCTTCGCCCATGGCCTGGAAGAGGTTGAACAACGGCGCGCGCGAGTCCGGCTTTAGCCGGGTGATCGCAAAGCCCAGGAAGCCGGCGAAGATCACCAGCGGCAGGATGGCGTCCTCGGCCGCCGCCTTGATCGGGTTACCCGGCGAGATCGAGGCCAGGAACTGGGCGATGTCGGCCCCGGCCACCGTCCCGACGGGCGCGGCGGTCGGCAGGGCGGCTTTCAGGGTGGCGAAGCTGTCAGGGTTGACCGGCCACAGGGCCATCACCCCGCTGGTGGCGGCCATGCTGTAGACGGCGCCGGCCAGGATCAGCACCGTGAACAGCACTACCGCCCGGAAGGCCAGCCGGCCGGTGGCGGCGGCGTCGGACATGCCGGCCACCCCGGTGACCAGCAGCGAGAAGACCAGCGGCACGATGGTCATCTTCAAGGCGTTCAGCCACAGCCCGCCGACCGCCTTGCCGACCAGCGCCGCCTGGGTCAGCAGTCCGTTGTCCAGGTATTTGACCAGCGCGCCCAGGGCCAGGCCCAGCGCCAGGGCGGCCAGCACACGGCTGGTCGGGGATCGGAACATGGACGGCCTCGCTGCGGTTCGGCGGCTACCCTAGCAAGTCCTTCCCGGGAGGGTAGGGCTATCGCGCAGGCATCCGTGCGGTCTCGTCGCCAGCCCTTCCCCCGCTGGCGGGGGAAGTGGGCCGATGTCCTGCCCGGTTAGAGAGGTAACAGAGTAGCCCGGATAGATGGGTAACAGTTCTCCGGTGTTTTGGAGGAGGGCTGTGCGATGCCGTGGCTCGAGAGCAGCGCCATGGACGACCGACTGCGCTTTGCCGCTGATTGG
>JBBRZO010000006.1:0-203447 GCA_038236615.1 Caulobacterales bacterium
GAGACTGTCGCTCTGGAACAGACACAACGGGGCTGGACGCTCTGGTTCTACGCTCAGCCTATCGGCATCCTCGATCACACCGGCCAGCGACTGTTACCCATGCAACCGGGCTAAACCGTTACCCATCTATCCGCTGGACACGACAGCGAAGCTGGAGGCTCGTTGGGGGCTCTTTCCCACGGTGGAAATGTCCGCCATCGCTGCAAGGACCCCCAGCGACCTTCGATGCTGCGCGTCTCAGGCCACTTCCCCCGCCAGCGGGGGAAGGGCTATGGCTTAGGCGATGAATCTGTTTCGCCCCACCTACGCCCATGGCGACCGGCTGGAAACGGCCGGACATCCATTGCGGCTGGCGGTCAATCCGCGCGCCCGGCGGGTCAGCCTTCGGGTCGACCGGGTCAAGCGCGAGGTGGTGGCCATCGCCCCGACCGCCCGGCGCCTGACCGAGGCCGTGGCCTTCGCCCGGGACAAGGTCGACTGGATTGCCGCCCAGCTGGCCGACCTGCCTGCCCCGGCGCGGCTGGCCCCTGGCGGAACCATCACCCTGTTTGGCGAGACCGTGCGGCTTGAGGCCGGGCCGGGCCGGGCGAAACTCAAGGACGGCGTACTGACCGGTCCCGATGACGCGGCCTATGCCGACCGGGCTATTCGCCTGATCAAGGCCGAGGCCCGGCGGGTGCTGACCGAGCGCACCGCCCACTATGCCGGGCGACTGGGCAAGCCGATGCCCAGTCTCGCCATCATGGACGCCAAGGGCCGCTGGGGGTCCTGCAAGGGCGGCCCGGCCGGCCAACCTGGGTCGATCCGCTACAGCTGGCGCCTGGCCCTGGCCCCCTTCGCGGTGGCCGACTATGTCGCGGCCCATGAATGCGCCCACCTGGTCGAGGCCAATCACAGCCCCCGCTTCTGGGCGGTGGTGAAGTCCCTGATCGGCGACCATGCTCCCCATCGCGCCTGGCTGCGCACTGAAGGGTCAAGGCTGCACGCGTTCGGCAGATAGCCCATAATCCGCTCATCCCCGCGAAGGCGGGAATGAGCGGGATTAGTAAGGCAGTTCTTCCGGCGCCGGCGGGTCCTTGGCCGGCGGGGCCTCGTCGGTGGGTGGGGGGTTGTCCGGCTGGTCGCCGTGACCGCCCAGGCCCAGGTTCGACAGCAGGTCACCCAGCGCGCCGGTCGGTCCGGCCCCACCTGGCGGTTCGATCACCCCGCCAGGGATGGCCTGGGTCTTCAGCCGGGGCAGGGCCTGGACCATAAAGCTGTGCCAGATGTCGGCCGGGGCGCCGCCGCCGGTGACGCGCTTCATCGAGGTATTGTCGTCGCGGCCGGTCCAGACGGCGGTGACGAAGCCGCCGGTGTAGCCGACGAACCAGGCGTCACGATAATCGCTGGTCGTGCCCGTCTTGCCGGCGATGTCGAAGCCGGCCACCCGGGCTCGCGTGCCGGTCCCGGCCTGCACCACCTGGCGCATCATCTGGTTCATGTACTGCAGGGCCGGCGAGCCGATCACCGCCGGGCGGCGGCGGTCATCGACGCTGTGGTCATAGAGGATGCGGCCCTTGGTGGTGCGGATCCGCTCGATGCCATAGCCCTTGGCCAGGAAGCCGCCGTTGCTGAACGGCGCATAGGCCTGGGCCATCTCCAGCGGCGAGACCTCGACCGCGCCGAGCGCCATCGAGGGGTCCAGCTGGATGCGCGAGGTGATCCCCAGCCGGCGGGCGGTGGAGGCGACATTGGAGGTGCCGACATCATTGGCCAGGCGCGCGGCTACGGTGTTGATCGACTGGGCCAGCGCCGTCTGCAGAGTAATCTGGCCCAGATACTTGCCGGTATAGTTCTTGGGCTCCCAGTTCCCGATCTTCACCGGCTCATCGACCACCATCTGGCCGGGGTTGCGGCCCGCCTCCATGGCGGTGAGGTAGACGAAGGGCTTGAAGGCGCTGCCGGCCTGGCGCTTGGCCATGGTCACCCGGTCGAACTGGCTGTCGCCATAGTCGGCCCCGCCGACATAAGCGCGGATGCGGCCCTCGCCGTCGATGGCGATCAACGCCGCCTGCTCGACGCCCTGGCCGGCATGGGCCTTGACCCCGGCGCTGATCGACTGCTCGGCAGCGGCCTGAATGGGTAGATCCAGGGTGGTTTCGACCACTAGATCTTCGGTGGGCTCGCCCACCAAGCTGCGGACCTGGGCGTCGACCCAGTCGGTAAAATACTGCGCCCGCTGGTTGGCCAGGACGGACGACACCCGCACGGGCGAGGCGAAGGCGGCCTTGCGCTGCGCCGGCGTGATGGCCTTGGTCCGCACCATCTCGTCCAGCACGATGGTGGCGCGGTTGGCGGCGCGCTTTGAGGCGGAGACCGGGCTGTAGCGCGAGGGCCCCTTCATCATGCCGGCCAGCAGGGCCGATTCGCCGAGCGTCAGCTGCGAGGCGGGCTTGTTGAAATAGCGCTGGGCGGCGGCCTCGATGCCATAAGCGCCGGCCCCGAAATAGACCCGGTTCAGATAGAGGGCCAGGATCTCCTTCTTGGAGAACTTCATCTCCAGCCAGACGGCCAGGATCAGCTCCTGGGCCTTGCGCCGGGGCGTCTGGTCCAGGGTCAGGAACAGGTTGCGGGCCAGCTGCTGAGTGATGGTCGAGCCGCCGGCGGCGACGCACCAGCAGGAGACGTTCTTGACCATGGCCCGGCCCATGCCGATCGGATCAAAGCCGGGGTGGTAGTAGAAGCGGCGGTCCTCGATGGCGATGAAGGCCTTGGGGACGTAGGCCGGCAGCTTGTCCAGATCGACCGGCGGCGCGTACTGGCTGCCGCGAACCGCGACCAGCACGCCGGAACGGTCCAGATAGGAGATCGAGGGCTGGCGCTTGACGGCGTTAAGGCCCGAAACGTCGGGCAGATCAGTGGCGAACACCGCGAAGAAGGCGACCAGGAAGATCAGCCCCCAGACGCCGAGCACCGTCGTCCAATAGGCAAAGGCCTGCAGGGGAGTCCTGCGCATGCCCTTGGCGCCGAAAACGCCGCCACCGTTTTGACGCTGGCCGCCGTATTGGCCGTTGCTCATCTCAAAGTCCTGCAGGGAAATTCTTAGGGCGCGCCGCTCACTGACCCAGCGGCACGAAAGCCTTCATAGCATTACCGACCTATGAACGCGGCGGATTCGCGGCGGTTCAGTACAGTTAAATCGCGTTCATGCAGCAGTCAGGCTGAGAGGTTTAGCCCTGTTGGCGGGATCGCTGAAAAGCGTGGGAGGCTGATATGACCGAGACACAGAAGCGTGGCGTGAGAACCTTCACCCGCACCCTGACCATCCTGACCGCCCTGGCGGCGCTGGTCTTCGTCGGCTCGATGGTGCTGCGCCACCGGGTTCTGCCGTCGGGCTATGACACCGTGGCCGACGCCACCAGCCCGGTCACCGACGCCATCAAGGAGGCCCAGCCGGGCGAAAAGACCGCCGCCGCCGCCGACGCCGCCGCCGAAACCGCCAGCCAGGCCAAGCCGATCGACTGGACCGTGGTGGTCTCGGGACTGACGTTTGCCTTCACCGCCTTCGGGGCGATTTCCAGCGCCGTGTTCGGCTGGCGCAAGGACCAGCGGCACCAGCGAGAGTCGGACTTGCGCATCCGCGAGCTGGAGCTGGAGATCTCGCGGCTGCAGGGTTCCTAGGGGCTGGTCGAGGCCGTCAAACCACCTCACGACCGTCATCGCCGGGCTCGTCCCGGCGACCCATAGACACCGGCGATGACGACTGGCGGCGGACCTGTCCGAGCACGTCCTGATGCACCGAGTCTATGGGTGGCCGGGACAAGCCCGGCCATGACGGAATTTATGTGGGCATGTGGATCAAGCCCGGGCTTTCCGCGGCTTGCGGTCCGGGTCGGTGCGCCAGACCCGGAAGCTCTCGTACACCGACGCCACCGCCGACAGCAGCACCGCGCCGACGGTCAGTTGCATGGCCAGCGGCATGGGGGCCCAGGGCGCGGCCAGCAGCGCGGCGGCGCCGACCAACAGGAACAGCCGCCCCGCCAGGCGGTTGGACTTGTCCCAGGCCAGCCGGCTGGTCAGCGACCAGTAGGTCCGCACCCCGGCGAAGGGGTTGGGCCGCACCTTGCCGATCACCGCGCCGATGATGGCGAACAGCAGGCCCATCCCGGCGAGCGTGATACGAAGTTGCCGATCTGGCCCGCCCCAGTTTCCGCCCATCGCCGGGCTGCCCATCGCCAGGCTGCCAAGCGTGACCGCCGCGAACAGCAGGGCCAGGATCACCAGGTTGCGGGCCAGCCGCAGCGTATCCCGCCAGCCGGCATTGTCGCGCAGCCGCTCCATCCAGACCAGCAGCAGGCTGAACGCCGCCCCGGCCGCCGCCATGCCGCCGATAAGACGGACCAGCTGCATCCGGTCTCCGAAGCGGTCGGCATGGCCTTCCCAGTTGAAATGCAGAGGCAGCGGGCCCGACGCCCCGAACCGCCAGACCGCGTAGGTCAGCCCAGCCAGGCCGGCCAGTCCCACCAGGGTCAGGGTCGTCGAAAGCGCGCCCGATGACGACTTGCTCATAACTCTTCCTCCTTGGAACCGGGCTCGGAGCCAGGCGGGGGATCGACCCCGTCAGCGCCGGTCAGCCCCAGTAAAAACCCTATCGCTTCCTCGGCGGCCGAGATGACCAGCCGGTAGCGCACCGTCGTGCCGTCCCGCTCGGTCTCCACCAGCCCCGCCGCCTTCAGCGCCGCCAGGTGCGCGGTAACGGTGGGCCAGGCCATGTCGAACCGGGCGGCGATATCTCCGGACGCCAGCGGGCCCTGGCGCAGCATGGCGACCATGCGGCGGCGGGCGGGATGGGACAGCGCCTTGAAGACCTCGTTCATGAGCAGACTAACTAATTAGTGTATTTGCTAATTACAAGCCCTTTTCGAACGGGCCGAATTGTTCCATTTACGTTCGCATGTCGCTTGCCGCCCGCCAGACCGTGGAAACGCCCAGTTTAGCCGAGGCCCGCGAGGTTCTGCGCCGGGTCTGGGGCCACCATGATTTCCGGGGCCTCCAGGCGCAGGTGATCAGCGAAATCCTCGCCGGCCGCAACGCCGTGGCGGTGCTGCCGACCGGCGGCGGCAAGAGTGTCTGCTACCAGATCCCCGCCATGCTGCGGCCCGGCCTGGGGCTGGTGGTTTCGCCGCTGATCGCCCTGATGAGCGACCAGGTCGCCTCGATGCGGCAGGCGGGGGTGAGCGCCGCGCGCCTGGATTCCAACATCCCGCCGCAAGAGCGGGCGCAGGTCTGGGCGGCCATCGAGGCCGGGACCCTGGACCTGCTTTACGTTTCCCCGGAAGGCCTGTCGGGCGGCAACCTGCTGGAGCGGCTCACCGAACTGCAGCTCTCCGTCATCGCCATCGACGAGGCCCACTGCGTCAGCCAGTGGGGACACGACTTCCGGCCCGACTACCGCCTGCTCGGGCGCCTGGCCCAGCATTTCCCCGGCGTGCCGCGCCTGGCGGTGACCGCCACCGCCGACGCCCGCACCCGCGAGGACATCCGCACCCAGCTGTCTCTGCAGGACGCCGCCGAGTTCGTCGACAGCTTCGCCCGCCCGGAGCTGATCCTGTCGGCCGAGCGCAAGGACGGGCCAGCCCACAAGCGCGTGCTGGAGCTGGTCAAGGAACGGCCCGGCAAGTCAGGCGTGATCTATGTCGGTTCCCGCGACGGGACCGAGACCCTGGCGCAGAAGCTGAACGAGGCCGGCGTCGAGGCCCTGGCCTATCATGCCGGGCTGGACAAAGAGGTCCGCACCCGCCGTCTGGAACAGTTCCTGGAGGCCGACGCGGCGGTGATGGTGGCGACCATCGCCTTCGGCATGGGGGTCGACAAGCCCGACGTCCGCTTCGTCATCCACGCCGATCCACCCGCCGCCATCGAGGCCTATTGGCAGGAGATCGGCCGGGCCGGGCGCGATGGCCAGCCGGCTGACGGCATCACCCTCTACAGCCCTTCCGACATGGCCTGGGCCTATCGCCGGCTCGAGGGCCGCGACATGGCGCCCGAGGTCAAGCAGGTCCAGGCCCGCAAGATCCGTCAGCTCTACGCCATGCTCGAGGGCATGGCCTGCCGCTCCCTGAGCGTGCGGCGCTACTTCGGCGAGGAGGTCACCGAGCCCTGTGGCCAGTGCGACATCTGCCTGGCGCCGCCGGAATCGGTCGATGTCACGCAAGCCGCCCAGAAGGCCCTGGCCGCCGCCCACCGCCTGGGCGGGCGGTTTGGCCGGGCGCGCCTGGTCAGCCATCTGCTGGGCACGACCAAGGACGTCATGGACTTCGAGGTCGCCCTCTCCACCTGGGGCATCGGCGCCGAATTCAGCCCCCAGGGCTGGCGCGACCTGATCGACCAGCTGCTGTTCGAGGGCTTGTTGAAGGAAGACCCCAACGACGGCCGCCCCCTGGTCGGCCTGGGCGACGGCGAGGCCGTGCGGCTGGTCTATCGCGGCGAGCGGCGGGTTCTGCTGCGCAAGCAGCCGGAGAAACTCGACGCTTCCACCCGCTCAGGCCGCCCCCGCAAACGCATCCGCGAGTCCCTGGCCTCGCTGCCGCCGGAAAGCGCGGCGTTGTTCGAGGCTTTGCGCGCGTGGCGCCGCGACGAAGCCGCCCGCCAGCACGTCCCGCCCTACGTCATCTACCACGACGCTACCTTGGCCGAGATCGCGACACGACGGCCGCAGAGCCTGGCGGCGCTGGGGGCGGTGAATGGCGTTGGGGTGGGGAAACTGGAGCGGTATGGCGAGGCGGTGCTGGGGATTGTCTTGGGCGGATTTCCGCCGGTGGCCGAACGCGCCCAGGAGTCACGCGGCGCCATGACATCGCCGGAAGTCGTTCTGTGGAACGCCCTTCGATCGCGGAGCCTGGATGGCCTGAAGTTTCGCCGGCAGCATCCGTTCGAGCCCTACGTGCTCGACTTCTATTGTGCTGAGTTCAAGGTCGCGGTCGAGGTGGATGGCGAAGGCCACAATACCGAAGCCCAGATGGCGCATGACCTGCGGCGGGACGCCTTCATGGCCGAGCACGGCGTCCGCACCTTGCGCATTCCGGCTAGTGAAGTGATGCGGAACCTTGAAGGCGTCTGCGTCGACATCGTGCAGTTCGTACGAGGGCTAACCGGCTAATACCGGGTCCGGAGCCGCCGTGAGAGGCTCCTCCTCCGTGGGGCGCCGCCTTCGGCGTGCCCCTCGCTCCTCCTCGCAAGCGAGGCGGAGAGGCGCCTCCTCTCCTCCCCGAGGAGAGGTCGACTCTGAGCGCGTCAGCGCGAAGAGCGGGTGAGGAGACCCACGCCAGGGGCTTTTACCCCCTAGACGTCCACCTCGGCGTCCAGGGCGTTCTCCTGGATGAACTCACGACGCGGCTCGACCAGATCGCCCATCAGCCGGCTGAACATGTCGTCGGCGTCGTCGGCGTGGTTGATCTTCACCTGCAGCAGGGTCCGCGCCTCGGAATCCAACGTGGTTTCCCACAGCTGGTCGGGGTTCATCTCGCCCAGGCCCTTGTAGCGCTGGATGGAGAGGCCCTTGCGGCCGGCGTCCATGACGGCCGCCACCAGGTCCAGCGGTCCGCGCACCTTGGTCGACTTGTCCTTGCGGCGGAAGGTGGCCGGGCCGGAGAAGATGTCCTTCAGCGCATCGGCCCGCTCAGCCAGGCGTCGGGCGTCGGCGGCGTGCAGGGTCAGGTCGTCGAGGACCACCCGCTCGCTCACCCCACGCCGCAGCCGCGAGAAGATGAAGCCGCCGCCCGTAGCCGCCACCTCGCCGCTCCAGGGCCCGTCGCCCTCCTCGGCATAGCTGTTGAAGCGGGTGGCGGCGGCGGTCAGGTCGCGGCTCTCGCCGAACAGCCCGGCCAGGGCCGCCTGCTCGATGGCGAAGGCCGGGGCGCGGGCCGACAGGCGCTCGACATTGGCTTTCGCCTGTCGGGACGACAGCACAAGCGCCAGGAGATCGCTTCCGACCATTCGCTCGCCACTGGCCAGGTCCAGCTCGGCCCCATCAACCCCCTCGTCGGTGAGGAAGGTTTCCATCTCGGCGTCGTCCTTGAGGTAGCGGGACGACTTGCCCTTGGCGGCCTTATAGAGCGGCGGCTGGGCGATATAGAGATAGCCGCGCTCGATCACCTCCGGCATCTGCCGGTAGAAGAAGGTCAGCAGCAGGGTGCGAATGTGGGCGCCATCGACATCGGCGTCGGTCATGATGACGATCCGGTGGTAGCGGATCTTCTCGATGTTGAAGTCCTCGCGGCCGATCCCGGCCCCCAGCGCGGTGATCAGGGTGCCGACCTGGTCGGACTGCAGCATGCGGTCGAACCGCGCCCGCTCGACGTTCAGAATCTTGCCGCGCAGGGGCAGCACCGCCTGGTTTTCGCGGTTGCGGGCCTGCTTGGCCGAGCCGCCGGCGGAGTCGCCCTCGACCAGGAAGATTTCCGACTTGGCCGGATCCTTCTCCTGGCAGTCGGCGAGCTTGCCGGGCAGCGAGGTGATGTCCAGCGCGCTCTTGCGCCGGGTCAGTTCGCGGGCCTTGCGGGCCGCTTCACGGGCGGCGGCGGCTTCGACGATCTTGCCGACAATGGCCTTGGCCTCAAGCGGGTGCTCCTCGAACCAGGTGGCCAGGCCGTCACTGACCAGGCCTTCGACGGCGGGGCGCACCTCGGAGGAGACCAGCTTGTCCTTGGTCTGGGACGAGAACTTGGGATCAGGCACCTTGACCGACAGTACGCAGGTCAGGCCTTCGCGGGCGTCCTCGCCCGACACGTTGACCTTCTCGCGCTTGGCCAGGCCCGAGCTTTCCACATAGTTGCCGATGACCCTGGTCAGAGCCCCGCGGAAGGCGGCCAGGTGGGTGCCTCCATCCCGCTGGGGGATGTTGTTGGTGAAGCACAGCATCTGCTCGTGGTAGCTGTCGTTCCACCACAGGGCCAGGTCGATCTCGACCTTCTCGCGGCTGCCCCGAATGACGATCGGGGTCTTGATCTGCGGGGTCTTGGCCTTGTCCAGGTGGCGCACGAAGGCCTCGACGCCGCCCTCATAGTGGAGGATTTCCTCGTAGGGCTCGGCCCCGCGCAGGTCGCGGAAATAGATGGTCACGCCACTGTTGAGGAAGGCCAGTTCGCGCAGGCGGTGTTCCAGCGTCTTGCGATCGAATTCGATGGCCGAAAAGGTCTGCAGCGAGGGCAGGAAGGTGACCTCGGTGCCGGTCAGATACTCGCCGTTCTCGCGGCGCGGCGCCTCGCCGGTGACGATCAGCGGCGAGACCGCATCGCCCCGGGCGAAGGTCATCTCGTGGGCCTTGCCGTCGCGATAGATGCGCAGCTTCAGCCAGTCGCTCAGCGCATTGACCACCGAGACGCCAACGCCGTGCAGGCCGCCGGAAACCTTGTAGCTGTTCTGGTCGAACTTCCCGCCGGCATGCAGCTGGGTCATGATGACCTCGGCCGCCGAGACGCCCTCGTCGTGCATGTCGGTGGGGATGCCGCGGCCGTCATCGGTGACGGTGGCCGAGCCGTCGGCGTTGAGGATCACTTCGACGCGGCTGGCATAGCCGGCCAGAGTCTCGTCGATGGCGTTGTCGACCACCTCGTAGACCATGTGGTGCAGGCCCGAACCGTCGTCGGTGTCGCCGATATACATGCCCGGCCGCTTGCGCACGGCGTCCAGGCCCTTGAGCACCTTGATGGAGTCGGCGCCGTATTCGGCCGGTTCGCCGCTGACGGCTTCAGGTTCGTCGGTCATTCAAACTTCCAGCGCGGTCAGGCCGGAGTTGTCCACGCGGACACCCAGAGCCCGACCCTTGAGGTGGTCGAACAGCGTTTCGTCCGTGCCGGTAAGGAAAGCCTGCAGGCCGAGCGCCGCGATTTCGTCGGCCAGAGCAGCCCGCCGGTGAAGGTCGAGATGCGCGGCCACTTCGTCGAGCAACAATACAGGATTCGGCGCGGTTTTGGCACGCGAAAGTCGCGCACCCTGGGCCAAAACCAGGTTCAAAATCAGCGCTTTCTGCTCGCCGGTCGAACATTCCGCAGCCGGACGGTCCTTTTCGGCGTGCACCACGCCCAGATCGCCCCGATGCGGGCCGGTCAGGGCCCGTCCAGCCGCCGCGTCGCGGGGCCGGGCGGCGGCCAGCGCGGCGGCCAGCCGGGCCTCGATATCGGCGAATTCGACACCCGAGAGCGCCAGCTTTTCCCACTCGCCGGCCAGGCTCAGCCGCGCCTGCGGAAACGGCCGCTCGCCCCGCCCGTCGATCTCTTCCTGCAGGGCCGAGAGCGTCCGCGCCCGAGCCTCAGCCATCAGCGCCCCGGACTCCGCCAGCCGCGCCTCCAGGGCCGACAGCCAGACCGGATCGGGCGATGCGTCCTCATCGGTCAGAAGCCGCATCCGCTCGCGCATCGACTTCTCGTAAGATCCGACATGCGCCGCATGCGAAGGCTCGCCAGCGAACACCAGCCGGTCGAAGAACCGCCGCCGCTCGCTAGCCGCTTCCAGGAACAGCCGGTCCTGGGCCGGGGTCAGCCACATCGGCCGCACATGATCGGCCAGCCGTCCCGGCGGCACGGTCTCTCCCTCGATCCGCACCAGCCGCCGCGCCGCGCCGGGGGTCTCGACACCGGTGCCGATCTGGAGGGGGTCTTCGTCGGTCTCGATGATGGCGGACACCGCCCAGGCCCGCCCCGCAGCCTCGCCCGGCATCCGGCGACCCACCTCGCTCAGCGCCGACCCGCGCAGGCCACGGCCGGGGGAGAACAGGCTGATGGCTTCGAGCAGGTTGGTCTTCCCAGCGCCGTTGGGGCCGAACAGGAAGACGGACCGGCCCTCGGGGGCGAGCGTCGCCGCTGGGTATGAACGGTAATCGGTGAGGGTGAGTTGAGCGATCGCTGATCGGGTCAAAGGGCGCGGCCTTTCCCAATAATCCGCTCATCCCCGCGAAGGCGGGGACCCAGGTTCTTTTCTAGAGCATATCCGTTGCGAGGTCCCGCCAGCCGGGATTGAACCGTTCGATCAGCCTCAACTTCCAAACCCGGTTCCATTTCTTCATCCGGCGTTCGCGCACGAAGGCCTCGTGGCGCGTTTCGAACTCCTCGTACCAGACCAGGATTCCAACGTGGTGTTTCGCGGTAAATCCGCCCAGCACCTCGTGCCGGTGCTCCAAGGCTCGCCGGGCGACATCGTCCGTGTGCCCGATGTAGAGGGTCCCGTTGCGTTTGCTCGCCACGATGTAGGTGTAGAAACTCACGCAACAAAAAAGCCTGGGTCCCCGCCTTCGCGGGGATGAGCGGATTTATTGGGATTTTCCGCGCGAAATTGACTGTCCGCGCGAATGGCTACACCCGCAGCGGCATCAGCACGTACCGCACACCCGCATCCGTCGGATCCACCACCAGCGTCGGGCTGGCCGGGTCCGCGAACCGGAACTCGGCGATCTCGCCGCCGATCTGGCCGGTGACGTCGAGCAGGTAGCGGGCGTTGAAGCCGATCTCGAACGAATCGCTGTCGTAGTCGATCTCGACCTCTTCGACGGCCTGGCCGGCTTCCATGTTGCGCACCGTCAGCGTCATGCGGCCGGGCTCTATGGCCAGTTTCACCGAGCGGCTCTTCTCGGCCGAGATGGTCGCCACCCGGTCCACCGCCTGAGCGAACAGCACGTTGTCGACGGTCATGATCTTGGCGTTGTCGCGCGGGATGACCCGCAGATAGTCGGGGAAGGCCCCGTCGATGACTTTCGAGGTCAGGGCCGCCGAGCCGAAGTCGAAGCGGACCTTCTGCGGGCTGACCTGGACGTCGATGCTGCCCTTGGCGTCGTCGAGCAGGCGGCGGACTTCCTGGATGGTCTTGCGCGGGATGATCACGCCCGGTGTGCCGGCCGACCCTTCCGGCGCCGCCATCTCGGCCAGGGCCAGGCGGTGACCGTCGGTGGCCACAGCGCGCAGCTTGGCTTCGCCGTTGTCGACCACGACATGCATGTAGAGGCCGTTCAGATAGTAGCGGGTCTCTTCGGTCGAGATGGCGAAGCGGGTCTTGTCGATCAGCCGCGCCAGATCCGCCGCCTCGATCGAGAAGGGCGCCGACAGGCCCTCCGAGCTCATCACCGGGAAGTCGCCGGCCGGCAGCACCGGCAGGTTGAACTTCGAGCGGCCGGCGGCGACCTGCAGGCGCGGATCGTCGCCCTGGAAGGACAGCGACACGTCCGCCCCCTCCGGCAGCTTGCGGACGATCTCGTACAGGGTATGGGCCGGGGCGGTGATCTGGCCGGGCACGTCGACCTGGGCGACCGTATCGTCCAGGATCTCCATGTCCAGGTCCGTGGCCGCGAAGCTGACCTTCTCGCGCTCGGCCGACAGCAGGACGTTGGAGAGGATCGGAATGGTGTTGCGCCGTTCGACCACGCTCTGCACGTGGCCCAGGGCCTTCAGCAACGCCGCCCGCTCAATGGTAAGCTTCATGTCTTCGTCCGAATTCCGACAGGGACGCGCAACCGCGCGCTCGCCCCCGAGTGAATCCGCAATCTAGCGGAATAATCACGCCGCGAGAAAGGCCGATCAGGCCTTGGTGTCGACCGATCCACCGGAATCGTCTTCGTTGCCGTCCGCGTAGGGGTTGTGAGCAGGCGTATCCGGTTGCGGCCCGGCCGCGCCGCCGGTCTTGGAGGCCACGACAACCATCGCCGGACGAACGATTCGCCCGAACAGCTCATAGCCGGCCTGCAGGGTCTTGATCACCGCGCCTGGGGCCACGCCCTCGCCCGGCTGCTCCATCATCGCCTGGTGCAGGTGGGGGTCGAACTTGCCGCCCTTTTCCGGTTCGACGCGCTTGAGATTGTTGCGGTCGAAAGCGCCCTGCAGCTCCTTCTGGGTCATCTCGATGCCGACCACGAAGTTCTTCACCGACTGCTCGGTGCTGTCGCGCGGCGCCGAGGCGGTGGCCCGGTCCAGGATGTCGGCCACGCCCATCAGGTCGCGGGCGAACTTGGTGATCGCATAGGCGCGGGCGTCGTTCATCTCGCGCTCGGCCCGACGCTTGGTATTGTCGGCTTCGGCGGCGTAGCGCAGCACCTGTTCCTTCAGGCCCGCGACTTCCGCGCGCAGGGCTTCCAGTTCGGCCAGGTCCAGGGCCGTTTCAGGGTCATGGCCGTCAAACCCGTTGGAGGCGGCCGAAGCGTCTTCGTCACTCATCTCATCCGTCCATCATTCGGCCCAGCACCCGGGCGGTATAGTCCACCAACGGGATGATCCGGGCATAGTTCAACCGCGCCGGCCCGATCACCCCGATCGCGCCCAGCACCTTCTGTCGGCCGGACATATAGGGCGCCGCGATCACGGCGGAACCCGAAAGTGAGAACAATCGCGTTTCCGCCCCGATGAAGATGCGCACCCCCTCGGCGTCGCGGACGTTGTCCAAGAGGCCGATCAGCTGTTCTTTCTGCTCGAGATCGTCGAACAGTCGCCGCACCCGATCCAGGTCCGCCGCCTGCGAGGGGTCGCCCAGCAGGTTGGCGCGGCCGCGCACGATCAGGGCCCGCTCGGTCTCCTCGCCCCCGCCCCAGGCCGCCAGCCCGTCCTCGACCAGCCGCGCGGCGGTCTCGTTCAGTTCGCGCCGGGCCCGCTCCAGCTCGCTGGTCATTTCGCTGCGGGTTTCGCCGAGCGTGCGGCCCTTCAGCCGGGCGGCCAGGAAGTTGGAGGCCTCCTGCAGGGCCGAGGGGGTGATGCCGGGGGCCAGCTTCATCAGCCGGTTCTCGACGGCGCCGTCCTCGAACACCATGACCGCCAGGGCCTGGTCGACGCTCAGCGCCACGAACTCCACATGCTTGACCCCGGCGTCGCGCGAAGGGCTGACCACCACGCCCGCCCCGCCGGCCAGGCCGGACAGGATCGATGAGGCCTCGTTCAGCGCATCGTCCATCGAGCGGCCATGGGCGTGCAGCCGCGCCTCGATCGAGCGCCGCTCGTCCTCGCCGACATCGCCGACCTCCAGCAGGCCGTCCACGAACAACCGCAGACCCGCATGGGTCGGCAGCCGTCCGGCGCTGGTGTGCGGGGCGTCGAGCAGGCCCAGCTGCGTCAGGTCCTGCATGGTGTTGCGGATCGAGGCGGGCGAAAGCTGGATGCCCGCCCGGGCGATGGTGCGCGAGCCGACCGGGTCGCCGGTCTCCAGATAGCCCTCGACGATGCGCCGGAAGATGTCGCGGGCGCGCTCGTCCAGGTCAGTCAGCGAAGGGGTGCGGAGGGGTCCGCCGGTGAAAAGGGCCATGCTCTCGATTGCGCGGGCCGTGGACGCGGCCCTTCATTCCTAGGATAAGGCCGGCCACACCCGGCGCAAGGCGCCCATATGTCTCAAGGAAGCCTCATGCGTCCCTCCGAACGCGCGCCCGACATCCTGCGCGCCATCACCCTGGAAACCGCCGTCAACCGCTACGCGGAGGGCAGCTGCCTGATCACCGCCGGCCACACCAAGGTGCTGGTCACCTGCACGGTCGAGGAATCGGTCCCCGGCTGGATGCGCGGCAAGGGCCAGGGCTGGGTCACCGCCGAATACGGCATGCTGCCCAGAGCCACCCACACCCGCGGCCGCCGCGAGGCCGCCCAGGGCAAGCAGTCGGGCCGCACCCAGGAAATCCAGCGCCTTATCGGCCGCAGCCTGCGCGCCGTCGTCGACCTCAAAGCCCTCGGCGAGCGCCAGCTGACCCTGGACTGCGACGTCGTCCAGGCCGACGGCGGCACCCGCACCGCCTCGATCACCGGCGCCTGGGTCGCGCTACGATTGGCCACCAAATATCTGCTGGACGAGGGCGTCCTGAAGACCGACCCCATCCTCGACCACGTCGCCGCCGTCTCCTGCGGCGTGTTCAACGGCGTCCCGGTCCTCGACCTCGACTATGAGGAAGACAGCAACGCCGAGGCCGACTGCAACTTCGTCCTGACCGGCGGCGGCGACATCGTCGAGATCCAGGCCACCGGCGAGAAGCGCGGCTTCACCCGGGCCGAGTTCGAGTCGCTTTACGGCCTGGCCGAAAAGGGCATCAACGAACTGTTCGCCATGCAGAAGGCGGCGATCGGCTAGCCCTGAACTATTCCTCGCCCGTTGGGCGAGGATTTAGCGGAGGAACTACGCCCCGCCGTAGAGCCCATCGTCCTCGCCGTCGTCGGGCATGTCGCCCGGCCCAGGCTCGAACACCACCAGGTCGCCAGGCTGGCAGTTCAGCTCGCGGCACAGCGCGTCGAGGGTGGAAAACCGGATCGCCCGGGCCTTGCCGGTCTTGAGGATCGACAGGTTGGCGATGGTGACGCCGACCCGGTCGGCCAGCTCGGTGAGCGACATGCGGCGTTCGAGCAGCACGCGGTCGAGTTTGAGGCGGATGGCCATGACTGTGCGCGCCCTAAATCGTCAGTTCGGCTTCGCGCCGCAGCCGGGCGCCTTCGCGGAACACCTCGGCGAGCACAAAGATCACCAGCACCGAGAACCAGGTGGTCAGGTTCAGCCCGCCGTCGGACCTGTTGATCCCCGGCGCCATCACCGTCATGCCGCCCCAGAAGACGTAGCGGCCCAGCTCCAGCCCGGCCAGGATCAGGCCGATCACTCGCAGGCGCCGTACGTTGTCAGGGTGGAAGGGGTCGCCCGCGGTCAGGGTCTGGAATATGCGGCGCAGGCGCTCGACGATGACCAGAATGCCGATGAGGTAGAGGGTCAGGCCGAACACCGCCATGGCCATCATCGGCCCGGATATCTTGGCGTCGCCCAGGCCGCTGATCTGGAACTTGCTGCCCAGCAGGGCCGGATGGAAGCTGAACAGCACGGCTACCAGCGTGGCGACGCCCAGGCAGCCAATGACGACCCACAGGACGTAGAAGGCCACGTCCAGGATGATCTTAAGGAAGCTCGATACCGAGCCGGGCCCAAGCGCTCGCATTGGAAGTCCCCTGTCCTGTTCTAAGTCCCCTCCCCAGGAGACCAGGCAGGCGGAGCGCCTGCCCCACCTGCCTTCTCTAATGTGCCAAAGCGTCTTCGAAAGTGAAGCTCGCTTCTGCCTAGCCCGTCGGGTTCGTCCGGGCTCGGCGGAAGCGAGCCCTAAAGCGACCGATGGCCGGCTTGGTTCACGGCGTTCACGAACGTCGCCCGATCAGATCGAGTGAGCGACGAACAGGAACGCGGCGGCCGGCAGCGCGGCCAGCAGAACAGTGTGAACCACGCCCATGGCGAGGCGATCGACGACGTTGGTCATTTTGTGCATGGACATAACAGCCCTCCTTGATTGTGCACCGCAACAACGAGACAGCCCCTTCGTTGCGTTGGAAAGCCCCAGATGGGGTCTCCATGGCGATAATCAATACGGCCACATCGCTTTTCGATCAACAACATTATCGATAAACGATATTAAACTTGCGTAACATCATTACATTTCGTTTATGCAGTGCAGCATAGCCGCCGCCGCGCCCGGCCATGACGGGGGCGCGGCCGCCTGATATGACTGCGCCATGGCCCTGATCCTCAAACCCGGCGAGACCCTGGTCGCCGCCACCCACAATCCCGGCAAGGCCCGCGAGCTGGTCGCCCTGCTGGACGGCCGATTCACCATCCTGTCGGCGGGCGAGCTGAACCTGCCCGAACCCGACGAGACCGAGCAGACCTTCACCGGCAACGCCCTCCTGAAGGCCCGTCACGCCGCCCTCGCCTCGGGTCGCATCGCCATCGCCGACGATTCAGGCCTGTCGGTGGCGGCGCTGGACGGCGCGCCGGGGATTTTCTCGGCGCGGTGGGCGGGACCCACGCGAGACTTCACCATGGCCATGAACAAGCTGGAACAACGTGTGCTGGAGACCGGCGCGGACGACCGCGCCGCCTGGTTCACCAGCGCCCTCGCCGTCTGCTGGCCCGACGGCACGGCGGTGGTGGTCGAAGGCCGGGTCGACGGGACCCTGGCCTTCCCGCCGAGGGGCGACAAGGGCTTCGGCTACGACCCCATTTTCATCCCCGCCAATCAAGATGGGGGCCACGACCTGACCTTCGGCGAGATGGAGCCGGCGGCCAAGGACGCCCTCAGCCACCGCACCCGCGCCTTCGAGAAGCTCAAGGCCGCGCTGTTTTGACCGCTCCTTTGGGGGTCTACATCCACTGGCCCTACTGCGCCCGCATCTGCCCCTATTGCGACTTCAACGTCGTGCGCCATCGCGGCGGCGACCAGCCGGCGGCGCTGGCCCAGGCCATCCTGGCCGACCTGGAGGGCCAGCGCGCCCTGACCGGCCCGCGCCAGTTGAAGTCTATCTTCTTCGGCGGCGGCACCCCTTCGCTGATGGACCCTGACCAGGCCGGCGAGATGATCACCCTCTGCAAGCGCCTCTGGGACGCTGACCCCGATCTGGAAATCAGCCTTGAGGCCAACCCGACCGACGCTGAATCGGGCCGCTTCGCCGCCTTCGCTGACGCGGGCGTCAACCGTCTGTCGCTCGGCCTGCAGTCGCTCGATGACGAGGCCCTGAAATTCCTCGGCCGCAACCACGACGCCGCCCAGGCCATCCGCGCCGCCGAGCGCGCCCGCGCCGCCTTCCCGCGCCTCTCCGTCGACATGATCTACGCCCGCCCCGGCCAGACCGAGGCCGGCTGGCGCGCCGAGCTGACCCAGGCCCTGGACCTGGGCGCCGAGCACGTCTCGCCCTACCAGCTGACCATCGAGGCCGGCACCGCCTTCGACCGGGCGGTGAAGCGCGGAACCTGGACACCTCCCGATGCCGACCTCGGCGCCGCCCTCTTCGAAGCCACCCAGGACGTCCTCGAAGCCGCCGGCTACGACGCCTACGAGGTCTCCAACCACGCCCGCGGCGAAGCGGCCCGCTCGCGCCACAACCTCGTCTACTGGCAGGGCCATGACTATGTCGGGGCGGGGCCGGGGGCGCATGGCCGGTTGACGTTGAAGGGCGCTCGCACCGCCACCCAGAGCGCGGCGGGCATCACCGACTACATCGCCCTGGTCGAAGGGGCGGAGACCGGCTTCGAACTGATCGAGCCGCTCAGCCCGATCGAGGCGGCCGAAGAACGCCTGCTGATGGGCCTGCGCATCGACGCTGGGGTGGGGTTGGAGGAGGTGACGGCGCTGGGGCTGACGGCGGCGTCGGTGCGGGGTTTCGTCGAGGCCGGGCTGTTGGCCGACGACCCGCAACGCCTGAGGGCGACCAGAGCGGGACGGCTCGTGCTGGACAGGTTGACGAGCGAGCTAGCGACCCAAGCCCTTCCCCCGCTGGCGGGGGAAGTGGCCTGAGGCGCGCAGCGACGAAGGTCGTTGGGGGTCCTTGCAGGAGAGTCCGGCGCGCCGGCCAGCGCCGCAAGGGCCCCCAACGACCCTCCAGCTTCGCTGTCGGCCCACTTCCCTGCCAGCGGGGGAAGGGCTTTATTTCATCGTCGGAATCACAAACGCCGAGTCGTCCGTCATCCCCTCGGGCCAGCGGGCGGTGACGGTCTTGACCTTGGTCCAGAACTTCAGCCCTTCCATCCCATGCTGGTTGGTGTCGCCGAACGCGCTCCGCTTCCAGCCGCCGAAGGTGTGGTAGGCGACCGGCACCGGGATCGGCACATTGATGCCGACCATGCCGACATTGACCCGGGCGGCGAACTCGCGGGCCGCGCGGCCGTTGCGGGTGAAGATGGCCACGCCGTTGCCGTATTGGTGCTTGCTGGGCAGCTCGAGCGCTTCCTCGAAATTGTCGGCCCGGACCATCTGCAGCACGGGGCCGAAAATTTCTTCCTGATAGGTCTTCATGCCGGGCTTCACGCCGTCGAAGAAGCTCGGGCCGATGAAGAAGCCCTGCTCGTAGCCCTGCAGCTTGAAATCGCGGCCGTCGACGACCAGCTCGGCGCCCTCGTCCTGACCGATCTGGATGTAGTCGGCGATCTTCTGGCGGTGGGCGGCGCTGACCACCGGGCCATACTGGGCGTCGGCGTCGTTGGAGAGGCCGACCTTGAGGGTGTCGATTTCGGCGATCATCCGCTTGCGCAGTTCATCGGCCACCGTCTTGCCCACCGGCACCACGACCGGCAGCGCCATGCAGCGCTCGCCGGCCGAGCCGAAGGCGGCGCCCGACAGATCCTTCACCACCTGGTCGAGGTCGGCGTCGGGCATGACGATGCCATGGTTCTTGGCGCCGCCCATCGCCTGGACCCGCTTGTTGTGCAGCGTGCCCTGCGAATAGACGTAGTGGGCGATGTCGCTCGACCCGACGAAGCTGACCGCCTTGATATCGTCGTGCTGCAGGATGGCGTCGACCGCCGCCTTGTCGCCGTGCACGACGTTCAGAACGCCGGCGGGAGCGCCGGCTTCCATCATCAGCTCGGCCAGACGCACCGGCACCGACGGGTCCTTCTCGGACGGCTTGAGGATGAAGGTGTTGCCGACCGCGATGGCCACGCCGAACATCCACATCGGGATCATGGCCGGGAAGTTGAACGGGGTGATGCCGGCGACCACGCCCAGCGACTGGCGCATGGAATAGACGTCGATGCCCGGCCCGGCGCCCTCGGTGTATTCGCCCTTCAGGGCATGGGGGATGCCGCAGGCGAACTCGATGACTTCCAGCCCGCGCTGGATGTCGCCCTTGGAGTCGGCGATGACCTTGCCGTGCTCGGACGAGAGCATCTCGGCCAGGTCCTGCATGTTGGCCTCGACCAGGCGCTTGAACTCGAACATCACCCGGGCGCGGCGCTGCGGGTTGGTCTGCGACCAGCCGACATGGGCGGCGCTGGCGGCGGCGACCGCCTGGTCCATTTCCGCCGAGGTGGCGAACTGCACCCGCGCCTGGACCTCACCGGTGTTGGGATTGAACACATCGCCGAACCGGCCGGACGCGCCGGTGAAGCTGGCGCCGTTGATGAAATGGGCGATCTCGCGCATGGCGGCGCTCCTGAAGAAGTGCGGACAGGCGGGCCTTTTAGGCCGGGGCGCTGTCCGGGGCTAGGCTTGTCGATGGCCGGATGGATTGACCACGAAAAGCACGAACGGCGCGTGTTCGCCAGGCGCGGCGTCTCGCACGATCTGCGCAAAGTGGGGCGGGAAGAAAGATAAGGGAGAGAAGAAGCGCAAGGGGCCGCGCCAGGGCGAACCGCCGGGGGCCGCCTTCAAGGCCGGAATTCATTGAGGCGCAAAGCGCCTCGACCCAATCGGCTGGCAGACGAGCGAGTGGCTCAGGGAAGCACTGTCGCTTCCTCTTCTTCTCTCCCCTATCTTCCTTCCAAGTTTAAACCCACATCCCATGCCGCCCACGGGGATGGCCGTCACCGCCACGGAATCGGCGCGACGTCAAACGCTTCCGGCGGCAACCCCGCCATCTGCCGTTCGTACATCGTCACCAGCGCCGCCTCGTAGTGGCGGCGGAAGCGGTCGCTGTCGAAGAGAGCCGTGGCTGTTCGATTGGCTTGCAGCCTGGCCTTCAGCGCCGCCAACTCAGCAGGATGCGTCGCCAGCCGCAGCGCCATGGCTTCGTAGGCTTCGAAGCTGTCTGTGATCAGCTCGGGCAGCCCGATGGCGTTCAGCACGCTGGCCGCCACGCGGCTCGCGAAAGTCTCGCCCTGACAGGTCAGCACCGGCAGCCCGGCCCAGAGGGCGTCGCTGGCGGTGGTGTGGGCGTTGAAGGGGAAGGTGTCGAGGAAGAGGTCGGCATGGGCGTGCCGCGCCAGGTGGGCGCCCATCTCCTGGTACGGACCAAACACGATGCGCTCGCCGGAGACGCCCCGCGCCTCGGCTTCGCGCCGCAGGTTCGCCGCTGCGCCCTTGTCCTTGCCCAGCAGCCACAGGACGGAGCCGGGCGTCGCCTTAAGCAGCCGCATCCAGACGTCGTAGAGCGGCGGCAGGATCTTGTAGTTGTTGTTGAAGCAGCAGAACACGAAGCCGGTTTCCGGCAGGCCGCAGTCGGCGCGGCTGGGGGCCGCCGGGTCGATGGCCCGCTGGTTGTCCGTGGCCTGATAGGTGTCCGGCAGCCGGACCACCTTCTCTAAATAGAATTTCTCGTCGCCCGGCCGCACGATGGTCGGGTCGGCGATCAGGTAGTCGATATAGGGCGCCCCCATGCCGCCCGGATAGGCCAGGTAGTTCACCTGCAGCGGGGCGGGCCGGAAGGCGAAGACGCCGGTGCGGGCGTTCTGGGTGAAGCCCTTGCGGTCGATGGCGATGTCGATTTCCAGCGCCCGCACCCGCTGGGCCAGTTCGATATCGGACAGGGCCGAGACATCCTCAAACCGGTCGAAGGCCGCCTCCAGCCGCTTGCGGATCGGGTGGTCGCTGGCTGGCCCGAACGACAGGGCTGTTACTTCAAACCGCTCCCTGTCATGGGTCTCGAACAGCCGCATCATCAGGTGCGCCATCGGGTGGTAGTGGAAGTCAGCCGACAGATAGGCCAGCCGGATCTTGTCGTGTTTGTAGCGCTCGCCGGTCCACAGCGGCTGGGCGGCAGGCGGATAGCGGTCCCGCGTCCAGTTGGCGGCGCAGGCCAGCTGGTCGGCTGGATCGGTGGAGTGGGCCAGGAAGGCGAACGGCATGTCGACGGCCTCGCCGGCCCGGGTGGCGGCGGCCAGCTCGTCCGGCGCTTCCGGATAATGGCTCCAGTCGCAGGCCAGCAGTTCGGCGTTGGTGCGGTTGCCCAGCACACGGCGGAACTGCGGATGTATGCCCAGCAGGCGGTCATAGGCGGCCGCCGCTTCGCCGTTGCGGCCCAACTCGCGCAGCAGGTTGCCGCGGTTGTTGAGGGCGTCGGCCTGGTCGGGGCTCAGGACCAGGGCGCGGTCATAGTCGACCAGGGCCAGTTTGTGCCGTCCCAGCTGACGCAGGGCCGAGCCCCGATTGATCAGGGCGGCCAGGTCGTCGGGCTCGGCGGCCAGCACCTTGCCGAACGCCTCGACGGCCTCCTCATAGCGGTTGAGGCCGGCCATCACCGTACCGCGACTGCGCTGGGCCGAGATATCGCTGGGCGCCTGGGCCAGCACCTGGTCGCAGTCGGCCAGGGCCTCGGCCTGGCGGCCCACCGCGATCAGCAGGATGGCGCGGTTGGTGCGGGCCTCGATATGGCCGGGGGCGAGGGTCACGGCCTGGTCCAGATCGGCCAGGGCGCCCGGCAGGTCGTCCTGCTCCTGACGCAGGGCCGCCCGGCCGATCAGGGCGGGAATCAGGCCCGGGTCGGCGGCCAGGGCGGCGTCGAAGCTGGTCCCGGCCTCGTCCCAACGCTTCAGCTCGCGCAGCAGGTTGCCACGGTTGCAGAGGGCGGCGGCGAAGTTGGGCCGCAGGGCGATGGCCCCGCCATAGCTGGCCAGGGCCGCCTCGAGCCGGCCCAGGGCCTTCTGACTGAGGGCGCGGAAGTAGAAGGCCTCTTCGCCCTTGGGATTGGCGGCAATGGCGCGGTCAAAAGACGCCACCGCGTCGCCCGGATGGCCCAGCGCCGCCAGCGAGCGTCCCCGCCCCAGCCAGGCGGCCGCATGCTTGGGATGCTGGCCCAGCAGGGCGTCATAGGCGGCGATGGCTTCGTTATGGCGCCGCTGCTCGCGCAGCAGGTTGGCCAGGTTGATCGCCACCTCGGCATGACCCGGCTTCAGGCGCAGAGCCCGGCCCAGCAGCAGCTCGGCGATCGGCCAGGCGCCGGAGCGGGCTTCTGTCACCCCCAGCAGGTGCAGGGCGTCGAACAGGTCGGGATCAAGATGCAACGCCTGGCCGCACAGCCGCCGCGTCTCCTCCAGCCGGCCCCGTTGATAGGCGGCGACGGCCTGGCTCATCAGGGCGGGGATGGAGGACGCGGTCTCTGTCATGGCCTGCAAATAGCACAGCCGGCGCTAGAGCATGTTAGGGCGAAGTGTATGCGGTTCGCCCGCCCGGACATGCTCTAAACTTTTGACTCTAGACCCTTTTTGCCAGGTTTTGATGATTCCATCAAAACCTGAAAGGATCTAGCGCCGGCTGTGAAGGTCGATGGGTTTGGGCCGGTTCTGGCTTAAAGCACCCAGCCTGCCGTGCTGGACACGTTGCCGGACAGCTGCAGCAGGTAGTCGGCCACGCCGTCGCCGTTGGTGTCCATGGCCACGGTCGTGACGTTGGTCCCGCCGTTGTAGCTGAGGGTCAGTTCGCCGGCCGTGTGGCTGAACGAGCCCACCACGCTGAAGCCCTGGTTGCCGCCCAGGCCAGTGTTGGCGTCAATGGCGCTCAGATCGAGGATGTCGCCCTGCGCGGTCTTGAAGTCGACGATGGTGTCGGTGGTGGCCGCCGAGTTGGTCAGGTCACCGTCGGCGAAGACGAAGGTGTCCGCGCCCGCGCCGCCGGCCAGCGTGTCCGTACCCGCGCCGCCGTAGACGAAGTCGTCGCCCAGGCCGCCCTGCACGTTGTCGTTGCCCAGGCCGCCGTAGACATGGTCGTTGCCGGCCCCACCCTTGACGATATCGATGCCCGCGCCGCCATCGACGGTGTCGTTTCCGTCGCCGCCGTCCATGGTGTCGTTGCCGTCGTTGCCGTTCAGCGTGTCGTCGCCGGCCTCACCGTTGACGGTGTCGTTGCCGGCGTTGCCGTTCAGCGTGTCAGCGCCATCGCCGCCGAACAGCTTGTCATTGCCGTCGCCGCCGTTGATCGTGTCATTGCCGCCAAGACCATAGAGGTCGTCGGCGCCGGCCAGGCCGTTGATGGTCTCGCCATAGGCCGTGCCGTTCAGGATATCCCGCGCGCCCGTGCCGTTGATCGGGGCCTCGTCCGCCCCGATGACATGGACGGTCGCGGTGACCGGTTCGGAATAGGCGGTCCCGTCATAGGCGCGGTAGCTGAAGGTCAGGTCGGCCGTCTGGCCGCCGTCCAGGGCCTGGGCCGTCGCGTTGCTGTTCGGGTTGAAGGTCCAGGCGCCGTCGGAGCTGAAGCTCAGGCCGTCGAGGCCGCTGACCAGCGACCAGGTGAGGCTGTCGAGGTCCACGTCCGAGCCGCTGGCCTGACCGCTGATGGCGGTGTCCTCGCCGGTGTTGACCGTCCCGGGCGCGTTGGCGACGGGCGCGTCATTCACCGAGTTGATGTTGATGTAGACCGTGGTCGGCGCCGAATAGGCCTGACCGTCGAAGGCCCGGTACTGGAAGCTGTCGGAGCCGTGATAGTTGGCGTCCGGCGTGTAGAAGAAGGTCCCGTTCGACTGGAAGGACAGGCGGCCGTGCTGCGTCCCTATGCTGGGCGGCGTGGCGTCCGACCCGCCCGGCGCTGAGGGCGCGGACGAGTAGAGCGAGAAGGTCAGGCGATCCTCGTCGGCGTCGGTGGCGTGCACCGAGCCGCTGAGGAAGCTGTCCTCATTGATGCTGAACGAGCCGGTCTGGGCGACCGGGACGTCGTTCACCGAGCTGACGTTCAGATAAACCGTGGTCGGTGCGGAGAACACCGTGCCGTCGAAGGCGCGGAACTGGAAGCTGTCAGAGCCGTGATAGTTGGCGTCCGGCGTGTAGACGAACGAGCCGTCCGAGTGGAACACGACACCGCCATGCTGGGCGCGGACCCCGACGCTGATCGCCTGGGCGCCGCTCGGCAGGGAGACGGGGTTGTAGATCGAATAGGTCAGGTGGTCGCCGTCCACGTCGTTGGCGGTGACGGTCCCGGTGATGTTGCTGTCCTCGGCGCCGCTGAACGAGCCGACATTGCCGACCGGGGCGTCGTTCACCGAGGTGATGGTGATGGCGACATGGCCGGTGTCGGTCCCGCCGTGACCGTCGCTGACCGTGAAGTCGAAGCTGTCGGCGCCGTGGTAGTTGGCGTTCGGGGTGTAGACGTAGTGACCGTCGGTCCCCAGGCTCAGCGAGCCGTGCGCCGGGTTCGAGGCGACCGAAAAGGACAGGGCGTCACCGTCGGCGTCGGTGGCGCTCAGCGTGCCGGAGACCGAGCCGTCCTCAGCCAGCGAGGCCGAAGCGTCGGCCGCCACCGGCAAATCGTTGACCGAGGCGACATTGATCGTGATGTGGCCGTAGTCGGTCCCGCCGTGGCCGTCGCTGACCTGGAAGTCGAAGCTGTCGGAGCCATGGTAGTTGGCGTTCGGCGTGTAGGTGTAGCTGCCGTCGCTGCCCAGGCTGACCGAGCCGTGCTGAGCCTGGGAGGCCAGCGAATAGCTCAGGTTGTCATGGTCGACGTCGCTGGCGTGCGCCGAGCCGGTGATGTTCGAGTCCTCGTTGCCCGAAGCCGAGCCGTCGCCGGCGACCGGGGCGTCGTTCACCGGGTTGACGGTCAGGCTGACCGTGGCCGGCGCTGAATCCACCGCGCCGTCGTTGCTGGCGAAGGTGAAGCTGTCGGAACCGTTGAAGTCGGCGTTCGGCGTGTAGCTGTAGCTGCCGTCGAGGTTGAAGCTCAGCGAGCCGTGCGCCGGTCCCGACACCACATGGAACGAGATCTTGTCGTCGTCGACATCGCCGCCGGCGACCTGGCCGCTGATGGTGGTGTCCTCGTCGCCGCTGTTGGCGCCGCCGCTGGCGGTCGGGGCGTCGTTTACCGGCTCGATGTAGATGGCGACCGTTTCCGTCCCGGAATCGACCGTCCCGTCGTTGGCCTTGAAGGTGAACTGGTCCGAGCCGTTGTAGTCGGCGTCCGGGGTGTAGCTGTAGGTGCCGTCGTTGTGGAAGACCAGCGAGCCGTGCGCCGGGCCGCTGACCAGGCTGTAGATCAGCTTGTCATGATCGACGTCGCTGGCCGAGACCGCGCCGGTCAGCACGGTGTCTTCGGTTGCACTGACGCTGGCGTAGTTGGCGACGGGAGCGTCGTTCACCGGCTCGATGCCGAAGGTCCAGGTCGCGACGTTGGAGTCGGCGTTGCCGTCGTTGGCCTTGAAGGTGAACGAGTCCGTGCCGTTGTAGTCGGCGTCCGGCGTGTAGGTGAAGGTTCCGTCGCTATGATAGTCGAGGGAGCCGTGGCTGGGGCCGCTGACCAGGGCGTAGGTCAGCCGCTCGCTATCGTTGTCGAACGTAATCGCGTTACGCAGGAAATCGAGGTCCGTGAAGCTCGTGGACTGGTCTTCGAGAATGCCCGTGGAGACATCCTGCAGCACCGGGGCGTCGTTCACCGCATCGATCGTCAGAGCGACGAAGGCTGTGTTGGAATCGCCATGGCCGTCATTGACCTTGAAGAGGAAGCCGTCGCCGCCGCTGTAGTCGGCGTCGGGCGTGTAGCTGTAGGTCCCATCGCTGTGGAAGGTCAGCGAACCATGGTCAGGACCCGACACAAGCACAAAGGTCAGCGGATCGTTGTCGGCGTCGGTGCCGACGACCGAACCCGTGATCACCGTGTCCTCATCGCCCCCGGCCAGGATGCTCTGGGCCACCGGCAGGCGGTTGACGTGGTTGACGGTGATGTCGAGGTTGACCCAGCGGGCCACGCCGCCATCGGTGACGCTGTATTGGAAGTGATCAACACCGCTGCCGAGGATGGCGTGGTAGTCGTAATGTCCGTCGGCGTAGATGTGCAGTATGCCGTAGTGGCCCCCGACCGTGATGAAGTCGTTGGCCTGGGCCTTGGGGTCGTCGATCGGGAAAGCCGGCTGACTCACGCTGTTGGCCGACCGGGCTCCAGTAACGGCGAGCTGCGAGTCGACATCATAGTCATTGGCCAGGACGTTGCCGCTGAGGTAGATGCCGCCGTCATTGCCGCTGTTGCTATCGGCCCCCAGGTTGGCGACGACGTTGAAGGGGGTCGTGCCGTTGTAGCCGGTGACGGCGAACACCTGGCCGTTGAAGTTCAGGCTCTCGACCTGGTTGAGGGTGTCGGTCCCCTCGGCGCCGGTCGCCAGGGTGAGAATCGCGCCGTTCCAACTGCCGATCGCCGCGGGATGGGTCGAGGCCGCGGCGATCGTGGTGTTGCTATAGACGGCGGTGTCCTGGCCGGTCCCGCCGATGATGGTGTCGTTGCCCAGACCCCCGGTGATGGTGTCGTTGCCCGCCCCGGCGTTGATGACATCGTTGCCGTCGCCGCCATTGATGACGTCATTGCCCGCGCCGCTGTCGATCCGGTCGTTGCCGCCCAGGCCGTTGATGACGTCATCGCCGGCCGTGCCGGGCAGAGTGTCGGCGTTCGGCGTGCCGTTGATCGGTGCAGGCATCGGTCATTCCCTTCAGCGAAACGGCCGGATCTGGCCGTTAACCATGTTTTCGAGGGGATGCCCTGGGCGCAGCCGGCGCGAAACGGCGCCCAAAGACGCTGCAATAGAGACGGTGTCTCTAGATACCCAAATTGGGCAACTCTTCGCGGATTTCGGACTATACCCGGCGCCGGCCCGCAATGGACCAGCCCCCCACGGCGGGCGAGAATACAGAAGTCCGGAGTCTCAGCAAGACACATTGTCGCAGGCTGAAACGCTCTTTTCTAGGCTTCACTATACAGAGTGGGGGCGGACCCGTGCGCGGAACCGGAGCGATCTGCTCCTGATGATGCACACAGGTCCGCCCGCAATATGAGGCGCCTCTACAGCACCCAGCCGGCCGGGTTGTTCACATTGCCGCTCAGCAGCAGCAGGTAGTCCGCCACGCCGTCGCCATTGGTGTCCAGACCCACGGTCGTGAGGTTGGTCCCGCTATTGTAGGCCAGGGTCATCTCGCCCGCATGGTGGCTGAACGAGCCGACGAAGGTGAAGGCCTGGTCGCCGGCCAACCCGGTGTTGGCGTCGATGCCGTGCAGGTCAAGGATATCGCCCTGGGCCGTCTTGAAGTCGGTGATCGAGTCGGTGGTCCCGGCCGAGCCGGTCAGGTCGCCATCGGTGAACACGAAGGTGTCCGCCCCGAGACCGCCCAGCAGCGTGTCCTTGCCGGCCCCGCCATAGACGAAGTCATCGCCTTCGCCACCCTGGACGTTGTCGTCGCCCAGACCGCCATAGACCCAGTCGTTGCCGGTCCCACCCTTGACGGTGTCGTTGCCGGCGTCGCCGAAGACGACATCGTCCCCGGCGCCGCCGTCCATGGTGTCGTTGCCGTCGCCGCCGTTCAGCGTGTCGTTGCCGGCATCGCCGTTGACGGTGTCGACTCCGGCGCCGCCATTCAGGATGTCGGCGCCGTCACCCCCGTAGAGCTTGTCGCTGCCGTCATTGCCGTTCAGCGTGTCGTTGCCGCCCAGGCCGGTGATGACATCGTCGCCGCCCAGGCCGCTGATGCTGTCGCCATAGGCCGTGCCGGTCAGGGTGTCCTTGCCCGCCGTGCCGAGCACCGGAACTTCAGTCGCCCCGGTAATGTGGAAGGTGGCGGTGACGGTGTTGGAATAGGCGATCCCGTCATAGGCCCGGTAGCTGAAGGTCAGGTCGGTGGTTTCGCCGTCGTTCAGCGCCTGGGCCGTGGCGTTGTTGGTCGGGTCGAAGGTCCAGGACCCGTCGCTGCTGAAGCTCAGGCCGTCGAGACCCGAAACCGTGGACCAGGTCAGCGTGTCGTTATCGGCGTCGGAGCCGCTGGCATGGCCGCTGACCGCGGCGTCCTCGCCGGTGTTGAACGTGCCCGGCGCGTTGGCCAACGGCGCGTCATTCACCGAATTGACGTTCAGCAAGACCGTCACCGGCGCCGAGAAGTCCTGACCGTCGAAGGCCCGGTACTGGAAGCTGTCGGGGCCGTGATAGTTGGCGTCCGGCGTGTAGCGGAAGGTCCCGTCGCTGTTGAAGATCAGCTGGCCGTGCTGCACTCCCGAGACCCTGATGGCGTCTGCCCCCGCGGGCGCCGACTTGCCTCCGGCGAGCGAGTAGGTCAGGGCGTCGCCGTCGGCGTCGGTGGCGTGCACCGAGCCGCTGACAAAGCTGTCCTCGTTCAGGCTGAAGGACCCGGTCTGGCCGACCGGGAATTCGTGCACCGAGGCGACGTTGAAATAGACCGTCACCGGCGACGACTAGGCCGTCCCGTCCTAGGCGCGATACTGGAAGCTGTCGGAGCCGTGATAGTTGGCGTCCGGCGTATAGCTGAACGTGCCGTCCGAATTGAACACCAGGTTGCCGTGCTGCGCGCGGGTGCCAACATCGATCGCCTGAGCGCCGCTCGGCAGGGAGACGGGGTTGTAGACCGAGTAGGTCAGGCTGTCCCCGTCGGCGTCGGTGGCCGTGACATGGCCGCTCAGCAGAGTGTCTTCGTTGGTGCTGAACGAGCCGACCTGGCCGACCGGCACATCGTTCACCGAAGTGACATTGACATACACCGTTGCCGTGTCCGTCCCGCCATGGCCGTCGTCGACCTGGACGGTGAAGCTGTCGGAGCCGTGGTAGTTGGCGTTCGGGGTGTAGCTGTAGTGGCCGTCGCTGCCCATAACCACATGGCCATGCGCGGCGTCGCCCGTGGGCGTCAGGCTGAAGGTCAGGCTGTCATTGTCAACATCAGTGGCCTTGACCAGACCCGACAGCGCGGTGTCTTCGGCCGTGGAGACGTGGGTGTAATCAACAAGGCTGGCGGCATAGGACACCGCAAAGGAGCCTGGCGCGCTATCCGGCTGATTATAGTCCAGCACCTCCATGGTGAATACGTGGGTGCCAGTTCCCACGTGGAACCGATAACCGACAATCGGTTGCGTGAGGTAACTGAACGAGCCGACACCCGTTCCGTCGATGTAGAAGACGGTAATATCGTCAGCCAGGTTGCCGGGCGTCATGGTGAAGTTCAGAAATATGTCACCGTTCGCATCGCCAACGACGGTGAAGCTCGCCGCCGCCGCCGCCGCGGGTCCGAAATCCAGGAGTCCCATGGAGTGGCTGAGGGCCGTTCCGGTCGAGCCGCTGGCGTACACGGTGGTGGACAGGCCCTGGACCACGACATTGCCCCCGGAGGCGCTCGGCGCGAGCGCAACCGCCGCCGCTCCTTCAGATTCCGTAATCACTGGGGCGTCGTTCACCGAGTTGACGTTGATCGACACCGTGGCGGTGTTGGAATTGCCAGTCCCGTCGTTGGCGCGGAAGGTGAAGCTGTCGCTGCCGTGATAGTTGGCGGCCGGCGTGTAGCTGTAGGTCCCGTCAGTGTGGAAGCTCAGCGAGCCGTGCGTCGCGCCGCTGACCAGGCTGTAGGTCAGGGTGTCGCCATCGACGTCGGTGGCGTGCGCCGAACCGGTGATGGTGGTGTCTTCATCGCCGCTGGCCGAGCCGTTCGACGCCACGGGCAGGTCATTCACACTGGTGACGTCGATATACATTGTCGAGGTGTCAGTGCCGCCATGGCCGTCGCTGACCTGGAAGGTGAAGCTGTCTGAGCCGTGGAAATTGGCGTTCGGCGTGTAGCTGTAATGACCGTCGCTGCCCATCACCACATGGCCGTTCGCGGCGTCGCCCGTCGGCGTCAGGCTGAAGGTCAGGTTGTCATGGTCGACATCGGTGGCCTGGACCAGACCCGACAGCGCCGTGTCTTCGGCGGTGGAGACGTGGGTCAGGTCGATGGTCTGCGGCGAGCCGCCCGTGATGGTGAGGTTGGTGAGCGTGAGCTCAAGCTGCGGAGACGCGTCGATGAAGTCCTGCACCACAATCTGGATGACATGCACACCCGCCGAGAAGTGATAGAGCTTGTGTCCACCCCCGTCATTACCCTGTTCAACAGTCTGGCCATCGATGACGATAAACATCTGGTCGTTTTGTCCGCCGCCGGCCTGACCAAGATCAAAACTGACGTCGTAAGCCGCCCCGCTATTGAAGACATACTGGACGGCGCCGAGGGAGTTGATGCCGTGATTGACGACGTCCCCGCCTGCCGCGGTCACGAACCCTGACGTCGCCGTGGCCGTGCAGTTTGACGTCGCGCTGAAATCTTCAGAGACGCCACCGCCGGCGCTGATCATCGACTCGGTGATCACCGGCGCGTCGTTCACCGACGGATTGACGTCCAGATAGATCGTGCCGACGTTGGAATCGCCATGGCCGTCATTGGCGGTGAACTCAAAGCTGTCGGGGCCGAAATAGTTGGCGTCCGGCGTGTAGGTATAGGTCCCGTCGCTGTGCAGGGTCAGCGAGCCATGGCTCGGGCTGCTGTTGACGCTGTAGGTCAGGGCGTCGCCGTCCACGTCAGTGGCGTGTACCGAGCCGCTGATGACGGTGTCTTCCGGGGCCGAGGCCGAGCCGTCGGCCGCCACCGGCAGATCGTTCACCGGATTGACGACGATCGAGACGTGGCCGGTGTCGGTCCCGCCGTGGCCGTCGCTGACCGAGAAATCAAAGCTGTCCGAGCCGTTGTAGTTGGCGTTCGGGGTGTAGCTGTAGGTTCCATCGCTGTTGAAGCTCAGCGAACCGTGGGCGGGGTTCGAAGCGACCGTGTAGTTCAGCGTGTCGCCATCCGCGTCGGTGGCGTGCACCGAGCCGCTTATGGTGGTGTCCTCATTGCCCGAGGCCGATGCGTCGGCCGCGACCGGGACATCGTTCACCGAGTTGACGTTGATCGACACCGTGGCGGTGTTGGAATTGCCGTGGCCGTCGTTGGCGCGGAAGGTGAAGCTGTCGCTGCCGTGGTAGTTGGCGGCGGGCGTGTAGGTATAGGTCCCGTCGCTGTTGAAGCTCAGCGAGCCGTGCGTCGTACCGCCGACCAGGCTGTAGGTCAGAGGATCGTTATCAACGTCGGTGGCGTGCACCGAGCCGCTGAGGGCGGTGTCCTCATTGGTCGAGGCCGAAGCGCCGGACGCCACCGGGAGGTCGTTCACCGCCGCGACGTTGAAGCTGTAGGTCGCTGTGTCGGTCCCGCCATGGCCATCGCTGACCTGGTACTGGAAGCTGTCGGAGCCGTTGTAGTTGGCGTCCGGCGTATAGGTGAAGCTGCCGTCCGAATTGACCGTGGCTGAGCCGTGGGCCGGGCCGTGGCCCGCGACCAGGCTGAAGGTCAGCGTATCGCCGTCGACGTCATGGGCGTGGAACTGTCCATGGAACGGGGTGTCTTCAATCGGCGCAGTGGCCGCGCCGCCGGTCGAGACGTGAGCCGGCGTGCCCAGACTATCAAACCACTGAAAGGCGGCAGCGAGGGTCTCGAGGTTGATATTGTACAGGTGAAGCTCGCTGGGCCCTTTGTCCCCGGCGAAGTCGAGGAGGACAAAGGTCAGCTGGACATGGGCTCCGCCACTGTAGTCCTGGTTGCCATTTGAAAAAATCGAAGAGCCGGCGCCGTACGCCTGACTATCGTTAAAGCCGAGGAAGTGAACCAGATACCGGTCCGTGGAACCGGGAGACGAGATGATGAAGTCCTGATCGACCTCCAGGGCGACGATGTTGCTGCCGGGCGGCGCCACGTAGTCGAACCGAACAATAGTGGCGCCGAGGAAGTCGCCCAGGCCGTTGATGTAGCTGGTGCTGAAGCCGGAATAGTCGGCCGCCTGCTGCAGGGTGGCGTTGCCGTCGCCGTAGAGGATGCCGGCTTGAGTCATGTCGGTGAAGGTGACTGGGCCACTATAATTCGCGAAGACGGGTCCCTGCAGCGGTCCGACATGGCCGATGACTGTAATCGTCAGGCCCGGAATGTCCGTGGCGCCGAACGTGCCGCCGCCGGTCGCCACAGGGATGTCCTCGTCGATCACCGGGGCGTCGTTGACCGGATTGACGGTCAGGTTGACCGTCGCGGGGGCGGAATCGACCGTCCCGTCATTGGCCTTGAAGGTGAAGCTGTCGGAGCCATTGTAGTCGGCGGCCGGGGTGTAGCTATAGGTCCCGTCGCTGTGGAAGCTGATCGAGCCGTGGCTCGGACCATGCACCAGGCTGTAGGTCAGGGGATCGTTGTCGACATCGCCGCCGGCGACCTGGCCGGTGATGGTGGTGTCCTCGTCGCCGCTGTTGGCGCCGCCGCTGGCGGTGGGGGCGTCGTTCACGGCAGCGACGTTCAGGCTCCAGGTGGCGATGTTGGAATCGCTGGTCCCGTCGTTGGCCTTCCAGGTGAAACTGTCGGAGCCGTTGAAGTTGGCGTCGGGGATGTAGGTAAAGGTCCCATCAGTATGGAAGCTGATCGAGCCGTGGCTGGGGCCGCTGACCAGGCTGAAGGTCAGGCTGTCGCCGTCCGGGTCGACGGTGAAGCCGGCCACGGAGTGGCTGAAGCTGCCATCTTCCGGGATGCCGCTGGTCCTGACACCACCGTCGGCCACCGGAGCGTCGTTGACCGAGGCGACGTTGATCGCGACGTGACCGTAGTCCGTGCCGCCATGGCCATCGCTGACGCTGAAGTCGAAGCTGTCCGAGCCATGGTAGTTGGCGTTGGGCGTGTAGCTGTAGGTCCCGTCGCTGTTGAAGCTCAACGAGCCGTGCTGCGTGGTCGAGGCGACCGCATAGGTCAGGCTGTCGCGGTCGGCGTCCCTGGCGAAAACCTGGCCGGACAGCGTCGTGTCCTCATTGCCCGAGGCCGAGGCGTCGGAGGCGACCGGCGCATGGTTGACGTGATTGACGGTGATGTCGAGGTTCACCCAGCGGGTCACGCCGCCGTCGGTGACGCTGTACTGGAAGTGGTCGACCCCGAGGCCGTTGCCGCTGGAGGTATAGGAATAGTTTCCGTCGGCGGCGAGGTGGAGCGTGCCGTAGGCGCCGACCACGTCCAGCACCGACGATCCGGCCTGGGCCTTGGGATCGTTGATCGGCATGGCCGGCTGGCTGACGCTGTTGGCCGAGCGCGCGCCGGTCACCCGCAGCAGCGAGTCGACGTCGTAATCGTTGGCCAGCACGTTGCCGCTGACCACCACGCCGTCGTCGCCGGCCTGGGCCGTGTCGGCGCCGAGGTTGGCCACGACATTGTAGGGGCCGTCCTTGTTGTAGCCGGTGACTGCGAACACCTGGCCGTTGAAGTTCAGGCTCTCGACGCTGTTGAGGATGTCCGTGCCGTCCGTCGTGCCGGTGGTCAGCTTCAGTAGAGCGTTGGTCCAACTGCCGATCGGCGCGCCGCCCGTCGAGGCCGCGGCGATGCTGGTGCTGGCGAAGATGGCGGTGTCCTGGCCGGCGCCGCCGACGATGTTGTCGTCGCCCTTGCCGCCGGTGATGGTGTCGTTGCCGTCGCCGCCCTTGATGATGTCGGCGCCGTCGCCGCCGTCGATCGTGTCGTTACCCGCGCCGCCGTCGATCTTGTCGTTGCCGCCCAGGCCGTTGATGACGTCGTCGGCGCTCGTGCCGGTGAGGGTGTCGGCGTTCGGGGAACCGTTGATCGGGCTAATGGGCATGGGTCAGACCTTCTCTCTTCGAATCTAGGCGACCGCCGAAGGGCGCCTGTTGCGTCGTGTGAGAGGGTTGGAACGGCCTGGCAAACGCGAAACACCGCACAAGTCGCGGCGACCGGAGATCGATGCTCCGCTTACCCGCTTTGGGCAATATTACGAGTGCAGCAGCTTTCCCCAAGGTCTACCCAAAATGGGCGGACACTCCCCCTCTCGGGCGAGAATACATTAGAAACCATATGCGACAAGACGCCTCATTGGGGGCTCAAAACATTTATGGCTCGGGCGTCAATACATTCCTGACGGCCGAACGCGGTCCGCAATCGGCGCGACAATACATCGAAATACACGGCAGGGTTTGCGATGGCCTCGGGCGATGGCTAAGGTTGGGCTACGCCTTCAACCGCCATCCCGTGGCGAAGATCCAACGCACCACGCCCAGGCAGAGCAGCATGAAGCCGACCGTGGCGGCGATGCTCAGGCCCACGCTGACGTCCGACTTGCCATAGAAGGACCAGCGGAAACCGCTGATCAGATAGACCACCGGGTTGAACAGGGTGATCTTCTGCCAGAGCGGCGGCAGCACGCTGATCGGATAGAAGGTGCCCCCTAAGAAGGTCAGCGGGGCGATGATCAGGCTGGGCACGATCTGCAGCTTCTCGAAGCCGTCGGCCCAGACCCCGATGATGAAGCCGAACAGGCTGAAGGTCACCGAGGTCAGCAGCAGGAAGCCGACCATGACCACCGGATGGGCGATATGGAACGGCACGAACAGCCGGGCCGTGGCCAGGATGATCACGCCCAGCATCACCGACTTGGACGCCGCCGCCCCGACATAGGCGACCAGGGATTCGATCCAGCTGACCGGCGCCGACAGCAGCTCGTAGATCGTCCCCGACCATTTGGGCATGTAGATGCCGAACGAGGCGTTAGACAGGCTCTCGGTCAGGATCGGCAGCATGATCAGGCCGGGCACGATGAAGGCGCCGTAGGGCACGCCGTCGATCATCCCCATCTTCTTGCCAATGGCCGAGCCGAAGACCACGAAATACAGCGAGGTCGAGATCACCGGGGCGATGATCGACTGCATCAGGGTGCGGAAGGTGCGGGCCATTTCGAAGCGGTAGATGGCCCAGATTCCGTGAAGGTTCAGATTGGGACCGTTCATTGCGCCGCTCCTCTCACCAGGCTGACGAAGATTTCCTCCAGCGAGCTTTCGCGGGTCTGCAGGTCCTTGAAGTCCAGCCCCAGTTCGGCGAGCCGCCGGATCAGGGCCGAGATGCCGGTCTCCGCCGCCTGGGCGTCGAAGGCGTAGACGATGCTGTTACCGTCGTCGGCCAGGGTCAGGTCCCAGGTCTCCAGCCCGGCCGGCAGCACCGAAAGCGGCGCCTGCAGATGCAGGGTCAGCTCGCGCCGGCCCAGCTTGCGCATCAGCTCGGCCTTCTCCTCGACGATGACGATCTCGCCCTTGTTGATCACCCCGATCCGGTCGGCCATCTCCTCGGCCTCCTCGATATAGTGGGTGGTCAGCAGGATGGTCGTGCCGGTTTCGCGCAGCCGGCGGACCATCTGCCACATGTCGCGGCGCAGCTCGACATCGACCCCGGCGGTGGGCTCATCCAGGAAAAGAATAGTGGGCTCGTGAGACAGCGCCTTGGCGATCATCACCCGCCGCTTCATGCCGCCGGACAGCGCCATGATCCGCTCGTCCTTCTTGTCCCAGAGCGACAGGTCCTTGAGCAGCTTTTCCAGATAGGCCGGGTTGGGCGGCTTGCCGAACAGGCCGCGACTGAACCGGACGGTGGCCCAGACGCTTTCGAAGGCGTCGGTGGTCAGCTCCTGCGGCACCAGCCCGATGGTCTGGCGGGCGGCGCGGTAGTCGCGGACGATATCATGGCCATCGGCCACGACAGTCCCGGCGCTGGCCTTGACGATGCCGCAGATGATGGAGATCAGGGTGGTCTTGCCCGCTCCGTTGGGGCCCAGCAGGGCGAAGATCTCGCCGCGCCGTATCTCAAGGTCTGTGGGCTTGAGCGCCTCGAAGCCGCCCTTGTAGGTCTTGGCGACCCCAGAAACGGTAATGATCGGATCCACGCGGTCCCTCGCCTGCTCGTCAGGCCCCGAAATGGGCGAGAACGTAGGGCAGCGCTAGGGGTAGTCGCTATTTCAGTCCCAGTTCCCCGCGCAGCACCGCGAAAGCCTGCGGGGAGGTGCAATGGCAGGCCCGCAGCCGCCCGCCGCCATCACGCCACATCAGGAGCGGCGTGCCGGGGCTCAGCCCGGCCTTGGTCGCCAGCTTCATCAGGGTCTCGGCGGTGAGGCGCCCTTCCGCCAGGGCCTTGGCGCGGGCCGGGTCCCGCTCGCCGCGCGGAAGGCCGGGGGCGGTCCAGGCGGCGGAATCCGCCGCCAGCCACGTCTGTAAAAGGCTCCAGTCGCGGGTCAGCCACAGCTGCTCCACCGTCGCCCGCTCGGCGGGGGTCGACTGCTTGATCACCGCGATGTCGGGCCGGGCGAAGACGATGACCCGGGTGTCGATCCCCTCGGCCCGCAGCCGGGGAAACAGCCGCTGCTCGACGAACTGGCAGCCGGGGCAGTCCCGGAACGACACCAGGTAGAGCGCAGGGCCTTTCAAACCGGGTGACACCCACCCGGCCCGGTCCAGCAGCCGGCCCGCCTGGGCCGCGTCGGCGGTCAGGGTCACGGGCTCGCCCGCCGCCTTGGCCGCGCAGCCGGTCAGGCTCAGGCAGATCAGCAGTCCGGCGAACAGCATGCGCACAGGCAGATCCTCAGGCTTCAGACTGGTAGGTTCAGACTGGCAGGTTCGGTGGTCGAGACAGGAAGGTTACGGCAGTCCCAACTCGCCGCGCATGGTGGCCAGAGCCTTGGCCTTGTCGCAGTGGCAGGCTCGAAGGCGGCCGTCCCGGTCATGCCAGATCAGCAGAGGCACCGCCGGGATCAAGCCGTTTTCGCCGGTCAAATCCATCAGGGCGTCAGCCACCTTGGCGGAGATGTTCAACGCCTTTTCGCGGTCCGCATCGCCGTCGGCCGGCGGTACGCCCTTGGCCTCCCACCCCGCCGGGGTGACATTCAGCCAACGCTGCAGCAGCGTCCAGTCGCGGTTGATCCACAGTTCGGCCACCGTCGCCCGCTCGGCCTTGGTCGACTGTCTTATCGTCGAGACATCAGGCCGGGCGAACATGATGACCCGCATATCGACCCCCGCCGCCAGCAGCCCGGGCATCTGCTGCTTTTCAAAGAACCGGCAGCCTGGACAGTCGCGGAACGACACCAGGTACAGGGCCGGACCCGAACCGCCCGATCCATTGAGACTGGGGGACACCCAGTTGGACTTGTCGAGGATGGCGTCGATGCGGGCGGCCTCGACGGTGATGGTCACCGGATCGGACGTGGACCCGCCAGCGCCGCCCAGACCCGCCGTGGCGAGGACCAGTAGTAAACTCAACGCCAGACGCTTCATGAGTTCTTCCCCCAAAACAGGCTGCCGGCTTAACAGCGTTCGGGATGCTTCTCGCAGGCCTTGTCGCGTTTGCGGGCCAGCCGCCGCTCCCGCTTCTCAACCTCCTGCCGGCTGGCGGCGCCATCGTCCGCGCCGGAAGCGGCGGTAGGGCCAATCGGCGGGGCCGGGATGTCGATGGGCGCGCAGGCGGCCAGGCCGGTTGCCAAAGCGAGGGCGAGCAGGGTCGAGGCGCGGATCATCGGGCCAGTCTGCCCCCACCGTCCCATCTTTCCAAGCTGCCGATATTTCCAAGCGGTCGAAGGTCAGCAGCGGTCAGGATGCTTGCGGCAGAACTTCTCGCGCTTGCGGATCTCGGCCCCGCGCTTGCGGTCAGCCTCGGCCTGGCTGGTGGTGACCTTGTCGATGCCCCAGCCCACTGCCTTGATCGGCGCGGTGACGACCTTGGTGACGCAGCCCGACATCGGCAGGACGGCGGCGGCCAGGCAGAGGACGAGGATCTTGTTCGAGGTCATCGTGTCAGCCTCAGGTCTAATTCCGGCGAAAGCGGGACCGTCTTGCTCTGGATCAAGTCGCCCGAACCGGCAAGGGTCCATGAAGTCGCTCCAGTCTGGAGCCAGCGATGACCCCACCGTTTCGCGACATCCTTCACGCCACCGACCTGACGGCGGACGGCGACAGCGCCTTCCGGGCGGCCCTGGCTATCGCCTTGTCTGGGCCGGGCAGCCTGTCGGTCGTCCATTCAGAATCCCATTCCGGCCGGGCCGGCCATCAGTGGACGGGGTTTCCGCAGGTTCGCGCCACCCTGGCCGAATGGGGCCGCCTGCCCCACGACGCGCCCGCGACCGCCGTGTCCGAGACCCTCGGGCTGCAGGTCGCCAAGGTCGATATCGGCGGCGGCGATCTGGTTCGCGGCGTCGGGCATTTCCTGGACCGGCAGGCCTGCGACCTTGTGGTGATGGCCACCCACGGCGCCGACGGCCCCGCCGGCTGGCCGCGCCAATCCCAGGCTCAAGCCATCGCCGCCGCCATTCGCACGCCCAGCCTGTTCATCCCGGTCGCCGGGGCGGGCCTGGCTGATCCGCTCAGCGGTCGGATCAGCCTGCGCCAGGTGCTGGTCCCCGTCGATTCCATGCCCAGAGCCGACGCCGCCCTGGCCGCGGCCTTCGACCTGGCCCGGCAACTGGGCTGCGACGAGGCGATCTTCCACCTGCTGCATGTCGGGCCGGACTGGCCGGTCCTGAACCTGCCGCCGGGCCTGACCGAGGGCCCGACCGGGCGGGTGCGCCAGATGCGGGCCGAAGGTCCGGTCGCCTCGGCCATCCTGACCGCCGCCGACGAGGCAGCCGCCGACCTGATCGTCATGGCCACGGTCGGCCGGCACGGCATCCTCGACGCCCTGCGCGGCAGCGTCACCGAACAGGTGGTGCGCGCCACCCGCCGGCCGGTGCTGGCGGTTCCGGCGCTGTAGCGCTCGCCATTGATCCGGGCGTAATCGGCGCCTAGGCTCGCAGCATGTCGCTGGGGCGCAATCACATCGTCGACGTGCTGATCGAGGAGCGCGCGCCCAAGCTGTCCGGCTCCTGGGCCTGGCCGCTGCTGCGCCCGCCGCTCTATCGCCTGCTCGACTACGGCAAGGCCGTGCGGATGGCGGACACCATCGCCCCGATGGGCGGCCGGGCGGCGCTGGACTACGTCTCGGCCCTGCTGGACATGAAGGTCGCCGTGCGCGGCCTGGAGCATGTGCCGCCCACCGGCCGGCTGGTCATCGTCGCCAACCACCCGACCGGCATCGCCGACGGGGTGGCGGTCTATGACGCCCTGAAGGTCGCCCGGCCGGACATCGTTTTCTACGCCAACAGCGACGCCCACCGGGTCGCCCCGCGTTTCGATGAGGTGCTGATCCCGGTCGAATGGGTCGACGCCAAGCGCACCCGAGACCGCACCCGCGTCACACTGGCCATGACCCGCGAGGCCATGGAGGCCGAGCGCGCGCTGATGGTCTTCCCCTCCGGCCGCCTGGCCATCCGCGCCCCCGACGGCGCGCTGACCGACAAGCCCTGGATGCCGACCGCCCTCTCGGTGGCCGCAAAGTACAAGGCCCCGGTGCTGCCGGTGCATGTGGCGGGGCCGTGGGCGACCCTGTTCCATTTCTTCAACCGCTTCTCGCCGGAACTGAGGGACATCACCCTCTTCCACGAACTGCTGAACAAGCGGGGGCGGCGGTTTGAGGTGACCATCGGGCCGCTGATCCCGGCCGGGGCAGTGGACGGCGACAGCTGCGAGGCGCTGAAGGGGTATGTGGAGCGTGTGTTGCCGCTGAAACCAGATCAGCCGTTCGAAGGCTAAGCCCTTCCCCCGCTCGCGTGGGAAGTGGGTCGACAGCGAAGCTGGAGGCCCGTTGGGGGCCCTTTCCCACGGCTGGGCCATCCGCTACCGCCGCAAGGACCCCCATCGACCTTCGATGCTGCGCATCTCAGGCCACTTCCCCCGCCAGCGGGGGAAGGGCTTGGGGACATGACCCAACGCTGGCTATACACACCCTGACACGACAGAGGACGACCCCCTTTGAGTTCCGACCGCGAGGCGCTGAAGGCGCGATTCCTGGACGACCACGGCTATGGCTCGGCTCGCCGGCAGCCGTTGACCGGCGACGCTTCGACGCGGGCCTATGAGCGGCTGCATCTGCCGGACGGCGGCACGCTGATCTTCATGGACCAGCCGCCCAAGGCCGAGACCGCCCCCTGCCCCCCCGGCGCCACCCGCGAGGAGCGGCTGGCCCTGGGTTTCAACGCCGCCTACCGCCTGGCCGCCGGCCGGGTCGACGCCTTCGTGGCCTGCGCGCGCTACCTGACATCGCTCGGCCTGTCGGCGCCGGGCATCATCGCCTTCGACGCCCCGGCCGGCTTGGCGGTGATCGAAGACCTTGGCGACGGACTCTACGCCTCCGAGATCGCCGGCGGGGCCGATGAGGCCGAGCTTTATGACGCCGCCGTTGACGCCCTGATCGTGCTGCACGCCACAAAGCCGCCGGGCCGGCTGGTCAGTGACGGCATCGACTGGCCGCTGCTGACCTATGACGATCTGGTTCTCACGCAAGCCGCCGACCTGTTCACCGAATGGCTGCCCCGGCTGCGCACCTCGCTCGATTTCGACGACGACGCCCTGGCCGATTGGAACATGGTCTGGGCCCCGATCCGCGAGCGCGGCGAAAAGGGCGCCGAGGTGTTCTGCCACCGCGACTATCACGCCGAGAACCTGATCTGGCTGCCGGACCGCGAGGGCCCTGCCCGCGTCGGCCTCATCGACTTCCAGGACGCCCTGCGCGCCCACCGCGCCTGGGATTTCTCCATGCTGCTGCATGACGCGCGGCGGGATGTGTCACCGGAAATTGAGCGGCGTGCGCTGGACCGCTACCTCGCCGCCCATCCGAGCCTCGACCGCAAGCAATTCCTGGCCGACTACCACGCGCTCGGCGCGCTCAATGTCGCCCGCATCATCGGCATCTTCGCCCGGCTGGTGATCCGCGACCACAAGCCGAAATACGAGTCCATGCTGCCCCGCCTGTGGCGCTACCTGCATGCCTGCCTGACCGACCCGGCCCTGGCCGACCTGAAGCGTTGGCTCGACCGCCACGTCCCGATGGAGGCTCGCGCGTGAGCACCGCACCGAAAACCGCCATGGTGCTGGCCGCCGGCCTCGGCACCCGCATGCGCCCCCTGACCGACGACCGGCCCAAGGCCCTGGTCGAGGTCAATGGCCGGGCGCTGATCGACCATATGCTCGACCGCCTGGCCGCCGCCGGGGTCGAGACCGCCGTGGTCAATGTCCACTACTTCGCCGACAAGGTCGAAGCCCACCTCAAGAGCCGCCGCTGGCCGCGCATCGTCATCTCCGACGAGCGCGAAGCTCTGCTGGAAACCGGCGGCGGCCTGAAGAAGAGCCTGCCGCTGCTGGGCAAGGGCCCGGTCTGGGTGGCCAATATCGACAGCGTCTGGATCGAGCCGGCCCCGGCCCTGAATGCCCTGGCCGCCGCCTGGGACCCGGCCAGGATGGACGTCTGCCTGTTGCTGGCCCCCACCGACACCTCGATGGGCTTCCACGACACCGGGGATTTCTTCCTGAATGACGGCGTGCTTCGCTACAAGAACCCCGGCGAGACCGCCCCTTATGTCTATGTCGGCGTCCACATCTGCGACCCGGCCATCGTCGCCGACGGCCCCGACGGCCCCTTCGGCCTGCTACCGATCTGGAATGCCCGGCCCGGCCGGGTCCACGGCGTCTCGCCGCCAGGAACCTGGATGCATGTGGGCGACCCGCAGGCCAGACTTGATGCCGAGGCGAAGTTGGCCGGATGAACCCCCTGGACCAGCCCGGCCCGCGCTGGTTCACGATCCCCGCGCATCGGCCCTTCCTCGACGATCTGGCGGCGGGGCTGATCGACGCCCTACCCGGACCCGAGGACACGCCCGGCGCCCTGCTGCTGGTCCCCACCCGCCGGGGCGTCCGCGCCCTGGCCGAGTCCTTCCTCAAGGCCGGGACCGGCCGGGCCGTCCTGCTGCCCCAAATCCGCGCCGTCGGCGACCTGGATGAGGGCGAGCCGCCGTTCGAGCCGGGCGACGCCGCCCTCGACCTGCCCCCCGCCATCGACCCACTGCGCCGGCGGTTCGAGCTGGCCAGGCTGGCCAGCGGACTCGACGGCGACCGCTCCGCCCAGCACGCCCTCTCCCTGGCCGATGCCCTGGCCGGGCTGATCGACGCCGCGGCCATCGAGGAGACCTCGGTGCGGGATCGGCTGGGCGGGCTGGTCGATCTGGACCTGGCCGAACACTGGCAGGTCTCGGCCCAGCTGCTCGACCAGGCCCTCACCGCCTGGCCCGAGCGGCTGCGCGAGCTTGGCCTGATGGATGTCGCCGAGCGGCGGGTGATGCTGCTGAACCGCCTGGCCGAGCAATGGTCCGAGCATCCGCCGCAGGGCCCGGTGATCGCCGCGGGCGCCACCGGATCGGCCCCGGCCACGGCCCGACTGCTGACCGTGGTCGCCCGGCTGCCGCGCGGGGCGGTGGTGCTGCCGGGTCTGGACCAGGAACTGGCCGACAGCGCCTGGGCCGACATCGAGGACCAGCATCCGCAGGACTCCATGCGCCGCCTGCTGATCACCGCCCGCATCGAGCGGGGACAGGTCCGCGAATGGCGCCCACGGCCCGATCTGCGCGGCCGCTGGCGCCGACGGTTGATCAACGAGGCCCTGCGCCCCGCCGACGCCACCGCCGACTGGCTGGGCGTCATCGCCAAGCTGCGCGAGGAGGTCGAACCTGGGCTTACCGACCCCTTCGCCGCCGGGCTGGCCGGCCTGACCGACATCACCGCCGCCTCCGAGGACGAGGCGGCCACCGTCTGCGCTTTGCTGCTGCGCGAAGCCCTCGAGACCGAGGGCCAGACCGCCGCCCTGGTCACCCCCGACCAGGCCCTGGCCCGGCGGGTCAGCGCCCGTCTGGCCCGCTGGGGCGTCAGCGCCGACAGCACGGCCGGCACGCCGCTCACTCGCTTCCCGGTCGGCATGCTGGCCCAGGCCGTGGCCGGTCTGGTCGCCGACCCCGCCGATCCGGTGGCCAGGCTGGCGGTGCTGAAGAACCCGCTGGTGCGGCTGAACCGCAGCCCGGAAGACCTCGCCGCCGCCCGCGATAGCCTGGAGCGCTGGGGCCTGCGCGGCCCGCGCCCGCGTTCGCCGCAGGCGCTGGAGAAGCGGCTGCGCGCGGCGGAAGCCAAGCACCGCAACTCGACCGGCGACCTCGGCCCAGCCCTGGCCCTGTCACGAGACCTCGACGCCGCCATCGGCCTCGCCACCGCCCCCTTCCCGCCCGAGCAGCCCGCCCCGGCCGGGGTCGCCGCCGCCGCTCTCACCGAAGCCCTCGAGCGCCTCTGCGCCGGCGACGGCCTGCTTTGGGCCGGACCGGAGGGCGAGTGTCTGTCGCGCCTGCTGACCGGCCTGATCACCCACGGCGACACGCTTCCCCCCGTCGGGGCGGCCGGCTGGCTGAGCCTGGTCCAGACCCTGCTGAACGAGGAAACCGTGCGCGGCGCCGAGGCCGCCCACCCCCGTCTGCACATCCTGGGCGTCCTCGAATCCCGCATGATCCGCGCCGACCGGCTGATCCTGGCGGGCCTCGAGGAAGGCGTCTGGCCGCGCGGCGCCGCCATCGATCCCTTCCTGTCGCGCCCGATGCGCAAGACGTTGGGACTGCCCAGTCCCGAGCGAAGGATTGGTCAATCGGCCCACGACTTCGCCCAGGCCGCCTGCGCCCCGGACGTGACCCTGGTCTCGAGCGCCCGCCGCGAGGGCGCCCCCGCAACCCCCAGCCGCTGGCTCTGGCGCCTGCGCACCCTGGCGGCGGGGGCCCAACACCGCTTGCCCGGCCGCCCCGAGCTGCTCGACTGGGCCCGCGCCCTCGACAAGCCCGGCGCCTACCGCCCGGTGACCCGCCCCGCGCCCAACCCGCCGGTCGAGGACCGTCCGCGCCAGTTCTCGGTCACCCGCATCGAGACCCTGACCCGCGACCCCTATGCCGTCTGGGCCCGCGACATCCTCAAGTTCTTCCCCCTCGACCGCCCCGACCGCCTGGTCGAGGCCATGGCCCGCGGCACGGCCATCCATAGCGCCTTCGAGGATTTGGGCCGCCGCTGGAACGACGGTGAACCGCCGGCCCCCGAGGCGCTCTTCGAAAGCCTGTATCTGGATGCCCTCGCCGAAGAAGGCCTCAGTGAAGCCGCCCTGGCCCGCGAACGCGCCCTGGCCCGCGAGGCCGCCCGCTGGGTCGCCGGCTTCGAGCGCCGTCGCCGCGCCGACGGGGCGAGCGTGCATGTCGAGGTCTCCGGCGAATTGGCCATCCAGGTCGACGGCGTCCCCCACCGGCTGACCGCCAAGGCCGACCGCATCGAGGTCACCCGCGATCGCCAGGGCCACGTCCTGGACTTCAAGACCGGCTCCATCCCAACGAAGAAGATGGTCGACGCCGGCTTCTCGCCCCAGCTGACCCTGACCGCCGCCATTCTGCGCGACGGCGGCTTCGACGGCATCAGGGCGACTCCCGGTGACCTGACTTACGTTCGCGTCACCGGCCGCATCCCCGCCGGCAGCGAGGAGGTGTCGAAAGCCGCCGGCCCCGACAGCGAGGGCGCGGCCGACGCCGCGCTCGAGGGCACGCGCTACCTGTTGAGCGCCTATCTCTCACCCGACCAGACCTATCCCAGCCGCACCGCCCCGCAGTTCGTGAAGGCCTATGCCGGCGACTACGACCACCTGGCCCGGGTGTTCGAATGGTCCACCGGCGGCGACGGCGAGGAGGGCGGCGAATGAGCCTGATCGACACTGCCCAGGCCCTGGCCGCCGACCCGCAGGTCAACGCCTTCGTCACCGCCAACGCCGGCTCGGGCAAGACCAAGACCCTGATCGACCGGGTGGCGCGGCTGCTGCTGGCCGGGGTCGCCCCCAGCGCCATCCTCTGCGTGACCTACACCAAGGCCGCCGCCGCCGAGATGCAGGGGCGCCTCTTCAAGCTGCTCGGCGGCTGGTCGGTGATGGCCGACGCCGAGCTCAAAAAGGAACTGGCCCGGCTGGCGGCGCCCGACGACCAGAACCTGTCGGACGCCCGCCGCCTGTTCGCCCGCGCCCTGGAAACCCCCGGCGGCCTGAAGATCCAGACCATCCACGCCTTCTGCGAACAGCTGCTGCGCCGCTTCCCCCTGGAGGCCGGCGTCTCGCCCAGCTTCGAGGTGATGGATGACGCCGCCGCCGTCCTCGTGGCCGCCGAAGCCCGCACGCGCCTCGCCCGCTTCGTCCTGACCACCGACCAGACCATCGCCGAGGCCTATGCCCGCCTCGCTGTCTCGCTCGACTACCAGGCCTTCGAAGGCCTGTTCCGCACCTTCGAGGACCGGCGCGAGGCCCTGGCCGCCTACCTGGCCGGCAAGGGTCTGGAGGGCGTCGCCGCCGACGTCTGGTCCCGCTGCGGCTTCGACGAGCCCGCCAGCGTCCAGGCGATCATCGACAAGACGATTGACGACATGGACCGCGACCTCTGGGAGGCGGGATCGAGCATGCTGGCCGCCGGCGGCAAGCGGGACGGAGACTGCGGCGCGCAGATGAGCGCCGTGCTCAAGGCGCCAAGCCCCAGCTTCGATGACCTGCTGGCCGTCTTCTTCACCGAGAAGGGCAAGGGCTCGCCCGCAACCTGGGTCGCCAAGACCGCCGCCCTCAAGTCCCGCGAGGACCTGCGTCAACGCCTGGTGGCCGAACAGGAGCGCCTTGAAATCGCCCGCGAATGGGTCCGCGCCGCCAAGGTGGCGGAGGACACCACTGCCGTCCTCAGCCTCGCCTACGCCTATGGCCAGGCCTATCGCCAGGCCAAGCAGGCGCGCGGGGTGCTGGACTTTACCGACCTGATTTCCAAGGCCCGCGACCTGGTCGCCGCCTCGCCCGGCGCGCCCTGGGTGCTCTACAAGCTGGACGGCGGGCTGGAGCACGTCCTCATCGACGAGGCCCAGGACACCGCCGCCGAGCAGTGGCTGATCGCCAAGGCCCTGACCGAGGAGTTCTTTTCCGGGGCCGGCAAGGCGCGGCCGGCCGGCGCGCTGAACCGCACCCTGTTCGTGGTCGGCGACGACAAGCAGTCGATCTACAGCTTCCAGGGCGCCGATCCCGAGCGGCTGCTCAGCGAGACCAAGGCCTATGTCGCCCTGATCCGCCAGGCCGAGCGGCGGGCCGAGGCCGTGCCGCTGCGGGTTTCCTATCGCTCGACCCCGGAAGTGCTGCGCTTCGTCGACGCCCTGTTCACCAAGCCCGACACCCGCATCGGCGTGCGCCCGCCCGAGGGCGACGAGATTCTGGTCCACGAGCCGTTCCGCAAGGACCACGCCGGCTGCGTCGATCTCTGGCCCCTGGAGGAGGAGCCGGAGTCCGAGGAGCGCACCGCCTGGACCGCACCGCTCGACCTGGAGTCCGAGACCAGCGCCCACCGCCGCCTCGCCGCCCGCATCGCCGGCGAGATCCGCCGCCTGGTCCAGGCCGGCGACCGCGTCTTCGACAAGGAAACCCAAGCCTGGCGCCCCGCCCGCTACGGCGACGTCATCGTGCTCGTCCGTCGTCGTCGGGCCCTGTTCGAGGACATCATCCGCGCCCTGCGCCAGGCCGGCGTGCCCGTCGCCGGCGCCGATCGCCTGACCCTGTCGGCCCACATCGCCTTCGATGACCTGATGGCCCTGGCCCGCTTCGTCCAGTTCCCGGACGACGACCTGACCCTGGCGGCCCTGCTGAAGAGCCCGCTCTGCGGCTTCGATGACGACCAGCTCTACGCCCTGGCCAAGCCGCGCAAGCGCGAGAGTCTTTGGGAGCGGCTGCAAGGAGGCCGCAACACCGAGGCCCTCACCTTCCTGCGCGCCGCCCTGGATCTCAAGGGCCTGCCCCCCTTCGACTTCTACAGCCGGGTTCTGGGCCTGCGCGACGCCGAGGGCCACACCGCCCGGGCCCGCATGGTCACCCGCCTGGGCTCCGAAGCCGCCGACGTCATCGAGGAGTTCCTGGCCCGCGCTCTGGGGGCCGAGCAGCACGGCGTGCTCGACCTCGAGCGCTTGGCCGCCGCCTTCGAAGGCCTCGACATCTCGGTCAAGCGCGAGATGGAGGCCGGGGGCGACGAGGTGCGGGTGATGACCGCTCACGGCGCCAAGGGGCTCGAAGCCCCCATCGTCTTCCTGCCCGAGACCACCATGCAGGGCGTGGCCCGCGGCTCGCCTCTTATGGAAACGGAAGACGGGGCTGGATTTCTGTGGGCCCCCCGCGCCGCCGAGGACTGCGAGGCCAGCGCCGCCGCCCGCCAGCGCCGCGCCGACCGCGAATTGGGGGAATCCTGGCGGCTGCTCTATGTCGCCCTGACAAGGGCCCGCGACCGCCTGGTCCTCTGCGGCCGCAAGCCCGCCCGTCAGAAGGAGGGCGCCGCGCAGGTCGGCTGGTACGGCGCGATGAGCGAGGCCTTCGCCCATGGCGACATCGCCGGCGACGTTCACCCGGTCGCCACCGCCGATGGCTTCCTCTTCCAGCGCTTTGGTCCCGACCCGCAGCCGATAGCAGCCGTGGCCAGCGAACTGGCCCTGGAAGCCATCCTGCCCAAGTGCCTCAACGCCCCTGCCCCGGCCGAGTCCGCCGCCCTCGCCTGGGCTTCGCCCTCGCAGGCCGCCAGCCGCTCGCGCCTGCCCGCGCCGTCGCCGCTGTCGCGCCAGGCCGGTCTGGACCGCTTCCGGCGCGGCGACCTGATCCACCGCCTCTTACAGCTCCTCCCCGACCTGGCCCCCGCCGAGCGCCGCGCCGCCGCCGGCCAGCTGCTGGCCCGCGAACCCGACCTCACCGACCGCCAGCGCGGCGAGATGATCGAGGCCGCCTTCGGGGTGCTCGACCATCCCGATTTCGCCGACGTCTTCGGGCCCGGCTCCCGCGCCGAGGTCGCCCTCGCCGGCTCCGCGCCAGGTCTGCCCGAGGGCCTGGCCATCTCCGGCCGGGTCGACCGGCTGCGCATCACACCCGATCGTGTGCTGGTCGTCGATTACAAGACCAACCGTCCCGCCCCCGCCGACCTCAGTGGTGTCGATCCGTCCTACATCGCCCAGCTGGCCCTCTACGGCGCCATCCTGGCCGAGGTCTTTCCGGGCCGGGCCATCCACGCCGCCCTGGTGTGGACGGACGGTCCAAAACTCATGCCCTTGTCAGAAGAAGTGCGGGCCAAAGCCTTGGCCGACCTGCGCCACGCCGGTTGACGCGCCCGGCAGGGTCCCTACATCGTCAGTCCTGAGTTCATGTGGCGAATCCATCGCCAAGGAGCACCTAAATGAGCACCGTCAAGGTGAGCGACGAGTCCTTCGACCGCGACGTCCTACAGGCCGAAAAGCCCGTGCTGGTCGATTTCTGGGCCGAATGGTGCGGCCCCTGCAAGCAGATCGCCCCCGCGCTGGAGCAGCTGGCCGAGGAGCTGGCCGACCATGTCACCATCGCCAAGCTGAACATCGAAGAAAGTCCGACGACGCCCTCGCGCTACGGCGTGCGCGGCATCCCGACCATGATGCTGTTCCGCGGCGGCCAGATGGCCTCGATGAAGGTCGGCGCCATGCCCAAGCAGAAAATCCTGGAGTGGCTCCAGGAAGCCGGCGTCGGCGCCACGGCGGCCTGACTTCGATCATTCCTCGCCCGTTGGGCGAGGTGGCGGCGAAGCCGACGGAGTGGGCCGTGGAACACACGGCTTATCAGGATTTGGCACTGCCGGTGTGGACGTGCTTGAAACGCCGTGTGCTCCTAAGAGCCCACTCCACCACTTCGTGGTCCCCCTCGCCCAACGGGCGAGGAATTTTATCCTCTACTGAGGCCAGGTCTCCTCGCTCAGCGCCAGGACCTCACCGGCCAGATACAGCGATCCGCCGATCACCACGTGAGGCGGTCCGGGCAGGCTGATCGCCAGGTCCAGGGCCGCCTCGACGGTTTCGCAGGCCTGCGCCTGCACCCCGACCTTATCCGCCGCCGCCACCAGCCGCTCGGGCGGCCCCGCCGCCTCGGCCGCGAACGGGATAGCCAGCACTCGCACCCCTGAGCCGGCGAACGCCGCCAGCACCCCCTCGGCGTCCTTGTTGGCCAACAGCCCCAGGATCAGCACCGCCGGCCGTCCGTCGCGGGCCGTCAACTCGGCCATGGTCTCGGCCAGGGCTCGCGCCGCATGCGGATTGTGTCCGCCGTCCAGCCAGAGGTCGGTCCCCGCCGCCTTCGCCTTCTCGCCGAACGGCCCGGCCGTCAGGCGCTGGAACCGCGCCGGCCAGACCGCCGAGGCTATGCCCCTGCCGATCGCCTCTTCATCGATGCGCGGATCGCCCAGGGTCAGGGCCGCCATGGCCGCCAGCCCGGCATTGGCGAGCTGGTGCGGCCCCGGCAGCGAGGGAAGCGGCAGGTCGAGCAAGCGGTCCTCAGTCTGCACCAGCAGCCGCCCGCCCTGCGCCCAGGCGTCATAGTCGACGCCCATCTGGCTCAGTGGCGCCCCCATGGCCGCCGCCCGCGCCTCAATCACCTCTTGCGCCTCCGGCCGCTGGCGGGCGCTGACCGCCGGGCAGCCGCGCTTGATGATTCCGGCCTTCTCGCCGGCGATCTGGGCCAGGTCGTCGCCCAGGAACTCCTTGTGGTCGAGATCGACGGGGGCGATCACGCTCACCGCCGGTCGGGCGATGACATTGCTGGCGTCCAGCGAGCCGCCCAGCCCGACCTCGACGATGCAGAGGTCCGCCGGGGTTTCCGCGAAGGCCAGGAAGGCGGCGGCGGTGACAAACTCGAAGAAGGTGATGCTCTGGCCGGCGTTGGCCTCTTCGACCCGATCGAGCAGGTCGGCCAGGGCCTGCGAGGTGATCAGGGTCCCGGCCAGGCGGATGCGCTCGACGAAGCGCACCAGATGCGGCGAGGTGAAGACATGGACCTTCAGGCCGGCCGCCTCGGCGATGGCGCGCAGATAGGCAACCGTGGAACCCTTGCCGTTGGTGCCGGCCACATGGATCACCGGCGGCAACCGGTCCTGCGGATCGCCCAGATCCCGGCACAGCCGCGCCATCCGCTCCAACGACAGGTCGATGACCTTGGGATGCAACCGCCGCAGCCGCTCCAGCGCGGCGTCGTGGGGAAGGAGGAAATCGCTCATGGTCGGCTCATAGCCCTTCCCCCGCTGGCGGGGGAAGGGCTATGAGCCTCAACCCTTCAGCAACACCCGCAGGATCGACCCGAAGGTCCCCGCCATCTCCCCCCGGGGCACAATGCGATCAATCACCCCGTGGTCCTGCAGGAACTCGGCGGTCTGGTAGCCCTCGGGCAGGGTCTGGCCGATGGTCTGCTTGATCACCCGCGCGCCGGTGAAGGCGATCAGGGCGCCCGGCTCGGCGAGGTGGATGTCGCCCAGCATGGCGTAGCTGGCCATGACCCCGGCCGTGGTCGGATCGGTGAGGACGACGATGTAGGGCAGGCGGGCGCGCTTCAGTTCCTGGATGGCCAGGGTGGTGCGGGCCAGCTGCATCAGCGACAGCGTGCCCTCCTGCATCCTCGCGCCGCCCGAGGCGGTGAAGACGATGAAGGCGGCTTTGCGCGCGACCGCTTCACGCGCGCCGGCGATGAAGGCCTCGCCGACCGCCGGGCTGAGCGAGCCGCCCATGAAGGCGAAGTTCTGCACCGCCACCACGGCCTCGCGACCGCCGATCCGGCCCACGGCCAGGGCCATGGCCTCGTCCTCGCCGCTGGCCTTGCGGGCGGAGGAGAGCTTGTCGGGATAGGAGGTCTTGTCGGGGAAGCCGAGCGGATCCTGGGGCGCGCGCGGCGTCTCCAACCGCTCGAAGACGCCACCATCGAACGTGCAGGCCAGCCGCTGGGCCGGGTTGATCCGCATATGGCGGCCGGCCGGGGTCACCCACAGCGCCGCTTCCAGGTCGGGGCGATAGATGGGCTCGCCGGTGTCGGGGCATTTGACCCAGAGGTCGTCCGGCAAATCCTGGCGCACGACCGCGCGGCGCACGCCGGGCGCGGTGCGGGACAGCCAATTTTCCGGAATTGACGCTTCGTCAGGCCCAGCAGGCTTGCGATCAGTACTCATGCATCCCCCCGCCGACGCCGCCTCTTTAGCAAAGAATGGGCGGCAACTGAAAGGAACCCTACGCCGCCACCGAACGGCTGCGGCCCAGCATCAAGGTCTTCAGGATCGAACCCAGCACCGCCGGCAGTTCACTGCGCGGCGTCACCCGGTCGACCATGCCCTTTTCGACCAGGTATTCCGAACGCTGGAAGCCCGGCGGCAGGGTCTCGCGGATGGTCTGCTCGATGACCCGCGGGCCGGCGAAGGCGATCAGCGCCCCCGGCTCGGCCAGGTGGATGTCGCCCAGCATGGCGTAGCTGGCGGTCACCCCGCCGGTGGTCGGATCGGTGAGCACGACGATGTAGGGCAGCTTAGCCGCCTTGAGTTCCTGGATGGCCAGCGTCGTGCGGGCCATCTGCATCAGCGACAGGGCGCCTTCCTGCATCCGCGCCCCGCCGGCGGCGGTGAAGGCGACCAGCGGAACCTGGCGCTCCTGGGCGGCGCGGGCGGCGGCGATGAAGCTCTCACCGGCGGCCATGCCGAGCGAGCCGCCCATGAAGGCGAAGTCCTGCACCAGAACCACCGCGCCCTGGCCGCCGATCTTGCCGGCGGCGATGGCCACCGCGTCGGTCTCGCCGGTCGCCTTGCGGGCGGCGCTCAGGCGGTCCTTGTAGGACTTGCCGTCGGAGAATTTCAGCGGGTCTTCGAATACCGCCGGAGTCGGCAGCACTTCGAAGGCGCTGTCGTCGAAGGTGTATTTAAACCGTTGCGTTGGGCCGATACGCATATGCCGGCCGGCCGGGGTCACCCACTGGGCGGCCTCCAGGTCGGGGCGGTAGATCATCTCGCCGGTGTCGGGGCATTTGACCCAGAGGTTTTCGGGGGTCTCGCGACGGGTGAACGCGCCGCGCACGCCGGGCGCGATGCGCGCCAGCCAGCTCTCGCGGCCCGGGCCCTTGCCCGGCTTGTCACCCTTGTGATCAGCCATAGCCATCGCTCAGTCGCCTCAAGCGTTCCTGACTCGCGCCGAACGCACAGCCTTAGCCAGTGCGGCGGCCATGGAAAGAACTCTTTCGGTCACGTTTTCGTTCGCGGCTCCGGAAATTTCGTCCAGGGCGCCTGCAATTTCATCGACCAGGGCCGAGCCGACCACCACGCCATCGGCCACCCGGGCGATCTCGGCGGCCTTCTCGGGCGTGCGGATGCCAAAGCCCACCGCCACCGGCAGGCCGCTGGCCGCCTTCACCCGCGCCACGGCGGGGGCGACGGTATCGGCGTCGGCCAGCTTGACCCCGGTCACCCCGGCCACCGAGACATAGTAGACAAAGCCCGAGGCGCGGCGGACCACGGCGGGCAGGCGCTTGTCGTCGGTGGTCGGCGTCGCCAGCCGCACCAGGCTGATGTTGTGGGCTTCCAAAGCGTCGGCGAGCGGGTCGGCCTCCTCGGGCGGGCAGTCGACCATGATCAGCCCGTCGACCCCGGCAAGCTCGGCCTCGGCGGCGAAGCGCTCATAGCCTTTGGAGAGGATTGGATTGAGGTAGCCCATCAGCACGATGGGGGTCTCGGTGTCATGGATGCGGAACCGGGCGACCATCGCCAGGGTCCCGGCGACCGTCATGCCGCCCTTCAGCGCGCGTTGGGCGGCGCGCTGGATGGTCGGGCCCTCAGCCATGGGGTCGGAGAAGGGCAGGCCCAGCTCGATGACATCGGCGCCGGCGGCGGGCAGGCCGTCGAGGATGGCCTGGGCCGTCACAGTGTCTGGGTCGCCGGCCATGATGTAGGCGACGAACGCGGCGCGTCCCTCTGATCCCAGGGCGGCGAAGCGGCGATCGAGTCGATTCTGGCTCAAATGGTCAGTCCCAGGGCGGTCGCCACCGTGTTGACGTCCTTGTCGCCGCGCCCCGACAAAGTCAGGACGATGATGCTGTCCTTGCCCACCCGATCGACCACTTCGCCCAGCTTGGCGATGGCGTGGCTGGATTCCAGGGCGGGAATGATGCCCTCCAGCTCGGCGGTGTACTGGAAGGCGGCCAGGGCCTCGTCGTCGGTGCAGGTCAGGTATTGCGCCCGGCCGACATCGTGCAGCCAGCTGTGCTCGGGCCCGATGCCGGGATAGTCGAGCCCCGCCGAGATCGAGTGGGCGTCGATGATCTGGCCGTCGGCGTCCTGCAGCAGATAGGTCTTGTTGCCGTGCAGCACCCCCGGCCGGCCGCCGGTCAGCGAGGCGGCGTGCTGGCCGGTCTCCAGGCCGTAGCCCGAGGCCTCGACCCCGAAGATCTTCACGCTCTCATCGGCCAGGAAGGGGTGGAAGGTGCCGATGGCGTTCGAGCCGCCCCCAACGCAGGCCACGACCGCGTCGGGCAGCCGGCCTTCTTCCTTGAGGATCTGCTCGCGGATCTCGGTCCCGATCACCGACTGGAAGTCGCGGACCATGGCTGGATAGGGATGCGGACCCGCCGCCGTGCCGATCAGGTAGTAGGTGTCCTCAACGTTGGTCACCCAGTCGCGCATGGCCTCGTTCATGGCGTCCTTGAGGGTCGCCGCGCCACTGGTGACGGGCCGAACCTCGGCGCCCAAGAGGTTCATGCGGAAGACATTGGGCTTCTGCCGCTCGACATCGACCGCGCCCATATAGACCACGCAGGGCAGGCCGAAGCGGGCGCAGACGGTGGCCGTGGCCACGCCGTGCTGGCCGGCGCCGGTCTCGGCGATGATCCGGGTCTTGCCCATCCGCATGGCCAGCAGGATCTGGCCCATGCAGTTGTTGATCTTGTGCGCGCCGGTGTGGTTCAGCTCCTCGCGCTTGAGCCAGATGCGGGCCCCGAATTTCTCGGAAAGCCGCGCCGCGAAGTACAGCGGGCTGGGCCGGCCGACATAGTGGGTCAGGAACCCGTCGAGCTCGGTCTGGAACGTCGGGTCGGCCTTGGTGGCCTCGTAGGCGCGCTCCAGGTCGAGAACCAGCGGCATCAGGGTCTCGGCCACATAGCGACCGCCGTAGTCGCCGAAGCGGCCTGCGGCGTCGGGATAGGCGGTCCAATCGTTGGGTTTAGCTGAAACGGTCACGGCGTCTTTTACTCAGGTGCGGCGGACCGCTTCCAGGAAGGCCGAAATGAGGCCGGGGTCCTTTATCCCCGCCCCGCGCTCCACGCCAGAGGAAACGTCCACAAGAGGCGCGCCGGAGAGCCGCACGGCCTCTTCGACGTTCCAGGGGTTCAGCCCCCCCGCCAGCAGATAGGGCCGCTCGAAGCGAAGTCCAGCCAGCAGGGTCCAATCAAAGCTGGCCCCCACCCCGCCGGGCCGGTCCGATCCGGCCGGCGCCTTGGCGTCGAACATCAGATGCTCGACCAGGCCGTCATAACGGGCGGCGGGCGCCAGGTCGGCGGCTTCGCTGACCGGCAGCACCTTGATCAGCCCGGCGCCGGTGCGAGCGGCGATGGCCTGGGTCCTCTGGGGCGTCTCGGCGCCATGCAGTTGGATGAGGTCGGGCTTCAGGATCGCCATCAACCGGTCGAGCAGTTCGTCGTCGGGATCGACCGTCACCGCCACGACTTTGCTGCGGTTTCGCGCCGGCGCCGCCAGCCTGAAGGCGGTGTCCGGATCGACGGCCCGCGGGCTCCGGTCGAAGAACATGAAACCCAGGAAGGCCGCGCCGCCATCCAGGGCGGCGGTGACGGTCTCTGGCGTGGACAGGCCGCAGATCTTGACGCCCACAGAAGGAAGGGAGGCCATGCCTAGCCCGGCTTCTTCCTGGCTGGAGCTTTCTTGGCGGGCGCGGGCGCGGGCTTGGCCGAGGCGGTCGCCGCCGACGGAGCCGGGTTGCCGCCCTTCAGCAGGTCGCGGATTTCCATCAGGATGGCTTCGCTGGGGGTCGGGGCCGGCGGGGTCTCGGGAGCCGGGGACTCGGCGTCCTTGCGGCGCAGGGCGTTGACGCCCTTGACCATGAAGAACACCACCACGGCCACGATCAGGAACTGGATCAGGGTGTTGACGAACGCGCCGTAGAGCACGGCGACCTCGGCCGTCTTGGTCGCCGGGTCGGCGGCCTGCAGGACGATCTTGAGTTCCGAGAAGTCGACCTTGCCGGTCAACAGGCCGATCGGCGGCATGACCACTTCGTCGACGAAGCTTTTGACGATGCCGTTGAAGGCCGCGCCGATGATCACGCCCACCGCCAGGTCGATGACGTTGCCGCGCGAGATGAAGTCGCGGAATTCCTTGATGACGCTCATTGGGGCTTTCCAGTCGGCCTAAGGCTAGTCGGCGTTCAGCCGGGCCCGCAGTTCCTTGCCGCTCTTGAAGAAGGGCACATGCTTGGCGCGGACGTCGACGGCTTCGCCGGTGCGTGGATTGCGGCCCGCGCGGGCCGGTCGCGAGCGGACGGAAAACGCCCCGAAGCCGCGCAGTTCGACCCGGCCGCCGTCCTCCAGCGCCCCGATCATCTTTTCCAGGATCACGGTGACCACCCGCTCCACGTCACGCTGGGTGAGGTGGGGGTTCTCGGCGGCGAGCCGGGCGATCAGCTCGGACTTGATCATTGGGCATTCCATGGGCCGCGCCGCGAGGCAGTCGGGCGACCTTTGCCCAAGGAGTCGGGATTCTTCAAGGGGTTGCGTGATCTAATCGGTCGGAAACCTGACCCCGCCTATGAAAACGGCGGCCCCGGTTTCCCGGAGCCGCCGCAATCATTCAGGTTGAAACGACAGACTTAGTCGTTCTTGGCCTTCTCGCGCAGGGCGGCGCCCAGGATGTCGCCCAGCGAGGCGCCGGAGTCCGACGAGCCGAACTGCTCGATGGCTTCCTTTTCCTCGGCCATTTCCAGCGACTTGATCGACATGGAGACCCGGCGGGCGGCCTTGTCGATGTTGGCGATCTGGGCGTCGATGCGATCGCCGACGGCGAAGCGCTCGGGGCGCTGCTCCTGGCGGTCGCGCGACAGGTCGGACTTGCGGATGAACGAGGTCATCGGCGCGTCGTCTTCACCGAACTTGACCTCGATGCCACCGCTGGTGATCTCGGTCACCGTGACGGTGACGGTCTGACCCTTGCGGTAGGTGTCGCCGGCCATCGGATCGCCGGCCAGCTGCTTGACGCCCAGGCTGATGCGTTCCTTCTCGACGTCGACGTCGAGAACCTTGGCCTTGACCATGTCGCCCTTCTTGAACTTGGCCATGGCTTCTTCGCCAGAGACCGCCCAGTCCAGGTCCGACAGGTGCACCATGCCGTCGATGTCGTTGTCGAGGCCGACGAACAGGCCGAACTCGGTGGCGTTCTTGACTTCGCCTTCGACGGTCGAGCCGATCGGGTGGGTTTCCAGGAAGGCTTCCCACGGGTTCGCGGCGGCCTGCTTGAGGCCCAGCGACACGCGGCGCTTCGAGGGATCGACGTCCAGCACGATGACGTCCACTTCCTGCGAGGTGGAGACGATCTTGCCGGGGTGGACGTTCTTCTTGGTCCAGGACATTTCCGACACGTGGACCAGGCCTTCGACGCCGGCTTCCAGTTCAACGAACGCACCGTAGTCGGTGATGTTGGTGATCCGGCCGGTGAAGCGCGAACCGACCGGGTACTTGGCTTCGACGCCATCCCAGGGATCGGACTGCAGCTGCTTCATGCCCAGGCTGATGCGCTGGGTGTCGGGGTTGATCTTGACGATCTGCACTTTGACGGTGTCGCCGACCGCCAGGACTTGCGAAGGATGCGAAACCCGCTTCCAGCTCATGTCGGTGACGTGCAGCAGGCCGTCGATGCCGCCCAGGTCCACGAACGCGCCGTAATCGGTGATGTTCTTGACCACGCCTTCGCGGATTTCGCCCTCTTGCAGCTGCGAAACAAGCTCGGTGCGCTGTTCGGCGCGGGCTTCTTCCAGGATGGCCCGGCGCGAGACGACGATGTTGCCGCGCGGACGGTCCATCTTGAGGATGGCGAAGGGCTGTTCCTTGTTCATCAGCGGACCGACGTCGCGCACGGGGCGGATGTCGACCTGCGAACCCGGCAGGAAGGCGCTGGCGCCGCCGAGGTCGACGGTGAAGCCGCCCTTGACCCGGCCGACGATCGAACCGACGACCGGCTCGTTGCGCTCGAACACCGCTTCCAGGCGGGTCCAGGCCTCTTCGCGCTTGGCTTTTTCGCGGCTGATGACCGCTTCGCCCAGGGCGTTCTCAACCCGCTCGAGGAAGACTTCGACGGTGGCGCCGATGCCGACGATGGCCTTGCCTTGCTCGTCGACGCCGAATTCCTTCAGCAGGATCCGGCCTTCGGTCTTCAGGCCCACGTCAACGATGGCGAAGTCCTTCTCGATGCCAACGATCTTGCCCTTGATGACGGTGCCTTCGGCAAAATCGTTGCCGCCGCCCATCGAGGAGTCGAGCATCGCCGCGAAGTCGTCGCGGCTCGGGTTGAATGAGGATACGTCGGTCATACGGTCAATTGGTCTTCTAGGTTGGCCAGACGGCCGCGCGGAATTGCGCGGAGAGTCCGGGCGTCAGGTGGTTGATGTTCGGAAAAGCTTGCCCGCGGCCGCGAGGTCCTGGCGCGATTGGATTTGCCGCTCGGTCAGTTTCCCGACCAGTTGGCGCGCGCCGCCTCGACGATACGGCGGGCCGCATCGAAGGCGCCGTCTATAGTCATTTCGCTGGTGTCGAGCAAGACCGCGTCGTCGGCCCTGACCATCGGCGAGTCGGCCCGGGCGCTGTCGCGTTCGTCGCGGATGCGGATATCGGCCAGGATATCGTCATAGGCGACCGCCTCGCCCTGAGCGGTCAGCTGGCGCCAGCGGCGTTCGGCCCGCACCACCGGGCTGGCGGTGACGAACAGCTTGGCGGGGGCCCAGGGGGCGATGACGGTGCCGATGTCGCGGCCGTCGATCACCGCGCCGGGCTGCTGGGCGGCAAAGGTCCGCTGAAAGTCGCGCAGGGACTCCCGCACGGGGGTGTGGATCGCCACCCGGCTGGCGGCCTCGCCGGCGACTCTGGTGCGGACCTCGGGCTTTTCCAGTTCGGCCGGGTCGAGCGTGCGGGCCACCGCCGTCGCCGCCTCGACGTCCGACAGATCGCCGCCCTCGGCCAGCAGACGCACGCCCACGGCCCGGTAAAGCAGACCGCTGTCCAGCGCCGGATAGCCGTAGAGCCTGGCCAGCTTGGCGGCGATGGTGCCCTTGCCCGAGGCGGCCGGCCCGTCGACGGCGATCAGGAAACCCAACTCAGGCCTCCTCAAGCGTGGCGCCCAAGCCCCGCATCATCGAGCCGAAGGTCGGGAAGCTGGTGGCGATCATGCCGGGCTCGTCCACCGTCACCGCCGACTGCGCGGCCAGGCCCATCACCAGGAAGCTCATGGCGATACGGTGATCGCCCTCGGTTTCAATGGTCGCCCCACCGCGCGGCGCGACGCCGGTCCCGCGGACGATGAAGCCTTCCGGCTCCTCCTCGACCTCTACCCCGCAGGCCTCCAGCCCCTGGGCCATCAGGGCGATGCGGTCGCTCTCCTTGACCCGCATCTCGCCCACGCCGCGCATGATGGTCTCGCCCGTGGCGAAGGCGGCGGCGATGGCCAGGGCCGGATATTCGTCGATCATCGCCGGGGCCCGCTCGGGCGGCACGACAATGCCCTTCAGCGCCGAGTGGCGGGCGGTGACGTCGCCGACCGGCTCGCCGCCGGCCTCGCGCTCGTTGGAAATGGTGATGTCGCCGCCCATCTCGATCAGGCTGTCGACCAGGCCGGCGCGCAGGGGGTTGAGCAACATGCCCTCAATGGTGACGCTGGACCCCGGCGTGATCAGGGCCGCCACCAGCGGGAAGGCCGCCGAGGACGGATCGCCCGGCACGAACACCTTCGTCCCCGACAGCGGCTGGCCGCCCGCCATGCGGATCACCCGGCCGTCGGCGGTGTCCTCCACGTCCACCGTGACGCCAAAGGCGCGGAACATCCGCTCGGTGTGGTCTCGGGTGGCCTCCGGCTCGATCACGACGACCTCGCCATGCGCCTGCAGCCCGGCCAGCAGCACCGCCGACTTCACCTGGGCCGAGGCCATCGGCAGGCGGTACTCGATGCCCTTGAGGTTGCCGCCGGTGAGGGCCAGCGGCAACCGCCCGCCCTCCTGGGCGTGATAGTGGGCGCCCATGGCCTTGAGCGGGTCCAGCACCCGGCCCATCGGCCGCTTCCTCAGCGAGGCGTCGCCGGTGAAGGTCGCTTCGAATCCGAACCCGGCGGCGGCGCCCATGATCAGCCGCACCCCGGTGCCGGCATTGCCGCAGTCGATGGTCTCGGCCGGCTTGGAAAAGCCACCCTGGCCTTCGACCCGCCAGCGGCCCTCGCCCAGGCGTTCGACCTTGGCCCCGAAGGCCTGCATGGCCCGTCCGGTAGCCAGCACGTCCTCGCCCTCGAGCAGGCCGTCGATCTCGGTGACCCCGCTGGCCAGGGCCCCCAGGATCAGGGCGCGATGGGAAATCGACTTGTCGCCGGGCAGGCGGACATGGCCGTTCAGCGGGCCGCCCGGGCGGGCGGTCATGGTGTCGGCGGTCATGGTCTCAGGGACGCCTTCGGGTCTGCATAGTGAAGACAAGGGGGATTGCTTTTGACAGCGCCTCGCTCGCGTGGCAAGGGAGCCGCCGCTTCCGCAACATGCCATTTTACCCTTTGAAGGATCGCCGAATTGGCCAATCCCGAACTGGGCGCAAAACAGATTTGCCCCAACTGCCAATCCAAGTTCTATGACCTGGGCCGCCGCCCGGCTCATTGCCCCAAGTGCGAACACGACTTCGACCCCGAAGAAGCCCTGCGCTCGCGCCGGGTCCGGGCCCGTTCCGGCCCCGCCGACTACGAGGACGCCGAAGAAAAAGAAGTGAAGCCGGCCGCCGAGGAGCCCGATGGCTTCGAGGACGAGGTCGATGACACCCCCGAGATCGACGACGCGGCCGCCGCCACGCCGATCGAGACCGACGACGACGAGGCCGATCCGGACGCGGCAGCCCCCGCGGCCCCGGCCGACGAGCTGGGCGTCGACTTCGCCGAAGAGACCCTGGAAGAAGAATCCGACGACGTGCCCTTCCTCGAAGACGACGAGGACGAGGACTTCGACGACGAGATCGAGGGCCTGCCGGAAGAGGGCGACGAGGACCTGTAAAAAGGCCCTCTTTGTCCGTCCCCGACCGATTTTCGGTCGGGGTGGCGAAAAATCGCGGGGGCGTGGGCTTGATCGGCAAAGCCGCTCGGCCTATTACCCCGCCCTCGCCGCCGGCCACACCCGGCGACGACCCGAACTTCGGGGCTATAGCTCAGCTGGTAGAGCGCTTGAATGGCATTCAAGAGGTCAGCGGTTCGACTCCGCTTAGCTCCACCATAAGACCCTCGCCGGACGACGGCGGGGGTCTTTCCATTTCTGCCGCTCGCTACTCCGCTCCCGGCGGGAGCGGACGACCTCGCCAGAGCGAGGTCCGGTGAGGGTTTCCAAGGCCGTGTTGGGTGGCCGGAACTGGCCTCAGCTTTTGCGCTTGGCTCCACCACAGTGGCCGAGAGAACTCGGCTTTTGTCGCCACACGGCCTCCGAAACCCTCACCTGGCTGCTCACGGGCGCGCTCGAGCGCGCCTCGGAGCGGCCGTCCGCCCCGCCGGGGGCGGAGTGGCTGACTCCAAATCCCACCCCTGAATGACCCACCTTGAACAGGGCCCCCGCAATCGCCACCTTTGAATCTGACCGGGGCCGGCGCCGATTTCGGGCCGTTCCGCGGGAGTCGCTTTGACGAGGACTCGAAGGAAAGAGCATGACGACCAGAGCCGTCTTTTTCGACAGTCCCTTTCTGCTGGGCTTCGAGCACACCCGTTCCCTGATCGAACGGGCCGCCAAGGCCGCGGCCGAAGGCTATCCACCCTACAATGTCGAAGAACGCGACGACGGCGGCGTGCGGATTACTCTGGCCGTGGCCGGGTTCTCGCCCGACCAGCTGGAAGTCACCCTCGAGGGCGAGCAGCTGGTGGTGGCCGGACGGCGCGGCGACGGGCCTGAAACGCCGGGCAAGGACCGCGCCTACCTGCACCGCGGCATCGCGGCCCGGGGCTTCTTAAGAAGCTTTGTGCTGGCCGAGGGCATGGTGGTCGAGGAAGCCCTGCTGGAACACGGCCTGCTGCACATCGATCTGAGCCGACCGGAACCCGAACGCCGAATTGTTCGTATTCCCATTAAGAGCGCCGGCTGAACCCGGTTTTGCACAGAACCGTCGCGCCGGCCGAACCGGCGGCGGACTGGCGCGTTCAAGTTTATGAAGGAGGTGGTCTAGATGACACCCCAACCGCTTACGACTGAAGCTTTCGCCGCCCTGGGCGCGCCTGATCTGGTCTATGTCAAGCCGGTCAAGGCCTCGGAAATCCTGGCTGAATCGCCGGTTATTCCGGAACAGGCCGGAGAACTCGATCCGGAACAGACCCTCTATGCCGTGCACCGCGCCGATGGCGCGCGCCTGGCTGTACTGACCGACAAGGGCTCGGCCGTCGCCGCCGCCCTGGCGCATGAACTGGCGCCGGTCTCGGTGCACTAACTCTCAAAGCGCGGCGGGCTGTATTCAGTCCGCCGGTCCGCCCTCCAGCGCCTTCAACAGCGCCGGATCGCGACGGGCCCGGTCCACCTCGGCGTCGGGATCGTCGACCCCTTCCATATCCAACTGGTCGCGCAGCCGCTCCAGCCGCTGGCTGAGCCTGCGCAAGGCTTCGGGATCGGCGTGGGCGACCTCGCCGGCCGTGGCCGCCACATGCTTGCAGCGCAGGCCGTTCTCGACGAAGTCCGGGCAACTACACCGGCAGTCAGACGCGTCCCGCGCGCCGAACTCCACGACATAGATGTTGCCGGTCTCGCCGGTGACATGGGCGGTGATCCGCCCGGGCTCGGCCTGGATCAGCTCGACCCAACCCTTCTGCCGGTAGTTGTCTGCGCGTGAGAGCCGCATCTCGGGCATGCCGTCGCGGACCGCCGCCTCATCGACCAGGGCTTCGTTCATGCGGCCTCCATAACCGATTCGTTCATGGTTTGGATCCCGGCATCCGTGATAGGCCTGAAGCCATGAACCGGCTGGTCTATACGCCCATCACATCCCTGCCGCGCTCACTGGATCGATTGGAGCGGGAGTCTTCCGCCGCCGGGTTCAGCATGATGGCGCGGCTTCGGCGCGAATGGGAAGCCGGCGTCATGCGATTCAGCGGCCAGGGAGAAATCCTGCTCGGCGCCTTCAGAGGCCACGATCTGGTCGGGACGGCGGGTCTGAGCCGCGATCCCTACCTCGACGACCCAAGCGTGGGACGGCTGCGCCATGTCTATGTGCTCGAACAAGAGCGGGGCGCGGGGATCGCCACGGCCCTGGTGCGGCAGATCCTGGCCCTGGCGCCGGACCATTTCACAAGCCTGAGGCTGTCGACGGCGCGGGCGGGGCCGTTCTACGACCGGCTTGGCTTCCTCCGGGCCGAGGGTGAGCATGTCACCCACAGGATGCCGCTGACTCAGTCGGGAAGCGCTTCGACCGCCTCGATCTGGTCGTCCGACAGCCCAAAATGATGGCCGATCTCGTGGACCAGCACATGGGTCACCAGGAATTCCAGGCTGACATCGCCCCGTTCGGCCCATTCGTCGAGGATGGGGCGGCGGTAGAGAAACACCCGGCTGGGCGGCGTCGCCTCGAACACAGAACGGCGCGACAGATCGACCCCGTCATAGAGGCCGGTCAGCTCGAAGGGGTTGTCGATGCCCATCTCGTCCAACAGGGCGTCGTCGGCGAAATCCAGCACCCGGATCTCCACCTCGCCCGCCAGGTCGCGGAATTCCGCCGGCAGGCCTTCGAACGCCGCCTGGGCCAGGACGGCGAAATCGGCGAGCGACGGGGCGGGGCTTTGAGCCCAGATGGGCGGCATGGTCATGCCTCCATAATGCCGCGACCCACCGCCTCTTCGCCAGAGCGCCCAAGCAAGCCTATGGTGGGCCCCATGATTCGTCGGGGCCAAAGGGCATGACCCCTTCCGTTTTGATCCTCGCCGCCGCCGCCGGATGTATCTGCCTGGCCGTGGGGGCGACGCTGTGGATGCTCTCCCAAAGCCGCCGGGCTGACGACCGGGTCCGGGCCCTGCAGGCCGAGCTGATCCAGTCCCGCGCCCGCGCCGAGGCGGCCCAGGCCTCGGCCGAAGCCTTCGACAGCGCCCTGGTGGCCGTCGAGGACAGCCGCGCCGCCCTGGCCTCCGGCGCCGAGAGCCTGGCGGCCTGCGCCGCGCTGTTCGGTCTGGAGACCACCGACCCGCAAGGCGTCATCAACGCCCTGATGCGCGCCGATCCCGACCATGCCCGCCGCCTGCGCGCCCTGTTTGAGCGGGGCGAGCCCTGCGCCTTCGAGGCCCGGGGCGCCCATGGCGTGGTCTCGGTCGAGGGCCGGGCCGCCGGAGCCCTGGCCTGGCTGCGGCTGACGGCCCTGGAGGCCGGCGACAGCGGTCTGCCCACCGCCGCCCGGTTCGCGGCCTTCCTGGACGCTCGGGCCGAGCCGGCCTGGATGGCGGGTTCGGACGGCGGGGTGATCTGGGCCAACAAGGCCTGGCTGGCCGCCGTCGAGGCCACCGACACGGCCGACGCCATCGCCCGCAAGCTCAGCCTGGACCGGGCGACCGACAGCCTGGCCAGCGAGGCTGCCAACCTTGGTCAGCGCCGGGAAGTCACCAAGTGGCTGGCCATCGGCGGGCGCCGCCGCTCGTTCAAGATCGTCGCCGAGCCGCTGGAAGGCGGCGGGGTGGGGGTGGTGGCCCAGGACCAGACCGAGGTCGAGAAGACCCGCGAGACCCTGCAGCGCCACGTCCAGGCGCATGACGAGACGCTGAACCACATCGCCGAGGCCGTCGCCATCTTCGGACAGGATCGCCGGGTCAGCTTCCACAACGCCGCCTTCGCCGAGCTCTGGGGCCTGGAGCCCGCCTGGCTGGCCGAGCGGCCGACCCACGGTGAAATCCTCGACCGCCTGCGCCAGCGCCAGCGCCTGCCGGCCACGGCCGACTACGCCGGCTGGAAGGCCGCCGAACTGGCCCGCTACGAGGCCCTCCGGCCCCAGGCCGACGATCCCTGGAGCCTGCCCAACGGCCGCACCCTGCGCGTCGTCCACCAGCCCCACCCGCTGGGCGGGCTTTTGCTGCTGTTCAGCGACATCACCGATGAGCTCAAGCTCAAGGCCGAGTACCGGGGCCTGGTCAACGTCCAGCAGGCCACCCTCGACAAGCTCTCCGACGCCGTCGCCGTGTTCGGAGCCGACGGGCGGCTGCGCATCCATAACGAGGCCTTTGTCGGCTTCTGGAAGGCCTCTCCGGCCGACTTCCAGGGCATCATCCACTTTGAGCGGGTGGTCGAGCTGGCCGCCCCCCGCCTGCACGACCAGGCCTTCTGGCTGGAGCTCAAGGGCCGCATCGCTGACCCCGACCCGCAGGCCCGGGCCCCGGCCAGCGGCGAGCTGCGCACCAGCGACGACCGCATTGTCTCCTGGCTGTCGCGGCCGCTGCCCGACGGCGCCACCCTGATCGCCTTCGCCGACATCACCGAGAAGCGGCGCATGGAAAGCGCCCTGGCTGACCGGTCTGCGGCCCTGTCGGAAGCCGAGCGGCTGAAGCGCGAGTTCGTCGGCAATGTCAGCTACGAACTGCGCACCCCGCTGACCACCATCATCGGCTATTCCGAACTGCTGGAACGGGCGGGCGAGAGCCTGTCGGAGCGGGCGCGGGGCCATGTCGCCTCGGTGCGCGCCGCCGCCACCCAGCTGGCCCGCTCGATCGACGACGTGCTGGACATGGCCGCCATCGACGCCGGCGAACTGGCCCTGGAGCTGGGCGATGTGCGGGTCGAGGACCTGCTGACCGGCGCCGCCCAGCGCTGGGCCCATGACAGCGAGCCCAACCAGATTCTCATCGTCGCCGCCCCGTTCGCGGGTGGAGATGGCGAGGCGGCGGGCCTGATCCGCGGCGACAGCCATCGCCTGGGCCAGATCCTCGATCACCTGGTCGAGAACGCCCTGCGCCAGACCCCGCCGGGCGGCACGGTGACCCTCTCGGCCGTGCGGGCCTCGGGCGAAGTGCGGCTACAGGTCAGCGACACGGGGCGCGGCATCCCGTTCCACGTCCAGGCCCACATCTTCGACCGCTTCGTCGGCCGCGAGCGCGGCGGCCCCGGCCTGGGCCTGGCCCTGGTCAAGGCCCTGGTCGAGCTGCACGGCGGCTGGGTCGACCTGGAGAGCGAACCCGGAGCCGGGGCCGTGTTCACCTGCCACCTGCCCGAGACGGCCCAACTGGGCTCAGCGCAGCAGGAGCTGGGACTTTAAACCAGCCAAGAGGGACGCTGCTCGGCCCGGTTCCAGTCTGGCCGGGGGTCCAGGTCATCGGCCGCTGATCCCGAGCGCCGCCGCCCGGCGCAGGCGTGAGTTTGCGACCCCCAAATCCCACATCAATGCCGGCCCTGGCGTTGGCCGCCGAGACCGAACAGGTTCAGCAAAGCTGATTGGGTCTAGTGCTGGCTTTCCGGCATGGTCACGACCAGGCCTTCCAGCGCGTCGCTGACCTTGATCTGGCAGCTGAGGCGGCTGTTGGGCTCGACGTTCTCGGCGAAGTCCAGCATCGACTCCTCCATGGCCGAGGGCTTGCCGGTCTTATCCAGCCATTCCTGCTGCACATAGACGTGGCAGGTGGCGCAGGCGCAGGCGCCGCCGCAGTCGGCGTCGATGCCCGGGATGTTGTTCTTGATGGCGCCTTCCATGACGCTCATGCCCGGCTTGACGTCGACCACGTGCTCGGTCCCGTCGTGCTCGACATAGGTAATCTTCGCCATAGTTCCCCAACGCCTCTTTTTCTCAAGCGGTCTAAGCCGCGACCTCTTTCATGGAAATAGCCGGGTTCGCAAGCTTCTCGCGTGAGATGGGCTTGCGGTTGCCGATGAGCTGGCGCCCGGCCATGTATTCCGGCGGGGCGTTGACCGCCTCCACCGCCTGGATGACGTCACCCTTGAGGTGAAACACCGCGAACTTCGCTGACGCCGGGTCACCCCGCACCAGGATGGAGTCGGCGTCGAACGGCAGGCCGGCGATCTGCATCTTCAGATCATACTGGTCCGACCAGAACCACGGCACCTCGGGCGCCGGGGCCGGGCGGCCGACGATGTCACAGGCCACCTGCTTGGCTTGCTCCAGCGCATTGGGCACGCTCTCCAGCCGGAAATCGCGGTCGTAGAGCGGCAAAGGCCGGTGGGTGACGTCGCCGATGGCGAACACGGCCGGATCGCTGGTGCGGGCCTGCAGGTCGACGATGACGCCGTCGGCGCAATCCAGGCCCGCGTCCTTGGCCAGCTCGACATTCGGAATCGCCCCGACCCCGACCAGGGCGGCGTCGCACTCGACCTTGCGGCCGTCGGACAGCACCACCCGGCGGATCTGACCATCCTCGCCCTCGAAGCCCGCGACGCCGGCCCCCAGCTCGAACTTGACGCCCTTGGCGCTGTGATAGTCCTGGAAGAAGGTCGACAGGGTCTCGCAGGCCACCCGCGCCAGCACCCGCGCCTCGCGCTCGATGACCATGACGTGCGAGCCCAGGGCCCGGGCGGAAGCCGCCGCCTCCAGCCCGACATAGCCGCCGCCGATCACCGCCAGCCGCTTGTCGGGGCCCAGGGCGCTCTTCAGCGCCTCGGCGTCGGCGGCGGTGCGCAGTTCCAGCACGCCCTTCAGGTCCGCGCCGGGGATGGGCAGCTTGCGGGCCCGCGCGCCGGTGGCGATGACCAGGACGTCGTAAGTCAGGGTTTCGCCGGTGTTCAGCGTGACGGTCTTGGCGCCGCGGTTCAGCGCCGTGGCGATGGTGCTCAGTTTCAGGTCGACGCCGTTCTCGGCGTACCATTCGACCGGCTTGAGGCTCAGGGAATCGGCGTCGGCCTCGCCCTTCAGCCAGGCCTTGGAGAGCGGCGGGCGTTGATAGGGGGCGATCGGCTCCTCGCCGACCAGGACGATGGGACCTTCGAAGCCGTACTGGCGCAGGAAGCCGGCCGCCGAGCCGCCGGCATGGCCGGCGCCGATGATCACCACGCGGGGTCCTGAGCTCACGAACATCTCTCCCGAAAGCACGTCAGGCGGAAGTGGATACCGGTTCCGCCGCCCGACGTGCTTCAATTCTTAGATCAGACCCTATCGATAGATAGGGTCTGGCGGCGTTCATGACGCCAGCGTCACTTTTTGACAAGTCAGTTAGAATGCGTAGCCCAGAACCACCCATAGAACAGCACCCAGCCGGCGCCGAACAGGATTGTCAGTCCCCGCCGTGAAATGCGCCCTTCGGCCGCCCGCCGCGCCAGGGCGAAGGCCAGGGCCACCACCAGGAAGCGGGGCAGCCGCACCGGAAACGCCGCCGCCATCCAGGCCGGCAGCGAGGCGCCCGACGCCGGAGCCAGCATCGCATAGACCTTGTAGGGCGTGCTGCTCATTGGCCCCTTCAGGGCGGCGATAAACCAGCCGTCGCGGGCCATGTCGGCCTTCGCCGCCTCGATCATCGCGGTCGATACCGCCGGGACCGCCTCCACCGCCGCGCGGGCGTCGGCCGGGTGGCCCTGGCTCCAGACGTACATCGCCCCGCCGCCCAGGCTGGCCCCGGTCGCCGCCAGCAGGCAGGCGATCAGGCCGGCGCGCCAGCCCTTGGCCAGGACCACCGCGCTGATCGCCACATCGGGGACGACGAAGAACAGGAACCCTTCGGCCGCGCCCCACAGCAAAACCGCCCAGCTCCAGAGGGGCGGGCGGCGCTGCGTCGTCTCGTCTGGCATGGTCTCCTCCGGCTAAGGGACTCTAGCCGGAGGAGACTGACCGTCAAACCAACCCGGCTGGGGACGGTTGGTCTGCCGGCGCCGGCGCGGCGCCGGGGCGGGCGCCGTACCAGTCCAGTTTGCGGGTCAGCCACATCACCGCCGCCAGGGCGATGAAGCTGGCCAGCGACCCGGCGAGCAGGGCGAAGTCCTCCAGCCGCATCAAGAGGTAGATCAGGCCATAGAGCAGGCTGAACACCACCAGGGCCTGGACCGCATAGCGCGCGCCCTTGAACGCCGCCCCGGCATAGAGACCGATCAGTCCCACCGTCGCCACGGCCGCGGCCAGGAAGCCCAGGTCAAAGCCGATGTATTCCGCCAGGCTCAGCAGCAGCAGGTAGAACAGCAGCTGGGCCAGGCCCACCATCAGGTACTGGGCCGGGTGCAGCCGCCGGCCCGACATCGCCTCAAAGACGAAGAAGGTCAGGAAGACCAGGCCGATGAACAGGATGGCGAACTTCAGCGAGCGGGTGACCGCCTGGTAGGGGTTGCTGGCCTGGGCCAGGGTGACCCCCAGGTCCTTGTCGCGCATCGCCCCCAGCGAGATGTCAGCCGTGTCGCCATGGGCGGCGAGCCCCCGGGCGATGAACGGCACCGTCCAGGCCGCCTTGAAGCCCTTGGCGTCGAAGCTGCGGCTGTCGGCCGAGAAGCCGCCGTCGAAGCTGGGCGCGCTCCAGTCGCCCGCCGCCTCGACATGGGTCGACTTGGCGAAGGGCAGGACGCTGAGCCGCTGGGCGCCGGTGAAGCTGAGGGAGGCCTGCACCTTGCCGCCGCCCGCCAGGGCCGCCGCCGGGGCTGCGACCAGACCGAACGGCTGCTGCTCGCTTCCCAGACCAATGCCCGAGGCCGGCGCCAGACTGAGCTGGACCGGCCCGGCGGCCGTGGTCACCGTGGCGATGACATCGGACTTAGCGCCGCGCAGGTCGGAGAAGCCGACCACGATCTGGGCCCGGCTCCAGTCCACCGTCGCGCCGGCGGGCAGGTTCAGCTGTTGCGGCGCGGCGGCGAAGCTGGCGTCCAGCACCGCGTCGGCGCGATAGACCGGCACCTCGAAGATACCCCGCCGCTTGACGCTGGTCCGGACGTTCAGCCGGGCCGACCCGGTCTCCGGCGAGACGACATACCAGCCCGTCGCCCGGACGCCCTTCTCGTCGGGCGCCAGCGCATAGGGCGCGACCAGCAGCGGCCCCAGCACCGCCTGCGGCCCGCCCTGCAGGGCCGAGACCTCGGCGACCACCTGGTCGGAGCGGTGGCTGCGTTCATTGACCAGCCCGAAGACGAACATGGCCGGGATCATCATCAGCCCGGCCAGCAAGCAGACCAACAGCGCCTTGCCGCCCCATCCCGTGGCCCCGGGCCGCCCCCGCGCTGGAAATAATATACCGAAACCCGTTGGTTCGCTCATGGACCCGCCCCTTTGATGGTCAGGTCAGCAGATCACGGCCTCGCGAGCAGCGATCCGGGCAAGATCGACAAAGGCCGGGACGGGTGCGGACGAAACCGCACAGGGTGAGGGTTTGGTCCGAACGGTTGGGGCGGCGGTCCTGGCGCTAAGGGTTGGTCACGAAAAACACGAAAAGCACGAAAAGGTCCGAGCCCAGCGCCTGCTGGCCGCAGGCCCTCTCAGTTGATCGATAGCCCTTCGGGCGGAAGCGCGGGGTAGCGCTGCGTTCGGACCTTTTCGTGTTTTTCGTGACCAAACAAAAACGGGCGAAACCGCTTGGCTCCGCCCGTTGGTATTGACCTAAGCCAACCCTCAAATCCTTGAGCGTCAGCGGACTACAGCACCCGCTCCGCCATCAACTTCTTGATCTCCGCGATCGCTAGCGCCGGGTTCAGCCCCTTCGGGCACACCTGGGCGCAGTTCATGATGGTGTGGCAGCGGTAGAGCTTGAAGGGGTCTTCCAGGGCGTCCAGGCGCTCGCCGGTGGCCTCGTCGCGGCTGTCGATGATCCAGCGGTAGGCGTGCAGCAGGGTGGCGGGGCCGAGGTACTTCTCGCCGTTCCACCAGTAGCTGGGGCAGCTCGTGGTGCAGCAGGCGCAGAGGATGCACTCATAGAGGCCGTCCAGCTTCTCGCGGTCCTCGATGGTCTGGCGCCATTCGGTGCGCGGCTCGGGGGTCTCGGTGTGCAGCCAGGGCTCGATCGAGGCGTACTGGGCGTAGAACATGGTCAGGTCGGGGATCAGGTCCTTGACCACCGGCATCGAGGGCAGCGGGCTGATCTGGATGTCGCCGCCGGGGACCTCTTCCCAGCCATGGGTGCAGGCCAGGGTGTTGCGGCCGCCGATGTTCATGGCGCAGGAGCCGCAGACGCCTTCCCGGCAAGAGCGCCGGAAGGACAGGGTCGGGTCCATGGTGTTCTTGATGTGGATCAGCACGTCCAGCAGCATCGGGCCGCAGGCGTCGACATCCACGTCATAGCTGTCCCAACGCGGGTTCTCGGTCCCCTCCGGATCATAGCGATAGATGCGGAATGTCTTGACCTTCTTGGCCCCGGCGGGCGCGGACCAATGCCGGCCCTTGCCGACCTTGGAGTTCTTCGGAAGCGTGAGCTGAACCATCTGCGCGGCGTCCTAGTACACCCGCGCCTTGGGCGGGATGTAGTCGATGTCGTTGGTGAGCGTGTAGCTGTGGACCGGGCGGTAATCGATCTTCACCGCGCCCGTCGCGTCGTCGAACCAGGTCAGGGTGTGCTTCATCCAGGTCTTGTCGTCCCGGTCGGCGAAGTCCTCACGGGCGTGGGCCCCCCGGCTTTCGGTGCGATTGGCGGCGGCGTTGACGGTGACGATGGCCTGGCCGACCAGGTTGTCGAACTCCAGGGTCTCCATCAGGTCGCTGTTCCAGACCAGCCCCCGGTCGAACACGGCGATGTCCTTGCGGGCGGCCTGGATGGCGGCCAGGCGCTGGACGCCCGACTTCAGGGTCTCGCCAGTTCGGAAGACCGCGGCGTCCTCCTGCATGGCCTTCTGCATCTCCAGCCGCAGCGAGGCGGTCGAGCGGCTGCCCTTGGCGTTGCGCAGGGCGTCGAAGCGGGTGATGTGGCCGTCGGTCCAGGCGTCCTTCAGCTCCGGCTGGGTCGCCCCGGCCTTCAGGGTCGCGCCGCAGTGCAGGCCGACCGCGCGGCCGAACACCACCAGGTCGATCAGGCTGTTGGAGCCCAGGCGGTTGGCGCCGTGAACCGAGACGCAGGCCGCCTCGCCCACCGCCATCAGGCCCGGCACCACGGTGTCCGGGTTGCCGGCGGTGAGGGTCAGCACCTCGCCGTTCACGTTGGTCGGGATGCCGCCCATGTTGTAGTGGACGGTCGGCAGGACCGGGATCGGGGCCTTGGTGACATCCACCCCGGCGAAGATCTTGGCCGTCTCGGAGATGCCCGGCAGGCGCTGGTGCAGCACCTTGGGGTCCAGGTGGTCCAGGTGCAGGAAGATGTGGTCCTTGTTCGGCCCCACGCCGCGTCCTTCGCGGATCTCGATGGTCATGGCCCGGCTGACCATGTCGCGCGGGGCCAGGTCCTTCACGCTGGGGGCATAGCGCTCCATGAAGCGCTCGCCCTCACTGTTGGTCAGGTAGCCGCCCTCACCGCGGGCCCCCTCGGTGATCAGGCACCCCGCCCCGTAGATGCCGGTGGGGTGGAACTGCACGAACTCCATGTCCTGCAGCGGCAGGCCGGCCCGCAGGGCCATGGCGTTACCGTCCCCGGTGCAGGTGTGGGCGGACGTCGCCGAGAAGTAGGCGCGGCCATAGCCGCCGGTGGCCAGGATCACCTGCTGGGCCTGGAAGCGGTGCAGGGTGCCGTCGTCCAGCTTCCAGGCGGTGACGCCCCGGCACGTCCCCTCGTCCATGATCAGGTCGAGGGCGAAATACTCGATGAAGAACTCGACGTTCTTGCTCAGCGACTGGCCGTACATGGTGTGCAGCATGGCGTGGCCGGTGCGGTCGGCCGCCGCGCAGGTGCGCTGGATCGGGGCCTCGCCGTAGTTGCGGGTCATGCCGCCGAAGGCCCGCTGATAGATCTTGCCGTCCTCGGTGCGCGAGAAGGGCACGCCCCAGTGCTCCAGCTCGTAGACGGCGGCGGGGGCGTTGCGGGTCAGGTATTCGATGGCGTCCTGGTCGCCCAGCCAGTCCGACCCCTTGACGGTGTCGTACATGTGCCAGCGCCAGTCGTCCTCGCCCATGTTGCCGAGCGAGGCCGAGATGCCGCCCTGGGCAGCCACGGTGTGCGAACGGGTCGGGAAGACCTTGGTGACGCAGGCGGTCTTCAGGCCGGCCTCGGCGCAGCCCAGCGCCGCGCGCAGGCCCGAGCCGCCGGCCCCGACCACCACCACGTCGAAGCGATGGTCGATGAACTTATAGGCTGACATTGAGGGCTCCGCTGAGCGCGACCCGCAGGATCGCGAAGATGGCCAGGCCGCCGCCCAGACCGCAGACAAACAGGTTGAGGATCAGCAGCGCCGCCTTGCTGAACGGCTTATGGATGTAGTCCTCGACCACGACCCGCAGGCCGCTATGCATGTGGATGAACGCCACCCCGAACAGCAGCACCAGCAGCACCGCGTTCAACGGCTCATGGGCCCAGACCAGGGCCGAGCTGTAGTCGTAGAGGGCCAGCTTCAGGGCGGCGAACACGGCCCACAGGCTCAAGGGAACCAGGGCGATCGAGCTGACCCGCTCGCCGATCCAGTGGCTGGCCCCGTGATGGGCGGCGCCCAGGCCGCGGGCGCGCTTGAGGGGAGTGCGGTAGCCGCTCACTTGATGGCTCCGATGCTGAAAGCGATGGCCCAGACCGCGACCGAGGCGGCCAGGGCGAAGGCGATGATCAGGATGCTGCTGAAGTTCGCCGTCTTGATATCCAGGCCCTTGGCGCTGTCCCAGACCAGGTGCCGCACGCCGTTGGCCAGGTGGTAGAACAGGGCCACCGTCAGCCCGAACAGCACCAGCCGCCCGAGCGGGCTGGCCAGCAGGCTCATATAGCCGTGATAGGCGTCCGGCCCCGAGGCCAGGGCCAGGGCCCAGCCCGCGCCGATCAGGGCGCCGACATAGAGGCCCACCCCGGTCGCCCGGTGAAGGATGGAGGTCAGCATGGTCACATGCCAGCGCCAGACCTGCAGGTGTGGCGACATCGGGCGCTCGCGCGGCCCGGGCGAGGCTTGGGTCATGAGGGGCTCAGAGCTTTCGCGATCATAAGCGCCCGGTATTAAGCGCGAGGGCCCGGGTGTCAACGAATGGGGGCTTCCTTATTCGATGAGCGAGGGTGATCGAATCGCGAAACCCCCTCCTCACCCGCTTGCGGGGGAGGTGGCGGCGAAACCGACGGAGGGGGCGACCGCGCTCACGGCGGTGAGCGGTCGGCGGCTGCGCACAGCTGAAAGGCCGCGCACGGCCCTCGCCCCCTCCGTCCCTTCGGGACACATCCCCCGTTTCACGGGTGAGGAGGGCTATTCCCGCACCCGCTCCAGCCAGTCCGCCGAGCGCATCTCTTCAAGCCGCGACGCCGTGCGCTCAAACTCGAACGACCCATCCCCCGCAGGGTACAGCGCGGCCGGTTCAGCGGCGGCCAGCACCACCAGCTTGGCCTCGGCTTCGTAGAGGCTGTCGATCAGGGTCACGAACCGGCGGGCGGCGTCGCGGCGGGCGGGGACCAGGGTGGGGACGTCTTCCAGGAAGACGGTGTGGAAGCGCTGGGCCACGGCCAGGTAGTCCTGGGGCCCCAGGGCGTGGTCGCAGAGGCTGGCGAAGCTGGCCCGCAGCAGGCCGCCGCTGGCCCTTGGAAGATGCAGCTTGCGGCCCAGCACCTCCAGGGTCGCGCCGGGCTCGTCATGGCCATCGAGCATCTCGGTCCACAGCCGGTCGAAGCCCTGCTCGCTCTGCGCATCCAGCGGCGAGAACCAGGCGCCGGAGGCCCGCAGCCGGTCGAGCCGGAAGTCGGTCGGCCCGCGCACTCCCACCACCTGCATCTTCGCCTTCAGCATGGCGATGAAGGGCAGGAAGAGCTGGCGGTTGATGCCGTCCTTGTAGAGCTCGTCCGGCGGGCGGTTGGTGGTGGCGACCAAAGTCACCCCCTCCTCGAACAGCGCCTCGAACAATCGCCCCAGGATCATGGCGTCGGCGATGTCGGTCACCTGCAGCTCGTCGAAACAGAGCAGCCGCGCCTCGCCGGCGATCAGCCGGGCGGTGGGACCGATGGGGTCGTCGCCCTTGGCCTCGCCGAACCTGGCCTTGCGGGCCGCATGGTCGCCGGCCCGCCACTGGCCGACCAGGGCGTGGACCTCCGCCATAAACACATGGAAGTGGGTCCGCCGCTTGTGGGCTGCCGGGGCGCTGTCGAAGAACAGATCCATCAGCATGGACTTGCCCCGCCCGACCGGCCCCCAGAGATAGACGCCCAGCTGGCTCTTGGGCTTGCGGCCGAAAAGGGAGAAGCCTGGCTCGCCGGCCTGGTCGAGGTCGGCCTCCAGCCGCGCCAGGGCGTCCAGCGCCGCGGCTTGGCCGGTGTCGGGTCGTATCTCGCCGCGCGACAGGCGCTCGGCATAGGCGGTGCGGACCGTCTGCGTCATCGCCCCGGCGTTAGCCTGCTGGGGAACGCGGGTCCATCCCGGTTCGTTGGTTGGTCAGAACTGGAGAGACCCATGGCCGACGAACCCACCGAAGAAGACCGCAGCTTCCACGCCAACACCCCGCAGGCCAACCGCGCGGCTCACGCCGGCCAGGGCGTCGGGGCGCGCGAACTGGCCGCCATGCGCGATGCCGGGGAATCGTCGGAGGATGCCGACCTGAGTGCAGAGACCAACGATGAATCCGACGACGTCGAAGGCTCGCCCAAGCAATCACCCGCCGTCTGAACGCAGGCCAAGGCCGACGAGCAGCGCCGCCAGGGCTGCCTCGACCGAGCGGCCGGCCGTGTCGATCCTGATTGGCGGCCGGTCCCAGGCTTCGTACCCGCGCTCGACCACGGCGCGCCAGTCGGGCAGTTGATGGCCTGGGATGTCTGCGACCCGGGTCTCGACCCGCTGACGGTGCTCGACCGGGTCGCCGCAGGTCACTTCGATTTCGATGACTTCGACGCCAGCCCGGTCACCGACCGCCCGCCAGGCGCTTCGGGTGAGGCCTATCGGATTGACCGAGTCGGCGACGACCGTAAGCCCCAGGCGCAGATTGTCCTCGGCCACGGCATAGGCGATGCGATAGCCTTGGTCGGCGATGTCGCCCCCGCCGAGCGCCTGCTCGATGGTGTCGATGCGCAGGTGGACCGCGCCCAGCCGCGCGGCCAGCGCCCGGGCCAAGGTCGTCTTGCCGGCGCCCGGCAACCCCGCCAGCACCACCAGCCGGGTCATGCCAGGCCGAACACATTCCGCACGACGCGCCAGGTGGCCGGCTCTTCGCAGACCAGCCCCCACCAGCCGCCGTCCCACTCCGGCCAGATCAGGGTCGGGTAGCGGAAGCGGTCCGGGATGACGCCCTCGTCCAGCAACAGCGGCGTCAGCGCCTCGATCAGCTCGCGGCCGGCCTCGACCGCCAGGTCGCGGAAGGCGTCACCGTCGGCGGGCGGGATGCCTTCGGCCGTCCAGTCGGCCAGCGGCGAGGCCTCCCAACGCTCGGCCAGGGCCCAGCTGCGGTGCAGCCAGAGCTCAGCGACGGTGGTGCGCTCGGAGGCCGTTGATCGGGGGCCGCCGTCCTGATCGGGGCGGGCGATGGTGATCAGCCGGATGTCGACGCCGGCAGCCAGCAGGTGGTCGAACAGCGCCGCCTTCAGCCGCACCGTGTCGCCACAGCTGCGGAAGCCGATCACAAACAGCGGGCGCCCGCCCCGCCCGGCCGAAACCCAGCCGGCGTCTTCGAGCAGGGCGGCGATCTGGGCGCGGTGCTTTACGAGCGGTATGATGGCGGGTTCCTGGGTCATCCGGGCATGTTCCGTCCGCCGGGCTCGCGGTCAAGCTTGACCTCAGCCGCCCGGCTGGCAACTTCCCCCTCCCCTCAAGGATCACCGCCCTGGCCAACCACCCGCCCCCGCCGCCCCTGTCCGACGCCCCGCTGGCGCCGGGGCTGTATCTGGTGGCCACACCCATCGGCAATCTGCGCGACATCACGCTGCGGGCCCTCGACGTGCTGAACGCCGCCGACCTGGTGCTGGCCGAGGACACCCGGGTCACCGCCAAGCTGCTGACCGCCTATGGCCTGAAGAAGAAGCTGCTGCGCTACGACGAGCATTCCGCCGACCGGTCCGGGCCCCAGGCGCTGGAGGCGATCGCCGAGGGCGGGCGGGTGGCTCTGGTCTCCGACGCCGGCACCCCGCTGGTCAGCGATCCGGGGCTGCATCTGGCCCGGCAGGCCATCGCCGCCGGATTGCCGGTTTATCCCATCCCTGGCCCCTCGGCGGCCCTGGCGGCCCTTTCCATCGCGGGCCTGCCCAGCGACCGCTTCCTGTTCGCCGGTTTCCCGCCGCCCAAGTCGGCCGCCCGCAAGACCTGGCTGCAGGAGCTGGCCCACCTCAAGGCCACCCTGATCTTCTTCGAGGGCGGCCCCCGCCTTGCCGCCAGCCTGACCGACATGGCGGAAATCTTCGGCCCGGACCGCCCCGCCGCCGTGGCCCGCGAACTGACCAAGCTCTACGAGACCTGCATCCGGGGCACGCTGGCCGAACTGGCCGCCAACCCCAAGCTCGACGCCCCCAAGGGCGAGATCGTCGTACTGGTCGGCCCCGGGGCCGAGGTCGCCTCGACCCCCGCCGACGCCGAGACCGCCCTGCGCGAGGCCTTGACCCGCCTGGCCCCAGGCGAAGCTGCCTCCGAGGTCGCCAAGGCGCTGGGCCTCAATCGGCGGGAGCTCTACCGCCTGGCCCTCTCCTGGAAATGAGTCAGGTCCGCCGCCAGCGGGGCCTTGAGGCGCGCGGCTCCGGCCGCTTCGCCGAGGTGCTGGCCGCCCTGCTGTTGATGGCCAAGGGCTATCGGATTCTCGCTTTCCGGCTGGCGGCGCGGCAGGGCGAGATCGACATCCTGGCCCTGCGCGGCCGGGTGCTGGCCGCCGTCGAGGTCAAGCGGCGCACCACGCTGGAGGCGGCCATCGAGGCCGTCTACCCCGCCCAGCGCGCGCGCATCCGCAGAGCCGCCGAACGCGTAGCCGCCACCCGTTCGGCCCTGGCCGGGGTCGATGTCCGGCTGGATCTGATCGCCTTCGCGCCCGGCCGATGGCCACGGCATATTCCCGATGCCTGGCAAGGAGGATAGAACGACGTCCTCATGACCCGTGAAGAGGCGGAAACAGTCCTGGCCCAGGCCGGTCAGGCGTCGGACGAAGCCTTCCCCCTGTTCGAGGCGGCCCTGGCCTGCGCCGTGCATGACGAGCCGGACCGGGCCCTGGAGCCGGCCCGGGCCATGGCCGCCGACGCCATCTCCCGCCTCGCCTCCCGGCTGGATCGCGAATCCCCGGAGGAGGCCATCGCCGAGGCCCTGGCCGGCGACCTGCGGCTCAATGGCGATGTCATCACCTACGAGCACCCCGCCAACGCCGACATCATCGCCCTGGCCGAGCGCCGTAAGGGGCTGCCGGTGCTGCTGGGCGTCATGTACCTGCACGCCGCCCGAGGCTGTAAACTGGCGGTGAGCGGCGTCGACTTCCCTGGACACTTCCTGCTGCGCATCGAGACCGGCGAGGGCCCCATGGCGCTCGATCCGTTCAGCGAGGGCCGTATCGTCCTGCCGTCCGAGCTGCAGCGCCGGGCGCTCAGGGCCGGCCTGACCCCCGACTATGCCGACCGGCTCGACGCCTTGATGGCCCCGGTCAGCGACCGCCAGGTGCTGATTCGGCTGCAGAACAACATCTTCGCCAGAGCTCAGCAGAGCGCCGACTGGGTTCGCGCCGAGCGCTCGGCCCTGCGCCGGGCCCTGCTCGATCCGACCGATCACCGCCCCTGGCTGGACGTCGCAGCCGCCCGCGAGGGACAAGGGGCGCTGGCGGGGGCCTTGCAAGCGCTGACCCGAGCCCAGATCCTGGACGGCGGGGCGGCGACGGCAGCCCGGGCCGCGCGGGAACGCGTGCGGCTGCGGCTGAACTGAAAATGCCGGCGCGAACGGCGCGCGTTCGCTCGACGCGGCGGGCGGCACGGGCGTGGGATTTAGCTGGGAAGGAAGAGAAGGCAGGGAAGAAGAGGAAGCTGCAGGGCTTTCCCATGCCGTTCGCCCATAACCCGCTGGTCCTCTTCGAGGCGCTTCGCGCCTCAATAGCGCCTGCCTTGAAGACGGCCCGCAGCGGCCGGCCCCTGGCGCAGCCGCTTGCGCTTCTTCTCTTCCTTCTCTGCCTTCCCGCCCCACTTTGCGCAGACTGTGCGAGACGCGGATGGGGGGTGAAGACGCAAATCGGCAATGTCACGCGCCAGTTCGCAATTTTCGTGGTTAAACCTCGCGACTTGTCCGGACGGAGACCCTGTTCAAGCGCCTCTCGAAGTCCCAGGTAAGGGCACGAGCGTCTACACTTGCAAGAAGAGAGCCCCTGATGAGCCTTCGCGTCGCCGTCCAGATGGACCCCATCGAGCGGGTGAATATCGATACCGACACCAGTTTCCTGATGATGCTGCAGGCCCAGGAACGGGGTCACAAGCTGTGGGTCTACGGCCCCGAGAAGCTCTCCCAGGAAGGCCAGCGCGTCTTCGCCAGAGCCCGTCCGGTCGAGGTGCGGCCGACCCGGGACAACCACGCCACCCTGGGCGACTGGCAGGTCATCGACATGGCCGATGACATCGACGTGGTGCTGATGCGCCAGGATCCGCCCTTCGACATGGCCTACATCACCGCCACCCACTTCCTGGAGGTGGTCCATCCCAAAACCCTGGTGGTCAACAACCCCATCGAGGTGCGCAACGCCCCCGAGAAGCTGTTCGTCACCGGCTTTCCCGGCGTGCAGCCCCCCACCCTGATCACCAGCGACGTCGAGGCCATCTACGACTTCCGCGAACGCCACGGCGACATGGTCTTGAAGCCCCTCTACGGCGGCGGCGGCTCGGGGGTGGTGCGGCTGAAGAAGGACGATCCCAACCTCGACGCCCTGCTGGAACTGCACGCCATGATCGGCCGCGAGCAGGTGATCGCCCAGGCCTTCATCCCGGCGGTGTCCAAGGGGGATAAACGCGTCCTGCTGGTCGACGGCGAGCCGGTCGGGGCGATCAACCGGGTGCCGGCCGAGGGCCAGGTGCGCTCCAACCTGGCGCGCGGCGGCCGGGCCGAAGCGGTCGAACTGACCGCCCGCGACAAGGAGCTCTGCGCCATCATCGGGCCGGAGCTGAAGCGGCGGGGCCTGCTGTTCGTCGGCATCGACGTGATCGGCGACTACCTGACCGAGATCAACGTCACCTCTCCGACCGGCGCCCAGCAGCTCAAGCGCTTCGGCGGCCCGGACGTGACGGCGGCGCTGTTCGACCGGATCGAGGCGATCCAGGCCGGACGGTAGGAAAAGGTCGCGCCAGGACAGGCTGGCGCGCCAGTCCCCACTGCCCGGGGCCTATCAGAGGATCCAGCCGCCGCTATCGAGGTGGACGTCGCCGGTGATCTTCATCTGGTAGTCGGCCTTGCCGTCGCCATCCACATCCAGGCTCAGCAGGGTGAGGTTGGTCGAGGCCGTGTAGGCCAGGGTCATCTGCCCGGCATGCTTGTCGAAGGCGCTGACCAGGGTGAAGGCCTGGTCGCCGGCGGTGACGGCATTGGCGTCGATGGCTGACAGGTCGAGCTTGTCGCCTTCCGCCTTGTTCAGGTCGTAGACGAAGTCGATCTCAAGCGCTTTCCCGGCCGGCGCCTTGCTGGAATAGACGCTCTCAGCCAGCACGACGAAAGTGTCCGCCCCCGTCCCGCCGGTCAGCAGGTCATTGCCGGTTCCGCCGATGATCCGGTCATTGCCGGCCCCGCCGTTGATCGTGTCGACCCCGGCCATGCCGCTGAGGGTGTTGTTGCCGTCATTGCCCTGGAGATTGTTGGCCAGCTCGTTGCCGGTCCCGTCGATGTTGCCGACGCCCTGCAGCTGCAGGGTTTCGACATTGGCGCTCAGGGTCCAGGTGATCGAGGCGCGGACGATGTCGCTGCCCTCGCCGACGGCCTCATCGACCGTGTCGCCCGGATCGTCGACATAATAGATGTCGTTGCCGGTTCCGCCGTGCATGTCGTCGTTGCCGCCGTCGCCGTACATCGTGTCGTTGTCGGCCCCGCCGTAGAGGTGGTCGTCGCCGGTCCCGCCGTGCAGGATGTCGGCCCCGAGGCCGCCGTTCAGCGTGTCCGCGCCGGCGTCGCCGTTCAGCTTGTCGTTGCCGTCATTGCCGTTCAGGATGTCGTTGTTGTCGCCGCCGTTGACGATGTCATTGCCGTCGCCGCCCGACAGAATGTCGTCGCCGCCCAGGCCATTGATCGTGTCGTTGCCGGCCCCGCCGTTGATGGTGTTGGCGCCGCTCGAGCCCTGCAGGATGTCGCCGGTGGAGTCGACCCCGTTGATGGTGACCGTCACGGTCGCCGTATCCCCGCCGTTGACCGTGTAGGTGAAGCTGTCCGTGGCGGTGATGTCGACAGCGCCCGATGCGGCGGCGCCCAGATAGTCGAACTTGCCGTTGGGATTGTAGCTGAAGGTGCCGTCGGCGTTCAGGGTCAGCAGCGCGCCGCTGGGCAGGGTGATCTGGGTCCCGACACTGACGGCGCTGCCGTTAACGGCGGTGACCGCGGTGACGCCGGTGTCGGCCCCGCCGCCGTTGTTGCTCTCGACGTTGCCGCTCAGCACGGCGTTCTCGTTGGTCGAGACCGCGTCGTCATTGGCCACGCCGCCAACCACCACGCCGTTGGCGATGGAGATGACGGTCGCGGTCTGGCTGCTGGGCGTCGTGCCGTCGGTGACGACGATGTTGACCGTGCGGCTGTTGTCCGTGCCGCCGAAGTTGGCGTCGGCCGCGCCGTCATAGGTGATCGACCGGATCGCCGCCTGGTAGTTGGCGACGCTGGCCGTGCCCGAGAGGGTCAGCACCCCGGTGCCCGCGTTGTAGGACCCGGTGATGCCGTTCTGGTCGGTGAAGGCCAGCACGTCGCCGGCCCGCAGGTCGCTGATGGTGACGGTGGCGCCGGTCAGGTTGGCGTTGTCGACATCGGCGACGGTGAAGGCCGGGGTCACGGCGATCGCACCGCCGCCTTCGGTGAAGGCGGCGGTGGTGTCGGCATTGACGGCCGGGGCGTCGTTGACCGCCGTGATACTGGTGCCCAGCGTCATCGTGGAGTTGGAGTAGACGGTGGAACCGCCCGATCCGGTGAGCGACGAGTCCAGCCGCGTGCCGGTGACGACCGCGCCGGCCGAGTTGTCGATCAGCAGCACCACGATGCCGCCCGGCGTACCGTTGTAGTCGGCGGCCGGGACGAAGCGCAGGGAGTCGCTGGCCGAGATCAGGTAGGTGTTGGTCGGGCTGAGGGCCGGCAGGTCGAACCACGACCCGCCGCTGAACACCTGCCAGTGGCCCTGGGCGGCGTTGGAGTTGTTGATGCCGATCATGATGCCGGCGAAGCTGTTGGGCGAACTGCCGCCCGCCACATTGTCGGCCGCGTCGGAGAAGTGGCTGCCGAACAGCGCCGAGACCGTGGCGCCGGCCGGATTAGCCGTGTCTTCGCTCACCGCCAGCAGGGTCGTCGTCGTGCCGCCGATGACCGTCGGCGCGTCGTTGACCGCCGTGACGACGTGGTCGAGCACCACCGTGCCGGTGCTGTAGGCCGTGGTCCCGCCGCTGGTGGTGACGTCGATGTGCGAGCCGTTGGTCAGGGCGCCGGCCGACGAGTCGATCAGCTTGACCGTCAGGGTCGGCGCCGCGCCGTTGAAGTTGGCGGCCGGCGCAAAGCGCAGCGCCGTTGCGGCGGTGATCACCGTCGCAGAAGCGGTGCTGGACGCGCCGATGTTCACCCAGCTTGCGCCGTTCCAGTACTGCCACTGGCCGGTCCCGGCGGCCGAGCCGTTCACCGTCACCGCGATGCCGGCGAAGGTGTTGGCGCTGGAGCCGCCCGACACCTGGTCGGCGGCGTCCGAGAATTGCGCGCCGAAGAGCGACGAAACCGTGTTGGTCAGCGCGTTGTTGTTGGTGTCCTCGTTGGTCGCCGCCAGGGTTTCCGTTCCGTCGCCGGCCACGGTCGGGGCGTCGTTCACCGCGGTGACGGTTTCGCTGAGCACCACCGTGCCGGTGCTGACCGAGGTCGAGGCGCCGCTGGTGTCGAGGTGCGAGCCGTTGGTCAGCGCCCCCGCCGAGCTGTCGATCAGCTTGGCGGTCAGAGTGGGAGCGGCGCCGTTGAAGTCCGCCGCCGGCAGGAACCGCAGCGGCGTGGCGGCGGTAAGGACCGTCGACGAGGCGGCGCTGGAGGCGCCGATGTTGGTCCAGGCCGAGCCGTTCCAGTACTGCCACTGGCCGGTCCCGGCCGAGGATCCGTTGGCGGTTATCGCGACGCCCGCAAACGTGTTGGAGGCGTCGGAGAACTGGCCGCCGAAGATGGTGCTGACCGTATTGGTCAGCGAGGCGGGGGCGGCGTCCTCGTTGATCGCCGTCAGACTCTCCGTCCCGTCGCCGGACACGGTGGGAGCGGAAGCGGCGGCGGGCTGGCCGAAGATCACATAGCCCGCGCCGGAGTTTGAGCCGTGCGCGTCGCCGTAGGGCGCGCCGACCAGGATGTCGCTGAGGCCATCGCCGTTGAAGTCGCCGGAACTGACATCGAAGCCGAAGTTGTCGCCGGCGAACTCGCCGTTGATCTTGAAGCCGTTGGTCCCGTTGATCGTGCTGAGGTCCAGGACGGCGCCAAAGCCGGTCGTCTTGCCGTAGACCACCCAGACGGCGCCGGAATAGGCCCCGTTCGGCGCGGCGCGGTAGGCCGAGATCACCAGGTCGGTGATGCCGTCGCCGTTAACGTCACCCGCATTGGCCACCTGGTGGCCGGCGTAGTCGCCCGCCATCCCGTCGATACGGAAGCCGTTGGTCCCGTTCAGGCTGCTCAGGGCGAAATTGGCGGAAAAGGCGCCGGAGACGGCGGTGTTCTTGCCGAACACCACATAGACCGCGCCGCTGTAGGCCCCGTTGGTATCGACTCCGTAGGATCCGATCGCCAGGTCGGCGAAGCCGTCGCCGTTGATGTCGCCGGCCGAGGAGACGCTGTTGCCTGCCCGGTCGCCGGCCGCGGCGCCGGTCAGGCGGAAACCATTGGTCCCGTTCAGGCTGCTCAGCTCGATATTGGCGGCGAAGGCCCCGCTATGACCAAACACCACATAGGCCGCGCCCGAAGATGCGCCGTTGGCGTCGACCCCGAACGCGCCGATGACGAAATCGTCGACACCGTCGCCGTTCATGTCGCCGATGCCTGAGGCCGACCAGCCCGCATAGTCGTCGGCGGCGGCGCCGTTCATCTGGAAGCCGTTGGTCCCGTCCAGCGCGTTGAGCTCGAAATTGGCGGAGAACGCACCGGTGTGGCCAAAGACGATATAGCTCTGGCCGGAACGGACCCCGTTGGGCGAGGCGCGGTTGGCGGTGATGAGAAGGTCGTCGACCCCGTCATGGTTGATGTCGCCGGCGGCGGCGACGGTCGTGCCCGCCACGTTCAGCAGCGCTTCGCCGTTGATCTGGAAACCATCGGTCCCATTCAACGCGGCGAGCGAGATTGCGGAGGCGAAATTGCCGCTGACGGCGGTGTTCCTGCCGAACAGCACCCAGGCCGCGCCGGATTCCGCGCCGTGGGGGCTGGCGCCGGGCGCTCCGATGACCAGGTCGTCGATGCCGTCGCCGTTGAGATCGCCCGCCGCCGAAACGACGCTCTCCGTCGTTCCGCTGCCGGCGAAGGAGCTGGCTTCCCCGTCGATACGAAAGCCGTTGGCGCCGTTCAGCGTGGACAGGTCCAGGTTGGCCGGAAAACCACTGGCCCGCCCGAACACCACATAGGCGCCGCCATTGTTCGAAGCGCCGATGCCCGGGCCGCTGACAATGAAGTCCTCAATGCCGTCGCCGTTGATATCCCCCGCCGAGGCGACGGTATGGCCCGCCAGGTCGTCCGCGGCCACGCCGCTGAACTGAAATCCGTTGGTCCCATCCAGTGACGAGACTTCGACGACAGCGGCAAACGGCATAGGACCCCCAGAATCAGCACAACTACACCTGCCTATTCTGGCCGCCCCCGGTGAGTTTGTTCAAGGCTTGTTCCGCAGCCCTTCAGGCCCAAACCGGTTGCGCCCTGTCCATTCAGGGTTAATTATGTCGGCTAGGTGACTGTTTCCACTCATCTTCCCCTTAAGTTCTATTTTTGTTCTTGATCCGACCCGCGATCCGTGCTCGGCTTGTGGATAAGTCTAGCTGTTTCAAGGGGTTGGAACATGGCCGCCCGGGTCGTCACCGTGGCCTTCGAGGGCGTGGAAGCGCGCCGGGTCGAGGTCGAGGCGCAGTTCTCGAGCGGCCAGGTCGCCTTCGTGCTGGTCGGGCTGGGCGACAAGGCGGTTTCCGAGAGCCGCGAGCGGGTGCGGGCCGCCTTCACGGGCCTGGGCCTGGCCCTGCCGCCCCGGCGGATCGTGGTCAACCTGGCCCCCGCCGACCTGCCCAAGGAGGGCAGTCACTACGACCTGCCCATCGCCCTGGCCGTCATGGGCCTGCTGGGGGTCATTCCCCATGACAGCCTGGAGGCCTGGGCGGCGATCGGCGAGCTCAGCCTCAACGGCTCCATCGTGCCGGTGGCCGGGGCGCTGCCCGCCGCCATGGCCGCCGCGGCCATGGGCATGGGCATCATCGTCCCGGAGGCCTGCGGGCCGGAAGCGGCCTGGGCCGGCGAGGGCGCGGCCATCCTGGCTCCCAAATCGCTGATCAGCCTGGTCAACCATTTCCGCGGCGCCCAGGTGATGGGCCCGCCACGGCCCGGCGATATCGTCGAGAATCCGCCCGGTCCCGACCTGCGCGACGTCAAGGGCCAGGAGAACGCCAAACGCGCCCTCGAGGTCGCCGCCGCCGGGGGTCACAACCTGCTGTTCGTCGGCCCGCCGGGTTCCGGCAAGTCGATGCTGGCCCAGCGGCTGCCAGGCATCCTGCCGCCCCTCACCGCGCCGGAACTGCTCGAGACCTCGATGGTGCAGTCCGTGGCCGGGATGATCGCCAAAGGCACGCTGAATCGCGCCCGCCCCTTCCGCGCCCCGCACCACTCCGCCAGCATGGCCGCCCTGACCGGCGGCGGCGTCCGGGTCAAGCCGGGCGAGGTCAGCCTGGCCCACCACGGGGTGCTCTTCCTGGACGAGCTGCCCGAGTTCCAGGCCCAGGCGCTCGACGCCCTGCGCCAGCCGCTGGAGACCGGCGAGGTCCTGGTCGCCCGCGCCAACGCCCATGTCCGCTACCCCGCCCAGGTCCAGCTGGTCGCCGCCATGAACCCCTGTGGTCGCGTTGCATTGTTGCCGCTAGTTCCGGGCACCGGTAGGTGCAGGAGGGCGATCTCGACGTCGTCCGCCCCGATGACGATGCGATCCGTGATGGCTTCGACGATCTGCCGCTTTGCGGCTTCGTCCATCTCTCCCCAACGGCTCCAGAGGTCCCTTGCCTCCGCAAAGACCTCCTCTCGCGAGAAGTCGTTCATGCGCAGGACGTCGAGCTCGGCTTCGAGCGTCGGTAGCTGCTCATCGATCTGGCGGCGACGCTCGGAAAGCGGCCGATTGCGGCGGGCGAAATCATCCTTGGACAACGCCTCGGCCGCGTAGAGATCATAGAGGCGGTCCTCGTCGAGACCGATGCGCTTCAGTTCATCCTGCGCGAGTTCGATGAGCCTGGCTTTCTCGCGCATGGCCTCGCTAGCCGCCGCCGCATGCGCCGCGACCTCGTCCGGCGAAATCAGGAAATTGCGCAATTGCTCGTGGAAGACCGCCTCAAGGTCCGTAATGGGGATCTTGTTTCGGCAGCCCTCGCAGACGTACTTCGGATAGCCCGAGCGGACATACATCTTGCGGCCGCAGCTGCAGAACGTGAAGCCAGCAAACAGGTGCACGCTCCGGCGCTGCGGACGGTTCTGCACCCGCTTCTGATCGATGATGCGAGCGCAGGTGTCGAAGAGCTCCTCGGAGACGATGGGCTCCACTTCCTGCATCACCCAATCGCTCTCGGCCTTGAACTCCCAGCGCTTCGCGCGCTGCGGCGAGCTCGTGTAGTTGGTGCGGCGGGTGCCTTTGGCGATGGGGTCCGTGAGGAAGTTCATCACCGTGGTGTCGGTGAAGTGCGCGCCCTTGCGGGTGCGATAGCCCCGCTCATTCAAGATCTTTGCCACGGTGCGCCGACCGCGATGCTCGGCGAAGAGCTCGAAGACGAGCTTGCGGACCGGCGCTTCGTCTGAGTGTAAGACGAGCTTTCCGTCCACCCGCTGATAGCCGAATGGCGGCGCGCCGCCGAGCGATTTGCCGAGCTGGGCGCGTACCGGGACCGATGCTCTCACCCGCTCAACGATCTCCTCCCGCTCCCACTGCGCCATGGCAGCGATCATCGTGTAGAACAGCCGCCCTGCCGGCGAACTGGTGTCGATGGACTCCTGGAGGGAAACTAGGTCCGCGCCAACCTCTCGGAAGATGTCCGCAAAATCGAGCAACTCGCGGGTATTGCGAGCCAAGCGAGCGAGCTTCGAGAATACGAGCGCGCTGATGCGTCCATCTCGAATGTCTTTCAGCATTCGCTGCGCCTCGGGGTACCCAACAACGGACTTCCCGCTTTGGGCGTCGAGCCGATAGACCTCCGCCACCCGCCACCCTTTGACTTCGGCATAGGCGCGAGCGCGCCGTTCATGGTGTTCGGGGCTCTCCCCGCGCACTTGATCCTCGGTTGAGACGCGGATCCAGATACCCACTTCGCGGACGCTTTCAGACTGCATGAAACTGCCTCACGGTTTGACCCGGAGAGTCTATACTCATCTGATTTAGAAAGGAATTCTGGAATTTCTCTAGATTTGACCACCGCAGATTCGCGAGCGATTCGCTATCCCCTTTAGGTTGTGTTAGCGTCCGCCATCTTCTGGGGAGGGGGTCATGAACATCACCACAATCGGCCGCGCTGCGGTTGTCGCGCTGCTGCTCGTTTCGTCGGCGGCCGGGCCCACGTTCGCCAAGCCGGCCCACCTGTCGGACGCCGCCGTGAAGCAGCGGATGATCAGGCAGTCGATCGCGAGCTATCCGGGCAACTGCCCATGCCCATACAACTCGGCCAGAAACGGGAGCAGCTGCGGCGGCCGGAGCGCCTGGAGCCGTGCGGGCGGTTACGCGCCGCTCTGCTACGCCTCTGACATCTCGAAACGTGACGTTGCCGAGTACCGCGCTTCGAACGGGCTGCGCTAGCAGCTGGAACCATCCAACGGGAGGTCGTCATGCGACGCGCTCTGCTGACTGCTCTGGTCCTCGTAGCAGCCCTTTTGGGGCCGACCGGCAAGGCGCTCGCCTGGGGGCCACAGGGGCACCAGATCATCATCGACGTCGCACTAGCGCGGCTCAAAGCGGATGACGCCCGGCTCGGACGGAAAGGCGACGCCGCGCTCGCCGGACGGTTCGAGCGCATCCTCGCTGGCGGCGACGGCCTCCTGGTCGAATACACCGACGACAAGGGAAAACCGCAGAAGTGCGCCGCCACCACTGCCGAAGGATTGGTGAACTGGCCCGACTGCGTCCGCTACAGCCCGCAGTTCAAGGCCACCGCGCAATTCCATTTCGATGACATCGCTGTCTGTACGACCATCCCGCCGATGCCTCCGCTGTCTGCGTACTGCAAGGACGGCATGTGCGGATCGAAAGGGCTCGGGGACTATCTGAAGCAGCTCACCGCCGCCGATACCTCGCCGCGCGACCGCGCCATCGCGCTGGCGTTCGTGATCCATATCGTGGGTGACTTGCACCAGCCGCTTCATGCTGAGGACAACAACGACGCCGGCGGCAACTCGGTGACCATTGCCCTCGGGGACAAGGCCATACCCGGCTACGACCCCAAGAACCCTCCGACCAAACTGCATGGGTTATGGGATACGCCGATGGTCATCGCGGCGGTCGGGATTAAGGACGCCGGGATCGCCACCATCTCCGCGCTCGCCAATAAGAACGCGAGCAAGTGGCACGACAGTAATCCGGACCACTGGGTCGCCCAGTCCCACGCAATCGCCCAGCTCGCCTACCAGAAGCTCCAGTTCAAGCCGCCGTGCGGCGTCGGCAAATTCAATGGTGGGACCATCGACGCTGCCTATGTCTCGTTCTTTGCGCCCAAGGTCCGGGATCAGCTGGGCAAGGCGGCCGTACGCCTGAGCGATCTCCTCACGGCAGCCCTGGCGCAGGTGCCAGACTCAGCCGCTCCGACCGCCGCGCCAGAGCTGATCACGCCGCCGCCGGCTGCGCTGGTCCCAGTGCCTGGCCCTACGGCGCTGACGAAGTCTCCCTGCGCCGCCTCCTACCTTGATGGCGTCGCTCCCGAACTCGTCGCCCAGGCCGCAGCGCTCGGCCTCAAGCAAATCTGCTACACGGAGTACGCCGTCGGCTACTCGATCACGCTGCGTGACCCGCTCTGGTCTGGCGAGCATCTCACCCGGCAGATGGCCGAGGGCGGCAACAGTATCGGGCGGCTCAAGATTCCCTTTGCCCCTGATAGCTCGCTCACGCCCGCCGAGCAGGGCACCCACGGCGACTACACCAAGCAGGGTTATGATCGCGGCCACATGACGCCGGCTGACGACGCCTCCTCGCTCGACAGCCAGCGGCAGACGTTCACCGTGACGAACATCGTGCCGCAGGCTCCCTACTTGAACGAGCACCTCTGGCAGTATCTCGAAGCCAGCGTGAACCAACTGGCTGAGAACACCGGCGAAGTGTGGGTCATCACGGGCCCGATCTTTGGCCCGAACCCGAAGCTCATGAATGGCCGCATCGCCGTCCCAGACTACACGTTCAAGGCAATCTATGTGCCGAGCACGGGTGTGGCCGTGGCCTACCTAGCCACCAACGACAACGCGACCGTCTGCAAGGTCATCTCGATCGCGGAATTGGAGAAGCTTGCGGGCATCGACCCATTCCCGACGCTCTCCGACGATCTGAAATCGAAGAAGCCGAACTTCACCCTGCCGCATGGGATCCATCAGACGTCCAAGGGGCCGCAGACCGTCCCCTTGCCCGCCTGCGCCTGAGGATTAGGTCGCGTCTCGTAGGTCTTCGAGGAGGCGAGCAGCGCTCAGCCGGTAGTGCGTCTCCACGAGCGCTGCAGCGCTAAAGAGCGCCAGTTTGCGAGGCTCTGACTCCCAGGTTCTTCGCGGAGCTGGCAGCTCATGCCGGAACGCATCCACGTGGCGGAGGACTGCGGCAGCCACCTCTTCGCGGGTGCGCGCTCCGACTGACGCAAAGCACGCGAGCACGTCGGCATACGGATAGATCGCGACGTCGATCCCGCGATCCATCGCGAGCGCCACGAGCGCCCGACCAAGCATCGTGACTCGGGTGGCGCGTTTTGAGACCCCGGGCTCGAACGCTTCAAGGACGAGCACTTCCGGCGTGAGCTTATCGAGCAGCTTCTCAACAGCTCGTACGGCTCGCTCGTTCTTCCGGTCCTTGGTGCTCACGAAGCCCCAGTCGTACGGGAGAAACGGATTCTCGAAAGCGACCCATGCGACCAGGTTCGAAGCCGGCTGAACCGCCAGGGTGAGCGCCAGGCGCGACGGGACGGGCGTCATAGAAGTACCGGTGACGGGCTAGCCCGCTCCACCATGTCGGCCAGGTGTCGGCGCTGGCGCGTAGCCGCGTTGCTGCGCCGGCAGGACAGCTGACGCTCGAGTTCGGCCGCGCGGTTGATGACCTCCTCCTCGACCGCGCGATAGAGCTCGGGAAACATTTTTCGCGGCTGGCGGCCGAAGATGACCTCGTAGGCGAACGTCAAGTGCAGACTCGGATGCCGCTCTCCGCTTTCGACGCGCGAGACGACGCTCCGGTCGACGCCGAGCAGATGGGCGACAGACTCCTTGGGAAGCCCACGGGCTTTGCGGAGGGCCGCGAGGTAGTTGTGTTTGGGCATGATGATGGTGCGTTAGGTTGATCGACCGGCACACGGTCGCAGCATCATCTTTCCGCGCCAGCGCAATCCGTCGTAGACGCGACTCTGTGCCGCTCGCTCTCATTGGCCGGGGAAATCTCCGGGGATTTCATGGGGACACCGAGACGCGCGGCAAGCCCGTCGAGCTTTGCCCGCTCGGTCGCCGGCACCACGAAGACGCCGTTCGACTTCCGGCTCTGCAGCCGCAATCGGTTTCGGACCACCCATCCAACGCGCTGCGGATTTGGCGCAAGGTCGAACCCGTCCGACGTACTCTTCGCGACGCGCTCCGCGATGTCAGAGATGCGTACATGAGACACGCCAGCTTCGTGGAACGCCTCGACTAGCGCGGCAAGAACGGCCGCCTCCTCGGTCTCGGTGCGCTCGCTCCGCCGGGCGGCGTCCTCGCCAGCGAGCGCCTCGGCGACGCGTGCGCGCAGCCCGTCGTCATCGATGAGCGAGAGGAGCGCGAGCGCGGTCTGGTTTACGCGCGGCTCTACGCCTGCGATGAGCCGGGAGGAATCTGGCCTCGCCGTGCCATATGCGGCGAAGCGCCAGGCCAGCAGCCGATTGCGAAGCTCGAGCGCTTCCCTCGCCAGGCTATCGGGCGTGTGGATTGGGATGTGCGGCGGAAGTGGCCTCCTGCCCGTCTCCTCGGTCAGGAATCGGCTTTCCAGGGCCCTGTCCTGGAACTGCTCGCGCATCCCGATGATTTTCGGACCGAATACCCGAAACGCCTGCGGGTTCAGCTCTCCGCGCTTGTTCGTGATGGTGCGGAGCACCGGGAGACCTCGGAGATTTCCATTGTTCAGGATCTTCGTGAGGTCGGCAGTGGCGTCCGAGAACCGGAAGTCCGCCTCGTCGAGGATCAACGTCGGCTGGAACGCTTCCAGGATATGGAAGATCGGCGAAACGGTTGATGCCGCTGAAGCGAAGAACGGTTTGTTGCAGACCGACCCCACGGTGAGGAGCGCCCGGGTCTTGCCAGTGCCGTAGTCCCCGCGAAAGCGCAGGTACGGCAGTTCATTGAACGCATCGCTCACCCAGGTGAGCAGCACGTAGTGCGCGGCGATGTCCTCGAACACCGGAGACAGATCGACGTACCGACGCAGGTAGTCGCGGATGTCGGCGAGAAGCTCAGACTTGCTACCCATGTGCCCCACGGCCGACGGGAGCAGCACACAGCCGGTGGCGATCAGGTTGTTGGTGGCGGAGTACGGTACCAGGCGCTCCCCAGTCGGGAGGTCGACGAACGGCTCAAGCCGCACCGGCTCTCCGGGGACGGCGATTGCAAACGTCGTAACGCGGCATTCGGCGTTGTGGAGGAGCTCTATGAAAATCCCATCAGGGCCCACGTATGAAACCGTCGGGGTGCCGTTCGCCGCCTGCCGTTCTTTTGTGTCCACCATCGCCCCAAGGGTACTGATGGCGCGATCGTGCGTGCAGGGGCGACAACGTGCCGGAGTGGCACGGACGCGTAGAGCGGCACGAAGTGGTGCCTGCCGACGTCGCTGGACGAACGATAGGGTGTCGGTACCCACACGCGGCGATTCGACAGAAGCGCGCCGGCACCCCAGAATCAAAACCGCCCCCGGGCTTCCCTATGTCTTCCCTCAACGCATTCGGCTTCCTCCAATCGCATCGCTGCGGCGCGTGCGTCGTCGCGTCCGTGCCGCAACCATTGTCGCACGGGGGAGGTCAGGGACCTTGGGGACATCAGGGACCGCGGCACGCCCCATGAGATACTTCGTCTACTGCCGTAAATCGTCTGAGGCCGACGACCGCCAGGTCATGTCGATCCAGTCGCAGCGATCAGAGCTCGAACGCGTCTTCGCCGGTCGCGATGACATCGAGATCGTCGAGACGTTCGAGGAAGCCAAGAGTGCTAAAACGCCTGGTCGGCCGATTTTCGCAGACATGATCGCACGCATCGAGCTCGGCGAGGCCGCCGGCATCATTGCCTGGGCCCCGGATCGATTGGCGCGCAACTCGATCGACGGCGGGCGGGTCGTCTACCTCCTCGACACCGGTGCCCTACGCGACCTCAAGTTCGCGACCTACACGTTCGAGAACAATTCCCAGGGCAAGTTCATGCTGCAGATCATGTTCGGGCAGTCCAAGTACTACTCGGACGCGCTCTCGGAGAACGTGAAGCGCGGGAACAGGACCAAGGTCCAAAATGGTTGGCGGCCAAATCTCGCTCCGTTTGGCTACCTGAACGACAAGTCCACGAAGACAATCGTCAAAGATCCCGAGCTATTTCCTATCGTTCGCCGGATCTTTGATCTCTATCTGTCGGGCTCTTGCACCCCGAGGCAGATCGCGGTTCTCGCGCGAGACGAATGGGGCTTTCGCACTCCGGTGCGTCGCAAGATCGGCGGCACACCGCTCTCCATGAGCTCCCTCTACCACCTACTCCTGAACCCCTTTTACGCGGGCTACTTCAATTGGAATGGAGACCTATACCAGGGTCGACATGAGCCGATGATCTCCCTTGCGGACCATGAGCGCATTTGCGAGCGACTACGCCGACCAAGCCCCATCCGGCCCAAGTTGAACGAATTCGCGTTCACCGGCCTGATGCGCTGCGGTGGCTGCAGCCGCCAGGTCACTGCGGAGAACAAGGTCAACCGGTTCGGAAGCCGCTACACCTACTACCACTGCTCCCGGCACCGCCTTGGAACCCCGTGTCGCGAACCTGCCATCGAGGTGCGCGCTCTTGAGGCACAGATTGTGGCGTTCCTGTCCTCCATTCGAATCCACCAGGCTATCGCGGGGGTGTTGGCCTCGCTGCTCAAGGGAAATGACGACGAGGTCGAACAGCGCCGACAGGCGCAGCGACGCTCCTTGCAAAGTCTCTTGGATGGCTCGAAGTCACAGCGAGAGGAGCTCGTCGGCCTGCGCATCCGACGTATGATCGACGACGAAGAGTTCGCGTCTCGCCGACGCAACCTTGAACGCGAGGAAGCTCTCACCGCCGAAAAGCTGGGCGCGCTAGAACCCTCGGCGAAACCGCTCTCGCCCTATGAAGCGTTAAATTCGTTCTGCATTTGCGCCGGAGAATGGTTCCGCAACGGCGGGGTCGGCACCAAGCGATTGATCCTTGAAACGGTTGGATCGAACCCCACGCTAAGCGGCCGGAAACTGAATATCCAGGCCGCCTTTCCGTTCACGACGCTGATGAATTTGGCAAACTCTCCAAGCCTGCTGGCGAGATGCCACGAAGACAGAACCCTTGGCGTTGTTCGGCAGGAGCTAGACGAGATCCGTGCATGGTTCGAGACCGAGTCCGGAGAGCTGCTGGCCACTCGACTTCAACGGCTCACGGAGCTGGTCGCGAGTGATCAGGCAGGTGGCCCGAAGCTAGCTCTGTCAGGACATCGAAGAAGCGAAGCAGGCGATCGATCTCGGAGCGGGCCTGGTCGTGGGTGAGGGTTACGCCGGTGCCATCGCGCCAGTGCATTATGAACTCGTCAATCGTGGTGTCGGGGATGGTCACCCAAAAACTCTAGCCGACACGTCGGACGGACCAAGACGTAACTTTGTGCCCGTTACCGATCCAGACGGAGCTGACGCAGCTAATGCTCTTAGCCAAGCTCTGATTCACCTCCGTGCGAGCTACAAACGTCCCGTGCCTACCGGCAGCGTTTTTCCAAGCCATAGCTCAACCAGGCCCGGCCTGATCTTCTTCTGATATCCCCCGATGAGTTCTACATCCGGACGTCTAGGAAGCCGTTCCGCGAGGATGTCAGCGACCCGTTCGGCCGTGGGTTTGTCTTCGGGAAAGAAGTACCTCACCTGCGTCTTGTCGGGCGAGTTGGACACCCGAAGTTCGACCCCTCTCGCGACATAGAGGTCAGGCATGCCGCCGCGCACGGTATCACCCAGCAGAACAGCTGAACTGCGTTGGTCCTCTCGGGCAAAATGGATCCACATACGAAGCGATGGCGGCAAAACCGCTGCCCCTGCACACATAAAGACGGGCACACTGTCTCTCAGTCCGTCTGGAACTTCCTGGAGCACGCCCGATGGCAGAAGAGCGCGCAGCGCGCTTCCGAAAGAACGGTCCCCCTGTTCCCCTGCGGAGATTCGAACGACGTTTCGGGAGAACCGATACTCTGGTCTAGCGTTTTGGGTCGCCGAGATAGAGCGGACCGTTACAGCCCCAATTGGCCTATCGCCCAATCGGCTCCCCTTAATCGCCAGATCGCGCAGTGAGTCGCCATACTGCAATGCTCCGGCTTGCCGACCATCCTGCCCCACTCCCTCACACCAATAGATATCGACGCCGATAGCGCCCAGACTTTTGCTGGCGAGATAGTCGGGTGGCTCATACAGAACCGTTGACCTCTCGCCTGTTGGTCGAGCGTCATGAGCTCGTCCCGATAAGCCTGGACGAGGTTTGGGCTCACGGTGGCGAGCTTGAGCCGCTGGCGCACCACCGCCGCCGTCACGCCGAAACGGGCGGCGATCTCCTCGGGGCCGTAGCCGCGCTCCTGTGCCAGCCGAAGGAACGCCTCAAACTGGTCGGCGGGGTGCATGTCGGACCGGGTGACGTTTTCGTCGAGGCTGATCTCGTGGGCGTCGTTCTCGACGTCGACGATGCAGCGCACCGGGTGAGTCTTGCGGATCGCCTTGCGCTTGGCGAGCCGCAGCAGAGCCTGCCGACGCCCCTCGCCGATGGTGACGAGGTAGCTCCCGGTCGGGGCTCCTGTCTCATCGGTCTCGGGTTCGACGACGAGCGGCTGCAGCACGCCCTTGGCGGCGATACTGGCCGCCAAGGCTTCGATGGCCGCTTCGGTGTGCTTGGTCTTGCGGGCGTTCCTGGGGGACGCCTTGAGGCGGTTCAGCCGAATGTCTTGGACCGTGCTGGTTTGGATGGTGTCTTGGATCTGCATGGTGGTTTCTCCTTGGGGTTTGGGCGCAGCGCGCACGCCGCGCTGCTGCCTTGCCCGTCGGCGAGACCGGGGTAGCAAAGGCCAGGGCGGACCGCCGGGAGGGGGATCACCCGGTCTGCACGCAGCCGCAGGCGGAGGAAGACTGGGGATACCCGGCGGTCCGGCGGCGCAGCCGCGGACCCTTGCCTGCGCGAGGGCGGAGCCCTTAGCTCACCCTTCTTCGATGGTATGAAATGCGGGCGCGCCTCGGCGCGTCCTCCGTCCCGAAAGCGCGGGCAACGCCCGCTCAAATCAGGTCGGCGGCGGCGCCAGGCGCTCGGGCGCCAGGGTCGTTGCACTGAACGGCAGGCTCGGCGCGCCGTCGATCATGAGCTTCAGATAGATATCGCGGTTGGCCAGGTTGATGAGGTCGAGCACATCGAACCGCGGCTGGAATTCGGCCGCGAGCCCCCGGGCGTCTTCCGGCCCCACCCGAAACGAAATCAGCGTGCCGGCATTGCCGAGCACCGCGTGGCGGATCTCGTCGTCCAACTGATGCAGGTGCTGATGCGCGAGCGTAAGCCCCACCCCGAACTTGCGCAGCTCGGACATCATGTTCACGAGCGAGAGGGTGGTGAAATTCTGGAACTCGTCGAGATAGACGAAGAACGGGCGGCGGGTCTCGGGCGCTGCTTCCGCGCGGCTGAACGCGGCCAGACCGATCGTCGAGACGAGGAGACCGCCGAGAATGAGGGCGCCGTCCTCGCCAATCCGGCCCTTGCTCAGGTTCACCAGCAGCACCTGGCCGTCGTCCATGAGCTGGCGGAAGTGGAGGTCCGCCTCGGGGTTCACCAGCACGCGGTACAGCATGGGGTCCGAAAGGAGCGCCCCGAGCTTGTTCTGGATCGGAGCTACGGCTTCGGCCTGAAGCCGAGGCGGATAGTTCTCAAACTCGGTCTGCCAAAACGCCCGCACTACGGGGTTACCAACGCTTCCGGTGATTTCCTTGCGGAAGTCCTTGTCCGTGTAGAGCTGAAGAATGTCGGGCAGCGTCGAGCCCTCGGTTTCGAGGAGCGCATAGAGGCTGTTGCGAAGCACATGCTCCATGCGCACGCCCCAGGCGTCCGGCCAGAGCTTGCGGAATGTCTCGAGAATGCCGGAGACCGCGAGGGGCACTTTGTCGGCCCGAACCCGGCGAAGCGGATTGTACCCGAACGGTTGAGCTGGGTCCGGGGCGTCGAGATAGACGATGCGCTCGCGCTCGGCGTCCGTGGCTGCAGCCCAGACCCGCTCAACCAGGTCCCCGTGCGGGTCAACTAGCGCGAAGCCCCGGCCGGCAGCCAGGTCCTGGCGCGCGAGGGTCTCGATCAGTGTCGACTTTCCTACTCCGGTCTTGCCTATAACGTAGAGGTGCGAGAGGCGATCTGGCTGCGTGACGCCGACCCGCTGTATGCGTTGGTGGAAGTTGGTCTCGGCGAAGAAGCTCGGGGCAGGGTCGGGCACTGCTGCCAGTGTCGCCGCTGGACAGCCGGCGCGCATGGCGTGCTTTCGTGCCGGTCCGGTGCCCCAGGATGGCGCGCCCATACTGGACCACGGGTGGTCCTGCGGTCGCTCCACCATCCGACCCCTTAGCGGATTGGCCTCGATGTAGCGGTTGCAGACCACCACACAGTCCTCTGCATCGACGATGGTTGACTTGAACCGCCCATCCCAGCGCGTGCCGGTCCAGCCGTAGGCGCGGTTGATGTGGCCTACGTAGCGGCGGCCCAGCGGCTGCGTCAAGCCGACGATGCCCGCCTCGGTCCGCGGCGTGATCAGCAGGTGGAGATGATTGGTCACCAGAACATAAGCGTGCAGCTGGCAGTTATGCGCAGCCAGCGCCTCGACCAGTGTCAACAGGAAGAGGCGACGGTCGGCGTCCTCGAAGAAGATGACCTGGCGATTGTTGCAGCGCTGAATGATGTGGTGAGTCTGGCCGGTCGGGATGTGGCGGGTACGCGCGGCATGGCGACCGTTCCGGTGACCTGCAGGAGTTGGTCGCGGGCGTTTAGGCGGTCACTAAATGACTCTGACCACTTTTCCCGTGACCCCTCGAAGTCAGACCGGGGATTTTCGGCGTTTGGCCGCGCTTTATGGCACTTTTGTTGTCGTTGGATCGAGCTAGCTGCGGTGGACCGCATCGTTCCCGGACTCGAAACCGCGTCACATATTCGGACGCACGAACAACTACGAAAGACATTTCCAAACCGTGGGCGCTGCTAGCACCAGCACGTCCCCAACCTCCCCAAGCCTACGACGTCAATTCAAGCAGGTAGGCAAATATCCTCGTCGAAATCACAGATAAAAAACACTATACTATCTCCCCCTAATGCGCGCGATATATATCTTACGATTGCTTGCACCAAACTATTCAACCTTAATTGTCAAAAGGGTTGGGCGCGCCAGGAGCGGTGAAAGTTGTCTCCTCTCGTTGCTCAAAATATGCTGAGCAAGAGATTCTATCGCAAATCTCAACCCTGGCCTCAGGCATCGACGTTAGCAAATATTGTTCCAATTTTCCCTTTTGAAAGGTCCTTTCAGCTTCGACGTCCAGGGAAACGTATATGACGTCGCCAATCTTTGCCAAATCTATAGGTGGAAATCCGGAGCTATACTCAAATTTTTTAATTTGCTCGAAAGCGCTTGTCGCGTCCTTCCCCGAAATTTTAACCGCCAGGACTATCTCTGGGCGGACACTACCAACCGCCGTTGAATGGGTCCGGATACAATTGGGCGCTATGAAATTCGCTATAGCATCCTGCGCGGTCTTTGCTTTCAGCGTTTCCACAGATGTCAAATCGAAAGATTTAGATTCCTTAACTAGCCGTAGAATTCTATCAACGGACTGGCCGCCACTTCGGTCAATAATCACTAGACGATAAGCAAGGCTCTTGGGGTCGAAGCTTTGACACGAAACCACCGCGCCTGTTCGCGCCGCGTCGCGGATCGAAGCTTCGATAGCCGACACCTCCACCGAGGCACCCTGTTGATACGAGGTTTTAGCTGTCACAGTAACGCCAATGATTTGCTGCCCATCGGACGCACCGCAAGTAGATATCAAGAGCAGAGATAGTAGCGCCCAATTCATCACAACCTCATTTGACGTTATCTGGCATAGATAGACAAGAAGGTCAAGGGAAGCGTCGCGGGAGACGTTGTATACCTCAACATATAATAGCCAGGAGGAACATTAATTATAGTGTTCGATACCCTTTCAAATGAGTACCCAATCGTTTTGTCTATCGGCGGCCCGCCCGGGAAAAATTGTGTTTTCCGGTCTCCCTCATAAACTAAGTCCATCGGGGTGATCTCAAAATCTATGTTACCAAAGGCGAAAATAAATCCCAATAGCCCTTCTTCTGGGGCATCCTCCCCGTTCAGTCCCGCACTATATATTCTGATACCAATCCCATTGGTGGCGTAGAACGGCCCGATCTCTTCCCGGCCATATTCGTTTTCAAGGTCCGACTTCTGGTCGATTAGGTGCCACCTAGCGACCCCGTCCCAGGCCTTCACGCACACTGTGGCACAGTAGTCCACTTTGACGATGCCCATGGGATCTGAGGGCGCACCTCCGGCTGTCGAGCCAGATGTGCCAGCCTGCTGGTTAGGATGGTTCACCGGGCCTCCAACTTGGGGCTTGCCCCCATGCCCCGCCATGGTTGCAGGGAGCGAGGAGGCGAGCGCGTCACCCGCGAAAATAGAACCATGGTTCTGTGCTTCGCTGCACCCGAGCGTCGGACAGGTGTAAGCGGGATCACCAGCCATTGTTCCCGATGGATCTGAACGGTTGATCGGATCCGCTCCAGCGTAGGCATAAAGGTTGTAGCTATCGCCGTATCCGATGGGGTCAGATTGCAAGAAGCGGCCCGCCACAGGATCGTAAACCCTGGCCTTAAAGTAGTAGAGGCCTGCCTCGGGAAGAACAATCTGGCCGGTGTAGCGATAGCGGGAGCCGCTCCAACCCTCCGAGCCCGGCTCCCCCCAGGGTCCGTAGCGATAGATTTGCGTAACGGATCCGCTCGCGTCGCTCTGCGCCACGATAGAACCTTGGCGGTCGGCATGAAGCCAGCGCCGATCACTAACTGCTCCACCCTCATACCAAATAATGGGTTCATCCGGCCCGACACCCTGGACATAACGCCGAAGTACGCTGCCCGAACCATCCAACTCAGCGATCAGATTGTCCCCGTCATACAGATATTGTGTCGTCACGCCGGCAGAAGCGGTTTGGCTCAGCCGCCCCGCCGGGTCGTAACTAAGTGTCAGATTTACCCCACCAGTCACAGTGAGGAGACGGTTCTCGACGTCGTAGGTATAGGCCCGAGCGCCATCGTTTTTTACATTGCCACGATCATCATAACCACCGGTCAGCGCCGCGATGGCGGCATCTCGGTTCAACCCGTCGTAAGCTGATGCGGCCGTACCCGCTGCCGGTGCCCATTTGTAGGAGTCGTTGGTGGCGGAGCGACTGTTGATTTGGCTCGCGGGGCTGTAACTAAATGTCCATGTCTGGTCGTTTATCGTTCCTGCCACATCCTGAGTAAGACCACTCAACCGGTCGGCGCTGTCGTAGCTGTAGGTGCTCGATGTACCGTTGCCACGCGTTACGGCCGTCCGTCTGCCCAAATCGTCGTAGGTAAAAGTCGCGAGCAAGCCCAAGCCCGAAGTTGCCCCATTCTCATTGACTGATTTGACACGCCCCAAAGCGTCATAGACGTAGCCGGCATAGAAGGTGCCGTCCGGCCAGGCCACCCGTGTGCGGTCGCCAGCCGCATCGTATTGGTAGCTAACGGTGCGCCCGTTGGTATTAACCGTTAGGGCACGACCGGCCAAATCAAACGTACTATCAATACCGCTCCCCCCCACACTCACAAAGTGCTCATAAAGCTTACGCCCCATGAGATCATAGCCCGAATACACATCCAGCGTGGTGGAACTGGGGATGTCTTTCTTAGTTTCTCGATTCAACTTGTCGTATGTGAACAGGATGGTCTGACCATCTCGCTTGCGTAGGCTGATGCGGTTGCTCCCCGCGTCATAGCCGTACTGCTCGTAGTCCGTCGTGCTAGATGCAAGCGCGCCGACCGTCGGTAACGGGAAGCGCAGCTTGGCCAGTCGGTCAAAGCCGTCGTACTCAAAAGTCGAGACGTTGCCACGAACATCGGTGATCGTCGCCTGTTTGCCATTAGCAGAATAGGTAAAAGTCGCGTCGGTTTGTTGTAGGGAGGTACCGTACGCCTTGATCCTCTGGGTGACCTGTCCGGCGGCATCGTAAACGTTCTTGACTATCCTGTCTGGTCCGTAGGCGCCCGCTGTTGTTTGCGTGCAGGCGTCGGTCGGGAGAGATGGATATCCGGTAGTATCCATACGCAGGGCCGAGCAAGTTGGCCGACCATCGGCGTCATAACTAAACTGGGTGACCCCGGCGGCGCTGATCTCCTTTATCTTCTGCCCCGCCAGATCGTACACAAATTGGTCTGTGCTGAGCGGAACAAAGTCCGTACCGGTAGCTAGAGTTGCGCGTCCACGTTCAGTCTGGATCAATTCTCCATCAACGTCGTAAGTGTAGTGAACGGATGGCCGCAACAGGGGCCCCGCGCCGTCAGGATCCGGCTGAACGCTAAGCGACAATCGTCGAGCGCTATCCCACACGAAATTGGTGATGTCGGTGACATCGGTTCGCGGTCCATCCACGCCAGTCACATTGCCGATGGTGTCGAAAACGAAGGTGGTAGTTTGAGCTAGGCCTGCGGGGTCTAGCGTTGCTGAGAGCAGCGAATATTTATTCCCCGCATTGTAAGAATAGGTAGTGACTACACTTTGAGTGGAATTGATCTTGTCCGTTCGGTTGGTGGGTAGGCGGAACTGCGAGCCAGTGGGGCCGTAGAGGGAATAGCTATAGTCCGTCTGAGGTCGAACATTGGCTGCATCGGCCGGCGGCATCACCCGTGTCAGGTCTCCATAGGTGCCGTCCCAGGTATAGTCGGTGACATAGCCCCGCGCATCAGTGCTAGTCAGTGGCCGGTTGCAATTCTTTGGATTGCTGCAGACCCCTACCGTCGGCAATTCATAATAGGTGGTCGAGGTGACGATGTCGGCCAGCCCCGAGCCAGGCTTGGCGTGAACGATTGTGGACAACACGTTGGACCGGACGTCGTAGGTTGTCTCCTCGGAGTTGCCCTCCGGAAGGATGGTCAGGATGCGCCGCCGGGCGCCGTCATAGCCATAGGTCGTGGTTCGGCCGAGCGGGTCGGTGCTGCGGGTCGGGTTGCTGTAGCGGTCGAACAGGGTGACCGATGAGGCCCCCATCGCATCGACCGTCTCGCCGCGCTTGAGGGGTTCGAAGCCAGTGACGCCGGAGGAATAGAACAAGCCCTTGCGGCTGAGGATGTCGGTCAGGGTCTTGACCCGCAGCAGGTCGTCATAGGCGGCGACCTGATAGGGCGTGGTCAGGTTCGAGGGCGTGTACCAGCGGCGCAAGCGGTAGGGCAGCCGCACCAGCGCCGAGGGATCGGGCGAGTCCGTACCGGCTGCGTAGGAATATTTGGTGACGGTGGTGTCGGGCGCGGTGACGTTCAGGGTGTTGCACAGGAAGAGTTTGGTTCCGCAGTCACTCAGCGCCAGCGACACCACACGACCATTCTCGTCCGTAACCCCCGTCAACTTCCAGCCAGCGTCGAGCAGGGAAGGTCCCACGCCGTCTGTGTTAACGCTCGCAAACGTCAATGATCGCCCGAGGTTGTTGCTTACACCACTCAGAACAAAGCGAGTTTCTCCCGTGGGATTGCTCGTGTAGACAGTGGTGTAGGCGAATGTAATCTTGACGCCGCTTGGCCATAACCAAGTGTTGGCTTTGAACAACGGGCCGACATTCCCGGCATTCGATTTGTATGACCAACCAAAGTTGATCACCGCCCCATCACGCTGCGTGTAGGCTAGTGTGACGCTACTGTAGTCGTAGGTGAACGAGGGGCTGGCGTTCCAGGTCGTGCGGGTGCCAGTCTGAACCAGCTTGTCGGACGAACCCGGCGGCGGGTTGAAGACGCCGCTCGGCAGCTTCTGAAAGACAATGGTCTGGCTGCCGATGTGGACGGTGGCGCTGTTGTTGACCACCTGCTTGGCCAGCCAGTTGGTGGTGAACACCCCTCCCAGCCGCTGCTGGAAGGTGGGGCTGGCCGGCGTGTCCTGTAGAACGACCAGGCCGGCGATGACCGCCGAGGCGTCTAGCCCTTGGTCCTGGCCCATGGCCTTGACCGCATTGGCGCCCAGCCGGGCGGTGACCTGGTAATTGAAGGACCATCCCGCGCCAATATGCAGGGGCGAGTCGGCATCCGCCCCAGTGTAAATGCGCTTATAGCCGAGCAGAGTCGGAGCGATGCCGCTGTCATAGACGGGCGAGAGATCCTCACTAGTCCCAGCCGAGGAATCGTATGCGCGCTGGAACGGCAGGCTGTAGGGAAATTCGCCCAGGCCCGTGACGATGTCGGCCGGCGGGGTCATGCGCAGCGCGCCGGAGGCTGGGTCAACCGAAGCGAACTTGGCCTTGCGCATCCCGTAGTCGGCTTGCTTGGTCGCATCTATGGCCTGGGCGGCGGGATCGACGCTAGGGGTGGCCGCACCACCTTTGCGCAGTTCGGCCCAGAGATAGCCGATAGCGTCGGTCTTGAAGGCCAGGTCGCCCAGGCCACCGAAGCAGTGGTTGTTATTGGGATAGGGGTCGCAGTTGTTGCCCGACTGGGCGATGATCACCTCATAACCATCGGTGGCGATATCGGTGAGGTGGCTTAAGCGATCGCTGCCGTAGTTGGTCAGGGCCCCGGACGATTGCAGCGTGGCCATGCCGGCAGGCGCGACGTCGATCAGCTTCGATCCCCGGGCGTTGGCGCCGACCAGATCAGGGGCGGTGGAGATCGAGTCCCAGCTGTCCTGGTTCTGCTGGTTGACCGAGCCCTCCAGCATCGACCACATCGCCGTCGATGCCGCGAAGCCTTTGAGGCGCGCGCCAGTTCGGGCGGAGTCACGTGAAGTAACGCTAACGGCAGCGCGGACGTTAAAGTTGGGCTGCTGATACCCGTTCAGTGAGAGACTATCCGAGACCAGGCCGATGGTGTGCTGGGGCGTGAACGTGGTGCCGCTGACGGCCTGTACCAACCGATCCGACATAGCGCCCTGCGCGAGGAGCTGCGCGGCCAGAGTGGGCTGGGCGCCATGGTCGCATTGAGAGCCGTAACCAAAACAGGTGTCGCTGCCCGCGCCGTCATAGGGCGGGTTGGGGCTGACCTTCTCCAGGTCGGCGATTGAGGCCAGAGTCGAGGACGAAGCCGAGCCTAACTGCTGGACAATGGTGATCGGCGGATAGCCGGTCACGAACAACGTCGAGGTCTCGTCGGCGTAGAGGCCGCTGTTGGCGCGGTAAGGATGGTTGATCCCTAGAGTGATATAGGAGCCGGCGGCGCTGCAGGCGGTGCAGTCCTGCTGGGCGATGACAGTGTCATCGGCGAAGAGCTGCAGGTTGTGGGTCGATCCAGACAGAAACAGCCGTAGGCGCCGCCCCGCCGTTTCGTCGGCATAGAGGGTTCGGCTCAGGCCCAGATAGCTGACCGTCAGGGTGGTCCGGTATTGATCTGGGACGGCGCCGGTGATGGTGACCGTCGCCGTGGCGGTGTAGGGTAGGCTGGCGCCGACCGTCGGCGCATAGGTGGTGTCTGGCACGGGGCCGCCGACAACGTCCTCGATCTGCGCCGTCGGGATATTGGTCTTGATGTAGGTCTCGAGGTTGCCGGCCAGAGTGTTGAGCTTGGTGGTCAGGGCTGTGTCATTGACACTCTGGATAGCCGGCGAGCCGGCGACCGTGGAGGTGGTCGCCCCGATCATCGCCTGGGTGGTGACATCGGCGGCGCAGGTGGGCGCGGCGGCCGTGCCGCAGACCATGGCGGCGGGCAGATCGATGCCGGTCTTCAGAATGCTCTTCTTATATCCGGGATCATAGAGCTTGCCGTTTGCCGAGACCCAGACGTGGCCCAGGGTGACCGAGGTCAGAAGACCATCGAGATTGCTGCTGGCGCAATCGCTGGACGATCCGACCGAGGTGGTCAGGGTGGCCGGGATGCCGCCGTCGGCCAGGAACTGACAGGCCGCTCGGGCCTCGACATCAAAGGTCTGGGCGCTCTGGTTGAGGTTCTTGATCAGGCCTGTCCACAGGCCGAATTGCTGGGCGGTCAGGGTGATGGTCCCGACCTGATAGCTAGCCGAAACCCCGCCTTCCGCCAGCAGTTGCTTCATCAGCTCTGCCTGGTCGAACGGGGTGCCAGACTGGTCGATCAGGGCGCCGCGAGCGCCTTTGCCCAGCCCAAACCGGTACTCCGTCGCGATATTGTTGCGCACATAATCGTAGACGTTTTGGGCGTACTGGTCGGCCGTGATCTGAGCCGGACCGGCGGTGATCCGGTCGGCGCCCAGGCTGCGGGCGAGCGCCTTGATCTCGGGTGCGGTCGATGTCCAGGCGGCCGGGCCTGTCGTGTGGGTCGTGCCGGTCCCGTATTCGCCCAGAGCCGTGGAGGGCGCCATCATCGGCGCTGTGACCAGCTTGGTGGCCGGGACCTCGGCCCGGGCGGCAGGCGCCAAGCCCAGGAACGCCAGCGCGAACGCCGACAGCAATGGCAGTACAGCCCAAACGCGCATGAGTCCCCCCGGAATACGGGAAGGCTATTGCCTATTCTGCGCAATCGTCAATTGTAAGGTTTGCGCGTTCGGGGGGAATCGATGCGAGTAAGAAGTCTGTCGGCGGTTTTCGCCGCGGTGGCGCTGCTTTTGAGTGCCAGCCCAGGAATGGGATCCGATTCATCCACCTATGGCTACGATGCCTTGGGTCGGTTGATCTCGGTGACCAACGGCGACGGCAGCACGATTGTCTACAGCTACGACACCGCCGGCAACCGCACCCAGAAGGTAACAACGCTCGGCAGCAATGTCGCTCCGGTGGCCAACCCCGATAGCCAGAACACGCCGCTGAATACGCTGGCCACGATCAGTGTCCTGGCCAACGATACCGATGCCAACGGTGACACCCTGACGATCACCAGCACAGGGTCGGCTACTCACGGAACGGTGGCCATTATCTCCTCAAACACCCAGGTCACCTACACGCCTACCACTGGCTACACTGGGAGCGACAGCTTCTCCTATCTCATCTCGGACGGTCACGGCGGTACAGCCAGCAGCAACGTCACCATGACCATTACGGGGGCCAATCACGTCCCCGTCGCGGTCAATGACAGCAAGCTGACTCAACGAAATTCCACATTGGCCTTCGATCCGCGCACCAACGATTCCGACGCTGACGGCAATACATTGACCATCACTGGAACGAGCACGCCCGCTCATGGGACGGTCTCGATCATCTCCAGTTCCACCCAGCTGAGCTACACGCCGACCACGGGTTACTCAGGCGCCGACAGCTTCACCTATACGATCTCGGATGGGATGGGCGGAACCGCTACGGCGACAGTATCGATGTCCGTGAACGGCCCTCCCGTGACCGCCACCGACACCAAGACCACCCCCGTATCGACCGTCCTTACCTTCAATCCGCTGAGCAACGACAGCGATCCCGACGCCGACACCTTGACGGTCACCGGTAAGACGGACGGCACACACGGGACGGTGACGTTCACAAGCACGTCTGTGAGTTATACCCCGACAACCGGCTATTCAGGGACCGACAGCTTCACCTACACGGCCTCGGATGGCCGGGGTGGTGCCACCACTGGCACAGTCAACATGACCGTATCGAGCAACCAGGCGCCGGTGGCCAACGATGATACGGCTGATGCAAATGCCTTCTACGCTGGTGGGGCGTGGGTGTTCCCGAGCGTGACATTCAATCCGCGCACCAACGACACCGACCCTGACAGTGACACCTTGACCATCACGGCTGTCACTCAGCCAGCGAGTGGGACGGTGACCTTCACCGGGACGCAGGTCACCTATACCTATGGGACCCACTTCCACCCGACGGGTGTGGACTCGACACTCGTCGATTCCGACAGCTTTACTTACACCATCTCGGACGGTCACGGGCACACCGCAACCGCGACGGTCTACATCAACGTGATCGTCTGGTAGGGGCATCAAATGAACGGAAGACTTCTAGCGGCCCTGGCGCTGCTTGCTAGCGCGGTTCTCGCTCCTGCCGCACTGGCTGATCCGTTTCCAGCGCCTGCGCCCTGCCGGGTTTGCCCCGTCGATCTGTCGGCCCTGGATTCGCAGATTCAGACGCCCGGTCTGCACGCACGGCTTTCCATGCCGCTGGATCCCATCATCGAGGCCGCAGGCGGTTTGGGGCAGGCTCTGACCCGCACACAGACCGCCCTTAGCGAAGTGCAGACCCGCCGCGCGCAGGCCGTGGCCGATGGCCGAGACACTCAGGCCATGGACGACGCCATTCTCATTTTCACCAAGCAGATCGAAGCCTTGCAGTGCCGGCAAACCGGCGGTTGAGGGGCGCTTGAAGCTTGCTCGGTGGCGACCTCTCTCGCCACGCCGTCGGTCCGCTTGCTAAGCAAGCTGCAATGTCCACCGACCCTGCCCGCAAACTTCGGCGACGCAACGCCGCCGCGTTCGGCGCGGCTGTGCTGTTCCATGTGGTGTTGATCCTCAGTCTCTTCGCCACCGCTTCAGGGGTGGTGTCGCGGGGCGGACCCGAAGACTGGGATCATGGAGACGCTATCGTGGTGTCTCTGTCGGGGATGGAAGGCGCCAAAGCCGGCGGCGGTGGCGGGACCGATACCGCTTCAACGGACGCCGACAGCCTGGCGCGAATGATGGCCCGGCTACGCACCGAAGACAGCGACCTGACCTCCAGCGACAAGCAAGTAGAGCGGCCGCGTGGCGATCTGAGCAAGCTATTCGATGCGCTTGGCCAGGTCGGAGGAACCGGCAAGAAAGGCGGCGGACGCGACTCGGCAGGCCGCAGCGCTGATCGGGGGCAACAGGCTCAGACTGCTTCGGCATCGTCCAAAGGCGACCCGAGCGACGACATTTCTAGCGGCGATCTCTGGGGTCAGATTGAGCCCTGCTGGAGCCGGCTGCCGCAACGCTCCGCGGTGCCCGTGGCGCTCGAAGTGGTACTCAACGATCAGGGTAGGCTGGCCGTGCCGCCAAAGATCATCCGCGCGCCCGGCGCGGCGCCCGACGAAGCCCGCCTTGTGGCCGAAGCCCGAGCCTTGACCGCGATTGCCGCCTGCCTGCCCTATCATCAGGTGGCGCTGCCAGGCTCTAAGCGCACCTATCGGCTGACGTTCCAACCGAGCAAGGGCGGTTAGCCCAGCTCCGACTGGCCAAGGCCGGTGACGCCCGATTGCAGGCCGGCCATCACCAGACCGATCAGCGCGCCCAGTAGCACGATCAGAGCCGGGCCCAGCACTCGGCCGGCGGCCTCAATGCGCTTGAGAGCCGCCTGTTCCTCAATACGCCCTGCCCGCGATAACATCGTTCCTAGAGAACCAGACTCCTCACCAATTGCCGAAAGTCGGACTATGGCGGCAGGAAGGTTGGAGACACGGCTCAATGCCGCAGACAGCGACTCTCCTTGCCGCACAGCCTGAACCACCGGCGCCAGCCGCTTGCGCGCCAAATCAGAACGCACGGCTCGCAATGACAGTCGCAGCGCGTCACCCATCGGCGCGCCAGCCGCAAGAATGCGGCTGTTCGTTTGCCTAGCAAGCGAGCATCCCGGCGCAGGCACTTGAGTTGATAACCCAGCAGGGAAAGGATGCTCTATCTGCACCGGAGAATCACATGGCCGACGACGCCGATCATCTGCGCGACCTCGTGGCGACTGTCGCCGCCGCCTACTTCTCGAATGTCCATGTTCCGCAGTCCGAAATCCCCTCGGTGATGAAGACAATCGCCGAGAGCCTGGCAGAAGTAGGTGGAGCGCCGACTGTTGCCGATGCGCCCATCGAAGAAGCGGGCCCGGCTCGGCCGACGGCCGCTCAGATCAGGAAGTCCATCACGGCGGATGCGCTTACCAGCTTTGAGGACGGCAAGACTTACAAGACGCTGAAACGCCATCTCACATTGCGCGGCCTGACGCCCGCCCAATACCGGGAGAAGTGGGGTCTCGCAAAGGACTATCCGATGGTTGCGCCCTCGTACAGCGAAGCGCGGTCCAAGCTCGCCAAAGCGGCGGGGCTTGGTCGGAAAGCTGGAACGCCCGCACCTCGCCGGAAGAGGCGCGCGTCCTAGGCGCTATTTAGTATCCCGCGGCGGGCAAGGATCGTTGCCCGGCGGCACCGTATCGGAATCGCGGAACTGCCCGTTGCGGCCTTGGGTCACAACTTCTCCGCCTCCAAGGTTGGAGACAATTTCGCGCGCACGGTCCTGGGCTTCCGCCTGGGTGCCGAACACGCCGCTCGCGCGCTCGGCTCCCGGTTTTTTCACCGCCCAGCCTTCCGGATGGTTCACTACAAAGCGGTCACTTGGCTTGGTCATTGTCGATCAGTTCCTGGCGCGACTCGCTTCGCGCGTACGGAATGATCGTTCAGCCTGACCTAGAGTCAAGAGATTCGTTCCGCAAACGTTCTCGTCCCGGAGGGTTACGGATTGGCGGCGGTGAGCCCTTCGACACCCTTTCGGTATTTGGCCAATCCCGCCTGTGCCTTCGCTCTCGCCTTCGTAGGCGAAGACTCCATGATACGAACCCCGTCCGCGATCTGGTCGAGCCCGGTAGCCATTTGGTCGAGCGCGTCTGCGACCTCGGCCGAATTGAGCGTGGGGATCGGATTTTTCCGCAGCTGGGCGGCGGCAGCGCGGCAGGAGTCCCGTCCGGCTTCGAGCGTGCGCAGTGCCACAGCGATATCGCTCGACTGAAGCGCTTCCGACACCGCCTGTTGAGAGGCCTGGCAGAGCCCCAACGTGGCTTGCACATCGTGGTAGCCGCCATCGCCTGTTGAAGTTGGAGTCGTCGTCGGATCGGAACATGCGACCAGGCCGATAAATAGGCCCGCGAGTACGGCGCGCTTCATGTAGGTCCCCCTCGTGATCGAGGCACGGTACCCCAAAAAGCGCTAAGCAAGGAACGCCGCGATCTTCGCCTTCGCAACACCTAGGCGCGGCATCCATTCCCCTCTTTCCCATCGCCCGAGCGTCCCCTCATCGACTCCCATGAGAACGGCGGCGCGATCAATCGAGAGCCCTGATCGACGCCGCTTCGCACGCAGCCTCTCGCCAAGCGTCTCCGGAACCGGCCATGGTTCGCCTCCCAGGTATCGGATAATCGCCGGATAGAACCGGTCGCTTGGTTCCCGCTCGTCGTGCTCCCACCACATCAGCGTCTTCCAGCTCACGCCAAGCCGCTCCGCTGCGTCCGTGCGCCGAAGTCCCAACTCGCGCCGCCGTCGGCGCAACTGTATCCCGAGGCTATCTCCCTCAAAAGTCTTGATCTCCGGCTTTTCCCCTCGCAGCCTCACCGGGATGGCCAATGACAACAACGCAACGCGACCATGCAAATGCGGCCATGGCGGCCTGGGCAGAGGCGCCTGCGGCAAGGCTCCCAGATGCCAGCGCGACTACCAGGGCCGGGTCTCGGGCCCGCTGCTCGACCGCATCGACCTGCAGGTCGATGTGCCGCCGGTCACCGCCGCCGACCTCTCCCTGCCCCCGCCCGCCGAGGGCAGCGCCGAGGTCGCCGCCCGGGTCGCCGCCGCCCGGGCCGTGCAGGACGCGCGGGGCTGCCTCAACAGCCGCCTGGAAGGCGACGCCCTCGACAAGGCCTGCGACCTGGACGATCCCGCCCGCGCCCTGATGGCCCGCGCCGCCGAGGCCGGCCAGGTCACCGCCCGAGGCTGGACAAGAACCCTGCGCCTGGCCCGCACCATCGCCGACCTGGAAGGCGCCCCGACCGTGCGGCGGGTGCATGTGGCCGAAGCCCTGGCCTATCGGCGGGTGGGGCCGGGGGCGGAGGTGGCTGAGCCGGGGGCGCTGGCGGGGTTCAGGGGTTGAGGGGCGCGGGCAAGGACGGCGAAAAGGACCGGGCGGCGAGTATTACCGCGAAATAGGCGAAGGTCAGCGAGGCGCTGGAAAGCGGGGTCGGCCGCCGGTAGATGCCGGCGCTGCTGGAGGCAGGGCGAGCGGCGGCCCGCACTCGATTTGGTCGGCTGGCGCTGACTGGAAGCCGTCCGGATTGAGGCCGGGCGAGACGGGAATTATTTGACCTGTCACCCAATTTCACTTGCGTCAGCGGCATAGGGCCGCGGATTGCGCAGAGCCTGCAATCCTGCTGAACTCGCCCGCGTGCGGAGCTCTCGGGGGCAGCAGTGAGAAACCTGGTCAGATCTGGCGCTTGGCTGACGGTGCTGGCGATATCCCTGGCCAGCCCCGCCCTGACTGCGCCATCCGAGCCGGGCGAGGCTTCGGTTGCAGCGACCGTGCGTGCCGGTCTCACCGCCGATCCGTGTTTTCGATACTTCACGATTCTCGACGCCAAGGTCGCCGACAAACGCCTTCTGGCTCCGGGCGACGGCGGCAAATACCTGCAATACGACGTACTGCTGACCATAGGACCATCGGGCATTCCGGCGCCGGGTTTGCTGGACAGTTGTTCCTACTCAATCGGTGGCGGCAGTCTGAGCAGCCTGCGGCTGGCAGCGGCGGGCAACGTCATCGCTATTCATGCCAGCGCCACTTACGTGCAGTGGCAATCCGGGTGGAAGCCAGCCAGTTGGTCGCTGTCAGGCGAGACAGTCAGAATCCTGCGAGCCAGCGGTCCGCCACGCGGTGCGCCGCCGCCTTCTCCGCCTGCGCGGCAGTCACTGCGCCTCCGCCCGCAGGGCGCTGCCAGTCCGCCAGGCACATCCCTCGCCGAGACAGTCCGTATTCTCCGCCTCCGGCTTACCGGCTTGGGCATCGGCGAGGCGGATGTGCGAATCGATCCGAAGGCGTCGGACATCGTGCTGAACGCGCCGGGCGGGGCCGATCCTCGACGGCTCAAATTGGCTCTGATTCAGGGTCTGCTGTCGGTCCACCGGATCGACGACCAAGCGACGGCGACCGCCCCTTTGCCGCCAGGTGAAATGAGCGTGATCCAGGCTGACGGACGCAGGTTCATCGTGGGACGGCGCAACCTGTTCACCAGTGACCTTTTTCAAGCCGCCAAGGCTTCTGGCGGCAGCCGCCCAACCCTGCTGACCCTGACCGATCCCGGCAAGGCCCGCTGGGCGGCGCTGCGCGGGCAGGGTGACTATGCGCTCATCCTGGATGGCCGTGTCATCGGCTTTGTCCGCTCTCCCCAGCCATCTCCGGACAGTCTGCTGGTGACTGGGCTGAGCGCGGAAGACGCTTCCACCCTGGAGGCCATCCTGGCCAGCGGCCCACTGGCCGCACCGCTCGAGGTCGTCGCCCAGTCGGCTAAGTAGCTGAGGAATGAGGTGACAGGATATCCATTCCCAGTTCCTCTAAGCTAGGAGATCGCCAGCGACACCGGAATGCCGATGACTGAGACCAACGCTCCACTCTTCCCCGGCGGCTGCTTCTGCGGCGCCGTTCGCTATCGGTTGACCAGCCGGCCGATGTTCGTGAACTGCTGCCACTGCCGAGACTGCCAGACTCAGACCGGCGGCGCGTTCGCGATCAACGCCATCGTCGAGACCGACCGCATCATCCTGGAGGGCGAGTCGCCGGTGGCGGTCAGCATGTCGACCGGCAGCGGCCGGCCCCACGACATCTATCGCTGCGCCAAGTGCCAGACCGCGCTGTGGAGCGACTATGGCCGCCGCCGGGTGTCCAGCTTCCTGCGGGTCTCGACCCTGGACGAGCCTCACGCCATCCAGCCCGACGCCCACATCTTCACCCGCTCCAAGGTCCCCTGGGTGGTCTTGCCCCAGGACCAGCCGGCCTTCGAGATCTACTACGACATGGAAAAGCAGTGGCCGGCGGAGAGTCTTGCGCGCCGCAAGGTGTTGGGAGTCTAGGGCTTTGACGGTCGTGGCTGTTGAATCGGCCGCAAGGTATTGACCACGAACAACACGAACGCGTCAGCGCAGACTTGAGCTTCGACCGACAGGGTCCCTGCATTTGAGAACAGGCCTTCGGCAGTAAGGCTCGGGAGAGCGCCGGACCGTTCGTGTTGTTCGTGGTCAAAAATCTATCGGCGCTGTCCGCCCCCACGCACGCCTGGGGCTACAACCGCACCCGCCAGGTCTCGCTGACCTCCGCCTGACCGAAGTCGTCGTGCGTCCAGGTCGCTTCGATCTGGAAGCCGGCCTGGGCATAGATGGCCCGGGCCGCCGTCAGCTTGGCGTGGGTCCACAGCACCACATCCCGGAAGCCGGCCTCTCGGGCGAAGGCCAGGCATTCGTCGACCATCCGCCGCCCCAGCCCCTCGCCCCGGGCCGCCGGTTCGAGCAGCAGCAGGCGCAGGCGGGCAGTCGTCTCGTCTTCCTTGACCATGAACACCGAGCCGAGCCGCTCCCCCCCTCCTTGCTTACCGGCCCGTTCGGCGATCCAGCAGCGGTGATGGGCCGGGTCGGCGGCTTGCGCGTCCGCGAAATCGGCGACCACCCGGGCGCACAGCGACTCCATGCCGCTCCAGCCGTATTCCTGTGCGTAGAGAATGGCGTGCCGCTCGACGACCCAGCCCAGGTCGCCGACGGCGTTGGGCCGCAGCACCGCCGGGGCGATCTCGCGCGCCTCCAGCAGCCCCTGGGCTTCCCGCAGCGCCCCGACCAGCCGCTGGCGGCCGGCCGGCGGCAGGTGGTCGATCAACCCCTCGACCAGGGCGGCCGAGCGGGCGTCGAAGCCGGCGAAGACCTGGGCGCCCTGCTCGGTCAGCTTGAGGATCTGGCTGCGGCCGTCGGCGGCCGATCGCTCGCGGCGCACCACGCCTTCCCGCTCGAACTTGCCGACGATGCGGCTGAGATAGCCGGCGTCCAGGCCGGTCAGCGCGCCGATGGCCTTGGCCGTCGTTCCGTTGCCCGCCTTGTCGTCGCCTTGGGCGATCTCGAACAGCACCCGCCCCTCGGCCACCGTGTAGGACGAGTGCAGGTAGTCGCGGTCCAGCACCCCGACGGCCCGGGTGTAGAAGCGGGTGAAGCGGCGGACATCGGCGACTGAATCCTGGGGGGCGAGCGACATTGGGGACCTCCTGGTTACAGGAAAGGCCGGATACTTGACGGAGTCAACTATGCCGCCCATAGGCGCGGAGGCGGGCCATTCAGTCGGTATTGGGGGAGTATAGAGATCCAGCCCCGTCTGTTACCGCCGGGGTCTGCCGCAGGCCGGCAGCCAGCTTCTCTACTCTCTCTCTGACAAAGCAGCCGCGGTGCGACGCCTTGAATACGGCGCAGATGGATTTCGCCGTATCGATGTCGACAATCCCGGCGAAAATCGACCTGTAAAGAAGGACGCCGTCCTTTGAGATCCTCTCGATCCTGGATGTGGAAGCGCCGGCGAGGCGGGCGTCCAGGCCTTCGTACTCCCCGGTGGCCCGCGCCGCGCCATCCACCGAACGAAAGGCTCCCGCCTGAATCTCATAGTTCGCTTTGATCTGGGATTGTCGGCAGAGAAGCTTTTCTGAAACCAGGGTGTTGCAGAAATCGCTGACCACCGCTGCCGACCTCAGCCCTGAGAAATCGGCATAGTAGCTGTAGTCGCCGCCGGCTTCCGTCCAGGACACGCCCCAGACCGAGCCGCTCGCCTGGGCCGGGGCGTATTTGACGAAGCTGCGGATCTTGGCGAACGCGGCCTGCTGGGTCTTGAATGGGCCCACGCTCGCCACGCGCACAGTGACGAACCTGCTGGGCTTGGCGTTCAGGCTGAGCAGCAGTAGCGCGGATGCCTCGACCGCGTTCGGTTGCTGACCAACGCCCAGAGAATCGGTTCGCGGGAGTTGAAACAAGGGCGGGGGCGGAGGCGGGGTGAGTCGCTGCGCACGGGTAGGGATGGAGGCCAGCGCGGCCACCATGGCGACCACGGCGACCGCCAGGGCGGACACCTCCACATAGAATCGCACCCTTGGCGATTCCCAGGGTTTCTGCATTCCCGCCCCTCCCGGCGGCTTCTTCAGCCGCCACAGCCCCACCGATAATCATCTCATATTTGCCGTCATGGCTGTAGGGAAAACTGCGCCTGCCGGACGGAAGGACCGCTTCCCCGCGTGCTTGACTTGCAGACCCCCGCCCGGAACAACCGCCCCTGGTGAAAGCGCCTGGGTAGATCGTCATGTCTCGCAACGCCGTTCTGGGGATGGAGGCCGCCGGCTTCCACTACGGCGCCACGCCGGTCTTCCAGAACGTCTCCTTCCTGCTCGACGGGGCCCGCACCGCCCTGGTTGGCGAGAACGGGGCGGGCAAGTCGACCCTGCTCAAATGCCTGTCGGGCGAGCTGGAGCTGGATACCGGCCAGGTGGTCCGCTCGCGGTCCTTAAGGGTCGGCAGCCTGCCGCAGGAGACGCCGCCCGACCTGGCCGACCTGACCGTGCGCGAGGTGCTGGCCCGCTCGCTGGACCGCATCGGGGCGGCCGACGAGGACTGGCGGATCGACGTGCTGCTGGATGAGATTGCGGTCCCCTACGAGATGGCCGAACAGCGTTTCGGTTCGCTCTCGGGCGGCTGGCAGCGGCTGATGCTGATCGCCGGGGCGGCGCGGCTGGAAGAGCCGGACATCCTGATCCTCGACGAGCCGACCAACCACCTGGACCTGGGCAACATCGCCGTGCTTGAGCGCTGGCTGACCCAGGACTTCGACGTGCCGCTGCTGATCGTCAGCCACGACCGCGAGTTCCTGGGCCGGGTCACCGACCGCACCCTGTTCCTGCGCGCCGACGGCCTGCACAGCTTCAAGGCCCCCTTCGCCACCGCCCGCGAGGAGCTGCTGCGCCGGGACGCCGCCGCCGCCTCCCAGCGCCGGCTGGAGGAAAAGGAGGTGGCTCGGCTGGAGGCCGCCGCCGCCCGCTACAAGGTCTGGGCGGTCAAGAATCCCGAGCTCAACAAGCGCAAGGCCGCCATCGAGACCCGTATCGCCCGCATCGAGGAGGGTCGCACTGAGACCTACCAGGCCCGCGAGCGCCGGCTGGAGCTGGCCGAGGGCGATATCGAGGCCAAGGTCGCCGTGCGGGTCATGGGGCTGACGGTGAAGACCCCGGACGGCCGCAAGCTGTTCGAGATCGATCGGCTGAACGTCGGGGTCGGCGACCGCATCGCCATCCTGGGGGCCAACGGGACCGGCAAGTCGACCCTGCTGGCCGCCCTGGCCGCGGCCTTCGACCCCGACCTGGAGCACTATGACGGCCAGGCGGCGGTGCGCTTCAATCCCGCCGCGCGGCTGGCCTGGTACGACCAGACCATGAGCGCCCTGCCGCTGAAGACCACGCTCATCGACTATGTCGCCGCCGCGCCCGAGGCCACCGACAAGGAGGCCGCCCGCCTGCTGGCCCAGGCCGGGTTCGGCTACCAGCGCACCCGCGAGCCCATCTCGGTGCTGAGCCACGGCGAGCGCTCGCGGCTGATGTTCCTGCGGCTCAAGCTGGAGCGGCCTAACCTCTACCTGCTGGACGAGCCGACCAACCACCTGGACATCGAGGGCCAGGAAGCGCTGGAGGCCCAGCTCGAAGAGGCCGAGGTCAGCTGCCTGTTCGTCAGCCACGACCGCTACTTCACCCGCACCGCCGCCACCCGCTTCCTGGAAATCCGCAAGGGCCGGCTGGTCGAGGTCGAGAGCCCCGACGCCTTCTTTGACGCGCAGGGTTAGGCTAGCTTGCGCCCATGCTGCTCCCCGACTCCCATGACGCCCTGCAGAAGGTGTTCGACCCCCTGCCGGTCGACCGCTTCCTCGACGAGGTGCTGGGCCAGGGCTTCATCAAGGTCGAGGGCGGGGCGTCGGCCTACCGCGCCGGCCTGCTGGGGCCGCAGCCGGATCAGGTCATCCTGCAGGCCTTCGACCGGCTGGCATCGAAGATCACCCGTCACGCCCAGAAGCCGCTGGGGCAGCCACCCGAGCCCGGCCCCGCCGCCGACGCCGCCGCCTTCCAGGCTTTGATCGAGGCCCACCATTCCCTGGGCTGGACCGTGCGGGTTCCGGAAGTGCGCGGCCTGACGCCGGATCTGGCGCAGTTCATCCGGGCCCTGGAGGCGGTGCTGCACCAGCCGGTCGAGGCGGCGGTGTTCTGGAGCCGGGGCGACGGCCAGGCCCAGGTCCACTACGACGAGTACGATATCATCGTGATCCAGCTGGTCGGCTCCAAGCGCTGGTTCATCAACTCGGACCCGCCGCCGCTCAACAATCCCTGGCGCGGCATCGCCGAGGGCCCGCCGGCTCTGGATCCGCACCGGGTGGTCGAGGTCGGCCCCGGCGACCTGCTCTACCTGCCCTGCGGCACGGCCCACCGGGTCGATGCGCTCAGCGACTCCCTCCACCTGTCGATCGGCTTCCGGCCGCTGACCCTGCGCGACGCGGTAATCGCCGCGCTCGACCACATGTCGGACCTGGACCGCCGCCTGCGGGTCGGGGTCGGCAATCGCCTGGCCGCTCAGGTGCGGGCCGGCAGTTTCGGCGACCTGCCCGGCCAGGTTCGCGGCGCGCTGGGCCAACTCCTGGAACTCAGCCGCTCCGACGCCTTCCTGGGCCAGGCCCTGCAACGGCGCTCCTCACGGGTGGTCGGCAATCTGGAAGCGCTGGAGCCGCCGACGGCGCCCCTCCCCTTGACCCTGGCCAGCCGCCTGAAGCGTCATCCCCTGGCCATCAGCCACCTGATCGGCAACGCCGAGCGCCTGGACTTCGCCCATCCCGGCGGCCACATCCACATCCATCGCGGCGCCGAGGCGGCGGTGTCCTTCATCGCCGGGGCAGCGGAATTCCAGGTGCAGGACATTCCCGGCGAGCTTGGCGATGACGTCCGCATCGCCCTGGCTCAGCGGTTCGTGGATGCGGGGTTCCTGGTGGCTGCGGACTAGTGAATCTCGCGTTTCTGGCTAAGGCCCTTCGAAGCCAGCGAGAATCTCGCCTCACCCACCGCCGCCGGGTCCAGCACCAGCTCGGCCGCCAGCCGCCCCACCGCCGGGCCATGCTTGAAGCCGTGGCCTGAGCCGGCCCCGACCAGCACCACATTCCCCCACGCCGGATGGCGGTCGATCAGGAAATCGCCGTTGCTGCTGTTCTCGTACTGGCAGACCCGGGTCTCGACGAGCTGAGCATCCGCCAAAGCCGGGAAGCGGCGGGCGATGTAGGCGCGGGCCTCGGCGATGCCGGCCGTCGAGACGGTGCGGTCGCCGCTGTCGGGATCGATCGGTGGGCCGTGGCGGTCGATGGCCAGCTTGAAGCCGCGGCTCTCCAGGTCCGGCATGCCGTAGACCATGTCGCCGCCGTTGAAATCGACCCAGCCGGGCAGGGCGTCCGGCCCGAACCGCGGGTCGCCGGGCGGCGGGGCGAAGAACATGATCTCCTGCCGGGTCGGGAAGATCCGCCCGCCCAGCAGGTCGGGGAACAGCTTGGGCAACCAGGGCCCACAGGCGAAGACGAATTGGGCCGCCTCGATGCGGCCGCCGTCGACGGCCTCCAGCCAGGTCGGATGGGTCGGCGGCAAGATGGCGTCCTGGGAATAGACGCCCCCGGCGGCCACGAACCGCGCCACCAGGGCCTGCACCGCCCGCCGCGCCATCAGGATGCCGCCCTCGGGCTCCAGCAGCCCGAACCTCACCCCAGTCCAGTCGACCTGCGGATAAGCCGCCTTCAATTGATCGGGATCCAGGGTCCGCATCGGATAACCGAGCTCGGCGTGCAGCGCCTGGCTGTCGCGGGCGTAGGGGTCGTCGCGGTCGAAGAAGAACAGCACCCCGCAGCGGTGCAGCAGCGGCAGGTCGGCGGCCTCCGACAGCGCCCGCCAGTCGGCCAGCGACTCCCGCGCCATGCGGCTGTAGATGGCGTCGGCCCCATAGGCGGTGCGGGTCAGCCGCGACTCCCCGCCCGACGAAGCCCTCGCATGGGCCGGCCCCCAGGCATCGACCAGCAGTACCCGCTGCCCCGCCTCGCGCAGGCGCAGGGCCGTCCAGGCTCCGAATACTCCCGCGCCGACTACGGCCACATCGAAAGACAAGCGCCCCTCCGCATCCATTCGAACGGACCGGCGACTGGCCGGCCAGCTGTTCAGTCGCGGCGTCCCGCTACATTATTCCCGAAGAAAAATCCGGCAGCGAGGATCAGAATCTTTTCCAGGATGTCCAGCGCTTCCTTGTTGGCGCCTGGTGTCACGGTCAGCGCGATGACCGCCAGCAGGCAGATCAGGAAGGCGATGGCCGCAACGCCCTGGCCGGTGAACACCCACTCGCGGAATGAGCCTCGACCCTGGATATGATTGGTCAACTCCGCCGTGGTCTTGAATATCTTGACCTCCCTGCCGACCGCGTAACAGGCTTCCTCGTTGAGGTTCTTCTCTTCGTCGAGCGCCTCGACGACAATCAGTGATCCACCGGCGACGTTGTGGGTCATGGTGGTCACGACTACGTCAGTCCAACTGGGATAGCGCTTCTCGTAGGCGGCCAGGACCGCCGCTTCCAACTCTGAATCCTTCATGTGATCGCCCCCTTTTCGGCTTAAGGCCTCGTCACGGACGAGCCCCGGTCAAGCAAGCTAAACACGGCGAACGATCACCTGTCGAATAATCCACCCGAGATGGTCTGCCGTCCGGTTCGGCGCCGCGCCGTCCGCACCCGTGCGGCCCTGTCACGACATCGCCCAAGCCTGCCCGGTTCCCCGCGCCGCGCGCCCGAGCAACCTTGGCGTCACGCCAAGGAACCCCGCCATGCGCATCCTGCTGATCAACGCCCCCCACCCCTCCATCGGCAGTCGCATCCCCGACGACCACCTGCCGCCGCTGGGCCTGCTGGCCGTGGGCGGGCCGCTGGTGGACGACGGACATCAGGTCAAGTTGCTGGACGCCGAGTTCGGGCCGATGTCGACGGCCTCGATCCTGCGCGAGGTCGTCACCTTTGCGCCCGAGGCGGTGCTGTTCGGCCATTCCGGTTCGACCTCCGGCCATCCGGTGATCGCCGCCCTGATCCGGTCCGTAGCGCGGGTCATGCCTGACGCCTGGATCGTCTATGGCGGAGTCTTCCCCAGCTACCATTGGCGCGAGGTGCTGGACGAGGAGCCCCAGGTCGATGTCGTGGTGGTCGGCGAGGGCGAGGAGACCGGCCGGCGGGTAATGGCGGCGCTGGAGCTCGGCAAGCCACTCGCCGACATCCCGGGCATCGCCTTCCGCACGCCTGAGGGCCGCGCCCGCTCGACCGGGCCGGCCCCGATGATCCAGGACCTGGACGCCTATCGGGTCGGCTGGGAGCTGATCGACCATGGCCGCTACAGTTACTGGGGCGGCAAGCGGGCGGTAGTTGCGCAGTTCTCGCGGGGCTGTCCGCACCTTTGCAACTACTGCGGCCAGCGCGGCTTCTGGACCAAATGGCGCCATCGCGATCCGGTGAAGTTCGCGCGCGAGCTGGCGGACCTGCACCGCAACCACGGGGTCGAGGTGATCAATTTCGCCGACGAGAACCCCAGCTCCTCGCGCCGGGTCTGGAAGGCCTTCCTCGAGGCCCTGATCGCCGAGAACGTCAAGCTGATCCTGGTCGGCTCCACCCGGGCCGACGACATCGTCCGCGACGCCGACATCCTGCATCTCTACCGCCAGGCCGGCTGGGAGCGCTTCCTGCTGGGGCTGGAAAGCACCGACGAGGCCACCCTGCAGATGATCCGCAAGGGCGGCGCCACCGCCACCGACCGCGAGGCGGTGCGGCTGCTCCGCCGGCACGGCATACTTTCGATGGCCAGCTGGGTGGTCGGGTTCGAGGAGGAGACCGACGCCGACCACTGGCGGGGTCTGCGCCAGCTTCTGGCCTACGACCCCGACCAGGTGCAGCTGCTCTATGTCACCCCGCACCGCTGGACGCCCTTCTACCGGCTGGCGGCCGGGCGGACGGTGATCCAGCTGGACCGTCGCCGCTGGGACTATAAGCACCAGGTGCTGGCGACCCGCCACATGCCGCCCTGGCGGGTGCTGCTGTGGGTCAAGTTCTCGGAGGCCGTCATGCAGCTGCGGCCCCGGGCCCTGTGGCGCGTCCTGACCCTGAAGGACCCCAGCGTGCGCCGCGCCCAGCGCTGGTACTACCAGATGGGCCGCCGGGTCTGGCCGTTCGAGCTGTGGAACTTCCTGTTCCGCGACCGGCGGGTGAAGGACGGCCCCACCCTCGCCGAGTTCTGGGGCGCGCCGCAGGATGCGGGCGAGCAGTCTATGCAGACCCGCCCGGCGCGGCTGGCCCTGGCGAAGGTGTCGTAAGGCTGCCCCCAACTCACTCCCCTTTATGGGGAGGGCGTTGCGGCGCCCAGGCCCAGGCGCCCTTGGGCGGCTTGCCGGGAGTTGTTGCTCTCTTGACCGAGCGCTGTCAGCCGCGTCCAAACTCCCGGCATGGCCACTTCCAAGACTGCCCTGCGCCTGATCCTGGCCGCCACCGTGCTGGGCTCGAGCCTGGCCTTTATCGACGGCTCGGTGGTGGGGGTGGCGCTGCCGGCCATGCAGCGTGATCTCCACGCCAGCGCCGAGGCGACCCCCTGGATCGTCAACGGCTACATGCTGTTCCTGGGCGCGCTGGTGCTGATCGGCGGAGCGGCGGCCGACCGCTTCGGGCGCCGCAAAGTGTTCCTGATCGGGCTGGGCGTCTTCACCGCCGCCTCCGTGGTCTGCGGCCTGGCGCCGGGCGTGGCGGTGCTGCTGGCCGGCCGCATGGTTCAGGGCCTGGGCGCGGCTCTGCTGACCCCCGCCAGCCTGGCCATCCTGGGCTCCAGCTTCCCAAAGGCCGAGCGCGGCAAGGCCATCGGGGCCTGGGCCGGGTTCGGGGCCCTGACCGCCGCCGCCGGGCCGGTGCTGGGCGGTTTCTTGGTTGATGAGCTGGGCTGGCGCTCGATCTTCTTCATCAACCTGCCGCTGGCCCTGGGGGCCGCCCTGCTGGCCTGGCGGGCCCTGCCGGAAAGCCGCGACGAAGACGCCAAGGGCCTGGACCTGGCCGGGGCGGCGCTGGCCGCCGGCGGGCTGGGCCTGCTGATCTGGGGCCTCACGCGAGCGGGCGACAAGGGCCTGGGCGATCCCCTGGCCCTGGCCGGTCTGGTCGCCGGCCTGGCGCTGCTGGCCGGCTTCGTGGCGGTGGAAGACAAGAGCCCGCAGGCCATGGCCCCGCTCACCCTGTTCCGCTCCCGCGACTTCAGTGGGACCAACCTTCTGACCCTCTTCCTCTATTTTGCCCTCAGCGGTTCGCTATTCTTCCTGCCCTTCCAGCTGATCCGCATCGAGCACTGGCCGGCGACCCGGGCCGGGGCGGCCCTGCTGCCCTTCTCGCTGCTGATGGGGCTGGGCTCAGGCCTGGCGGGACGCCTGTCCAGCCGGATCGGCCCGCGCTGGCCGCTGACCGTTGGCCCGCTGATCGCCGCTGCCGGCCTGGCGGGCATGGCCCTGGCGCCGGGCCGGCCCTATCTGACCGGCCTGCTGCCGGCCACTTTGTCGCTAGGCGTAGGCATGACAACCAGCGTCGCGCCGCTGACCACCACGGTGATGGCCGCCGTCGGCGAGGAACACGCCGGAACAGCCTCGGGCGTCAACAGCGCCGTGGCCCGCATCGCCGGCCTGCTGGCCGTGGCAGTGCTGACCCTGGCCTTCACGGCGGCCGGCGGGACACTGGCCGGCACGCCCGACCCGCCGGCTTTCGACCGGGCCTATCGCCTGGTCATGCTGATCTCCGCCGCCTGCGCCGCCCTTGCGGGTCTGGCCGGCGGGCTGATGGTGCGGGGCCGACTTGATCCAGGTCAAAGACCCGGTTCCGCCTGACGGGTACGGCTTGTCTTTGTGCGCCGTGCCTTCCGGGGGGAAACGCTGCTTAGGACCTATATGTTGCGGTTCAGGATCGCCGGCGGCGGGATCGACTACCAGCCCGTCCTCTGCGACGACAACGCCGCGGCGTTGGCGGCCGCGCGGTGCGGGCTGGAACTTCGCCCTGACGTCGAGATGGTCGACGTGCTGCTCGGCGACACCGAAATTCTCCAGCTGGGACGGGCCGACTAGATACCGTTCAGGGCGCCCGCCTGGGCACACCCAGCAACACCAGCGCCCCGGCCAGCATGAAGCCCGCCGCCACGCCGACCGCCACCCGCTGATCGCGCAACAGGCCGGTCAGCACGGCGATCAGCAACGGCGCCAGGAAGGCCGTCGCCTTGCCCGACAGCGAATAGAGTCCGAACCAGCGGCCGCTTTCGCCGGCCGGCGCCAGCTCGGCCATCCAGCCGCGCAGCGAGGCCTGGGCGGGGCCGAAGGTCAGGCCGACAAACAGCGAGAACCCCAGGAACACCCGCTCAGCCAGACTGGCGAACAGGGCTCGGCCCTCAGCTGGCGGGGTGATGGGCAGCAGGAAGAACAGCTTGTCCGGCGCCACGCAACCGACCCCGATCGCTCCGAACAGCACGATGGCCACGGCGACCAGCACGGTCTGCTTGGAGCCCAGCTTCTCGTCCAACCGCCCGCCGATGAAGGTGCCGATCCCGGCCGTAATGGAGAGGGCGATGGCGTAGATCCCCAGCTGGGTGGTGGTCCAGCCGAACATGCCCGCCGCCAGCACCCCGCCGAACGCCACGAAGCTGGAGATGCCGTCGCCGACCAGCATGCGGCCGACCAGGAAGCCCAGCATGTGCGGCTTGGAGGGCAGCGAGCGGATCGTGGCCCACAGCTCAGCCAGGGGCCTGCGACCGGCGACCGCTGGGGGTTGCGGCGCCGACAGCATCAGCGGCCAGGAGAAGACCAGGAACCAGACGGCGACCAGCGGCCCGACCATGCGGTCCGGCTCGTGGGCTGCCTTGCTGAGGCCCAGCAACGGGTGGGCGGGGAGGGAAAAGCCCAGCAGCACCACGAAAAGGGTGATCAGCGCCCCGACATAGGCCGCCGCCCAGGCCGTGCCCGACAGCCGCCCGACCTGACCGGGTTTGGCGACAATCGGCAGCAGCGAATTCATCACCGAGGCGCCCAGCTCGCAGGTCACGCCCGCGACGACCAGGCAGGCCAGGATCAGCGGGATGCGCTCGGGATGGCCCGGTTCGGCCCACCACAGCCCCGCGCTGGCGATGACGAACGGCACGGCCAGCAGCATCAGCCACAGGCGCGGATTGCGCCGGGTGTCGACCGACGCGCCCAGCATGGGCGAGAGGATGGCGATGGCCAGGCCGGACGCCGTGCCGGCATAGCCCAGCAGGCTCTGTGCCGCGATCTTGTCGCCCACGAAGAAGGCCGTGAAGTAGGGGGCGAAGATGAAGGTGGCGATCAGCGCCCAATAAGGCTGCTGCGCCCACTCATAGAGCGCCCAGGCCAGCCTCTGGCGGTCTTCCCTGGTGATCATCTTGCCCCCGCGCCCGCCATCTCGTGACAGTCTACGACATTCCCTCCAATCCGCTCATCCCCGCGAAGGCGGGGACCCAGGCTTTTTTCGTTTCGGCGGATAGGCTGACGCGAGCGGAGACAGGACGGCTCGGGCTGGACTGCCCTCAAACAAACCTGGGTCCCCGGCTTCGCGGGGATGAGCGGGAAGTGAGGGGTGGCTCAAGCACCGAAATTGCCGGTATCTTCCACCCATGACCCTCTGGCGCTTCATCTTCGCGGCGGCCGCCTTCTTCAATCTCGCGGTGGGCCTGCCGCTGTTGCTGGCCCCAAAGCTTGTCGCCGCTTCTCTGGTCAACACCCCGCCGCCCGACTTCATGCTGGCCCAGATCTGCGGGGTGCTGATCAGCGTGTTCGGGGTCGGCTACGCGATGGTGGCGCGCGATCCGGCCGGGGGACGGCCGATCGCCTGGCTGGGCGTCATCGGCAAGCTGCCGATCCCGGTCATCCTGTGGTTCTACGTCAAGGCCGACCTGGTCCCGGTGCGCACCCTGCTTCTCAGCCTGGGCGACCTGGGATTCGCGGTGCTGTTCGTGATCTTCCTGTGGCGGACCGCTCCGGTCTCCGAAGAGGCGTGACCGGCTGACCACGCGGCGGGTATTTCGCCGCCCCAAAGCCTCTGGGCCCTTCACAATTCCACCATCCTGGCGCCCTATGGAGCCCGTCATGGATGAGAAGCCTCCCCGCCACTACCCGACCCCCGGCGCCAAGTGCGCCGACCTGGTGGTGCATATCGCCGGCCTGTCGCTGGCCCTGCTGGGCGGCGGCATCCTGCTGGGGCTGGTGTTCGGCCGTGGGACCCTGGGCCAGACGGTCGCGGTGGCGGTCTATGCCCTGGGCATGGTGCTGATGCTGGCCTTCTCCACGGCCTACAATTTCGCCAAGGCCCAGTGGCGGCCGCTGCTGCGCCGCCTGGACCATGCCGGCATCTTCGTGATGATCGCCGCCTCCTACACGCCCTTCACCACCCAGCGCCTGCACGGCGCCTGGGCGATCGGCATGACCGCCGCCGTCTGGGCCGTGGCCCTCGCCGGCGTTCTGGGCAAGCTGTTCCTGCCGGGCCTGGGCCGCCGGGTCTGGGTCGGGCTCTACCTAGCCATGGGCTGGCTGGTGCTGGTGGCCATCAAGCCGATGATCGCCGGCCTGTCCTGGCCGGCCCTGCTGCTGCTGGCGGTCGGCGGGCTGGTCTATTCGACCGGGGTGATCTTCTACGCCATGAAGCGCTTCAAGTTCCGCCGCGCGGTCTGGCACGGCCATGTGCTGGGCGGCGCCGGGGCTCACTACGCCGCCGTGCTGCTGGGCGTGGTCCTGGCCGGCGCACGCTAGCTCTCATACCTAACGTTGTGTTTACCACAACCTGAGCTTGCCATTCCCAAAATAGGGGCATAGGCTTCCATCTGTCGGGGGATCAGTACGCGTCCGCGTGCCTGGGGTCCGCCGTTTTCCTGCCGTGACACCCGCAACCTAGCAGCCACCGGAGGGTCAATGCCCCCTGTTTGGTCACGTCTGGTCACGGCTGGCCGCGCCCTCCTGGCGGGGCTGGCGATCTTGACGGCGGCTTGCACGCCCGCCCTCTCGGCGGTCGGCTGCCCGCTGTCCGTTGACCGGTTCGAGACCGGGCCGGTGCGGCTGGGCGTGAGCCCCGAGCGCATCGCCCTGATCCCGCCGCCCGGCCTGCGCGCCGCCGCCGCGAAGGGCGCAAGCCTGGTCCTGGTCTTCGACCGCTTGTCGGCCGACCGCCAGCCGGGCGTGCTCTACCGCGTCGAACTCGAGGGCGCCGCCCAGCCTCTTGGCCACCTCAACCTCTACAACGTCGTCACCGGCGGCCCCGCCGAGTTCCGCTTTCCCATCCCACCCAACGCATTCCCAGGCGGCCCCCTGCCGCCCGGACCCCTGATCGTCATCGTGACGCCCGAGTCCACACCGGACCCGGACGCCCATGTGCTGCTGGGCCGGGTCACCCTGTCCAGCCAACCCTGAGGGAGACGCATTATGGCTAAGCTTTCGAGACGAGGTCTGCTGACCGCCGGCGCGGTCATTCCGTTTTCACAGTGGATGGCCGGCCAGGCCTGGGCGAGGACGCCGCTGGTGCGCCGCGACATGTCGACCGCCGCCGCGGCCACCGACCTGCACCGCTACGGCGACGCGGTGAAGCAGATGATGGCCGCCGCCGAGAGCGATCCGCGCGGCTGGATGTTCCAGTGGTACATCCACGCGGTCCGCCCCGACCGCACCAAGGCCGGCGAACTGGCCCGGGTCTATCCCGTCCCCGGCCCGCAGAAGACCCTGGCCCAGGCCAGCTGGTCGACCTGCCAGGCCCACACCGCCGGCACGGTCGAGGACTATTTCCTGCCCTGGCACCGCATGTACGTCTTCTTCCTGGAGGCCATCATGCGCAATCTGACCGGCCATCCGGACTTCGCCCTGCCCTACTGGCGTTACACCCAGCCCGCCACGCGATCCCTGGCCTCACAATTCCGCATGCCGGGCGATCCGACCTGGGGCAGCCTCTACCGGCCCAACCGCAATGCCGGGACCAATGCCGGCTCCCCCATCGACAGCGGCATCGTTCCGACCCCGCTGAACACCGACTCCCTGAACCAGACCAGCTACAGCCCCAGCGGCGGCCAGCCCGGCTTCTGCTCTCAGATTGATGGAAATCTGCACGGCAGCGTCCACGTCCTGACCGGCAACGGACAGGGGATGGGCTCGGTGCCCTGGGCCGCCAATGACCCGGTATTCTGGATGCACCACTGCAACATCGACCGGATGTGGGCCAGCTGGAACAAGAACGGCGGCTGCAACCCGACCGACGCCGGCTGGCTGAACCACACCTTCACCTTCCCGGACGCCAACGGCAATTCGGTGGTCGGCACGATCAAGGACTTCAAGGCCATCGCCCCGCTGAACTACAGCTACGACACCCTGGAGCCGGGACCGGTCATCGGGACCTGCAACCGCCCGCGCTTCAACCTCGATTGGCTCAAGCACCTCTACTACTACCCGATCCCCTGGCCGATCGACCCGCTGGGACCGGTGGAGATCAACCTCAAGGCTCCGCCGCGCGAACTGGCCGCCCCCAACGCCAAGCAGCTGATCGCGCCGCAGAACGCCCGGCCCCGGCTGATCCTCGAAGGCCTCAGCGCCAGCGAGCCGCCCGGCGTGCTGTTCGAGGTCTTCCTGAAGACCGACGCCCAGGCCAAGCCGCAGGTGCTGGGAACCATCAACTTCTTCGACGCGGTCGAGATGCAGCATGACGATATGCCGGGCATGAAGATGGGCGCGCCGCCGGTGAAGTTCTTCAGCCTCGACGCCAGCGCCGCCCTGCGCGGCGCCCGCGGGGCGCCGACCATAGGGCTGCGGCCGCTGGGCAAGGCCAATCCTGACGCCCGGCTCAGCATCGGCAAGATACGGCTGGTGGTCGGCTAAACCGACTGCTCGAAGGCGAAGACGCCGGCAGGGTCGACCTGCTGGCGGACCGCCTGCAGGGCGTCCAGGTTCTGGCCGTAATAGGCCCGGCGATAGTCGCTGAGCGAGGGGTCGGCGAAGTTCTGGTAGGCGCCGCCACCGGCCAGCGGCCGCATCGCCGCGTAGAAGTCGTCCTGCCAGCGGTGGTTGGCCGTCAGCAGCGGCCGGTTCTCATTGTCGGTCTGGCTCCAGTAGAGCCCGACCACTATCAGCCAGCGGCTGTCGCGGTGGACGAAGGCGGTGGCGTCGGCGCTGACGCGGTTGACCGCCCCCCCGGTCTGGAAGAAGCGCAGGTCGCAGTAGCCACAGGTGCCCGGCCATTGCCGCAGGTGCGCGAAGCCTTCGGCCAGGGCGTCGGCGCCGAAAGGCCGGTTCACGAAGGCCGAGCGTTCCTGGTACCAGGTCGGCCAGCCGTCCTCGTGCAGGAACTTCTGGGCCTCCCAGTAGTCGAGGACCTTGATCACCGGACTGACCGGCCGGGCGATGGCGTAGACCGGGGCCAGGATGCGCTCCAGCGCCTCGGGCGTGTCCTTGATCTGGCCCAGCAGGTTGACGGTGACATCCTGGCCGGCCTGCTGCTGGGCCGGGGTCACCGCCGCCAGCGAGATGCGCGAACCCAGGGTGTCAGGCGCCTTGTCCAGGGCCGCCATCAGGGCGGCGGCCACCGCCTCCGGCTGCTGGCTCCATTCCAGCTGGAAGACCGTCACCTTCAGGCCCTTGGTGCTGAAGGTCTCCAGCGCAAAGCCGGTGCTGATCCCCAGGTTGCCGCCGCCGACCCCGCGCGCCGCCCAGAAAAGGTCCTGGCGTCGCTTTTCCGGCGCATCGCGGTGCAGGTTCATGATCTCGCCGCTGGCCAGCACCATCTGCGAGGCGACCAGCTGGTCGCAGGCCAGGCCGCTCTGGCGCATGTTGAAGCCGATGCCGCCGCCGAGCAGGAAGCCCGCCGCCCCGACGCTGGGACAGCGGCCGTGGGTGATGGCCCGCTCGTTCTCCTGCAGCAGGCGATAGACATCGGCGTTGCGCAGTCCCCCGCCGATCCAGGCGACGCCCGTCGAGGCCTCGTAGTGGGCCTGGTTCATCAGGGTGGTTTCGATCATCAGCCCGCCCTCCGGCGCGCTGTAGCCGGCATAGCTGTGACCGCCGGACCGGGTGCGGAACTTCACCCCGGCGCGCTCGGCCCAGAGCAGAGCGACCTGCACGTCCCGGGCCGAGCGGCAGCGGGCGATAGCGTCGGGCAGATGGGCGACGTAGCGCATGTTGTTGGGGTAGGCGATCAGCAGGAAGTCGGGATCGGTCGGCAGCAACAGCGGTCCCGACAGCCGCCGCGCCAGGTCGGCCCAATCCGGCCCCGTCCGGGCGGGCGTGGTCCGGCGGCCCCAGCCGAACGCCTGGGCCGGCGCGGCGGCGGCCAGCGTCAGGCCCGCCGCGCTGCCAGCCATGACCCCGCGCCGCGTGGCCGTCGCCAAATCGGCCGTCGCCAAGACGGCTTTCGCCTCTGTGTTGAGCATCACGTCCCCCTGGTTCCGATCCCTGAGACTCGAGCATCGGCGAAGGTGGGGCCGACGGCAATTCAAAGTTGTGTCTCTGGGGTGGCGGGACTGCCCATTCTGGGTTGGCAAGGGCGCAAAAGAAACCAGGTGTTAGGGCGCATGGTCTAGCGTCGCGGGCCTGAAGGGGACCCCCATGGCCTTGGACGCCGACTACGTCATTGTCGCCGAAGTGCGCGCCAAGGAGCTGCGCACGCGGCTGGTGGCGGGCCTGCTGATCGCCGGTGTCACCTGGATGGTGACGGCCAGCCTGTGGAGCCCGATCTGGTTGGCGGCCCTCTACGGCGTCCAGATTCCGGATCAACTGATCGGCGGCGCCGTCCGTCGCCACCCTGGCCCGCTGCCGTCCTGGCTGAAGCTGACGGCTATCGGCGGGGCGGGGCTCAGCGCCTCGGTCTATGCCTCGGTGGGCGCCATCATGTGGCTGACCGGCGGCGAGCCCGGCCGCATCCTGGCCATGATGCTGATCGCCGGCGGCCTGCTGCATGTCTCGCTGCACATGCACCACGCCCGGCCGGTGATGGTCGCCACCCTGGCGCCCTACCTGCTCGCCTGGATCGGCCTGCCGTTGCTGCCCAGCCTGTTCGGCCATGGCTACAGCCTGCCCATTATGGTGGGCATGCTGGCGGCCGGCGGCCTCTATCTGCTGCATCTGGTCAGCGCCGTCAGCAGCGCCAACAAGACCACCCGCGCCCTGCGCGCCGCCACCCTGGCCGCCGAGGGCCGCGAGGCCTCGGTGCGGCTGCTGTTCGAGGATAATCCCGTGGCGGTGCTGCTGGTCGATCCGCTCGACCTGCGCATCCTCGACGCCAACGCCGCCGCCTGCCGCCAGTACGGCTGGCCGCGCGAGACCCTGCTGACCTTCAACACCCTGGACCTTGCCGCCGACGGCGACCGCGAGACCGCCCGCCGGCTGCATCAGGCCGGCGACTTCCGCACCTCATCCGCCCAACGCACCTGGCGCATGCGGCGGGCCGACGGCGGCGAGATCTATGTGCGGCCCTATTCGCAGCTCGTCTGGTCCGAGGGCCGGCAGCTGGCCCTCTCGGCCATGGTCGATGTCAGCGAGCGCTACCGCGCCGAACAGGCCCTGATCGAGAACGCCCAGGCCCTGGAGCGAGCCCGCGACGAGGCCGACGCCGCCAACCGCGCCAAGAGCGAGTTCCTGGCCAATATGAGCCATGAGATCCGCACCCCGCTGAACGGGGTGGTGGGCATGGCCGACGTCCTGGCCCGCACGCGGCTGGAGCCCGGCCAGGCCGAGATGGTCGACGTCATCCGCTCCTCCGGCGCGACGCTGGAGACCCTGCTGTCCGACGTGCTGGACCTGGCCCGCATCGAGTCGGGCCACCAGGAAATGCGCGCCGAGCCCTTCCCGCTGGGCACGGCTATTCGCGACGTCGCCGCCCTCTCGACTTTGCGAGCCCGCGAGAAGGGCGTGGCCCTGGTGCTGGAGCTCTCGCCGGGCGCGGACGCCGCCGTGCTGGGAGATGTCACCCGGCTCAAGCAGATCCTGACCAACCTGCTGTCCAATGCGGTGAAGTTCACCCAGGCCGGCGAGGTCAAGCTGACCGTAGGCGGCCCCGACGATGAGAGCCGCTTTGTCTTCACCGTCACCGACACCGGGGTCGGCTTCGACCCGGCCGACCTCGACCGGGTGTTCGGCCGCTTCCAGCAGGCCGACGGCTCGATCAGCCGCCGGTTCGGCGGCACCGGCCTGGGCCTGGCCATCTCGCGCGAACTGGCCGAGCGGATGGGCGGCGCTCTGGAGGCCGACAGCGCGCCCGGCCAGGGCTCGACCTTCACCCTCACCCTGCCGCTTCCGGCCACCGAACTGGCGCCGGCCCAGGCGACGACCGACCGCGAATCCGGCCTGGACCGCCCCGTGCGGGTGTTGCTGGCCGACGACCACCCGATCAATCGCAAGGTGGTCGAACTGATGCTGGACCAGTCGGGCGTCGAGCTGGTCAGCGTCGGCGACGGCGCCCAGGCGCTGGCCGCCATCGAGGCCCAGAACTTCGACGTCGTGCTGATGGACATGCAGATGCCGGTGATGGACGGCCTGGCCGCCACCCGGGCCATCCGCGAGCGCGAAGCGGCGCTGACCCTGGCCCGCACCCCGATTGTCATGCTGACCGCCAACGGCATGCCCGAGCATGTCCAGGCCGGCGTCGCCGCCGGCGCCGACGGCCACCTGACCAAGCCGATCACCGCTGAAGCCCTGTTCGAGGCGCTCGGCCAGGCGCTGGAGCCGGCGGCGGCGGTCGAGGCGGCGGCCTAGGCCGGGGACTGGCTCGCCGCAGGCGTGCCTGTCCCCCTTCAGATCTCTGAGTCGCCCAGATTCGCCGATGGGGACAGGCACGGCGTTCCGCCGAGCCAGTCCCCGGCCCCCGATTTGACCCAATGTTAAGCCGCCGCAGCTAGCCTCCCCCGCGATGAAAAAGACGCCGCAAGCCATCACGCCCGAACAGCTCGCCACCCTGAGCCATGAGTTCCGCACGCCCCTCAACGGTGTCCTCGGCATGGCCCGTCTGTTGGAAGGCACGCCGCTCACCGCCGAGCAGCGGGCCTATGTGGCGGCGCTGAAGGAGAGCGGCGACCATCTGCTCAGCCTGGTCAACGATGTGCTGGACCTGGCCCGGCTGGGGGCCGGCAAGATCGAGCTGCACGCCGCGCCGATGAGCCCCGACAACCTGCTGCGCCAGGTCTGCGAGCTGATGAGCCCGCGCGCCCATGAGAAAGGCATCGAGATCGCCTGGGCCGTGGCCCCGGACCTCAGCCCGGTGCTGGCCGACGAGGGCCGGCTGCGCCAGGTGCTGCTGAACTTCGTCGGCAACGCGGTGAAGTTCACCGACCGGGGCGGGGTGCTGATCACCGCCGGCCCTGGCGAAGCCGAAGGCAGCCTGCGCCTCACCGTCTCCGACAGCGGGCCGGGCGTGCCCCTGGCCGCCCGCCAGCGCATCTTTGAAGCCTTCGTCCATGCCGATCCGCTGCATGGCGGGGCGGCGGTGGGCGGGGCGGGCCTGGGCCTGGCCATCGTCAGCCGGCTGGGCGCGGCCATGAACGCCCGCCTGGGCGTCGGCGGCACGCCGGGCGAGGGCGCTGATTTCTGGTTCGAAGCCGACTTTCCGCCAAGCCTTCAAGAGGGGGCTGGTCCCACACCGGCCGAGCAGCCCCTGGCCGGCCTGACCGTCGGGGTGGCCTCGCCCAGCGCCGTGGTCCGCGAGGCCGCCGCCCGGCAGATCGCCGCCTGTGGCGGGACCGCCGTCACCGCCGCCACCCCGGCCGAGCTGGCCGCCGCCACCGATCCATCGGCAGTGATGCTGATCGACCAGGACTGCGGCGACGGCAAGCGACCGCCCGCGCCGCCGGAAGGCCGCACCGCCCTGGTACTGCTGCGCCCCGACCAGCGCGACCGCATCCCGCGCCGCCGCAAGGCCGGGTTCGCCGGCTTCCTGATCAAGCCCCTGCGCAGCGCCTCCCTGGCCGAGCGGGTCCTGGCGGTCCTAAGCCAGGACACCGACGCCGCCCAACCTGCCGCCCCCGAGGACGACCGCATCGCCGAGGCCGCCGCCCCGGGCGTGCGGGTGCTGCTGGCCGAGGACAACCCGATCAATGCCCTCCTGGCCCGGGCGCTCCTTGAACGCGAGGGGTGCCATGTCGAGCGGGTCGCCAGTGGGCTGGAATGCCTGGCCGCCCTGTCGGCCGCCTCCTACGACCTGGTGCTGATGGACCTGCGCATGCCGGGCCTGGGCGGCATGGACGCCACCCGCGAGCTGCGCCGGCGCGGGGTCGGCGCGCCCATCGTCGCCTTGACCGCCGACGCCTTCGAGGACGACCGCCGCGCCTGTCTGGCGGCCGGCATGGATGACTTCCTGGTCAAGCCCCTGACCCACGCGGCCCTGCGCGCCGCCCTGGCCAAATGGACCGGTCCCGGCTGGACGCGGCAGGCGACACAAGCCAAGCTTACCGCCTGACATTTCAGGCGGCCCAATTTCGAGGCGGGGGAGGCGTCGCAAGACGCGCTGGCAGGCATGAGCGATCCGACGGACATCCCCGCCGAACCTGCGCCCAAGAAGAGCTTTCTCAGCGCCCTGGCGGTCTATTGGGACCGGCGCATCGCCATCATGCTGGGCCTGGGATTTGGGGCCGGCATGCCCAACTTCCTGGCCTTCGACACCCTGTCAGCCTGGCTGCGCAAGGCTGACATCGCCCTGTCGACCATCTCGCTGTTCAGCCTGGTGACCCTGCCCTACTCGTTCAAGTTCCTCTGGGCCCCCTGGGTCGACCGCACCGACATCCCGGTGCTGACCAAGCTGCTGGGCCACCGCCGCTCCTGGATGCTGGTCATGCAGGGGATCATCATCCTGGCCCTGCTGGCCCTGTCGACCTGCGATCCCAAGACCAGCCTGGGGGCCATGGCCGGCCTGGTGCTGCTGACCGCCTTCGCCTCGGCCACCCAGGACATCGTCGTCGACGCCTGGCGTATCGAGGCGGTCGACAACACCCGCCAGGGCGCCATGGCCGCCGCCTACCAGTGGGGCTACCGCATCGCCAACGTCATCGCCGGCGCCGCGCCGCTGCTGATGGCCGACAAGTTCGGCTGGCATATCTCCTACGCCGTGATGGCCATGGCCATGATCGTCGGCGTGCTGTCGGTGCTGGGGGCCCCGGCCGAGGCCGAACATCGCGTTCGCCCGATCCACACCGAAGGCCTGGAAGGCTCACCAGTCATGGAGGGCCTGGAATGGGCCGGCCGGTTTGTCCTGCTGCTGAGCGCCGCCTTGTTCCTGGCCTCGGGCCTGGGCGCCAAGGCCGACATCCTGGCGGTAGTGCTGAAATGGCTGGGCCAAGCCTCGTTCGCCGATTGGCTGAAGGCCGCCTGGATCGCCAAGCCGAACGGTATCTGGCTGCAGCTGGTTTCGGTGATCGCCGGCTTCACCCTGATCTGGCTGGCCGCCTCGCCGATCCCGGGCATGAAGACCCGGCCGGGGGTCTATCTGTTCCACGCCCTGGGCGATCCGCTGGCCGACTTCTTCCGGCGCTACGGCAAGCAGGCGGCGCTGATCCTGGCCCTGATCTGCTTCTACCGACTGTCCGATTTCGTGCTGAACATCATGAACGCCTTCTACCAGGACGTCGGCTTCTCGCTCACCCAGATCGCCGAGATCCGCAAGGTGTTCGGGGTGATCGCCTCGATGGCCGGGGTGTTCGTCGGCGGGCTGTCGATCGCGCGGCTGGGCATCATGCGGTCGCTGGTCATCGGCTCGATCGCCCTGCCGATCACCAACACCATCTTCGGCTGGCTGGCCATCCAGGGCCACAGCATGCCGGCCCTGCTGATCTCGATCGGCATCGACAACGTGGTCTCGTCCTATGCCGGGACCTGCCTGATCGCCTACATGTCCAGCCTGACCAGCAGCGGCTTCACCGCGACCCAGTACGCGCTGTTCTCATCCCTCTATTCGCTGCCCGGCAAGCTGATCGCCTCGCAGTCGGGCCGCATCGTCGAGAGCGCCGCCCATGCCGCCCAGCAGGGCGGGCCGCTGGCCTTCATGCAGGGCCTGTTCGTCCATACCCCGCCCGACACCTTCGCCCAGGCCATGGAGAAATCGCAGGTCGCCCCCGCGGCTCTCGGCTCCGGCTACGTGGTCTTCTTCCTGTATTCCGGGGCAGTGGGGATATTGTCGATGGTCCTGGCGGTCCTGGTGGCCAAACAGGCCAGGGATGCCGAACGCGCGAAAGTCGCGGAAGCTTAGAGCGCGTTCCGAAAAGTGGGAACCGGTTTTCGGAAAAAACGCGCGTCAAAACAAAGACCTAGAGCGGCGATCTGATTCCATCAGATCGCAACACGCTCTAGGACCCCGACCCCCCCTCAACCGTCATGGCCGGGCCTGTCCCGGCCATGACGGCATCAAGGTGGAGGGGTGAGGGCTCGGGCCATCGCTGAGCGCGCCGCTCAGCCGACGCAGACCACCTGAGCCACCCGCAGGTCCCGCCGCAGGGCGTCGGCGACCCGGCCGTAGTTCTCGGTGTTGATGGCCTCGCCCGGCGCATAACGGCCGTCCTGGCGCTGGAATTTGGTCAGCAGCTCGAAGATGGCCGAGGGGTCGGTGGTGTAGATGCGGCCCCGGCGCGGGGCTTCGGCGACGGTCACTCCGATCACCCGGCCGGTGGCGTCCAGCACTGGCGCCCCGGACAGCCCGGCCAACGGCCCTTTCAGCCCGCTGGTCCGCCCGACCTCGGCCCAGACCAGCACCGGCTGCGGCTTGCCGCCCCGGCGGCCGACCTCCAGCCGGGCCGTGCCCATATAGCGTGAGGCCACCTCGCCCGGCGTCCCCTGCGGGAAGCCCGGATGATAGCCGCGCATGCCGCGCTGCAGGGTTCCCAGCACCGCCATGTCCAGGACGGGCAGGGCGGTCGAGCCGCCTTCGGTGATCAGCAGGGCCGCGTCGTTGTCGGGGCTGGCGATGACCTTGGCCACCACGCCCCGGCCCTCGGCGACCACCACCGCCACCTGGCCGCAGCCGTCGACCACGTGGCGGGCGGTGATCCAGACACCATGCTCGGAGACCGAGAAGGCGGTGCCGGCGCCGGGCCCCTCGGAGTTGGGAACCGCGACCACCCGTCCGGTCAGGAACGGAGAAGTTGGCCCGAGCGGCACGCTGGCCTCGCCGGGGATCGGCGGCGGGGCGGGCGGAGCGTCGGCCCGCTCCTGCCGGCTCAGCGCCGCCAGGATCAGCCCCAGCACCACGGCCAGGTAGATCAACCAGTCTGGCAGGCGGGGGTAGTGCATTCCCCTCAGCCAGCCAGGGCGGCGGCGAAGATCAGCGAGGTGGCCAGCTTGGCGGCGGCCAACACCACGGCCGCGCCGATGTCGCCCTCCTGCACGCGCTGGGGCAGGCCTCGCAGCAGCAGGATGTCGATCACCAGCCGGAAGATCAGCAGCTGAATGGCGATGGCCGCCACGCCGTAGATGATGATGTCCACCGGCGAGGTGGAGGGCGCCATCTGGGCCGCCAGCGGAATAGCCAGGCCCAGCACCACCGCCCCGTAGGACAGGGCCGCGGCGCTGTTGCCCTCCTGGATGTGCTCGATGTCCTTGTGCGGCGACAGGAAGCCGTAGCTGATCACCCCGATCAGCAGCAGCAACACGGTCAGGCCGTAGTCGCGCAGGATGAAGAAGATGGCGGTGGCGAAGGCGCTGATTTCAGGCGACTGGATCGGCGACGGCATGGCGGGCGGGTCCGGGAACTTGCGTTGAGTCCCTGCCTAACATGCTCCGCGCTTGGGGGGACAGGGTTCTGGCGTGGGGCTCACGGCGCCCTAAATTCCTCGCCCATTGGGCGAGGGGGACCACGAAGTGGTGGAGTGGGCCCTTCCGACCGCACATCGAGGAAAGCAGACCCACTCCGATCGCGCCTAGGCCTGAAAGCCTGTGCGGACCACGGCCCACTCCGTCGGCTTCGCCGCCACCTCGCCCAACGGGCGAGGAACTCTGTGTCAGATCTCGGCCTCGACCGGCGCCTTGCGCCGCGCCGAGGCCCGCACCTTTTCGCTCTCCGATTTCAGCTGCCCACAGGCCGCCAGGATGTCCCGGCCGCGCGGGGTGCGGATGGGCGAGGCGTAGCCGGCGCGGTTCAGGATCGCGGCGAAGGCCTCGATCGTCGACCAGCTGGAGCACTCGTAGGGGCTGCCCGGCCAGGGGTTGAAGGGGATCAGGTTGATCTTGGCCGGGATGCCCTTGAGCAGCTGGACCAGGGCCTTGGCCTCGGCCGGGCTGTCGTTGACGCCCTTGAGCATGACGTACTCGAACGTCACCCGCCGGGCGTTGCTGAGGCCCGGATAGGCGCGGATGCCGGCCATCAGGGTCTCGATGTTGTATTTCTTGTTCAGCGGCACCAGCTCGTTGCGCAGGGCGTCGTTGGTGGCGTGCAGCGAGATGGCCAGCATGGCCTGGGTCTGCTCGCCCAGGGCCTGCAGCTCGGGAACCACGCCCGAGGTCGAGACGGTGATCCGCCGGCGCGACAGCGAGATGCCCTCATTGTCGCTGATGATGTCCATCGCCTTGCCGACGGCGTCCAGATTGTAGAGCGGCTCGCCCATGCCCATGAACACCACGTTCGACAGGCGGCGGTTCTCCTTGGGGACGGGCCATTCCTCCAGGTCGTCCTTGGCCACCTGCACCTGGGCGACGATCTCGGCGGCGGTCAGGTTGCGGACCAGGGCCTGGGTGCCCGTGTGGCAGAAGGTGCAGTTCAGCGTGCAGCCGACCTGGCTCGACACACAGAGCGCCCCTGCCCGGCCGACGTCGGGGATGTAGACGGTCTCGATCTCGATGCCCGGGGCGGTGCGGATCAGCCACTTGCGGGTGCCGTCCTTGGAGACCTGCCGCTCGACCACCTCGGGCCGGGCCAGGCTGAAGGCCGCGGCCATGCTGGCGCGGGTGCCCTTGTCGATGTCGGTCATCCGCTCGAAGTCGGTGTGGCCGAAGTGGTGCATCCAGCGCCACAGCTGGCCGGCCCGCATCCTGGCCTTGGCCGGCTCAACCACGCCATGCTCGACCAGCGCCGCCGCCAGCTCGGGCCGGGTCAGGCCGGTCAGGTTCGGCGCTGGTTTCGCGACACGGGCGCGGGAAAGGTCGAGGGTGGCGGTCAAGACGGGTGGGTCCGGTGGCAGGGGTTCGTCGGGGTCATAGCAGATGGGAGGCCAGTCCCCAAAATGAAGGGTCGCGGCGTTGTGGCCGAACGCCGGCGGTGCTCTACATCTAAGCGCGGGGATGAGAGGACGTTACGATTTGACCCAGGCTGGGGTGACCCCGCTGGACGAGAGGGCGCTGCTGGCGGACCTCATGCAGCGCATCGCCGTCAGCGGCGACCGTGCGGCTTTCCGCGCCCTGTTCGACCACTTCGCACCCCGCCTGAAGGGCTATCTGGTGCGGCTTGGCCTTGAGGGCGGCCGGGCCGAGGAGCTGGCCCAGGAGGTCATGGTCACCGTCTGGCGCAAGGCCGACAGCTTCGACCGCGCCCAGGGCAGCGTCGCCACCTGGGTGTTCCGCATTGCCCGCAACCGCCGCATCGACCTGTTCCGCCGCGACCGCACCGCCCAGCTCGACGAGCACGACCCGGCCCTCGCGCCCGTGGCAGAGGCCGCCCCCGACGCCGCCCTGGACGCCGACCAGCGCCAGGCGCGTGTGGCCATCGCCCTGGCCGAGCTGCCGCCTGAACAACGCGATCTCGTGCGAGCGGCCTTCTATGAGGATCTCACCCATTCCGAGATCGCCGAGCGCACCGGCCTGGCGCTCGGCACCGTCAAATCCCGGCTGCGGCTGGCGTTCGGCAAGCTGCGGGCCCTGCTCCCGGACGACCTGGAGAGCGACCTTTGACCGCACTGTCCGCCCTCAACTTGACCCTCCGCCGGATCGATCCATATCGCCTCGTGGAGATGCGAGCCTAATATGACGCCGAACGGACCCGATCTGGCCAGGATGAGAGACCCGGAAAGCGATCCGGGCCTGAGGTTGATGGCCGCCGCCGCCGCCGCGATCCGCGAGGCCGCCCCCCGCCCCGCCGACGACCTGGCCGCCGCCTTCCTGGAAACCGAGTCGCCCTCGCCGCTCAGCCCGGACGCCGCTGACCTGGCCCTGGCCCGTATCGACCAGCTGCAAGAGATCGACGACCGCGCCCGCCAGCGTGGGGCCGCCAAGGCCGCCGGCCGCTATCTGGGCGAGCTGACCGATCTGCCCGACCCCATTCGCGAGGCCGTCTACGCCGTCATACAGGCCGGCGGCCGCTGGCTGTTCTCAGGCCCCGGCCTGCGCCGACTGGAAATCCCCACCGGCGGCGAGGGCAAGACCCTGCTGCTGCGCATCGAACCCGGCGCCGGCGTCGGCCGCCACGACCATAACGGCGACGAATACACCCTGGTCCTCACCGGCAGCTTTCAGGATGGCTTCGACCGCTACGGCCCCGGCGACGTCAACATCGGCCGCCCCGGCTTCGTCCACCAGCCGATCGCCGACCCCGGCCCGGTCTGCTACGCGCTCGGTGTGGAGTTCGGCGGGGCGAAGTTCGATGGCCTGCTGGGATTCGTGCAGCGGCTGACGCAGTAGCCTTCTCCTCCCCCGCACGCTTCGCTTCGGGTGAGGAAAGGGGCGCTTGTCCCCCGCCCAAATCCCCCTATAGCCTCACCCTCAATGAATGCCTCCCCCGCCATTGACCCTGCCGGCGCCACGCCGGTCATGGCGCAGTATTTCGAGGCCAAGGCGCGGCAGCCCGACGCGCTGGTCTTCTTCCGCATGGGCGACTTCTACGAGCTGTTCTTCGAGGACGCCGTGAAGGCCGCCGCCGCCCTGGGCATCGCCCAGACTTTCCGGGGAACCCACGGCGGCCAACCCATCCCCATGGCCGGCGTCCCCGTTCACGCCGCCGAGGCCTACCTCGCCAAGCTGATCCGCGCCGGCTTCAAGGTCGCCGTCTGCGAGCAGATGGAGAACCCGGCCGAGGCCCGCAAGCGCGGCTCCAAGTCCATCGTCCACCGCGACGTGGTGCGCATCGTCACCCCCGGCACCCTGACCGAGGACGGCCTCCTCGATGCGCGCGGGGCCAACCGCCTGGCCGCCATTGCGCTTCGCGCCGGTCAGGCCGCCGTGGCCAGCGTCGAGCTCTCCACCGGCGAGGTGGAATGCCTGCTGACAACGCCCGCGGGTCTCGGCGCCGCGCTGGCGGGCCTGCAGCCCTCCGAGATCCTGGTCCCCGACCGCCTGTTCGCCGACGAGACGGTCAACGCCGCCCTTAAGGCTGCCGGCGGTGTCGTCCAGCCGATGGCCGCCGCCCTGGCCGAGCCCTCGGCTTCGGAGGCGCGGGTCAAGCGGCTCTACGGCGTCGACACCCTCGACGGTTTCGGCGGCCTGGCGGGCGCTGAAGTCGCCGCGCTCGGCCTCATAGCGGCCCACCTGGAAATGACCCAGGCCGGCAAAATCCCCGTCCTCTCCCCGCCCCGCCGGGCCGGCGAGGCCGACGTCATGGCCATCGACCCGGCCACCCGCGCCAGCCTGGAGATCGAACGCACCCTGTCGGGTCAGCGCGAGGGCAGCCTGCTGGGGGCCATTGACCGCACGGTCACCGGGGCCGGTTCGCGGATGCTGGCCGCCCGCCTGGGCCGTCCACTGCTCGACCCCGCCGCCATCGAGGCCCGCCTGGACGCGGTGCAGTGGTTCGTCGAACGCCGCCGCCTGCGCGAGACCCTGCGCGAGGCCCTGAAGGGGGCCGGCGACATGGCCCGCGCCCTGTCCCGCCTGGCCCTGGGACGCGGCGGCCCCCGCGACCTGGGAACCCTGGTCCAGGGCCTGAAATCCGGCGAGGCCATCGCCGCCCTGGCCGCCGGCGAGAACCGCCCCCTGGCCGAGACCCCCGCCGAGATCGAGGCCGCCCTGACCGCCGCCGATCCTTCCCAGTCCAGCGCGCTCAGCGAACTGCTCGCCCTGCTCGATACCGGCCTTGGCCCCGAGCTGCCGGCCCAGGCCCGCGACGGCGGCTTCGTCGCCGCCGGGGTGCGCGAGCCGCTCGACGAAGCCCGCGCCCTGCGCGACGACAGCCGCCGGGTGATCGTCGCCCTCGAAAGCCGCCTCGCCGCCGAGAGCGGCGTGCCGCTGAAGATCCGCCACAACGCCGTCCTCGGCTATTTCGTCGAGACCACGGCGAACAAGGCCGACCCGCTCTTCCAGGCCCCGCTCAACGCCACCTTCATCCACCGCCAGACCCTGGCCAACCAGGTCCGCTTCACCACCGTCGAACTGGCCGATCTGGACGCCCGCATCGCCCAAGCCGGCGAGCGCGCCCTGGCCATCGAGCTGGAAACCTTCGAAGCCTGGCGCCAGGCCGCCTGTGACCAGGCCCAGGCCATCCAGGCCGCGGCCAGAGCCCTGGCCACCCTCGACGTCGACGCCGGGCTGGCGGAGTGGGCCGAGGACGCCAACGCCGTCCGGCCACAAATCGACAAGAGCCTCTGCTTCGCCGCCGAGGGCGCTCGCCACAGCGTCGTCGAGGCCGCCGTCAAGCGGGCCGGCGATCCCTTCACCCCCAACGACTGCTGCCTGGACGGCGCGGGCGAGACCGGGCCGCGCCTGGCCATCGTCACCGGCCCCAACATGGCCGGCAAGTCGACCTTCCTGCGCCAGAACGCCCTGCTGGCCGTCCTCGCCCAGGCCGGCAGCTACGTCCCCGCCCGCTCGCTGAAACTGGGCGTCGTCGACCGCCTGTTCAGCCGCGTCGGGGCCGGCGACGACCTGGCGCGCGGCCGCTCGACCTTCATGGCCGAGATGGTCGAGACCGCCGCCATCCTCACCCAGGCCACCCCGCGCTCCCTGGTCATTCTCGACGAGATCGGCCGGGGCACCGCCACCTGGGACGGCCTGGCCATCGCCTGGGCCGCCGCCGAGGCCCTGCACGACACCAACCGCTGCCGCGCCTTGTTCGCCACCCACTATCACGAGCTGGCCGTGCTCGAGGAACGCCTGGCCCACGTCGCCAACCTCAGCCTCAAGGCCAAGGATTGGAACGGCGACCTGGTCTTCCTCCACGAGGCCGGCCCCGGCCCCGCCGACCGCAGCTACGGCGTCCAGGTCGCCAAGCTGGCCGGCGTCCCCCCCGTGGTGGTGGCCCGGGCCAGGCAGGTCCTCGAGCGCCTGGAAACCGAGAGCCACAGCCCCGTCCGCCTCGAAGGCCTCCCCCTCTTCGAAGCCACCTCCCCACAGCCGGTCAAGCGCGGCCCCAGCCCCGTCGAGGAAGCCCTCAAGGCCCTCGACGTCGACGGCATGAGCCCGCGCGAGGCGCTGGAGGCGCTGTATCGGCTCAAGGGGATGGGCTAACCGTCAGAGGTTGGGCACGACGACCAGCCTGACAGTGGCGACCTTGCCGTCGGAATTGGAATTGATCGTCAGCGTCCAATCGTCCAGGTACAGCATGCCGCACAGACCGCCGTTCTGAGGCTCGCAATCCAGCACCTTGCGGATGTGGCTCACCGGCAGCCCGGCCAGCAACGTCCTGCAGTCGTTGCGTTTGCCGGTCATGTCGCCGCAATCCATGCTTCCCTCCGTCGGGAAGGCTCGGGCCCGGTCGAACAGCCCCATGACCCGCTGCGCGACATCCTCTCCGGTGACATATTTCGGAAGGTCGACCCGGAAGAAGACCAGGCGTCCGTCGGCGCAGTCGACCACGCCCGGATAGTCCTTCAGCCGGGCGAAGGTGGCCTCGGATTCGAAGCCCTGGGACCTGGCCGGCCGGTTAGGCGGGGGCCGCAGGACATAGCGCACACGCAGCACGTCCCGCCGGCACAGCTCCTCCCGCGCCTTGTAGCCCTGACCCTGCAGGGTCACGCCATAGGGGTCACGGCGCTCGTTGAGCCCATATCGGCGTTTGAAGTTGGGGTCGTCGGCGATCGTCAAATTCAGCTGCAGCGCCACGCGGCGACCGATTTCATCGGACGGCAGGGTGTCCAGCTCCTTCTGGGTCAGCGGCGCGGCGTTCGTGTAGGGCGCGCCGAGCGGGCCGCAACCCGCCGCCAGCAGAATCCACAGCAGGATCGATAAGCGTTTGAACATGTCGCAGCCTCCCAACGCGCCAACTGTCGTCGCGGCGCGTCAGATCGGCAAGCCACCGTTGCGAACCGCCCTTGTGCAGCGCACATAAGGACTCATGCCGCCGCCCCGCCTTCGCCCGACCCGCCTGGAACATGTCGTTGACGGCCAGGCCCTGCGCGCCCGGCTGTCCGCCGCCGCCCTTGACTCGCTCGGCAACGAGGCCGAGCAGCGGTCCGGGGCGCTGGCCATTCTCAAGCAGGCGCTGTTCCGGGGGCGGATGATCGCCAAGGAGCGGCTGGAGAACGGGGCCGGCGGGGTCGAGACGGCGCGGCTGCTGTGCGGGGTGACCGACGAGGTGGTCACCGCCCTCTATGACTTCACCACAGTCCACGTCTTCCGGGCCCGCAATCCGACCGAGGGCGAGCGGTTGTGCCTTATGGCGGTGGGGGGCTATGGCCGGGGGGTGCTGTCGCCATTCAGCGACCTCGATCTGTTGTTCCTGCGCCCCTACAAGCAGACGCCGCACGCCGAGAGCGTCATCGAGTTCATGCTCTATGCGCTGTGGGACCTGGGCTTCAAGGTCGGCCACGCCTCACGCACGGTCGAGGAATGCGTGCGGCTCTCCAGGGAAGACTTCACCATCCGCACCTCGCTGCTCGAGGCGCGCATCCTGACCGGCGATGAGGCCCTGGCCGCCGATCTGAAGAAGCGCTTCTTCCATGACGTGGTGCGCGGCACGGGGGCCGAGTTCGTGGCCGCCAAGCTCAAGGAGCGCGACGACCGCCACGGCCGGGCCGACGCCAGCCGCTACATGGTCGAGCCCAACGTCAAGGAGGGCAAGGGGGGCTTACGCGACCTGCACACCCTGATGTGGATCGCCGAGTACCTCCACCCGGTCGAGAAGCCCGAGGACGTCTTCCGCCTCAGCCAGTTCCAGCCGCACGAGGTCCGCGCCTTCGTCCGGGCCTTCGACTTCCTGCACGCCGTGCGCGCCCACCTGCATTTCGCCACCGGCCGGCCCGAGGAGCGGCTGACCTTCGACCTGCAGCCCGAGATCGCCCGCCGGATGGGCTATGGCGACCGGGCCGACAACCCGGCCGTCGAGCGCTTCATGCGCCGCTATTTCCTGATCGCCCGCGAGGTCGGCAGCCTGACCCGGGTGATGTCGGCCCGGCTGGAGGCCGAGCACCTGAAGAAGGAGCCCAAAGGCCTCTCCCGCTTCCTGCCCGGCCAGGGCAAGGCCAAGCGCCGCGCCCTCGACATCCCCGGCTTCCACGAGGAGGCCGGCCGCCTGACCGTCGATGGTCCCGAGGTGTTCGAGCGCGATCCGGTCGACCTGATCCGGCTGTTCCGCACCGCCGACGAGCGCGACCTGGACATCCATCCGGACGCATTCACCGCCATCACCCGCAGCCTGAACCTGATCACCGCCGCCGTGCGCCGCGACCCGGAAGCCGCCCGGGCCTTCCTCGACATTCTGGCGCGCGGGCGCAACACCTACCGCACCCTGACCCTGATGAACGAGGCCGGGGTGCTGGGCCGCTTCGTCACCGAGTTCGGCCGGGTGGTCGGCCAGATGCAGTTCAACATGTACCACTCCTACACGGTGGATGAGCACACCCTGCGGGCCGTGGGGGTGATCTGCGACATCGCCAACGGCCGCCACACCGACGAGCACCCGCTGTCGACCGCCATCCTGCCGCTGATCGACGACCGCGAGAGCCTGTTCCTGGCCATGCTGCTGCATGACACCGGCAAGGGCCTGGCCGGCGGCCAGGAGAAGGCCGGGGCCCGCTCGGCGCGGCAGGCCTGCGAGCGGCTGGGGGTGGACCGCACCAAGGTCGCCCTGATCGCCTGGCTGGTCGAGCATCACCTGGTCATGAGCGATTTCGCCCAGAAGCGCGACGTCACCGACCCGGCCACCGTCGCCGCCTTCGCCGCCATCGTCGAGAACCCCGAGCGCCTGCGCCTGCTGCTGGTGCTGACCGTGGCCGACATTCGCGCCGTGGGCCCCGGGGTGTGGAACGGCTGGAAGGGCCAGCTGCTGCGCGAGCTCTACGGCGCCACCGAGGCCACCTTCCGCGGCGGCCGCGGCTCCGATCCCGCCGCCTCGGTGCGCCGCCACCAGGCCGCCCTGGCCGAGGTGGCGCGCGAGACGCTGGCCGCCGAGGATCCCTCGGCCAAGGGCTGGGCCGCCTCGATGGAGGACGCCTATTTCACCGCCTTCTCAGGCGCAGAACTGGCGGCCCACGCGGCCCTGGCCCGCCGCGCGGCCCTGCAGGGTGGGGCGGCGGCGGAAGCCCATGTCTCGGCCCAGCGCAACGCCGCCGAAGTGGTGATCGCCGCCAGGGACCGGCGCGGCCTGTTCGCCGACCTCGCCCTGGTGCTGTCCGGGCTGGGCGGCAACGTCGTTGGCGCGCGGGTCTTCACCTCGGCCCAAGGCCAGGCGCTGGACGTCTTCCATGTCCAGGACGCCAGCGGCGCGCCCTACGGCGCCGAGAATCCCCGCACCCTGCGCCGGCTGGCCGACGCCCTGGAAGCCGCGGGCCGGGGCGAGACCCCGGTGTTCGAGACCCGCAAGGCCGACACGTCGCGTTCCGCCGCCTTCGCCATCACCCCCACGGTGATGCTGGACAATGAGGCGTCGGGCGAGGCCACCGTGGTGGAGGCCTCGGGCCGCGACCGGCCGGGCCTGTTGGAGGCCCTGGCCCGCACGCTGTCTGAAGCCGGCCTCTCCATCCATTCAGCCCACATCGACGGCTATGGCGAACGGGCGGTCGACGCCTTCTATGTCCAGACCCCGGACGGCGGGAAACTGGAAGACACCCGCCGCATCGCCGCCCTGAAGATCGCCCTCACCGAAGTGCTGGAAGCCGGCGAAGCCAATGTCGCCTCCCGTCTGGAGCGGGCCCGGGCGAGCGTGGCGCGGTAGGGTCATGCGCGCGCCCCCGAGCGCGACCTGACATGACCCTGTCCCCTGAGCCAAGGGCGGCGCGGCTGGTTCCCTGACGGCAGTTTGGCCCCGGAATTTGCCGGACGCGCTGTTCGATGGTATTGGCGAAAACGACCTCTTTTGGGGATTTTCGATAATGACTCCAGTCACGGTCCTGGCGCTGCCTGGCGGCATGGCCTCCAGCCTGGCCATCACGCTCGACGCCCTGGACACCGCCAATCAGGTCAGCCTCAGAGGCGGCCGGCCGGCGCCGTTCGCGGTGCGGACCTTGCGGCCCGCCCGTGGCGTGGCGGCGAGCTTCGCCAAAGGCGACCTGGTGATCGTGCCAGGCCTGGGGGTGCGGTCGGAAGCCGAGCTGATGGACTGCCTGGCCAGTCCCGCCATCCGGCGGGCGGGCGGCATCGCCGCCGAGGCGCTCAGCGCCGGGGCTTTTGTCGCCGCCTCCTGCGCCGGGACCTTCATCCTGGCCCAGGCCGGCCTGCTGGCGGGGCGGCGGGCCACCACCACCTGGTGGCTGGCGCCGGCCTTTCACCGGATGCATCCCGATGTGGAGCTGATCGCCGACAGGATCGTCGTCGCCGACTGGCCGGTCGCCACCGCCGGGGCGGCCATGGCGCAGATGGACCTGATGCTGACGGCGATCGCCCGGTTCGCCAGTCCGGGACTTTCGGAAGCCTGCGCCCGCTACCTGCTGCTGGACCAGCGCCGCTCCCAGGCCCCCTACATGGCCGTGAATTTTCTCGCCGGCCAGGACCCGCAGATTGCCCGGGCCGAAGCCTGGGCCCGCGACAACATCGAGCGCGACTTCAGCATGGACGAGCTGGCCGCTGCGGTGAACATGACCCCCCGCACCTTCGCCCGCCGCCTGGTTTCGGTCTGCGGCATGTCGCCCGTCAAGTTCGCCCAGCGTATCCGGGTCGAGACGGCCGAGCGGCTGCTGGAGACCACCCGCCTGTCGGTCGACGAGGTGGCGCGCCGGGTGGGCTATGCCGAACCTTCGACCCTGCGCCGGCTGATCCGGCGGCAGGCCAGGCGCTCGCCCGCCGAGCTCAGACGGGCGGGGTAGGCTTGTCAGGGCCCTGTCGGAAAAGCCCTGTACAATGTCGTTTACGCCACTAGGTCGCCTGGCGGGCGCGAAGGACTCTTGCGATCTTTGCAGGAGATCTTCATGTCAGATATCACTCACAAGGCCGCCCAGGCGGCACTGCCCGTCTGCGTGGTCGGGGCGGGCCCGGCCGGCCTGGCGATGGCCCGCGCCCTTAAGGCCGCCGGTCTCGACTTCGACGTCTACGAAAAGAACCCCGGCGTCGGCGGCATCTGGGACGCCGACCATCCCGGCTCGCCGATGTACGACAGCGCTCATTTTATCTCTTCGCGCGACGCCCCGATGTCGAGTTTCGGCGGCCACCCGTTCCCCCGCACGGCCGCCGTCTATCCCAGCCGGGCGGACGTGCTGGGCTATCTTCAGCAGTTCGCGCAGGCCGAGGCCCTGACGCCTCACATCCGCCTGTCGACCGCCGTGCAGCAGGCCACGCCCCGCGAGGACGGCTGGGAGGTCGTGGCCGGCGGGACGACCCGCTTCTACAGCGCTCTGGTCTGCGCCTCAGGCACGCTCTGGGACCCGGTGGTTCCGGACCTGCCTGGCGCGGCGCGGTTCCCCGGCACGATTCGGCACAGCGTCACCTACCGCTCGGCTGATGAGCTGCGTGGCAAGCGGGTCGTCATCGTCGGGGCCGGTAACTCAGCCGTCGACATCGCCTGTGATGCGGCGCGCGTAGCCCGTTCGGTGTCGCTCTCCATGCGCCGGGGCTATTGGTTCGTGCCCAAGTTCGTGGGCGGCGAGCCCTCCGACATCTTCTTCCGCCGGGCCGACGCCCTGCCCTCCTGGATGTCCCCGCCCGATGCGGCCGCGCTTCTGAGCCTGCTGGTCGGTCCGCCACAGGCCTATGGTCTCCCGACCCCCGACCATGCGCCGTTCGCCTCGCACCCGATCATGAACTCCGAGGTTCTGCATCACCTGGGACACGGCCGGATCGCGCCGCGTGGCGAGATTTCCCGACTCGAAGCTGGCGAGGTGGTCTATGCCGACGGCGCCCGAGAGGCCGCCGACGAGATCATCCTGGCCACCGGCTACCGCGCCGAGACGCCCTATCTGCCCGAGGGACTTTTCGACTACGGCGCGGGCCTGCGTCCGCGGTTGTGGATGCGGCTGTTCCATCCCTCGCGCCGGGACATCTATGGCCTGGGTTTCCTGGAGACCAATTCGTCGGTGTTCCGCCTGGTCGATATGGGCGCTCAGATCATCGCCGGCCATATCCAGGCCGGGCGGACGGGCGCGCCCGCCCGCCAAGCCCTGGACAGGCTGATAGATACCGGGTTCGGGCCGGACATCGGCGGCGCGACGCGGATCGAGACGGCCCGCCATGTCGACTACGTTGACAGCCGGTCCTATGGCCAGGCGCTCGAGGCCTTGCTGGACGCGCAGGGCGGGCGGGCCTGACGTGGCTAAACCCCCGTGCGGATCCGGATCCGCACGGGGGTAGAGCAGGTTGAGAAAAGGGGCGAAGCGGCTTTGGGCCCGCAACCCGTCAGCTGGCGAAGGGTGCGTCGGCCATCCGCTGCAACACCCCAAGCCGGGCCTGGAGACCGGCGATGTTGGAACTGGGCTTGCTGTCGATCTGACCCTTGATCATCGCGATCAGCATCGCCTTGGTTCCATCGCGTGGGTATTCGGCGACGATCTGCTGGATAAGGCGCGGCTCGATCTGGTCAAGCCGCGCGCCGACGACATCGACCATGGCCCCCATGGCGAGATAGGCGACCTCAGGACGGGGATCGCCGGCCGTTTCGGGGGTGGTGTGAATGGCGATGGCCGCCGACACCTGCTCGGCGAGATAGGCGTAGCCGTGCGCGTTCAGAAAGCGCCCCGCCTCGCGGGCGCCGAGCAGTTCGAAGTCCTCCGGCCCGGCGAACTGTTCCTCCAGGCCCAGGTCATGGAACAGGCAGCCGACATAGAAAGCCTCCAGGTCCAGTTTGGCGTCGGCCTTCTCGGCCAGGGCCAGGCCGAATCGGAAGGTGCGCTTGCAATGCCCCACCATGGTCCGGCTGGAGACGCTGTCGAGATAGGCCTCGGCGGCGCGGGCTGCGGGGGTGTCGGGCGTCTTGCGGTCTCTTTGCGGGGTCGAGCCGCCGCCGGTCGGCGGCGCGCCGGTGGAGATGGAGAGGATGCCCCGGAAGGCGCTGCGGTGGCAGGTACAGAAGCGATGATGTGTGTTCATGCCGGCAGAATTGCCGCCGGACGGCCGCCGAGCCAGTGTCGGAACTGACATATTTCAGGGCTTTTCGCCATTCATCCTCTTGGCTTCGAGACCCAAAAAATTGGCCGCGGACCCTGTTGGGGCCGCGGCCAGGTAGACGACGTGGAGAGGAAACTTCAGCGTCGCCGAGGAAACTCGTGCGGCGTCGGGCCTGCCCCTCGGGGGCAGGCCCAGTAGCCAAAGTCCTTAGAAGCTCTTGCTGATCGCGATCCCGTAGGTGCGGGGGTCGGTGTAGAAGGCGTTGCGATACAGGCCCGAGCTATCGTCGGTCAGATAGGTGTCGGTGATGGCCGTTTCGTCCGTCGCGTTCTTGACGAACGCGTCGACCGTCAGACCCATGCCGGGATTGGCGACCGTCAAAGTGATGTTCACGTTGGACCAGCCTTGGATCTTGTCAGCGTTGCTGTTGTAGATCCGCGAGAAGGTGTCGGTCTGCTTGTAGTAGTCACCGCGCAGGGTCGTCGACCAGTCGCCGAGGTCCCAGGTGTACTGGGCGCCGAGCGACAGGGTGTAGTGCGGCGAGTTGGGCAGCTCGTTGCCCTTCAGGTCCACCGGCACACCGTCGGAGATGTACTGGAGGAAAGCGTTGCGGCCAACCGCGAGCGGGTTGGTAGCCGTGGGCGCTCCGACCGTTCCATCGAGACGCGTGCCCTGGGGCACGACGAACGCGGTGGGGGTGCAGACCTGCAGCAGCGCGAACGGGTTGTTGGCCCCGTTGGCGATGGTCAGGGCCGCCGCCGCGTCGCTGGTGCGGACCACGCAGTTGGACGCCGAGCTCGACTTCACCAGGGTCAGCAGCGAGCTGCCGCCGGTGCGGTCGAAGGTGTCGATGGACGAACCATTGGCGATCTTGGTGTTCAGATAGCCGATGTTGGCGTTCAGGCGCAGGCCGCTGATCGGCTTCCAGATGGTTTCGATTTCAAGACCCTTGATCTTGGCGTCGATGTTCTCGTTGACCGACTGGCGGTTGACGATCTTGGAGACCTGGTAGCCCTTGTAGTCATAGTAGAAGGCCGTCCCGTTCAGCAGCAGGCTGCCGTCCAGGAAGGTGTTCTTGGAGCCCAGTTCGAAGCTGTTGACGAATTCCGGGTCGAACGAAGGCTTGGGGCAGGAGGTGGCCACAGTGGTCGAGCAGGCGGGGTTCACGCCGCCGGCCTTGTAGCCCTTCGAGTAGAAGAAATAGACCAGGTTGTCGTCAGCCAGCTTCCAGTCGAAGCCGAGGCGGCCCGTGAACTCCTGGAAGCGGACCTTCAGCAGCGGGGGCTGGCCGACCGGGGGAGCCCCGATGCCGCTGCCCGGCAGACCCAGGGTCACCTGGTGGTTCTCGACCGACTTGGAGTCGTCGGTGTAGCGCAGGCCGCCGGTGATCTTGAAGGCGTCGGTCAGCTGCCAATAGACTTCACCGAAGGCGGCGCGCGACTTCAGGTGATAGGGGCCGTAGCTGTCATAGTAGTTGTGGCCGCTGCGGTCCGGCTTCTGGCTCGGGTCGACGTAGATGCAGTTGGCGTTGCCAGCGGGGCAGGGGTAGGGCTTGGCGCCGCCCGAGGTGAAGTTATTCACCTTGTTGGTCATGTTGTAATAGGCAGTGCCCGTGTTGAACATGACGTAGTAGTCGCCGGTCGCCTGGTAGTCGAGGTAGATGCCGCCGACGTTGAAGTTGATCGGGCCATCGAAGTTCGACTGCAGGCGCAGTTCCTGGGTGAACTGCTTGGTGTCCGCCGACGAGATGTCGAAGGTCGTGAAGCGGTTCTGCGCGCCGACTTGCGGATCGGTGACCACGCCGCCCGGGAACAGCTGGGTGTAGAAGGTGTTGTAGGTCGCGCCCAGCGCCGCGAAGGCGTTGACCGGGTTCGGCGTGGTGTTGAACGTCACGTTCGGAACGACGCGGTTGTAGTCCTGACGGGTGAACAGGTTCAGCGTCGAGTAGGACGACAGCGAGGTCAGCTGCAGGTCGTCGGTCAGATCCCAGGCGACGTTGAACTCATAGATGTCCGTCGACGACTGGTAGATCGGGTCCGAAGTCGACTCGATGTTGCGGATGTTCTTGTCCTGGACCTTGCCGGCGAGAGCGTCGCCGGTCTGCAGGCCGGTCAGGGCGCCGAACAGGCCGCCCAGGGTCGCCTGGGTGTTCAGCGTGCCGGTCGAAACGCCCGGGGCGTAGATCGAAGAAGCCTTACAGCCCTGGCTGAAGAAGCCGCGCTCGATCTGGCCGATCAGGCCGCCGAAAGCCGCCGAGTAGCCGACGCCGCCGACGCTGCCAGGACCGGTGTCTTTGGCGCAGAACTGACGGCCGATGCGCGAGCGGCTGTCGTCTTCGTCGAAGTGGTCATACAGCAGGTAGGTCTTGAAGCTGTCGCTGGGGTTCCAGGCCAGGGTGGCGCGGACGTCCCACATCGAACGGTCGTCGATGTTGTGGCCGTTGTAGATGTTCTTGCCGAAACCATCGCGGTTCAGCGTCACGGCCGCGACGCGCAGGGCGGCGTCGTCGCCGAGCGGGATGTTGATCATCCCCTTCAGCTTGATGGAGTTGAAGTTGCCGGCCTCGACCTTGGCCACGGCGCTGAAGTCGCCCAGCACGGGCTTGGCAGTGATCATGTTGACCACGCCGCCGGTGGCGTTGCGGCCGTACAGCGTGCCTTGCGGGCCGCGCAGCACTTCGACGCGCTCAACGTCGAAGAACTCGGCTTCGAACAGGTTGTTGGCGGTCAGCGGGGCGTTGTTCAGGTGGATGCCGGTGCCGGCGTCGCCCGAGCCGGCCACCAGCTTGGAGCCGACGCCGCGAATCTGGAAGTTGTAGCCGGTGAAGTTCCCCTTGGAGAAGTTCACGTTCGGGATGGCCGTCACCAGGTTGGGACCGCCGTCGATCTTTTGCTTCTCAAGCGAGCCTTGCGTGAACGCCGACACGGCGATCGGCACGTCTTGAAGGGCTTCTTCCTTCTTCTGCGCCGTCACGATGACATCGGCGACGGTCGTGCCGGTGTCGCCCGTGGTGTCCTGGGCGAAGGCAGGCGCCGCGGCGCCCAGAAGAGCAGCAGTCGAGACGCCGATGGCGAGCAGGCTGCGCAGTTGCAGTGAATTTCTCATGTTTCCTCCCCTAGCGGCTGTTGGGAGAACCCTGTTCAGGCAAGGTTATCAGCCGCAACTTAACTGTGGTCACCTAGTGGCTTTTGTGCGACTGAAGTTGACGGCTGGCGCGCCGAAGTTGACCGATCGCGCAGTGTGGCATTTCTGCAGGGCCTTATGGCGCAAGGGTTTGTTTCGAGTATTGCCCTGACGGGCTGCGCCGGCCTGATCGAGGATCTGGGCGGCGATCCCCTCAGTCTGGCCACCCGGCTGAACATTCCGGGCGAGGCTCTGCGTGGGCCCGACGTAATGCTCACGGGCGACCAGGTTTCAGGCCTCTACGAACTGGCGGCGACCACCTTGAAGGCCCGCGATTTCGGGCTGCAGCTGGCGCTCAGGCAGGGCGCCCATCTGCTCAGCCCGCTCTGGGTCCTGGCCCGCACGGCCGGCAATGTCCGGGCAGCCCTGACCGAGGTGGTCACCGCCTTCGACTTCTATGTCACCACCGCCGTGCTGCGGCTGGTCGAGGAGCCGCAGGGTTCCCTGGCCATCTGTTTCGACATGCGGCTGAACGGCGAGGGCTCGCCGGTGCAGGTCGTCGAACTCAGCTTCGCCATCATATGCCAGGAGCTTCAGAAGATGCTCGGCGCCGCCTGGCGGCCGGCGGCCGTGCAGTTCCGCCACGCCGGGCCGCGCGACCTGCGCAGCCATCGGAACCAGTTCGGCGACATGGTGCTGTTCAATCAGGACCGCAACGCCATCATCATCGATGGTCCCAGCGCCGCCAAACCGCTGCGCTCGGCCTCCAAGCGGCTGAACCAGGCGATCCGCCGCGACCTGGATTCCAAACGGGCCCTGACCCGCCGCGACACCGCCGAGCGGGCCGATCTCACCCTGCGGGCCCTGCTGCCGGCCGGCCGGTTCGACCTGGCCGCGGTGGCGGCCGAGATGGGCCTGGCCCCCCGCACCCTGCAGGCGCGGTTGACCGACGAGGGGACGAGTTTCCAGCAACTGGCCGACAAGGCCCGCCTGGACATGGCCCGGCGCTACATCATGGACAGCGACCTCTCGATGACCCAGATCGCCGATCTGCTCGGCTTTTCGGGGGCCAGCGCCTTCTCCCGCTTCATAAAGCAACAGACCGGCCGCGGTCCCCGCCAGATCCGGTCCGACCGAGACGGCCGAGGCTAGTCCGGCAAGGGATTCAACCGCCGCATTTCGCCACCTTGACCGCCTTCGCAGCTGCGCGCAGAAGCGCTGAGTGAGCGCCCCGACCGACACCCCCGCCCAGCCCGCCAGCGACCTTTCCAGTGAGGCGCCGCGCAAGCGGAACGGCCTGCTGCGGTCCTCGCTGATCTTCTCCAGCCTGACCCTGGTCAGCCGTTTCGCCGGCCTCGCCCGCGACCTGGTGATCACCGCCCGGCTGGGGGCCAGCGCCGGGCCGGCCGCCGACGCCTATTATACGGCGCTGAGCTTCCCCAACCTGTTCCGCCGCATCTTCGCCGAGGGCGCCTTCTCGGCCGCCTTCATCCCCAGCTACACCAAGAGCCTGGCGGCCCATGGCGAGGCCAAGGCCGACATCCTGGCGGCCGAAGCCCTGGCGGCGCTGGCGGCGATGACCCTGATCATCTGCATCGCGGCCCAGCTGGCCATGCCCTGGCTGATGTATGTCATCAATCCCGGCTACGCGACCGATCCGGTCAAGTTCAAGCTGGCCATCGTGCTGACCCAGATCAGCATGCCCTACCTGCCCTGCATGGCCATCACCGCCCTGTTGTCGGGCGTGCTGAACGCCCATGGCCGCTTCATCCTCTCGGGCGCCGCGCCCATTGTGCTGAACCTGGTGATGCTGGCCGCCGTGCTGCCGCAGCATGAGGCCAACAACGCCGCCTTCGCCGCCACCTGGGCGATCGTCGCGGCAGGCGTCGCCCAGGCAGCCCTGCTCTGGTGGGGCTGCTGGCGGACGGGCGCCAAGATCAGGCTGCGCTGGCCCAGCATGACCCCCGATGTCCGGGCCCTGATCTCGCTGGCCATCCCCGGCGCCATCGCCGCCAGCGCCACGCAGATCAATGTCTTCGTCTCCCAGAGCCTGGTTTCGCTGACCCACACCAACGGGCCCAGAAGCTGGCTGAACATCGCCGACCGCTTCTACCAGCTGCCGCTCGGCCTGGTCGGCGTCGCCATCGGGGTGGCCCTGCTGCCGCGCCTGGCCGCCTCGCTGCAGGCCGAGGACGGGGCCGACGTCCAGGCCACCACCGACCAGGCCTTCGTGTTCGGCCTGGCCCTGACCCTGCCAGCGGCCGCCGCCCTGGTCGCCATCCCCTATTTCCTGATCGACGGCCTCTACACGCGTGGCGGTTTCCTGCCGCATGACGCCCTGGAGACCTCCAAGGCGCTGTTCTTCTACGGCCTGGGGACGCCCGCCTTCGTGCTGGCCCGGATCATGAACCCGATCTTCTTCGCCCGGGGCGACACCAAGAGCCCGATGCGCTTCGCCCTGATCTCGGTGGTCATCAACATCGTCGCCGGCATCACCCTCTTCAAGCTGATCGGCTTCCAGGGCATCGCCGCCGCCACGGCGCTCGCCAGCTGGATCAATGTCGGCCAGATGGCCTGGGCCCTGAACCGGCGCGGCATCTACCACCCCAGCGCCAAGGCCGTCGGCAAGATCATCCGGGTGTTCGCCGCCAGCGCCGGCATGGCCGCGGTGCTGCTGGTCCTGGACCATTACCGCCTGCCGATCATCGAGGCCCTGCAGGGCGTGGCTTTCCACAAGTTCGGGGCCAAGGAGATCGCGGTGATCGCCGTCGGCCTGATCGGCGTGGCCACCTATCCGGTGTTCCTGCTGGGCTTTGGCGGCGTCACCCTCGCCGAAATCCGCACCGTCATGCGCCGCCGCAAGGCCTGAGGCTTGCTCTCTCAGCCGGCAGGATTTAAGTCGCTGGCCATGACTTTGCCCGGACATCTCTGCGCGCGATGGCGCCGCCCGGCCTGATCCGCTGAACCGGCGGGCGCCCCTGCTCGCCCCGTATTCGACTTCTGACGCAAAGCCTTATCCGATGACCGAAGAAACCGCCGTCTATGCCGGCCCCGCGCGCGTGCTTTCCGGCGTGCAGCCCTCCGGGGCGCTGCACCTTGGCAACTATCTGGGCGCCCTGATCAAGTTCAGCCGCCTGCAGCACGAGATCCCGACCTTCATCTTCGTGGCCGACCTGCATGCCATCACCGCCTGGCAGGACCCTGCTCTGCTGGCCGCCCAGACCCGAGAGATCGCCGCTGCCTATATGGCGTCAGGGCTCGACCCTAAGGTCGCGGTGATCTTCCCGCAGAGCCAGGTCCGCGCCCACGCGGAGCTCGCGTGGATCTTCAATTGCGTCGCCCGCCTCGGCTGGCTCGACCGGATGACCCAGTTCAAGGAGAAGAGCGGCAAGCACAAGGAGCGCTCCAGCGTCGGCCTCTACACCTACCCGGTGCTGCAGGCCGCCGACATCCTGGCCTACAAGGCCACCCAGGTGCCGGTCGGCGAGGACCAGCGCCAGCATCTTGAGCTGACGCGCGACATCGCGGCCAAGTTCAACCACGACTTCGCCGTTCCGGGCTTCTTCCCCCTGCCCGAGCCCCTGACCCAGGGACCGGGCGCGCGGATCATGTCCCTGCGCGACGGCTCGGCCAAGATGAGCAAGTCGGACCCCTCCGACTACAGCCGCATCAACCTGACCGACGACGCTGACGCGATAAACCAGAAGGTCCGCAAGGCCCGCACCGATCCCGAGCCGCTGCCGGAAACCCTGGAGGAACTGGCGACCCGCCCGGAAGCCGACAACCTGGTCGGCGTCTTCGCGGCGCTGTCGGGCCGGACCAAGGCCGACGTGCTGGCCGAGTACGCCGGCAAGGGCTTTGGAACCTTCAAGCCGGCCCTGGCCGACCTGGCGGTGGCCTCGCTGTCGCCGGTAACCAGCGCCATGCGCGGCTTCATGGACGACCCGGCCCAGATCGACGCCATCCTCAAGGACGGCGCGGAACGGGCGGCCCCGATCGCCGAGGCGACCCTGGCCGAGGTGAAGAAGATCGTCGGGTTTTTGGGGGCGTAAGCCGCTACTGAGTCACTCCACCCACCGTCGTCATCCTAGGCCTTGTGCCTAGGATGACGTGGAAGGGTGAGGTGACGGTGGGGGTAACCCCCCACTTCAGTACCGGCTTGGAATCACCACCGGCAGGGTCTCGAAGCCCTTCACGAAGCTTGAATAGACCCGCTTGGGCTCGCCCACGACCTTGATGTCGGGGAAGCGCTTGAGGGCTTCTTCCCAGACGATCTTCAGCTGTAGCTCGGCCAGGCGGTTGCCCACGCAGCGGTGGATGCCGAACCCGAACGACAGGTGCTGGCGGGGCCGTTCGCGGTCGATGATGAACTGGTTGGGGTTCTCGATGGCCCGTTCGTCGCGGTTGCCCGAGACGTACCACATGACGACCTTCTGACCCTTCTTGATGGTCTTGCCGCCGATCTCGTAGTCGGCGACCGCCGTGCGGCGCATGTGGGCCAGCGGGGTCTGCCAGCGGATGATCTCGGGGACCATGCTGCTGACCAGGTCGTGGTTGGCCTTGAGCTTATCGAATTCCGCCGGGTTCTGGTTCAGCGCCAGCAGCCCGCCGGTGATGGAGTTACGGGTGGTGTCGTTACCGCCGACGATCAACAGCACGATGTTGCCCAGATACTCCAAGGGCTCCATGTTCCGCGTCGCCTCGCCATGGGCCAGCATCGAGATCAGGTCGCCGGCCGGCGGCGCGTTGACCCGCTCGTTCCACAGGTTGGTGAAGTAGGCCAGGCATTCGAACAGCTCGGCCCGCCGCTCGTCCTCGGTGGCGACCAGGCCGTTTTCGCCAGGCGTGGTGGTGGCCACGTCCGACCAGCGGGTCAGCTTGCGGCGATCCTCCCACGGGAAGTCGAACAGCGTGGCCAGCATCTGGGTAGTCAGTTCGACCGACACCCGGTCGACCCAGTCAAATTCTTCGCCGATCGGCAGGCCGTCGAGGATCTCCCCGACCCGGCCCCGGATCAGGGGCTCCAGCACCGCCAGATTGGCCGGCGAGACGATGGGGCTGACGGTCTTGCGCTGTACGTCGTGCTTGGGCGAGTCCATGGCGATGAACATCGGCAGGACGAAGTCCTCGTCGAAGTCGCCCACGGTGATGCCGCCCAGGTGGGCGTCCGAGCTGAACACCTGGTGGTTGGTGTCGATGGCCATGATGTCGGCATAGCGGGTCACCGACCAGTAATTGCCGTAGTCGGCCTCGGTCTCGACCCAGTGGATCGGCGCCTCGTTCCGCACGCGCTCGAAATAGGGCCAGAAGGTATCGTTGCGGAACCGCTCCGGGTCGGCCAGGTCGATGCTCGAGATCGGCCGGCTGTAGGCGTCTTCGCGCGCCGCCCGTTGAATGTCGAAGGCTCCGTCGGCCATGGCTGTCTCCCGTCGCTTTTCTTGAACGCCCTGCTTTCTGGCAAGCCAGCCTGCACAGCAAGACGCAGGCGCTATCGTGACGCCTGCGTCAAGTTTGGCAAGTCAATTGCGGAGCAGAACTACGCAACCGGGCCCGGATTGGGCCCTGACGGCCTTCTTCTAGCTGGCCCGGGCGTAACCCTGGCGCGCTTGCGGGGCGTCGCCCAGCTTGAAGCGGCGGATCAGGCCGCCCAGCTGCACCGCTTCCTGGCGCATCGAGTGCGAGGCGGCGGTGGACTGCTCGACCATGGCGGCGTTCTGCTGGGTCATCTGGTCCATGTGGTTCACGGCGCCGTTGACCTCGGCCAGACCCGTCGACTGCTCGCGCACCGAGGCGGCGATCTCGCTGATCTGGCGGGTGATCTCGACCACGCGGCCGGCGATGCGTTCCAGGGCCGCGCCGGCTTCTCCGACCAGCGAGGCGCCCGAGCGGATCTGGGTGCCCGAGGTGTCGATCAGGCTCTTGATCTGCTTGGCGGCGTCGGCGGAGCGTTGCGCCAGGGCCCGCACTTCGGAAGCGACCACCGCGAAGCCACGACCGGCTTCGCCGGCCCGGGCCGCTTCGACCCCGGCGTTGAGGGCCAGCAGGTTGGTCTGGAAGGCGATTTCGTCGATCAGGCCGATGATCTGGGTGATCTGGCGGCTGGAGCCTTCGATTTCGCCCATGGCGGCGACGGCCTTGCGGACCACTTCGCCGCTGTTGCGAGCGTCCTCGCCGGCCTCGGCGACCGTGCGGTCGGCGTGGCTGGCGCCCTCGGCGGTGCGGACGGCGGCGGCGGTGATCTCATGCAGGGCGGCGGCGGTCTCTTCGAGCGAGGCGGCCTGCTGCTCGGTGCGGCGCGACAGATCGTCGGCGGCCGAGCTGATCTCGCCCGAGGCGGCCTCGATGCCGGTGGCCCCGGCGGCGATGCTGCCCATGATCTCGCGCAGTTGGTCGACCGTGGTGTTGAAGTCGGCCCGCAGCTTCTCATAGGAGCTGGCGAAGGGCTGTTCGATGCGGCAGGTCAGGTCGCCATCGGTCAGGCGGCCCAGCGCGCTGGCCAGCCCCTCGACCACGGTCGCCTGTTCGCGGGCCAGTTCGGCGCGCGAGCGTTCCTGGTCGGCGCCGGCGGCGGCCCGCTCGGCGTCCAGTTCCTTTTCGCGCTCATGCAGCTCGGCCAGCCGCAGCTGGTTGTCGCGGAACACCACCAGCGAGCGGACGATGGCGCCCAGCTCGTCGGCGCGCTTGATCTTGTCGAGATCCACCTTGTTGTCGCCGGCGGCCAGCTTCTGGGTGGCGTCGGCGATCTTGATGACGCCCTGGCGGGTGCGGGTAACCAGCAGGGCGGCGATGCCCGCGACGACCAGCAGGGTCAGGCCGGCGATCGCGGCGGCGGCCAGGCCCATGGCCGAGCTGCTGGCCGAGGAGGCCTTGGCCTGCGCGACCGTAGCGGCGGTGCTGGCGGCCTCGGCGGCGGAGAGGCGCTTGTTCATCGTCACATACTGCTGCTCGAAGGGCACCGTGAACTGGGCGGCGGTGCCGGCGTCGGCCGACAGCATCGAGAACACCATGTCGACCGCGTCGCCGTAGTCCTGCAGGTCCTTCTTGAGAGCCGTCAGCGACTTAACCTGGGTCTTGGGCGCCGTCTTGATCGCCTCGTCGACTTCCTTGCGGGTCGCCTTGATGGCGTCGGCCAGGGCGGCGGCGCGGCCGTCCAGCTTGTCCACCTCGATATTGGCGAACTTGTGGGAAAGCAGCAGATAAAGCTCCCCGTGCTCGGCGGTGATCTCGTTGGAGATCCTGGCCAGCTTCAGGCTGGCCGGCATGTCGGTGTTGACCACCTGGCCGAGCTGGGCGTTTTGTCGCTGGTTGAGGACGAACGAACTGCCGGCCACCAGGGCCAAGGCGATCAGGGCCAGCAGCGGCGCCAGGCCGATCTTCACGGCGAGCGGGGCGTCATCGAGGCGGAACATGCGCATGTCGGTTCAGTCAGCCTTGGTTAGGGTAAACCTAATTTGGGGTGTGAAAGTGAGCCGAAGGTTAAGGATAATGCGCCGAGCCGCCTGGATTGCAAAAAAATTGCCGTCTCGGCTGCCTGCGAGTCTGGAATGAGAGTCCACGAACCGCACGAACGGGTGCGAGAGGCTGTTTTGGCGTCGCGGGCTGGGATGTGTGTTTAAGCCGCTACGCGGAAAGGCAGAGAAGTTAGAGAAGAAGAGGAAGCGACAGCGGCTAGCTGGATGCGCCGCAGGCAATCATGCCGATTTGATCGCCCGCGGCGCTTCGAGGATAGGCTCGAGCGCTTGCTCTTCTTCCCTTCCTTCTCTTCCTGTCGCGCAGCGACCCAAAAACCCACGCTTGAACGAGCCACAACGTCGGCGGATGTCGCGCCAGCTCGTCTGGTTCGTGGACAAGCCTCAAACGCGAACGGGGCGGACATTGCTGTCCGCCCCGCTGCAGGTATCCCCTGTAGAGTAGAGGCTAGTGGTTAGCCCCCGCCCGGGAAACGCACCGGCACGCGGACCGGGCCGGTCTTGGCGCCCATGGGCAGCACCGCGGCGACGCACATGGCGGCGGCCTCGAAGCCCTTGTTCGGCGCATCGCTCTCGACGACCGCGCAGTTGGTCAGCTTGCCGGCGTCAGCCGTGCAGGAGAGCATGATATTGGCGGCTTGCCGCGGATTGGCGTGTTTGGCCAGGCAACCGGAGATCTGACCTTGCAGGTCAGCGGCGCCAACCGACGAGGCGGCCATGGCGGCCCCGACAACACCAGCGATAAAGAGAGGATATTTCATCCTGCTTGAGCCCCTTCTGAGCAGTTAGGAGTGGTTTGACGCTCTGAGGTTTACGGGCTGTGGGTTAAAAACGGACTTACAAGCGGTTAGCGAGGTTTGAATATCAACGGTTTTTTTGAGGTGCTTGCTGCGACTGGACTCAAGCGCCATCTACGGTGTTGCTGACCCTCATCGCAAAGCGCGCTATAAAGACTCTCATGTTCATCCAGACCGAAAACACCCCCAACCCCGAGGTCCTGAAGTTCCTGCCGGGCCGTGAAGTGCTGGGCGAGGGCGCCCGGGAATTTCGCGACGCGACCGAAGCGGCCGCCAGCCCGCTGGCCAAGGCCCTGTTCGACCTGGACAATGTCGCACGGGTGTTTTTCGGCCCCGACTTCCTGACCGTGACCAAGGACCCGGACGCCGACTGGCCGCACCTGAAGGCCCCGATCCTGGCGGCCATCATGGACCACTTCACCAGCGGCGCCCCCCTGCTCAGCGACATGTCCGATCAGGGCCACGACGACACCGTCTATGACGGCGAGACCGCCCAGATCGTCGCCGAGATCAAGGAACTGCTCGACAGCCGCATCCGCCCGGCCGTGGCCCAGGACGGCGGCGACATCGTCTTCTCGCGCTTCGAGCCGGAGAGCGGCGTCGTCTACCTGCACATGCGCGGCGCCTGCGCGGGCTGCCCCTCCTCCTCGGCGACCCTGAAGGCCGGGGTCGAGAACATGCTGCGCCACTATGTGCCGGAAGTGACACGGGTCGAGCAGACCCTGTGAGGGTTTGGCTGGCCGCGCTTTGCCTGATGCTGGCGGCGGTCGGCCTGCCCGAGAAGGCGACGGCTCAGGTCCGCGATCCCTGTGAGACCGGCGAGCGTCCCAAGGCGCTGTGCGCCAACAGCTTCGACGTCAAAGCCGAAGGTTTCTGGTTTCAGTTATTGAGCGCTGCCGACAATCGGGTCCGCGTCGCGGTGGGGGCCCAGGCTATTCCGTCGGACGCCGCCTGGTATCATTTGGAATCCTCCGATCACGGCGGGCCGGAGCTGGTCACCTTCCATCAGACGGTGTCCGATCCCGAACGGGAGGACTCGCCGCTGATCTGGACCGCCTGGCGCTTTCACATCCCGGTGCGCGACATCGCCGGGCTGATGGACGCGACTTACGATCCGGCGGCGGACCGTCCCAGCGCCGCCGACATCGCCGCGCTGGCGCTGAAGCTGCCGCTCACGGTCGACAAGGCCGACGCCAGAACCTGTCCTCAGATCAAGACCGCGCTCGATCGGCTGAAACCGATCCTGCGCACCGAACTCGCCCGGCCGTCCGGGGCCCAGGACGGCCACATGTTCGATGGAGGTCAGATGACCGTTGGCGTGCGCGGGAAGCTCGCTGGCGTCTCGGAGCGGACCACGGTGGTCGTAAGCGGGGGCTACGACACCCCGACCACGGTCTGGGCGTTCGAGACCGGCAAGGCGCTGGCCGACTGCTGGCAGCCGGCGCAGCCCCTCGAATGACTCTCTTTCCGCAAGCAGCACGCGGCTCTGTGAGATTCCTGGCGGCCGCGCTTTGCCTGGCCCTGGCCGCCTGCGGGCCGAGGACGTCAGACAGGCCGGTTGCCGACCCGACTGATCCCCACCCCCTGCCGATCCCCTACACCGGCGGTCCGCTGGCCATCAGCCAGGACGCCGTCGGCCCGCTGCGCTGGGACGCGCCGCGCACGGCCGAGGTATTGAGGGCGCTGTTTCCTGACGCGAAAATCGACCGGCAGGTTCGCACGGATGGCGACACCCAGGCCCCGGTGCTGATCGTCGAGCGCAACAACCAGCCCATCCTGGAAGCGGTTGGGCCGCCGGACGATCCACTGCTGGCCAATCGGGGTAGCCCCTTCGAAATCCGGATCTACGGCGGCGAGCCGGTGGGACCGAACGGCGAGCGCCTGATGGACCGCTGGAGCAGGCTTGGGCTCAAGGCGGCCGACTGCACGATGGGCGAGGGCCGCGATCGTTTCGCCCTGGTCTGTCCGGCCCCCAAGACCGAGGGGGTGGCGCTGATCTTCGGTATTCCCGGCTGGACTTCGGACCAGACCCCGCCCGACGCCGTGCTGGCTGACAAGGCCTTCCTGCGTGAGTTCCTCTGGACCTATTCCCAGCACCCCATTTCTCCTCCCGCGGTTTCGTGACCGTCCTGCCCCACCTTGTCGAAGCCACGCCCGGCGAGACCGCCCGCCTGGCCGCCATCCACGCCAGCGCCTTCGACGAGGTCTGGGGCGAGCAGGCCTTCGCCGACCTGTTGGCCCAGCCGGGGATGTTCGGCCTGGCCACCGACGCCGGCCTGATCCTCTGCCGCCTGACCCTCGATGAGGCCGAGGTCGTCACCCTGGCCGTGGCCCCAGCCGCCCGTCGTCAGGGCCAGGCGCGGGCCCTCATGGAGTCGGCGATGACGGTGCTGCTCGGGCTGGGCGCGCAAACCCTCTTCCTGGAGGTCAGCGCCGAGAACCCGCCGGCGATCAATCTCTATGCAGGTCTGGGCTTCGAACAGGTCGGACGGCGCAAAGCCTACTATGCCGACGGCTCTGACGCCCTGGTCATGCGGCTTTCCCTTAACAGGTGAGGCCGGGCGGCCTATCTTGCCGCTGACTCAATTCCGGAGACGTCCGTGGACCGCCTCGAAAAGCTCTGCGTGGATAAAGGCATGCGGATGACCGACCAGCGCCGGGTGATCGCCCGCGTGCTGTCGACCGCCCATGACCACCCCGATGTCGAGGAGCTCTACCGCCGGGCCCACGCCGTCGACCCGCACATCTCCATCGCCACGGTCTACCGCACGGTCCGCCTCTTCGAAGAAGCCAACATCATCGAGCGGCACGATTTCCGCGACGGCCGCTCGCGCTACGAAGAAGCCCCCGACACCCACCACGACCACCTGATCGACATGAAGACCGGCAAGGTCATCGAGTTCGTCGACGAGGAGATCGAGCGCCTGCAGCAGGCCATCGCCCGCAAGCTGGGCTACCGCCTGATCGACCACCGGCTGGAGCTGTACGGCGTGCCGGCGGACAGCGAGTAGCGGTTCCGCGTTCAGATCTGTGGAAGCGGTAAGGCCGCTAGGTTTTCACCACGAACAACACGAACAACACGAACGGAGCCAAGAGCGGGTCCTGGCCGAAGGCCGTTTCTATTGAGAGACCCTGCGGGTCGAAGCTCGAGTTAGCGCCGACCCGTTCGTGTTGTTCGTGTTGTTCGTGGTAAAAATCTTACAGGCGAGCGGCTCGCCTTCACGCCTGACGACCGCCCCACGCTTGCGCCGCCACGGCCGCAACCCCATAACCCGTTGAAATGACCGACACCCCCGCGAAACGCGTCTTCATCAAGACCTACGGCTGTCAGATGAACGTCTATGACAGCGAGCGCATGGCCGATGTCCTGCGCCCGCTGGGCTATGCGGTGACCGACGAGGCCGAGGGCGCCGACCTGGTGGTGCTGAACACCTGCCATATCCGCGAGAAGGCCACCGAGAAGGTCTATTCGGAGCTGGGCCAGATCAAGCTGATGAAGGCCCGGAAGGCGGAAACGGGGGGTCGTATGACCATCGCCGTGGCCGGCTGCGTCGCCCAGGCCGAGGGCCAGGAGATTCTGCGCCGCCAGCCCGCCGTCGATCTGGTGGTCGGCCCGCAGGCCTATCACCAGCTGCCTGAGCTGATCGCCCGCGCCCACCGGGCCAGCGGCGAGCGGCTCAGCGCCGACTTCGCGCCGGAGGAAAAGTTCGACGCCCTGGTCGGCTCCCGCAAGGTCTCGGGCGTCACAGCCTTCCTGACCGTGCAGGAGGGCTGCGACAAGTTCTGCACCTTCTGCGTGGTGCCCTACACGCGCGGCGGCGAATACAGCCGGCCGGCCGACAAGATCCTGGACGAGGCCCGCCAACTGGCCGACCAGGGCGTGCGCGAGGTCACCCTGCTGGGCCAGAACGTCAACGCCTATGACGGCGGCAAGGATGGCCTGGCCGGCCTTGCGCGCCAGCTGGCGAAAATTCCCGGCCTGGACCGCATCCGCTACACCACCAGCCATCCGCGCGACATGGATGACGCCCTGATCGCCGCCCATGGCGAGCTGCCCCAGCTGATGCCCTACCTGCACCTGCCGGTGCAGTCGGGCTCGGACCGCATCCTCAAGGCCATGAACCGCGGCCACACGGCCGAAACCTATCTCAAGCTGATCGAGAAGATCCGCGCCGCCCGGCCGGACATCGCCATGAGCGGCGACTTCATCGTCGGCTTCCCCGGCGAGCGGGACAGCGATTTCGAGGCGACGATGAGCCTGGTCCGCCAGGTCGGTCACGCCGGCGCCTTCAGCTTCAAATACAGCCGCCGCCCCGGCACGCCGGCCTCGGCCATGCCCGGCCAGGTCGCCGAGGAGGTCAAGGACGAGCGTCTGGCCCGCCTCAACGCCCTGCTCAATGAGCAGCAGCAGGCCTTCAACGACGGCCAGGTCGGCCGCACCCTGCCTGTGCTGTTTGAGCGCATCGGCCGCCACGAGGGCCAGCTGATCGGCCGCAGCCCCTACCTGCAGTCGGTCCACGTGATGGCGCCCAAGAATCTGATGGGCCAGATCGCCAAGGTCCGTATCGACAGCGCCGCCCGCCAGAGCCTGGCCGGCACGCTGGTTCAAGCGTCAGAGTTCGCCAAAGAAACCGTATGAGCAGACCCCCCGAGTTCCTGCCCCTCTCCGACGAAGCGGTCCGCGCTATTTCCGGCCCCGGCGGGCGGCATGCCGCCCTGATCGAGGACGCCTTTAAGGTGCTGGTCGAAACGCCCGGCGGCGGTGTGTCCGTCGACGGCGATTCCCGCGCCCGTGGCCAGGCCAAGGTCGCCATCACCCTGCTGGCCGAAAAGATTGACGCCGGCGAGACGGTGAGTGAGTCCGACGTCCGCGTGGCCGTCGGTCAGGCCCGCTCGGGCGGCGGCGGCTCTACTGGTCCAGGCGGCGCCAAGCGGCCCGGTGGCGTCTCGCCCAAGACCGCCAACCAGGCCGACTACATGGCCTCTATGGGCCGCTACGACCTGGTCTTCGGCCTGGGTCCGGCCGGCACCGGCAAGACCTTCCTGGCCGTGGCCCACGGCGCGGGCCTGCTCATGCGCGGCGAGGTCGACCGGCTGATCGTCACCCGCCCGGCCGTCGAGGCGGGCGAGCGGCTGGGCTTCCTGCCCGGCGACCTGACCGAGAAGGTCGATCCCTACATGGCCCCGGTCTGGGAAAGCCTGACCCAGATCATGGGCTCCGAGCAGATGCGGCGACGCCGCGACAAGGGCGAGATCGAGGTCGCCCCGGTCGCTTTCATGCGCGGCCGGACCCTGGCCCACGCCTATGTCATCGTCGACGAAGCCCAGAACCTCTCGCGCCTGCAGATGAAGATGGTGCTGACCCGCCTGGGCGAAGGCGCCCGCATGGCGGTCACCGGCGATCCCAGCCAGATCGACCTGCTCAACGCCCGCGACTCCGGTCTGGCCCATGCCGTGGCCATTCTCGAGGGTGTCGAGGGGGTCGGCGTCACCCGCTTCACCGCCGCCGACGTGGTGCGCCACCCGCTGGTCGCCCGCATTGTTGACGCCTACGACGCCGACGCGGCTAAGCGCGGGCGCTAGATCATGATCGAAGTCGAGATCGAGGACGACGCCTGGACCAAGGCCCTGCCGCAGGCCGAGATCCTGGTCATGGTCGCGGCCGACGCCGCCCTGACCGGTGGCGGCACGGTGGCGGTGCTGCTGACCTCCGACGACGAGGTCGCCGCGCTGAACCAGCAGTTTCGCCACAAGGCCGGGCCTACCAACGTCCTCAGCTTCCCCGCCCCGCCCAATCCTGAGGACAGCCGGGGCGATATCGCCCTGGCCTACGGGGTCTGCGCCCGCGAGGCGGCCGAGCAGGGCAAGACCCTGGCCGACCATCTGCAACACCTGGTGGCGCATGGCGTGCTGCATCTATTAGGATACGACCACCAGACCGAGGCCCAGGCCGAGGCGATGGAGGCGCTGGAACGCGCGATACTATCCGGGATCGGCGTCTCCGATCCCTATCTTTAGGGAGCCGATGGCCAACTCCGACGACCGAAGTCCTCCCGCCCGCAAGAAGCAGGGCGGCCTGCGCGCCTGGCTCCTCGAACTGTTGGCCTATCCGGTCGAGCCCGAAACGCCTCAGCCCGGGACCACCGACATCGCCCGTCAGGCCCGCGACTTCGCCAAGCTGACCGTCGAGGACGTACTGACGCCCCGCGCCGACATCGTCGCGATCGATATCGACGCTCCCATCGAGGCCGTGGTCGCCCGCTTCCTGGACGCCGAGCACAGTCGCATGCCCATCTATCGCGGCACGCTCGACGACCCGGTGGGCGTGGTCCACATCAAGGACGTCTTCAAGCTGATGGCCGGCAAGAAGCCTCGCGCCGGCTCAGCCATCCTGAAGAAGATTTCCCGCGAGGTGCTGTTCGTGCCGCCCTCCATGCCGGCCCAGGCCCTGATGGCCCGCATGCAGTCGACCCGGGCCCATCTGGCCCTGGTCATCGACGAATATGGCGGCACCTACGGCCTGGTCACCCTGGAAGACCTGGTCGAGGCCGTGGTCGGCGAGATCGACGACGAGCATGACGGGGCCCAGGTCAGCGGCCTGAGCGAGCGGCCCAACGGCGACATCGACGCCGACGCGCGGGTGCTGCTCGAGGACCTGGAGGCCTGTCTGGGCCATGGCGAGCTGGCCCCGGCCGACATGGAAGAGGAAATCGACACCGTCGGCGGCCTGGTCACCGCCCTGGCCGGCCGCGTGCCCCGCCGGGGCGAGGTGATCGCCCACCCCTCCGGCTTCGAGTTCGAGGTCACCGCCGCCGACCCGCGCAAGGTCCGCCGGGTCCGCATCCACCGGAAACAGGCGCTGCTGGCGCCGCCCGAAGAGCCGTGACCCTGCCCCCAATGGGCTGGAAGAGCGGTCCCTGGACCTTGCGGGGCCTGGCGCTGCTCGCCGGCCTTGCCGCCGCCCTGGCCCATCCGCCGTTCGGCGTCCTGCCCGGCCTGCTCGGTTACGCCGTGCTGCTGTGGCTGGTCGACGAGGCCCCCAGCTGGAAGTCCGCCTTCCTGCGCGGCTGGCTGGCGGGCCTGGCCTATTTCGCCCTGGGGACCTGGTGGATCGCCGAGGCCTTCATGGTCGACGCCGCCAACCAGGGCTGGATGGCCCCCTTCGCCGTCGGCCTGATGGCCAGCGGCATCGCGCTGTTCTGGGGCGCGGCCATGGCGGTCTACAGGCTGGTCAAGCCGCGGGGCCTTACGCGGTTGCTGGTCTTCGCCGGGGCCCTGGCGGCTTTCGAATGGCTGCGCGGCCATGTCCTGACCGGTTTCCCCTGGAACCTGGTGGGCGAGACCTGGCGGGCCGGCTCGGCGATGTCGCAGACCGCCGCCCTGGTCGGCGCCTATGGCCTGACCTGGATCACCCTGGCCATCGCCGCCGCCCCGGCCCTGCTGGTCACGGCGCCGGACCAGCGCCGGTCCCGGATCGCCGTCGGCGCCGCCCTGGCCGTGCTGGTTGGGCTGTGGGGCTATGGCGCCTTGGCTCTGGCCGCCAGGCCCCCCACCGCCACCGGCCCGATCGTGCGGCTGGTCCAGGCCAATGTCCCCCAGCTGGCCAAGTACGACGCCGCCAGCTTTTCCGACATCGTCCAACGCTATGTCCGGGGCACCGCCGCCCCCGCCGCCAAGACGCCTGACATCGTCATCTGGTCGGAAGGCGCCGTCCCCGCCGCCATCGAGGACTATCTTGCCGAGGGGACCTGGACCCGCGCCGCCATCCAGGACGCCCTCAGGCCAGGCCAGGTGCTGATCGTCGGCGCCTACCGCCAGGACGGGCCGCTCTACTACAACAGCCTGGCCGTGGTGCGGCGCACGCCAGAAAGCGAGGGGGGTGGCCTCACCCCCATCGGCCTCTACGACAAGTACCGCCTGGTGCCGTTCGGCGAGTTCATGCCGATGGACGGGCTGATGTCGCGGCTGGGCTTCAAGAAGCTGGTCCATGTCGGGGACGGCTTTTCCGTCGGTCCGCGCCCCAAGCCCCTGGCTCCTCTGGGTTTGCCGGCCTTCCAACCGCTGATCTGCTACGAGAGCCTCTATCCGGGCTTCACCCGCGAAGGCGCCGCCCGCAGCGGCGTCACGCCGCGCTGGATCGTCAATGTCTCCAACGACGCCTGGTTCGGCACGACCAGCGGGCCGCTGCAGCACCTCAACCTGGCCAGCTACCGGGCCATCGAGGAGGGCCTGCCGATGGTGCGGGTCACCCCGACCGGGGTCTCGGCCCTGATTGACGCCAGGGGCCGGGTTCTGCAAAGCCTGGGTCAGGGCCGCGAGGGGATCATCGATGCCCGTCTGCCGCCGCCCTTGTCCGGCCAGACGCTCTTCCGACGGTTGGGCGACTGGTGTTTTTTCGCGCTTCTGTTGATTTCTTTCGCCGCGCTGCGCCCTTGGGCACTGGCAAAATCCAGAAATCGCGCACAAGATGCGAAAAGAGGGGTGACCGAAGCGGACGATATTCCGTAACAGGACGCGCATGAGCGATAAAGCCGACGACAGCCGCAGCCCCAATCCGATCGACGTGCATGTGGGCCGCCGGGTCCGACAACGTCGCAAGGCTCTGGGCGTCACTCAGGAACGGTTGGCCGCAGACCTGGGCCTGACCTTCCAACAGGTCCAGAAATACGAGCGCGGCGCCAACCGCATCAGCGCTTCCAAGCTCTATGAGATCGCCGCCTCGCTGAGCGCCCCGGTCAATTATTTCTTCGACGGCCTGGCCGACCCGGCCACCGCCAAGGAAACCGACGGCTTCGCCCAGCCCGCCTCCGAACAGTTCGTCAACGCCTTCCTGATGAGCGCCGAGGGTCTGGAACTGGCCGAGCTGTTCACCCAGATCAAACGCGCCCGCCTGCGCCGCCGGGTCGTCGACCTGGTCCGCGCCATGACCGAGGACGAGGCCGAGGAAGGCGCAGCGGCCTAAGGCCTTCTGAGGTAGGGTGGCCTCTCGCTAGGGAGGTCCCTCATGCTCTGGTTCAAATCCTTCGGTCTGATCTATCGCCCCGTCTCGATCGCCGGCTGGCTGGTTACCGCTGCGGGCCTTGCCTTCTGTGTGCAGGTCTTCCTGGCCATCGACCGCAACAGCCATTCGGTCAGCGACACCCTCTACGGCATCTTCCCTTATTGGGCGCCCAGTTTGCTTTTCTGGCTGTGGATCGCTGGACGAACCAGTCAATCGGCCCAGATATCGGCAGGCTGACGGGACGCCGCTCATCCCCGCACAAGCGGGACTGGCTTGCGGACATAAGGATATCTTTATAGGGTCCGCCGGCCTTGCTTGAGGAGCCCCCCTTGTCCCGTTCCAACTATATCTTCACCAGTGAAAGCGTTTCCGAGGGCCACCCCGACAAGGTGGCGGACCGGATCAGCGACACCGTGGTCGACGCTTTCCTGGCCTTTGAGCCGGAAGCCCGCGTGGCCTGCGAGACCCTGGTGACCACCAACCGCATCGTCCTGGCCGGGGAAGTCCGCGCCGGCAAGCCGGGCCTCTCGAAGAACGAGAACAAGGACCGCAACAAGCAGATCATCGCCAGCCTCGAGCCCAAGGTCCGCGCCGCCATCAAGGACATCGGCTACGAGCAGAAGGGCTTCCACTGGGACAAGGCCAAGTTCCAGTGCTTCCTGCACGGCCAGTCCGACCACATCGCCCAGGGCGTCGACGCCGGCGAGGGCAAGGACGAGGGCGCCGGCGACCAGGGCATCATGTTCGGCTATGCGACCGACGACACCCCCGCGCTGATGCCGGCCACCCTGCAGTACAGCCACGACGTCCTGCACCGCCTGGCCCAGCTGCGCCACAGCGGCGAACTGGACTTCCTGGAGCCCGACGCCAAGAGCCAGGTCACCCTGCGCTACGAGAACGACCGGCCCGTCCACGTCGAAGAAATCGTCATCTCCCACCAGCACAAGAAGCGCATGGGCCTGCACAAGGTGACCTCCAAGCGCATGCTGGCCGCCCTGCGCCCCCATGTTGAACCGCTGTTCGCCGAGGGGCTGATCACCAAGAAGACCAAGTGGCACGTCAACCCGACCGGCGACTTCTTCATCGGCGGTCCGGACGGCGATACGGGCCTGACCGGCCGCAAGATCATCGTCGACACCTACGGCGGCGCGGCCCCGCACGGCGGCGGCGCCTTTTCGGGCAAGGACCCGACCAAGGTCGACCGCTCGGCCGCCTACGCCTGCCGGTACCTGGCCAAGAACGTGGTGGCCGCCGGCCTGGCCCGCAAATGCACCATCCAGATCAGCTATGCGATCGGGGTGGCCAACCCCTTGAGCTTCTATGTCGACACCCACGGCACCGGTGAGATCGATCCCGCCGTGCTGGAAAAGGCCCTGCCCGAGCTGATCGGCGGCGCCACGCCCCGGGCCATCCGCGAGCATCTGCAGCTCAACCGGCCGATCTACGCCCGCACCGCCGCCTACGGTCACTTCGGCCGCCAGCCGGACAACGAGGGCGGGTTCAGCTGGGAACAGACCAATCTGGTGGATGAGCTGCGCCGGCTGGCCTAAACCGCCGTCCATGCCCAACCCGCAACAACCCCACGGCCCGCTGCGCAGCTTCGGGCGCATCAAGTCGCGCCCGATCAAGCCCCGTCAGGCCGCCCTGATGGACAGCCTGTTGCCCGGCCTCACCGTGCCGCAAGGCCCGTTCGATCCACTGAGCCTCAAGCCCGACGCCGCCGAGGTGTGGCTGGAGATCGGCTTCGGCGGCGGCGAGCACCTGGCCGCCCAGGCCGCCCGCCGCCCCGAGGTGCTGAGCCTGGGGGCCGAGCCCTTCATGAACGGCGTGGCGTCGGCCCTGCGTCACATCGAAGAGGCTGGGGTCCAAAACGTCCGCCTGCACCATGGCGACGCCCGCGAACTGATGGCCTGGCTGCCCGACGGCTGCCTCAGCCGCCTGTTCATCATGTTCCCCGACCCCTGGCCTAAGGCGAGACACCACAAGCGTCGGCTTATTCAGCCGGAATTTCTGGGCTCCATAGCGCGCCTGCTGAAACCCGGCGCCCCGTTCCGCTTCGCCACCGACTGGGCCGACTACGCCGACTGGACCCTCGAGCGCGTCCTCGCCTCCGGCCTCTTCGCCTGGAGCGCCCACCGCGCCGACGACTGGCGCACGCCCCCCGCGGACCACATCACCACCCGCTACGAAGAAAAGAAGCTGGGCGACATCGCCCCGGTCTGGCTGGACTTCGTGCGGCGGTGACAAAGCGCCCCCTTCCGTCTAGAATGTGTTTCTAGAAAGCGAGGCGATCATGGCCCTCAGCATCAAAACCGACGAAGCCGACCGCCTGGCCCGCGACCTGGCGCGGCTTACCGGCGAAACCATGACCGAGACTGTCACCGTCGCTCTTCGCGAACGGTGGGAGCGGGAAAAGGCCAAGCGAGCCGAGCCGGAAGGTTTGGCAGAGCGCATCCATCACTATGTCGACTCACTTCAAGGCAAGTTCGACACCCGCCCGGTCACCAAAGCCGAATGGGATTGGGCTAGCGGCGACGAGGACGAGTAGGGCGTGCTCATCGTCATCGACTCATCGGCAGTCATAGCGATCATCCTGAATGAACCCGAGCGAGTGGTGCTCGAAGATCGGCTCGGGGCTGCGAGCCGGCGGGAAATCTCCGCCGCAAACTTTGTGGAAGCGGGCTCCGTCCTAGCCGGTCGCCTGGGTGACGACCGTGACTCCGCTGGCGCCATTCTGGACGAATTCCTCGATAAGGCCGCCGTCGATATCATCCCGGTCGATGGCGCACAGGCAAGGCTGGCGCTTGAGGCCCGCATCCGCTTCGGCAAGGGCTTTGGCCATCCGGCCAGCCTGAACTACGGCGACAGCTTCGCCTATGCCTTGGCCAAGTATCGCGACGCACCGCTGCTCTTCATCGGCAACGATTTTTCCCTGACCGATATCGGTCAGGCCCTCTAGCTCGCACTACTGCAGCCGCTCCGGCCGGTCGGTGTAGAGCTGTTGATGCCGCTCGCTGGCCTCGGCCCAGGACTTCGGTAGCCGATAGCCATCCAGCAGATGGTCCTCGACCGCCGTCCGCCAGGCTTCGATGAGAGCCCCGTCCAAGGCTGACAAGATCAGTTTCATACGGCCTCCATCTGACAGGGCAATCTAGCAGGAATGGCCAGGCCGCTCCCGCGTCCATGGGATTGATTTGCGGCGGTTCGGGCCGACGAATGGACAAGACTAAAGGAGGTCGCCGCGCCGATGAAGGACGACCGCATCGCCTGGGGCCGGCTTCTGCTGGCCTGGCTGGCCGCGTCTGTTGTCGCCGTCGTGACGCCGCTGCTGCTGGTCGTGGCCGCCCTGTCGCGCGGTTTCACCGATCCGGGCGCGCTGTTCGCCCTCGCCTTCGCGCCGATCGGGGTTCCGGTCGCGGCGGTCTTCGCCCTGCCCCTGGTCGTGACGGTCGGGCTGTTTCGCGAAGTCCGGCCCTTCTGGATCGCCCTCGGCGGCCTGGCGACCGCTCTGGCCTATCTGCTCGCCGGCGACTGGGCCGCGCTGCATCATCCGGGCGAGTTGCTCGAACTGCTGGTCTATCCGGCCTCGAGCGCCCTGCTGGCGCTGCACGGGCCGCACAGCCTGGACATGACGCGGGGCGAGACCTTCGATTACTGGCTCTTTCGGGCCTTCCTGGTCGGCATTCCGCTGGGCGGCTTGCTGGGCGGCCTGACCTTGGCCCGGATCGCCAAGGCCAAGACTGCCTGACCAGCGTGCGGCGCTGTGAGGGGCGGCGCCGATCCTGGCCAATCCTGCCGGTGGTGAATCATCGGCCCCTTGGTTCTATTGGGTAGGGCAATCGGGACAGGAACGATGAACGAGCGACTGTGGGGCCAATCTGCGCTCTGGTGGATGACGCCGGCGATCCTGGCCGGGGCGCCGCCGGGGGTGCTGCTGACCGGCCTGACCTTGGTCTGCATCCTCCGCTACGGACCGTCAGAATCCGCCCTCTTCCCTCGCGGCTCTGTGAAGGCTATATAGCCCTCACATCGTCCATTTGCGCTGGATAGCGCTTATGAGCGGCGGCCTCCGGGCTGCCGCTTTTTTGTTGGTTTTTTCGAAGTGCGCGGCAAGACGTCGGAAGACAAGCAACTGCTCGAACTGCTCGACCCGGTGGCGGAAGCCGCGGGTTACGAGATCGTCCGTCTTCGCCTGATGGGCGGCGCTGCCCGCCGGCTGCAGATCATGGCCGAGCGCCCCGAAGACGGCGAAATGGGCATCGACGACTGCACCCGGCTGTCGCGCGCCATTTCCGAGATTCTCGACGCCGCCGACCCGGTCGAGGGCGAATACGCCCTGGAGGTCTCCAGCCCCGGCATCGACCGGCCGCTGACCCGGCTGAAGGACTTCGACACCTATGAAGGCCTGGAGGTCCGCATCGAGCTGGACCGCCTGGCCGAGGGCCGCAAGCGCTTCAAGGGCGAGCTGGCCGGGACCGAGGACGGCGCCGTGGGGATCAACCCCGAGGGCGACGACGAGACCACCGTCTACATTCCCTTCGACTGGATCGCCGAGGCCAAGCTGGTCCTCAACGATCAACTGATGAAACGCGGCGAGCAGCAGCGCGCCGCCCGCCTGAACTCCGAACCCGAAGAGTAGGAACGACCATGGCTACCGGCATCTCCGCCAACCGCCTCGAACTGCTGCAGATCGCCGAAGCGGTCGCGCGCGAGAAGAATATCGACAAGGAAATCGTCATCGCCTCCATTGAGGAAGCGATCCAGAAGGCAGCCCGCTCGCGCTATGGCGCCGAGCACGACATCCGCGTGGCCATCGATCCGCGCACCGGCGAGACCGCCATCACCCGTCACCGCGAAGTCGTCGCCGACGGGACCGACCTGGAGGGCGAACTGGGCAAGGTCGAGCTGGCCGACGCCCTGGCCTTCGACAAGGACGCCTTGGTCGGCAAGACCTACAGCGAGGAGCTGCCGCCCTTCGAGTTCGGCCGGGTGCAGACCCAGATGGCCCGCCAGGTGGTGTTCGGGAAGGTCCGCGAGGCCGAGCGCGAAAAACAGTACGAAGAATACAAGGATCGCGTCGGCGAGATCGTCAACGGCGTCGTCAAGCGCGTCGAGTACGGCAACGTCATCGTCGACCTGGGCCGGGGCGAAGGCATCATGCGCCGCGACCAGTCGATCCCGCGTGAGAACTTCAACATCGGCGACCGCATCCGCTGCTACATCTACGACGTCCGCAGCGAGACCAAGGGTCCGCAGATCATGCTCAGCCGCGCCCACGGCGGCTTCATGGCCAAGCTGTTCGCCCAGGAAGTGCCGGAAGTCTATGACGGCGTCATCGAGATCCGCGCCGTGGCCCGCGACCCGGGCAGCCGCGCCAAGATGGCGGTGATCTCCAACGACAGCTCCATCGACCCCGTCGGCGCCTGCGTCGGCATGCGGGGTTCGCGCGTGCAGGCGGTCGTCGCCGAGCTGCAGGGCGAGAAGATCGACATCATCCAGTGGAGCCCGGACGAGGCGACCTTCATCGTCAACGCCCTGGCGCCGGCCGAAGTCTCCAAGGTCGTCATGGACGAGGAGGACGAGCGGGTCGAAGTCGTGGTTCCCGACGAACAGCTGTCGCTGGCCATCGGCCGTCGCGGCCAGAACGTGCGTCTCGCCAGCCAGCTGACCGGCTGGCAGATCGACATCATGACCGAGTCCCAGGAATCGGAGCGCCGCCAGAAGCAGTTCGCCGAGACCACCCAGCTGTTCCAGGAAGCCCTGGACGTCGACGAGGTCATCGCCCAGCTGCTGGCCACCGAAGGCTTCGCCACGGTCGAGGACGTCGCCTATGTCGAGCCGCATGAAGTGGCCGCCATCGAAGGCTTCGACGAAGACACCGCCGACGAACTGCAGACCCGGGCCCGCGAGTTCCTGGAACGCGAAGCCGCCGCCCAGGACGCCCGCCGCGTCGAGTTGGGCGTCGAGGACGGTGTGCTGGAGATCGAAGGCGTCACCCTGCCGATGGCCGTCGCCCTGGGCGAAGGCGAAGTGAAGAGCGTCGAGGATCTGGCGGGCCTGGTCCCCGACGACCTGCGCGGCTGGTTCGAAACCAAGGACGGCGAGCGGGTTCGCGAAGCCGGTATCCTGGAAAGCTTCACCCTGTCGCCGGAAGACGCCGAGGCGCTGATCATGCGCGCCCGTATCGTCATGGGCTGGGTCGAGGCCCCGCCGGAGCCGGAATACGAAGAAGTCGAGTACGCTGAAGGCGAAGGCGAGGAGTTCGCCGCCGCTGAAGGTGAAGCGGCTGAAGCGGAAGCGGAGACGCCGGAGGCTTGATAACTCAGCCCTTCCCCCGCTTGCGGGGGAAGTGGCCTGAGATGCGCTTCGCATCGAAGGTCGATGGGGGCTCTTTCAGCGTTGGCGGGTTGCCCGGAGGCTGCAATGGCCCCTAACGACCCTCCAGCTGCGCTGTCGGCCCACTTCCCCCGCAAGCGGGGGAAGGGCTTTACGCATTCGACCGGACCTGGACGCCATGACCACCAAACCCGACCCCAACGACCCCAAGACCCTCGCTGAAGTCTCCCGCCAGCGCCGCGACCTCGTGTCCGGCGCGGTGATGGAGGAAGCCAAGCTGGTCCGCTTCGTGATCGGGCCTGATCTGCAGGTGGTCCCGGACCTGGCCCGCAAGCTGCCGGGCCGGGGCATGTGGGTGGCCGCCGACCGGGCCAGCATCGAGACGGCGGCGAAAAAGGGCCTGTTCTCCCGGGCCGCCAAGGCCAAGGTCATCGCCTCGCCCGACCTCGCCGACCAGGTCGAGCGACTCCTGATCCGCCGGCTTCTCGACGGGCTGGGTCTTGCACGGCGGGCCAGCGCGCTTATCTCCGGCTTCGCAAAAGTCGCGGCCAGCATCGAGAACGGCAAGGCCGCCTGGCTGGTCGAGGCGTTCGACGGCGCCGAGGATGGCCGCCGCAAGCTCCTGGGGATCTGCCGAAGGGTGGACAAACCGCCACGGCTGATCGGCGTTTTCGGCGCCGAGGAATTGGGTTTGGCCTTGGGCGGGGAGAATGTGATACACACCGCCTTCCTCGCGGGGCGGACCGCGGATCGCTGGACCTCAGACGTCGAGCGCCTCACCGGCTTCCGCCCGCTTCTCCCTGAGGGCTGGCGCGAGGAGCCGGCGGGCAAAACCCGGGTCAGATAGACCCTGGCGGCCCGCCCGCCGAGACATCAGGGACGAGAGGCCTTCAGAGAAGGCTGGGTGAACAGGCGGTTTTTCCGCCCTTTCGCCGTTGCATCGGGAGCAGGTCCAAGGGGTTCCCCAGAACCCTGACGGAAACCCCTCCTTCATACGGGTTCTAGAGCCGGTACCGTCCGGTGGTGAGTAAGAGAGCGAATGAGCGACGAGAACGACAACGGCCGGCCGCAGTCCCCTGGTGGACGAGCTCCCCTCACGCTGAAGCCCCGCGCGGGCTCGGTCAGCGCGGGCGTGGTCAAGCAGAGCTTCAGCCATGGCCGGTCGAAAACCGTGGTCGTCGAGACCAAGCGGGCCCGCCCGCACTCGGCGCCGATGGGCAATCTCGCCGGACCCTCCAATGCCGAAAAGCGAACGGTTCCCAGCGGCGCGCCCCAGGGCCGTCCCGCCGGCGCGCCTGCCGGCGGCCGTGATCCGTCCGGCCTGAGCCAGGAAGAACTGCGCGCCCGCCAGCGCGCCATCGACACGGCCCGCGAGAACCAGGAACGCGCGGCCGCCGCCGAGCGCGCCCGCGCCGAGGAAGACGCCCGCCGTCGCGCCGCCGAGGCCCCCCCTGCCGCGCCGCAAGCCGCGGCGCCGAAGCCGGCTCCCGCGCCCGTCGCCGAAGCTCCGGCTGCCGCCGCGCCTGCCGCACCTGCCGCACCGACGCCCACTCCGGCCGCGCCTGTCGCCGCCGCTCCGGCGGCTCCGGCTCCGGTCGCGGCCCAACCCGCCGCCCCGACTCCGCCCCCGACGGCAGCGGCTGCGCCGCCTGTCGCCGCCGCCCCGCGTCCGGCTGAAGCGCCGCGCGCTCCGGCCGCCGCGCCGCAGCCCGGCCAGACCCGGCAGTATGAGCCCTCGCGCGATCGTCGCGACGACCGGCCCTCGACCACCACCTACCGCCCCGAACGCCCGGCCAACGTCAATTACGGCCAGCGCGCCCCGCGTGAAGGCGGCAGCGACTTTACGCCCCGCCCGCCCAGAGACGCCGCCCCGGCGGCCCGCGAAGGCGGCTATGTCGCGCGGCCCCCCCGTGAGGGCGGCAATGACCGCCCGCGTGACGGTGACCGTCCCCGTGGCGGCGAGCCCAAGGCCGGCGAGACCGTCCGCTATTCGGCGCTGGCCCCGCGTCCGGCGCCTGGCCGTCCGGGTGAGCGCCCGACCGGCCCGCGCCCGCCGCGCGGAGCCCCCGTCGGCGGCCCGCCCGCCACGCCCGAAGTCCAACGCGCCACGCGCCAGGCGCCCCGGCCCGGCGGCGCCAATCTTGACCGCCGCCCTGATGATGATGATCGTCGCGGCGCCAAGGCCGCGCCTGGGACCGACAAGGCTGTCTCGCGCACAAAGGGCGCCCCGCAGCGCCGCGAAGGCCGGCTGACCATCCAGACCCTGGCCGGTGACGACGAGGGCGCCGTTGAGCGCATGCGTTCGCTGGCCTCGGTCCGCCGGGCTCGCGAACGTGAACGTGAAAAGCGTCGTGGCGGCGGGGTCGAACAGGCCCGCATCGCTCGCGAAGTCATCATTCCTGACGTCATCACCGTCAGCGAACTGGCCCAGCGGATGGCCACGCGCGGCGTCGAGGTCATCAAGTTCCTGATGCGTCAGGGCGTGATGATGAAGATCACCGACGTCATCGACAACGACACCGCCGAGCTGGTGGCCACCGAATTTGGCCACACCGTCCGCCGCGTCTCGGAAGCCGACGTCGAAGAAGGCTTCATCGGCGACGAGGACATCGACGATCACCTGGAAACCCGGCCGCCAGTCGTGGCGGTCATGGGCCACGTCGACCACGGCAAGACCAGCCTGCTGGATGCCCTGCGTGCCACCGACGTAGCCGGCGGCGAGCATGGCGGCATTACTCAGCATATCGGCGCCTATCAGGTCCGCCTGAAGGACGGCCACCGCGTCACCTTCCTCGACACCCCCGGCCACGCGGCGTTCAGCGCCATGCGGGCCAGAGGCGCCGATGTCACCGACATCGTGGTGCTGGTCGTGGCCGCCGACGACGGCGTCATGCCTCAGACCATCGAGGCCATCCAGCACGCCAAGGCCGCCAATGTTCCGATTATCGTCGCCGTCAACAAGATGGACAAACCCGACGCCGATCCGCAGCGGGTGATCAACGATCTGCTGCAGCACGAGATCGTCGTCGAAAGCCTGGGTGGCGACACCCAGCTGGTCGAGGTCTCGGCGCTGAAGAAGACCGGCCTGGACAATCTGATCGACAACATCCTGCTGCAGGCCGAAGTGCTCGACCTGAAAGCCAACCCCGACCGTTCGGGCGAAGGCGTGGTCATCGAGTCCAAGCTGGACAAGGGCCGCGGCCCGGTCGCCACCGTGCTGGTCAAGCGCGGCACGCTCAAGCGCGGCGATATCGTCGTGGCCGGCTCCCACTGGGGCCGGGTGCGCGCCCTGCTCAACGAGCGCGACGAGCAGCTGACCGAAGCCGGCCCGTCCGTCCCGGTCGAGGTGCTGGGCCTGGACGGCGCGCCCGCGCCGGGCGAGGCCATGGCCGTGGTCGAGAACGAGGCCCGGGCCCGCGAGATCACCGACTATCGCGAACGCAAGCGCCGCGAGAAGACCGGGGCCGCCCCCGTCGCCCAGGCCAACCTGGCCGACATGATGGCGAGGTTGCAGTCGAAGAAGCTCAATGAATTGCCCCTCGTGGTCAAAGCCGACGTGCAGGGCTCGGCCGAGGCGATCATCGGCTCGCTGGACAAGATCGGCACCGACGAGGTCCGCGCGCGGATCATCCTCAGCGGCGCCGGGGCGATCAGCGAAAGCGACGTCATGCTGGCCAAGGGCGCCGGGGCCCCGATCCTGGGCTTCAACGTCCGCGCCAGCAAACAGGCCCGCGACCTGGCCGTCCGTGAAGGCGTCGAGATCCGCTACTACGCGATCATCTACGACCTGCTGGACGACATCAAAGGCGTGCTCTCGGGGATGCTCTCGCCGATCCAGCGGGAAACCTTCCTGGGCAACGCCAAGGTGCTGCAGGCCTTCGACATCTCCAAGGTCGGCCGCGTCGCCGGCTGCCGGGTCACCGAGGGCGTGGTGCGCCGGGGCGCCAAGGTACGGATCGTCCGCGACAACATCGTGGTCCTCGAACTGGGCACCCTGCAGACCCTCAAGCGCTTCAAGGACGAAGTGGCCGAGGTCGGCAACGGCGTCGAATGCGGCATGGCCTTCGCCGGCTTCCAGGACATCCGGGAAGGCGACGAGATCGAGTGCTTCACCGTCGAAGAGGTCAAGCGCTCGCTGTAGCGGCGGTTTGCACTTTGTGATTGAACGCGAGGGCGCGGGACCGGCTGGTTCCGCGCCCTTTGCTTTTGGGGGACCCTATGCAGGTCAGCGGCGACATCGGGCTGGGCGAGGGCCTGGGCTTTCAGCTGGTCATCTTCCGGCGCCTACTGGGCCCTCGCGCCTGGCTCCACCGGCTGGTGGGGTGTCTTCCGATCGTCGGTCTTCTGGTCCTGGGTGAGCTCCTGATCATTCAGGACTCGCCCACCCTGACCCGCGACCTGATCATCTGGGTGGGGGCCTACATGCTGGCGCTGTTCGGCATGACCGCCATCGTGCGCTGGAATGGACGGGCGGTAATCAAGTCTCACATCGCGCGCGGTGAGACGGCCAAGGTCCCGGCCACTTACAGCTTCGAGGAACAGGCCCTCTCCCTAAGCACGCCCGGCCGGCTAGTGGTGACCGACTGGTCGGCGGTCAGCGAGATCGCCCTCATCCGCAAATCCTGGCTGTTCTTCGGGCCGACGACCTATTTCCTGCCTCAGCGCCTGTTCGACAGCCCGGCGGCTGAACGCGAGGTCATCGCCTTCATCCTGGCCCACCTTTCGCCGGCGGCTCAGGCCCGCAGCAAGGAAGCCCGCGCCCTGGTCGGCGGGGGCTGAGCATGCGGTGGCCGCTGGCGATGCTGCTGATAGGCCTGGCCGGCTGCCGGCCCGTTACTGCCATCCCACTCACCGACAACTATTGCGACGCAGCCAAGCCCACCCTGACAGCCACGGTGGCTTCAAGTCGGCCCGGCCTGGCGCTCACCTATCGCAGACCTCTGGCGCAATATTACGCGCCGCGATCGCTGCGGCTCCGGCTTTCGGGTGAGGCCGTGATCGAATGCCGGGTCGGCGACGGCCGCCTGATCGATTGCCGGGCCGCTGAGACGCCCGGCTACTGCGAACTGTGCGAGGACGCGCTGCGCCTGGCCAGCGAGGCGGTCCTGCCGCCCAACGTCGAGCCCGGCGCCATTCGCCTCACGGTTCGCTTCCAGCTCGACAACACCCCCCGGGACCCTCGCCCCTGTGGAACCTTCGGCGATCCCTGGCCCCTGCCGTTGCGGGACGCCAACGGGGGCCCTGACTTGCCAGCCGCGCGGAACTGACCCCATCCTCCCCGAAATAGGGAGGGCCCAGCCATGGCCAACAACAACGGCAACGCCGTCGCCATCGCCGGCGGGGGCCTGGCGGCCGGCGCGGTCGACATCGCCGTCGCCACGGTGATCTACGACATCCACCCCTGGACCAGGACCCTGCAGGCGGTCGCCCGGGGCTGGTACGGCAAGGCCTCGTTCGGGATGGGGACGCAGTCGATGCTGGTCGGCGCCCTGTCCCAGGCGCTGATCTGCATGATCATCGCCGCCCTCTACATTCAGTTCGCGGGATCTCTGCTGCGTCGGCCCTGGCTGGGCGGGACGTTGCTGGGTCTGGTGGTCTATCTGGTGATGAACTTCGTCGTCGTGCCGCTGTCCAAGGCCGGCGGCGGCTGGAAGGTCCCGGCGTTCGACAAGATGTTCGTGCTGACGGTGCTGGCCAACATCCTGCTGGGCCTGATCATCGCCCACTTCGCGGCCCGGTTCGCCAGGCGGTGAACGGCCGGCTGCAGCCTTGGACGCTGTTCATCGACGCGAAGGTCGTGCTGGCCGTCATCGCCGGCTTGCTGGTGGCGATCTTGATCGGGACCGTCATCCTCCGGCTCGTCCGGGCCGCGAAAAGGCCACAGGACGAAGGATAACTGCCCCCATGCGCAAGCTCCTGATTCCCTTCCTGCTCGCCGCCATGACCCTGTCGGCCTGCGCCACCGTCCAGCGGCTGGACGCGTCCGGCGATGTCCATGACCTGCTGGTCGCCATCCGCGACGATGACCGGGCGAGCTTCAACCAGCATGTCGACCGCAAGGCCCTGAAGGCCTCCATCGAGTCCCGCCTGGTCCGCGAGACTCAGAAGGCTGACGTGGACGATCGGCTCAAGATGCTGGGCGCCGTCCTGGCCCCGAGCCTGGCCGACATCGCCGGCGACGCCCTGATCCAGCCCAAGGTCTTCCGGGGCGTGGCCAACTATTACGGCTACACGCCCGACAAGCCGATCCCCGATCGGCTGGCCATCGCGGCGGCGCTGAAGGCCATGCCCGACGGCCGGGTCTGCGTCACTCGGAAGAAGGACGGGCCCTGTGTCCTGGTCTTCACCGACGAGAGCGGGCAGTGGAAGCTGTCCGGCTTCGAAGGCGAAATCTCGGACTTGCGCACCCGCGCCGCCCGGTAGAAACACCCCGCCATGAAAAGCTTCCTGTGCCTGGCGGCGATCGTCGCCCTCACCAGCCTTGTCGCTCCCGCCGCTCACGCCGCCGACAAGCGTATGGTCACCTTCGACTCCGCCGAGCCGGAGGCCCGCCGCCTGACCGGGGCCGGCCTGACCTTCGTCTTCTCCAAGAGCCTGATGCGCGCGCCCAAGGTGCTGGCCGTACGGGCCACAGCCGTGCCGGTCGGCATCATCCCGATGCCCTCGCGCGACGGGACGATCAACCGCCAGCTCGACAAGCTGATGGGCGACGACGGCGGCCGGGGCGAGCTCTTCCAGATCGATCCCGAGGCGGCCGAGGGCAAGGTGATGATCCGCGCCTTCTGTCCCGGTTCGACCCGCGGCTGGCTGGCGGTCGGCGACCTGACCAGCCACAAAGGCCTGCGCGTCTACGCCTTCGGCGACACCCCCGAGGGCGCCGTGCGGGTCTGCGCCAAGATGGACTTCGCCTTCCGCGGCGAATGGCGCATGCCGACCGTGCCCGGCATCGACCCGACCTCGGCGGTGTTCAAGACCGACTACGGCTATCCGGGGAGCTAGGGCCGGCGCATGGACCGGGGGGAGACGATCTTCGTCGCTGTCTGGGCGGTAGGCATGGTGCTGACCTGGCCACCCTGGTTCTGGTTTTCCATCCGCAGCCGCAAGGTGCGAGGCGAGCCTTTGATACCCCGCCCGCCGGTCGGCGCCGTCTTCTGCGAGCGAAAAGCGTCCGGCCGGGCGCATGACAATCTTTTGGGCAGGGCGAGCAACTGCCTGATGGTCGCGATCCGCGGCGACGAACTGTGGATCACCCCGAATTTCCCGTTCAACATGATCGCACCCTACGGCTTCATGGGGCTGGAACACCGGATCGATCGGCGGCGTGTCCGGGCCGAGGCGCTCCGGACCCCGTTCGGCCGGCGCGTGGCTCTGAACTTCACCAGCGCGGACGGCAAGCTTCGGAGTCTGGACCTGGCCCTGCGCGACCCGGACGGTTTCCTGGCGGCGCTGAAGCGGCCCTAGGCCAGCGCTGGCCGCTTGCGCTTCTTCCCTCCCTCATCTTCCTTCCAAGTTTAAACCCACGCCCAGTCCGGGCTTGGGAAATTCCAAATGCCCCCCTAGGCTCACCCCATCCTCGGGGGAACATTATGGCCGATATCGACGCGCTGGAAAGCTACGAGCGCTTCAAGTTCAAGTCCGGCGGCCGCACGCGGCAGGTGTTCAAGAAGGGCTCGGGCCCGGCGGTGATCATCATGCACGAGATCCCCGGCCTGCATCCGCTGGTCATCGACTATGCCGACCGGGTGGCGGCGGCGGGGATGACGGTCTATCTGCCAAGCCTGTTCGGCAAGCCCGGCAAGAAGGCCACCGTCGGCTACGCCATGGGCCAGATGTTCCTCAACATCTGCATCCGGCGGGAATTCCATGTCTGGGCCGGGCAGGGGTCCAGCCCCATCGTCGACTGGCTGCGGGCCCTGGCGCGCAAGGCGCACAAGGACTGCGGCGGGCCGGGGGTGGGGGCGCTGGGCATGTGCTTCACCGGCGGCTTCGCCCTGGCCATGATGACCGAGCCCTCGGTCAGGGCTCCGGTGCTGTCGCAGCCCTCGCTGCCGCTGGGCAAGAAGGGCAAGGGCTGTATCGACGCCTCGCCGGCCGAGATCGCCTGCGCCAAAAAGCGCTTCGAGGACGAGGACCTGTCGCTGCTGGGCCTGCGCTTCAAGAGCGACGCCTTCGTGCCCGACGCGCGGTTCGCCTATCTGAAGGAGACATTCGGCGACCGCTTCGAGGACATCTCCCTGGAAGACGACGCCGCCGCGCCCGGCACCGGCCGCCCGCCGCATTCGGTGCTGACCATCCACCTGCGCAATGCGGGGCCGACCAAGGATGCCGAGAACCGGACGATCGGGTTCTTCAGGGAGCGGTTGGGGCTCTCATAACTCCACGCCCCCCTCTTATTCCGCTCATCCCCGCGAAGGCGGGGACCCAGGCTTTTTATGTTTCGGGGGTTGAGGCGGTCCGGAAAACTGGAGACAGGGCTTAGCCAGCCGTCTGCTCTCAAAAACACCTGGGTCCCCGCCTTCGCGGGGATGAGCGGTTTTTGAAAGGCTTGAGTCCGCCCCGCAACGCGCCTAGAAGCGCCGCCTTCCGCCGGTCGGGAGTTCGATCCTCCGTCCGGTCTGAAAGGTAAGATCATGAGCCGAACCACTCCCAAGAAACCCGTCCTGACAGGCCCGACCCAGCGCCAGCTGCGGGCCGGCGAGTTGATCCGCCATGCGCTGGTCGAGATCCTGCGTGAGGAGCCGCCGCGCGACCCCGTCATCGAGAACGTCTCGATCACGGTGTCCGAGGTGCGGATCAGCCCTGACCTCAAGCACGCCATCTGCTTCGTCGAGCCGTTGGGCGCGGGGGTGACCGGGGCCGGCAATGAGGCGGAGATCGTCAAGGCGATGAACCGCTCGACCAAGTTCATGCGCGGGCGCCTCAGCCGGCACATCGACATGAAGTTCACGCCGGACCTGAAGTTCGTCCACGACCAGAGCTTCGACGCCGCCCGCCATATCGACAGCCTGTTCGACAATCCCAAGGTCCAGGCCGACCTGGCCAAGACCGAAGACGACGGCGAATGAGCAAGCGGAAAAAGGGCGACAAGGTCTCCGGCTGGATCTGCCTGGACAAGCCCTACGAGGTCACCTCCACCCAGGCCGTCGGCCGGGTGCGCCGGGTGTTCAACGCACAGAAGGCGGGTCACGCCGGCACGCTCGATCCGCTGGCCACCGGCATCCTGCCCATCGCCCTGGGCGAGGCGACCAAGACCGTCTCCTTCCTGGTCGACAGCGACAAGACCTACCGCTTCGTCATCCGCTGGGGCATCGGCACCGACAGCTTCGACCGCGAGGGCGAGGTCACCGCCCGTTCGGACGTGCGCCCGACCCGCGAGCAGGTCGAGGCCGTGCTGCCCGACTTCGTCGGCGAGATCGACCAGGTCCCGCCCAACTACTCGGCCATCAAGGTCGACGGCGAGCGGGCCTATGACCTGGCCCGCAGCGGCGAGGAGTTCGAGCTGGCCAGCCGCAAGGTGGTCATCCACTCGGCCACCGTCACCGACGTTCCCGACGCCGACCATATCGAGCTGACCATCGACTGCGGCAAGGGCACATACGTGCGCGCCATCGCCCGCGATCTGGCGCAAAAGCTGGGGACCTGCGCCCACGTGGCCAGCCTGCGCCGCACCCGCGTCGGCCCGTTCGGGGAAGACAATGCGATAACGCTGGAAAAACTGGAAGAAATGAGCGATAAGCCCGGCCTTCCGGAGACGATGCTCCCGGTCGAGACCGCACTGGACGACATCCCGGTGCTGGCCGTGACCGCAGAGGACGCCTTCCGGCTGGCCCAGGGACGGTCCATCGTTCTCCTTCCCCGACAGGTCGAAACCCTCAAGGCCCGCCTCACCGGCGGCTCGCGAATGGTTTCCGCCATGGAGGGAAAGAGACTGGTCGCCCTGGCCGAGATGCGCGCCGGACAGCTCAATCCGGTGCGGGTCTTCATTCAGGCCTAGAGCGGAGAAAACCCGATGTCGATCACGGCCGAGCGCAAGACCGCGCTCATCAACGAACACGCCCGCGGCGAAGCCGACACCGGCAGCGCCGAAGTCCAGGTGGCCATCCTCACTGAGCGGATCGTCAACCTGACCGAGCACTTCAAGACCCACAAGAAGGACAACCACTCGCGTCGCGGCCTGCTCAAGCTGGTCTCGCAACGTCGGTCGCTCCTGGACCACCTGAAGAAGACCCACGCGGACCGCTATCAGACCCTGATCGAAAAGCTGGGTCTGCGCCGCTAAGCGAACTTCCCGATCGCCCCGGTCCGCAAAGGCCGGGGCGTTCGACTATCCGCTCGCTGAGGAACGTCCTCACCGAGCCCGACACTGGACTGGATTTCGGCAAACGCCGCCCTGTCCGCCCCGCAGGAAATCCGTCCGCGGGAATGAAAGAAAGACCCACATGTTCGATATCAAGAAAAAGACCATCAGCTGGGACGGCAAGCCGCTGACCCTGGAAACCGGCCGTATCGCCCGTCAAGCCGACGGCGCGGTCCTGGTCACCATGGGCGAGACCGTCGTCCTCTGCACCGCCGTCTTCGCCAAGGCCGCCAAGCCGGGCCAGGACTTCTTCCCCCTGACCGTCAACTATCAAGAGCGCACCTACGCCGCCGGCAAGATCCCGGGCGGCTTCTTCAAGCGCGAGGGCCGGCCCTCCGAGAAGGAAACCCTGGTGTCGCGCCTGATCGACCGGCCGATCCGTCCGCTGTTCGTCAAGGGCTTCAAGAACGAAGTGCAGGTCGTCTGCACCGTGCTGGCCCACGACCTGGAGCACGATCCGGACATGCTGGCCATGATCGGCGCCTCGGCCGCCCTGGTCATCTCCGGCGCCCCCTTCATGGGCCCGATCGCCGCCGCCCGCGTCGGCTTCATCAACCAGCAGTACATCCTCAACCCGACCATCGACGAGCTGAAGAACAGCGCGATGGACCTGGTCATCGCCGGCACGTCCGACGCGGTGATGATGGTCGAATCCGAGATCAAGGAACTGTCGGAAGAGATCGTCCTGGGCGCCATCGAGTTTGCCCACAAGGGCATGCAGCCGGTAATCGACGCCATCATCGAACTGGCCGAGCACGCCGCCAAGGAACCCTTCGAGTTCCAACCGGAAGACACCGACGCCATCAAGGCGCAGATGAAGACCCTGGTCGGGACCGACATCATCGCCGGCTACAAGATCACCAAGAAGCAGGACCGCTACGAAGCGATCGGCGTCGCCAAGAAGAAGGCCATCGCGGCCCTCGGCAAGTCGGACGCCAACCCTGAGGGCACGGACGCCCTGAAGCTGGGCGGCGTGTTCAAGGAACTGGAAGCCGACGTCGTGCGTCGCGCCATCCTCGACACCGGCATCCGCATCGACGGCCGCGCCGTCGACAAGGTCCGCCCGATCGTCTCCGAAGTGGGCGTGCTGCCCCGGGCCCACGGCTCGGCGCTGTTCACCCGCGGCGAGACCCAGGCCCTGGTGGTCGCCACCCTGGGCACCGGCGACGACGAGCAGTTCATCGACGCGCTGGAAGGCACCTACAAGGAGAAGTTCCTCCTGCACTACAACTTCCCCCCCTTCAGCGTCGGGGAAACCGGCCGCATGGGCAGCCCCGGCCGCCGCGAAATCGGCCACGGCAAGCTGGCCTGGCGCGCGGTCCGTCCGATCCTGCCGTCGACGGAAGACTTCCCCTACACCATCCGCCTGGTCTCCGAGATCATGGAGTCCAACGGCTCCTCCTCGATGGCCACCGTGTGCGGCGCCTCCCTGGCCATGATGGACGCGGGCGTTCCGCTGATCCGTCCGGTCTCGGGCATCGCCATGGGCCTGATCCTGGAAAGCGACGGCTACGCGGTCCTCAGCGACATCCTGGGTGACGAAGACCACCTGGGCGACATGGACTTCAAGGTCGCCGGCACCAGCGAAGGCATCACCAGCCTGCAGATGGACATCAAGATCGCCGGGATCACCCTGGAGATCATGGAAAAGGCCCTCGACCAGGCCAAGGCCGGCCGCGAACACATCCTGGGTGAGATGGGCAAGGCCATGGACGCGCCCCGCGAAGAGCTGGGCGAATACGCGCCGAAGATCGAGACCATCAAGATCCCGCTCGACAAGATCCGGGAAGTGATCGGCACCGGCGGCAAGGTGATCCGCGAGATCGTCGCCACCACTGGCGCCAAGGTCGACATCGGCGATGACGGCACCATCAAGATCGCCGCCTCCGACCAGGCCAAGATCGATGCGGCCAAGGACTGGATCAAGTCGATCGCCTCGGAGCCGGAAGTCGGCGCCATCTACAACGGCAAGGTCGTCAAGGTCGTCGACTTCGGCGCCTTCGTGAACTTCTTCGGCGCCAAGGACGGCCTGGTCCACATCAGCCAGATCAGCAAGGACAAGGTCGCCAAGACCTCGGACGTGCTGAGCGAAGGCCAGATGGTCAAGGTCAAGCTCATGGGCTTCGACGACCGCGGCAAGACCAAGCTGTCGATGAAGGTCGTGGACCAGGAGACGGGCGAAGACCTGTCGAAGAAGGAAGAACCGGAAGACGCCGCCGCCAGCTAAGGGCGGGGTTCTACGGCGCTAGAGTTGCGAGCGGGCGGGCCGAGAGGTCCGCCCGTTTTGCGTTTGGGGGGTGGCTGAGTCGATTCATTTCGCCGTGGAACGGTTCGCATAAGGGATGAATGGTTAGTGTGACCAACGGCTACTGAACCGCTTCACGCTCGACCAGGAATTGCGTCTAGACTACGAAAGTCCGATGTCACACGCGGGGAGGGCGGTGATGTTCAAAAAGCTTCTTGGCCTTTTACGCCGCAACGACCCCCAACTGGCGGTGTCGGTGGACGTCCTCGTCACCGAAGACGCACCTAAGGTCGCCGGCCATATCGGCAACCGGCGGGCGACGAATTTTTGGGAGCCAATCTACGGACCCGAGGTCCAGATGGTCGGCGAGCCCTATGATTGGGACCTGACGCGCGATTCTGGCCCAACGCGACGCTTCATTCCCGGCGATACCTTGACCAAGAAAATCGAGGCCGGCGAGACGCTGATGGTAAGGAACATCACCTTCCGTGAATGCGACTTCCAAGGGCGCTTTCAGGCAACACCCATCGTGATGTTCGATGAGTGCCGGTTCATCGGCTGCGACTTTGCCTATTCCACATGGAACAGCGCCCATTTCAAGAACTGCGCGTTCGTCGGCAGCTCCTTGGCCATGACTACCTTCGAAAAGTGTGAGTTCCGTGGCTGTACTTGGGAGCGCATGGGGGTTTCAGGCAATAAGACCGACCTTGTGCGCACCTTCATCGACAATCCCAAGACTCTAGTCGCGGCGATGATTAGCGGGCTCGACCCGAAGAGGCGTTCGAGCAAGGAGCACGCCCTCCACCAATGGTATCGCCTAGGAGGCACTCGGGCGCACGTGCTGCGGTCAATCATGCTCAGCCACGCCACTGTCGGCGACGAGCACGTCTATTACCGAACCGTCGAGCTTCACGAATTGCAGCGCAATCGCGCGCGGGTCCAAGAAGACTGGTACCACATTCGGTACTCGCCATGGCCCCGCAAGCGCAAGGCGCTACGGCAAGCGCCATTTCACGCGCTGAACCTCGCTTTGATGTGGGCTTTCGGGCTGACCAACGGCTGGGGCGAGTCGGTGAGCCGACCTAGCGTGTTGTTTGGCGCGGTCTACGCCGCCTTTGGCGTCATCTATGCGGTCGTCCCGTTCTCGCCGCCGATCAATCACCCCTGGCAGAAGAGTTTCGACATCACGCTATTGATCGGCTTCACCAACCACAACCACGCCAACCAGTGGCCGTTGACCATGGTGCAGGATGCCCATGCGGCCTTGGCCGTCATCCTCTACACCGTCTTTTTCTCCACTTTGATCTCGAAGCTTTCAAGAAGCCGATGACCGGCCCCGTTCTCCTCCTTTACGGCAGCAAGGCGCGCGGCGACGCGCACGGTGGCTCGGACGTAGATCTTCTCCTGGCGTTGGACGGCGAAGACCTCGCGGCACCCACGAACACGCACGGCGTCAGCCTGCACCGCTATCCCAAGGGCTGGCTGGAGCAAAGCGCGCGCTCCGGAACGCTTTTTTCCTACCATGTCGCCTTCGAAGGGATCGCGTTGGAGGACCAAGGCGACTTCCTGGGCCGCCTGCGCAGCCTTTTCACGACAAAGGCCTCCTACCAAGAGGAACTGGTCTTGGGCGCGCTGGTGATGAAGCTGCTGCTACAAAAGGATTGGGGCCCCAACTTCGCAGCCCGCCAGCGATTTTTCTGGGCGCTTCGCACGGTGCTGATCGCCGCCTCAACCCGCGCGGGACCGCCCAGGTTCGCCGCCGACACACTTGAGCGCCTGGTGGGCGTGCCGGGCGTCGCCGCGCTGATCGATACGCGCGAGGTAGCCCCGTTTGAGAACTGCCAGCGAATCGGCCTTCGAGTGTTAGCGACCTTTGCCCTATCGGCACTTGGCGATCTCTCGGGCCAGGCGTTGCGGGATCATCTGATGGCGAAGGGCGGGATTGCCCGGGACTCGGTGCGCGTTCTTGAGGAGGACGAAGCCATCGCTGACATCGGGCTGGCGATCTATCTTTGACCGTGATCCCCTCGCCCCAATGACCGCCCGACTTTTCCTCGACTGCGACGGTGTGCTGGCAGACTTCGAGGCGGCCGCCACCGCCCTGCTGGGCATGCCTACCCGCGTCTTCGAGGCGCAATACGGTATTCCGACCTTCTGGCGACGCTTGGCTGAGGCGGAGAACTTCTACGGCGCCTTGCCACTGATGTCCGACGCGCGCGTCCTCTTCGAAGCCGTCGCCCATCTTTCCCCGACCATCTTGACTGGTTGTCCAAAAGGCGGATGGGCCGAGGCTCAAAAAGTCGCGTGGGCGGCAGAACACTTCCCGGGTGTGCCGATCATCACCTGCATGGCATTCAACAAGCGTGCCCACTGCCAACCCGGCGACGTACTGATCGACGATACGATCAAGCATCGCCATCTCTGGGAGGAAGCGCGCGGCGTCTTCATCCACCATCAGTCGGCGCGAAAAAGCCTCATCTTGCTAGCCGCGCACTGGCCCAATTCAAGAATTGCCGACTAGCCTGTAAAGGATAGGCAAAGTCGGTTCTTGAAATCAGGGGACGCAATACCAATTTGGCGCATCACATCGGCCTGCTACGTTCGCGCGACCTTCAGAGCCAGAACCAGTGGCGAGGAATGGATGCTACGTCCGCCGATTTCGGACTATTTGGCTTCCGGTTCAACGTGGAGTGAGCCGCCTTCGGGGAGCTTTGGGCGGGGGGAGTGTGCATGAACTTCTTCAAGATGCCTGACCGAGAGTGGGGGCTAGTATTCTTCGAGGGCGTCGACTTCGAAGCGCAGATGGCCGCGGTCCGCAGCCTTATTCATCGTAATCGGCAGGCTAACGTGGCTCTGAACGAGGAGATCAAGGAACTGGCGTCTCACGTCCAGACGGCCGAAGTGCACGAAGCTTGGATCGCGGAGTCCATGTGGGTCGACCAGATGGAGCATTCCGTGTTCCAGGACGCCGCCAACAGTATGGCAGCGGTGGGTATGCTAGCGCCAATGTTCGAGGGGCTTTTCACCAGTCTGTTCGCGGCGCTGGGCCAAGCGACTGTGGCATCGGTCGACTCAACAAAAGATGACGGCCTGACCGATCGAGAACGGCGGTCGCACGCGGACTATTGGGACCCGCACGTCATTTTCGAATCGAAGGGCCGACGCGAAAGTCTCGTCGATGGAATTCGCCAACTCGCCGTCGATACGAAGCTGACGCCACTCCTGCCAAAGGACTACGGCAAGGTGCTCATGGGCCTGTTCTTGTACCGCAACATGATGTTCCACAATGGCTTCGAATGGCCCTCGGAACGGCGGGCCGTCTTCGCCGCCCAGATAGCGAGCCACGGCCTACCGCAGAATTGGTTTCGCCATTCCTCCCGCAACGGCGAACCTTGGATTTACTACATGACGGAGCTTTATGTTGATCGCTGCCTAACACTCGTCGACGAAGTCCTTACTGCCGTCGGCAAACTCACAAAGCCTCAGTCGGAAGTCGAGACGAACGATAACTCCGGACCAGGCTAAGCGCGGCAATGCGGTTGCAGATTTGAGGTTCGGCCCGGAGGCGCGTCAGAGCGTCCGGATGGCGACGCTGCGGAATTTTACCGCGCCGGCGCCGTACTGCAGCGCGATGGGGCCTTCGGCGTGCGTGACGTCCCGGGCGGAATCGACCGTCTTGCGGCCGTTGAGGACGACGGAGAAGACGTCGCCGCGCGCGCGGATTTCCATGAGGTTCCACCGGCCGCCCGCCTTGGGCATCGGCGAGACCTTGGCGACATTGACGATGGCGCCGGTGCCGTAGGTGGGGTCGGGCCGGGTGTCGAAGATGTTGACCTCGTAGGCGTTGGTCGCGGTGATCTTGTCCCGGTCGGAGCAGCGGATGAAGATCCCCGAATTGGCGTCGGGGCTGACCCAGAACCGGGCGCGCAGGTCGAAGTCGCGGAAACTGTCCTTCGACACCAGGAAACTGATCCCGCCCTTGTCCGCCGAGAGCGCGCCCTCCCTGACCGCCCAGTTCGCGTCGCCGACCGGGGTCCAGCCTTCGAGGTCCTTGCCGTTGAAAAGCGGCCTGCCCTTCGCCCACGCTGGGGCCGGGGCTGTCAGCGACGCGGCGGCGAGGCCCAGGATGACGGTGCGCCGATGGGTCATGACGGGCCGCCCGAACCGTCAGCCGGCGATATGCTTGATGGCGTTGGCCACGCTGAGCCAGGCGGGGGTGTTCCAGACCAGGGGCCAGGTCAGGTCCATGACCGCGTAGAGCGGGACGCCGACCAGGTAGACGCGGCTAATCCGGCGGGTGGTGCGGGCGTCGTTGAGGATCGGGATCAGCATCAGGCCGATGGTTGCCAGGTTGAACCACGTGGCCTCCAGGAAGGAGCCGGGCGGGCCCTGGTGGGCGCCGAACAGGACCTCGGTCCAGCGGGCCATGGGGGCGTTGAGCAGGGAGAGGGTGCCCAGCAGCATCAGCCGCTTGTGGATCTCGGGCTGGCGCGTCCGGGCGAAGGCCAGGGCCAGGCAGGTCAGGAAGAACAGCATGCCCGAGACATCCACCCAGGCGAAGCTGGCCGATCCCGGCCCGGCGGGGATGGGCGGGGTCTGGTTCAGGCGCGTCGCCACCACCGCGATGACGCTGAACGCCATGGCGGCCGCGAACGCCGCCCCCAGCACGCCCCACTCGCGGTGCGCCAGGGTCCGTCCCTTGGCCGCCAGCCAGGTCTGGGCGCAGAAGAACAGCGTCCAGCCGAAGAACAGCAGGCCGTGGATGTAGAAGATCGGCGGCCGGACGAACCCGCCCTGGACCAGCGGCAGAAAGAAGCTGGGCATGAAGCCGAGGACGGCCACGCCGAGGCACAGGGTGCTCATCATGACGTAGAACGGCATCGACGCCGTGACGCCGGCCTTGGTCGCGCTAGCCTGGCTCATCCCAATCTCTCCCCCGAAAGTCAGCCGAGGCCAGCTTAGGCGCCGGGCAGAATGACGCAATACTTCTCCTGTCGCCCGATTTGCCCGCTTGCGCTCGTCTGTTTCAACACCATAAAGTTGAGCCATGAGCACGCTGACCAGATCCTCGCTCGCCGGCCTGGCCTTGGCCATGAGCCTGTTTGGGACCGCGATGGCTGACGCCCTGGCGAAGGGGGAGGACGCCTATCTGCGCGGCGATTTCGTCTCGGCTATGCGGATTTGGCGCCCCGCGGCTGACCGGGGGGACAAGGAAGCGCAGTTCAACATTGGAATGATGTACGACAACGGCGAGGGCGTTCCGCAGGACTATGCTCAGGCGGCCGTCTGGTTCCGCAAGTCGGCCGAAGGGGGCAAAGGCCTGGCCCAGAGGTTCCTCGGCCGCCTGTACGACACGGGCCAGGGCGTGCCGCAGGACTATGCCCAGGCTGCATTCTGGTACCGCAAGGCGGCGGGCCAGGGCGATCCCGACTCCCAGTTCAACCTCGGGCTCCTGTACGATGAGGGCCGGGGCGTTCCTCAGGACTATGTCCAGGCCGCCGCCTGGTACCGCAAGGCCGCCTACCAGGGCCATGCCGACGCCCAGAACAACCTCGGGCTCCTGTACGACAGCGGCAAGGGCGTGCCTCAGGACCATGCCCAGGCGGCCGCCTGGTACCGCAAGGCGGCGGACCAGGGCGACGCCGACGCCCAGAACAACCTCGGCCTCCTGTACGCCAATGGCCTGGGCGTCGCGCAGGACTATGTGCAGGCGCACAAATGGCTCAGTCTCGCCGCATCACGATCGACTTCAGACCAGTCGGAAGCGGCAAAGAGCCGTGACCTGGTCGCCGCCAAGATGACCCCGGCGCAAATCGCCAGGGCCCAGCGGCTGGCAGCCGCCTGGACCGCGTCTCCCGCCTTCTAGCCCAGCGGATGCCGCACCGGCGGCGCCGCTGCCGCGTCCCCTTCGATCCACAGCTCGAACACATCGCCATTGCCGATCTGGGCCAGGCTCAGCGCGTGGCCGAAGCGGCGCTCCACCAGGGCGTGGATGGCGATGCCGTGGCTGACGGCGATCAGGGGGCCCTCGGTCACGGCCAGGACTTCGCTCAGGGCGGCCCAGCAGCGCTCGGCGACCGTGTCCAGCGCCTCGCCGCCGTGGACGTCGTGGTCGAGGACGCGCAAGCCGTGCTCGGCCATGTGCTTGAAGACATCGACGTAGGCCATGTCCTCCATCCAGCCCAGTTCGCCCTCGCGGATGCGGGGGTCGTGCGAGGCGGTCCAGCCGCACAGGGCCTCGATCTCGGCGGCGGTGGCCCGGGCGCGGGCGAGGGGGCTGGCGATCAGGGTCGCCTCGCCGACACCGTGGGCGGCGACGAAGGCGGCGACGCGCCGGGCCTGCTCGCGGCCGGTATCGCTGAGGGGGGAGTCGCCCCGGCCCTCGATGCGCCCGTCGGCGTTGGCCTGCGACTGGCAATGGCGGACGAGGAGGATCTGGCGCGGCATGCAACTCATCTGCGGGAGGGCGGATCGGTCGTCAACGGCGGGTCGGCGAAACCCTCCTTGCCCCTCACGGGCCAGGGTCTATCTTCCGCTCTCGAAAAACGGGTGGAAGTCATGAGCGATACTGTCGGCCCTGGGGACCTGGTGCTGTGCGTCAACGCCGGCCCGAACCATGCGACGGGGCTGCCGGCGCCCCTGGTGGCCGGCGAGACCTATCGGGTGGTCGATGTGATGGAATTCGCCTGCCCCTGCGGGCGGTCCGACGCCCTGCTGGACATCGGCATCGACTTCGCCTGGTGCCAGAGCCGCTTCCGCCTGCTCCCCAAGCCCAAGTCCGAGCCCCGGACACGCAAGGTTTCCGCGCCGAAGGAGAAGGAGACGGTGCGTTGAGGGGACACCGGTATGCCTTGATCGCGGGCGTTCTGTTCTTCGTGATCGCGGTGCTCGCCGCCCTTCATTTTCTGGGGTTTGGCGAAAACCTGTCGGCCGACGTCGACGGGATACCCGCCATGGAGGACGCCAGGATCACCACTTTTGGCTGGTGGTCGATCCTATGGCGGGCGACCCTCGTCGGACTGGGAGGGGCCGGCACAATGTACGGCGCTCTTGCGTTGTGGCGCCGCATTCGTCGCACTTCCGCCGACTGAACGCCAAGCCCGGCCCTCTAGACCAGGGCCCGGTCGTACAGGGCCACCAGCTCGCCCCACCCCCGCTCGGCCGCCTCGGCGTCGAACACCGGCATGTCCGGCTTCATCCAGCCATGCAACTTTCCAATGTAACCCTCGCTCCGCCAGGTAACCCCCGCCGCGTCCAGGGCGGCTTCGAAGCGCTGGGCCATGTCGGGCGGGTAGCTCTGGTCGTTCTCTGCGACGGCGAGGTAGATCTCGCACCTGATCTTCTCCAGCTGCAGATGCGGGCTGGTCGGCAGGTCGGTGGCCAGGCGCCCGCCATGGAAGCTGGCCGCCGCGCCGATGCGGTCGGGGTAGAAGGCCGCGGCGGTCAGGGCCATGCCGCCGCCCATGCAGAAGCCGACCGTCCCCAGCCTGGTCTTCGCCACATCCGGGCGGCTGTCGAGGTAGGCGATGAAGGCCGCCGTATCGGCCGCGGCCCTGTGGTTGTCGGTGCTCTCGGTCAGCGGGCCGACGATGGCGCGGAAGTCGCCCTTGAAGACCTCCTTGGGCTCCAGCGGGCCGTAGGGGCCGTGGCGATAGAAGAGGTCGGGCAACAGGACGACATAGCCTGCGGACGCCAACCGGGTCGCCATCTGGACCATGCCGGGCCGAATCCCGAAGGCGTCCATGTAGAAGATGACACCCGGCCAGGGCCCGGCGCCGTCCGGGGTCAGCACATAGGCCGGGCAGGGGCCGTCGGCGGCCTGGATGGTGATCTGTTCCTGGCTCATCGGGGTCTCGTTTGGTGACTCGATCGCTTCTAGCGCATCCGCCGCTTGCCTGTCGCCAATCCCCGCGCTACACACTGAACCATATGGTTCAGTTTAGACACCTCGACGCCACGTTCGCCGCCCTCTCCGACGCCACCCGGCGCGGCGTGCTGGAGCAGCTTGGCCGGTCCGACGCCTCGATCACCGAGCTGGCCGACCGCTTCCACATGACCCTGACCGGCATGAAGAAGCATGTCGGGGTGCTGGAGCAGGCCGGGTTCGTGACCACCCGCAAGGTCGGACGGGTGCGGACCTGCCGGCTGGGCCTGCGCCGGCTCGAGGAGGAGGCGGCCTGGATCGAGCGCTATCGCCAGGTCTGGGCCGCGCGGTTCGACGCGCTGGACGCGGTGGTCGAGGACCTGAAACGCAGGGAGCGGATCGATGACTAACCCAACCCAGGTCGAACGGACGTCCGAGCGCGAGCTGGTCGTGACCCGCACCTTCGACGCCCCGCCCCACTTGGTGTTCCAGGCCTGGACCACGCCAGAGCTGATGATGCGCTGGTGGTCGCCTCGCTCGATGGGCATGCATCTGCGGTCCTGTGAAATGGATGTCCGCACCGGCGGCGGTTATCGGCTGGAGTTCGGCGAGGACGCCGCGAACAGCTTCGCCTTCTTCGGCCGCTACATCGAGGTGACCCCGCCCTCGCGCCTGGTCTGGACCAATGACGAAAGCCCCGATGCCGCCGTCACCACGGTCACCTTCGAGGAACGGGACGGCCGGACCCTGCTGATCCTGCGTGAGCTCTACCCCTCGAAGGAAGCCCTCGAGGCGGAGAGGGGTGCGGAAGAGGCGATGCCCGAGCAGTTCGGGCAGCTGGACGAGCTGCTCGCCGCGCTGAACGTATGAGGATGGCGGCGCGTTAGATGGGTTTGAACCAGGAGACACAGCCATGGCCGACGGCTCCAGCCTGCGACCTGCCGCCGCGATCGCCCACAACAACCGCGCCCGCCAGCCGAACGAGAGCGCCGAGTACCGCGCTGCCCGCGAGGCGCTGCTGACCGAGGAGATAGAGCTCAATCGCCATATCGCCCGGGTCGCCGCCCAACGCCGCGCCCTGCCGCCCGGCGGCGAGGTGAAGGGCGAGTACCAGTTTCTGGGGGAGGCCAGCAGCGTCAAGGGCGCCGATCCCATCGGCTTCGAGGCCCTGTTCGGCGATAAGGACACCCTGTTCGTCTACAACTGGATGTATGGCCCCAAGCGGGCGCGGCCCTGCCCGATGTGCACCGCCCTGCTCAGCGGCCTGAACGGCAACGCCGACCACATCCGCCAGCGCATCGCTCTGGCCGTGGTGGGCCTCTCGCCCATCGAGCGCCAGGTGGCCTTCAAGGTCGAGCGCGGCTGGAAGAACCTGCCGATGTATTTCGATGTGAACAGCCAGTTCAGCCAGGACTACCACGCCATCTCCGACGACGGGACCGACACCGCCGCCTACAATGTCTTCACCCGCAAGGACGGAACCATCCGCCACTTCTGGGGCGCGGAACTCGGCTTCGAGTCGGCCGATCCGGGCAAGGACCCGGCGACGGAGCCGGACCTGATGGTGCTGTGGAACGTCCTGGACCTGACGCCGGGCGGACGCGGCGTGGACTGGTATCCCAGCATTACCTACTAGGGCGGCCGGACCGCCCCTTAAGGGGTCGCCGGGGCGATCACCGGACCAGATACACTCCGTATCCGACCACCTCGCGCGGGATGGAATAAAGGTCCCGCAGCTCGAACAGCCGGGCGTGGGCCGTGGCGTTGACGCTCACACCCGCCTGGCGCAGCGCCAGGGTGGTGCGGGAGACGTGGAAATACTGGGTGACCACCATGGCGGTCCGCCAGCCATGGCGGCGCATCAGCACCGCGCTGTTGCGCGCCGTGGCCCGAGTGGTGACGCCGGCGCTGTCCTGCAGGATCGCCTGGTCCGGCACGCCACGGGCCATCAGGTAGGCCTTCATGACCTGGGCCTCGTCGAAGCCCTCGACGCCGGTCCCGCCGCTGACGATGACCGCCCTGACCCTGCCGGTCCGATAGACGTCCAGGGCGCGGTCCAGGCGGGCCCTCAGGCTGGGAGAGGCCCGGCCGCTGGGATAGACCTTTGAGCCCAGGACGATGGCGACGTCGCTGCGCCCGCCCCGGTCGGTCAGGCCGTCGACGACGATCGCCAGGCTGAGCGCCGCGTAGATCGCCAGGAAGACCGCCAGGCCGATGACAATGGGTTTGCGCAGCTTGAGCATCGCCATTCCTAGCGCATCGATTGCGGACTGTCCGGGCGGGCGCCCCCTACCCTTCAACCGAAAGGCCCTAGTAGGGCACGGCGGGCTGCGGTGCGGCGGCCGCGGGTTCAGCGGCCGGGGGTTCCGCCGGAGTCGGCGCGGGGGCCGGCCTTGGCTTGGCGGCCGGGGGCTTGGGCTTTTCGGCCGGGACCGGCTTTTCCCCCGTCGGCGCGGGCAGGGCCACCGGCTTGGGCTCGCCGACCGGCGTGGCGGTGGTTTCGTCACTGGCAGGCTTGTCCGCCGCGTCCTTGGGCTTGGCCTTGTCCGCCGCATCCGAACTGGACGGCGCGGCCTGGGCGGGGGCCGGCAGGCTGTCGCTCAGCGGCTGGGCGTCGGGCGGATCATAGCCGGGGGGAGCCGCCTGGCTGGACTTGGCGCCGAACGTCGAGCCGCCGGCCCAAGCGGGCGTGTCCCGGTGGGTGGCGGTCGTGAAGCCGTTGTAGAAGCCAAAGATCGCGCACAGGCCTAGCAGACCCAGCACCCAATAGAGGACCGGCGAAGAGCGCGTCATGGGCGTGTTCTAATGCGGTTCTTTGAAGACGACTAGGGCTTCAGATCGGCCGGCAGGCTCGGCGCGCTCAGCAGGTTTTCCATCCGCTTCCAACGGGCGTCCTGGCCTGGTCCCGCGCCGGTCACATAGGCGGCGACCATGTCCTGGCCCAGGCCATAGTTGATGATGTAGCTGCGGTAGTTTTCGGCGAACCGCACCGCCTGCTCGGCCCGGGCGCGCGACACCAGGCTGTATTTCTGGGTCAGGGTAATGGCTGTCTCGCGGTCGATCTTTCCGTCCAGATAGAGCTGAGCGATGGTCATCCTGGCCCCGGCCAGGGCCTTCAAGGCTTCGCGCAGCTGCGCATAGGCGGGCGCGGTGACGGGATCCAGGCCGGCCAGCGGATACAGCACCTTGGCCTCGAAGGCCGTGCGGTCCTCGCCCGGGAAGGCCAGGTCGATGCCGAAATTGCCCTCGCCCTCGGCGATGAAACTGAGCGGCGAGAACAGCGGATAGACCTCGAACTCGATCCAACCTCTCCCCTTGACCAGCCGGTCCTCGAGCAGGGCGTTGTGGGTGTGGTGGCCCGGATAACCCTCGTGGCAGCCCAGATCGACGGCGCGGTCGACGAAGATCGGCAGGTCGGTGTTGACCTGGATCAGGCTCTGGGCCCCGCCCTGGTAATAGTTGTAACCCGACCAGGACTTGCCGGTGACGAACTCCAGGGTGAAGGCTTCGGCCGCCGGCAGCTTGATATGGGCCAGGGTGCGCGAGCGACACTCGGCGATGGCGGCGCGCATCACCGCGTCCAGCCGGTCCTTGGGAATGATGTAGCGGCTCCTGAAGGCCTCTACCCGGTCGGAGAGCGCTCCCTCGCCAGGGGCCAGGGTCTCGATCCTGGCCAGCACGGGATCGAAGTCGCTCAGAGGCTTGAGCTGCGGCTTCACGCCGAACAGCGCCTGAGCCTCGTCGGCGAAGCTGGACTTCGCGCCGCCGATCATGGCGATGCGGAACTTCACCGCCTTCAGATGGGCGATCAGGAAGGCCTTGCGACGGGCCTCCAGGCTGCCCGGCTTGCCGGGGGCGCTGGCCGTGGCCAGGGCAATCAGCCGGTCCGCCTCGGCCGACAGTTCCGGCAGGCCGCGCTTGTCGGCCTTGGCCGCCGCCGCCCATTCGGCCGGGCCGTAATAGGCGTCGACATAGCCGTCCTCATGCTCGCCGACGCTGAGCACCAGCTTCACATACCCCTCGGCGACGGCGTTCAGGCCGGTCTTGGGAGCAGCCATGGCCGGTGCGCCGCCGATCAGCAGAACGCAGAGCAGGGCGGCGAAACGGAATAGGCGCATGAGACGCTCCGAACGTGAGCGGCTTTTCTACCCCTTTCCTCACCCGCAGCGAAGCGTGCGGGGGAGGGGGACCACGAAGTGGTGGAGGGGGCGACCGCGTTCACGGTGTGAGAGGGTTGGCAAGGGCGGCCAGCGGAAAGGCCGCGCACGACCCCCGCCCCCTCCGTCCCTTCGGGACACCTCCCCCGCTACGCGGGTGAGGAGGAATATCCCTGAACTCTGGACCCCTGCGTCCATTTTACACTTGCCGCCCGCTGCGAGCGGCGTATATCCAAACTTGACCTTCAGCGTCCATTTTTGCCGCACACGCTCGCCGGGGGGCCGATGCCCGCTTTCTCCAAGAAGATGATCGCTCCCGCCGTGGCCGGCGTCGCCGGGCTGGCGTTGCTGGTCGGCATCGGCCTGTGGTGGGCCGACAAGCAGCATTTCGAAACCACCGACAACGCCTTCGTCCAGGCCGACACCGTGCAGGTCAGCCCGCAGGTCGGCGGCTATGTGGTCGAGGTCCTGGTCAGCGACAACCAGCGGGTCGAGGCCGGCCAGATCGTCGCCCGTATCGACCCCGCCTCGATCCAGGCCCGACTGGACCAGGCCATCGCCAACGCCGACGCCCTGGAGGCCGCCGTCAGGGCGGTCGACGACAAGGCATCTCTCGAAACTGCCATGATCGCCCAGCGTCAGGCCGGGGTGCAGAGCGCCCAGGCCGACGCCGGCCGGATGAGCGCCGACATCAAGCGCTACGGCGACCTGGCCCAAAAAGGCTGGGTCTCGGACCAGAAGGTCCAGTCGGTGCGGGCCGGGGCCGCCCAGTCGGCCGCCGCCGTCGCCCAGGCCAAGGCCGCCCTGGACGCCGAGCAGAAGTCCGCCCAGTCGCTGGGCTCGGCCAAGGCCCAGACCCTGGCCCAGCTGGCTGCCGCCCGGGCCGCCGTGCAGCAGGCGAAGATCGACCTGGACCGCACCGTCATCCGCGCCCCGGTCGCCGGCGTGGTCGGGGCCCGCTCGGTGCGGCCCGGCCAGCTGGTGCAGCCGGGCGCATCTCTCATGGCCATCGTGCCGCTGGGCCAGACCTTCGTGGTCGCCAACTTCAAGGAAACCCAGATGTCGCGGCTGCGCATCGGCCAGCCGGTCGAGATCCGCGCCGACGCCTTCGGCAAGGCGACGATCAAGGGCCGGGTCGACAGCTTCGCGCCTGCGACGGGAGCAGAGTTCGCCCTGATCCCGGTCGAAAATGCGGTAGGAAATTTCACCAAGATCGCCCAGCGGGTGCCGGTGAAGATCGCCATCGACCGTTCCGGCTCCACCGGACGGGCCCTGCGGCCGGGGCTGTCGGTCGAGGTCAAGGTCGATGTGCGCGACCGCAGCGGGGCCGGCTTCGCCGACTCCGCCGTCGACCAGCCGATCCTGGCTAAGGCAGGACGCTAGCGCCATGCCGGACGGGGCCGCCGCCACCGCCGGAACGCTGCCCCAGCCCGCCGTCGCTGGGAAACCCGCCGTTGCTGGGAAACCGGGGCCGCAGATCGCCATGGACGGCTCGACCGTCAACTGGGGCATGCTGTTCCTGGGCTTCGGCGGCATGGTCATCGGCCAGTTCATGGCCATCCTCGACATCCAGATCGTCTCGGCCTCGCTGCCGCAGATCCAGGCCGGGGTCGGGGCCAGCGCCGACCAGGTCAGCTGGATCCAGACCGCCTACCTGATCCCCGAAGTCGTGATGATCCCGCTCTCCAGCTATCTGAGCCGGCTGTGGGGCACCCAGCGGGTCTTCCTGGCCAGCTGTTTCGGCTTCATCCTGATGAGCGTGCTGGCGGGCCTCTCCAACAGCATCGACTTCATGATCGTCACCCGCGCCCTGCAGGGCTTCGTCGGCGGGGCCATGGTGCCGACCGTGTTCGCCACCGCCTTCAGCGCTTTTCCCCCTGAGCGGCGCACCACCGCCAATGTCATCACCGGCATGATCGTCACCCTGGCGCCGACCATCGGCCCGACCCTGGGCGGCCATGTCACCGAGTGGCTGGACTGGCGCTGGCTGTTCTTCATCAATGTCGGACCGGGTGCGCTCAGCCTGTTCCTGGTCTGGCGCTACGGTAATTTCGACAAGGGCGACAAGTCGCTGGCCACCAACTTTGACTGGTTCGGCCTCAGCGTGATGGCCATCTTCCTGATGAGCCTGCAGTACGTCATCGAGGAGGGAGCCAAGGACAACTGGTTCCACGAGGACAAGATCCTCTGGCTGGCCGTGCTGGCCGCCGTCACCGGCGTGACCTTCATCTGGCGCAACCTGACCTATGCCAAGCCCATCGTGCAGCTGCGCGCCTTCAAGGACCGCAACTTCGCGCTCGGGGTGATGATGACCTCGGTCTCGGGGGCCAGCCTGTATGGCGGCACCTTCATCCTGCCGCTGTTCCTGGGCCGGATTCGCGGCTACTCGGCCGCCGAGGTGGGGACCACCATGCTGGTTTCGGGCCTGTGCATGTTCTTCACCGGCCCGACCATCGGCTCGATCGTGCGCAAGGTCGATCCGCGCCTGCCGATGATCGCCGGGTTTTCCATGGTTGCGTGGGGCATGTGGCTGGGCCATGCCGTCACCGCCGACTGGGGTTTCTGGCAGTTCGCGGGCCTGCAGGCCTGGCGAGGGGTCGGGGTGATGGTGGCCATGATCGCCACCACCCAGATGACCATGTCCACCCTGACGCCGCAGATGATCAAGGATGCGTCAGGCCTGGTGAATCTGTCGCGCAATGTCGGCGGGGCCCTGGCCATGGCGGTGATCTCCACCACCCTGGCCACCCAGACGGCGGTGCATATGAATGAGATCTCCTCGGCGATGAGCACGGCCAGCGGCGGCGCGACCCAGATGATGGCCGGCCTGACCCTGCGCATGCAGCAGCTGGGCGTCGCCGACCCGCAGGGCGCCGCCTACAAGGCCATGCACTACATCCTCTTCCAGAAGGCCTCGCTGCTGGCCTTCGGCGACGCCTTCGCCCTGCTTTCGCTCGGCGCGGTGGCCGCGGCGGTGCTGTCGATCTTCACGGCTCCGGCCAAGATGGCGCCGGGAGGTCCTGATATGACGAAATCGGAGGCCCACTAGATGCCGCGCCTCGCCGGACAGATTGACCTCGCCAAGTCCGAGGCCATCCTCGACGCCGCCTCCGAGGTGCTGGCTGAGCGGGGCCTGGCCGCGCCCATCGAGGAGATCGCCCGCCGCGCCGGGGTCTCCAAGCAGACGGTCTACAACCACTTCGGCTCCAAGACCGACCTGGTCCGCGAGCTGGTCGCCCGCCGGGTCTCCAGCATGACCGCCCCCCTGCGCGAGCCGGACGCCGAGGCCCACCCCGAGGAGGCCCTGGCCGCCTACGCCCGCACCCTGATCGCCGTGGTGACGGCCCGCACCTACAGCCTGATGCGCATCACCATGCAGAGCGCCGCCGAGCTGCCGGACCTGGCCCGTGAGGTGTTCGAGAACGGCCCCAAGGCCAGCCGCGCCCAGCTGGCCCGCTTCCTGGAGGTCGAGGTCCAGGCCGGCCGGCTGGTCATCGACGACATCGCCCAGGCCGCCGACTTCTTCGCCGGCATGGTGGTCAGCCACCGCCAGACCCAGGCGCTGCTGGGCCTGGGCGATCCGCCGACCGAAGAGGAAGCCGACCGCACCGCCAAGGCCGCTGCGCGGGTGTTCATGCGGGCTTACGCGCCCTGACGTTCTAAATTCCTCGCCCATTGGGCGAGGGGGACCACGAAGTGGTGGAGTGGGCTCTTCCGACCGCACATAGGCGAAGGAAGGCCCACTCAGATGGTGCTCGATCCTGAAGCCCTGTGTGGACCACGGCCCACTCCGTCGGCGGAGTTTATCCTCGGGCGCGCGCTTCGCGCGACCCGGGGGCCGCCACCTCGCCC